>CAYFGX010000003.1:0-361996 GCA_964342405.1 uncultured Verrucomicrobiota bacterium | reverse complement strand
GATCCTGCCGGAGAAGGCGACCCAGTGGGGGCGGGTGTGATTGCCTTCCCAGCGATCCTTGCCTTCGCTGGTCAGATAGACCACGTCGCCCGGGTTGATGCTGTGATCTTCCTTTTCCTTCAGCCACTGGTAGTTGCCGCGGATCGCCATGCCGCCGTAGCGATACTGGGGAAGGCTCAAGGGCTTGTCGGTGGCGCATTCCTGAACGCTGACGATGTCGAAGAGGAAGTGGTCCTTAGGAGTTTGATGGACGGTGACGGTCCAGACCTCGTGGAGCGCATCGACCCACTTGTCGCCAGCCTTCGACTTCATCTTCACCTTGAACGCGTGCTTGACGCTGAAGGATACCCTTCGCTCCTCGTGCTTCATCCCCAGCGCCTCGCGGAACTCGATTCTTCCGAGGTCCTTGGCTTGGTTCCAGAAGTCCGTCTTGCGGCCGTCGAATTCGCTCTTGGTCCAGGCGAAGAACAGGGCGTGCTGGTGTGCATGATCGGCGGGGAAATCCCCGGTGAGTTCCTGTCCGGTGGGGGTGTAGACCGGGTGGATGTAACCGCTGCGGCGAAAGTGAGGTTCGATGCCTTCCGGCACGGGTTTCTCGGTCTTGATGTATTCCAGCACGGGTTTGCCGCGCAGGGTTACACGGATCACGTCATCGGTTTCCGTCAGTTTCAGGTCACTGCCGCGGACGCCGGGCAGGCTGAGGCAAAGCAAGAGGAGGGTGAGAATGGTTGGTTTCATATGTTTGTAGATTCGACTGGCAGTCGAATTGTTGGACTTCGATTACCAATCGAAGCTACGGAGCGTCAAAACTTCAGTTCCTTCTTCGTGAACTGTTTGGCCGGGTGGGTCGGATCGACGAACGGCTTTTGATCAAAGGCATTTCCGCCGTCGATCACACGTGGGTCGCGGGTCTGCTTCAGGATCTTCATCATGCGCTTCGTCAGACGTTGTCGAACTTGAGAAAAGTCGGAATTGGCGGCGACATTCCGGACCTGATCCGGGTCGTTCTTCAGGTCGTAGAGCTCGAATTCCGGACGTGCTGCGAAGGCATAATCAAAATACTCCGCGTGAGTGTCCCGATGGGTCATCAGGAAGACCTTGGTCGGACTGGCATCCATGTCGGGATAGGCCAGATAATGATTCTGCAAGAGATCTTCCGGCTTGGCTTTCGGATCGTAGACAACACCCATCGGCAATCGATCCGGCTCGAAGTTGCGGATCAGCAGAAAGTCCTTCGTCCGAATCGCCCGCGACGCGTAGGGCGCCCGATCTCGCTGCGATTGGCCGACGTGACGTTCGCGTCCGATGATGACGTGATCCCGCTCTGGCTCGATGATCCCGTTCTTCCTTGACGTGAGTAGGTTCATGAAACTCTTCGCCAACATGTGCTTGGGCGGTTTGATGCCGGCGGCTTCAAGGATCGTAGGCGCGATATCCATCAGGCTTACGAAGTCGTCAACCTCGCGTCCCGACTGGATGCCGTCCGGCCAGCTTACCAGAAGCGCAACCATGGATCCGAAGTCGTGCAGATTGCATTTCCCGCGCGGCATGCCTGGCATGCCGTGATCTCCCGAAACGATGATGAGGGTGTTTTCAAGTTCACCGCGTTCCTTCAGTTCCGCGATCAACTCATGCACCATGCGGTCCCAGGCCAACGCCTCGCCAAGGTAATCCGCGATATCTTCCCGCACGTCATGAACATCCGGCAGAAACTCGGGCAGCTTCCCTTTCAAACTATCGGGATCCAAACCCCAAAGCTCCTTGCCCGAACCCCGCGTCCATTGCCGATGGGAATTGTGCGGCCCAAACCAGTAGAAGAACGGTTGATCCTCCTTCTTCTTGTCGAGGAATGAACTGAAGTTGGAACGGACAAACGAAAAGATCTCCTCCTTCCGCGCTTCCTTGTCCGCTACTTCGGATACCGCCTGGGAGAAATAACAGATCGGCAGGTGATGCGTCCGGTCCACCCGCTTGGCCGGCTTGTTCGTCGTCTTCCCCCAATGCATGACGTGGTAACCGCCCTCGACCAACAACTGCGAAAAACCGGGGAGCTTTTTGTAGGGATCCTTCGCCTTGCCATATTCCTGATGGTGCAGAAACGCGTTGCTGCCACAGCGATAGAACGGCATGCCGGTCGACACCGAAGCCCGACACGGCTTGCAACTCGGCGCGCTGACGAAAGCATTGTTGAACACCACACCACTCCGACCGATCCTGTCCAAGGTCGGCGTCTTGATCACATCATTCAACCCCGGCCGGTTCGGATCGCGATAGATGCTCGCGTAGCGCCCCCAATCGTCGGCAAAACAGAACAGGATATTCGGGCGATCAGCGACCGCGGCGGACAACGACGCCACCAGCGCGAGGAGGACAGACAAAATGGAGCGGTGATACATGGCTGACTACGCATGACCGAAGACGGGCGGGTTATCAAGGCCTTTCTGGAAGGGTATGAAACAGCTCAACGCGTTTTCCTCAGCGAGGGTTTGCGCGAAGTCAGCTTGCCCCTTGGCCTGGCCAATCCGGCCGCCACTTAATGCACCGGTTTGTGCATTCCATACTCGCGCTACATTTTCATCAGAAGTCATGGCTTGCTCAGATCATTCGGGACGGTCGGTCCGGTCATTCGAAGATGATTCGAATGTTGCTTCGACCGGGGTTCGTCTAATATCTCAACACTTGATGACGGAAGGACCCGAGATTCTCGAAAAGTATGTGGTAGGGGAATCGTTTTAAGTTCTTTCTCCTCAAGCCGCTGGTGTCGAAATGATGCCGTGTCGGGAAACTCCGAATGTCTTCAAGGGCCACCGTGATTTCGCTCCAGAAATCATTGGCTAGTTTTTCGGCCGCCTGTGAGTAGTATCGCGTCGCTTCGTCTAGATCGCGCCGAACGTTAGGGTGATAGGTCAGTTTCACCGTGAGGACGGTCGTTTGACCTGGGCCATCAGTGTCTCGTGACTTATTTCTTTTACCTCTCCCGATTCGAGTTGTTTGAGGCGGTTCAACACTTCCTCATCGGAAACATCATAGCTTGGTGGTTCCAGGCTGTGTAGAAGGGCGGAAGCTATTGCTGCTCGGTCTCCTGCACCAAGCGCCAGCGCTTGATTCTGCAATGTCATCCTATTGGCCATGGATAAAGCTTAAGGCAGATGGCGGATGTTTTCAACGAATCGAATTATGGATCTGCGTAGGTCTGATCCTGGGCGCTGTGTTCCTATCTTTGCGGGTTCAGTGCAGGCAGAAATCTCCTGCACTTTTCCTGCACTCTTGCTTAAGTCGTTGATTATCAATGGAGCGGGTCAAGGGAATCGAACCCTCGTGGTGGTAAATAATGGTTGGTAGTGGCGAATACTTTGTTTGGGTGTCTCTTAGCGGTAGATAGTATTGATTTGTGGCTGAAGAAAATGTGAGCGCACTCCTCTCAAATGCTCTCCACGACTTCTGGATCTACAAATAATGGACAGATCGGGGCTGTTTGGCTGCGAAGTGTTTGATGCTCGGTGGCTATTTGTTGGTTGTTGGGTGGTCCAAGCCTCAATTGGCTGGAGAAACGTTGATCGATTTAATTGGGCGAATAGTTCACAGTCTCTGGGCGTGCGTTTATTGGTCATAGATGATGAGCAGGAGATGCTGAATGCCACCATGTCCGCCCTGCAGGGGGAGGGACATGTTGTCATCGGTGCAGAATGCGGAGAGGATGCGATTCAGCAATTGGAGCGTTCTTACTTCGACGCAGCCTTATTGGATCTTCAGTTGGGGGAAGAAGATGGCCTGGAATTGTTGCCCCGTCTCTTGGATGAAACGTCGGGATTGGATGTTATCGTGGTGACTGCGCCCGACTCCATGAATACAGCGGTTGAGGCTATGCGTTTGGGGGCTTTAGACTTTGTTGCCGCACCCTTCTCTCAGGAGCAGCTCCGCGGTCTGTTAAATCGCGTGGCGCAGAATCGCCGAATGCGAAGTCGCTTGGATGAGCTGGAGTTTCAGGTGAATTCAGATTTGCCGCCTGTGTTCTTTGATTCCACGAACCCGGGAATGACGGGAGCCCTTGAGGTTGCCGGTAAGGCGGCAGATAGTCATGCCTCGATTCTCCTTCATGGTGAGAGTGGGACGGGAAAGTCTGTCTTTGCTCGATTCGTTCATGAAAACAGTTCGTTGCGTGAAGAACGCTTTGTGACGGTAAGTTGCCCAAGCCTCTCTCCGCAATTATTGGCGAGTGAATTATTTGGTTACGTCAAGGGGGCATTCACGGGGGCTGTCAAGGATACGTGGGGTAAAGTGGAACAAGCAGATGGCGGGACCTTGTTTCTCGACGAGATCGGCGAGCTGTCTCTGGATTTGCAGCCAAAACTGCTTCGACTATTGCAGGAACGCGAGTACGAACGGGTGGGGGAAACGACGACTCATCAGTCGAATGTCCGCGTGATTGCTGCGACCAATATTGACCTTGAGAAGGCGGTGGCTGACGGCCATTTTCGGGAGGATCTTCTCTATCGCTTAAATGTGATCAGTCTCACCATGCCTCCATTACGCGAGCGACTGGGAGATATTCCTGCTTTCGCCCACAACTTCCTCAGATTCTTCGCTGCGCAATGTCGAAAACAGGTTAAAGGTTTCTCCGCCGCGGCAGAGCGGGCCTTGTTGCACTATGGGTGGCCGGGAAACCTTCGCGAGTTGCGAAACTACGTTGAACGGGCTGTTATCATGGCGGATGGAGAGCTCGTTCAGATGATGGATTTGCCCAGTAAGCTTCACCCACGAAAAAAGCGTTCAAGCAAATCGGATAAACTAGGGGGTAACGTATCTATCGCCGACTTGGAGAAAGAGCATATCAAGCTGGTATGCGAACGCTGCTCGACCAAAGAAGAAGCCGCACGCATCTTGGGAATCGACAAGGCAACGCTTTACCGAAAACGCCAGCGATACGGAATGTAGTCGGTTTAGTTTTTTTGGTTGCAAAATGCAATGTAACGGCCTGAGGCGTTGCAATATGCAATTCAAGCTGCGCTGGGAATGAACGGTTTTGCTCGATTTGGAGGGTTTTTTGCGGTTTCTTGAGGGTTTTTGAGATTGGAATGCAATCTGCATACTGGATTCACGCAGAGCCTTTCTCGTGCAATTTGCCGCTTGGTTGAGCGTGTTTAAGCCCGTCTTTTTTGGTGTGGTACGAACATTCGTTCTGAAGCGGAGGATCGGGGCGGAGGGGATATGAATGATGAAATACGATTCCGCCAACGAAGCCAAAGCCACATTCGACGACGTTTACCACGCCGACACACCGCATGGATACTTCCGTGAGATGGATCGGCTGGAGTACGAGATCGGCGAGCAAGCCAAGCCCTACTTTCTCGCTGCCATCGATCACCTGAGAACCTCAAACCAGGGTAAGCTACCCCCTCGCTTGCTGGATCTGGGCTGTTCCTACGGCGTGGGGTCGGCGCTGGTGAAATACGATTGCACCTATCGTGAGCTAAGTAGCTTTTTCGATCAAGAAGCGCCGCGAGATCTCAGCGGCTGCGTCGAGTCCACTCGGCATTGGTTACAGGGTCGTGATGTGCATTCGGATCTTGAATGCGTTGGTCTTGATTGTTCCCAGCAGGCTGTAGGCTTTGGTGAGAAGGCTGGCCTGCTGTATTCAGGCATAGCTCGGAATTTCGAGGATGGGGAAGAGCCTAGTGCAGCTGAGCAAAGCATTATGCGGGATTGTAACATTCTCACCAGCACCGGGGCGATTGGATACGTCGGCGAGAAAACGCTCTCTGTCATCCTTGAGCAACTGGGTAAATCATTTCCCGAAAATGCAGCTCCATTGGTCGTAGTTTCCATTCTTCGGATGTTTGATCCGAGTCCTATTCAGAGCTGTTTCGAATCCTTTCGCTACCGGTTTGAGCAGGTGCCCGGCGTGCAACTGCGCCAACGCCATTTCGCGGACGATGACGAGCAATCTCAGACGATCGACCTTATTCGTCGACGCGGTCTCGATCCTGAAGGGCTCGAAACTGAAGGGCGACTCTATGCCGATCTCTACGTTGGCGCGGCCGCATCCGATTTTGAAGGGCTCCTGACGAGGCTCACCGAGCTTGATCCGCTCGTTTCAAAAAGCTGAACAGAATCCTTTGGATTGGTCACTCGCTTCGATTACCCTGTCGGCACAGGCCTCCAGAACAGGGATCCCGGATGATTTCCTATCGCAACGTCTCTAAACGATTTAGTGCCGATGTACCGCCAGCGGTGGATTCGGTTAGTTTTGAGGTGGCGGAGGGCGAAACTCTGGTGATTTTGGGTTCCTCCGGTAGTGGTAAGTCGACTCTTCTAAAAATGACTAACCGGCTTCTCGAGATGTCGTCCGGAAATATCTTACTGGACGGAGAGGACATTTCGAATTGCGATGCCATCAGTTTGCGTCGAAAGATTGGCTATGTCTTCCAAGGGGTTGGCCTGTTTCCGCACTATTCCGTAAGGGATAATGTGGGCATTGTATCTCGACTTAATGGGGAGAAGGCGACCGTTCGCAGCCGGCGTGTCGATGAACTGCTTGAACTTGTTGGTTTACCGGCAGATGAATATGCCGACCGATTTCCGAATGAACTCTCTGGGGGGCAACAACAGCGTGTTGGTGTGGCTCGCGCCTTGGCTGCCGATCCACATTACCTCCTAATGGATGAACCCTTTGGGGCTCTCGATGCCATTACCCGTGACGCACTGCAACAGGAAGTGCTTGCTCTAAAGAAGAGGCTGAATAAGACGATCGTTTTTGTGACTCATGACATCTTTGAAGCGCTGACTTTGGGCGACCGTATCGCCGTGATGCATGAAGGCAAACTCGAACAGATTGACACGAAAGAGTCTTTGCTTGCTGAACCGGCTACCGATTTCGTTCGGGAGCTTTTCGCCAAACCGATTCGTCAGCTCACCGAATGCGGTGCTTTTCTGAATTCGAAACCAGGGCGGAAAGCGGAAGCGTGATATGATCGATTTCCTTGAGGGACGCTTTCCGGAACTTTGGCTGCGGGTTGGAGAACATATTGTTCTAACGGGGATCGCCACTATGGTGGCTACAGTCATTGGTGTTCCGCTAGGAATCGTTGCTTCGCGAGTCAAGTCGTTGCGAGGTGTCATCACTGGAATTGTTGGGATTCTTCAAACCATCCCGAGCCTCGCGATGCTGGCGTTTCTATTGGCGGTTCTGAACAAGATTGGTGCGTTGCCAGCGGTAATTGCTCTGACTCTTTACGGGCTGCTTCCGATCGTCCGCAATACTTTGGCGGGACTGGAAGGCGTTCCCTCTGAAATTCAAGAAGCAGCTGATGGTGTGGGAATGACCCCTCGTCAACGTCTCCAAATGGTTGAACTTCCTCTCGCTCTCCCAGTGATTGTAACGGGCATACGGACGGCGGCGGTGGTAGGGGTTGGGATCGCGACTCTCTCCGCCTTTATTGGAGCCGGGGGACTTGGGCAGTTTATCAATCGAGGCCTTTCTCTTTCCAATAATCAATTGATTCTCCTAGGCGCTATTCCGTCTGCGCTTCTTGCTCTCCTTGTTGACGCAGCGATCGGGGGAGTTCATTGGGCTGTCTCCTCGCGATCCAGAAACGCGCCTTTGAAAGCGATGGTTCTATCGTTTCCTATGATCTTGTTCTTCGTCGGAGTTTTTGCGGCCAGCGGAACGAATCCGCTCACTCCAAACGCTTCAAAACCTGAAAGCAGTCCTAGTGACTGGATCCGTATCGGCTCAAAGAACTTCACCGAGCAGATTATCCTGGGGGAACTCATGGCTCAACTGATTGAGAAGAACACCGAGCTGCGGGTAGAACGCCGGTTCGATCTTGGCGGGACCATGATTTGTCACGGCGCGTTGCTCGCGGGTGAGATCGATCTCTACGCCGAGTACACTGGCACCGGCCTAACGGCGATCCTAAAGGAACCAGTCCGATCCAATCCTGACGAGGTTTATAGTCTTGTCAAAGGCAGATACGCTGAACAATTCGAACTGCAATGGCTGGAACCTTTCGGCTTCAACAACACCTATTCGATCACCGTCCGCGAATCCATGGCCGAACGAAACGGCTGGACTTCAATATCCGACTTGAAGCCGACTGCTCTCGATCTCACCGCCGGTTGGACTTTTGAGTTCAGTGAACGTCCCGACGGCTACCCGGGCTTGCGTGACCGTTACGGCTTATCGTTTGGCAAGGTTCGAGACCTTGAGTCGGCCCTTATGTATCAGGCGATTTCGAGTGGGGAGGTGGATGTAATCTGCGCTTTTGCCACCGACAGTCGTGTCGCCGCCAATGCGCTTCGAGTGCTTGAAGATGATCGATCTTTTTTCCCTCCATACTATGCAGCTCCGGTGATCCGGAAATCAACCCTTGATCGGCGTCCGGGGCTGGAGGACGTCCTGAGTCCGCTGGCCGGCCTCTTGACTGACGATGTGATGTTGCGACTGAACTTCGAAGTGGATCAGAAAAAGCTCTCCCCATCAGCCGTTGCTAAGTCATTTCTTGAAGAAGCTGGATTATGATAGTCGTTGATAATCAATGGAGCGGGTGAAAGGACCGCGAATCGCGATAGCGATAATCCCTGTGAAGAAGGGAAAACTAGTCGCGGGGATCGGGAGATCGCATCTACCCTCGTGGTCGTGGTGGGAAAATCTGTTCGAGCGGATTGGTTTTGGTTAGAACCTTCCTTACCGGGGTGGACTGAACTTCTGGATCGAGTTTCCCAATATGTCTCCCACGTATACGTTGCCTGAGGTGTCGACTGCGATGTCATGATATCGTGAAATCTCTCCTTCGTGAGCGCCACTTCTTCCGAATCGGATTTGCAGGTTCAAGTTCAAATCAAGCCGTAGAATATCCGACCCTAGGATTTGGCCGTCTTCATCTTTGGCGTAGTCGATAGCAAATAAATGTTCTTGGTCTGACGAAACGGAGATGGAGTAAAGTTGATCCGCTTCCTGATTCTCCCAAATTGAAATCAAAGTCCCCTTGGAGTCGAACTTCTTGATCCGATTGTTTTCTCGATCAGCAAGGTAGACGTAATCATCTTTGTCTAGAGCGATACCGTGCGGTGTTCGGAGTTCATTTCGACCTCGCCCTCTGGATCCCCACTCCGCGAGCAAGATTCCATCAGCTGAAAACTTGACCACTCTGCTATTTCCATACCCATCGGCGACGTAGAACGAACCGTCAGATGCGACGGCAACATCAGTCGGAAGCTTGAAATGCGTCGCATCTAGGCCCGAGACACAGGCTTCTCCAAGCGTCATGAGTAAAGCCCCGTTGGAATCGAACTTGAACACCTGATGTAGGCCGACATCCGTGACCCAGACATTATCGTTTCCGTCGATCGCCAATCCGTGAGGCATAATGAAGAGATCTTTCCCCCAGGCATCCAGGATGCGCCCGCTTTCGCTGTCGATTTTGGTAACGGTGCTGGCGGGGATTTTTTTGAGGGGCATAGGGAAGGTAAACTTCCTTGATCCTCGATGGAAGACCCAAAGGTTTCCTTCGGAGTCGATATCAAGGCCTGTTGGATTTCCCAGGACATGCCCTTCAGTAAGGATTGGCCAATCTTTAACCCGCTCATAAGCTGGCGAAGCCGGATTCGTGAGTTCCTCGGCCTTTGATTGGCCTTGGTTGAAGGTCAGAGTTCCCAAGATGAGCGCCATCCATAGCTGTAGTCGGAGAATCATTTGGAAGAAGAATCTGAAGATTGGTTGGCCGAATGATCTTGCTGACGTTTTGGATTCCTTTTTGGAGACGGTTGTTGTGCAAGAGACATCGCGAAGCGACTGCGATTATTAATCAAGAAATGGCGGTGATTGAAGAAATTGAAATAGCTCTCAGTGAGGTTGGTATCACGGCGTACTCTTAGGTAAATGTCGTTTGAAGTCCATAGCGCTGTGAAGAATGCGGACAACCTGGATCACTTTTCCTTCGATCCTGAAGAGGATGACATGTTTTCCCTGTGCAGCGATCTGACACCCGGGAAACAGATCCTCACGTCGCCGCCATCTTTCCGAATCTGCCAGGATTTCTTCGAATCTGTTCCACATTGAATCCAAGTAGATGCGTTCTTGCTCAGCCCCCCAGGTCTCAAGTGTGTAGTCACGAATGGATTGAAGATCGGCAGCAGCAGCTATGGTGAAGTCCAAAGTCATTGGCCTGATCGAGCGAGTGCGAGGAACTGCTTCCGGGATCGGATTCGGATCGTTTCACCTGCCTCTAGCTGAGCATACCCGATAGCCGCCTCCCGCTTCAGCCAATCGTTTTCGGCCTCCTGCCTGAGAGAGAGCCGTAGCGCTTCACGAATCACTTCACTGGCGTTATTGTAGAGACCAGAATCTACTTTCTCTTTGACCGCCTTCTCCAGCTCGGGAGTAAGAGAGACATTCATCGGTTCACTGTAGCTATGATAACAAAGTTTGTCAAAGTATGATAGAAATGTGATGGGCCGGTAAACTTTACATAACGTCTGTTCTCTCGAGGATTAGATGTAACGGGCACGGAGAGGGGTGCCAACCGATAGCGCTTGAACAGACAGCATTCACGAGAAATCTCCTGCACTCTTGTGTAAGTCGTTGATAATCAATGGAGCGGGTGAAGGGAATCGAACCCTCGTGGCGAGGGGATCGTCGACTTGCTCGATTCGTTGTGACGTCCTTGAATAGCAGGGGGTAAGCACTCGAGGAGCCTGGACAGGGCGTATGGGGGCAGGGGCAGTCCGGATTCTTGATTGTGTTTGCTCCGGAGCTCGAGTGAGGTTGAATAGCAATCTTTAATCACGAATAGATTGTTGTCTATCTAACTTGAGAAATGTGATATGCAACAATCTATCGCTCGTTCGGATTTGATTTTGTCGATTCGTTGTGGACTTGACGAATATCCTGCTGTCGCCCTGTTTGGTGCCCGTCAGGTAGGGAAAACGACATTGGCGCGTTTATATGCTGTCCAACAAGATCGATTGGTGACGATCTATGACCTGGAACGGCCTAGTGATTTAGCCGCGTTGACAGCTAATCCCGAACAGATACTCTCCGCTCTAGAAGGGCTCGTCATCATTGACGAAGTGCAACGACTCCCTCAACTCTTTGAGATTCTGCGACCGATCGTCGATGAACCCAATAACGGGGCGCAATTCCTACTCCTAGGCTCCGCCTCGTGGGATCTGATACGAGGGGTTTCGGAGACGTTAGCGGGGCGCATTCACTTCGTTGACGTTGGCGGCTTCAACAAAGACGAAGTCGGACCGACGGAACAGACCCTCCTTGCGCTTGGTCAGCGAGATGCTTATTTCTATGCCGCCCAACGAGGCGCGGAGCTTGATTTACTGCTCTTGAGAAACGGCCAACGCTGGGGATTCGAGTTTAAGTGCAGCGACGCGCCAACGACAACCAAGTCCATGCATACCACTGCCAAAGATCTGCGACTCGACCATCTCTGGATCGTTTATCCTGGTGCGAGATGCTACCCGCTTTCGGATTAGATAACGGTCTTGCCGCTGGTGGAAATCGAAAAGGCTAAGGGGTAATCCCTATCCCAATGAAGAATCTTGCGCACTTTTCCTGTACTCTTGCGTTAGTCGCTGATAATCAATGGAGCGTGCAACTCGGGGGCAGTTCTTGCTATTTCATCTTTTTCGATCGTTGGAGGATTAGGGATCGATGCGTGAATATAGTGAGAGTGGTGTTGTTTGATAGGACCCGACCTCAGATCCCATGAAACGATTGAATGAATAGTCCCGCAGAGACGCAGGGGCGCAGAGGTTTTTCTTAGTTTTCTTCTAGTCGGTTGACGGTGCGGGTGATGCCGTTCCTCATGAGTGCTTCGTTGAAGTTTAGGAGATAACCAAGTCGGCAATCGGAGAGTCTGAGATACGTTTGAAGCTGTTTCAGATGAACGGGTTGCACCGCTTCGACTGCTTTGAGTTCGATGACAACCTTCCCTTCGATTAACAGGTCAACCCGGAATCCTTGGTTGAAAGTCAGCCCAAAACAATGCACCGCCACGGGAACCTGGCGTTCTATTTGCAATCCTCGATCAGTCAGGATTCGAGCCAGGACAACTTCGTAGACAGACTCCAATAAACCTGGCCCCAACTCCCGATGCAAAGCAATCGCCGACTCCACAACCCCCGTGCCAATCTCATTCTCATTCACAGAAATAAAAAGCCATAATATTTCTAATAAAAAAAGAAAAACCTCTGCGCCCCTGCGTCTCTGCGGGAGAATTCGTGCGTAAGTCGTTGGTAATCAATGGAGCGGGTGAAGGGAATCGAACCCTCGTGGTGGTAAATAATGGTAGATAGTGGTTCTAATGGCAAGCGATCGTTAGGCGTTGCTTGGAGAGGTATAGAGTGGTTTGAGCAAAAATTAGTTTAGGGAAAAAGCGTTAGTATTTCCATCTGACGGAAGTGATAGGGTAGGTCCATGCGTGATACTGATCAGAAAACCCCGAGGGACGATCGCTACGAGCTTTTCGTGCGGTGCCTCGCCGACAATGAATCGGACCTCCGGCGGTTCATTCGATCATTGTTGCCAACACGAAATGACGTGGACGAGGTCGTGCAGCGGACGGCGATTGTCGCCTGGAGGAAGTTTGGGAAGTTTGATCCTCGGACGAACTTTCTGAAATGGGCTGCTGTCATTGCCAGGTTCGAGGCTCTGGCCTATCGCCGCGAAATGGCCCGTGACCGTTTGGTGTTTCGTGAGGACGTTTTGAAACTCATGGCGGAAGAGGGGGTGGAAGAGTTGGGCACTCGCAAAGTTGAGCGGGATGCGCTGGATAAGTGCCTCGAGGACATGCCCTCAAAACAGAGGCAGTTCCTCACCCTCGCTTATACGAAGGGTGTGAAGATTGCAGAGCTGGCCGAGGAATCGGGATCCACCTCTGCTGCGTTCTATATGCGCCTGAAACGATTGCGGCGGAAGTTGATGGACTGCATCGAATTGAAAACCGCCCAATACAAGGCAGCGCCATGAATTCGCTAACTTCCCAAGAGCGCGAATGGATCGAGTCTTACCTCGACGGCACGATATCTCCCGAGGCCTTCGAGACTTTGCAAGATCGTATGACGCAAAGCCCAGAGTTGCGGGAGACGATGCGCCGTTATCTGAATCTCGACTATCAACTCCAGGAGGGTGGCAGTGAATTGGAGGCGGTGACTTCGGCTCACATCAGCGTTATCGATTCCGAAGCAGCCTTGTCAAAAAGTAACAGAGCCTGGCAGCGCAAGGTCTGGGCTGCGGCCGCCTCGATTGCGGTGCTCGCTGCGGTTTTGACCTTCTCTTTGCGGGACTCAGAAGCAGAGGGTGCAACCATCTCTGCGATTCATGGCCCGGTGCAATGGACGAATAATGAGGGCCAAACCCTTGATCAGCTTCAGCCTGGGACGATGCTGGATGGTGGGTTGCTGGAATCATTGCTGCCCGAATCTTGGATCGAGCTTGCGTTTCAGGACGATTCAAGACTGACGCTATCCGGACCCTCAACGCTCATGATCTCGGCGGGAAAACGCAAGCGACTGCATCTTCGTGAGGGCAATCTGTCAGCTGAAGTTACCCCGCAGCCTGAAAATAAGGCCATGATGGTGCACACTCCGATGGCGGAACTGAGGGTCCTGGGTACGCAGTTTGATGTGGATGCACAACAAGACGTCACAAAACTTATCGTCCACGAAGGAAGGATTCAGATGAAGCGTCTGGTTGATGGAAGCTCCACGGAAGTTACTGGAGGACACCAAGTGGTGGCGGCTATCACTGACCCCCGCAGACTGGAGGCTGTTCCGCGCGGGAAGGCAAAGAAGGTATGGCAAAGCGATTTGGCTACGGAGGTCATTTACGGCAACTGGTCGACAGATTTTGGAAAACTCGCGATTGTCAATCTAAAGAAGTTGGTTGCCAGTGGGGAACTCAGCACTGCGGTTGGCGTGGCCAGATACCAGGACATGTTAAGAATCGCGGCAAAGAAAGGGCGCCTGAGGGCAGATGCCAAGTCGACCAGCCGTGGCCATGGGGCCAAAGCCATTGTGGTGCTTTCGCTCTCAATGGGAACGGATTCGCCCATCATTGTTCCTGAGAGTGCGAGGTTTCGAATTCGTGGTCACCTTGAGGCGTCAGCGGAAGTTGAGTTTGGGTTCACGACCTATCTGTCTGGTGGTCGTTTCTCGGGAAAGTTCTCCACGAAGAGAACGCTGCAAGACGTGGGCGAGGAGGGTTTTGATATTGAAATAGCGTTAAGCGCCTTTCAAGCTAGCCATCAGAAATTTGAGCACACCATGACTGGGATGGAAATCCGGGACTGGTGGTGCGCCACGGGAAACCACGAGGCGCAATTGGAGATTACGCAGATTGAACTATTAAGTCACCCTCCCGTGCCGGGGGGGACGTCGCTCAGATTATGAAACAATTCCTCACCTTTCTTTTCTTTGTCTCAATCTTTTCCCTTCCAGCCCGTGCCAACTGGAATCAGTACCGCGGCCCTAACGGAGATGGAAACGCCGGCACTGTCCAACTTCCGATTGAATTCAGCGATACCAAGAATGTGCGTTGGCGTACCGCCATCCACGACCAGGGCCACTCCTCGCCGGTCATCTGGGGAAATCAGGTCTGGGTGACTAGCGGGATCGCAGACAGTAGTAAGCTCTTCGCAATCTGCGTGGATTTGGAAAGCGGCGAAATCTTGCATGACATTTTAGTGTTCGATATCCCGAGGCCCAAGCTGCAGTATCCTAGGCTCAACAGCCCAGCTTCGCCGACCCCGTTCGTCGAAGAAGGCCGCGTTTACGTGCACTTTGGCAATTTTGGCACGGCTTGCCTGGATATAAACTCAGGAGAAAAACTCTGGGAACGCACAGACTTGCATTGTGATCATCGGGTGCGCGCGGCTTCGTCCCCCATCGTGGATGATGGGTTGCTCTACCTGACTTTTGACGGTGTCGACGTGCAGTACTTTATCGCGTTAGACAAGTTCACGGGGGAAACCGTCTGGCGGCAGGATCGTTCAGTGGACAACGACTTTTCCAAGGTGCTGAGAGAATCGGGCGTTCGTGATCCAAAAGAAACCATGAAAGAGAAACCGGGCGACAACCGCAAATCTTACGGGACACCGACGATCATCGACCATGCGGGGCGTCGCCAAGTCGTGAGTCCAGCCGCCGAGGCCACCTATGGTTACGATGCCAAGACGGGTGAGGAACTGTGGTACGTCTTGCATCCCGGCATGGGATTCAATGTCACTTGCCGACCGATCTATCGAAACGGCCTCGTCTACTTCACGACAGGAATATCCAAGCACCTTTTCGCAGTGGATCCGAGTGGCCGGGGCAATGTGACCCATACTCATGTGCAGTGGAAGGAACGGCGTGGTATCTCTCATCTCCCTTCGTTCATCGTCGAGAATGACCTCATCTTTATGGTGTCCGACCAGAGCGGATTGGCCAACTGTCTGGACGCCAGGTCCGGGAAACAAATTTGGCAAGAGCGACTCCGTGCCGGACGAGAACATTGGGCATCGCCCGTTGTGGCGGGAGGCAAGATTTACTTTTCTAGCAAATCTGGTGACGTTGCCGTGATTGCGGCCGATCGGAAATTCGAGATCCTGGCTAAGAATCGTATTGAGGGTACGATTAACGCCTCGCCCGCCGTGGCGGGAGATTCCTTGATTCTCCGCTCCGGCACGCACCTGTATCACATTGCCGAAGGATATAAGACGGCCCCTCAGGAGAAGAGGGCCAATGAAGTTCGCGAGATGCTTGCGATGAAGCCGCGAACCGGAGGGGGAAATTCACTTCTTACCGGCCACGCTTACTTCCTGGGAGGACAAACGAATCAGGACGGCAAGTATGAGGCCAGGTTTCTCATGGAAACCAAAGGCAAGAAAGCCAGCTGGCCCACCATTACGCTCACTGGCGATCAGTTCCGAGAAGTTTGCGCGGAACTAAGCAACCACCACCGAGTCACTCTCAACCTCGCCACTCAATCTGTAAAGCAATCCAAATGACCATTCGTAGCATGAAACCTCTCACGACAGTTCTTGTTTTGTTCTGTTCCCTCGCCGTCGCCGCACCGTTGCAGGCTCAGAAAGCGGATCGCGGTGCTGGCGGTAAAAAGGGCAAAGGAACGAAAGCCAAAACCGTTAAGAAATCAAAGGGCGCGTTTCGAGTGACCGAAGAATCTTCGATGCCGCTCTTGGATATGGTCGGCTACTACATGGGATCGAAGACCAACGATGAAGGTCAGTTCGAAGCCCTTTTCATGATTGAATGGGAAGGGGTAGATAAAGACAACTGGCCGACGATCACGCTCACCGGCGACCAGTATCGTGAGATCTGTGAGGGTTTTGGAAGGTATCATCGTGTTTCCCTTGATCTGTTGGATGGCCATGTCGGCACGGCGGCTGTTACCCAACAGAAGAATTCAGGCGCCGAGGAGAAAGATTGGAATGCGGCGTATGAGAGACTTCTCAAGTCGCCCGCCGCCCGGGACAAGATCGTGCAGAGCGGAGCGACGAAAGAACAGGTGATCGAGTTTCTTAAGAATCAAGCCGAGGCAAAGCAAGGGAAAGGACAGCGGAAAGGCAAAGGGAAGGGGCGTATGGCGACCAATGTGAAACCGGGAGCGCGGGAAGGGAGTGTCAAGTTTTACTCGATTGTGATCGGGCGCCTGCGGTCCAAAGACATTGAACTGGGTGAGATGGAGCTGGATATCGATTACGTGATTAGTGATCGGCCTCAACTCAACGCCGACCTCATTGGAACGCGAGTCAAACTAGTTGGAGTGGCCGGGGCGTTCCTTGATAACCTCTTACGAATCAAACGTGGCCAAACCCTTAAAGTGCGCACCGGCGACTACAATCCCAAAACAAAGGAACTGGGATTCGGATATAAGTTCCAGGTCTTGGAACGTACGGAGCCGTTCAATCCTGGAGATTTTGGGGTGCCTCCAGAGGAATTCCGAGGCTTCAGTGGCGAACTTGTCGGGAAAATTGTTGAGGCCGCTGGATACGAAGTGTTGTTGGCGGTAGAGGAGAGTCAGCCCTCAGCGGATAGCCGCGCCGCAGAGGCAGAAAGCATCCTTGGCAATCGAGTTCGCATTGCCGGGTTTTATGATCAACATGACGAAGCATTCGCAGATCTTCACGAAGGCGACAGAATTCGAGTGAGCGTCGCTCATCGCAATTCAAAAAGCGATGCCTTGAACGTGACCCATCTCTTGAAAAGGGTTGAGAATTGAGTCTTGGACAGGATTCACAGGATCAACAGGATGTTGTGTTAGATGATGGTTACTCCCATCCTGTAAATCATGGTCATCCTGTCAGAACAATGAAGCGTATCGCCCTCGCGTCTATTTTACTGGTCAATGCTGTCGTAGCGGACGAGGTCGTTCGACCGGCATCTGAACGGTATGCGCAGCGGGACTCGGGAGCTGTCCCCGACTTTCAAAAACACGTTGTCCCGTTGCTCGGAAGACTGGGTTGCAACGCTGCGAAGTGTCATGGATCGTTTCAGGGGCAGGGCGGTTTTCGATTGTCGCTATTTGGTTTCGATTTTCGCTCTGATCATTCTGCCCTCCGCGCAAATGCGTCATCACAGGATGGACCCCGTCTGAACGTCATTGATCCAGAGGACAGTTTGATCGTGCTCAAGCCGACGGATCAGATCGACCACGAGGGTGGTGAGCGCTTTGAAAAAGGTTCTTGGGAACATCATCTTTTGCTTCGCTGGATTGAGTCCGGTGCGAACGGCGCTATGCAAGCGCAACCCGAAGCGGTAGAGGGAGGCAAATTCGACGTCAACGAACTGAACTTCTTTAGTGATTTTGTTCAACCGCTTCTGGAAGACCACTGCTATGAATGCCATGGATTCAATTCCAGGAAAGGGAACCTTTCGTTGACGCACCGAGATGGATTCTTGAAGGGGGGAGACTCTGGTCCGGCCGTGATTCCAGGGAGTCCCAGTGATAGTCTGATGATGCGTGCCGTTGGCTATTCGGAAGAAGACCTTCAAATGCCGCCAAGCGGAAAGATCTCTGCAGAAAAGATTGCGATTCTTGAAGAATGGATCCGGATGGGGGCTCCTTGGCCGGAGGATAACCGCGCGATGCCGGGCGATACCGATCAGGTGCTCGTTGCCCTTCATTGCGAGCCGCATGAAATCCGTTTCCAAGAGCTCGAACAGACGCATCAGATGAGGATTATCGCCGAATGGGAGGACGGAACCCGGGAGGACGTGACATGCCTGGCTCGATTTCAGACCAACAACGATGCCATTGTGCGGGTGACCCGCGATGGCGTAGCCACATCCGTCGGTGAAGGCGACACGCACCTCATTGCATTCTACGACAACGGAGTCACTGCGATCCCAGTCATGCGTCCGTATACCGGTAAGGGCGTCGTGCCAACCAGTTCGCTAGCGAGCAATGCAGACGCTCAGTTGCCGAGACATCCCATTGACCAATTCATCGACGCGAAGCTGGACAAGCTGGAGCTGAGGTCATCGGATGAATGCTCCGATGCGGCATTCCTGAGGCGAGTCAGTATCGACATGACAGGTACCCTGCCGACCCCGGAGGAAGTGATTTCGTTTCTGTCAGATTCGTCGAATGACAAACGAGCCCGGAAGGTCAACGAACTTCTCGAGCGGCCAACCTATTCTGCGTGGTGGGCGAACAAACTCTGTGACTTCACCGGCTGCAATCCAAAGTCGATCAGCAGTTTGTTGGAAGTGGCGCGGGAAGATGGCTACGTCAAAGCCTCAGAGTGGTATGATTGGATCTACGAACGCGTTGAGCGAAACGAACCGTACGACCAGTTGGTGGCGGGACTGATGCTGGCTGACTTGTCCCGCCGGACGGATGGCATGCCTTGGTTCTGGACTCGTCAAAGCCTCCAGGAACCTAAAGACACGTCCATGTCAGTCGCTCACGCTTTTCTCGGGATCCAGCTCCAGTGCGCCGAATGCCATAAGCACCCGTTCGATCGTTGGACACAGGCTGACTTCAATGATTTCGCCCGGTTCTTCGATCCTGTCACGAGGACGAAACGGCGGTCGGTGGTCGATGAAGAATTAGAACTTCGACTTCTTCGTAGCGAGCAAGTGAAGCTTCAACCTGGCGACGATCCTCGTAAGCCCGTCATGAACTGGATGCGAGACCCGGACAACCCATGGTTTGCGCGAGCCTTTGTGAATCGGGTCTGGGCCGGATATTTTTCCCGGGGCATCGTTGATCCGACCGATCAGTTTACTCCGGCCAATCCGCCGAGTCACCCGCAACTCCTCGACTGGCTTGCCAACGGATTCGTCGAGAGCGGCTATGATATGAAGTGGCTGCACCGACAAATCGCCACCAGCGCAGTCTACCAGCGGAGTTGGAAACCAAATGAAACGAATCGAAACGATCACCGCAATTTTAGTCGGGCGATTCCTCGGCGGATTCCTGCGGAGGTTGTTTACGATGCGATCAAGCAAGTCACCGCTGCTCCCGGCGAACAGGACGAAGTGCGAGTGAATCTTCGACGACGGGCCTCTGGTCACTTGTCCATGCGGATGGCGGGTACCCATGCCATGAAAGTATTTGGAAAACCCGATCGCTCGATCAATTGTGATTGTGAGCGTGTGAACGAGCCCACTTTGTTGCAGTCGATCTTTACTCAGAACGACCCGCTCCTTCGGATGCGATTGGATGACAGTGGCTGGATCATTGAGATCGAAGATGCCGAAGCGGCCGGTGAGGAAATAGATTTGAGTGATCTCATTGAGCAAGTTTGGCTTCGTTCGGTCGGTCGTCGACCGACAAGCGCTGACCGCGATCGTGCCCTCAAACACCTAGCCGAAACGCCATCTGTCGCTGAGGGAATCCGTGACTTGCTGTGGGCGATGGTGAATTCTAAAGAGTTTCTGTTAAATCATTGAAGTTGCTCTCTTCGTGTGTTGCTAGAATAAAGTCATGAATAGACACTCTACTCGACGTCAATTCCTCAAAGTTGGGACACTCGGCGGGGGAGTGACGCTGAGTCACTACCTGCGCATGCACGCGGGGCAGGCGGGCGCCTCGGGGAAACGGTCGGCGATCTTCATCTTCATGGAAGGAGCGCCGTCGCATCAGGATACATTTGATCTGAAGCCCGATGCGCCGGTCGAAGTCCGAGGGGAATTCAAACCGATCCCGACCAACGTCGCCGGTATTCAAATCTGCGAACACCTGCCCTTGCTGGCGCGATGTGCCGACAAGTATGCCATCATTCGTGGCATCACGCACAATGTCGCTGATCATGGTCTCGCCAAAAAGTATCTTCTGACTGGAAACAAAGCCTCCCAAACCGTCAGCTATCCCGAATACGGCAGCGTTGTCAGTCACCAGTTTCCCTCGGCCAGAGATCTGCCGACCTATGTCTCGATCGATGAGTCATTTGTGGGTCCCGGCTATTTGGGTTCGCGTTACAGCCCGTTGACCGCTGACAAACCGAAGCATGGTGTGCCGTACTCCGTACGCGGCGTGTCGCTCGAAGATGGGTTGACACTTGAGAAATACCAATCACAGAAGCAGCTGCTCGATGATCTAGACAACGCGTTTCGCGGATTCGAAGATCTCGACGATCAGGTAATTGGAATGGATCGCTTCCAGGAGCAGGCCTACGACATCATCAGTGCGCCTCGCACCCGACGAGCTTTCGATCTATCGCAGGAACGAGAATCCGAAACGGATCGATTCGGAAAGCACGAGTTTGGGCAATCAATGTTACTAGCCGCGCGACTGATCGAGGCGGGCGTGCACTTCGTCACCGTTCGGCTTCGTCCGGCCGAATTCGATTTTGACACGCATCAGGAAAACTTTTCGCGTCTTCGGACTTTATTGCCTCCCTTTGACCGAGGTCTTGCAGCCCTGCTTGAACGTCTGGAAGAGCGGGGCTTGTTGTCGTCAACTGCCGTCATGGCAGCAGGCGAATTTGGACGTACGCCAAAGATTAACAAATCGGGTGGTAGGGACCATTGGGCGCGAGCCATGTGTGCCGTGATGGCCGGTGGCGATGTGCGCGGCGGACAAGTTATCGGAGCAACCGACCCCACCGCCGCCGAGCCCGCGTCCGTTGGCTATTCGCCAGGCGACCTGGCCGCGTCGTTTTTCACCAATATTGGCATTTCACCCAAGAGAGAGTTCCAATCCAACGTGGGCCGACCGATAACCCTCGTTCGGGACGGAAGGCCAATACAGGATCTCTTTTAGGTGGTCGCGGTCCCATCTTTTTCCGTCGTTGCCTCCACCGCGAGCTTCCGTCTCAACTAGTCCAGTTCGAAACATGCCGCTTAAAATCCATTGCATTGTGGAGGATGCGAACAATCTGAATCACTGTCCCTTCAATCCTGAAAAGGATGACATGTTTGCCTTGTGCGGCGATCTGACATCCGGGAAACAGATCCTCTCGTTGTCGCCATTTATCGGGATCTGCTAGGATTTCCTCAAACCGGTTCCAAATTGAATCGAGATAGATGCGTTCCTGATCCAGTCCGCAGGTCTCCAGCGTATAGTTGCGAATGGACTGAAGATCGGCGACGGCAGCTTTGGTGAAGTCCAAAGTCATTGGCCTGATCGCGCGAGGGAGAGAAACTGTTTCTTGGATCGGATGCGGATCGTTTCACCGGCTTCCAATTGGGCATAGCCAATAGCGGCTTCCCGTTTGAGCCAATCGTTCTCGGCGTCTTGCTTGAGAGAGAGCCGCAGTGCCTCGCGGATCACTTCACTTGCGTTGTTGTAGAGCCCGGAATCAACCTTCTCTTTGACCGCCTTTTCCAGCTCCGGAGTAAGAGAGATATTCATCAAGGGAAGCTAGCGATAATAACAAAGATTGTCAAAGTATGTCAGTGGGCGAGATGGATCAGTTTAATCTTACGGCACGTCTTTCTGCTCTGATTCTGGACGTGATGGGCACCGGTGAATGGCCCGAGTCAATGGAGGTCGGAAAAGCCTGATAGAGGCAAAATCTCCTGCACTTTTCCTGCACTCTCGTGTAAGTCGTTGATAATCAATGGAGCGGGTGAAGGGAATCGAACCCTCGTATGCAGCTTGGGAAGCTGCCGTTCTACCATTGAACTACACCCGCGTTCGGAGAGAGGGAAACTTTAGGATGGATTGCTGCCGTTTGGCAACGACTGTTTGCCCCTCTAAATCAGGGGAGGGCAATGGCATAAATCGTTCGCGTGCCCGTTCGCTTCGGAGATGAGGGACCCGGGGGCCAAAACTTAAATGAAGCGGGTTTCTTTCGCCGCGTAAACGCCCGGAATAGTTTAAATTAGCTGCAGGTTTGGGATGCGTTCGAACTCTCTCACGTTCTCTGTCATGAGTGAGTATCCGAAAGCCAGAGCCGTGGCCGCGATCCACGAATCATGAGTCCCAATTGGAGTGCCATCCGTGATCAGCCGAGCGGTGAGACGACTATGTTCTCTTGCGACCCTGAGATCAATGGGGATGGCGCTGAACTGATCCAGAACCGAATCGACGAAAGCTTGTCGCGAAGCCTGTCTTGCTGGAGTAGTGGCCCGATGCACCCCTACAAGAAGTTCGCTGACAGAAATGATCGAAATAAAGACTTCCTGCCCGGCCTTGTCTCGTGGAACGAGGTCCTGGATTGCGGGGACATTACCCGTCTTCTTGGAACGTTCGACGGCAATGAAGACATTGGTGTCTAGAATGATTCCCACGGGTCCTTCAGGGGTTGGTTGCCATACTCTCTAACCTCTGAGAGATCCTCATTCATTCTCTCGATGTCATCCGTTTCCAAGCTGGGAAGCCCGGCTAGTGTGTCGGCCAAGTCTCGAACCCT
Source organism: uncultured Verrucomicrobiota bacterium (assembly GCA_964342405.1). GTDB lineage: Bacteria > Verrucomicrobiota > Verrucomicrobiia > Limisphaerales > AAA164-E04 > UBA2970. The sequence goes on along the minus strand of CAYFGX010000003.1, from coordinate 339,179 downwards.
AACTCCTGTTGGGGCAGGTGATAGGGTAGCGACGGGTTTGCCCCCACGAGTGATCAGAAACTCTTCCTTTCGGTAAGTGGCTCGGTTGATGAAATCTGAAAGTCCTCTGGCCAATTCAGTGGTGGTCACTTTTTTCATCTTGTTGATACATTAATCATATTATCTGATTAATGCAAATATGGCTTAGTTGGATGAAGGAGGCTGCACCAGGGTTAGTCTTAGCCCGTGGTGATCAAAGACCTGGAAGTCGCGGTCTTCGGTGATCCAATTGCAGGCATGTTCGATGGCGATGGATGCATGGTGTGCTTTGGTAACCATCTTACCACGGCAAGCACATTCGCGGCAGAGGCCGGCGGTGAGAGCCCAGTTTTTTCTTCCTGGCGCGACCCAATGGCAGTGCGGAAGGACTTCGAGTGATTCAATCACGCTCAGGGCTTGGGGGAGTGGTGTCGGGCCCATGGGGAAATCTGCATGGGTCACGATCTGCACAAAGTTGGAGGCCACTAAGGAGGATAGCGCAAAGTCCTCGTCTCGCCGCGCCCGTTGTTCCACGAGTTCACGATAGAATGCGTGGTTCTTTTGATCTTCGCGATGGGCTTTGATGAGAACGCTGGTGTCGAACAAGTCCATCATCTGAGGTAGAGGGCAAGCTCCTCGGATTCGTCGAAGCTTGGTAGATCGGACCGTGAGTGCTCAGTCACAGGCTGCTCCCCGCTAAATGTGGGAAGAATGAATGCCGGCCCGGGTGAATCGCTCTTTGTTTGTAGGATGCGTCGGAGAGCGTCATTGACGAGCGCGCTGAGGGAACATTGTCGGTCTGCTGCGCGCTTTTTTGCCTCCGCGAGAACCTCATCGTTGAGGATTAGTGATGTTCTCATGCGTAAATATGTAGCATAAATATGCTGCAAGACAAGAAATGAAACGGGAGCGTTTCGATTACTCCCGTTTCTTATGGGGGATTAAAACCGTACGAGGGATTCCAACTCGGCCACGCGGGCGTTGATTGCTTCGCGGGTGGTCTCGGTGGTTGCATTGAGGCCGAAGCCCTGGCAACAGAAGCTCGCGGTCACGCTTCCATGGATAATGGCTTGTCGAAGGTTTTCTTCGATATCACCTCCAGCAGCAGCGAGATAGCCGATCAGGCCTCCGACGAATGAGTCACCTGCACCCGTGGGGTCGGTGAGTTCGGTGATCGGGAAGGCCGGAGCGATAAAGAGTCCGTTCGGGGTGGAAAGGATTGAGCCGTGCTCGCCCTTCTTGACGATCACGTATTTCGGGCCGAGCTCGTGGATCTTCTTCACGGCGACGACCACATTGTCGATCTCGGTGAGTTGGCGAGCTTCGGAGTCGTTGAGGACAAGACAGTCGATTTCCTTGAGCAAAGCCAGGAGCTCATCCCGAGCGATATTCAGCCAGAGATCCATTGTGTCTGCGATCACGAATCGGCTGTTCTTGGTTTGACCGAGAATGTGGCGTTGGAGTTTAGGTTCACAATTCGCGAGGAGAACATACTCCTTTTCCTGCAGAGAGGTGGGAATCTGCGGCAGCCAATCCTCAATCACACCCAAAACCGTCTCAAGAGTCTGACGGTTGTTCATGTTGACCTCGTACTCGCCTTCCCAGAAGAAGGTTTGGCCCTTTTTGCGTTCGAGTCCCGCGAGATCAATGCCGTGTTTCTCGTAGAGCGAGATGTAATTCTCGGGGAAATCATCGCCGACAACACCGACGATACTTACGGGTGAGAAGAAACTAGCAGCCACCGCTGCGTGACTGGCAGAGCCGCCCAGCAGGCGGGGATTTTCGCTGTAAGGGGTCTTGATGGAATCTAGGGCCGTGGTGCCGACGACGAGTACGCTCATAATTCAACGGAAATTCGGATTGTTTTATTTAGGATTTGGGGCCGAATTGGGCTCAGGAAGGTAGAGCGTCTCGGATGGCTTGACAAGCTCTGTCTGGGTGAGGGTGATTGAGGATATCCGACACAATACAGACGCGTTGAGCCCCGGCTTCGATGACATCGGGAAGTGTTTGAGTATTGATGCCTCCGATCGCGAACCAAGGACAGGCGACGTTGTCAGCCGCCCAACGGACGTAGTCCAGGGTAACAGGCTTCGCCGTGGGTTTTGTCCCGGTGGCGTAGATGGGACCGATGGCGACGTAGTCCGCATCTGCCTCTATGGCGCGTTGGCATTGGTCGGGGGCGTGCGTGCTGAGGCCGAGGAGCGGTCGCGGGTTCTCGGGAAATAGGTCGGAGATGTGTCGATGCCCGGCGTCGAAGAAGTCTTCTTGTCCCAGATGCACGAAAGGGGAAGGGAGATTCTGGGCGATCTCGGGGCAATCGTTAATCACGAAGTGAACGCCTTCGGCTTCTAGAATGGGAGCGATGGCTTCAGCTGTTGCCTTGAGCTCGTCGGAAGCCCAGTCTTTTGCTCGGAGCTGGATCAAGTCGGATCCTCCGGCGCAGAGTTTTTTGGCGAGCTCCTTTGGGGAACGGCCATTGAGGTAGGCCGAGTCGACGAAGGTATAGAGTCGGCAGTCTGCGAGTGGACGCTTTTGCGGCATGAGGCGGAATGGCGCGCTAAGAGGTGCGTGGGCCTTCTTGTTGGGCTGAAAAGCCGACTGCTGTGTAGTCGTGCAGGGGCGTTTTCAGTTTCTGTGGTTGATTTGAAGGGGAGGGAAAGCGACAGCTTCGCTCTCGCACTCCAAATCGACTGGGTTAGCCTTTGTTTTCGATCAGTTCGCGGCCGGCTCCACCGAGGAAACGCTCGACGAAGCTGGTCGAGTAGACACCGCGTTGGAAATCTGGATCTTGGAGAATAGCCAATTGGAACGGAATGGTTGTCTTGACCCCGGTGATCATGAACTCGCTGAGGGCTCGCACCATGATGTTCATGGCCTCGGGACGGTCCTTGCCGTAGGCGATCAATTTGCCGATCATCGAATCGTAGTAGGGAGGGATGTTGTAACCGGCGTAGGCATGTGATTCGAAGCGCACTCCGCGGCCTCCGGGGGCGTAGAGCATCTCGATTCGCCCGGGTGATGGTCGAAAGCCATCGAAAGGATCTTCGGCGTTGATACGGCACTCGATCGCGTGGCCGGAGGGTTTGATATCACCCTGGCTGATTCCAATCGGTTCTCCCATAGCAACCATGATTTGGAGCTTAACCAAGTCGTGGCCGGTGACTTCCTCCGTGACCGGGTGTTCGACCTGGATCCGTTTGTTTACTTCCAGAAAGTAGAAATTGCCGGAGCCATCCACGATGAATTCCACCGTGCCGGCGTTGGTGTATTGCGCGAGTTCACAGAGTTTAACGGCTGCCCGACTCGTCTTCTTGCGGATGTCTTTGAAGGGCTTGTCGTTGAGCAGTGGGGAGGGCGATTCCTCGATCAGCTTCTGATTTCGGCGTTGTACTGAGCAGTCGCGCTCGCCGAAGTGGAGGACTTTGCCTTTACCATCGCCAAGGACCTGCACCTCGATGTGGTGTGGATTCTCGATGAATTTCTCCACGTAGACGTTGGAATTACCGAAACATTTCTCGGCTTCACCACGAGCTGTGTGAAATGCTTTAATGAGGGAAATATCGTTATGGACCACTCGCATGCCGCGTCCGCCGCCACCGGCAACAGCCTTGATCATCACGGGATACCCGATTTCCTTGGCCATCGCGAGAGCGTCTTCCTCGGACTCGATTGCACCGACGGATCCGGGAGGGATAGGAACGCCGGCTTTCTTAGCTAGTTCGCGACTGACTGCTTTGTCTTCCAAGGCGTTCATGGCCGCCGCACTGGGCCCGATGAAGCGAATGTTGCAGCTTTCGCAGACTTCGGCGAAGTGGGCGTTTTCCGAGAGAAATCCGTATCCCGGATGGATTGCGTCGACGTCGGCGATTTCTGCCGCACTGATCAAGCGGTCAATGCGAAGGTAGCTGTCGGGGCTAGGGCCCTTGCCAATGCAGATCGCCTCATCGGCCATTTGCACGTGCATGGAGTTTCGGTCGGCTTCAGAATAGGCCGCAACAGAGCGGATATTGAGCTCGCGACAGGCTCGAATGACGCGGACGGCGATTTCGCCACGGTTGGCGATCAGAATCTTTTCAAACATAGGTACTCAGAGGCAGAGCAATTAACCCTAGCTTACCGGGAGGAGGGTGAGTGGCAAATGAGACAAGACCATTAGTTCGGCTTCACTCGATAGAGCGCTTGGCCGAACTCGACGGGTTTGGCGTTCTCGGCCACAATCTCGGAAATCACGCCCTTCGTTTCAGCCTTGATCTCGTTCATGACCTTCATGGCCTCAATGATAGCAACGACGGTGTCTGGTTCGACCTCGGTGCCTACCTCTACAAAGGGAGCTGCATCTGGAGAGGGCGCCCCATAGAAAGTCCCGATCATCGGGGAAGTGATCTCGGCGTCGTTGCTGCTGGCGCTCGGGGCCGCAGCCTCTGCGGCAGGCGCTTCAGCCGGGGCTGGTGCGGCGGCTGCAGGGAGGGGCTGAGCCGCAGGTGGGGTCAGCAAGTAGGGACCTCCTTCGGACGTGGTTGCGGTATATCCTTCCGCCCCTCGTCGGAGTTTAATCTTAAAGTCTTCCTTCTCCATCTCGAAATCCGAGATAGAGTTTTTGTTCATTAGTTCGACAATTGACTTAATGTCATCTAAATCCACCGTAGGCTCCTGGTTAAGTTTGCGCTTCGGTCGTCAGACCGCTCAGCCTGGAAAATTTGCTGTAGAGCAGAGGCCGAAAATCGGCTCTGTCTTGGATGTAAGACCATCGCTAGGTCCCCAAAAGGTAATTCGCAACCCCTTGGGCGTCAAGGGGAGAAAAGCCCTCCTTAGTGACCATAAATTCGTTCAAAACTCAGGATTCGTGAACTCCGTTTCGGACGCTTGCAGACGGGAAATTTTCCCCCTTTGTGATGCCACTTGCACCGCGAATCTGAATGAAGTCTACCGGCTTTCACTAACCGGCTGACTTGAGTCGCTCTCGGAGTTCCGTCTTGAGGATTTTTCCGGTGGCATTTCGGGGGAGAGAATCGCAGATATGAATCTCCCGCGGAGCTTTGAAATCGGCGAGACGCCCTTTGAGAAAGGCTTTGATTTCTGCTTCGCTGGCCTCTTTTCCGGGGTCGAACGCGATGAAGGCGACGGGTTGCTCGCCCCTTTTCGGATGAGTCTTCCCGACGACTGCCGCTTCCTTGATTCCAGGGAACTGATACAGAAGCTCCTCGATTTCTCGCGGATACACGTTGATTCCATTGACGAGGAGCATGTCTTTCTTGCGATCTGTGATGAAAAAGTAGCCATCGTCGTCTTGGTAGCCAATGTCGCCCGTCCGGAGCCAACCGTCTACGAGCGTTGCAGCGGATTCTTCAGGTCTCTTCCAATACCCCTGCATGACGTTGCCCCCACGAACACAGAGTTCGCCTATTTCCTTCACGGGAAGGATCTTTCCGGCGTCGTCTTGGATTGAGACTTCAACATCTTTCACCGGGCGCCCGATCGATCCGGGTTTGCGGACATCACGGATCGGATTGAGAGAAACCACCGGGCTTGCTTCGCTGAGCCCGTATCCCTCGATCAGTGGAATACCAACCCGCTCGGTAAACTGGGAGAGCACTTCGACTGGCAGGGGGGCCGCTCCACTGATGCACAATCTCAAGGGAAGAGGGGGGAGTTCGGTGGTGGCCAGCGTCCGAAAGAGCTGCGGAATCGCAGGTAGAATGGTGGCTCGGTGCCGAATGATCTCCATCACGATGTTTTTTGGTGGGTGGAGCGATCGAATCAAGACAATCGAACCGCCCACAAGGATCGGCAGGAGGACCCCGACGGTGAGCATAAAGCTATGGAACATCGGGAGAAGGATGGCCATTCGGTCGAGGTCGATGGCTTCTAACTCATGCTGACAGCTGTCCACATTGTGGAGGAGATTTCCGTGGGAAAGCATCGCTCCCTTTGGTTTTCCAGTAGTCCCAGAGGTGTAGATGATGACGGCCAAATCCGTAGGGGCCTGCGTTGACTCCGGGAGCGGATTGTCATGGTTGAGACCTTCTCCGAGAGTGTAGAAGGCGCTCGTGGGGATGACGGTGAGATTAGAGTGCGTGTCCTTTAAGGTCGCGAGTTTCTCGGCGAGTTCGTCATCGGTGATCACGATGTCCGCTTCGGCGTCGGACAGGATATAGCCAACCTCAGATGGTTTGAGGAAATTGTTGATGGGCACGACGACGCCGCCCGACCGAAGTATGCCGTAAACTGCTGAGACGAATTCAGGGCAGTTTTTCAGCCAGAGTGCCACTCGCGTGCCCGGCGCAATTTTGAGTTTCTCACTCAAGTGGCGGGCGATGGTGGCGCTTTCTGCCGCGAAATGGGCGTATTTGAATGATTCGTCTCCCCAAAAGACCGCGTCTTTTTCTGCGTTTGCGGTGGCAGATTCGAGGAAGCGCTTCGCGAGATTCATGGACTGAGTTTGAGTGAAGACCGCGAATTCGAAAAGGAATTTGGACTCATGTCGCAAAATAGATAAATGTTTCGTTTTGATTTCGAATCAGTTTCACTTAGGTTCGCCCCGTGATTGATACGAACAGTGCTCTGGCTCCTTGGCTAGAGAAGATTGCTGCTTGTCCCGTCGTCGCTCTCGACACGGAAGCAGACAGTCTCTATTCGTACCCTGAACGCCTTTGTCTGATTCAGATTGCCCTGCCGGATTCACTTCTTCTGGTAGATCCCTTAGCGGATATCGACCTGGCCCCTTTGTGGGATAGCCTCCGGGATGCAGAGATCGTGATTCATGCCGCGGACTATGATCTCCGCTTGCTTTACCGAGGCTTCAAGTTTCAGCCGAAGAAGATTTTTGACACCATGTGGGCGGCGCGCTTTCTGGGGTTTCGCGAGTTTGGGCTTCATCATTTGGTGACTCATTTCCATCAAGTAGACCTTGAGAAGGGGTCGCAAAAGGCGGATTGGGGCAAACGCCCTTTGACCGAGAAGATGACCGAGTATGCCCTGAACGATGTGCGTTATCTCTTGGAAATGCACAAGTCCCTCAAGGGGCGGCTCAGCGATTTAGGTCGAGAGCCTTGGCTGGATCAGCAAGGGGAGCGGTTGATTGCAGACGCGATCAGTAGCGTTCAGTCTGCGTCGGAAGACGCCTGGCGAATCAAAGGGAGTAGCCGTCTCGAGGCGGAGGGATTGGCCTATGTCCGCGGGCTTTGGGAATGGCGTGAAGAGGAAGCCTGTCGATCGAATAAGCCTCCATACTTTGTTTTGAATCACCAAAACCTTTTGCAGGTAGCAACCTTAGCGAGCGAGGGGAAGAAGTGGGAAGCCATTCTGCCGCTACGATTTTCAAGTCGGCGCCGACGGGGAATTCGGGATGCTGTCGAAGCGGTTCGCGAGTTGCCGCAAGAATCCTGGCCGGAGAAGCGCCGTTCCCGACGTGTGATGATCTCGGAGCGAGAGAAAAATCGAATCGAGGAATTGAAGCGGATCCGTGATCAGAAGGCCGAGGTGCTCGACCTAGATCCTACGCTCATTGCGAGCAAAGCGACTCTAGTCGCACTGGCTCGTGATTGGGACCAGCAGTTAGCGGAGCTGATGGCGTGGCAGCGTGAGCTCATCGAGTCCGCCCCTCCACCCGCATAGCGACTCACCACTCGCTTCTCACTTCTAATTTCTCACTTCTCATTTCCGATCTCACCTCGGCAAGAGTTCGTAAGCGAAACCCTTGAGATACTCCGTCTCCGGAATGGTTGGAATGATCGGGTGATCCGGTGCTTGATGGAAAACGGCGACGCGGCGCAAGCACTGTCGATTGTCATAGGCGGCCGTCGCGATCACTTCCTCAAACGTGTCTTGGTCGACGTGGTGAGAGCAGCAGTAAGAGAAAAGCAAGCCGCGCTCCTTGAGCAGGCGAAGCGCCCGAAGGTGAATTTCCTTGTAGCCTCGGAGCGCATCGCGAACCGAGCTCCGGTTCCTTGTGAAAGAGGGAGGGTCTAGAACGATGGCGTCAAACTTGTTCTCCGGTGAATCTGCTCGGGTGCTTTTCTGAGCCTCCTTGAGCCAATCGAAGACATTCGCAGCTTTGAATTCGCATTGGTTGGCTACCTGATTGGTCTCGGCATTCCGTTTCGCTTGAGCGATGGCTTCCTCACTCTGATCAATGGCGAGTACGGAGCGGTTGGGCAGTTTCGCTAGATGCATGGCGAAGCCGCCCTGATAGGTGAAACAGTCGAGGATGCGCTTGGCTTCCCATCGTTCCACGAGGTCCGTAGCGAGTTGGTAGTTCACCTGTTGATCCAGGTAGAAACCGGTCTTGTGCCCCGCCTTGAAATCTACTTCGAACTGGATGCCGTTCAGATCGATCGTCGTCTTCGGAGTGATGTCTGAATCTCCATGGATGGTCAGAGCAGATACTGGACTCTCTAATCCCTCGGCTTTTCGCGAGGCGATGTCGGTGCGTTCGACGATCGCCTTTGGATCGTAGAGCTCCTTCAAGGCCTCGATAATTTGTGGCTTCCGTTGCTCCATTCCCAAAGAGGAAATTTGGATGGAGCAAATGTCGTTGTATTTGTCGATGATCAAGCCACTGAGCTCGTCGCCTTCTGCACTGATCAGGCGGTAGGAACTGGCATTCGGCATCAGCTTTTGTCTGAAGGCGTGTGCTGCCTTGAATCGTCGGTAGAAGAAGCCAGTGTCGAAATCTTCGCGGGTCTTGGAAAGTAAGCGAACACTGATCTTCGACTTTGAATTGAAGAGTCCGATCCCCAGGAAACGCCTCCGGTGATCTCGCACTTGCACGATCTCTCCATCCTTGGGCTCATGGGTAATGTTTTGGATGGCGCCTTGGTAGACCCAAGGATGACCGGCCACAATACGATCTGCGGTTCCGGGACGAAGTTGAATGGTAGATTTAAGGTTCAAGGGGATACGGTCGGTTTAGACAAATAATGATTGCTCCAAAGGCTGATTTCTACAGCCGTTCAGAGCTGGCCAGACAGGTCGCTCCATAGAGTGACGGGTCCCTGTGCGCCTCCTGCGCGTTGCCTTAGAGGGATATTGGAGACGAGAGAGGAAGAATCAAGACTTCCAATCGAAGGCTTTCTTCTTGATCTCGTAGATGAATCCGACGGTGAAAAGACCGAGGAAAACCATCATGGATCCGAAAATGAGGTTGGCGTTCTGCGCCAATTGTTCTTTGTAGACCACTGCCCAGGGGTAGAGGAACACGACCTCGACGTCGAATAGGATGAAGAGCATCGCAATCAGATAGAATTTCACTGAAAAACGGGCGTTTCCTTCTCCGATTGGAAGCATGCCGCACTCGTAAGCCGTGTCTTTGATCTGGCTTCGGCGACCTCTTTTGCCGAATACAACCGATGCGATCAGGGTGCCTCCTGCGAAAACGAAGGCGACAAAACCGAGGATAATGATCGGGATATATTCAGCTAATTGCGAATCCATCGCCGGAAATTAGAAAGGGCACGAGGCTTTTTCAAGCGGAAACACGTGTTTCCGTTCGATTTGGAGGCTTCTTTTGCTTTTCAATGGGTTCATGACTACCGTTTGCGCCCGTTCAGCTCGGTGAAATTCAGCCTGCGCTCATCGACCTTGATCTAGGAGCGATGGGGGCTATGAGGATTCGTTGAGGGTCCATTGATAGTCTTGGTAGCGGATCTTTGTCTTCCTTGAGAAGGGCTTTTCGCGATGGCTGTTGATGTAGTCCAGCACGGAACCTTTCGCTTCGAAGTCGGAACGATACCACTTGAAAATCTCGGAGATGGCGATTGCGTTGGGGCCGGTCGATCGTATTCCGAGCTTATTCTCGTTGATGAAAGCTTCTGTCAGTTGGGTGAGAGTGGCATCGAGTGATTCCGCTCGAAAGGCGTGGGAGTGGAGCGGGGGGCAACTCTTGCTGGCGCAATTGAGGGCGAAGTGGATGCGCGGTTCGGAGAATTTCGGCCGGATAATATCATTCTCCAGCAGGTGAAAGCTGGTTTTCTGACCGGCCACTCGAATCGACCGCGCTCGAAAGAACCGTGTCCGGCCAATGAAGCCGCCGCCGCCGGGGCCTTTGGTTGGGTAGGACTCCAGAATCTGATGAAGAATCCACGCGTTGTAGGCGTTCAAGTAGAAGGCGAGTCGCGCGTCCCGAGAAAATCCCTCCAAGCTCTGATTCCCGATGCCTTCAACGACCGCGCGAAGTTTTTCTCGGTCCGGTTTTGACCGGTGCCAAGCCTGGTAGGCGACGCCTGATTTTGAGGTGTATTTTTGCAGGAGCGTGTCGTAGGTCTCCGCCCAATCGTCAGACAGCGCACGCGACATTGGAAGAATCAAGAGGAATAGAATCAAGCGGAGGGTCATGGCGAAGAATGAATGTCTTTCTTGCAAGTTGTTGGAAATGAGAGGCGCGCGACGCCCATTTTATTCCATGCGGGTGAAGGCATCTTGCTCGAGAGCCTTCACCCTAGTTGTCTTCAGTGTGATACATGCATGCGCAGCCCAGCCTACTAAGCCCACCGGAGACGAGGAGAGCAACCGTGTACCAGAGAAGTTGAGTTGAGAATGGAATCCCGCGGTCGAGCAGCGTGCCCACCAGGATTGGGCTCAAAGCCGTCCCGAAGATTCCAATCGTGGACATCAGGCTCTTGATCGCACCTAGGTGCTTCGTCCCGTAGAGCTCAGCCCACAGGGCTGAGGTTGTACTTGAGCCAATGCCAAGACTGATGCCAATCAAGCCGTTGTAGACGAAGGGAGTCACTGGGTGATCGGAGTAAGCCATCAACACCATAGCGAGCCCAAGTGGAAGGAGTTGGAGGCTGAACAGTTGCTTGGCTCCAAAGCGATCAATTAAGGGGCCGATGAGAAAGGCAAACACGAGTCGGCTGATCCCGAAACTCACGAAAGAGCTCGCCATCAGGGCGTGAGTCCATGCTTTTTCGTCGGCCAATGAAAACTGATAGAGTACGAGGCCAGTGGCGAGAAAGCCCGGCGCAATGTAGGTCGGGACGAGTGTGTAGAATTGCCAGTGAGAAAGGATCTGCCTTCGGTTCCAATGACCTATGCTGTCGGGCTCTTCAGGCTGCGTGGTCTGGATGGAACCTTGATTCTGAGCCAGCAAGAAGCGGCAGGCTGGGAGGAGAAAAAGCAAGGTGGCTGCGGCTGCGATTCCCCACGTCATTCGCCACCCGAGCTGAGCGATGAGGATAATGGTAAGAGGAGGAAAGAGTGTTTCGCCCAAGGGAAACCCCATCGTGGCAATACTGAGAGCTTTTCCGCGTTGGGCATCAAATCGTCGGGCCATAGTGGCTGTAGCCATCAGTGAAAGGAGCCCTTGTCCAGTGAGCCGAAGGGCGAAGATGGCTAAGGCCACGACATATTGATTCATCGCCAGTGCCAGAAGGATGCACGCCAAGGTGAGACCCAGGGCAACATTGCGGGAAAAGGTCCGGAGCGGGGCGGTGTCAAGCCGGGCTCCCAGGAACGGGAGGCAGAACGCTGAGAGAATATTCATGCCGGAATAGAGTGTGCCCCACTCAGCATTTGAGAATCCGAATCGTTCCGTGATGGCCGGCACGCTCAGCGAAATGAAGAAAGTCTGGCCGAAGCTCGAGAAGAACGCGAAGGTGAACCCAAGACCCAAGATCCGAGGAGACTGTTGGAGGAGGCGAAAGTAGTCGCTAAGCATGATGAGACCCTGAAGGACCTAGTACTTGGTCGGGAATCTGAAGAGGCGCTAACGGGCGTCGGCGCAGCGAACACAGAGCACGGCATCCGGTTGGATCTCCAGCCGCTCGAGCGAGATGGCTCCGTGGCATTTGCCGCATTTGCCAAAACTCCCCTTTTCGATTCGTTGGAGGGCGCTCTCTACCCGTTGGAGTTGAAGTTGTTGCCGGCGTCGAAGTTCCAAGGCCATCTGTTGCGACTGCATGGCGTCCATGCGAGAAAGCCTGCCAATTGACGTGTCGAGATCGACAGTCTTGGCATCGTCCTGATTGGCAGCCAAGTCCTCCCGAATCTCCGTTGCGAGTTCTTGGAGGGGGCCACGAAAGCTCTCTTGTTTTTTAGGGTCCATCTTCTGTGGAGCGATCCTGCGTGGGAGGCATAGCAGGGTGAAGGCAAGGCGGTCAATGAAAACGCCAGGAAAGCCGAGGTCCCAACATTGCCACGGCCACAGCATTGGCGTAAGAAGGAGGGGTGAAATGTGTGCTTGGACTTGTTTTCGGGATGATGATTGCGCTGACGGGTGTAGCTGGAGAGCGACCGAACGTCCTTCTGATCATCGTGGATGATTTGAATGACTGGGTTGGTTGCCTTGGGGGGCACCCAAATGCTAAGACGCCGCATATCGATGGGCTAGCGGCGCGCGGTACGCTCTTCGCCAATGCCCATTGCCAAGCTCCGCTTTGTGGGCCTTCTCGCGCTTCCTTTCTTTCGGGACTCTATCCCTCGAGCAATGGAGTGTACGGCCAACCCACGAAACAACTTGGCAAGGATCGCGAGCGCTTCGTGGGGCACTTGCTGCCGCAACACTTTGCTCGGAATGGGTATCGTACTTTTGGCGTGGGGAAAATCACTCATGGGATCCGCTTGGAGGATGTCGTGGACGTGGCGGGGCCGACCGGGAATTCTGGTCCCAAACCAAAAGTGGACTCCAGTGGGGAGCCGGGACGTTTTCATTACCGACCGGATGAGCGTCGTCCCTTCTCCGGAACGCAGACAGACTGGGCCCCTTTTCCTGACTCGGATCAGTTGATGCCGGACTATGCGACGGCTGCGTGGGCGGTCGAACATCTGGACTCAATGGGGGAGCAACCGTTTTTCATGGCAGTTGGTTTTCATCGACCGCATGTTCCGTTCTATGTGCCTCAACCTTGGTTCGATTTGTTTCCCTTGGACGAGGTGACACTTCCTGCCATTCAGGAAGCTGACTTGAAAGATGTGCCTCAGATTGGTCGCGACCTCCACGAACTACCCAAGTTTCCACAATTGCCCTACTTACGAGCGGATGGCGATCGACAATGGCGTCTCTGCGTGCAAGCCTATCTAGCGTGCACGGCCTTTGTGGATGCGCAGATTGGGAAGGTGCTAGCGAACGTACCTGAGAACACCATGGTCGCCCTCATCTCAGATCATGGCTATCATCTCGGTGAGAAAAACCGGGTTGCCAAGCACAGTCTTTGGCCGGAGGCGACGCGTGTGCCTATGGTGATTGTTCCGGTTGATGGGACGGCTCGTCAGGTTGTCGATCAACCGGTGGGACTGATTGACTTGTTCCCCACGCTCTGTGAGTTGGCAGGGATTCCCTTGAAGCCTGGTCTCGAGGGCTTGAGTCTCAGGCCGTTGCTTGAGAATCCTGGCGCGCCTTGGTCTCGCTCCACAATCCGCACGACTTACGCTCGTGGTAACCACAGTTTGCGATCCCGGGAGCATCACTTCATCCACTATGAGAATGGGGCCGAAGAGTACTACGATCTTCGATCGGATCCGCATGCTTGGAACAATCTCAGTGGCACGCTTTCCCAGGCGGCGCGTGAGGCCTTTCTCCAAGACTTGCCCTCGCAGGAAGTGCCGTATCATCCCGCGAGTTCTTCGTCTCCTGTAAATGCGTGGTTTAAGACTCATTTTGAGAAAGAAGGTCTGACTCGATAGCCACACTCTCCACTCGAGAATCATGACAATCTACAATTTGTTTCCACTCCTCGCGGGGCGTTTTCAAGACTGGCCTGAGCACCTGCGGCGTGCGGCTGATATGGGCTTCGATTGGGTTTTCGTGAATCCGATTCAGTACCCCGGTTTTTCGGGAAGTCTCTACTCTGTCTCCGACTATTTTCGCTGGCATCCGCTTTTGATCGACGAACAATTGCCGGGAGATCCCTTCTTGCAGTCCAGAGCTGCGATCGATTGCGGTCGCGAACTGGGTTTGCAATTCAAGGTGGATCTCGTGGTGAATCACTGTGCCTTTGATTCGCCGCTCCTGAAGGAACATCCCGAGTGGTTTGAGTGGGAGAATGGCGAGGTGGTGCATCCGCATTGTTATGAAGGTTCTGAAAAGATCGTTTGGGGTGATCTGGCAAAATTCCGCTATCACGATGAAGAGGCTCGTGAGGCGCTGGTTCACTTTTGGCTGCGAGTGATTGGCTTTCTCTACGAACAAGGTTTTCGAGGGTTTCGCTGTGACGCTGCTTACCAAGTGCCGGCTCAACTCTGGTTCCCGCTGATTCAGCAAGCGAAGGAATTGTATCCAGGACTCGTGTTTGTCGCTGAGTCGTTGGGCTGCTCACCAGAGGATACGGTGGCCCTTGCGCGTTCTGGATTCGATTATGTGCAAAACAGCGCCAAGTGGTGGGATTATCGGAGCGAGTGGTTGATGGAGCAGTACGGACAAACCTGCGGCTTGGTCGACTCGATCGGCTTTCCAGAAAGTCACGACACAGAACGCCTTGCCACCGAGCTGAATGGGAATGTTGCCGGTGTGAAGCAGCGCTATCTCTTCACGGCCTTGTTCTCGGCTGGGGTGGTGATGCCGATCGGGTTTGAGTTTGGGTTTCGCAATAAATTGGACGTCGTAACGACGCGATCAACGGATTGGGAAAGCCCGTCTTGGGATTTGCGCGAGTTCATTCGCTCCGTGAACCAAATTCGGAGGCGCTCCTCGACATTTCAGAAAGATGTTAATACCCGGATTCTTCACACTCACAATCCGAATGTCCTGTGGTTGCAGAAACACGATCCAGTGACGGGGGATCTTTCGCTCCTGATTCTGAACAAAGATGCGGACAACTATCAGCCGTTTTGGTGCGACAGTCTCTATCGAGAGATGCCGGTCAAGCGTCCCTTGGTGGATGTTTCCCCGGAATTCAACCTGGACTATTTGCCGACGCCGTTTGAATACAGTCTCCGTCCAGGACAGGGGATGGTATTGATCAATCAATAGCGCTCCCCGTTGGGCTCGGTGTGAATTCACGCTGGTTCCAGAGCGTCAAATAAGGTGACTTTGCGTTCGCCAATCGTTTTGGTTGAGCCAAAGTTGCTTTTGTGTTCTATTGATTCAAAGATTTTTCATGAAGAAGACCAACGTTTCTGAAGGCGGCGCCAATACGAGTCGGCGTCAGTTTATCCAAAACTCATCCACAGCGGTTGTCGGCGGTGTTGTGGCTCCCTATATCGGTCTGCAAACCGGGGTGGCCGCTCAAGATTCGGACACGATTCGAGTTGGGATCGTCGGTTGTGGTGGTCGGGGCTCCGGCGCTGCCAATCAGGCGATGGCTGCGGACTCTAATGTGCGATTGACCGCCATGGGAGATGTGTTTCCGCACCGGCTGCAGGGCAGCCTAGAGGCGCTCAAGCGAGCGGCGGGTGAGAAGATCGATGTGGCGCCCGAGAAACAGTTCATTGGCTTGGACGCCTATGAGAAGGTGATCAATAGTGGGGTCGATGTGGTCATTTTGACGACGCCACCTGCCTTCCGTCCGCAGCACATGAAGGCAGCAATCGATGCAGGGAAGCATGTGTTCGTCGAAAAGCCGATGGCTACGGACTCTGCTGGGCTCCGGTCTGTCATGGCTTCGGTGGCGGAGGCTAAGCGAAAGAAACTAGCCGTTGTGGCCGGATTTTGCTGGCGCTATGACTATGCGCGCCGCGAACTCTACAAGCGCATTCATGATGGTGAAATTGGTGATATCCGATCCGTCTATGCCACGTATTACACGGGGCCGGTGAATCCTGCCGCTCCGGAAACCCAACGGACTCCGGATATGACAGACCTCGCTTGGCAACTCAAGTATTGGCAGAACTACGTCTGGTTGAGCGGAGACAGCATCTGCGAGCAAGCCATTCACTCGGTCGATAAAATTGCCTGGGCTCTCAAAGACGAAATGCCCGTTAAGGCAGTGGCGAACGGTGGACGGCAGATTCCCGCTCATGGCGGTAACATCTACGATCACTTCTCGGTGGTTTATGAATACAAGAGTGGTTTGAGAACTCATTTGGGAAGCCGACAGATCGCCGGGTGTTACAACGAGAACAGCGACTATATTTACGGTTCCAAGGGGACGGGGCTCATCAATGGGTGGAGTGACGTGCGCATCAATGCTGACAAGCGCTGGAAATACCGCGGTCCGAAGAAAGACATGTATCAGGTTGAGCACGATGAACTGTTTGAATCGATTCGAAAAGGCGAGCCGATCAACGATGGCGATCGTATGGTCACGAGCTGTATGATGGGGATCATGGGACGCATGGCTGCTTACACGGGTAAGGAAGTTACCTGGGATGATGCCATGAATTCTCAAGACGTCTTGGTTCCAGAAAACCTCGAGTGGAACATGGAACTGCCGGTTCGACCGATTGCGCGGCCGGGTCAGACTGCGTTGATCTAAGTTGGCAGAGCGAAAGTTTCGCGATCAAGTTTACGACGGGGCGTTCACTGGTGAACGTCCCGTTTTTTATGAAGACATTGAGTGATGAATAAGACTCTCTTTCGTTTTGGCTTGGCCTGTTTGTTGGCTGTCGGATGGCAAGTATCCCACGCTGCGGATCGACCCAACATTGTCGTCGTGATGGTTGATGACATGGGGTTCTCTGATATTGGGTGTTACGGGGGCGAGATTGAAACCCCTCACTTGGACCGCTTGGCGTCCAATGGGCTCCGCTTCAAGCAATTCTACAACACCGGTCGATGTTGTCCCACTCGAGCCAGTTTGATGACGGGACTGCATCCTCATCAAGCCGGGATCGGGCACATGACGGAAACTCCGGAGAGACCTAGTCCGTTGGTCAATGAACCTTATCAAGGCTACCTCAATGAGCAGTGCGTCACCCTGGCGCAAGTCCTTAAGCAAGCCGATTACCACACGCTGATGACCGGCAAATGGCACTTGTCCTACCACCGGAAGCAAGGATGGCCGTTGCAACGAGGTTTCGATAAGTATTTTGGAATCATTTCGGGTGCCAGTCACTATGTCAAACCGGAGGCGCGGCGGGGGCTGACCTATATGAACGAGCCCGTTGAAGCGCCGGACGACTTCTACATCACAGATGCATTCACAGATTATGCCTGCGAGTTTATCGAATCGGCCCTGGAAGAAGAGGATAAGCCCTTCTTTCTATATCTTGCCTACAATGCTCCACACTGGCCTTTACAAGCGAAGCCCAAAGATCTTGCTAAGTATGAAGGGAAGTATTTGAAAGGATGGGAGAGGCTCTCGTCTGAACGGCTCGCCCGGCAACGAGAGATGGGTCTGATCGATCCGGCTTGGGATCCCGCCCCTCACGAGGGGCCTGCGTGGGATAGCCTCTCTGACGAGCAGCAGCGTATTCTTGATTTGCGAATGGCGGCCTATGCCGGGTGCATCGATTCTGTCGACCAGAACATCGGGAAGTTGATGACGAAATTAAAAACGTTGGGGCAATACGACAATACAGTCTTCTTTTTCCTGTCGGACAACGGCGCGTGCGCAGAAGGGGGAATTCTGGGATCCGGGAACGAAGAAAGCATTCGCAACCCGCTCAGCACGAAAGGGACCGCGGGACCCCGCTGTGGCCGAGCCTGGGCGAATGCTTCCAATACGCCTTTCAGGCTCTACAAACATTTTGTGCATGAAGGGGGCATGGCGAGTCCGCTGATTGTTCACTGGCCCAAGGGAATCGATGCAGCGAGGCGTGGAACCTGGGTTGAATCGCTCGCTTACCTCCCAGATTTCATGCCGACCTGCCTCGAGTTGGCGGGGGGGATTTATCCCAGCCACTTCCAGGGAAATGCGATCAAGCCCCATGCCGGTGAATCGATGGTTCCCATCATTAAAGAAAAGGACGCGGCGATCCATGCCGGACCGGTTTATTGGGAGCATGAGGGAAATCGTGCCCTGAGGGAAGGGGACTGGAAGCTTGTCTGGAGTGGGGATGGGCCTTGGGAGCTGTTCAATTTGGCTGAAGACCGGACGGAGATGCACGATTTGACGAAAGCGTTCCCGAAGCGGACTGCTGATATGCGTCGGCGCTGGGAAGGCTGGGCGAGGCGAACGGGTGTCCAATTCCAGTCCTCGTTCAGCTACTACAGAATGATAGGGGACTTCAAACGGAGCCTGGACCTGGCGAAATAACTCTCTCAGGGCCTTTCGTTTCCGTGAGGATTGGATTTGAGGGGCTCGTTACCAGGTTTTATTTTTGACCTGGTCGTCGAAACTTAGGATATTGCCCGCACTCATGAGCATGCAAACAACGGACGAACGAGGTCATTGGGGATCGAGGATTGGTTTCATCTTGGCCGCATCGGGCTCAGCGGTTGGCCTAGGAAACATTTGGCGTTTTCCTTACATCACCGGAGAAAACGGTGGGGCTGCCTTCGTGTTTGTCTATTTGGTTTGTGTCATTCTGATCGGTCTTCCGCTCTTGATCAACGAATTGGCATTGGGCCGGGCGAGTGGCAAGAACCCTGTAGGTGCCTTCAAAGCGACCATGCCCGGGACACCCTTTGTCGTGACCGGTGTTCTTTGTGTGATCCTCTGTTTTGTGGTCCTCAGTTACTACAGTGTGATCGCGGGGTGGACGATCGGATATGCGGTCTCCTCTGTGATGGGCAAGAAGCTCGTCTTTAGTGATTTTGTCGGCAATCCCAAGTATATCCTCCCACTTTTGGGGATCTTCTTGGCTCTCACGAGTTTGATCGTTCAGGCTGGCGTTCAGAAGGGAATTGAGCGTGCCTCGAAGATTCTGATGCCGCTCCTGCTGGTATTTGTCCTCGTGATCATCATTCGCTCTATCACGCTACCTGGAGCGATGGCAGGTATCTCCTACTATCTCAAACCGGATTTCGGAAAGATTAATGGGCAAGTCGTACTCCAAGCTTTAGGGCAGGCATTCTTCTCCCTCAGTGTCGGTTGGGGACTGATGATCACCTACGGCTCCTACATGCCTAAGAAACAGAATATGGTTACCGGGGGCGTATGGGTGGCCTTCACGGACACAATCGTTGCGATTCTTGGTGGATTCATGGTGTTTCCTGCCGTCTTTGCCTTTGGGATGTCTCCTGATTCCGGGCCTGCACTCACCTTCCAAACGCTTCCAGCGGTTTTCGAGCAAATGCCCGCCGGTGGCATTGTGGCAACACTCTTTTTCGTCCTGCTCTCCGTTGCCGCTTTGACTTCTTCGATTTCGATGTTGGAAGTGCCCGTGTCCTACATTCTCGATGAAAAGTATGCGAGCCGAAGCACAGCATCTTGGATCGTGGCTGGCTTTGCTTTCTTGGTCGGGATTCCATCGGCGCTCTCTGCAGGTGGCTCGAAGTTCTTTACGGAGATGCAGCTGTTTGGAAAGACGGGCTTCATGGATATCGTCGACTTCGGGTTTGGAACAGTCTTAGTCGTCGTGATTTCACTTCTGTGTAGTGTCTACGTGGGATGGGTTTGGAAACCCAAGGCGGCGATCGCAGAGATCGCGGATGGGTCGCCTCAGTTCCAAGACAACGGGAAATTCGGTTTGGCGAACATCTGGGCCTTCTTTGTGAAGTTCATCTGCCCGGTTGTGATCAGTTACGTGCTCTTCAAGACCTTCTTCCCGTCCTGATCAGACGAAGGTGGCTGGGGTGGAAGGGTGGCTCGAGACGTCGCTTTCCCTCCTGAAACTTACGAAAGGAGCTGCGAAGACAAGGGGGGGATCGCTCTTCTTTGTGGGTAGGGGAAAAGCGACAGCTTCGCTCTCGCAGTTCAAGGAACGCCTGCATTGGGTCTGTAGGGATGAGTGCTGAATTGAATTCTCAGCACAAGCTCGCCTTAGCTTTTCGATGATCGGCTGCGCTGAAGCAGTCGATATCCGCGATTGCTCGCGCCCGATTGGCTCCAGAAGAACGCATCACAATCCGCTATTGCTTCGGTCGAAGGCTGCGGGATGCACTTAGGGCAGTGTTGATGAGTCTTACGCGAAGGTATCCTTCAAATATTCGAGACTCTTGGTAGCGATGACTTCTGGACCTTCCTCGAAGTTGAAGACTTCAACGGAGACGTAGCCTTCGTATCCCACTTCTTTGAGGGCAGCGGCGATCGGTTTGAAGTCGATATCGCCGAAGCCAGGCCCCTTGAGGTTCTCGTCGTTCGCATGGAAGTAGGCGAATTCGCCCTTGGACTCACGGATGATGTCTGGAATGGGTTTGCCCATCGCACACATCGCTTTGACATCAAGGATGATCTTGAAGTTGGGGGAATTGAATTCTCTGGTGAACCGGATGGCCTCCTCTGCTGTGTTGATGAAGTCCGTCTCCGCTGGGGCGAGGGGTTCGAAGCAAATGACAACGTCCCGCTCCGCAGCCTTTTCGATCGATGGACTGAAGACTTCCTTTGCCCATGCCCATGCTTGCTCGTAGCTAACCCCTGGCAAAAGATTTCGTTGCTTTGGCGATCCGACCACGATTGCCTTTCCTCCGAGATCGCCACAGAAGTCAACCAGATCGCAGAAATATTGGGCTGTCTTCGCCCGAATCTCGGGATCTGTGTGGGTCATGTACATGCCCTCAGCTTGAACGAGAACCCAGTGGACCGCGGAAATCTCAAGCCCGATCTTTTCCGCGTAGGCACGAATGCTTTGGCGCTTCTCGGCCGAGATTTCGGTCACGTAATTTGCGATCGTAAACGGGGCAATCTCGATCGCGTCGTATCCAGCATCTTTGGCATACTGAAGCCCGCGTTCGATGTCCCAATCCTTGAAGATCTCATTGCAAATGCCGAATTTCATGGGCTGATTGAGCCACAAAATGCCAGAGCCGCCAAAAGAAAAGTGCTCCCGTCGTCCCTGCTGCTTAGAGTGGACCGCGGTTCCTTGAATCCGAAACTCAATGTTTGGTGGTCGAGGCGAGCCAGCAGGTTTGGTAGGGAGCCAGGGTGATCTTCTTCGAGTCAGACTCCCAGGGGCGGTCTTCCACAAGTTCGTGAATGGACCCGCTGGGGAATTGACTGCCGAGATGAACGGTAACTTCTTCGTTCGAGAAGTTGTTGAGGCAGATCACCTGTTTGCCGCTATGAGGGTTGCGCCGAACGACAGTGAATACTCGTTCATCCAAGGCCAACAGCTCTTGCGATGCCTCGGGATGAAAGGCGTTACAGCGAGCTCGCCGGCGAAGGATATCGAGGAATTTATAGAAGATCCGGTGGTGATGGGTGCTGTCATCGCGAAGCAGTTGTTCGAGCTCTGCTTCATCCCACTTTCTTCGGTTGATTCGACGAGGCATCCCAGACTCGATCACGCCTTGTTCATCGTTGATGGTGGCTGTCAGGCTATGGACGTAGATTCCGGGAATCCCCTTGAGTGCCACGGCGACGAGCTGTGAGCAGAGAAAACGTTGCTCACCGATCTCGGGCGCTTCTTGAGTGTCGCTGCTCAAGGCCGAGAAGTAAGTGACATTCATCTCGTAGACGCTCTTGGAACCATCGGGCTGCGTGCGATAAGATAGGCGTCCGCCTCGTGCTTTAACTGACTCTCCCAGGAAGTCGACCTCCTCGCGCGGCAGAATGCCCTCCAAGGGCCGCACGCCGATGCCGTCATGGGAAGCCGTGAAATTGAAGTAGGTACAATCCGGGGGGAGAGGAGGCAAGTTTTGCGCCCAGTCTGTCAAAGGACCTGCCGTGCCTCGAAGGAGTCCGTGAAGAAGGAGAGGAGGTAGGGTGAACTGATACACCATGTGTGCTTCATCACCTTTCCCGAAGTAACTGATATTCTCCTCGTGAGGGACATTGGTCTCGGTCAAAACAATCACGGAAGGTGCCGCAATCTGCAGAATGTCTCGAAGCAGTCGAATCACTTCGTGAGTCTCGTCAAGATGTAGACAGTTGGTGCCGACTCGCTTCCAAAGGAAAGCCACGGCATCTAAGCGTACGATGCGTGCGCCGTTAGCGATGTAGCCGAAGAGGACATCCAGCATTTCGAAGAAGACATCTGGATTGCTCCAATCGAGATCGACCTGGTCAGCCGAAAACGTTGTCCATACATGACGCTTTCCGCGTTTGGTGGAAACCTCCGTGAGCAGAGGGCTGGTCCTCGGGCGAGTGACGGCCGAGAGATCGGTGTCGGGTGATTCCTGAACGAAGTAATCCCGATAGGGGAGGATGCCGTTACGGTAGTCTCGGAACCAGCTGCTCTTAGCCGAGACGTGATTGAGCACCCAATCGAACATCAGGTGAAAATGATCCTTCAACGAGTTGATGTCTTTCCATGTTCCCAGCTCAGGATCGACTTTGCGATAGTTGATGACGGAGAAGCCATCGTCCGACGAGTAGGGATAGAAGGGCAGCAGGTGAATCGTCGAAAAGGCTCCCATGAAATGCCGTGTAGCGAATTGCCTCAAGGTTTGCAGAGGTGTGGCTGACTCCGATCGGATCGAATCGCCGTAAGTGATCAGGACAGCGTCTTTTTCGTTCCAACGCTGCTGGAGCGAATGATGACTGTAGCCAACGCCGTAGCGACCGATCGTCATTTGGACGCGGTCCATGCACTGCTCGACTCGGTCTGGATAAAGGCGTTCGAACCGTGCCCGAAGACGGTCCATGACTTCTTGAAGAATCAGATTTCTCATGCGCTTAGGCGAGGCCAGGAAGACTGGCAATGAGGGTTTGCAAATTACGGCGAAGAGGTGCGTAGCCGTAGTATTGGGTGGCCAGGTGGTAATTGGCGTCGGTGACCTTCTTTCGGTAGTCGGGGTCGTCCAAGAGATGTCGAATCTGGTTGATGACTTTGGTGGTCACGAATCCGTCCATCACTGGAAGCTCAAAACCCTTGGGCTCGATGTCTTGAATGAAGATCGAGTAGCGATTGATGACGACCGGAACGCGAAAGTAGAACGCTTCCAGGAGCGCATTGCCGAAGCCCTCGTAGGTGCTGAGGTAGGTCACGAGGTCTGCATGTGCGTAGGCATCCCAGAGGGTGTAGGTTTTGCGGCCATCGTGATCGGTCTGCCTGATATCGGTGATGCGGTCATCGATGATTCGCAGGTCGACTCCTTCTTCTCTGGCTAACTCCTCGAGCAAATGCTGATACTCCATGCCTTCGTCTCCGGCTTCGTGAGTGATGACCAACTTGCATTTTGGATTATTGAGTCGTCCGACTAGCCGGATGGCGTTTTCGATTCCTTTGCGAGGGACGATTCGAGTCGGCTGGAGAATGACGATGTCGTCTTCTGCCAGTCCCACATCTTGACGAAAGCTCGCCGAGTAGTCGTCCACGGGATCCGGGCTTTTCTCAAATTCGAAGACGTTCGGTACCAGTGTTGAAGAGACTCCTTTGCGCAACGAGAGCTGTTCTTGGGCTTGTTGGTTGATCACCACATGGCGAATGTTGTGTCCGCGATGGGGAAAAGCCATATCGAGAAAATCAGTGACCGCATTGATCGAAAACCGATCACGTTCCCAATAAAAATCATGATGATGAGCGATGGTCGGCGTTTGTGTTTCGGCCAAGAACTCGGTGAGCGCGATGCCCAGCGGGAGGTGCATGGGGATCGTTAGCACGTTTTGAGGTATGAGTATCTCTAATTCAAATCGTTCAACGAATTCATAGAGGGTGGTCTTGAGGTAGTTCGCGAGGTCATGTATTCGTTGAGTTACGAGGCGGCTTCGATGCGTGACTCCCCAGATGCGTTCGTTAATCCACTCGTTCTCGGGATGTGCAAAGTGCGCTTCTGGGATACACATCGAAACTGCAGGGTCACGGTCAAGAAGGCCCGCGTACCAAAAGCTCGTGTGTTGATCTTCCCACAACACCTCTGCCCATTTGGCGCTTTCGAGTGACACTCCATCGTGTCCTGAAAAGCGGGTCGAGACAAAGCCTATGCGATGATTAGTTACCGGGGTGAGGTCGATGGTTGCCATGAGGTCCTACTTCGTGATTTCATCTTTCCGGTTGATTGCTGGTTTGACAACACTTTACGGTCAGGAGAGTGCGAGTTGTTGTGGCTTGGTGAAGGCTTGCATGAGTGGTATTTCTAATTGAGATGAATGGAACAAAGACTTTTGGCTTAATTCTGCCGAATGGCCCTGTCGTGACCGATGGAGGTGCGCGTGGTTGAAGAGGAGAAAGCTCTGTTGAGCAAGCTCGTGAGCTCGGCGCAAACTCGTCGCGAGGAAGCTTCGTCGTTGAAGGATATCCTTCTCGCTAATCTGGTGATGGTGGGCGAAACGCCGTCGGAAACCTTCAAGGAGGAGAAGCGCGTTCGATTTGTATTGGATCGATTTCGCGAAGCGGGTTTGGACAAGATATCGTCTGACGAGGTGAACAACGCACTTGCGGTGTTGCCTGGTAAAGTAGGGAAGAGGAGCATTCTTGTCTGTGCGCACCTTGATACCTTGTTTGAAGAGGGTGTAGACCACACGGTGACGGTTGGAACCGAGACCGTCCAAGGTGCGGGTATTGCCGATAACAGTTTGGGAGTCGCGATGCTTTGTTCGCTACCGAACGTCCTCCAACACTGTAAGGTTGAGTTGCAGTCCGATCTGATTTTGATGGGAGCCTCTCGCGGCTTGGGGCGTGGAGATATTCAAGGAATAGATTTCTTTCTGGAGCATCATCCGGGTGAGGTCTTTGCCGGAGTTTGCATTGAAGGTGTCGATTTAGGGCGCTTGAGTTATCAGTCGATCGGAATGTTGCGTGGGGAGATCACTTGCCGAATCCCGAGTGGAGCCTCCCGGGGCGCGGCCCATGCCGGGTTGGGAACGATTGAACCGCTGGCTGAGGTCGTCCGTTTGATCGAACAGATTCCAACTCCCTTGCGTCCGCTGACGACGATCAATCTAGGGGCCTTGAGAGCTGGCACGTCTTTCCATCAAACGGCAACGAAAGGCAGCCTGAGGTTCGAAGTTCGGAGCGCTCAAGTGGGGATGGTGGCGACGATCCAAGAGAGATTGGAAGAAATCGTGAGCAAGGTTGCGCTTGAGACCGGCGTGGAGCTGAATCTGGAAATTATTGCTCGGCGTCGTAATGGCGGAATTGAGTTTGAGCATCCACTGGTTCGCGCCACTCGATCGGTCATGGAAGAGTTGGGAGTGAAGCCGGAGGTTCGACCCAGTGTCGGCGAGCTCTCCTCCCTCATCTCTAGAGATATTCCTGGTGTGACGTTAGGGCTCACGGAGAGTTGTGAGGCGGAGGAAGGAAAAGAGGGCGTGCGAATTGAGCCATTGTTTTCGGGCGTTGCTCAGTTGGTGACGATGTTACAAGCGATTGATGCGGGAGTGTGTGATGGACAAGAAGAATAACAGTTGGCTCGATACGCATACCTTTCATCACTCTGAGTTTTGGGACTTGCTCAAACTCATCGAGGAGAAAGAAAAGAAAAATCTCAAGATCTCGCTTTGTATTCCCACCTTGAACGAGGCGAATACGATCGGCAAAGAGATCGTGATCTTTAAGTCTGAACTGATGACCCGGTATCCTTTGTTGGATGAAATCGCTGTGATCGATTCGGGGTCGACTGATGAGACGCGAGAGATTGCTTCGTCATTTGGTGCCGACGTTTACCTCGCCGAGAACATTCTCCCGGAGCAAGGCGACAAGAAAGGGAAGGGCGAGAACCTTTGGAAAGCCATCTATCAGCTCAAGGGCGATATCATCGTGTATGTGGACGCTGATATTAAGAACATTCACCCTCGCTTTGTTTACGGCTTAGTGGGCCCGCTCATTTACAACGACACTACGCAGTATGTGAAGGCCTTCTATGATCGGCCTCTGGCGTTCTCTCAAGGTGTACGACCTTCCGGTGGCGGGCGAGTGACGGAGATTCTCGTGAGACCCCTGTTCTCAATGTTCTTTCCTGAGCTATCGGCCGTCATTCAACCGCTCTCCGGTGAGTACGCCGTGAGACGAGGTGTGCTGGAAAGAATTGCTTTTCCGATCGGTTATGGTGTTGAGACAGCTCACTTGCTGGACGTCTACAACCAATGGGGAATGGAGGCCTTCGCGCAGACCGATCTGGATCAACGCATTCATCGCAATCAGACCACGATTGCCTTGGGTAAAATGTCGTTTGGAATTCTTCAAACCTTCCTGACTCGAATGGAGCGATTCGGCATGATCAAAGATTTGTCCCAGATCAATCAGATCTACCGACACTTTGAGGCGCAGGATCGGAGCTATCACTTGAATGAGAAGACGATCAAGGAAGAAGAACGCCCCCCGATGATCGAGATCCCCGCCTACCGAGACAAGTTCTCTGTGCAGGCTTAGTTCACTTGGCTGTCTGGATCGTTGTTCGGTGAATCCGGTATGCGTGTAGCCATCGTTCACTACCACCTGAAACGAGGGGGCGTAACCCGGGTTGTTGAGAACACCCTAGGACGCCTCCTTGAGCGCGGTGTTGAAGTCGTTGTCTTGGCCGAGGAGGCTTCTGGGCTGGATGCGCGGTTCGCGTCACTGGTGGCCACGGTTCCAGAGCTGGCCTATCAGACTGGGGCAGAGAGAGTCGCCGCGTCCGATTTGGAACGGGGTCTGCGTGATGCAGCGCGGAATGCTCTGGGGGGCGACCCTGATGTTTGGCACGTTCATAATCATCATCTTGCCAAGAACACTTCGTTGACCGAAGTCGTCTCGGAAATGGCGATCAAACGAGATCGCCTCTTGTTGCACATCCATGATTTTCCCGAAGACGGCCGAGCCTCTAACTATCAGGCCTTGCGAGATGATCTGGGAGCGGGGGTGGACAAGAATCTGCGATCCCGTTTGTACCCAGTTGGGGAACGCGTGCTCTACGGCGTGTTGAACGGTCGTGATCACCAAGCCTTGCTCCATGCAGGCATTCCTGCGGAAAGGATGCGACTCCTAGCGAATCCGGTGAAGGCGACGGAACCGTTTTCACAATCTGATCCTGTGCCTGGGCTCTCATACGAGGAATTGATCCTTTACCCCACGCGTGCCATTCGTCGAAAGAATCTGGGCGAATTGCTCTTGTGGGCGGCGATGGCACCGGAAGGGCGACACTTTGGCTGCACTTTGGCTCCGGATAATCCCCAGGCGCGACCGATCTATGATCGATGGGTCGCGTGCGCTCAAGACTGGGCTTTACCAGTCTCCTTTGAGCTTGGTAACCGAGATGACCTGAGTTTTCCGGAGCTCATGGGAGCCGCTAATGCTCTGGTGACCACGAGCGTGGCCGAGGGGTTTGGTTTGGGGTTCTTGGAACCTTGGGTCTTTGGTCGACCCTTAGTGGGAAGGAACTTGCCTCTCATCACGAAGGACTTCACTCAAATCGGGCTGGCTCTTAATGATTTGTATGATCGGGTTGATGTGCCGCTATCTTGGCTGGATGGATTGGACCTCAAGGCGGAATTAGAGACTGCGGTAGCCAAAATGTACGAACAGTATTCAATAGATTGCACTACGGATACCTTGGCAGCTACCTATGCCGATCTGACCCGTGGGGATGTGGTTGACTTTGGGCGTCTTACGGAAGAGATGCAGGAACTTGTGATTCAGCGAGTTGTCAAAGATCCTGATTGTGGAAGCGCTTTGAATCCGTCAGCTCTACCTTCGAGCGGGTGGAGTGAGGCTTCCGTGCAGAATCGAGCGCTTGCAGAACGTGAATTCAGTTTAGATGCGTATGGTGACCTTCTGATCGGATGCTACGAAGAGTTGGCGAACGCGACGCCGGACGATCCGGAATGGATCGAGCCGAGTGAGGTGTTGAATCAGTTCCTAGCCCCGGCGAACTTTTCTTTTCTTCGAGCTTGAGGATCGAAGTGGTCCTCAATTCTTTCTGTGATTCGCGGCCTCTACTTCTGTCGAGAACTAGGCCGCGTTGATCGCCAAGCGGCGACGGATCGTCATGAGTCCAAGGAGACTGCCCACGATCAACAGGTAATGCTTTGGCTCTGGCACGGTTGTTAGAGACACGGTGATCTTTTCCACGTTCAGATTGGCGCTGCCAAAACTGCCAGCGGCTCGAACAAAGAAGCTGTCGAACGTCGAGATCGGACTGGATGCATCCGTTCTGCTGAGGGCGGGAGCACCGGAGAACGTGGGGTCTTCGAAGAAGATGTCGGTGGTAGTCACGGATCCATCGTAGCTGATGCGAAGGGAGAGGACGTCAAAGTCAGTTCCGTTGTCGGCTCCTTTCGCTTGATCGGCACCTAGTTGCGTCATGTCGGTGGCAGGAAGTGTGTCGAGAAGGATCTCGGTGAATGCGCTACTGATCGAGTTTTCCTCACGGGCGGCATAGCCGAACTGGCTGGCGTAGTAGGTGGCGTCGACCAGGTAGCCATTATCGTCCAAAAACACCGTGTCGGTGTGCGCACTTGCCGACGTGCCACCACTATTATAAAGCCCCATTCTGAGAAAGTTCCCTTGGGGGACCATCGTGGGAGCCGTTGTCCACCGGTAGTTCACGTGGAGGGCGAGGGTTGTGGTGTCGGTGACGCTGGTTGAGGCAAATGAGCCGTGAATGTTTTGTTGGGTTGAGGAGGTTTGTAAGACTTTGTCTGTACCGAAGGTTGTGTCGGTCTGCACGGAGTACATGGCTGGATCGAAGATCAAGCCCGGCACTGCTGTCGTGCCATCGCTAAAGCCGTCAAAGTTCTCGGTGAAAAGTGTTTGACCGTTGATGAGCGGCTGACAAGTCATTGCGACAGCAATGACAAACAGAGAAAGAGATTTCTTCATAGATTACCCTGCGTTTGATTCTTCTAAGATCCCTCTCTCGACACGGTTTCTGGACGGTAAGATAGGGTTCCGTAAGGGAATCCTATCAACCAGCTTCGAGAGATAAAATAAGAACCTTCCGTCCCAGTTTCGATTTCCGGGAAACGTCGAGAGGTATCTTTAAAGAATCCCTAAGTTTAGCGTTTCCTTTCTCTGCTATCGGCGGATAGTGTAGGGTTCTTAAGTCTGTCAATTGACGCAACATCGATGGGTGGGGTTTTGGTGACTCAAGGTTCCATTCGCCGACAGATTCAAGTAGGTGGCTTTGGTTTAAAAGGATGGCAGTGAAAACGATTCAACGAGTTTGCTTGGTAGTCGGATTGTGCATGGTCTTGTTAAGCGGCTGTGGACGAGCAGTACCG
Organism: uncultured Verrucomicrobiota bacterium; assembly: GCA_964342405.1. Taxonomy (GTDB): domain Bacteria; phylum Verrucomicrobiota; class Verrucomicrobiia; order Limisphaerales; family AAA164-E04; genus UBA2970. Next base: position 310,164 of record CAYFGX010000003.1, on the reverse strand, counting down.
AAGGAGAAAATTCCGTTTCCTGAAGGGATGTTTCGACTGAGCATCGAACCCATCCTCGTGGATGACTGGAATGTTATTTATTCCGTGAAAGTACAGACGCGCGGAGAACAATGGGCATCCTTGTGGGAGGGGCAGGAGGCGGAGCCGGAAATGCGAGGGGGCATCAAGACCTTCACCGGAGTTCACGGGCCCAATCGCGATTCGACGTCGCTCGCCCAGGCCGAATACTTGATCGTGGCCACATTAGTGACGCCTGGTGATGAACCGGGCTATCTGCAATATGCCGCGAAGGGACGTGCAGGGGGCTTTTCTGGTGGAGGAAATAGTTTGTTCCCTTTGATCGAAGAGACAGAATTGGAAGATGAGATCTCGATCCGGGAGCTCAACGGGGACTTTCCGGAGCGCGAACCGATCGAAATTGGTCGGTTCCGAGATGAGAAGATCATGTTGTCCATCGAAGCGCCTCCCGAGCCCAAGGTAAGGAACGTATCGTCTCAGGAGGGAAAGCCCGAGGAGACGCCTTAGGAACTCCTGTTCAGACCGGCGAGCTCGTTGAGCCTCGGTAGAAAGACACCTTTGAACGAGCCGCCGATTCAGGGCGTGATTCAGCTTTATTTTTGTCTCTGTTTGTGAGTGAAATTGAAAGACAACATGACTTGGAAAAATCTGTTCTCAAAGGGTTCATGGGTTCGAATGCTACTGCTTCTGGGTGTGCTTTCAGGGACGAGTGAACTTCGGTGCTACGAAGGGATGTTCGGTGTACAGCATGATTCACCACATCCTATTGATCGTCGTTTTGAAGGACGTTTGGAGTTTCTTGGAACGAATCTCGAAATGTCAGAGAGCATCAAGGAGGCTCGTGAAGCCTGGCTAAGAGAGGTGGAGCGCCAGTCAAGGCGTATCGAGGGAGAACTGTCTCCTGAAGGCGTGGCAAGGTTTCGCGAAATGCAGTTAATCTGGAAAGCATCCTTGCACGCAGACGAAGCGTTCTTCTTTCGCCACTTCGATGGCCTCAGGACGGCCATAGGTCGGGAAGGGGAGATCCTTGCCTGGCTCTCGTCATCCATGCGAATTCGAACGCGCGCCTTGATATTGGGAGACTTCGTTGCGATCCGTGATTCCTTGGAGGAGACGGGGAGTCATATCGACTAGCTTAGGGCGCGCTACTCGCATTGACGGTGCGGAAAAACCGGGCGGAGCCTTCTGCCGGCAGGAGCCACGCAGCAGACTCGCCGTCCTGGATGGTTTGGGGCGCACCCAAGGATTCCCATTGGCCAAGGTTGTTGGATGCCTCAAGAATGACGCTTGTTCCGGGCATCCCTTCTGCGCTGAGCTGAAGCTGGCCGTTTGGAGCGAATGCAACTTTGAGTTGAGGCTTCGATTCTGGAGCGAGGGTGGGGAGACCTTCAAGGGGAGCGTTCGTGTAGAGCTCGTTGATAGGACGGAAGTTATTGCCGAGAAAGGTAAGCTGCACGATAAGGTTTTCCCCGAGTGCGCCTCGTCGAAAGGCGCGCATCCCGATTGGCGTTCTTCCTCCGACGCTTTCGGCTGTTGAGATGACGGATGTCCACTCTCCATCCTCTATTCGAAAGAGAACCTTTCCGCCAGTTGACAGAGAAGCAACGAACCATATTCGTCCGCCCTCAATCTGCGCGACTTCAAATCCGTTGAGGGTGACTCCGGGGCTTCCTGGAACTTCTTGTCCTCGCTTGAGAATTGGTTCAGTCGTGTCTCCATTTGAACTGATTAGAAGGTGATCAGGTGCGAAGGGTGCTGGTTCATTGCTCTGTGCGATGAAATAGATTTTGCCGCTGTCTGCGAAGGCACCTTGGGTGGACGCAAAGCCACGAAAAGTACCTTCAGAACCAGGCAGGGCATCCCCGTGCTGGATGACTTTCTTGACTTGGCCGTCCGGTCGGTGAATCCAAATCGCCATGTCGGCGTCTTGGCTGCCGGTGGTCAGGAAGATCGAGTTCCCATCGTAGTCCAAATGCGGATTGAGATCGGGTAAATTGTCATTGCTGTAAATGCGTTCGGGCGCCTGGCCCAAATGGTAGCTCCAAACCTCGGTTCCTCGCTTGGTGCTGAACGTGGAGTAGATCATATGCCCGTCCACGTATTGTCCAATCGCTTGTTCGGCTGTGGGTTCTTCTTGGGCTTGGAGTCCTTCGGCTCCGTGGCGATAGACGGGATGGAGGTTGTTGATCGCTACAGGGACGAAGAGTAGGTCGCGCTCATCAATCACTCCAAGGGGGAGAAATCGTGTGAGGCCGTTGAAATTCTCCTGATCGCGAACTGCGACAGACTTCACTCCGTCATCTGTCAAAAAGTAGACACCCTGCGGGCTGAAGTCGGAGAAGAGATAGATGCCGGTTTGCGTGAGAACTGCCTCGGTTAGGGTGACCCCACTATTCACTCCCTCAGGAACCTGACCGTCTGTCCAGACATGACGGAATTCTTTGCCTCCGAAACTTGGATTCTGGGCCAGGGTGGCGAGTGAGATCGTTCCACTAAACAGGAGAGTGAACCAAAGTATTCTCTTGTTGCTTCTGCTTGATGGGATCTTCCCTGATGTCGATTGAGATAGGGAAGAGGGCGTGCGATTGGATCGGTGCATGTCTCGAATCTTTCCTTTGTTAGGTGCGGCAAAGTAAAAACAAAAACGGCCTCGATCAAGGGGGAATCATCCGTGTCGAGCGAAGTCTTATGTCAAGGGAAGCCCTCGACTCGAGGCCCTATATGGGGTAAGTCTTCATCGTTCCTTATAGCCGAGTTCTATTTGTCTTTAGTGATGCGTCTTATCTTGTTGCTTTGTCTTTGTTTCACGAGTGTCTGCGTGCAGGCTGATCGGCGCCCAAACATCATCTTGTTTTTTGTCGATGACATGGGATGGATGGATAGTAGTACCTACGGGAGCGATTTTTATGAGACGCCGAATCTTGATCGGCTGGCCTCGGAAGGAATGCGATTCACCCAAGCTTATGCCCAACCCTTGTGTTCCCCTTCGCGGGCGGCCTTGATGACAGGGCGCTATCCAGCTCGGGTGCGCATGCACCAGGCGATCACAGGGCAAAGCCAGGTAGATCCGAAAGTGCCGGCGCGACCGCGTGCAAAGGACGCGGTCATTTGGCCGGAGAGTCGGTCGCATCTTCCCTTGGGTGAGACCACCGTGGCTGAAACGCTGAAGGGAGCAGGCTATCAGACATGGTTCTTGGGGAAATGGCATTTGGGTAGTGCTCCAAGGTATTGGCCGGACAAACAAGGATTCGATCAAATCACTTGCGTGGGAGGGGCCGGGCCGCGGGGAGGCTATTTTGGTCCGAACCAGATTCCGGGGCTAAGGCCCCCGAGTAAGGATGGGGAGTATATTTGTGAGCGATTGACCGAGGACGCGATCGAGCTGATTCGCGATCGGGGAGAACGCCCCTTCTTCCTGTTGCTTTCACACTTCAATGTGCATGCACCCTACCAAGCCCGAACCGAGGACGTGGAGCGTTTCGATACGAAGCGTCGGCGAACGGATCACTCTGGAAATCCCGTCATGGCTGCCATGCTTTGGGCCATGGATCAGAGTCTAGGAAAGATCCTGGGAACACTCGATGAGCAAGGCATTGCAGAGGACACCTGGGTGCTTTTTGTGTCAGACAATGGGGGGATTCATTGGAAGAACATGAAGGGGGATTATGCGAAACGTTATCCGATACCTGTTACTTCGAACGCGCCGCTGAGAGGAGGAAAGGCATGCTTTTACGAAGGAGGGGTTCGTGTGCCCTTCATCGTGCGCCACCCCGGAACGGTTCCGGCCAATAAAGAGTGTGACACGCCGGTCCATTTGATTGATCTCTATCCGACGATTTATGAGATCACTGGGGTGGAGCATGATCTTCAAGAGCTTGATGGGCTGAGCATTGTTCCACTTTTGACAGGGACCGGTAAATTCCCAAGTCGTCATCTATTTTGTCACTTTCCCCGGCGAGTCACGCTTGCAAATACGGTGGGAGGCTCGTTCATTCGCGATGATCGTTATAAGCTGATTCGACTCTGGTTTGACGGGCCTGAGCATGCGCATCGATATGAACTCTACGATTTGTCGAAGGACGTGAGTGAATCCATGGACCTGTCGTCCCAGATGCCAGAGCGAGTGCAATCGATGGCCCGGCATCTTGATGAGTGGCTGCACGAGACGGAGGCCTTGTTGCCGAGGCTCTACTCGGTCAAGTCCTCTCGGGAGTCTCGCTGACTTCCCACCTTAGCGCAATGTGCCTATGTTGAGGGGCATAAGTATGCTTTGGCTTGTTCTGTCACCCGGGATTGTCCTGGCATTGAGTGATGGAAAGAGTGATTCTACACGTCTGTGCTGAATCTGCGAAGATGAAGAAAGTGAACTTGAGTCTGAAGAAACCTCTTCCGCGGCGCCGTTTTCTAAAAGGTGTTGGGGCGGCCCTGGCCTTGCCTTGGCTGGATGCGATGCAACCAGCCTTCGCGAAGACGCCTGGGAATGTCCCGCCAAGACGTTTTGTGGGAATCACCTTGTCGCTTGGTTTGCACGCTCCGAACCTGAGGCCCCAAGGCCAGGGGCGTGACTATGAGCCTTCGCTTTACCTCTCAAAGATTCCGAATGTCTTGGATGACGTCACGGTGATTTCCGGTGCTTCTCATCCACGCGTCAGCGGGGGGCACCAGGCCGAAGGCAGTATTCTGACCGGTGCTCCATACTCTCGGAATGCGGTGTTCAAGAATTCGATTTCCATCGATCAGGAATTGGCTCGTCGATTTGGGAGCCAAACTCGTTTTCCATCTTTGACTCTCAATGTGACCGAAAGCAATAGTCCTGCCTACTCCGAGAATGGGAGCATGATCCCGGCGGAGTTCTCTCCTTCGAAGCTCTACAAGAAACTCTTTGTGGCGGATTCTGTCGCAGAGCAAAACCGACAAATTGAGCGCTTGAGACAGGGACGGAGTGTGATGGACATTGTGTCCGAGGACGCGCGGCGCTTGCAGCGAGAACTAGGGACAGGAGATCGTGATAAGTTGGATCAGTATTTCACCGCCGTCCGGAATTTTGAAAAGCGGTTGAGTGAATCTGAGAACTGGGTGCGGAGAGAGAAGCCTGTAGTCAGGTCGAAGATGCCGATTGATATCGACGACAACAACGCGGTGGTCGAGCGGATGAAGTTGCTGATGGATGTCATTCGCTTGGCTTTAGAAACGGACTCAACACGTTTTGTGACGCTTCACTTAAACGGCAACGCGGGGGCGATTCCGATCGAAGGCGTGAGGCAGGGCTACCATGGGCTGAGCCATCATGGCCGAGACGAGGAGAAGATTGAGCAATTGACCTTGGTGGAAACCGAGATCGTTGCTGCCTGGGGAGCGTTTCTCGAGCAGCTAAAAGCTCACGACGAACAGGGTAGCTCGCTATTGGATCAAACGAACGTTCTGTTGACTTCGAACTTGGGAAATGCGAGTTCGCACGACAACAAGAACCTCCCCGTCTTGTTTGCGGGAGGTGGATTCCGTCACGGGCAGCATCTGGCGTTTGACCAGAAGAACAACTACCCGTTGGGAAATCTGTTCGTGAGCGTGCTTCAGCGGCATGGCGTTGAGACGAATCACTTCTCGCAAGCCACGGCCCCAATGCGAGGGCTTGAAATGGTTTAGTCAAAATGTGGCGGAGCTGCGATAATCTCATCCGGCTGATGTGGCTGAGCGTGATCGGTGCTAAATCCTTGTCCGTGGAGGGTGCTGCTGAGCCTTCAGGGTCTCCAGTGGAACTGCCTTCCTCGGTTATTCAGTTTTTTGATGAGCACTGCTATGACTGCCATAATTCCGATGACCGTGAAGGGGAACTCGATCTTGAGTCGCTTTCATTTTCTCCCGCCGATCGATCGGATCTCAAGCGCTGGATTCTAATTCATGATCGAGTCAAGGCTCACGAAATGCCTCCTCGCGGTGAGCCGGAGGGGAGAAAGGCGTTTCTTGAGACCCTCGAGGAGACATTGCATCAAGCTTCCGTATCGCACCAACGCAGCAAAGGGCGGGTGCGTTCCCGTCGCTTAAATCGAATCGAGTTCGAGAATACGCTGCATGACCTTTTGGGGATTGATCTACCCATCGTAGACTTGTTGCCTGAGGACGTGACACAGGAAGGTTTCAGTAACGTGGCGGAAGCTCAACCGGTTTCCTACCATCTTTTGGAGAAGTATCTTGATGTGGTCGATTTGTCATTGGAGGAGGCTTTCCGGCGGGCGACAGAGCCGAAGCCTGAGTTTAAGCGACATTTAAAGGCTCGAGTTCTGGCCGATGATTTTAGTGTCAAGGCGAGGCGGGATCGGCGGCCGATCTTTCGTGATGGATATGCCGTCGCCATGGCCTGTAACAATAACTACCATGGACGCATGGACGCGACCACGGTCCCAGAGACTGGGTGGTATCGTCTAAAAATCAAGGCGAAGGCCTTTAATCCTCCGCCTGGGCGAGGTGTTTGGACGCAGATTCGAAGTGGAGTCTGTGCCGCGAAGGCGCCTCGATTGTTTTGGGTAGGGCACTTCCTCGCTGAACGCGAGTTGAAGGAGTTCGTTTTTGATGCCTGGATGATCAAAGGGCATCGTTTGGAGATTCGTCCCGGAGACCGAACCCTCAAGCTAGCTCCGGGGCCTTCCGTGAACAATGGCACGGCCGTGAATCGGGGAGGCATCGGCACGGCCATTCAATCGATTGAGATCGAGCGCATCTATCGCGGGAATGATCGCGAGCGTTCAACGTCCAATGTGTTTCCATCCCTGAAAGTGAAGGATGGTGGACTGGTGAGTCAGGAGGCCGCAAAGGACATGGAAGCGTTGCTTATGGCATTTGCGGAGCGTGCCTTTAGGCGCCCTGTAAGCGCAGAAAGTATCCATTCTTACTTGTCGCTTGCAGAGCATATCTTAGATGAGACCGGTTCCCTGCGGGAGGCATTGTTTGTCGGATATCGCGCCGTATTGAGTTCGCCCCGCTTTCTTTTCTTCAGAGAAGACTTGGGAGGTCTGGATGAGTTCGCTCTCGCCTCACGGTTGAGCTACTTTCTGTGGAGTCGTGCCCCGGACGAGGAACTTTGGAACCTGGCTCGAGAGAGACGATTGTCAGAGCCTGAGGTCCTCGCAGATCAGGTGGATCGTCTGCTAGGCGATGCTCGCTCTGCCGCTTTCGTTCAGAATTTCAGCGATCATTGGCTGGATCTCAAAGATATCGATTTTACAACGCCGGATTCGAAGCTCTACCCGGAGTTTGATAATGTCCTGAAGCACTCCATGTTGGAGGAAACAAGGGCGTTTCTTCGTGAGCTGATCGATCAGAACGAAAGTGTGACGAATCTCATCGATTCGGACTTTGCCATGCTGAATGAACGGCTTGCCAAGCACTATCGAATCGAAGGAGTGAAAGGGCCGGGGATCAGGCGAGTGGCTCTCACCGGCAATGAGCATCGAGGGGGCATTCTCACCCACGGGAGCGTGCTGAAAGTAACCGCGAACGGCACGACGACATCACCCATTATAAGAGGCGTGTGGGTGTTAGAGAAGATGCTCGCGCAACATGTGCCTCCGCCGCCTGATGATGTCCCGGCGGTGGAACCAGATATCCGTGGCGCCGTGAGTATTCGGGATCAATTGGAGAAGCATCGATCTACTAAATCCTGTATGGCCTGCCACAAGAAGATCGATCCGCCTGGTTTTGCGCTTGAGAATTTTGATGTGATCGGTGGTTGGCGGAAGAATTATCGAACTCTGAAAGAGTCGGGGAAGCGCTGGGACAAAGGCCCTCGGGTCGATTCAAGTTACCAGATGGCGGACGGGCGCGTCTTTGAAGGATTGGAGGGCTTCAGACGAATTGTTCTGCAAGATCCTCAGGCCTTGGCGCGCAATGTCCTCGAAAAACTTCTGGTTTACTCAACGGGAGCGAGTATTGAGTTTGCCGATCGACGAGAGATTGATGTGATGCTCAGCCGTGCAACGTCCACGGACTTCGGCTTCCGATCGCTTATTCATGAGGTCGTACAAAGCCAGGTGTTCCGCAAGAAATAGGCTTTGTGGTGGGACCAAACGGACCCGCGAGCTGCTCTCAACCATGCCTTAGCCGATTCTGAAACGATGAAAACCTCGATTACCTGCTTCATAGTCCTCGTTAATCACTTGTGCCACACCTGTCTTGCAGATCTGGGGCTGCCTCGGAAAGGAAAGCTTCTATTTGAAGACCGTTTCGAGACTCCTTTGAACTCGAGTAAATGGACGATCAAAGAGAAGTTTCACGGCGCGTTCTCCATTCGCGAAGGCATGCTCGTGGGACGGGAATTGCCTGATGCGGGGCACGGTTCTGTTATTCGAGCGCCGTTCACGAGCTCAGAGTTTGTAGTGGAATTCGATTTTGTTTTTAAGGGAGGACGCCAGTTCAACTTCGTCTTAGATGATATGAATTGCAAAGAAGTTCACTCCGGTCACATTGCCCGTGTCGTTTTTAATCGTCGAGGTGTGACAGTTCAGGATGACAAGTCGGGTGTGATGAACCTTAAACTTCGCTCTCAGTTTAGGCAGGGCACTCGTTGGAGCGAAAAGATCCAGCCGTTACTTGACTCAAAAAAGCGATTTGTGTCGCACCGATTCAAGGAAGGCAAGCTCTACCATGCTGTGATTACCAAGTCGGGAGACTTACTTCGTTGTGTTGTGGGGGACGTGTCGATAGAGCTTCAGTCTGAGGGGATTGCCCATCCGAGACTAACTCAATTCGGTCCCACCATCACCGGAGGCGAGATTCACTTCGACAACTTCACGCTTTGGTCGCTCAATCCCTAAGTGCCGTTTGGATTGCTGAAGCAAGGCCTCAGCTTTCATCCACGCTTGGATTGTCCGCTGACGAAGAAGGCCTCGCATTCCGAAAGCATGCCTATTGGTACCGAGCTCGTGCATTCTGAATCACGAAATCGACCAATTCTTGGCACTCGAAGAAGCCGCGCCACATGTTGTGCCATTGATCGGGGGCAACGATCAGTTTCATGGATCCCCCAAGCCGATCGTATTCTTGTTTCATGGCCCCCGAGTTGGCAGCCAAGGGCACGAGCTTGTCCTTGGCTCCGTGGATGTGAAGGATGGGAACCTGCTCTTTGGCTAAAGGCGCTAAGCGAGGAATGGGGTTGTGGAGGTGAAGCTTGGCTTTTTGTTCTTCCGCAGCCATGCCGTAAGCGCCGCATGCCTTCTCAATGCCGGGGTAACTGGTTAGGTCACAGACCGGGTAGATTCCCGCGATGCAGCGGACTTTTTCGGGATTTTCAACTGCCCAGCAATAAAGCATGAGTCCGCCTCGACTGCGCGCCAGGAGGCTCGCTTTAGAATCAAATCGAAATTGCTCCACGAGTTTCTCGTGCAGCTTGGTGTAGGTCTCTCGCCCGGCTGGACTGCCGTAGGATTCTCCAATGTCGATGCCAGCGATTGCGATACCTTGATCGAGCCAACGTTGCATCATCCAACCTTCGTCGCGATCGCTTGGAAGTCGTCCTGCGAACGTGGGGGCGTAAAGCACCCAAGGAATGGACTTGGCTTCTTTGGTCTTCTCGAGGGAGGGCAAGATCATAAAGGCCGGTTGACCGTCGATCTCGAAATGCTCGCGGGAGAACGTGGCTGGTGATTCTGGTCCCTCTTCGGCGTTGCCGAGGAGAGAAGGGAGCAGCCCAGCCAGAAAAATTGAGAGCCAGTTGACTTTCATATTTGAAATCCTAAAGGCTGCGAACTGAGTTTCAACGCTGAATGACTTTGCAGAACCTGAACGCGAAAACTGAGCGGAACATCCATCACAGAGTCCGTAGGTTTTCGGAGTGAACGATAGATTGGAATAAGCTTCTGTAGCTTGGGGCAGGCTTAGAGGGCCTTGATTTGTTCGGCGATGAGATCCTCTGAGTTTGGTTTGGTGATAATAAAGATCTCCTGCAGACCCTTGGCTGATTGCGTCACTGCTTTCAAGCCGCCGGGACGTTTTCCCTGCACTTTGACGGCTCCCGTCTTGCCGTGTCGCCCGAGAGATTTGCCGCCATAAGAGTGGCCAATGACAACACCGACGACACCGTCCAATGCCTCAATTCGATTGAGCATTCGGCGTGTTTCCGATGACGTGCTTTGATGGCGTCCCCGTTTAGGCATGACGAGTTGAGGATAGGGAACGGCCTGCGGTCTTGGCGAGATTCAATCACCCGACTCAGAGGTAAGAAATTAGAAATCAGAATTTAGAATTCGGAAGGTGGGGAGAGGAACCTGGGCCAAGAATCTGTAGTCTTTGAACGGTGATCGAAGGGGTTCTCGGAATCTTGGGTTGCGGTGTCGGTTTTTTGTGGGCAGCATAGGTCGAAGATCTGGGCTCGCATGGTCTGCGGGCATCAAAGGGGAGAGGCAGGTCTGTTGCTTGCTATTGGTTGCTCATCAAGGTGAATCTAGGGACGGTCATACTCCGAGAACTTCGATTGCAAAGTCGACGTCCATTAACCTACTGGCAGCGCGTTGCCTTTGCGGGGGTGCCTTTGGTTGTTTGTCTTTGGGCATGGCTTCAAAGGGATCCGCAGCCGGGGCAGATGATGCTGATATCCGCGTCGATAGCGGCGATGATCTTGTTTAGTTTTGGGGCGGCGTTAGCGGTGTCTGATGTGATTAGTGCCGAGCGTCGAGAGGGCACTTTGGGGGTTCTCTTTCTGACTTCACTCCGGTCTTGGGAGTTGCTTGTTGGCTTGGCCTTAGCAGCCGGTGCTCGGTTCCTTCTTTGCTTGGTTGCGATTGTGCCCGTCCTCATGTTGCCGATCCTTTCGGGGGGGGTTGCTTGGGCTGAGGTATTGCGGCAGTGCTTGAACGTGCTCGTGGTGGTTTGGTTGGGGATCGCTGTGGGGATTTTTTGGTCCGTTCTCTGTCGTGAAGCCAAGACCTCCGCTCTCTCGAGTGTCGTCACCTTGTTCTTGGTCTCGATCTTGCCGCTTAGCGTGGCTCTCTTTCTTGCTTCGGGAATTGGAAGGGGGCCATCGTTCTTGGAAATCTTTATCGCCGGACCGGCGTTTATGGTTCCCTTGTCGCTTACGGAAATTCTCAAGCAGGAATCGGTTTGGGCCTATGTTGTGAGTGTTCTCGGTGTGACCGTTTTTGGTGTGGTTTTCTTCCTTTTGGCTCGGAGCTGTTTTGAGGTCCTTTGGCGGCGAGAGGCTCGGGGACGGTCAGCGAGCCGGGAAGTTCGGAAGTCCGAAAATCGCTTCCTTCGAATGATTCAGAAGGATTGGATTGTGCCAACATTTGAACGCCGACATGCCCTTCGCTTTCCCGACGGGGTGAGTCCCTATGAGGTCTTGGCGGGCTCTTACAGCCGAGATCTGCCCTTCCTGCGGATCGTGATTCCAGTGCTCGCTCTGATCTATTTTTTGGTTTCGGTTGCGGCGATCCAGGTTGGCAGCTCATTGATGCGTTCTGAATTCTATTGGTTATCCATCTCCTCACTGGTGCTGCTAGATTTTATGGTGCGCCTCAATGTCTGTATCGAAGCGCCCAGGCAAATCACGACGGATCGCAAGTCGGGAATGCTTGAGTTGATCCTGACGACACCGCTTCCGAATCGCCAGATCGTTCTGAGCCTCCTGACTGGAATGGCCAAGACTCAGCAAGGAAAGGGCTTTCTATTGGCGGCAGCTCATCTGTTTCAGGCCATGCTGCTTGCGGCTAACGGCATGTCGCTTGGGGCTAACGGCATGTCTTATGAAACGCCAAAGATGATCGCCCTCCATTTGGGCTTAGGGATTCTCTCTGCGGTTGATGTGCAAACCATTCAACGTCTGGGCGTTTGGTACGGGCTGCATGGTTTGAGTGTTCAGCGAAGCTGGTTGCAGCTGGCTTTCTTTGCTTACCTCCTCCCGCTCTTCGTGCTGTTGTTTATTCTTGGTGGGGTCGGGCGAGGTCAATGGGTGGTTGGCGTGGTCCTTATTGTGCTTTGGCACTGGGCCCGATGGCGCGTTCTTGAATATTTACTGGATCGAGTGGGAGCAGACCCTGCGAGAGTCAGACACGTCGTGGGACGATCGGGAACCGTTTGACCGAGCTGTCCCAAAGTGTTCTGAGAACGGTATCTGTTCATAGTCGAACGAGGAGCACGATCAGCAGCAGAGCGGTCAGTATGGCAGCGATCGTTCGGCGAATGTTTCATGTGTTCCATCGACTTTCGAATCCTGTTCGAGTGTCCTGAATTTCGTCCGGGGAGAGAGACTCGAGATCGAGTTCCTGAAGGGCGTTGTTGAGCGGCACGTTCACGCTCACCGTGGGCGCTTGGACGCCGAAGAGATACAGCAGCGCGGCGATAACGAGGAGGTTACGATTCCAACCTTCAAGTTGTATCGTTCCGATGATCGCACTTGTCAATATGGCCAAGGCCGAGCCGACCCAGACGAACATGAAGATCGGTTGGTTGTTCTGGATGATGCCGTCCATGTGTTTGAATGCTCTGAGGAACTGGAGATCGTCGAGGCGTCGAATGCCCGGCATCACAACAGTCGCGAACGTAAGCGCGATCCCTGCGGTGAGAGTGCAAAGAAGCGTGGATGTTGAGAGGGAGATGATTAGGGGAGACATTTTTGGGAAGTTCGAAGTTAGAAATTAGAGGTGAGAGTGACTTGGGGTTGGGATTACCAGAGGTCTTGGGCTGCTGTTTCTTGGGCGAAATTGCGAAAGTCTTTGGGCTCTCGACCGAGCGCTTTTTGAACGCCGTCTGCAAGCTTGCTGTTGCGTCCGTCGAGGACTGTGGAGAAGAGGTAGTCCATAAGCCAGACGACTTGCTCGGGAGCTCCCGAGCTCTTGACTCCTTCGATAAAGGCTTCGTGGGAAATCTCGGTGTATTCAACTCGACGACCGATGGCTGAGGTGAGTTCGTCAGCGATATCCTGGAAGCTGCATAAACGCGGGCCCGTCACCTCGTAGAGTTGATCCGCATGGCCAGGCTCGGTCAGTGCAGCAACGGCGACATCGGCAATATCTTCTGCATCGATGAAGGGCTCGAGCACCTTCCCGACTGGTAGGGTTATTTGGCCGCTCCGAACCATGTCCAAGAAAGCGCCTTCCGAGAAATTTTGGAAAAACCAGCTGGCTCGAATAATGGTCCAGTGAAGGCCACTCTTTTGCACCAAACGTTCGCACTTTTGTGCCTCGGCTTCCCCACGCCCGGAAAGGAGAACGATCTTTTCAACCTGGCTGCCGCGGCAAGCTTGGAGGAAGGCATCGATGGTGTCAGCGGCTCCTGGCACTGCGAGATCCGGAACATAGTTCAGGTAGACGGAACGGATTCCTTGCAGGCAGGGTGACCAAGTGCTCTGGTCACTCCAATCGAAGCGCGGATTCCCGGAGCGTGAGCCAGGACGGAACTGCGTGCCTTTTGATTGAAGTCGTTTCACGATGTGGCGCCCGGTCTTGCCGGTGGCTCCCAGCACAAGCGTGAGGCCTGGTGAGTCGATGGTGTCTTTGTTTGCTATCATCTTTGCTCGTGATGCTTGTTTTTGATCTGTGACGGGCAAAGGTATAGCGCATCGAAACGAGGATTGCTTGACACTGGATGTCAACGAATTGACATCGCGCGCCAAAGGGATGCGGAACCCCATGAGGTGACTTGATACGGAGTCACGACGGGACTCGGGGAATCTATCGTGGTTGGAGCCGGAAGGAGCGTGGCGTTTGTCCTTCCCATCGACGGAAGGCCCGAGTGAAGGCGCTTTGTTCGGAGAACCCGGTCATGAAGGCAACTTCGGTCAGGGTGTATTGGGTGTGTCTGACCAGGCGAGAAGCCAACTCGCGGCGCGTGTCATCCACGAGAGCTTGGAACGATTGACCAACGTCGGAGAGTCGACGTTGCAAGGTCCGGTCGCTCATTCCAAATGTTCGAGCCACATCCGAGATGGTGGGGACTCCCTCGCTTAGTGAGCGAGAGATGTAGTCTCGCACCTCTCGGTCGATTGTGGCTTCTTCAGTCAAGCTGGCAACGGCCACATCCAGGTGATGATCAAAGAAGCGAGAGATGCTTTCATCTCCCAGTTGATTGGCCGCTTCTAAAGCGTCTGAGGAAACCAGTAAGGCGTCGCGGTCGGCCTCAAAATGAAGAGGACACTGGAAAAAGGTCTCGTGTGCTTCAATGTTTTCGGGGACCGGATGCTTGAGGAAGACTGCGACGGGATTGAACACTTTGGTAAGAGCCTCCCGACTGATCTGGGTGATGCTGGCTAGTGTTGCCTCATTGGAAAGGCGCATTCCAAGTTGCCTTTCTCCGCTGCGATGGAGATTGAGAAAGGCGCCCTCAGTGGTGGCTTCCAGTTCGTAGCTGGCCACATTGGTAAGCACTCGAGCATAGCGGACGGCTCGATCATAAGAGCCTCTCAAGGTGGGGGCCGATTTCCAGGCGAGACCCAGTGCCCCATAGTCATCACACCGCATGCTTGCGCCCGCCCGCAGCGGGAGTGTTGTGCCGGTGGGATCTTCTCTCGCGAGGCGTTCCAGGAGATCGTAGTAGTCTCCGTCAGGAATCATTTGAGTGGGATCGACTGGGCTGTCAGCATCGATCCCGACCGAAGCGAGTTCGGCGATTTTGTCCAGGGAGTCATCCGCTGCCGCGACGACTTTGCGTACGAACAATGATGTGATATGGCCCATCGGGACGATGATGGCGTAAGAGCTCGCCGATGAGCAAGTGCAAGCACTCTGAGAAGCGCTCATTTGTTTTACTCACTTTGGTGATTGCAGCGTGAGCCCAAGCTGTCAGCGTGAGCTCAAGCTGCCCGTGGGAGAAGTTGGAAATGAGAAGTTAGAGATGAAAAGTTGAGGGGCTAGGTTAGGATATCCGTTGCGACGTTGCCTTCGACATCGGTGAGGCGGAAATCTCTTCCTCCGTAGCGGTAGGTGAGTCGCTCGTGATCCAGTCCCATCAGGTGGAGGATGGTCGCGTGGAGATCGTGGACGTGCATCTTGTTCTCCACTGCATAGTAGCCGTATTCATCGGTGGCGCCGTAGGCGAAGCCACCTTTGACCCCACCACCGGCCATCCACAGGGTGAACCCATGTGGGTTGTGATCGCGGCCGTCTGAACCTTGCACGGTTGGGGTGCGTCCGAACTCGCCTCCCCAAAGAACGAGGGTGTCATCAAGGAGTCCACGAGCCTTGAGGTCGCTCAGGAAGCCTGCAATCGGACGATCGACTTCTGCGGCGTTCTTCGTATGTCCTTGGTAAAGGTTGCCGTGTTGATCCCATTGGACATGGCTATCGCTGTGGGTGACTTGCACGAAGCGGACGCCGCGTTCAAGAAATCGTCTCGCCATCAGACATTGACGCCCGAAGTCATCGGTCAAGGGATCGTCGATCCCGTAGAGTTGTCGGCTTGCCCGTGACTCTTTCGAGAGGTCTTGAATCTCAGGCATCGATGTCTGCATCCGGAAAGCCAGCTCGAAGGAGTCTAATCGGCCTTCGAGCGCGGGATTCGGAGAGGTGCGCGTGTTGAAGTCTCGGTTGAGCTGCCGGATGATATTGAGCTGTTGGCGCTGCATCTTGGGGCTAATGCGAGCATTCGTAATGTGATCGACGCGAATCTTCGCAGCCGGAAGGCTGGCGTTTCCGATAGGGGTGCCCTGGCAATACGAGGGGAGAAACGCCGCTCCCCAATTGTTCACGCCTCCGTGTGCGAGGGTGGGGCAGATTGTGATGAACGCGGGGAGATTCTCGTTCTCGGTGCCCAGCCCATAGCTGATCCAGGAGCCGAAGCTGGGACGGACAAACTGATCCGATCCAGTGTGTAGTTTTAGGGCTGCTCCCCCGTGGGCGGGATTCGTCCCGTGGACGGATCGTAGGATGCAGAGGTCGTCGACGTGCTTGGCAAGCTCGGGAAAGAGTTCGCTTACGGGGAGGCCGCTCTGTCCATGGCGATGAAACTTCCAGGGTGATTTCAAGAGGTTGCCTTGCTTGGCGAAGGTTACTTCGGGGAGGTCGAAAGGAAGAGGCTTCCCATGATCTCGGTCGAGGAGCGGTTTCGGATCGAAGGTGTCGACGTGAGACGGTCCTCCTTTCATGAACATGAAGACGATTCGCTTGGCCCGGGCGGGAAGGTGTGCCTGGCGCGAAGCCACGTCATTTGATGATGCTCCCGTCAGGAGGGATTGAAACGCGAGAGCTCCGAAGCCCAGGGCCGATGTCTGAAGCATCTGGCGGCGCGTCTGGAGTGGGCTGGGACTAGTCATTTCAGATAGAGAAAGCCGTTGCTGGCAAGGAGACTCTGGCAGTAAAGCATCCAGGATTCGTGTTTGGTCGTCTGGGCGAACAAGTTCGCTAGTAGCATCGCATCCCGTTGTAACTCTTCTGTCGTGGGGTGGCGACCGAGGGTTTGAAGGTAAAGGGCTTGGATCGCTTCCGTCTCGTCTTGATCTTGTTCAACTAAAGACTCAGCCATGGCGGACGCCGAGTCGAGGATGAGGGGATCGTTCAGCAGAACCAGGGCTTGGGGGGCAATGACGGTTTCATGCCTGCTCCCCGTGGGCATGGTGGGGTCCGGGAAATCAAACTGCTCGAAAAGGGGGTAAAGGTTGTTTCGTATCACTGGGAGGTATAGCGCCCGCCTCAGGCTTTCATAGGTTGTGTGATCCTCCGAGGTGTGGTTGAAGACGAATTGACGATTGCGGAGGGGCAATGTTTTGCCTCCCAGCTGCGGATCCAGTCTCCCTGAAACCGCCAGAATCGAATCGCGAATTTGCTCCGCTTCCAAACGACGTAAGTTCTGTTTCCAGTGGAGTTCATTCTCGGGATCGATCTGGGAGTATCGGTCCCCCAGCGGATGTTGCGACGCCATTTTCCAGGTGCTGGATCTGAGAATGAGTCGGTGCATGGCCTTGATCGACCACCCAGATTTTATGAAGTAAGCGGCCAGCCAATCTAGTAGCTCCGGGTTTGACGGGAGGGCTCCAGTGGTCCCGAAATTCTCTGTGCTCGTCACGAGGCCCTTACCGAAATGCCAAGTCCAGATCCGATTGACCATGACTCTCGCCGTGAGGGGATGGCGTGGATCGGCAATCCATTCAGCAAGTTCACGGCGGCCACTTGAATTGGAGGGCAGGGTGGGGAGTGTTTGGCTCCAGTGCATAGCGGTGGGCACTCCTCGTGGGACTTTGGGGCCGGGCCGTTTGTGGTTTCCACGAACATACATCGGGATCTCCGTGGCTGTTTCGCCATCGCTCACGCTCATGATCGCAGGGGAATCTGGGGCGCTTGATTCAAAGTTTCGGGCAACTGTGAGGAGGCGGTAATACTCGGCGAGAGTGTTAGGATCGAAGGCGAACGAATCTAGTTCCGGAACCGCAAGGAAGCCGGCGCGGTCTTGCAGGGCGACGCGGGCCGCTTCGAGTCGATGGTCGGTCAGCTTTTTGTTGCTCGGATTGTCCTTTGGTAAAGCGGTCAATTGGGTTTTGAGCTCATCGAAAATAGACTGGTAGTGATGTCTCAGCTCGTCGGTTTTCCTCGCTGCTGAAAAACGGTGCCAGTCTTTAAAGAAAGGGGCCTCCCGTTGAAACTCGAGGTGTTGGCGACAGTGATGAAGGATTCTTGGGTGGAGGCCGTAGATTCTGGCAATGGAGGTGATTTCCGCGAGGGACGTATCAGGATTGAATTCCATACACGCAACCAGGTAGTCGACGGCCTTGCTCCTCGCCTGTTCTCGAATCTTGGCCAAAGCCTTACTTTTGTATGAAGACGCTGCGGCGTTCAGCTTCTTGAGCTGTTTGTCGGCTTGTTCAATTCGCTGTTTGTCTTCGTCCGAGGCAATGGAGTGTTCATACCAGTATTTGATCGCCCCCATCGTTTCGCCGCCGAAGGTCTTGGTTCCTTTAAAGATCGCCGCCAAGGAGTAGTAGTCACTTTGTTTAATAGGATCGAATTTGTGGTCGTGGCAGCGAGCGCAGGCAATGGTCATGCCGAGAAATGCTTTACCGAGGGTATCAATCTGTTCGTCGATGACATCGAGATGGAGTTTCTCGATATCGGGCTCGGCCATGACTTTGGGGCCTAGTTGCAGAAAGCCGGTTGCGGTGATGGATTCTTGCGTGGGATTTGGAATGAGATCACCGGCCACTTGTTCGATGATGAACTGATTAAATGGCTTGTCGGCATTGAACGCATTCACGACGTAGTCGCGGTATCGCCAGGCATTGCCGAAGCCAATGTTTTCGTCAAGCCCGTTCGAGTCTGCGTAGCGAGCGACATCGAGCCAATGGCGGCCCCATCGAACGCCGTATTGTGGCGACTCGAGTAGGCTGTCGACCACGCGATCAAATGCCTGAGGCGATGAGTCACTGAGGAAGCGCTTAATCTCCTCGATGGTCGGGGGAAGGCCAGTGAGATCCTGGGTAACCCGACGGAGCAACGTTGTTTTGTCAGCGGGGGGTGCTGGAGTGAGCTGCTTCTCGTTGAGGCTCTGAAGAATGAAGCTGTCGACCGGAGTGCGAACGAAGTCTGAATGAAGGGCCGGAATGCCGGGAGACGAAACGGGGTTGAGGGACCAGAGTTTATGGGGGGCTTGGTCTTTAATGAGACCGCTGATTGTATCGGCTCCCACACAGCGAGCCATGATGGCCAAAATTAAAATGGTGGAGAGTCGTGAGCGCATGTTTGGTAAGACGATGATATACCATGAAACACTGCTCCGAGCCAACCTTGGATTGGTTGCATGTGTCAGGTGTTTGGTTTTTGGGTTTCTTGACAGATCAGTAGGAATCTTTACTTTTTTTGCATGACCTCGAGTAATCCAGAGCAAGGTCGGGTGACGATTTCCAAGAAGGAGAGAGAGCAGGCTGTAGACCGGTGGCTCGGGTTTGCCAAGTTGCCGTTCGGGCATACGGTGGATGATTATCTCCGGTCGATCCGAGACCGGTGATCGCCGCATCGGTTCATTTGCTTCTACTGAAATCTCACCTGTTCGTGGTCCGCGGACAGAGGCTATTCGATTTGCCCTTTCGATAGGCTTTGAGCCTTCGACGTACAAAAGTGCGTTACGGGCTGGCGTGTGCCGTCTAAGAATGGCTCGAATTATGGTAGAGAAATGAACTTAGGTAGACAGGAATAGCCGATTTGGAAACATCGCACTCCGAGATCATAACTCCGAGCCAGGGCAGAACCGACAGAATTCTTTCGCTGGATGTTCTCCGCGGCTTCGCACTGCTTGGTATTCTCTTGCTGAACATTCTGGGCTTTGGGTTGCATTCTGCGATTTACATGAATCCTCGGTTGGATGTAGGGGTGGGCTGGAATCCCGATTTTCTGACTTGGATGGGAGTGGAACTCTTTGCGGAAGGTGCCATGCGTTGTTTGTTCTCGCTTCTATTCGGCGCTGGAATGCTGTTGTTTCTGAGTGGGCCTAAAGAACGGGCCGGTAGATTGTATTTCAAGCGGATCTGGTGGCTTCTGGTATTTGGGCTGATCAACGCCTACCTCCTTCTTTGGAACGGCGACATTCTGGTTTCCTATGCGGCGGCTGGCGTCCTACTGTACCTCTTTCGGAAACGAAGTGCAAAAGCACTGGCTCTGTGGAGCTTGGCTCTGATTGTATTACTCTCCGCATTCTACGGCCTCGTAAGATTTGGGTTGCAGGAGGCGTATCGAACTTCGGAGGTGGCCCGTCAGGAAGAGGTGCCCGCTGAATCAAAAGCGCCCGAGGCAGGGCAGATGTGGTTAGATTTTGCCGCTGATATGGAACCCAATCCGGGTGAAATGCGGGAAGAACTTCATCAGCGTCGAGAAAGTTACCTGTCTGCTCTGAAATGGAATGCCAAGAAATCCAATGAGGTGATTCTGACGATCCTTCCCATTTTCCTTTTGTGGGACGCGCTCGCGATGATGTTGCTCGGAATGGCCTTGTGGCGTGGTGGGATTCTGACAGGAGATAAGCCTCTACCGGTCTATGTGGGTTTGACGGTCTCGGGATTTGCGCTCGGTCTCACTTGCAATGGATATGAAATCTGGGTTGCCATTGTGAATGGATTCAAACTCATAGACGTTTGCCCCGTGATTCAGCCAACCTATCAACTTGGAAGGCTCGGTATGGCTCTTGGATATCTGGGGCTTTGGATGCTGATTGTGCGTTTGCAGCTATTGAAGACTCTGACAAGACTTCTGGCTGATGTGGGGCGGATGGCTCTCACGAACTACCTGATGCAGTCCCTGATCGGGGCGCTTGTGTTCTCGGGCTTGGGGCTTGGATTGGCGGGACGCTTCGACCGCCATGAGTTGTATTTTTTGGTGTTCCTCATCTGGGCGTTTCAGCTCTGGTTCAGCCGTTCCTGGTTGCGAGCCTATCGGCAAGGGCCTCTGGAGTGGTTGTGGCGACGGCTTACATACGGCACCGCGTATCCCCGTTGAGTTTCTTGTTTGAGGCTTACCTGGGAGACGGTTCGATGCTCCAGAGTTGGATGTCGAGGTCGGCTCCTCCTGAAGCCAGAGTGCGGCTGTCGGGACTGAATGCGACTTCGTTCACGACCCCTTCGTGGCCAAGGAAGGTCCGGAGGTGCTCGCCCGTGCGAGCATCCCAGAGCCGAACCGTATGGTCAGCGCCCCCGGAGGCCAGATATTGTCCGTCAGGGCTATAATCGACGCACATGACTAGATCGCCGTGTCCTTCCAGAATGGGCAAGGCGAGTTCTCCCGAGCCCACATCGAGAACCGCGATGCCATAGTTGCCATCTCCGAAGGCGATTCGGCTGCTATCAGGGCTGAAGTCGATCTTGAAGAACTCGAATCCGTTCGCTTGGTCCCAGATCCGTTTTCCTTCCTGCGGTTCGGTGAGTTTCTGGGCGTCCCAGAGAGTTACTTTTCCACTTTCATTCGCCGTCGCCAAATGACGGCCGTCAGAACTAATCTCGATATCAATCACTCCCGCCTGTCGAGTGCCTAGGTTTCGGAGCTTGTCTTCGTTTCTCCAATCCCAAACAAAGAGCTGACGTTTGTTGTCCTCAGCTCTGGCGTAGCCCCCTGCGATGAGGAATCTTCCGTCTGGAGAGAATTCAGCCGCAAAGAATTCCCCCCGGCTGCTATTGAAGACGGCGAGTTCTTCAAGAGAGTAGGCATCCAAGACACGGAGCTGATCGAAGAACTGGGATTGATCCCCGACCTTTGTGATTCGACCGTGGGCTGTCGCGAGATACTGTCCGTCCCGCGAGGTTGCGACCTCGAAGAGCCCTTTGAATTCGTTCTCGACTCGCTCAAGGTTGAGGTCCCACTCAAAGCCTTCGCTGTCTTCGGCGCTCGAGAAGAGGCGTCCATCCGGAGAGAAGGTTAACGCCCAGATCCGATGAGCGTGACCGGTGAGAGTCCGATCGGGCTTGCTGCTTCGAGCTGAGAAAGCACTTCCATCATGAATTTCTAAGGCTCCCTTCCAATTGGTGGCCAGCAGCTTCCCGGTTGGTGTGAACCTGAGGTCAGAGAAACCCGCCGAAACGCGGGAAACAGTCAGGGCTTCCCTCTGCTTCTTCCAGTCCCATAGTTTCAGCGTGCGGTCGAATCCGTTAGACGCTAGCCGAGTCCCATCCGGGCTGAACGCCACTCGAGAGACCCAGAGCTTGTGGCCGGTAAGCCTTCCAAGCTCGTTCCCGGAAGGGATGGCCCAAATCCGAAGGTCTGTGTTGTCGACGCTCACCAGGGTTGTTTCATCAGGACTGAAGGCGAGTCCAGCGATGGGAACGCTGTGTTTCGGTAGTTCAACTTGATGCCTCCACGTCTCCGTATTCCATACTTTAATGGCGCTCTTTCTATACGCAGCGGCCAGCCATTTTCCGGTCCGGCTGAACGCGAGACGAGAGACCCGAGTGGGAGACGTGTCGAAGGTGAGTTCTCGGACTTTCTTTCCCGACCGTAGATTCCAGATTCTTATGATGGGCTCCTCCGCTCCCGTGGCGATTTCTCTTCCGTTGGGATGAAAGGCGATGGCTTGAATTCGATTGGTGTGGCCGATCAAGGAAGGGTATTGCTTGCCGGTGCTGAGCTCGGTGATGTGAATGAGGTTCTGACTGTGATCGACCTGAGCCAGCAGCTTCCCATCGGGACTGAATGCGGACATGCCTCGGAAGAAGGGAAGGGAACGGGAGGATCGTTGAGCTTTGTCTCCGCGCAAGTTCCATATGGCAAGTTCCTGGTCGATCTTGCTGAGCGCCAAATCACCGGTCGGGCTTAATGAATGCGTGACCCCTTCGATCGCCGGGGATGGTGTTTCAGGCTCTGACCGATAGCAGCGGTTGTGAACGTAGTGCCATTCCCAGTTTCTGAGTTCCTCCGGGCAGGCGTCTAGGAGTTCAAGAGCATCAGCAGGGCGATTCGCCTCGAGTTCTTGCAGCGCCTGAGCTACTCGGCTGAGGTAGAGGGTCTCCCGCAATTCCTGGGTCGTTGTCTCAGCGCGTTCTTTTTCGTTAGCCGCTTCGCGCGCATTTTCATTGGCGAGTTCGCGTTGGAGACGCTCCTGGTTCTGCGCTTCGACGGCTCGGCGGAAGGCGAAGAAGGTGAGCGTGAAACCAATGGCGAGCGCCAGCATCACGAGGGCCGCAGCAGTGAAGGGAACCTGGTTGCGGCGCCAAGCCTTGCGGAGTTGGTAGAGACGGTTCGGAGGGTGGGCGAGGATGGTTTCGTTGGCCTGAAAACGCCGAATATCATCCGCCAGCCCGTTCGCCGTGTCGTAGCGACGAGAGCGATCTTTCTCGAGCGCTTTCATGACGATGCAATCCAGATCTTCCTGGATTATCTTGCCCGTTTTATGAGTGTCCAGGTTCCTGTTGGAGGTGACGATGCTGCGTTCCTGGCCTTGCATCGTCTTGACCCGTGTCGAAGGTTTCGGAGGTTCTTGTTCGGAGATGATACGCTGCATTTCGCCGTAGCCTCGGCTGAGGAGCTCTTTCGCGGGGAAGGGAGTGGTGCCTGTGAGGAGTTCGTAAAGTAGGACGCCGAGTGAGTAGACATCGGTCCGGGTGTCCACATCCAGGCCACTCATCTCAGCTTGCTCTGGGCTCATGTAGGCCGGGGTCCCAATCATTTGGGCGTAGTTGGTGAAGAGCGTTTTCTCTGTGAGCCGCTGGTGTGTCGCTTTCGCGATTCCGAAGTCGATCACCTTCGGCACGGCCGTTCCATCATGGAGCGTGACCATGACATTGGAGGGTTTGATGTCCCGATGAATCACACCCTTTTGGTGTGCGTGTTGGATGGCTTGGCAGACGGGGAGAAAGAGCTCGAGTCGGGTGGCATTGGAGAGTTTATTCTTATCGCAATACTCGGTGATCGGCACGCCGCGGACGAGCTCCATAACGAAGAAAGGACGTCCGGTGTCCGTCGCCCCCGCATCCAGCACTTTGGCAATGTGGGGATGATCCATCATGGCGAGGGCTTGGCGTTCGGCCTCGAAACGAGCCACGACTTGCTTGGTGTCCATTCCCAGCTTGATGATCTTGAGCGCGACCTTCCGGGTTACGGGCTCGGTTTGCTCCGCCATGTAGACGATGCCCATCCCTCCTTCGCCAATCTGCTGGAGAAGTTTGTAGCGGCCGATCTTGGTTCCGGGTTTCTCCGCAGCAGGCTGAAGTTGAGTGGGCGTGAGGTTTGTTGGCTGGGTTTTCTTCCTGAAGCCTTCGATGTGAAAATAGGCTTCGGCCTCCTCGTGGGCGGAGAGCATGGAATCGATTTTTCCCCGCAGCTCCAGATCACTTTCGCAAGCGAGATCCAGGTATTGGCGCCGTTTCTCCTCGCTTTCGAGTTGGAGAGCAGCTTCGAATATTTTTTCTGCGTCAGGTGGATGCATGATCAGCTCTGTTGTATCGGCCTATAGATGAATCCGAGTTTCGACCGGAAAATAGGACAGGGAATTGAAAATTTCTTCAAGCGGGGGCCGAGTTGGCTCGAATCGCTTGGAAAAGCCACGTTTTGGCGAAGGACCAGTGGCGTTGTACCGTCTTTTCTGAAATATCCATTAGACTCGCAGTCTCTGCAGACGTCAAACCGGCAAAGAACTTGAGCTTGACGACCGCGGCGATCGTTTCATTTTCCTGCTCGAGTTGGGTGAGAGCGTCATGGATTTCGAGGATCTTTTCATCATCGGATGGAGCGGCGAGGTTTAGCTCTTCGATGTCAATGCGGTCGCGATCCCCGCCATGTTTGACCCGGGCTTTGCGCCGGGCTTGGTCCACAAGGATACGGCGCATCGATTCCGCGGCAGCAGCAAAGAAGTGCCAGCGATTATTCCAAGGCTTGGCTGGGGCTTTAGAACTCTGGATTCGGAGCCAGGCTTCATGGACTAGTGCGGTGGGTTGGAGCGTCTGACCCGGTGGCAACTTGGCCATGCGAACCTGGGCGAGGCGCCGGAGTTCGCCATAGACGAGCGGGAGTAGTTGCTCGGCGGCGCGAGGGTCGCCCTGGTCGATGGATTGGAGCATGCGGGTAACGTCGGCCACGCCTGGAAGTGTAGGTGAAAGATAGTTCCTCGCAAAGCCGCAAAGCCGCGAGGGATTTATTTCTCCCCCAGAGACTCAGAGTGGCGCAGGATTTTCTGCGGATGCGGGGTGGCGGCTTTGCGGCTTCGCGCGAGAATGATTTACCCTTTGAGCTCGGTCTTCCGCCGTTTGAGCTCTTTGATGGATAAGGCCGTGGCCCATTCGGTAAGTGTGAAGGTGTCAGGACCAGGGTAGACGACGAAGACGTGATCTGGGTTGAGATCCTGATGGGCGACTGTTAGTGAGCGGGTGACCTTGGGGACGTCGGCGTATTTAAACTCGAAGCCGAATCGTTGGCTGTCGATAAAGCTGAGCAGATCTAGTTCGGCGCCCCCCTGCGTGTGCCAAAAATAGGCGTCACGATCGCCCAGAATGTCTAGGACTTGTTCCAATGCAAAGCCTTCCCATGAAGCGCCAAGTTTTGGGTTGGATTCCAGACGCGGGAAGTCGGCGATGCCGAGGAGTTCATGGAGCAGTCCCGTGTCACGAACGAAGACCTTTGGCGATTCGAGATCAAAGTAGGATGCGTCGTGGGCTGCGGCGAACTGTCTGGCCAATGTTGTCTTCCCACACTGGCATGGACCGAGCAGTAAGACAATCGGGTTATCTCGCAAGCGGGATTCAATCTGATCCCGCAAAGTCGTGCGATCAAGTAGTTGCCTCTATCCTTGCGAATTGAGCGTAAAATGCACGATTTGCAAGGATATTGAGAGAGTTCAATCACAGAAAAGCTATTCAAGCGGAGTCACCAAGACTCGAAAGAAAGCGAGGACTGTTTTACCTTCGCGGCTTGTAGGTTTCGATGAGTCCAATGAGGAATGTAAGAGCTTGGTCGTCCCTGACGCGGAGATACCAGCCGTTCACCCCCTGAAAAACTTCGGTTACAAAGAATGCCACCCGTTCGTTTCCCCTAATCGCTTTGGTCAAAACGTCGGAGGTACTTCGGTTTGACTCCCGGGCCCAGGAATGTGGTTGACCACAGACTTGCATCAAGATGCATTTGACATCAAGATGCACCAATGAGAACGACGGTAGATATTCCTGAATCTTTACTGCGTCAGGCTCGGGCGAGGGCGGCTTTGGACGGTCTGAGAATGAAAGATGTCGTCAACCTGGCCCTTTCGCAGTTTTTGGGTATCGCATCTGATGAAGAGGGGGACGAGGAAGGCACGCGCTTGCCGAAGCAGGTGGCGCTCAACCGCATAGGGAACTTCCAAATACCCGTCATCTACTCGGCCAAACCTGGAGGCGCCCAGATCACTCCGGAAATGCTGAAAGACGCGGACAACACCGACGAAGACCGACGACATGAAGAGCTTGTTGGACATTAACGTTTGGCTTCCGCTGGTTTGGGACGGACATGCTGCCTCCACCGTTGCCCGTGATTGGTTGCAAACCCATCATGCTGGCTTGACGTTCTGTCGGGTCACACAACTGGCGCTTTTGCGGTACCTGACGAATCCCAGTATTCTAGACGTGGACGCTTTGTCCAACCGAGCTGCCTCGACATTAGTCGGTTCATTATGCCGACAATCGAATGTTATTCTCGCCGAAGAACCAGCCAATCTCAATAGGCTCTTTCCCCAGCTTGGTGAAGCCAGGAATTCGGATCGGAATCGTTGGACCGACGCTTACCTGGCCGCCTTCGCCATTACCGGAGATTATGAGTTTGTCACATTCGACAAAGGTTTTACGCGATTCAAGTCAAGCGGACTGAGGCTGCGACTATTGAAGTCTCACTCCTGAGTAATTCTTTTCTCTCAACGGGACAACGACCTGGCGTTCTTGGCTTCTTTGCGCGAGATCTCGGCGGCTTCTGGTTCTTCATGGGCCACGTGTTCGCGCGAAGCCGTAAAGAACACAAAGATTTTTCTCGCAGAGGCCTAAGGGCGCAGAGTTTTTTTGCTCTCTTTTCTCTGCGTTCACAGCGCCTCTGCGGGAGACAATCCCCGCATGAGGGTTCGCCACTTGAGACTCTGTTGATTCGAACGGCTCAGGTAAGATTCTGGAAAGCCGCCTCGGAGCCAGAGCTGATCGCGAGAGACACGCTCAAGAAGCTGTTTGCGCTCTTCGAGGTCTCATACCTGGCACGGAGCTTACTCCCGGCTCGATTTGTTCAGTCGAATGGACCAGGTCGTTCCGTTTCCGGGAGCGGAGTTGAGTTCACAGGTGCCGCCGACCATTCCGACGCGCTCGAAGATGCCGTTGATTCCGAAGCCTTGGCGCTGCTGCTGATGGACTGGCTTGGGATCGAAGCCCACGCCGTTGTCTTTGATTCGGAGGGACAGTTGGGCCTCGCTCACGATGAGGGTGACGGTGACCTGGTCGGCTCTTGCGTGCTTGAGGACGTTGTTCAGGGCCTCTTGGATAATTCGATAAAGATTGATCTGCAGTTCTGCGGAAAGATTGGGTGGCACGGGCTCGATTTCGTGCTGTACGGTGAGGGCGGTGGATCGGTCGATTTGATTCAGCATCGCTTGGATGGCTTTTGAGAGACCGAGTCGGTCGATTTGATAGGGGCGGAGGTTGTTGGCAATCGCGCGAACTTCCTCGATCGACTCTCCACTAATGTCAGAAATCTCGCGGAGGGCTTGTTGCTCGCGAGTCTCGGCGGTGGCTTCGTTCCTCTGCAGATTTGCACGGTTTTTTATCACTAAGAGATTCTGCTCAAGACTATCGTGGAGTTCCTGTGCGATGCGTTTGCGATCGGCTTCCTGGTGGTCCAGTAGATCTCGGGTAAACTGTTCACGGGCCGCTTGGCGTCGACGCAATTGAGCGGTGCGGAGTGCGAAGGCTGCGATGATGAGGCCGAGTCCGGTCACAGCCATGAGAGCTTGAGTCGCTGTTCGTTCCCACCAACGACCAAGCACTTCAATTGGGACTGTTTTCGGTTCCTGACTCCAAATCCCATCCGGGTTCGCCGCCGTGACTTGGAATTCGTATTTCCCTGGCTTGAGTTGCGGCACCACAACCTGTCGGTTGCGTCCGGCTTCTCGCCAGTCGTTGATGAAGGGGGGAAGGCGATACCGGAAGCGAACTTGGTCCGGTGCACCGAAACTGATGGCGGTGTAGTGAAATTCGATCCGTTCGACTCGGCTACTAAAGGTATAGCGTCCGCCTCGAAAGTTCTCTGATTGGGATTCTTGAAGCGAGTGCGGAACGCCATCGAGGTAGATGGTTTCCAAGATCATCTTGGGTGAGGTAGGATTGGTTTTAATGTCGTTGGGATCGACGATATTTACCCCTTCGATTGTAGCGAACCACAGGCGTCCATCCATTGCTCGAATGCTTGCCGGATGACCCGAATTGCATTGGAGAGTCGACAGGCCCTCAGCTAGGCCAAATGAACGGACGGAGAGTAACTCCTCGCTGTCTTCCGGAAGTTGCTCTAGTTGGACTTTTGAGATTCGATGAATGCCGTTGTAGGAACCGAACCAGAGATGGCCTGCGTGGTCATCGACGATGGTATTGAGTTCGTTGGTGGGTAGTCCGTGATTGGTGTTGAATTCGCGAAATTTCTCGTCTCGAAAGCGGACTAATCCATGTCCTGAAGTCGCGAGCCACAGGGTCCCTTCTTGATCGAAGGTTAATGCCCGGACGCTATACTCTAAGTGCTCATGCTCTTTGGCGTATTCGTGAAAGCGACCGTCGCTGTAGCGGACGAGTCCATTCTCGAATGTGCCGATCCACAGACTGTTCTCCGGATCGCAGGCGAGTGAATAGGCTTTGAAGCCCAAGGGTGTCTGTTCCCGATCAAAATAGGTGGTTTGGCCCTCGTGAATTCGAAGGAGGTTTCGGAATCGGTCTGCAACCCAGATCGCCCCTTCACGATCGGTAACGACGGCGGTTGCGCCTTGAGGGATGCTTTCACTAGAGTGCTCATCGTGAGACTTTGATGTTTGGGGGGCTTGAGGGAAGAGATTGATCATTGTTTTGCCCTTGGCTTGTGCCTTGCGCGAGACTTGGTAACGGGCTGTGACCAGAGTGTCCGAGTCGAGGGAAGTAATTGTCCAGTGACGGCTGCGGATGAGGTGCTTAAGCTCAGGCAGAGTATCCGTTGGGGCTGCCAGTAAATCGCTGGGGATCTCGTAGACACCAGGGTTTGCCGCGATCATCATGCGCTCGGGATCGAGTTGGGCGAAGGCACGGACAGCATCTGGGAGTCCGTCGATTCTACCCGTGTGGCGAAAAACTCTCTCGTGAACGCGAAACAGTCCACTCACTTGAGGCGAGACAGACGTGCCTGCGGAGAACCAGTGATTGCCCTCGTGGTCTAAGAGCATTCCCGTTTTTGATGGGGTCTTTATCTGATGTCGAAGCGTGAAGGTCGAATCGCCCGGATTTTGACGGTAGACGAACACATTGCCAACGGGAGCAAGCACCCACAGATCTCCAGCGGGGCTTTCGATGAGTCGGTTAATGTTGTTGGACTCCGTAGGGACTTGAATTTCAGGGGAGATCCAAGTTTTGTTTTGCCATCGTTGAACGCTCCGATCGCGAGCGATCCAAAGTCCGCCATCTCGGGAAGCGATGGGACCACGAAGTCTAGGGTTTTCATCTGTCACGCTCAATTCAACCTGCCATTGCCCCTTTGATACGAGTCCAATACGGTTGCCCACTCGAAGCCAATATTGTTGCTGGTCGTCCTGGCACATTTCGACGCCCGAGCGGCTGAGCCGCAGAGTTGACGGAATCGCGATCCGTTGCTGAATGCGTTTCTGATCCACTTCGATGAGGTGGATCGTGTTCGGAGTGTTCGCATTGGCAGCAAGGTACACTGAGCCTTTCGGGGTTACATGGAGGAGAACAATGGGCTTCTCTACGCTCTCTTTGAAGTCGACGGTGTTGAAAGCCCCATCTTCGTAGATGACGAGTTTCTGGCGAAAGCGACAGAAAAGGCTGCCGTTAGGGCCCGGGATGATCTGAAAGCAGCCCCCGTGTGGAATGCCGGGTGTGGTGGCATCAAAAGTGGTGAATCGAAGTCCGTCAAAGCGGGCAATTCCATAGTAGGTGCCGAGCCAGATGTAGCCGTCGGTGGATTGCGCCACACACAGCACCTGCGAACCGGGGATCCCGTCCTCGACGCCCCATTGCTGAAGCATGAGATCCGGGCCAAAATCACGGATGCTTGCGGAATGTGCTGAGAGAATGGACGTGAAGGCGATTGCGATCAAGAGACGCTGCAGGCATGCCGAGAGCCGCTTGCGACACATGAGTCTCGAAGCGATCAGGGACCTCCATTCGATCGGTATTGCCATTGAGTCGAGGAATCCTAGCCAATCCAAGGGGGAACTGGCAATGGGGGGAAACACCTATTTGTTCGGTCGTGAGTTCATCCGAGTGAATCTGCCGATCAGCGATTAAAGATGCCGGAATCCGATGTTTGTTTTTGGCGGGGCGTGAACCTGTGATTGCGAGCCTGCCTGCTCCATGGTAAGAAAAGTGATCTCAAAAATGACTCGGTTTGCTGCCATACTTTGGATCCTTGTTGGTCTTGCTTGCTCCGGTGAGGGTTTGGATGTGCATGGGAGTGAATCCCAGCGCCCCAATTCTTGGAGCCTAGCTCCGTTGTCGGCTCTGGAGATACCCGTGAGTTCATCATCGGGGAGCTTGTCGCCGATCGATGCCTTTATTGAAAGGCAACTTAAGGAATCCCGTTTGAGTTTCTCTCCGGCTGCAGAGCGGCGTGTTTGGCTGCGACGGGTTTACTACGATTTGATCGGCCTCCCTCCAACTCCAGAAGAATTGGCGGCTTTTTTGAGTGATACGTCTCCGCAGGCTTTTGAACGGGTAGTGGAGACGCTGTTGAACAGTCCGCGCTATGGCGAGCGTTGGGCAAGGCATTGGATGGATGCGGTCCGCTACGCGGAGACGCACGGTCATGATGAAGATGGGATTCGGGAGAATGCGTGGCCCTATCGGGATTGGCTCATCAAGTCGCTGAATGATGATCTTCCTTATGCAGACTTCGTTCGGCTTCAGGTTGCTGGTGACGTCTATGATCCGCAGAACCCCTGGTCGGTAGCGGCGACAGGGTTTCTCTCCTGTGGTCCTTGGGATCAGAGCTCCCAGATGGGAATACAGGATGGCACCTTAGACAAGAAGATCGCCCAGTATCTTGACCGCGACGACATGTTGAGCGTGACGATGTCCACCTTCACGAGTACGACCGTTCACTGTGCCCGCTGTCATGATCACAAATTTGATCCGATTCCGACTGAAGACTACTACGCGTTGCAGGCCGTTTTCGCGGGTGTGGACAAGGTGGATCGTCCGTTCGAGGTTGATCAAGAGATCATCCGAGAGCGGAGGAGACTCAAAGAAGTCCGTCGTGCACTGGCCTCTGGAATGCTTCCCGAACTCGATTCCGGGATGCATCAAGCCATGGAAGCATGGTCCGTAGAGCTTTTGCAAAATGCCGTTCCTTGGAGAACCCTAGAGATCAACGATGTGGACTCGAGCGAGGGCGGTCAATTTGAGATCCTTGAGGATCAATCCGTGAGGGCGCTTGGCCTTGCTCCCGAGAAGGATACTTATTTTGTGCGTGGTCAGCTGGGGCCGGGTAGGGTGTCCGGTGTTCGTTTGCAAGTGCTGCCGGACTCTAGTCTGCCGGCACGGGGGCCAGGCCGCTCAGAGAATGGAAATTTCCATCTCTCGGAGATTGAAATTCGAATCGGAGGGAAAACCGTAGAGATCGAAAGCGCTGTCGCGGATTTCGATCAGACCGGTTGGGAAGTTCGGCGGGCGGTTGATGATGAAGAAGACACGGCTTGGGGCGTTCATCCCGAGGAGGGGCGTCCACATCGAGCAGTGTTTATTTTTAAAGATGTACGGAAGCTCTCTCATGCGGAGCCCATTGAAGTGACCCTCTCCCAAAGCCATGGAAGGCAGCATGTGATCGGGCGATTTCGATTGGCTTTCACGGGCCATGAAGCGCCTGGTTCCGATGTTCAATATACAGATGAACTCTATGCCATCGCTGCCAGTTCGTCGTCAGATCGATCTGCTTCCGAGCAGGAGTTGTTGGCGCGTCTCTTTCTGAAGGAAGAGAATCAGCGCGAGCTCAATGCACTTCCGGCGCCCCGGATGGTGTATGCGATCTCGGGTGACTTTGATGCGAGAGGCAATTTCAAGCCCGCGAAGGAGCCTCGCCCGGTTCATGTTCTGGGACGAGGAAACGTCAGGAACCCGCTTGAGCCCGCTCACCCGGGAGCTCTTTCTTGTGTCCCCGAGATTGCCAGTCGATTTGAATTGGAATCGTTGAAAGATGAAGGAAGCCGCCGGAAGGCCCTCGCAGAATGGCTCGTTGATCCAGAGAATGTGTTGACCTGGCGTTCGATCGTGAATCGGGTCTGGTATCATCACTTCGGGAGAGGCCTGGTTGCGACGCTGAATGATTTTGGGCAAATGGGCGAAACTCCGACTCACCCTGGGCTACTAGATTGGCTCGCGATGAAATTCAGAGATGGGGGAGGGAGTTTGAAATGGCTGCATCGGGAGATCGTCTTGAGCCGTACGTATCGGCAGTCCTCGCGGGATCGGCAGTCTGCCTTGGCGCTTGATCCCGGCAATCGCTTGCTGTGGCGCATGAATCCGCGGCCCCTGGATGCTGAGAGTATTCGAGATAGTGTCCTCAGCCTCTCGGGGATGCTGGATTTCTCGATGGGGGGACCTTCGGCTCAACAGTTTCATACTTCGAAAGGGGTGCATGTGACCCCAAACGTAGACTACGATGGATTTGATCCCGATCTTGAACCGAACTTTCGGCGGGCTGTTTACCGATTTGTTTTCAGAACTGTGCCGGACCCCTTGATGCAAACCCTGGGCTGTCCAGACGCCTCGCAATTGACTGCGCAACGCGAAACCTCCACAACACCGCTGCAAGCCTTGGCATTGTTGAACAACCGTTTCATGATTCGCCAATCGGAACATGTTGCAGCGAGCTTGAGCAGATTTCCGAAACGTCGTGAGCAAATCGATCAGTTGTTCCTGCGGACCTATGGGCGATCGGCAACCGATCTGGAAGTGGAGTCCGTAGGCCGCTACGTCGAACAGCATGGGTTGGCAAATGCTTGCCGGGTTATCATGAACAGCAGCGAGTTTCTCTACATTCAATGACGCCGGATCAACATTCGAGACGCGAGTTCTTGCTCCGAGCAGGACAAGGTTTTGGAGGGCTCGCCCTGACTCATCTACTGGCTGCTGAGGGCTTGCCTGGTGAGGGGGGGGCTCGAGGTCTGCACTTCGCTCCAAAGGCAAAGCGAGTGATCCAACTCTTCATGAACGGGGGGGTGAGTCAGATGGATACCTTTGATCCGAAACCGCGGCTCACGGAGTTACATGATGAAGCTTTTGATCCAGGGGCAGGGCAGCTGGTGGAATCCGTGACGGGATCGCCCGGATTTAAGGTGCTCGGTAGCCCCTTCAAATTCCAACAGTATGGCCGCTCCGGGCGATGGGTCAGTTCCGTTTTTCCGCACATGGCTGGAATCGTGGACGAATTGGCCTTCCTGTTGTCCATGAGCTCCCCAACGAATGTACACGGAATCGGGAGCTACCTTCAGAACACCGGTTTTGTGCTGCCTGGCTTTCCCTGCGTGGGCGCTTGGGTGAGCTACGGGCTTGGGAAATTGAATCGAAACCTGCCAGAGTTCATCGTGATGCCGGATCCCGACGGCCTGCCCTACAACAATCTGGGTAATTTTTCTGCGGGTTTCTTGCCTGCTAAGCACCAAGGTGTGGTGATTAATGCTGGCGTGAACGCAGACGTCACAACGCCGATCCCTTTTCTGTTTCCTCCTGAGGAAGCGGAGCAGATTACGTCCTCAAGTGAGGCGGACGGCCGTGCGCTTCTATCAAGCTTGAATCGAAGCTTCGCCAATCAGTTTCCCTCGAATTCGGAACTCGAGGCTCGTCTCGATTCTTATGAGATGGCAGCTCGAATGCAGTTGAGCGCCCCGGAAGTATTCGATCTTCGGTCAGAATCACAGGCCACTCAAGAACGCTACGGAATCAATGATGAAATCACCGCAGACTTTGGTCGCCGCTGCTTGATTGGGCGACGGATGATGGAACGCGATGTGCGTTTTGTGCAGATTTGGAGCGGAGCGGGAGGTCCGACCAATAACTGGGATAACCATGCCAACATCCACGAGCAATTACCCCATATGGCCCGACAGGTAGATCAACCCATCACAGCCTTGATCAAGGATTTGAAGTCTCGCGGGATGTTAGACGACACCTTGGTGGTCTGGACCACGGAATTTGGTCGCATGCCATTCAGCCAGGGCGAGTCCGGGCGCGATCATAATGGCGGCACCTTTGTGACTTGGCTAGCGGGTGGTGGCGTGAAACCTGGTGTGGCGATTGGTGAAAGCGATGAGTGGGGCTGGAAAGCGAGAAGCCCGATCCAATGCTACGATCTCCACGCGACGATGCTCCATCTCTTGGGCGTTGATCACGAGCGTCTAACGGTGCGACACCAGGGAATTGATCGACGGCTGACGGATGTTCACGGCCGGGTCTTGCGTGAAATCCTCGCTTAGGCATTTGCCGTTAACCTTCGGATGATGTGGAGGCCTTACCAATTCTTGATCGTGGGTGTGATGGGGGGACTCTTTCTGTTGGGCTGTGCGTCCGTGAAAGTGCTCGAATCGGGTGCCCAGCTGTTTCCCTTTCCCCATGTGTCCAACTATCAGCAGCTTGTCTCCGTATATTGGTTGAGTTCTTTGCTGGAGTTTCAAGCAACAGGGGATCATCGGACACGCCCTCCGACTTATGAGGCTGATCATTTCGTGATCCTTGAAGCCAGTTGGGGGCCCCTCGAAAAAGCAAGACACTATCGGTCTGGCCACATCCCGGGTGCGATTCACATTGACACGGATGACTTTGAAAACGGTTCGCCGCGATGGCGGCTTCGAAGTGTGGCGGAACTGCATCGGGTGATTGGTGATCATGGAATCACCCCGGAATCCACCGTGATTGTTTACGGGGAGCAATTGATCGCGGCAGCGCGTGTGTGGTGGATTTTGAAATATGCCGGCGTCGAGGACGCACGATTGTTGGATGGTGGTTTTGGTGCCTGGAAAGCGGCGGGGTTGCCGGTTGAGACAACAATACGAAGACCTCGTGCGACAGCCTTTGCGGCCGAAGCCAAGCGGGGTTACTTGGCTACCACCGAGTATGTCGCGAGCCATTTAGACGATGGCACACTTTGGTTGGGAGATGTGAGGAGCGAAGCTGAGTTCTTAGGGACGAAAAGCGGTTATTCTTATCTGGATGCCAAAGGACGGATTCTGGGGGCGATTCACCTTGGAGATGCGGATGATAAGAAACGAATCTACTGTCGGCAGAATGGGTTTCTCCGCGACCCATCGGAAATCCTAAGTCTTTGGCAGGACCATGGGATTCTGCCAGACGGGACGGTGCCTCAGGGGGCTGAGCTCATTCTGTACTGTGGAGGAGGGTGGCGTTCGAGTCTTGCATTCTTCTATGCCGCTTTGTTGGGACTCGAAAACGTGCGGAACTATTCCGACGGATGGAGTGGTTGGAGCACAGTCTATCAGGCAGACAGCGAAGCGAAGGGGAGCACCCCTGGGTGGCGCCAGGACTCGACCCAGAATCCGAGAGAGACCGGGGCTCCCTAACCAAGGGATCGTTCGTAGACCCAATGACCTTACCGCCCGTTCCAGCCATTCGCTGACCGAACGTCCGAGTTCGAGGCGATTGTCCCAAACGAGTCGACTCAACTCGAGAGCTGTGATGGAACTCATCCAGAGTGTGTTCTCCGGATCGCGAAGGGCTTTGCGGGTCCGCTACCCAATCTCGGAGAATCCTGATGCGACCAAACGAGAACGTGTGCGTCGAGTAGAAGATTCACAAATTGCACTCCCACTCGTCGCTGAAATCGAAGTGGACAATGTCTCCGTTTACTTTGGTTTCTTTCTTTTGCCCGCCTAAAGTGCGCTCACTCGGCGATGCTGGAGTGATTGTGGCCAGGGACTTGCCGCGGCGTGTCGCGGTCAGTGGGCCCCCGTTCCGATTGATCTTTTTCATGAGTGCGATGCCCTTCGCTATGAACTCTGAAATACCGATGGTCTTAGCATAATCTGTTCATAGACCAGGTCGGGATACTAAGTCAAATTGAAGCTGGATTCGCCGAGCTGTTGGCGTTGATTGGATCCGAATTCAAACTTACCAAGAAGAAGGCGGTTCGATGCTCTCGGGGTTATCTGCCGCCGATCTCAATGTCGTCGAGTTCATCAACCAACAACGATTTTATACCGCCTTTGATGATCTCGGATGGACGTGACCGCTGGTGCTTCAGCGCTAGTCTCAAGTCTGGTATCCGATTGGAACCCATCTGTTGATCAATCTCTCTGAGCGGCCTTTCGGGCGCGTAGATTCGGTGACCTGAAAACGTGGTGCTGCGTTTCGTTAGGCCGGGACTTCAGCCCTTCGTCATGGCCGTCGAGATCATTGAGATCAGAAGAGGGCCGTAATCCTGTTCGTATTTCCTCTCTCCTTCGGATGCTTATAATCTTCTAGACCGAGGGAGTGATTTGCCCATACTCCCTTCGTGCTCGGAGAAACGCTGCTTCACTACCAAATTACCGCCAAGCTTGGGCAAGGCGGGATGGGTGAGGTGTATCGAGGGACGGATACCAAACTCGATCGCGAAGTAGCCATCAAGGTGTTGCCTTCAGCGTTCGCGCAAGACAAAGAACGGCTCGCTCGATTTGCGAGAGAGGCCAAGGTTCTGGCGCAGTTGAACCACCCGAACGTTTCGTCGGTCTATGGATTCGACCAAGACGGAGAAACCTGGTTCTTGGTCATGGAATACGTCGATGGTGAAGATCTTTCGCAACGCCTCAAGCGTGGTCCCATGGCAGTCGATGAAGCGATTGAGATCAGCAAGCAGGTGGCCGAAGGGCTTGAAGCGGCCCATACCAAAGGCATCATTCATCGCGATCTCAAACCGGCGAACGTCAAGCTGGACTCCGAGGGCAAGGTTAAGGTCTTAGACTTTGGCCTGGCCAAAGCCACTGTAGAGTCCGCTGACTCTAGCGAATTGGGAGCGGCGGATGCGGTGGACCTTGATTCGAATTCCCCCACGATCACAGCAGATTTCACTCGGCCCGGCACAATCCTCGGTACGGCGACTTACATGTCTCCAGAGCAGGCGAAGGGGGCCGCTCTTGATCGGCGGACTGATGTTTGGGCCTTTGGTTGTGTGTTATTTGAATGTCTGACGGGGCAGCGCGCTTTTCCTGGCAATGATGTGAGTGATATCTTGGCTGGAATTCTGAAGGACGAACCGGCTTGGAACGGGTTGCCCGATTCCACTCCCGTTGCGGTGCGGCTTCTATTGCGCAAGTGTCTGAAGAAAGATCGCAAGCGGCGCCTGCTCGATATGGGAGATGCCCGGATTGATCTTGAGGAGGCCGTCGCAGATCCCACGTCCGCTATTTCGCAATCGTTTGCCAAGGGCCCGAGTCCATCCACGTTTAGGACTCCAGTTTGGGCGGGTGTTTGCCTGGCAATGCTTCTTCTAGGGGGATTCGTTACGTGGGGTGTTTTCCAATTTGGTCAGCCACCATCTGAGTCGCCAGTCCGTCGACTCGAGGTCAATCTCGGACTGGACGGCCCCTTGAACCTGCTTGGAGACCCGGCGGTTCGTCTTTCTCCGGATGGGAGCATGATGGCCTACATTGAAGTCCTATTCACAGGGGCCCGAGGGAAGCATCAGCTCCACTTGCGACGGTTCGATCAATTGAAGGGAATCGCCATTCCGGATACCGGCCATGTAAATGATTTTTGTTTTTCTGCAAACGGAGAATGGATCGCTTTCGTTCAAGAGGGAACATTGCGAAAAGCGTCCGTCACAGGTCAAAGGAGCCAGGTGATCGCAAAAGCAGATTCAGTTTCAGGGATCTGTTGGGGAGCCGACGGCTACATCGTGATGGGATCAAGCGAGGGTGGATTGCGCCGCGTGCTTGATTCGGGAGGGATCTTGGAACCATTGACCGAACTCGGTTCCAAGGATGTCAACCATACGAGTCCCTACGTGACTCCTGATGGAAGCACGGTGCTCTATACCGCAATCCAAGATTCCGGTCCTGTGGTTATGGCGAAGAGTATCCCTAGCGGCTCGCCTCAACTGTTAGTCGAGGACGCCATGTCTCCGGCAGTGTTGGCTAGCGGACAGCTGATCTATGTTTCCGAGCAACAGTTGATGGCGGCGCCTTTGGATCTGAAAGCGCTCGAAATCACCGGAGCCTCGAGCGTGGTCATGGAGAATGTGGTCGCGGAAGTGGAGGGGCGTTCCGTAGGACATTTTGATCTCTCAGAGAATGGGATGCTAGCCTACCTTCCCGGCCCCTTCGAATTGCCTCGCTTTCGAATCGAATGGGTAGATCGAGCCGGCACTCGAACGGAGGTGTTGCCAGAGGATCAATACCTGTCGATAAGCCTGTCTCCCGACGGGAACTCATTGCTCTATGGGCTGAATACGGAGGAGACAAACGAATTGAAGGAAACGGATGTTTGGATGGCAGATCTCGTTCACGGAGGGCGCTTTGCCATGGCGGCTCAAGAAGGGAAAGAGTGGAAACCGATTTGGAGTCCGTTTGGTGAG
The DNA here is from genome assembly GCA_964342405.1 of uncultured Verrucomicrobiota bacterium. Classification (GTDB taxonomy): domain Bacteria; phylum Verrucomicrobiota; class Verrucomicrobiia; order Limisphaerales; family AAA164-E04; genus UBA2970. Next base: position 272,014 of record CAYFGX010000003.1, on the reverse strand, counting down.
AGTTTTGTCTACAGTCGAGAGCGAAACGGGAGTGTTGATCTCTATTGGCGGCCCATCGAGCGAACCGGTATTTCCAAGCTATTATTAAAAACAAAAACTGAGACATTGGTAGGGGTTTGGTCATGGCATCCGTCAGGTAAATTTATTTCTTTTTTAGAGGCCGACTATCGGCAGAAAGGGACAAAAATTCAAATTGGCCCGATGGAGGGCAACGACCAAGTAGGTTGGAAGCTGGGGGAGATCAAAACTTTCAAGGGAGGAAATCAATTGAACTGGAGCGCGTCTTTCTCCCCGGACGGAAATTGGTTGGCCTATCTGACGACAGAGCATGGTGGGCATCGTATTTATGTGACGGGTTTTCCTGACGGCGATCGGGAGTACTTAGTCTCGGGCGACTTGGAGGGCGTTGATTATCCAATCTGGGCTAAAGAATCGAATGAACTCTTCTTTGCCAAAGGAGCGACATGGGGTATCGACGAACAGCAGATTTACTCCGTCAAATGGCGAGTGGACGAGGGGAAATTCATTCCCGAAGCACCCATGCCGTGGATCGGTGCGACTACAACGGGGATTCACATGACGAAGGACTTCCAAATTCACCCTGATGGGGAGCGCTTATTGGTCAAGACGAAATCAGAAGATCGATCCGGTCATCATTTCGATCACGTGATCCTCGTCGAGAACTTCGAAAAGTATCTGAAAGATCTAGATCGAAAATCTGACTAGTGCCTGCGATGCCCAGCACCTTTGTGACAGGTAAGGTGGAAGAAAGAGGAAGGCTGCTTAGGTGGGGCGAGCGTAATCGCGAGTCGTTCTAGCCGGGAGACGGAGAGCAGAAAAAGCGTGCTTTTCCGAATTCTGTGTTTTGGGGGATTCCGTCCCATTTCATGGGGCGGCGGCTCGCGAGTACCAGATTGTGTAAAAACTCGTATGAACGCTATGTGAGCCTTGGGAAAGCGACAGCTAGCGCTCTCGCACTCCAAAAACTGACGTCGATTCGAGCATTTTTTGGAGTGATGAAACAAAGTTTCAGCTTTCACGAGGATAGAACCTGCCGAAGCATGTAGTTTTCACACAGTCTGGTACGCTTGCCCCATCTCGGAAAGCAAAACTGAGCAAGGGGTTCGTTCCGTCTGACCTTGTTTCTCAACTCACACCAAGGGGAAACTAGTTCGTGATTCATGGCGCTGACGCCTATCTTCAGACTGGGCCGGCTTTGGATGAAGGAAATCTCGCGGCTTGCGGTCGGCTTGATGCCTTGACATCAAATTATCAAGCATCACTATTGCAGTCATGAGAACGACATTAACTCTGGATGACGACTTGGCAGGAGTATTAAAGGATCAAGCTCAAGAATTGGGGATCTCGTTCAAAGAGGCCGTCAACCAAGCGATAAGATCTGGATTGGGACCGAGTGCGCACAACGATAGCGGTGTTCGCCCAAGGACAGTCCCTCATTCATTCGGCTTCAAGCCGGGCATTGATCTGGATAAGTTGAATCAATTGGTCGATGAGTTGGAAGCTGAAGAAACAGCCGCTCGCATTTTGAGTGGGAAAGCATGATTCTCCCTGACGTCAATCTTCTGGTTCATGCCCACAACCTCGACTCGCCTTCTCATGACAAAGCGAGGGTATGGTGGGATCAATGCCTTTCAGGCAATGAGGGGATAGGGCTCGCGTGGGTGGCGATCCTTGGTTTCATTCGAATTGCGACCCACCCTCGGATTCTCGAACATCCCATGCATGTACGTGATGCTACTGATCGTCTCGCTAGTTGGCTTAGTCTCTCCCATGTGCATATCCCGCAACCGTCGGATAGACATTTTGCACGACTTCGAAACATGCTGGATGACCTCGGTTCGGCTGGTAATCTTACCACTGACGCTCATTTGGCAACTCTGGCCATCGAGCGTGGCTATGTTCTGTATTCGACAGACCACGACTTTGGACGGTTTGATGGACTCAAGTGGGTCAATCCGCTGACTAGGAAATAGAAAGCCGCGAGAGTTTCATGGCCGAATTGGAAGGGACAACAATTGCTCACTACCATATCACCGCCAAGCTGGGGCAAGGCGGGATGGGGGAAGTGTATCGCGCGACGGATACGAAGCTCGACCGCGATGTCGCGATCAAGGTGCTGCCGTCGGTATTTGCACAAGACAAGGAACGACTCGCTCGATTTGAGAGAGAAGCCAAGGTGCTTGCTCAGTTGAGTCATGCGAATATCGCTTCGGTGCATGGGTTTGATCAGCATGAGGGGAGCTCGTTCCTGGTCATGGAGCATGTCGACGGAGATGATCTTTCCGTTCGCTTGAGTCGCGGAGCCTTATCCGTGGATGAAGCCATCGACGTGGCACGACAGATCGCCGAAGGTCTTGAAGCGGCTCATGCGAAAGGGATCATCCATCGGGACCTCAAACCTGCTAACATCAAATTGGACTCTGAGGGCAAGGTCAAGATCCTAGACTTTGGGCTTGCCAAAGCTGCCGCCGAGTCCGCGGCCTCTAGCGGATTAGAGACGGCGGATGTGACAGGCGTTGATTCGGATTCACCCACGATTACAGCAGATTTCACTCGACCGGGGACCATCCTGGGAACGGCCGCTTATATGTCTCCGGAGCAAGCGCGCGGCAAGACATTGGATCAGCGCACTGATATCTGGGCCTTCGGTTGTGTGTAGTTTGAGTTTTTGACAGGCCAACGAGCTTTTGGTGGCGATGATACTACGGAGACTTTGGCTAGTATCATAAAGGGAGAACCTGATTGGGCGGTTCTTCCTCCAACAACCCCTTCGAGCATTCGACATCTTCTACGCAAGTGTCTGAACAAAGACTGTCGTCATCGATTGCGCGAGATTGCCGATGCGCGTCTCGATCTCGACATCGCTCGGGTTGAAGTCTCTGATCCGAGTGATCGGAAGATTGAAGGGCAGGCGAAGGGATGGCGCATTCATCCGAGCTATGCGTTGGTCGGTGTGGTGTTGCTTCTCATTGTTGGCATCATGCTAGGTCGCCGTTCCGCGCCAGAGTCCAAACCGCAAGACAATTCCATTCGTAAACTAAATGTCGAGCTCACAAAAGAAGGGCACTTGAGCCTTGATTCGGGCAATGCCATTCAGCTGTCACCCGATGGGAAGACACTCGGCTATATTGTCATGACGGGAGATGAACGACGACTCATGCTTCGAAAACTCGATCAGTTGCAAGGCGTTGAACTTGTCGAAGCCAGAGGCGCCGATCAGTTTTGTTTTTCGCCCAATGGTCAGTCAATTGCCTTTACTGGGGACACCATGGACTTCCTGATGACGGTGCCAATTTCCGGTGGATTGACCACGAAGATCTGTAAGGTCCATCGTCCTCGTGGGCTCGATTGGGCGGATGGATGGATCTACATTGCCTTAGGACGACAAAACTCAATTTCAAGGGTCGCAGAATCCGGGGGCGAGCCTGTTCGCATCACGAAGAAGGTCGAAGGCGACGATACCCACCGCTGGCCACACGTTCTTCCTGGAGGTAAGGCCATTCTTTACACCTCACAGGTGCGGCCATTCAAGAATGCCGAGTCGAAAATCATGGCGCAACCGTTGGATGGGGGCGCACCACGGCTCGTCCGAGAGGGGGGACACGATGCCCGTTATTTGGAGGCGACTCAATCGCTTGTTTTTTCTAACGGAGAGAGCCTGCTTGCGGGACGATTCAATTTGGACACATTGACCCTCACGAACGAGGCCCCCATCCCTGTGATTCAGAGCGTGGCTACCAGCCTCCATGCTGCGGTTCATTTGACAACCTCTCCGGATGGAACTCTGTTTTACGTCGATGGCGGCGTCCATGGGAACGCCGGGAACCTTGAGTTTCGATGGGTGGATCGAGAAGGGAAGGAAGAACTTGTTTCAATCCCTTCAATCCCAGCCGCCTACTACCTGGACTCATTCCGGATATCACCCGCCGGAAATCATCTCGTGTTCGGGCGTTATGACGACGAGGATTCTCACTTATGGGTTTACGATCTCAAGGTGGGGGGAGAGCCGAAACAATTCACCTTTGGAACGGGGAGGAATCAATGGCCCCTCTGGAGTCCCAGCGGGGAGACGATTTTGTATTATTCCTCGAATCATGACGCTCTAGTCACCAAACGTCGCAATGGCTTAGGCGGAGAAAAACCTTTGGAGACAGACGATGACGATAAGAAATTCCGTCTTCCATACTCGTGGTCTCGTGACGGTCGATCAATCTACTATAGAGGGTTTGAGGAGGGTAGGCTGTTCATAGGCGTTTTGGAACTGTCAGGTGACGACCAGGCAGGGTGGGAGTTGGTTGGAGAATCCGAGTTGAAGTTGGAACGTGGTGATGCTCGTTCGGGTACGCTCTCGGCTGATGGTCGTTGGATGGCCTATGAAGCGGGTAAGGATGCGAAATCGCGAATTTTTGTTGAATCCAATGGCTCTCAACGCGGTGTTTGGCTCGTTTCAGTCGGGAATCGAAAATTGGGGAGCCCTCTATGGTCTTCAACGAACCAGGAATTAATGTTTGCCGCGAGAGAAAACCTTGTTTACCGACTTTATTCAACGAGGTTCCGAGAAGAGGATGGCGCCTTTGTCTCGGAGGAGCCCGCTCCCTGGCCGAATGGGAATCTGCGTGACGATGATGCCTATGATATTGATCCCGACGGTTCACGCATCCTAGTACTCAGGGAGGTTGACGGAGCCGATCAACCCATTTCGGAAGTCATCTGCTTTGAGAATTTTGAAGCTTATCTCAAGGAGCAGATGGAATCGACGAAGAGTGGCCTTTGATCGCTTTCTTGGCTTTCTCGGAAGAGAAGGGGGCACGTTTTTCGAGCTATTGTGTTTTGCTTGAATAGGACTGCTGCATAACACCTTGGGAATTCTCAAGGTGACCAGAAATTCCATCACAATTACCTTTGACAAAGCGGGAAGAGTGGTGATTTCAAAAAACATTCGAGATCGTTTAAACCTGATTCTTGGCTCTGAGCTTGAGGTAGAGGTGAAAGGAAACGAGATCAATTTGGCAGTATCATCCGCCGAAACTAAGTTGATTGAAAAGAAGGGGGGCTTGGTTGTTCGACGGGCGATCTGACGCAGATATCGACGTTGCCGAGTTCATCAACCAACAACGATCTCAATCCGCCATTGCTGATATCGGATGAAAGTGATCTTTGATACCTCCGTGCTCGTCTCAAGTCTGGTATCCGTTTTGAAGAATCCTGAGGCGTCGTTGGATTGTTTTCTTAAGTATACGAAGAAACCTCATGCGGGTATCTGATTTGCGGCAAGAAGCAAAACTGTGGTCGACTTTACACCTATAACCTAAACCATTTTCACCGCCTTGGGACCGAAGGCGTCACCATTGCCGCTCCCTAAGGATGCTCGAGACAAAGGGGAGGAATTTCCAGTTTGCCGCCAAGCTTTCGGGGAGACAATTCTTCAGCGTTGCTTGAATACCGTTGAGTAATCAACGCCCGCGAGCGAATTTTCTACGTGCCGACCAATGGGACGCTTTATCCCCTCGTTTCGCGGGCTCCCTCTTTCTTTGGTATCTCCTTTAACTTCCGTGTCTAGGTTTGATCGACAGAGAGGATGTTGTGATGACAAAAGTGGCAATGTGGAGAAACCTATTGACCATGAAAATACACCATTGAGTGGTGGATTTTCATGGTATATTCTGTGGGGATGATTGAACGATCAGAAGATCTCAAAGCAGTGCGTGTTGCCTTGAGGAGGAGTCGCGTGGTGGCACTTCTAGGTCCACGCCAATCAGGCAAGACCACCTTGGCGCGTCAGTTCGTTTCGCCTGATTCGTTGAACTACCTTGATCTAGAATCGCCTTCAAGTTTGGCTAGGCTTGACCAGCCCGAACTCTCACTTGGGTCATTGAAAGGGCTCGTCGTGATAGACGAGATTCAACGTCGCCCGGAACTCTTTCCTCTTTTACGTGTCTTGTCGGATCGAAAACCTTTACCGGCACGCTTCCTTATACTGGGTAGCGCTGCGCCAGAACTCCTACGTCAGTCTTCGGAGTCGCTGGCAGGGAGAATGGAGACGGTTCTGTTGGAGGGCTTGCGTTTGAAGGATGTGGGGGCATCGCGTCAGGGTTCTCTTTGGTTGCGTGGAGGATTCCCCTTGTCATTCATTGCCAAAAGCGGCTCAGACTCTTGGCGGTGGCGGCAACAGTTCCTGCAAACCTTTCTTGAACGTGATATTCCACAGCTCGGCGTTACCATACCTGCAGTGACGCTCCGACGGTTCTGGAATATGCTGGCCCACTATCACGGTCAAACCTGGAACGCGGCTGAACTGAGTCGCGCCCTCGGGTTAGGACAGTCAACGGTGCGTCGTTATCTCGATCTCATGACGGGCGTTTTCATGATTCGGCAGTTGGCTCCCTGGCATGAGAATTTGAAGAAGCGCCAAGTTAAGGCCCCAAAAATTTATGTCCGCGATGCGGGACTGTTGCATGCGCTATTGGGGGTTCGTGACCGAAGAGACCTGGAGAACCACCCCAAAGTAGGGGCTTCTTGGGAAGGGTTTGCCGTTGAGGAGGTTATCAAGGCGCTTGATCCGGATGAGACTTATTTTTGGGGAACCCATGGTGGAGCAGAGTTGGACCTATTGTTATTTAAGCGAGGAAGGCGAATTGGAATTGAGTGCAAGCGAATGGACGCTCCAGTTTTGACGCCCTCCATGAAGCTGGCAATGGATGATCTGAAGCTGAGCGAATTGAAAGTAGTCTACCCCGGGGGCACTCGTTATAGCATAGGTAAAAAGATCGAAGTGATACCCTTGTCAGATTTTGTCACTACTTGAGCCTTCACCCAAACCGGAATCATTCTCGGTACCGCGGCCTATATGTCGCCAGAGCAAGCAAAGGGCAAAGTGGTCGATCAACGAACGGACGTTTGGGCTTTTGGTTGTGTCTTATTCGAATGCCTAGCGGGATCAAAAGCGTTCGTCGGCGAAGACGCGTCTGATACCCTTGCAGGAATCATTAAAGGTGAACCGGATTGGAAGGCGGTTTCAAGGATGCCCACGGCGATTCGCCTCCTTTTGCGAAAGTGCCTGGCCAAGGATCGGCAGGCTCGACTCCAGTCGATCGACGATGCCCGCATTGATCTCGATCTCGCGCTGAATGAGCCCGAGGAAGAACGGTTGCATTCACAAGAGTCGGCCGGACTGTGGAGAGGGCAATCTCGAGGCGCTCCGCTTGTTCTGTTGATCATCACCTTTCTGCTTGGGGCCGGGGCCGTATACGTCTTTACGCAGAGGTTGCAGCCCCAAGCTGAGTCCAAGCAGGCGAGTCGCATGACGATTACCCTGCCGCATCGCGTGTTTGATCTTTCCACTCGTCAGCGAGTCTTCGATGTCTCAAGGGACGGACAGTTTCTTGCCTATGTCTCGGAAGAAGAGGGGAATGCTCATGTCTTTGTGCGACGTTTGGATGAATCGAACCCGATCCGACTTCCCGGAGCGAGCCCTGCTTTTCTTCCTGAAATATCTCCTGATGGCAATGCTATCGCATTCGTTAAAAATGGGGAGCTAATACGAATCCCTTCGCGAGGAGGCGACATCAAGACTCTGTGCAATGTAGGTCGGGTTGAGGGGATGTCTTGGGAGGGGGATTCTATCTACTTCTGTAAGAATCGTAGCGATGTTCTCTATCGAGTGTCGGATCAGGGAGGTGATATCACTGAACTCAATGTGCTTAGCGAATTGGAGAACCGATGGGACAGAATCGAAGCCCCGTACGTCCTCTCTGACGGCTCTGCCGTGCTTTTTGATGGCGTTGTCGATGACACGTCGGACGCGATCTTGGCCTATTCCTTTTCTACCAAAGAAGCGAAGCTGTTGATTGAAAATGGAAGTCATCCTGTCTATGTCGAGACCGGCCACTTGTTGTTTGTGCGATCTGAGACGGGAATTTTTGTGTCGAATCTGGATGGGAGTGAGCGAGTCCAATTGTTCAAGCGAAATGGCCAGTTCGGCTACCCTATTTGGTCGCCCGATGGGGAATGGATCTACTACCAAGAGATCAACGGCAATTGGGATGATGCGCCGCTTGTGGTGTGGCGACGACGAGCAGACCGACGGGGGCCTGCGGAACGAATTTACACTCAGGATCGGATTGGGAATATTGAATTTGTCGATTCGACGGGAACACAACTCTTTTTCATTGAGGAAGCCTCAGAGCAGGAGGCACCAGGATTTGATGCACGCATTGCGATCATTGATCTTAAGACCGAGCCGGCAGTTCGAAGGCTATGGCTGGATACTGCTGATAGCGAACGTGAGGCCGTGCTCTCACCTGACGGCAATTGGGTGGCTGTTACATCCAAAGAGCCAGGATGGGTGAATCGACTTTACGTTTGCCCTATCAACCAACCTGATGCTGCAATCCAACTTACGGATACTCGATCTCTTTTTCCCTTTTGGTCGCAGGATGGTCTGAAACTGTATTATGCGACAGGCTATCGCGGCGGCAGAGACTTGACATTGATGAGCATTGATCTTGAGCCATCGGAGGCTGGGCCAGATGGCGATGCTAGATTGCTAAAGGTCGTCACTCGCAATGAAATCAGTAAGCTTCCCAACCGTATCCTTTCACCAAATGCCCTTCCCGAAGGCCAGGGTATTATTGCGACGGTCCCGGCGCTCTCACTGGAGGACGATCCTGCCGTCATCCACGTGATGCTGAACGCCGACGAACGTCTGAAGGCGATCGCTCCGTTTCCGAACCGTTAGTTGCTGGTTTCGTTAGAGGGATTTTTTTGAGGGGGACGAACCCTGTAAACTCTTGAGCATGCCCTCCCCGAGATTTTGGGCAACCCTATTGACCTCGTGCCCATATTTATGTGTTTATGGGTAAGTGAAGACGACGATTGAGTTACCTGATGCCCTACTTCACAAAGCCAAAGTAGTCGCCGCGCAAAGGCGAACCTCTCTCAAAGCGCTTGTTGAGCAGGGTTTGGAGTATGTGCTACACGGCCCACCGGTGACACCCTCGCAGGGTGCCGCAAAGAAGAACCATGATGAATTCTTCGAGATCGATGAATTTAATGTCCCCGTCTTGAGGAGGCGAGGAGTAAAGGTCACCGACGAGTGGGTCGAAGCTATCCGATTGGAAGAAGATGTTTAGCGATGGTCTACCTTGTTGACATCAACGTTCTCATTGCTCGATTGGATAGCGACCATGAACACCATCAGCGTACTATTCAATGGTGGCATCGGAACGTCACAGATGGCTGGGCCACTTGTCCTATCACGGAGAACGGATTTTTAAGAATCCTGGGTAGGCCTACTTACCCTGATTGGCCGGGAACCCCAGAGCGGGCGGCATCCGCATTGCGTCAGCTCATTGTAGCACTGCCTGGGCACCGCTTCTTTGCCGATGAAATCTCTCCCCTCAACAAGAACTTATTTCCCAATCTTAGCAAAGTAACTCCGTCGCAGATCACTGATCTTTATCTTCTGGCCCTCGCGGTGCATCACGATGCAACGTTTGTCTCGCATGGCAAACGGGTGAAAGCTCAACGCATACCCGGAGGGACTGAATCATTCCTCGTAATCAAGTGACCCGTTCGGCTGATGAAGAATCCGGTCTAGGAAGCGAATGACTTTCCTTGAGCGACTCTTCAGTTCGCAAAGAGTAATTTGTGGGGGAAGGTTTAAACCTTCCCAACTATCATCGATTCTTCAGTGGCACGACTTGGCTGAGGAGCGCCCGATGAGCTAAGCCGGCCTCTAAGTTTGTCTTGACCTGGTTGGGATGGAAAACATCCTGTTGAATATGCGTTATCTGTTTGTCTTGTTGGGTGGTCTCATCGCGGCGATCGCTCAAGAGCCTCCTTACGATCGAGCCCCCAATGTGAGAGAACCCTACTTTCGGGTGCGTTACGAGGCGTCTAGTCGTGAAGATCGGTTGCGTTTCCCTGTTCAGTATACTCTTTGGATTCCCGAGGATGTGTCTCGTTTGCGGGGCCTTGTCGTGCATCAACATGGTTGCGGTGAAGGGTCTTGTTTGTCGGGACAAACCGGGGCTTTTGATCTGCATTGGCAGGCCTTGGCTCGGAAACACCAATGCGCTCTCTTGTCGCCATCCTACGAGCAACCCAATGGCGAGGACTGCCAGATGTGGTGTGATCCTCGCAACGGTTCGGACCTGGCTTTCCAACGTGCCTTGAAGGAACTGGGGGCAGCCTCGGGTCACCATGAACTCTCACGCGTGCCTTGGGCTCTGTGGGGACACAGTGGTGGGGGGCATTGGGCTGGTGGGATGGTGATGTTGCACCCTGAGCGAGTGCCAGCGGCTTGGTTGCGATCCGGTGTTCCCTACCTAGCAGCGAACCCGAAACGTCCCGACATTCGACCGCATGAGTTGTCGAAGGCAGCTCTTGGTGTTCCGATGATGTGCAACTTGGGAACCAAAGAAGGTGTGACGGTGACGGATGGTCGATTTGCGGGCGTTTGGCCGGCAAACCAACTGTTCTTCGAAACGGTCCGTCATCAAGGTGGTTTGGTTGGAATTGCCGTCGACCCATTCAGTAGCCACGACTGTGGAAATCAACGATATCTCGCCATTCCGTGGCTTGATGCCTGTTTGGCGAGTCGCTTGCCAGAGGAAATCGGAGAGGCGCTCCATCCGATGCCTAGGGCGAATGCCCAGTTTGCGTTGCCCCTAGGCAAGCGGGCGGTTTCAGCCAGAGATTTTACGGGAAATCCTGATCACGCGGTTTGGCTCCCGAATGAAGGGGTTGCTCGAATGTGGGAGCACTACGTTCGAGATACCAGAGTGCCGGACACAACGCCTCCGCCATCGCCGGTTGCGATTCGATTGGAAGGAAACACGCTGACTTGGAACGCGGAGGCGGATGTTGAAAGCGGTTTGGCGGCCTTTGAGATTCGATTGAAGGACCAGGGCCTCATTCGGCTCCCGGCGGAGGGGAAGAACCGCTTTGGTCGGCCGCTCTTCCAGGGGCTTCAGTACAGCGATACTCCTGTGACACCTTTGGTGGAGATGAAGTGGGTGGATGAACGCCTCCTGAATCTGAGCCTGTCCGATGTCGAGGTGCGGGCGGTGAATACGGTTGGTCTCGTGTCTCAGTGATCCGGCCCCTTTTGCCGGCCGAAGGTAGGCTTGGGTTATTGGTCGCGATGAACCGAGTCGGGAGAAAAGGCGGGAAGGCAAACCGCGATGTACTCCGCCCCATCACTCTCAGGTGAGCTGTAGCGAATCCACTCTCCAGCGTGAGTGATGATCGCTTGTCCGGCGCGAACCTTTACGGTGTCGCTCTTGGTCTCCACCTGGAGACATCCCTTGAGTACGATCGTGTATTCATCAAAGTCCGGTGTTTGTCCAGGCTCTACCCAACCACTGGGACTTTTCATGCGGGCGATGGAGACCCCTTCAGTTCCCGAGTTCACTTGGCCGATGAACTCTTCGATCGATTTTGGAGGTGTTCCGGCCGCTTCGATTCGAGTGGGTGCTTCTATGAGCCTTGGCATCGACCGAAGGTGCCGCATTCTTCTTTCATTGAGAAGCGTTTTGAAGCCGATTGTTGAAACGATCTAGAGAGTGGAAGTCATCATGGAATCGCGCTCACCTTCTAGTGATGAAGGCAGTTTTCCCTATTCTTTGCTCCGGCTTTCGTTGTAGATTTCGGCATGCCATCGGAGACAACAGAAAAGATTTCACTGCGCCTTTGGCAGGCTAGCCTCTCTCTTCTTGTATACTCGCTCCTGGGGACGGGGGTGGCCGCGAGTGAGGTCTATGTCCGCGAGATTCAACCCCTGTTGCAAGAACGTTGCTACCGTTGTCACGGACCGGAGAGGCAGCGTGGTGGCTTGCGTTTGGATCGAAGCACTCTTGCTAGACAAGGGGGGGATTCGGGTGATGCCGCTGTGGTGCCGGGGGATGCGAATTCCAGTTTGTTGATCGCGCTTGTCTCGGCTGCCGATGAAGACGATCGGATGCCACCAGCGTCCGCCAAGGAAGCGCCCCTGAACTCGGAGGAGATTGAGTTGTTGCGCCGTTGGATCGATGCAGGGGCTGAGTGGCCTGAGGACCCAGCATTTAGCGACAAGGCTTCGCCGTCGGAAATGCGCGTCACGGATGCAGATCGCCAGCACTGGTCGTTTCTCCCCTTACGACGTGTTGAGGTGCCAATGCCTCAAGCATCCGATCGGGTTCGGACTCCAGTGGATGCATTTATCCGCCAGGCGCAAGAAGAGAAGATGATTCAGGTGTCGCCGGCGGCCGATCCTCGAACGCTCATTCGCCGGGTTTTCTACGATCTGATTGGTCTTCCTCCCTCGCCTGAGGAAATGGCTCAGTGGATGGAGCGCCTCAAGGCAACACCGCGAGCGTTCTCGTCGCTCGTGGACGCGCTTCTGGAAAGTCCCCACTACGGAGAACGGTGGGCTCGTCATTGGTTAGATGTAGCCCGCTATGCCGACAGCAACGGCATGGAGCTCGATGCGGACCGACCGAATGCCTTTCGTTTTCGTGACTTTGTGATTCGGGCTTTGAATCAAGACCTTCCCTTCGACACCTTTGTTCGTTGGCAGCTCGCGGGGGATGAGATCGCACCGGGAATACCCGATGCAATTGCGGCCACCGGGTTCCTAGCGGCCGGTGTGAACACGATTCTTCCCGACAAGCAGATGGTGGAAGAGAAGCTTCGAAACCGGGCGAACGAATTAGATGACGTCGTCTCGACCACAGGGCAGGCACTGCTCGGACTGACTTTGGCTTGTGCGCGTTGTCATGATCACAAGTACGATCCCTTGCCAACCAAGGACTACTATCGTCTCACGCGAATCTTTAACAGTGGCGATCGTGCGGAGGTGCCCCTGGCTGCACCCGACGTTGTTGCGGCGCATCAAGCCGAAGAGCAAGCATGGAAAACGAGTCATGATCAACTCGTCAAGAAGCACGAGGCGTGGTTGTCTCAGGTTCGGAAGCCGTTGACAGTCCGGTTGCGAAATGAACGGATCGCGAAACTCGACATTAGCGAGGAGGAGAAGGAGACTCTTAAGGACAAGCCAGGAACTCCTGAAGCGAAGCGATTGGCTGAACGTTTCAAAAAAGAGCTGAGGCTCTCTGATAAAGACTATTTTGCGGCGCTTTCTCTGGAGCTCCAGAACGAGTGGAACGAATGGAAGCATCAGGTTGAGCTGAGTCAGAAACGGAAGCCAGCTGAACTACCCAAGGCCTTTGCGTTTGCCGATTTTGGACCTGAACCCGCCGAGACCTGGTTTTTCGAGCGAGGTGATTTCCTGGCTCGTAACGAGAAGATGGACTTGGGATTTCTTGCCGTGCTCACCTCGGGCAAGACTCCAGAGGATTACTGGAGTGCCGCTCAACAAGATCGGCGACGAAAGGACAGCACTCAGCAGCGACGGGCATTGGCCAACTGGATGACCGACATCGATGCGGGAGCGGGCTCTCTCTTGGCTCGAGTTATGGTCAATCGTGTGTGGCAACATCATTTTCGCGAAGGCTTGGTGGGGACCCCGAGTGATTTTGGAAGCCGTGGTGATCGTCCTTCGCATCCCAAGTTGTTAGAGTGGCTCACCAAGGAGTTTGTTTCAAGCGGCTGGAGTGTGAAGCACCTGCATCGTTTGATCCTTAACAGCGCCACGTATCAGCAGTCCTCTGAATTTGATTCCGAGCGAGCGGCACGAGATCCTGAGAATCGGCTCCTTTGGCGACAGCGCCCCGTTCGTCTTGAGGCGGAGGCAATGCGGGATGCGATGCTTGCCGTTGCGGGTACTCTGGATCGGAAGCGATTCGGCCCGGCGTTCAAGCCTCCCATTGCCATTGAAGCCCTCCAGGCGCGTAATGTGAGAAATCCGTATCCGAAGGATGCGGTAGATAGTTCTGAAACGCGCAGGCGGAGCATCTATATGTTCCACAAGCGAGTGGTGCAGTATCCCCTGATGCAGGCCTTTGATGCTCCCGATGCGCAACAGAGTTGTGGCCGGCGAATGAACACAACCGTAGCGCCCCAGGCACTCGCGATCTTGAACGATCCGTTTGTCCGTTTACGAGCTGAGGAGTTGGGGGGGCGCTTGCGCCGTGAGTGTGGTGAGGATCTAGACGCTCAGGTCGAGACGGCCTTTCAGTATGCTTTGAATCGCCCGCCATCGGCTGAGGAATTGGCTGATGCGAGGGACTTCGTTCTACAACAGTCTCGGGAGCGGATTGCGCGGGGTGAGCTCAACGGGAGCTCCTTGGCTCTCGTCGACTTTTGCCATTCACTGTTTGGATTGAATGAATTTATCTACATCGACTAACCGATGGATCGGAGACAAACAGCAAGGATTCTTTGGTGATGCAAGCAATGAACCAACACTGTGGACGGTATGCTCAAGCGCATAATCGTCGCGATTTCTTGAAGCAGGCGGGGGCCGGTTTTGGCATGACGGCGCTGGCAGGGCTTATGGCGGAGAACCGCTTGCTAGCCGAAGAAAATGGACCGGATCCTTTGCGTCCCATGGTGCCCAGAGCCGGAAACTATCCGGCGAAGGCCAAAGCTGTCATCTGGTTGTTCATGGAGGGCGCTCCGAGTGCCGTTGACATGTTCGATCCGAAACCGGAGTTGACCCGCCGAGACGGTCAGAAGATGGAAATCGATGTCTTCAATGGCAATCCCGGGCCCCTCATGAAGTCTCCTTTCAGTTTTCAGCGCTACGGGCAGACCGGCTCTTGGGTGTGTGAGCATTATCCGAATGTGGCGAAGCATGTGGATGACTTCGCGTTCATCAATTCTTTCTACAGTGAGTCCAATGATCACGTTCCTGCTCTTTATCAGATCAACACGGGAATTCCGCGTCCTGGCTTCCCAAGTGCCGGGGCTTGGATCACTTATGGGTTGGGATCAGAGAATCAGAATCTACCGGGCTACGTCGTGCTAGGAAATAACCGAGGGGTGAAGGGTGGAAATCTTAATTGGAGCTCAGCCTTTTTGCCGACGACTTATCAGGGGACTTTGTTTCGGCCCGAGGGGGCTCCAGTGATCAATCTGACGCGAGGGAAGGATATCAGTAGCAAGGACCAGCGGGCTCAGTTGGATTTGATGGCGAAGCTGAATCGTCGGCATCTTGAATCGCGACCAGCTGAACAGGAGTTGTTGGGACGTATTCAGAGTTTTGAGCTGGCTTACCGAATGCAAATGGAAGCGACCGACTTGGTGGACCTGGATCAGGAAACGGCAGCGACGCGGGAGATGTACGGTGTGGACGACAAGGTGACACGTTCTTATGGGAGAAAATGTCTGATGGCGCGTCGATTGATCGAGCGTGGAGTGCGCTTCGTCCAGGTTTATAGTGACGGTGAGTGGGATGCTCACAGCAATCTGGAAGGCAACCACAAGGGGCATTGTCGAGCGACTGATAAGCCGATTCACGCCTTGCTGACTGATTTGAAGCGAACGGGATTGATCGACGACACCCTGGTGATTTGGGGCGGTGAGTTTGGTCGCATGCCCGTCTCTCAAGGCAAGGGAGGGCGAGATCACAACCCGCAAGGGTTCGGGATGTTCATGACCGGGGCAGGGATCCGGCCGGGAACCCGTTATGGTGAGTTAGACGAGATAGGATATCGTTCCGTCGTGGACCGGGTGTCTGTGCATGATCTACACGCCACTATGTTGCACCTGTTAGGCTTAGATCATGAAAAGCTGACCTACTTCCATAACGGTCGTCGGTATCGACTCACGGATGTCGCTGGAGAGGTGATTCGACCGGTGCTGGCTTAGGTCCCGGCTTCGGGTTGCGACGTTAAATGCTGGCCCACGAGCCTTCCGCTGGTCATGGCCCACGCGATGTGGAGGCCGTGCCCCCAAAGCACTTGTCCGCCGAGTCCATTCTGCCCGACGGCGAAGAGACCCTTGATTGGGCGTCCTGATTCATCCAGCACTCTCATTTGTTGGTCGATGGCGGCTCCTCCCTCCGTTGTAGTGAAGTAGGCTTTCACAGGGCCCAAGAGCACCCACTGCTGACCCCTTAACTGATAACTGTCGCCAGTGCGCCCGAACTCATCAAGTTGGTTACCAGAAGTGTATTCATTGAATCGGTGGACGGCTTTCTCGATCGATCTGGAGGGGAGCCCACGAACTGATTCCAGATCCTCCATGGGAGTGGATTGAATGCTGACGTCTGGGCGGAGCTTGAGATAGTCTTTCACATAGGCGTAAGCAATCTCAGGAGCGGTGGAAATGAAGTGGGGCCATTGGCTGTATTTTCTGATCAGTCGCTCATCCAGCAGGAGATAGGCATGCTTCTTGGCTTGCTGGGCGATGGCAATCTCTCGCTCGGGCGACCGAAGCTCATTGCAAAAGCGTTGCCCGGATTGGTTGATTAAGATGGCACCGTCACTGAACAAGCTGTCTTCGGGATGTTGCCAGGTGACCAAGAGGCGTTTGATGACGCTATTGAGAAGCTTGTTCGGTACCATGGGAAGTAGGTGGCCCATAGCTCGCGTCCACAAGCCGCTCGTCGGCAGCCGTTTGATGATCGTCTCGCGGGGAGGGGGCACGAAGCGAATCTCGGGGCCGTAAGTGATCTCCATGTTGACGAGCTTGGCTCCCGCCTGTTTGGCGAGCAGGTGACCGTCTCCGGTTGAATGGGGATTGATTCCTTCGATCGCAGTGAAGGCTTGGCCTTTGTATTTTCCGATGAGGTCCGGTGAGTTGGTATAGTCTCCGGCGGCAAGCACGACGCCATTTCTCGCTTTAAACTGGGCGCTATCGTTGTGATCAAGCCGCTGTATCTCCACTCCGACTACGCGCTGATCTTTGATTAGCAAACGCTCAACCTTGGCCATACACATGAACTCTCCACCCAGTTGAACCAACCGGCCCTGAAGGGTAGCGATGTAAGCCTTGGCGTTGGGGACGACATTGTGCATGCGAGGGACCCGATTGGGAGGTTCGGGGCTAGGCCCGTGGAACTGGATGCCCATTCCCTTCAGCCACTCCAGAGTCTGAGCGGCCTCACCAAGAAAGTATCGTCTGAGCTCACGATTGTTTCGCTGCTGAATCTCAGGAGGACCAAACCGGGATGCGTCCTCCTCATGATGGTCAGGGGAGTCAGCGATTCCATTGCGTTCTTGGTCGCTGGTTTGGTTGGCGGTGAAAGAGCCCACAGCGATGCCAGTGGTTCCGCCGAGTTGCTTGGTTTTCTCTATCACCAAGACCTTCGCTCC
This sequence comes from uncultured Verrucomicrobiota bacterium, assembly GCA_964342405.1. Classification (GTDB taxonomy): domain Bacteria; phylum Verrucomicrobiota; class Verrucomicrobiia; order Limisphaerales; family AAA164-E04; genus UBA2970. The sequence goes on along the minus strand of CAYFGX010000003.1, from coordinate 254,792 downwards.
TCGCTCGGCGGCGGCAACGGCACTTGCCAGGCCCGATCCGCCCCCGCCAACAACGATGATGTCGAAGCCTTCATCTCTCATGTGCCCGCGAATTTACCCTGGGGGGTTGCCGAGTATCAAGAAGCGGGAGAAGAAATGAACGTGGCTTGGGTGCGGTGTGGGCATCTCTTGCGACTTGTCTTGCTCGGGAACTCGCGGTATGGCTTTTGGATGCGCTCTCTTTCTTACCTTCTCATCTTGGCTGCGTTCATTGGGGCTCGAGTCACGGCTGAAGACTCCCGTCCCAACATTCTTTGGATTTACCTAGAGGATGTGAGTGGCTGGTTCAGTTGCTATGGCGATACGGTCATCGAGACGCCCCACCTGGATGCGCTCGCTGAAAGTGGTATTCGGTTTAATCGCTTTTACACGCCCGCAGGTGTGTGCTCTGCAACGCGATCTGCCATCCTCGTGGGGGCGATGCAGACAAGTTTTGGAATTCACAATCATCGGAGCGGGCGGGCGACCTTTCGGGGGCAAAGTATGGGACCCAATTTTGATGATATTCGACTACCCGAAGGCGTGCGGACTTTGCCAGAGATCTTTCGATCTGCCGGATACTTCACTTTCAATGATTCGGGGAAAGATGACTATAACTTTGATCATGACTTAGATGTGATGTATTCGGTGCGAAAGCCGGGAACTCGCTGGAAACTCAACTCGGATGGGAAACCATTCTTTGGTCAGATTCAGTTGCGGGGTGGAAAACTGGGCCGACGAGCCAAGGCGGTTGTGGATCGTCAATCCGTTCCGGTCCCGCCTTACTATCCCGATACCGAACTTGTCCGCGAGGAGATTGCGCACCACTACGACTGCTTGCTCCACACCGATCAACAAGTGGGGCAAATCATCGCAGAGCTGAAAGCCGACGGCCTGTATTCCAACACCGTGATCTTTCTCTTCAGTGACCACGGATACAAGATGCACCGCCATAAGCAGTTTCTCTATGAAGGAGGAATCCGGATGCCGATGATTGTGGCGGGCAAAGGCATCCATGCTGGGCGTGTGCGTTCGGATCTTGTGAGTGGAATTGATATTGCCCCTGCTTCGCTCGCAGCCGCAGGTTTGATGGTGCCCGACTACATGGAGGGAGATGACTTCCTGAGTCCTGACTATCAGGCGAGAAGCTACCTCGTGGCGGCGCGGGATCGGTGTGACTACACGATTGAGCGTATCCGAGCGATTGTGACGCCGCGGTTCAAATACCTTCGGAACTACCTGACGGATCGCCCCTACATGCAGCCCAACTACAAGGACAACTGGCCGGTATCCAAGGAATTGAGAGCCCTGATGGCGGATGGGAAAATGAACGAGACGCAGTTGATCTTCTTCGGAGCCGAACGTCCGGCGGAAGAGCTCTACGATTTGCAGAATGACCCGCACGAGATTCGGAACTTGGCGAACAATCCTCGTTTCCAATCGGCCCTCAAGCAACATCGAGAACTCCTGCGTGAATGGATCGAAGAGACCGGAGACAAAGGGCAAGTCACGGAATCTGACGCCGGGCTTTTGTCGGCGTTAAAGCGTTGGCGCGACAAGTGTGTGAACCCGGAATACGACCGCGTTCGCCACTTGCTTGAAGAGAAATAGAGTCAATGTCGGTCGCTTTGCGGGCGCTGTGGATCACTCGAGTCCGGAGTAGATTCTGTGCGTGTCGTCGTTGTCATCGATTTTGCGCAAGAAGCTGGTTACTGGCTCACGCTCTTCGTCAGAAACCGAAACGGGATTCTGAACCTCGTAGGTGAGCTCGGAGGTGGAGACCTTCCAGCCTTGGTCTTTCAACGCGCTGTTCACATCATTGAGGGCTGCGATCGCGCAGAGAAATCTCCCACCAACGCCACCGTCAGGGATGTCATCCGCTGCGAGGGATTCCACTTCATCTGCGCCGGCTTCGATGGCCACTTCCTCTAGATCCTGATCACCGCTCTCGTGGGTGGCCTCGATGACGCCTAGATGATTGAACATCCAAGTCACGCTGCCTTCAGAGCCGAATTGCCCGCCGTTCTTGTTGAAGATTGATTTAATCTCAGGAATCGTGCGGTTGGGGTTGTCGGTGAGGCATTCGATAATGACGGGAACCTTGGAGGGAGCAAACCCTTCGAAAGTGATCGTGGTGTATTGAACGTTTTCTCCCGTGAGCCCTGCACCCTTCTTGACGGCACGCTCAATCGTGTCCTTGGGAACGGAGCTCTTGCGGGCGGCCTCCATTCCGGCGGCGAGGCGGGCATTCAACTCAGGATCCGGTCCGCCGAGCTTGGCGGCGACTTGGATTTCCTTGACCAGCTTGTTGACAAGTTGACCCTTCTTATGAGCGTTGATTTCCCGCCATTTTTGTTTCCATTGAGCACCCATGTGGCCGGGATCATAAAACTGGGATCCGAACAGTCAAACTGGAATCAGCATGGAGCGCGCTTTGGAGTCATTTCCGTGGAGCTACCGTTGCCTTGTTGTCAGTTCTTTGGTGGGGCGGGCTGAAACATTGATCTGAAGAAAAACGGTTTGCGGGCTGGTAATAAATCCTGTCCTGCTTTTCGGAGGCGTTCCGTGATAGAGTAGGAACACCGGCCTCGCCTTGTAGCAGGGGAGTGGAAGGGTGGGAGCTTTCAAAGAATGTAGAGTGCTGACTATGGATAATCTAGAACGCCGGATCGGTTCGATAACACGGTTTACCAAAAGGCTTCGACCCAGTTTCGAAAGCCTTCGGGTAGTCTGGGGAATGTTTCTCTTGGCCACTTTTGCCTTCGGGGTGGTGCTAGGCGAACAGATCCCGCCCGATCCCGAAGCCTTGCTCCAGCGGATCTACGAGGAGCGACTGAAGATTCAGTCTCTTGAAATGAACATGGCGATCGAGTCTTATTTTTCTTCTCGACCGTTGGATGGAACCAACACCGTGAGGGTTCAGATCCTCATGGATGGTGATCGCCATCATTTCGAAGAAATGGGCAGGGAATACAGTTATGTCTTTTACGGACATGATGATGCGGGGAGTTTGATCGAGGAGAAACGAGCGGAGTTCAAATTGGATCGTGAGGCGGCCGTTTCTTTCGGACTCTTGAGTGGGAGCGATACGTCTTCAGTTTCGATTGTCGACGGAGAGCGGCTTCTAACTTATGAGGCTAATCAGGATTCAATTGTGCTGAAAACGGTTCGAGGAGGTTCGCTTCGTTTTGCCTTCGATCCAAGGCTGTTTGGTTTGAGTCCGACCCTTTTTCCGGGGACTTTCTTGTCGAATTTTTGGGTTTTTGATCCTTCGAGGCGATCGGTGACACTCGTCGGACAAGAGGCGCACCAGGGCCAATCGACCTGGCACCTCCGGATGGATATGGCTGGCACTGCGTTTTCGATGGATTACTGGATCGATGTCGCCCATCCAACGCGGGTTTTGCGATGTGAGATCAATCGCGAATATGCGGTTTCAAGCTACGCTCAAGAGAATGACTCGGATCCTTTGCCGTCGGAAGTATCTTCAAGCTCCTTTTTACCCACGGGGGAACTCCGCTCCACGCGACTTTTTCGTCGTTTAGTAACTCGGTATCAAGTGGAGATACCCGAAGGAAGTTTCGAGTTCGCAGGGTTGAAGGCCCCGATAGGTGTCCCGGTAATCGATTACGACCAGAGTCGACGGATTGGCTATTGGGATGGTCAAGGCGTGGTAGCATCTCGTCCGGATGGAGGACGGAGAAGATCGAGACGAATCGAAATTCCCGCACCACAGCGTGTTCTATCGGCTGCGGAGTCAGATCCCGATTCAGAGTTTGGAGTGGTAGCCGCCTTGTGGGTTTTGGCGCGTAGCCGTGCGCCGAGCGAGGTTGAGCGGGCGTCGGCGATCATTCAGAAATATCACTTGAATTCAGAACGGCTTGCTTGGTTGGCAGAGTATTTGTGGGACGACGATCGGATCGACTTGATTCCTTTGTTCGAAGCGATTGAAGCGCGGAATCAACATCCCCGCGTGCGAGCATGGTGTGGTACCCGTTTGGCTGCTCTTCTGTTTCTGCGGGCAAGCAAAACGGGTTCGTTTGCGGACGGAATGAAGGCGCGTCAATTGTTGGCTCGAACCTTAGAAGAACCGATTCCTGAATCGGTGAAGGATCGTGAACAGATCGTCGAGGAAGCGGAATCGATCCTTGCTTCTGGAGCTCAGACCGCCGTTGGCTTGATGGCCCCAGAGATCGAAGGCGTTGATCTCGATGGGAACCACTTGAAGCTTTCCGACTATCGTGGGCGCATCGTGGTGCTCAATTTCTGGGGAACGTGGTGTGGCCCTTGTATGGCCCTCATCCCCGAGAAACGGAAGCTTGCTGAGAAGATGAAGGGACGCCCGTTCGCGCTGTTGGGGGTGAATTCGGATAGCAATCAAGAGCAACTCGACCGGGCCCTGCGTCGGGAGCGCATCACTTGGCCCTCATTTCGGGAGGAAGATTCGAGATCGATTTCTCGGTCTTGGGGCGTCGGCAGTTGGCCGTCGACCTTCGTTTTGGACGAACGAGGTGTGATCCGGTTTCGGAATCTGCGTGGGAACGACCTGGAGGCGGCCGTCGAGCGCCTCGTGTGGGAGCTGGAAGGAAAAGGGCCCCTTTGACCGAATCGGCGAAACTATGGTTGTGAATCGGGGAATTGAGACGACTCAGGTGGCGGCTGTTTTTCGCGAGTCGCTGAAGGTCTTGACCACAGATTGCAAGGATGTTCACAGATAAGGCTTAACCGAAAGCGTCAGCGTTCCTATCTGTGTTCATCCGGGTTATCTGTGGTCAAAAAACCTTCCCATTGGAAACTTGATCGCGGAGACCAGAGATATAGGGTTACCCGATGACTCCATTCTCTCGATTGCTAGGTGCCGCTGCGCTCGCCACCTTGGTCGTTTTTTCCGAGGCGCAGGAATCTCGGTCGCGGCCGACGGTTTCTATAGACGGTGATCGCTTTTTGGTGGACGGCAAGCCCACCTATCCAGGGCGGTATTGGCGAGGGAACAAAGTCGAGGGCTTGCTGCTCAATGCGCGTTTGGTACAGGGAGTCTTCGACGATGAAAACCCGGAAACCCGTCGTTTCTTTCATTATCCCGATACCGGTGTTTGGGATCCGGATCGCAATACGAATGAATTCGTGAAGGCCATGTCAGTCTGGCATGAGTATGGTCTCAACGCTTTCACGATCAATATGCAAGGTGGCAGCCCTACCGGCTACGGGAACAAGACGTGGAAGAATACCGGCTTCACCGCTGCCGGCGATTTGAAACAAACCTATCTTGACCGACTCAAACGCATTTTGGATCGGGCTGAGGAGCTCAAGATGATCGTGATTCTTGGCTATTTCTATTTCGGGCAGGATCAGAATGTTGCCGATGAGGCAGCTGTCATTCGGGCGGTAGACAAGCTGACGCTCTGGCTGCTAGAGAATGGCTATGGGAATGTCTTGGTTGAGATCAATAACGAGTGCGACGTTCGCTCGTATGACCATGATATTCTGAAACCAAACCGCGTGCATGAGCTGATCCGTCGAGTGAAACAGACGACCCGTGACGGGCGACGTTTGCTGGTGAGCACAAGTTTCAAGGGGAGGGCCATTCCAACTGAAAACGTGGTTCGTGAGGCAGACTTTATTCTGTTGCACGGCAATGGTGTGAAGGAGCCTCCGTTCATCAAGGAGATGGTCAAGCGAACCAAGGAAGTGCCTGGCTATCGCGGGCAACCAATCGTCTTCAATGAGGACGATCACTATGACTACGACCAAGATGCCAACAACTTTAAGTTTGCGATTGAGTCGTATGCCTCTTGGGGCTACTTCGATTTCCGTCGTGGAAACGAGAAGGATATTCGCATTGGTTACCAATCGGTCCCGGTGGATTGGGGCGTGAATCATGAGCGGAAGCGGGACTTCTTCGAGTATGTGAAGGAAATCTCCGGATACTAGGGTGCAACCGGAATCTTGGCGACCTTTGGCAACGTCCCGTCAGGTGAGAACGTTCAGCCTTGCTTCGAGATCTGGCATGCACTCCGGGCCAAACGTCTCAAGGGGGGCGCGAGCTCGTGTCAAACGGCTGCTGTTCGTTTGCTTGAACTTTCTGTTTTTGAATCTCCACCATGGGGTTGCTCAGGTTGTCATCAACGAGGTGATGACCTCAAATTCGAGGGCGCTGTTCGATGAGGATGGTGATTCCTCGGACTGGATCGAGTTGTTGAACCAAGGCCCTGAAGCGATTGATTTGGAAGGCTACGGTCTCAGTGATTCGGATGAGCCCGGGTTGGGTTGGATTTTTGCTTCTTTGGTCCTGGAACCGAATGACCCTCTGTTGGTATTTGCGTCGGGTAAGGATCGCCAAGTCATCAAGCATACAGCTCGAGTCGAACCCAATGCGCTTTCAGGTCTCTCGCTTTGGTTGGTGGCTTCAGATGTCGAGCTCGCGGATGGTGAGGACGGCCAGCCGCTGGTGAGTGCGTGGCGAGACCGGTCTGAGGCCTCGATCACACTTCGCTCTCAGGGAACCCAGGGAGCCCCTGTTCAAGTTCTTGGTGCGCCCAATGGGAGTTCAGTTGTTCGATTTGGGGATCGAAATCTTGCGTTAGTTGCAACCGATGTTCCTTCACGCACGCTGGCGAGTGAAGAGGAACTTTCGCTTATCATTGTTCAACGGACTCATGCTCCGAGAGATACAGGGTCTAGTCTTCTGTTTGAGACTCGCGGCGGGAGGCGGATCAATGTTCACGCACCGTGGTCGGATGGAGTGATGTATTTTGATTTCGGGCGCGTTTCCGAGCGGGGGCGCATGGCCGTTGCGCCGCCGGGAGGATTCTTGGGGGAGTGGCGCATCCTGTCCTTTATTCGATCGAGTGACGGTCGGGGACAGATCTTCGTGAATGGCGCCCTGTTGTCCGAGGGCACTCTGGAAGCTCGCTTGGATCCGGAGGAAACGGGAACGCTTGGCGTGGGAGCTTTTGGTTATCGAGGAGACATTGCGGAAATTGTGGCATACGATTCGGCTCTCGTCCCGGAGCAGCGCTCGGGTCTTGAGCAGTATTTGTCGGCGAAGTATGCCGTGCCGATTCGGGGCGGCCGGCCGCACACGGACTTCAAATTAAAGGCGCGTGGGGAACGTCTGCGCCTTTTGGATCCGGAAGGAGCGGAGTTAGACAGCGTTCCTGCGATTCAAATTCCAGTGGACCAGAGCTACGGTCGAAAAGAGGGCGCAAGCGGTGCGCGGGCGTTTTTTCAGGCCCCGTCTCCCGAGGCACCGAACGCGGAAATAGGGTTTGAGTCGCCGATGGCCTTGCCGGTTCTGTCGCACGAGAGCGGGTTCTACAGGGCTCCGTTTGAGTTGCAAGCCGCGCACGTTGAGGCATCGGCTGATCTTCGTTACACGTTGGACGGGAGCAATCCTTCTCTCGAATCGGCCGCCTTGGGGCGCTCGATCGAGATCGGTCCGGATCCCGTTGCCGACCGGCAACTCGCCTTGTTGCCGACGAATCCGTCTCTCCATCGCGGTGCTGACGGCGCTTTGACGATGCCAGAACCCCGGCGATCCGAATTCGGCTGGATCACGCCTGGAGGCTTTGGCCCCCAGGCCATTGTTGTCAAAGTGCGCGCCTTTTCGCCGGGGCATCTTCCTAGTGGCACCGTCACGCGAACGTTCTTTGTCGGGCACGATGCGGATGCCTTTCACGGGCTGCCTGTCGTTTCGGTCGCACTGGATCCGGTGAGATGGTTTGATGACGCCGAAGGCTTCTACCGCCCTGGAGCTCGTTATGACCCGAGCGCTTGGTCGAATCGGTATTGGGGGACGGGCAACTACTTTACGAAGGGGCGATACGCTGAAGCCGTTGCTCAAGTTGAAGTTTTCTCTGAGGGTTCAGTTCACGATCTTGGCCGGGTGGGATTGCGGCTGCACGGAGGAGGTTCGCGGGCGCAGCCTCAGAAAGCGCTTCGCCTAGTGGCTCGGGGAGCGCTCGGAGCTGAACGGATTGATAATGATTCTTTGCTCGGGAGTGGGTTAGACGGCTATCGCCACCTGTTGCTGCGCAACGCAGGGCAGGATTCCGCTTTTCATCCTTCGCTGATTCGAGACAGCGTGATTCAAGCGGCGGCCCCACCGGCGGCTGATCCTCAGCTTTCGAGACCGGTTGTGTGCTTCATTAATGGCGAGTATTGGGGGCTTCACCAACTGCAAGAACATGCCAATGCAACAGATCTTCGAGAGAGATTTGAACTGGGGGACGCGAAGTTAGACTTGATCGAGGGCAATGGAAAACCCCGTGCCGGAGATGCGGACGCGTTCCACGAGTTGATGGCCTATGCCGAATCGGACGCCGCGGGTGCTGTTACGGCGATTTTTGATCGCATCGACGTCGAGAGCTTCGTGGATCATTTTGCCACTCAGATCTTTTTCGATAATACAGATTGGCCAGGTAATAACATCGCTTGCTGGAGAATGCGCGGGCGATTCAGGCGAGAGGAATCTGCCTCTCAAGGAAAGGCCACGGATGGTCGGTGGCGATGGATTCTGTTTGGGACGGAAGCGGGTTTGGGCTTGGGCGGAGACGTCGAGCACGATGCCGTGGCTAGGCTGGTTGACCTAGGGCAAGCCGAATCCTCCTCTCCGGCGTGGTCTACCGCGTTGTTTCGAAAACTCCTCGAAAGTGCCCCGTTTAGGTTTCATTTCCTCACGCGCTTTGCATCATTGATGAACGATGAGTTTCACACCGATCGGATGCTTTCGATTATTCGCGAGCAAGCGGCAGCGATCCAACCCTTGATTTCGTCCCATAGCGAACGGTGGGGGCGCCCGGCCTCCTTGTCCTCGTGGGAGACTGAGATCGATCGCATAGAGGCCTTTGTGCAGGCGCGTTCGGGTCATCAGCGAGAGCATTTGATTTCAGCCTTTGGGCTGCGCGGGACGGCGGATTTAGATTTTGAAGTGGTTCCGGCTGAAGGCGGCGAGATCCGTTTGCAAGGGGTGAGCCAAGCGGGGAATCCATTGAGCTGGAACGCGGATTCCGGGGTTTACTTTGAGGCCATCCCTCTCTCCGTATTGGCTGCGCCTGCTCCTGGTTTCCGTTTTGTATCCTGGTCAGGCGATGGGGCGGGGACGTCCTCTGTCTTGTTTGCGAGCCCGGTGGGGCAGCAGGTTTACCGCGCCCATTTTGAACCGGTGGTAACTTTTCGTGATTGGGAAATTCGAGCAGCGACGGATTCCGTCGAGGTGAGCGTTTCCATCGAGGGACTGACCTCGGAACTCGTGCTGCATTGGCAATCCTCCACCGATCTAAGGCAATGGGAGCTCGTGGTTCCAGATCGTTTGGTCGAGGAGGATTTATCAGAGAGCGAAGTGCGATTGACTGCGCTTATCGCGGCACCTCAAGCGGGGCAACTTCGGAAACCGACGCGGTTTTTTCGGGTTCAGGTGGACGCTCCTTGATATCTGGGTGCTGTCTTGCGTCACCCGTTTGAGGTGATTATCTCTGAAAACAGTCGCTCCTCCCGGAGACTTGTTGGAGTCGTTTTCGTTGACACCTATCCGTGTACCGTATGTACTCTGATCCATCCGTGGTATCTCAGTTGCGATCAACCCATGTCATCTTTCCGGCTGGCCTTCCTTTCGGGCTTGCTCTGGTTTTGCTTCTGCTTGTGGGCTGTGGGGATGCTGCGGACGAGAGTTTAAGCCAGAACGAGGGCGTTGAGGTGCCTTCGGTCGATAAAGCTCCGCTGCCTGCGGCGCTTTCTGATGGGGGCGAGGCCTCTGTCGAAACGTTGATTGCTGAAGGCGGGGAGGCAAGCGCCAGTCGACTAGACCTTGCGGAGACGAGCAACAGTCGGCACTTAGCTGACGTTGCGGAGGATCTCACGCATCTTGATCCTCGGAAAGATGGGTGGGTATCTGAAGTGATCAGCGATGCTGTTTCGCGACGTTTAAAGGTGCTGGATGAATGGTTGGAGGGTGATTCGCCCGATGGGGAGGCTTTGGCTGATATGCTTGAAGGCGACTTCCAGTCACAGCCGCTTCGTCCGCGTGATCTAAATGTTCAGTTTGAGGACGCCGCCTTTGTGGTGAAACGACCCGCTCAATCATTGGCTGAGGTCCAGAAAACCGAGCAGGGATTAGAAGGACTCGTACGGGCGTTAAGAGAATTTGTGGTTCCAGTTGAGTTTGGTGGGGACCTGAGCTCAGAAGCGGGTGCTATCCAAACAAAAGCCTATCTCAAGATTGTTGGAGTGACGGTGGATCAATCGGTGAGTGATACCCGCGTCCTGGTCGAGTTGACCCAGGCGAGCTCGAAGGGGCGGCTGCAGCAGAATGCGGTTTGGACCTGTCGTTGGCATCCTGCCAAGAAGCGGGGCGGCCTGCCACTCTTGGTGTCCATCCAAGTCGAGGAATATGACTCTGTGTGGCGGGAAGGTGCTGCAGAACCGATGTTTTCTGATTTGACTGAGGCCGTGCTTGGCCGCAACGCCAGTTATCAAGAGCAGCTAAAATATGGCATTGATCATTGGCGTGAGCGGCTGGACTGGCGCTTTACGCAGGAGGTGACAGGACCGCACGGCTTGGCCATAGGCGACGTGAACGGGGATGACTTGGATGACTTATTCGTTTGCGAAACGGGAGGGCTTCCGAATCGCCTATTCCTCCAAGCAAGAGACGGGACTTTGACCGATGTGTCAGCGGAGGCACGTGTGGACTATCTTGAACCATCAGCAAGTGCCTTGATGCTCGACTTTGACAATGACGGGGATCAAGACATGGTCTTAAGCTCCGGTCGAAATCTTCTCTTTCTAGAGAACGATGGTGACGCTCATTTTGAGCGCCGGCTCACCTATCGCTCGGAGTCCGTCGCCCGTTCCTTGACGGCGGTGGACTATGATTTGGACGGGCGATTGGATCTCTATGTCTGTGGCTACTTTTCCGTTTCGGGCAATAGCTCAGGGATTGGTCGCCCGATGCCTTACCATGATGCCAACAATGGTGTGCGGAACTATCTCTTGCAGAATCAGGGTGGGTGGCAGTTTGAGGACGTGACCCAGCGAGTCGGTTTGGAGCAGAACAACGAACGCTTCAGTTACGCAGCTGCTTGGGAGGACTACGACTTGGATGGGGATTTGGATCTCTATGTGGCGAACGACTTTGGGCGAAACAATCTATTTCGGAATGATGGAGGGATGTTTACAGATGTGGCTGCTTTTGCAGGTGTGGAAGACATTTCAGCCGGGATGTCCGTAAGCTGGGGGGACTACAATCGCGACGGTTTGCCGGACCTTTACGTGGGCAATATGTACTCATCGGCGGGCAACCGAGTGGCCTTCCAGCGCAACTATCGACCCGACGAATCAGAATCGACGAGGCGCTTGTTTCAACGGCATGCCCGGGGAAATACGCTGTTTGAGAATTCCGGGGACGGAACCTTCCGCGATGTGAGTCTGGAAGCGGGGGTGACCATGGGGCGTTGGGCTTGGGGCTCAAACTTTGCTGATATTAACAATGACGGTTGGGATGATCTCATCGTGGCGAACGGGTTAGTGACCAGCCCGGACGACACGGGAGATTTGTGAAGTTTCTTTTGGCGACGGGTCACGTCGCAATCGCCGTTGGAGGTGCCGCAGGATGATGCGGCTTCCGAACAAGGAGATCGTTATCTTCAAGCTTGGGACGCCATTGGCAAGCTGCTCGACGCCGGCCGTTCATGGAGCGGTCGCGAACGGAATGTCAGTTTCCTCAATACTGCCGATGGGCGCTTTGCCAGTTTCTCCGGACTCGCTGGACTGGATCAGGACAGCGACTCTCGCGGAGTGGCCGTGGTTGACTGGGATCGCGATGGTGCACTGGACTTGTGGGTGAGCAATCGCGACGGCTCTCGAGTGCGTTTTCTACGGAACACCTTCGCGGCCGAGAATGAATTTGTCTCGCTGAGTCTTGAGGGCAAAACCGTGAATCGCGATGCCATTGGGGCTCGTGTGGAATTGCTCTTTGAGGGTGACAAGCGCCGTTCTCTGAGTCGAACTCTGCGGGCAGGGGAGGGCTATCTCACCCAGACATCAAAGTGGCTTCATTTTCCCGTGCTCGGGAATCAAACGCTTGAAGAGATCCGAGTTTTCTGGCCGGGAAAACCCATGGAACGATTCAGCGGACTGAAACCAGGAGCTCGGATGAGATTGGTTGAGGGGGCGGGCAAGGCAGAGGTTCTAACCGATCCGCCGCGTCCTCGTTTTCCTGATGTTGAGTTCACGGAGCCTGAACGAAGTGATCGGGCCCGAGTCATTCCTCATGGGCGATTGCCGCTTCCAACATTAGATTTCATCAACCTTGAGGAAGAATCGGTGCGAGTTGATGAGGTGAACCCTAGTGGACACACGTTGGTGGTTCTTTGGGCAAGTTGGTGCGCTCCGTGCCTGGTGGAGCTTCGCGAGTTGAACGCTGAGTTGGCGCGTTTGACAGAACTCAAGGTGAAGGTTGTTCCGTTGAATGTGGAGAATCTTGATGCGCCCGCGTCGGATCGCATTCAAAATATTCGCCGCTTTATGGCAAAGAATCGGTTGGCGTTTACAGGAGGACTCGCAACGCCGGAACTAGTCGAAGTCCTGGATGTGGTCCAAAGATCGATCGTGGGAAGACAGGACTCACTACCGATCCCGAGCAGTTTCCTCTTGGATTCGGACGGGAGTCTTGTTTCTGTCTACAAAGGGCGGTTTGAGTTTGAGCAGCTGCTTAGTGATGCCAAAGCTGCTTCGAGTGGCGTTGAGCATGATCGAGACTTTGCACTTCCTTTCGGTGGGCGTTGGTATGTTGCTCCCTTCGGTATCGATCGCTTTGGTTTAATTCGGAAACTTCTCGAGCTTGACAATAAAGAGGCGGCGTATTCTTACCTGAAGCGACATCTGGGGGTAAGTCTTGCTCGAAATGATTCGGCACGAGCCGGCGGGCTGATGGGGGAGAAAGATTTGGCTGCACGGGACCGCGTCATTGCTGGTTTCTATCGTCGAACCGGAAGTCTACTTGCTCGAGCGAGGAAGTATGGGACGGCTGCAGAGGCGTTTCAATCTGGCCTCGTGTTCTTGCCTGATTCAAGCGAAATCAGAGCGGATCTAGCGGTCGCACTCCAGGCTGACGGAAACTTTCGGGACGCTCTCAAACATTTTCGTCAACTGAGAGAAGAACAACCGGATCAGATTGCGATTTTGAACAGTCTCGCCTGGATTCTTGCGACAGCCAGTGATGCGGACCTTCTCCAGCCACGGGAAGCGATCGAGCTGGCTGAACGGGCCTGCGAGCTCTCAGAATACCAACTTGCCGAAACCATGGACACCTTGGCTGCAGCTCATGCCGCAGCGGGAGACTATCCGCGAGCGGTTGAAACTGCACAGCGAGGGATTGCGTTGGCGGTTGCTTCGGGCGGCGAGTCGGTGGCCAAACAAATTCGTCAACGGCTATCTCTCTATCAGACGGGGCAGCCTTTTCGGTCTCAAACTCGTGCCGACGGTGAAGAGTGATAGAACGTGGCGGTGAGAAGCGAATCCATGATTAAACACATCCTATTATTACTAGCGCTCACTACTCCATCGTTGGGAGCCAAGGATTTCACCAAGAAGATTCTAAATGCGGAATACTTTTGTGATGGGATTGCGTCGGGTGATCTTGATCGAGACGGCGCGGTTGATATTGTTGCAGGTCCCTTTTGCTACTTTGGTCCTTCGTTTAGTGAATCCGTAGCCATTTACCCTCCATTACCTCTGGATCCGGCGCTGAGTCCATCGAATAGCATGTTTTCGTTTGTTTCGGATTTTGATGGGGATGGTTTTTTGGACGTTTTAGTGCTCGGGCGCGTGCATCGTCACCAAGCTTTTTGGTATCAGAACCCTGGAGTTCGTAAAGGGGAGTGGAAGAAACACTTCGTGTTCCATCGAGTGAAAGGGGAGTCTCCTACCTTGGGCGATATCGACGGAGACGGATCCCCGGAATTGCTCACTCACAACGAACGGCACTGGGGTTGGATCGAGCCGGTTCCGGGAAAGCCGTATGAGCCCTGGACGTTTCATGCCGTTTCGGAACTGGGCGAGTGGCCGCAGTTTTATCATGGAATGGGGGTGGGAGATATTGATGGGGATCGCCGGCTTGACCTTCTGCTCAATGAAGGATGGTATCGGCAGCCGGCATCGCTTGAGACCCAATCAGTTTGGGCCAAGATTTCCTATGTCTTTTCACAGGATCGGGGTGGGGCGCAAATGTTTGCCTACGACATCGATGGCGACGCGGACCAGGATATCGTCACCAGCCTCAATGCACATGAATGGGGCTTGGCTTGGTTTGAGAATCGGGGATTAGAAAACGGGCCTGACTTTGAACGGCATCTCTTGATGGGGAATCGCGAACAAGAGGGCGAGTTTGGTGTTGCCTTTTCCCAACCCCATGCCCTTGAGATGGGCGATCTGAACGGGGACGGTCTGTCTGACATTGTGGTCGGCAAACGGATGTGGGCGCACGGTCCCGAAGGGGATGTTGAGCCGAGTGCGGATCCCGTGGTCTATTGGTTTGAGCTGACGCGAAACTCCAGTGGTGTCGTTGAGTTCGTGCCTCACCTAATTGACAATCAGTCAGGCGTAGGGGTGCAGATCGACCTGAACGATGTCAATGGCGACGGGAAACTGGATGTGTTAACGGCCTCCAAATTGGGCACATTTGTCTTTTTGAACCGTCTCTAGTCTGCGCCCGGCTGAGCGGTACAGCGAGACCTAATCCTGGTTGAACTCTTCCATTCCTTGGCAGGTGCAGATCGGGTTTCGATCGCCGAACACGTTGTCGATTCTTCCAACTGCCGGCCAGAACTTGTGTTCGTGGAGATACTCAAGTGGAAAGGCCGCTTGTTCCCGAGTGTAGGGATGATTCCAATCAGTGGCGCTGATCATCGAGGCCGTGTGAGGTGCGTTTTTGAGAAGGTTGTCTTCCTGGCTTACGGCCTCGCTTTCCACTTCTTCGATCTCTTTGTGGATGGAAAGCATCGCATCACAGAAGCGATCCAACTCTGCGAGGCTCTCGCTTTCGGTGGGCTCAATCATCATCGTGCCGGCGACGGGCCAACTAATGGTCGGGGCATGGAACCCGTAATCCATGAGGCGCTTGGCGACATCCTCGACCGTGACCTTCTTAAACCTTCGAAGATCGATGATACACTCGTGAGCGACGAGTCCGGCGGTTCCTTTGTAGAGCACAGGGTAAGCGGATTCGAGCCGCTTGGCGATGTAGTTGGCGTTCAGAATCGCCACGGCGGTGGCTGAGCTGAGACCCGGGGTTCCCATGGCGGCAATGTAAGCCCAGGATATTGTCAAAATGCTGGCGCTTCCGTAGGGAGCTGCCGCGACGGGGCCGACTTTGTTCTTCGCGAGAGATTCATTTGCCGGGTGTCCAGGGAGGAATGGGGCTAGGTGCGATTTTGTCGCGATGGGTCCGACTCCAGGACCTCCACCTCCGTGAGGGATACAGAACGTTTTGTGTAGGTTGAGGTGGCAAACATCGGCTCCGATTTCTCCAGGTGTGCATAAACCCACTTGAGCATTGAGATTGGCCCCGTCCAGATAGACCTGCCCGCCGTGTTCATGAATCGTGGCCGTGATCTCGTTGATGGATTCCTCGAAGACTCCGTGCGTAGACGGGTAGGTGATCATCAGGGCTCCGAGATCGTCACTGTGCTTGGCTGCGAGAGAGTTGAGATTGGCGACATCGATGTTGCCCTGATCATCGCAATCCACCGGCACTACCTTGAAGCCTGCCATGACGGCACTGGCCGGGTTTGTGCCGTGGGCTGATCGGGGGATGAGGCAAACGGTTCGATGGGCTTGGTCCTTCGCATCGAGATAACCCCGAATCGCCAGTAGGCCTGCAAACTCACCCTGAGATCCTGCGTTGGGTTGCAGACTGACGGCGTCGAATCCGGTGATGTTTGCGAGCCATTCTTCGAGTTCCAAGATAAGTTGGTGATAGCCTTTAGCGTCTTCTGGTGGACAGAAGGGATGGAGGTTCGCTACTTCAGGCCAACTCAGGGCCTGCATTTCCATCGCTGCGTTGAGCTTCATCGTGCAAGATCCCAGTGGAATCATGGACGACGTCAGGGAGAGATCTTTGGATTCCAGTCGTTTGATGAAACGCATCAACTCGGTCTCTGAACGGAATGAGTGGAACACGGGATCACCCATGAAGTCGGTGCTTCGATGAAGGGCTTTGGGGACTCGCGATTCGATCAGGCCCGTGGGCGTGAGGTCGAGCACATCCTGTTGGGTTTCGTCGCTGACGTTAAATGCTTTGAGGATGGTCCTTAAATCGTTCTCGGATGTGGTCTCGTTGATTGAGATGCCGATTTGATTGGTTCCATCAGTCCGGAACCTGAGATTCAACAACGCTGATTGTTCGAGAACCGCTTTCTTGTCTGAGTCTGAAACTTCGACAGTCAGTGTGTCGAAGAACTCCTTGTGCTTCAGTGTGTGCCCGGATTGAAGTAAGGCGTCTGCGAGCCAGCTCGCTTTGCGGTGAATATCGGAAGCGATTTTCTTCAGTCCATCTGGTCCGTGATAGATGGAATACAAGGCCGCCATATTGGCGAGCAGGGCTTGAGCCGTACAGATGTTGCTAGTGGCTTTCTCTCTGCGAATGTGCTGTTCACGGGTCTGGAGTGCGAGTCGGAATGCCCTCTTGCCTTGGGAGTCCTTTGACACGCCGACAACTCGACCGGGAAGTTTGCGCTTATATCGGTCGCGAGTTGCGAAGAATGCTGCGTGCGGTCCACCGTAGCCCAGGGGAATTCCAAATGCTTGTGATGATCCGATGACAATATCCGCGCCGAACTCACCTGGTGGTTTGAGAAGCGTCAGAGGAAGTAGATCCGCCGCAACAATGACGAGCGCACCAAATTCATGGGCTTTCTCCACGATTGGGGCAAGACCCCTCACTGCACCTTGAGATTCAGGGTATTGCACGAAAACAGCGAAAGCATCGCCGGATTCAATCGCCTCAAGGTTGCCGGAAGTGATGTCGATTCCAATAGCCTCGGCTCGAGTTTGCAGCACGGCCACGGTTTGCGGGTGGCAGTCTCCGATGAGGAGCATCTGTTGTTTTTTCTTTCCACCCTTTGCTCCGTATGCCAGCGCCATCGCCTCGGCCGCTGCGGTGCCCTCATCCAAAAGGGAAGCATTAGCCACTTCCATACCGGTGAGTTCGCAGACCATGGTTTGAAAGTAGAATAACGTTTCTAATCGTCCTTGAGCAATCTCGGCTTGGTAGGGGGTGTATTGCGTATACCAGCCGGGGTTTTCAAGGACGCCTCGTTGAATGACAGGTGGTGTCAAAGACGGGTGATAGCCGAGACCGATGAAGGTCTTGGCGATCTGATTCTGCTCCATGGTCTGTCGAAGATCAGAAACTGTCTCATGCTCTGTTCGTGATTTTGGTAGCTTGAGTCGGTTTTGTGTTCGTATTGAGGGGGGAATGGTGGATTCCAGGAGATCGTTCAAGCTTTCGAACCCGAGAGTTTGAAGCATTTTGTCCTGATCAGCGAGCCGTGGACCGATGTGACGGGAGGCAAATTCCGAGGCGTGATCGACGGAGTCGGAGAGATTGATAAATTCTTGTGTGCTCAAATCGATTGGATAGTGCTTGGGGCGATTGGGGCGCTGTCTTTTACTGAGATCGCAGGTTCAGCGACCGCCCGTTGCTTGAATTTGGGGCACGAAAGGGAATATTCAATGCAAAATCGACTCAAATAGTCATGTTCACTCTTTTCGTCACCATTGAACGAGGATCTCATGGGGCATCGTTCGCGGTCCTTCCAGCGGGCTTAAGGAATTTGGTTGAGGAATTGACCGCCGTAGACTAAGAGTGACGGCTCAATCGAGGCCCCTTCAGGTGCTCGAGATGCTTGGTCAGGAGGAGTGTTCGCTCCTAGCAGTTAAGGTTATGAAAAGGAATCAATCTACCACGATACGGTGCGCAATTGTCGCGCTTTTAACACTCTCTTGTTTGGAGGGATTTGCCCGAAACTGGCGTGTCGCGCAGGTTCCCAATGGTCAGCAGATTGGCTGTGCCCTCTGTCACTTGAGTCCGACGGGACGAGGCCCACGCAATGAGTTTGGCGAAGCGGTGAATCTGGTGGTGGGGTTTGGAAGCCGCGCTGAGTTTTGGAATGCGGCGCTCGCCGAGTTGGATTCAGACGGTGATGGTTTCACGAATGGTGAAGAGGTGGGAGACCCAGATGGAGATGGCGTTCCGACACCTGGTGCGAGTGTGACCCATCCCGGAGATGCTGACAGCAAGCCAGAGCCTCCTCCGGCTCCCGTTGAACCCGTCGAGCCGACACCCGAGCCCGAAGAGCCCCTTGAGCCTGTCGAGCCGATCGTGATTTCAGGTATGAGCGTGAGTGACGGAGTGGTGAGTCTTGATTGGACTGGTGGTCGTGGGCCCTTCATGGTGCAGCGGAAGGCGCAGATGGACGACGATGTCTGGGTCAATTTAGCGGCGTCTTCGGAGCGGAACGCATCGATGTCAACTAGCGGTGAATTCGGTCTTTTTCGCGTCACTGATTTAGGAACCGGACGCGCCGCTGCTTTTACCAGCCTTCTTTCTGGTCAACACGAAGTGCCGGATCCGGCTGACACGATTGGGAGTGGGTTTGGTAGTTTCTACTTGGAAGGGGACGTTCTCTCGTTTGCGATTAGCTACTCTAACCTGAATGGCCCGGCAACCGCGGCTCACATTCATGGGGCTGCAATGACCACCGAAAATGCCGGCGTTATGATTGATCTGGCGCCCTTTAGTCTTGGGGCATTTGCCGAGTCGGGGACGATTTCCGGATCGGTAAAACTGTCGGAGGAACAGCGTGAAACGGTTTCGGATGGGAAGGCCTATGTCAATATTCACACCGCCGATAACCCAGGCGGTGAGCTTCGTGGTCAGATCGCTCCGGTCTTCATGCAGATTGAATTGAGTGGATCCTCCGCTCGCCCAGATCCTATCGCGGGTGACGGCAAGGGACAGGGAACTTTGTTCCTCCAAGGTCGAACGCTTTCAATCAATGTTCAGTACGAGGGACTGAGTGGTGATGCAACCGCAGCCCACATC
Source organism: uncultured Verrucomicrobiota bacterium (assembly GCA_964342405.1). GTDB lineage: Bacteria > Verrucomicrobiota > Verrucomicrobiia > Limisphaerales > AAA164-E04 > UBA2970. The sequence goes on along the minus strand of CAYFGX010000003.1, from coordinate 235,672 downwards.
CACGGGCGGGCCGGGCGTGAAGAGACGGCGGGTGTTTTGCTCGACCTGGGAACGTTTACCGGAGGTGAATTTGGCTCAGCAGGACAGATTGTCGGTTCCGCCGAGCTCACCCCTGAACAATTGGGGGATATCATCGATGGTCAATCGTATGTCAACATCCACACAGCTGCTAATCCTGGAGGGGAGATCCGAGGGCAGATCGAGGGTAAAGATGGAATGTTTCCGCTATCTGCAGCCTTGAGCGGGCTGTTCGAGCTTCCCGATCCGATTATCGGGACTGGGACGGGATTTGGCGGAATGTACGTGGACGGCAACGAGCTTGTTTTCACCATTAGCTACAGCGGCCTAAGTGGTGCGGCAACGGCGGCTCACATTCACGGGCCGGCGTCTGTGTTTGAGAATGGAGGAGTCCTGATCGATCTGGAACCATTCAATGGTGGGGCTTTTGGTGAAGCGGGGAATCTGTCCGGCCGGATGGAATTAACGGCTGAGCAAAAGGCCGTCATTTTGGCTGGTTCTACCTACATCAATATTCATACAGCCGAAAACCCGGGTGGTGAGATTCGCGGTCAAATTGCACCGATCATTTACAAAGGACACATGAGCGGAGCGGCGGAGCGACCGGAGCCCGTGGTCTCCGATGGAACTGGGCTGGGAATCATGACCGTTGTTGGAGCGAGCGCTGCTTTCAATATCGTCTATGACGGCCTCACGGGGCCTGCTGTAGCGGCTCATGTTCATGCTCCAGCGGATGAAAATGGCACTGCTGGCCCCGTCCTGGACTTAGAGGTATTCAACGGGGGCTCTTTCGGAGCGTCCGGGGGAATGTTTTCGTTGCCAGGAAATGTGCCTGAAATCATTCCAGCAATCATTAGTCGGTCTTCCTATGTGAACATTCATACCGAAGCCCATCCGGGCGGTGAGATTCGTGGACAGATTCACCATTAGGTCGATGGAAGTTTGGCAAAACCTCCGAGCCTTCGCGGTTCGGAGGTCTTTTTTGTGCGCCCGGCAGGGCGAACCCTCTATCGGGGCGGAATCTTGGTGAATCTGACTAGAAGTTGATGGGCTTGCTCCACGGCGTCCTGCTTCCATCGCTACGGACACCTCTCACGCGAAACCGGAAGCTTTCATCAGCCAGTTCGGCACGGCCTACCGTGAGCGTGTCAGAAGATCTACGCTCCAGAATACGGCCTTCGATCTCGTAACTCGGCGCCTGTCGCTTCCGAAAGTCCTGGGATTGAATTGGCGCCATGCGCCATTCCCATCGTTCAATCGTCGTGGCATCAGTCGTGGCTGAGAGTCGGACTGTTTCATCGGTTTCTTCCATGCTCAGTAGGGGTGACTTGCCTGGCTGAAACCCTCTCAAAAGATTCTTGTCGATCCATGCTGACCGCTTTCCCACAAAGTCATGCATGTAGGCCACAATGTTTCTGAATGTTCCGTCTATTTGTCGGAAATAGAATTGCCCCTGACCGGCTTGCCGGGCCATCGAATAGCGAGAGTTCATGACTGGGTGAAAGTCCCACATTGCTCGGTCGGCGTCCGCCAGCGAATTCATGTCTTCGGGCGGATCGATGATAGCTGCATGGTCCTCAATGAGTCTCTTCATCGTGGCTTCGTTGAAGAGGAGATCTCGGATTTCACGGAGTTGATATTGATAGGCAGCCTGTTGTTCAGCATTCCGAAACACCTGGGCGCGAAGAAACGGGTCCTTCCCGGATCCGTACATATGCTCACCCCAAGTGAGGTCGACATCCCAGGGAATCTGGAGCCATTTGGATTGAGCTCCATCGTAGAAAAAGAAGTAGTTCTTTCCATGGGAAATATCGTAATGCCGGACGCACTCCACGATGCTTCGGTAGCGATTGTAGCGGTCTAGATCGACTCGGGTTTTCCACCAATCCCTGTCCGGTCGCCCGCGAGATAGGGTGCGGATAAACTGATTGGGATTCGAAATGGGGGAGTGGAAGGGCATTCCCAGGTAGCGTTCATGGGCTTGGAAGTTCTCGATCTTGTAGAGATTGCCCTGGGCGAGCGCATGTTCTTGAAGGAAGGCTGAATCGATGTTTTCAACTGCGAGGTAAAGGCCCCAAAAATCCCCTTCATACTGGCTTTCGGTAGACTCACGTTCATCGTCGATGATCCGAAAATGAATCCAGTGTGTCCGTGGGGCCGGTGTTCCTGCGAGGTTGAAGAGACGATATGAGAGGGCATCGAACATCCCGTGTTCTCCTCGCATTCCGTACTGCCCCTGTTGAATACAGGCACCCAGGTTGAGTTTGTCCCAAGGAGCTCGGTAGGGTTCGCCAAAATTGTCGCTTACATGAAAGGGCTGTTTTGATCGGAAATTGATCTTCCACATGTTCTTTCCCATGGCGTGACGCCAGGCCCCACCGCGCGCTCGGAACTGAATGTGATCATAGACCTTTCCCTCGTAAACGAACGTCCCTGTGTGCTCGTAGTGTTGGTCATTGGTTGGCTGGTATCCTCGCCGGCGGGGCTTCCAGGTCGCTTCCTCAATCCACGAACGTTTGCTAATCAGGTGATAGACGGGCACCCGAGTCAGTGCTTCTTTGGTAAACTGTTTTGGTGTGGAGTATCGTCGGTCCTTACTCCTCGGATTGACGGCCGCAACGTAGTTCGGCACCCCGTCGTAGACAAAATAGGCCTTCGTCTGGTCTCGCTTGAGATCTTCTGCGGTAAATTGGGATTCCTGCGTGACAAAGTATCGGATCAGGTGGCGGTGCCGCTGCAGGTTTTTCGTTAAGGTCCGCGAGAAGATGCCATCGTGCGAAACGGAATCGCCTTGTGTTCCATTGTCGGAAAGTTCAACGGACTTCCAATCAGTGGCGAATTTAGCGTCCGAAAGGGCGATGTAATGTCCCGGTTTGACGACTTGGTAATGGAGCCACAGCTGAGACGGGAAAGGGGGGCCTGAGGGGCTTGCTGTGATTGTGACTTCGTCGTTGCTTTGGGGGGACTGAGGGGAGTGGGTGAAGAGTATTTTTGAGGCATTCAGTGGCGTCATCGCCGCTCCAACAGAGAGAGCCGCCGCGAGCGCGAAGCAGGCGCCATTGTAGGTTGGAATCTGCGGCTTTTTCATGAGGGATATGTTTTCCACGAGTTTTTTGAACTCAGGCCCGAGCAGGTGTTCAAAACGGACTCGATTCAATCATCGATCTTCTGTTGCAAGAACACACCTTCTCGAGGCCTTGAAGATAGCGATATGAAAGTTTATGAAAAGGCAGAAGGAGAGTGACAAGGGTCTCAGATGTTGTCACTTTGAGTCCTCCGTTTGAACGCGAGAGATTTGGGATTGTCCATCTCTGCATCCACGGCTGGATAGACTATGTCTAAGTTACCATTAGAAATACTCTTGGCCCTGCGCTATCTGAGACCCAAGAGAACCTTTGTCTCGGTCATCACGATGATCTCCATCATCGGTGTGATGTTGGGTGTTGCGGTACTGATCATCGTGATCAGTGTGATGAGTGGGTTTGATCGCCAACTCCGGGATAAGCTCTTTGGTTTCAATGCTCACATGCGAGTGGATCGAGCGGGGACGACCATGCCAGCCTATCGTGAGGTTGTACCCGTTGTGGCGGCTGAACCTGGGGTGAAAGGGGTTTCGCCCTATATCCGGGGGCCGATCGTTATCGAAACCCAGGGAATGAGCCAACAAATTGCGGCTCCGTTTATCCGTGGAGTGGACCCAGATCATGAGGCGAGCGTCAGTACTTTGCCGGACAGCATTATTGACGGTGAATTTGATATTGAAGGGCAGGGAGTCGTGGTCGGGTATGAACTGGCTCACTCGTTAAACCTGCGGGTTGGAGATCCGATTGCGATTTATTCGCACAGCAGTTTGAAGCAAGTGCAACGACTGATGCGGAACAACGCGGAGCGCGAGAATCTGCCGCTGCCCGATGATTACGTTGTAAGAGGAATCTTTGATGTTGGCTACTTCGATTACAATGCGAACGTGATCGTTTGCTCGATCTTTGATGCTCAGGAATTATTTTTGGGAGGCAACGATTCCGTTCATGGGCTTTATATTGTGCTGGATGATGCCTACATGGCTCCAGATATCCAGGAGAGCCTTGGAAAGAAGCTTGGGCCGGCCTACGACGTGTCTACTTGGATTGATGAGCACTCTTCTCTTCTTAACGCGTTGGTGGTTGAGAAGAATATGATTCGCTTTCTGCTGTTCTTTATCGTTCTGGTGGCCGCATTCGGGATCACCAATTCTCAGATCACGTTTGTGTTTCAAAAGACGCGGGAAATTGGAATGTTACGTGCCTTGGGTGCGACGGGGAGTCAGATTTTGTTCGTTTTTTTGGGACAGAGCTTCATCGTGGGAGTGGCGGGTGTGATTGCGGGATTCGGGCTCGGTTTGCTAGCCATTCAGTATCGGAATGAGTTTCTCTTTTGGATGAATGAGATCACAGGATTCAGCCTGTTCCCGGCTGAGATTTATGGTTTCAACCAACTGCCCGCGATCGTAGACCCTCTTGACCTCGTGATCATCTGCGGAGGGTCACTTGTGATCTGTGCGCTCGCCGGTGTTCTCCCGGCGATCAATGCCAGTCGTCTGAAACCTGTCGAATCGCTCCGGCACGAATAGAAATCAAGCTGTCGACATGACGATTGAAGGAATGGAAGGAAACCAACCCGTGCTACTAACGGGAACGGACTTAAAGAAGAACTACCACATTGGGAGAAAAACCATTGAGGTGCTTCACGGGGTCGACTTTGAATTATCGAAGCAAGATTTCGTCGCCATTCATGGCGCGTCCGGAGCGGGCAAGAGCACTCTCTTACACGTCCTTGGCGGCCTCGATAATCCCGATTCGGGCGATGTTTGCTTCAAGGGGCAGAGCTTCGCCTCCATGCGTGGAGCACGGCTTTCCCGTTTCCGAAATGACGAGATTGGGTTTATCTTTCAGGCCTATCATTTGTTCCCTGAGTTTAGCGCTCTCGAGAATGTCTGCCTGCCGGGGAGAATTGCTCGTCGGCCTGCTGCCGAGGTGGCGGACTCTGCCCAGGAGCTCCTGGAACTTGTGGGACTCAAGCATCGCCTGGATCATCGTCCCTACGAGCTCTCAGGTGGTGAGCAGCAGCGGGTCGCGATCGCTCGGGCGTTGATTAACTCACCTTCGCTGATCCTGGCGGATGAGCCAACCGGGAATCTCGATTCGGTGACCGGTAAGGAAATCACTGCTTTGCTCGAGCAACTACGTGCAGAGCGATCGATTGCGATGGTGTTGGCGACGCACGACCTGAGTATTGGTGATCGAGCGGATCGAGTCGTGCATTTGGTGGATGGGAAGATTGTTACCAATCCCGCTCCCGTCGTCACTGAGACTGCTCCGTCTCCAGCAGACTAGTCTCCAAAATATCGAGCGCTGCTTCCATTTCGGCATCCGAAATCGTAAGAGGAGGAGTCAGGGTGAGCGTGTTGCCGAGCGTCAATTTGAAGTTGAGACCGCGCGACAGGCAGTGATACATGATCGTTTCCGCGAGCGCGTTGTTATCCCGTCGCTCGCCACTCTTGGCGACGACTTCGATGCCCATCAGGAGTCCGAGGCCGCGGAATTGTTTCACAATGGGATGCTTCTCCTGAAAACGAGTGATCCGAGCCTCGACTTGTTTGCCCAGTTGTTTGACTCGTTCGAGAATCCCATTGTTTTCCAGATGATCGATCGTGGCTAGAGCGGCTGCACACGCGACGGGGTTCTTTTCGTGTGTGTAGTGTCCTAAAGCCTTGTTCGAGGCCACGTTTAGGTGACTTTCGGCGATGATCCCTGCCAGAGGGAAGACGCCGCCACCCAGGCCTTTGCCGATTACCAGAATATCGGGGCTCACGTCGTAGTGCTCACATGTGAACATTTTTCCTGTCCGACCAAGGCAGTGAGGAATTTCATCCAGGATCAGGAGCGCTCCATGGCGATCACACGCGGCTCTCACCTTTTTCCAGTAGTCGAGTGGCGGAACAAAGGGCGTTGATCGGACTGTTTCTCCGATGACGGCTGCTACGTCGCCTTCTTTTTCGAGAACGTACTCGATGTAGTCCGCACATTTCAAATTGCAGCTTTGCTCACAGCCGAACGGACACTGAGATGGATCGGGTGGCGGTACGTGTTCACAACCGCTGAGGAGGGGGCCCGCGTTTTGTCGGAAAATAGCCTCGCCTCCAATCGAGATCGCATCGAGTGACGCCCCATGAAAACTATCCCACATAGAAATTGTTTTGTGTCGCCCGGTCGCCGCTCGGGCCAGTTTGAGAGCCATGCCAATGGCCGCGGTTCCACCGGGCGCAAGCAGGACCCGTTTCTCTCCACCCGGAGCCAGTTCGGCGAGTCGTTTCGCGAGCTCGATGGCGGGGCGATTCGTGTAGCGGCGGGTGCAGAAGGACAGGGTTTGGAGTTGTTCCGTGATCGCCTGAATCACCGCTGGGTTTCCGAAGCCAACCTGATGGACATTGTTCCCGTGAAAATCGAGAATGCGCCGACCATTTGTGTCCTCAAGATAGCTCCCCTGGCAACCCTCGAGAACGTTCAGGCAGGGTGAGGACAGAGATTGGTGGAGGAAATACTTGGAATCTTCTTCGAGTAGCGCTCGGGTTTCATCGTCGATGTGTTCCGCTGCCCAGGCTTGGCGAGCGGGGGAGAGATTGAGATCTCCTTCTGTTCTCAGAGCGTCGAGTTCGGCTTGATTCATTCGATGTGGGGTCCGGTGCGTCTAAGGAAACTGGAAAGGCCTGCTAAGTCGTCCGTGTTAATGAGGTCGACGCCGGTCTGCTGCGCCAATTGCCAATAGGACTCTTGATCTGGATTGCCCCAGAAGCGGATGAGTCTTCCCTGCCGATGGGCGACGTTGACCAGCGTCTGGAGTTTTTGCAGCTCGAGAGGCGAGATCTCGCTCTCGCCTCGCCATTCGAAGTGTTTCTTCCAGTCGTCACTGATGAGAGGTATCAATGAGACTGGGAGATCACGTCGTTGCATATCGGGGAGGCGTCCGTCGATGGCAGCGAGCCGATGGGTTTGCTTGGCTAGGATTTCGGTGGGGCGATTGCCTGATATGATGATGCTTATGGCCCCGGGGAGTACGACTCCTCCATGGTAGCTTGTGAGGAGCTTTCGATAGTTTTTCAAGACGGGTTCAAGTGCTCGATAGGTGGCTTCTCCGGGAGTCTTGAAATCGATCAGTAGAATCAGAGGGGCACCGCTCGGAGTGAGTTTGCCGTGATTCTCTCGAAATCTTGCTCGAAGCGGATCGAGATAGAGATTCTGTAGTGTCCGTGACGGAGTGACTTCGTCTGCATCATGGGCGACGAGGAGTGCCCCGTCTACCAAGTGGACATCAGCTTCGACACTTGAGAAGCCCTTCTCCAGAGCATCCATCAGGGGACGACTATGCTCATAGTCGTTGTGTGCGTGAGACCGGGACTCGGGAGGGTGCGACCGCTCTGAGATTTCTGGTCTGGTTTGACAGGCGATTAATGAGAGTAGGGTGAGAACCCAAAGCGACTGAATCGCTCCTTTTATCCGTCTCGAATGCATGGCGATTGGCTGAACTAAGAGGAGATTTTGTAACCCAAGTCCTTGGAGACTCGAGCGATCGTGTCGACGATCGATTCGGAGTCGGATGGAAAAATGCGGCCGATGGACCCGATTCTAAACAAGTCGACTTGGCTGATCTTTCCCGGGTAGATGATCTTTCCCCGATCGCTCAATGCGCGGTAGAAGTCTTGGAAATCAAACGAGGGATCCTCGGGGTAATGGAATGACGTAATGATAATCGACTGGAGTTCGCTGGGAAGATACGACTTGAAGCCCAAGGAAGTCATCCCCTCGAGGAGCGTCTGATGATTCTTCGCGTAGCGGGCGCCACGTTTTTCGATTCCTCCCTCCTCATCGAGTTCATTCAGCGCTTGTTCAAAGGCTAGCAGCGAGTGTGTGGGAGGAGAGTATCGGAATTGTCCGTTTTTCTCGAAACATCGGAGTTGAGCAATGAGGTCTAGACTAAGGCTTCTCGCCTGACCTTCGTTGGCCAACAACGAATCGCGTTTCGCCAAGACGAAAGAGAAGCCGGGCACGCCTTCAACGCATTTGTTGGCCGATGAGACGAGGAAGTCAATGTCCAGGTCCTTCATACCGATGGGAATCGCACCGAAGCTGCTCATGGCATCCACAAAAAATGCTCGCCCGTGTTGCTTCGCAACTCGAGCGATGGATTCGATCGGGTTCAGAATACCCGTTGTTGTTTCACAATGGACCATGGCGACGAGGCTAATGTCTGGGTCGGCCTCGAGTGCTGCATCGACATCATCAGCATCCGGGATCTCATTCTCGGCGGTTCGAATCACCGTGTGGGCAATCCCGCTGTATTCAAGCATCTGCACCATCCGCTCCCCGTATGCACCGTTGGCTAGGACGAGCACCTTGCCGGTCGGCGCCACCGTGGTGACGAAGACGGCTTCAATCCCAAAGGTGCCGCTTCCTTGCAATGGGATGCATTCGTAACCGTCGTCCCTAGAAACACCGGCAAGAGTCAAGAGGCGCGTTCTAATAGAGGCGACTTTTGCGTTGAAATCAAAGTGCCAAGACCCTGCGTCGTGGAGCATGGCTTTCTTCACCGTGAGGCTGGTCGTCAGTGGTCCGGGTGTGAACAGCGTCTTGTCTGAGGCGGTAGAGATGTTAAACATTGCTAGAATCGGATCTCCGAAGTCTTATCGCGACCCGTAAGTTAGAGCCGCTTGTGGTCGCGGGACAAGCCTTTCTGGCGGAACTCTGCTCTGGCAAGATTTTCGTTGTTAATAATCTGAGACAAGTCTGCTGCAATTTTCTGAAAATGACTGCATCCCGCTCCTTAATTCTTCCCAAAATCAGCCCTTGTGGTTGGCGAGAGATTGATTTTTGGCGACATTTGCTGGGCGAGGATTGAGAGAATGTCCCTTATCGACCTTGCCAGGGATGCCAGACTTGCTTTCTATTGAAGAATGTCCTTGCGAGGGAGAGTAAATTGGTGGCGGTTTGGATCGTGCCTGAACCCTTTTTCATTGGTTTGGCTGCTTGTCTTGAGCTGCCATCTCCATCTGCTCAGTAGCGATTTTCGCGTTTTCATCGGAACTTATACACGGGGCGCGAGCGAAGGAATATACGCCTTTGATTTCAGCTCAGAGACGGGAAAAGCAGGCGGTGTCCAACTGGTTGCACAGGCGGACAATCCATCGTTTTTGGCGCTCCACGGGGAAACGCTCTACGCGGTGAATGAAGTTAATTCCTTTGGAGGTGAATCCTCTGGTGCCGTCAGTGCCTTTCGAATGGGACCCGGAGGGGGCTTGGAATTCTTGAATCAACTGGCCTCCGGGGGCGGTGCTCCATGCCATTTGGTTGTTGATCGAGAAGGCGAGACGCTGCTGGTCGCGAACTACTCGGGTGGAAACGTCGCCTCATTTCGCCTTGAGTCAGACGGACGGATCAAGGAACGGAGGAGTCTCATTCAGCATCTTGGGAGTAGTGTGAATCGGCGACGTCAGACGGCGCCTCATGCTCACTCAATCAATCTAGACCCAGCGAACAGATTTGCCGCAGCGGCAGATCTGGGCGTGGACCGAGTCTTCGTCTATCCCTTTAACTCTGACGCAGGTAAGTTGGAATTAGTGAAGGCTCAATCGGTTTCGCTTCCAGCAGGCGCGGGACCACGACATTTTGCTTTCCATCCCAATCAGAAGCTGGCTTTCGTGAACAACGAGTTGCATTCCAGTCTTACGAGCCTGGCATTCGATTCAAACTCGGGACAATTGCGGGTGGTGGCGACCCTTTCAACGTTGCCGGATGGCTTTAGTGGGGGCAATTCCACTGCTGAAACTCAAGTCCACCCGGATGGCCGGACGGTTTATGTGTCTAATCGTGGTCACGATAGCATTGCCCAGTTTCGTGTGAATCCCAAGTCAGGCCAAATCGAACGATTGGGTTGGACTTTAACAGAAGGGCGGACGCCTCGGAATTTCTGCCTGAGTCCCGACGGGGATTATCTCTTGGCGGCGAATCAATCGAGTGATTCGGTTGTGATCTTTCCCATCGATGCTGGCTCGGGGCGTTTAAAAGCTTCTGTTGGTAGAATCGCGGTGCCAAGCCCGGTTTGCGTCAAGTTCTTACGCTTGAACTAGCGCTCGACGCGAGAATAACTTCGCGAGAACAAGAGAATATTAATACAGCAGCAAATGACGAGTGATTGGATTCTTAGGGCTTTAGGGTTAGTGGCAGTTTCGATTTTGGTTGGGTCTGGGTTTTGGTTGGGCACACGGTCGCTCTTCCCTCGACTTACCGAGCGTTTGGATCAAGCCTGGCGACGACCTATTCGCAACACGCTGGTTGGCGCCTTAATAGGTATCCCCATTGCGGCCGCCGCGCGGTTTTTCGAGCAGCAGTCGAATGTGGTGTTGGTGCAACAATTGGGCGTCTTGCTGCAGGGACTCCTGCTCATCGCAGGAGTCGTTGGACTCACGGGGTTGGCGAGTCGCATTGGGCAAGGTTTGAAGGTGGCGGGTGAAGAGCGTCACTCGTGGAAGCCGGTTCTACGTGGCGGGATTGTGATTGGTCTCGTAACGGGATTGCCCTGGGGAGGTGGTTCTTGGGGCGTGCTGGTTCTTCTTGCTGGTGGGCTTGGATGCCTCGTCATGAAAGGGAGTGGCCAAGGGAAGGCTTCTGGACGTGGAGCCAAAGGGCGAGAGAACAATCGACCCAGCCCGCGAGGCCCGGGGAATTCGGACGATCGACGGGGTGGCACAAGGCCGCCGCGTTCAGGCCGCCGAAATCGTCCTCCACGCGAGCGGGAGGAACGGGACAAAGGGCGTAGCGACATTAAGAAGGGTGCTGAGAAGTCTCAGTAGGGCGGCTCTTGCTGGCCCTTCGCTCTGAAAGCCGGTCGCTTCGAATTGTTTCGCTGGGATCGGAGCGATCTTGCGAACGACTGCCCGAGAATCTTTGGCGCTGTCCGGGGCGTGGAGAAGAGGTGAGGGCGCTGAAAGGAAAAAGACGTTATCCAATTTGGGGAGGATGCTTGATCCTCGCCTGCCTTTCCTTGTTTCTATTGGGAGGCTGTGCTTCGTTTTATCCCCCGCTATCAGATCAGGAAATTGTTGATGCTTTTTCGCCGGGACCAGTCCCAGTTTCGAAACGAGTGGAGATTTCTGGTCGATCATTGCACTACGTTGACACCGAAGCGGACCAGGATGCCTTGGTTGTTTTCGTTCATGGGGCTCCAGGAGCCTGGGATGCGTTTTCTGGTTTTCTGAGCGATCCGCGATTGACGGAGAAAGCCCGTCTCATTTCGGTGGATCGGCCCGGGTATGGGCGTTCAGATTTGGGGAAGCCTGAGAGATCTTTGACTGAGCAAGCACGGTTACTGAGTCATGTGCTGCAACACCGCTGGGACGGGGCACCGACCTTGTTGGTCGGGCACTCATTCGGAGGGCCCGTGGTCGCGCAGATGGCTTTGGACTACCCGGAACAAGTTGATGGGTTAGTGATGGTCGCAGCATCGGTCGATCCGGCACTCGAGCAGACAAAATGGTATCAGGTCCCAGCTCATTGGAAGCTCTTCAGTTGGATGATCCCGCGTGATTTGTATGTGACCAATGAAGAAATCTTACCCTTGAAGGGAGAGCTGGAACTCCTAGAGACACGATGGGACAGGCTTCTGCAGCCAATGATTGTGATCCAAGGCGGGAAGGACGCCTTGGTGCCAAAGGAGAACGCCGATTATCTTGAGCGAATGGCCTTCGCGAGTGATTTGGAGATCCGGCGATATCCCGAACTGAGTCATTTCATTCCTTGGTCCGCGCCTGAGTTGATCACAGATGCGATCCTTCAGCTGCTTTCAGATCTGAGTGAGCCATCGGGTGTGGATGCGGAATGGGAGCTAGAATGACCGGGGAGCGAGCTGGATTGAATGGATAATTTGATGGTTGCCCCCCAAACCACTTGGTAGCATTGCCGCGCTGAAGATGAGTGAGAGAAGAAAGGGAAGAAGCGAATGTTTGATGTGATCGCCTTCGACGCAGACGACACGCTTTGGCATAATGAGACCCGATTTCGCAAGGCCGAAGAGTTCTTTAAAAAGCTGCTGGGGGATCACGCTGAGGAGGCTCACATTGATGATGTTCTGTACCGTTGCGAGCTGAAAAACATCGCGACGTGTGGCTACGGTGCAAAAACTTTCACGCTCTCAATGGTTGAAGCCGCGATTGAACTCTCTGAGCGGAAGGTGACGGCTAGCGAGGTCGAAGAGATCATTCAGATTGGAAACGAAATTCTCACTGAACCCCTGCTTGTCTTCGATGGCGTGCGCGAAGTGCTCGAAGAATTGAAGAGGGACTTCGATCTTATGATCGTGACGAAGGGCGATCTTATGGAGCAAGAGAACAAGATTCGCCGGTCCGGTTTGGGCGACTTCTTTCGATATACGGAAATCGTTACGGAAAAATGCCCGGATACTTATGGAAGGATTCTAGAGAAATACGACTTTACACCAGAAAGATTCTTGATGGTCGGGAATTCTCTGAAATCTGATGTGCTCCCTGTCAGAGACTTAGGAGCCCACGCCGTTCATATTCCCTATCATACCACTTGGATTCACGAGCAAGTCCCTGATCATGTCGCTGAAGCCAGTGATCATGACGAGCTCGCTGACCTTTCTGAACTGCCTCAACACCTCGCGAAATGGGGTGCTGACAAGGAGCCTACGGGAGGTTGAGCATACTTCGATTGACGGTGATCTCGTGAATGATTTCTCCGTCGATGCTCACGACCGAGTAGGTTGCGGTGGGGTCAGCCTTGGTCGTGTCGATGTCGACAAGCCCGAACGATTGCTTCTTGTTGTAGGAAAAGAGCGCTCCAGCATCCGTCATTTCTTTGTGAACGTGCTGGTTGGTGAGGCGGGATGAATTGAATTCGTAAAAGCTGTAGCCATCTGCTCGGTCCATGCGCCAAGCATCCGAACGGTGGCGATCAGCGGACATCAAGAAAACGCCCTCAATCTTGTTTTCTTCGATGAACGAGTAAATCAATTCGCGCTCGTCCTGATAGCCATTCCAGGTATCGAGGCTGTCACCTTTCGTGCGAAAGTCCCAAGGTACGGATGAGCAAATCACCTTGAAAGTTCCCTTCAATCCTTTGAGGGTTTTCTTAAGCCATTCGATTTGAACCGGCCCTAACATCGTGGGCTTGGGACCCTTGGGATTCGTTCGGTAGTAGCGGCAGTCGAGCATGACAAAATCGACGTCTCCAACTTGAAAGGAATACCAGCAACCCGGCTGTGCGTCGCCTCCCGCGTAACCAGGATTGGCCCAGTTCTCCCGAAATGTTCGAAAAGCGAAATGTGGTTTCCAGAAAGGCTCATCGATCTCTGGACCTCCCCAGCTGTCATTCGTGCTGAAGTCATGATCATCCCAAATGGTGAACACGCCTGTGCGAGCGGTTAAGTGGCGCCATTCGGGGCGAGATTGCCGACGCTGATACGTGTAACGTTGCATGATAATCGACTCTGGATCGTCGATGTAGACGTTGTCTCCAAAGAGCATCAGAACTTGAGGGGCGAATGACTCGATGGTGGTCCAGGCGCGTTCGTTTGGGGGAACGAACCCCGATCCTCCGCCGAAGGCGACGCGGAACTTAGATGCTTGCCCGGGACGAGCGTAGGTTTCGAACGAGGGGGGCTCTGCGTCCATGGGATAAGAGACTCCGTTTAGTTCTACGCGGTAAAAGTAACGTGTTTGAGGCTTTAAACCTGAGAGGTGTACCAGGCCTGTGAAATCGTTCTCGGCGAGAGTCTGGCCGTCTGCAACCAGCAAGGGAGTCGAGAAGTCGGGGGATTCGGAGGCGGTCACGCGCACATGTGTTGGGGCCGCAGAGCGGATCCAGAAAGAGGCGCTAGATCCGGTGACTTTCCCAACGAGCGGGCCGTGAACAAGCTGGTTTTCGGGGGCGGATTTCAGGTCTGAGAAGAAGGGATGATCGCTTGGGATCTGGCGCAATAAACCGCGTGGTCCGGCGACAATTCGTCCCGGAGGAAGGCCTTTATCGATTGCTTTTGCAAACCAATCGGCGGCTCGATCGGGTTGATGGTTCCGAGCATGCCAAACTCCCATTAGGTAATGAGATTCGGCGTCTTCAGAGTGATCGTTCAGGTGGTCGAGTAAGAAATCTCGTGCTTCTTCGAAACGAAGCAGAAGGATGAGGCGCAAGGCGTACTGATGGATTCGTTTGTACTGCCTATCCCGATTGTTGAGCTTCATCTGCGGGTTTGGCTTGCTGGCGCCGGCCAGTCGAGGGTTGGCTTGAGCCGCAAACGCGAGAGGAGTTAGCGACTGGAGAACAAGCGACAGAAGCAAGATTAAGGTGGGACGGAGATGAAACATTTTTGTTGCGTTTGGGTTGCGAGAATCGGTGCTGAGGAGAGGATCGTATCGAATTGATGAGGCTCGTGTCGAGTCGCAGAATCGGACAGAAAGTTTCTCTCTCTGGAAACAAGACGATTTCTCTTTTTAATTCGACTTCTTGGCCTATTCTCCCTGTCTATTTTTCTGGGGCCGTTGCCTTGTCCCAGCCAAGATCAGATAACTAAGTTTATGGAGTCATTTTCAACGAAGTCCTTCACGGCGAATGGAAAGGAATACAATCCACCCAATCAGCCGGTCGCTGTGATTTGCCTGGACGGTTCGGCAGACGAGTATCTGGATGAGGCGCTCGCCCGGAATTTGATGCCCAACCTGAAACAAATGTCGCGCTCCGGCTTCCGTGGCATGGCCCGGGGGGCTCTTCCTTCTTTTACCAATGTTAATAACAGTTCGATCGTGACGGGCGTGAGCCCCGCAGAGCATGGGATATCCGGAAACTTCTTTCTCAATCCAGAAAACGACGAAGAGGTAATGATGAACTCGGCGGCATTCTTGCGTGCTGAAACCTTGCTTGCCGCTGCCGAAGCTTCCGGGCGAAAAACGGGTGTCGTCACAGCCAAGGAAAAGCTACGTGATATTCTCTCTGCCGGACGAAAGGTTGGAATTGCTTTCTCGGCCGAGAAGGCTAAGGAAGCCAAGCTCGCGAGTCACGGTCTAGATGACGCCGAGACCTATGTTGGGGAAGGCACTCCGGAAATCTACAGCGCGGATGCGAGCCTCTTTGTGTTGAAAGCGGGGGTTCGCCTCATTGAAAAGGGAGATGCAGATTTTGTGTATTTGTCGCTCACGGATTTTATCCAGCATAAGTACCGACCTACAGACGAAACGGCTTTGACCTTCTACCAAGACATTGACGGACAACTAGGCAGGCTAATGGCCGCAGGGGCTGTGGTGGGAGCGACCGCAGATCATGGCATGAATGCCAAACAGAACGCGGATGCGAGCCCGAACGTTGTCTACTTGGAATCAAAGCTTACGGAGGAGTTTGGTGAGGGCTATCGAGTGATTCTTCCGATCACGGATCCCTATGTGCATCACCACGGTGCATTGGGATCGTTTGCCGTTGTGCATGCTCCGTCGGGAGCAGATGTCGCCAAGGTTCAGTCTTGGGTGGATCAATTGGAGGGGGTGACCGAGGTGTATGATCGGGAGACTGCGGTCAGGAAACTGGAATTGCCTGCAGATCGTATTGGCGATTTAGTTGTCTTGTCGGCTCGGAACGTAGTGATTGGGAAAACTCCAGAACATCACGATCTTTCCCATGTTGCGACCGGGCTGCGATCTCACGGCGGACGTTACGAGGAGATGGTTCCATTTATCGTTTCCGAGACATTGAATCCCACCTATCGCCAGAAGGCAGATGGAGATGTGCGAAACTTTGATATCTTCGATTTTGTGACCAACGGAATAAAAGCATGAGCGCAGACCAATCACCTGAGGTCCGAGCTTGCCTCGTGGCTGGAGAACCCATCGATTCGGGTGCTTCATTTCAAGTCAACAATCCCTACTCGGGCGATGTCATGGGTGAGGTTCGGATGGCTTCACGGGATGACCTGGAACGGGCCCTCGCCGCTGGGATTGAGTATCAGTGTCCGCTGACCCGCTACGAGCGTTCTCAAATCCTCTCGCGCACGGCCGAAATCATCGGCGACCGTCGAGAGATGTTCGCTCGGGGGATTACTGATGAAACAGGGCTGTGTATGCGGGAAAGCCGCTACGAAGTGGGACGGGCGCTAGATGTGCTGTCTTTCGCGGCGATTGCCGCGTTGGAAGATGATGGCGACATCTATTCGTGTGACATTTCGCCGAACGGGAAACAGCGTAAGATATACACTCTGAGAGAGCCGCTGAACATGATTGCGGCGATCACTCCGTTCAATCATCCTCTGAACACCGTCATTCACAAACTGGCTCCGGCTATCGCTGTGGGAAGCCCCGTGATTCTGAAGCCTTCAGAGAAAACTCCTCTGACCTCGTTCCGTCTCGCAGATGCCCTTTACGAGGCGGGGCTGCCAAAGCCGATGCTGAGTGTCTTGTTGGGGGCTACGGCTGATATCTCGGTGCCTCTGGTTACGGACCCTCGAGTGGACTTGGTGAGTTTCACCGGGAGCGTTGCTGTTGGAAAGCGCATATCAGAGACGGCAGGTTACAAGAAGCTTGTCCTGGAGTTAGGGGGGAATGATCCGCTGATCGTTCTGGCCAATGGAGATCTCGAGTTGGCCGTTAAGCTCGCTTGTGAGGGAGCTTTCCGGAATTCCGGTCAGCGGTGCACAGCTGTGAAACGGATTTTGGTTGAGGAATCGATCCTCGAGCCGTTCACCGAAAAAATGGTCGCCAAGCTGACTGAGTATCCAGCGGGCGATCCCTACGACGAAGCGACTCGAGTGGGAACAGTCATCGATGAAGATTCGGCGATCTACCTCGAGGCCGTCGTCAACGAAGCAACTGCTGCAGGGGCAAGGATCTTGGCTGGGGGCAACCGTAAAGGCGCGTTGATGGAACCGACGATTTTGGATCGCGTTCCGCGGGATGCACGAATGATCGTCAAAGAGTCCTTTGGTCCGCTCGCTCCGATCATCTCAGTGAAAGACTTAGATGACGCGATTGCGGTGGCGAATTCGACCGACTATGGGCTTTCATCGGGTGTCGTCACCGAAAGCCTTCCCGATGCCATCAAGGCGGTCAAGTCGCTTCGGACCGGCACGGTGAACATCAATGAGGTCCCTGGTTATCGAATCGAAAAGTCTCCGTTTGGAGGGATCAAAGATTCTGGGCTCGGGATCAAGGAAGGTGTGATCGAGGCCATGAAATGCATGACCACCGTCAAGACCTACTCCTTGCCATGGTGAGTCGGGAAACCCTGCGAGACCATCCTTCTGACTAACGCTGAATGAGGCGGAAGTAGGCGGAGAGTCCGAGCGCCAACTGTTGGGTTGAGCTTTGACCTTCGGTCCCGGGCACATCTTGCCATGCGGGATCGTTGAGACTCGCCTTGGCCTGGAGCACAATTCCTGGTCCGCCTTCCCAGGCGATTGTGAGCGTGTTGCCGCTGACTGAAATCTGTGTGATTCTGATGTCCGGAGTGTCGGGCCGTGGTGTTACGGAGAGAGTGGCGGCGTTCGATGTGCTTGAACCTCCGGCATCCGTCACAACCACTCGGTAAGCCCCTTCGTCGGCTTCCTGAACGCTGGCAACTGAGAACTCTCGCTGTCTGGCGCCAGGGATATTAATCCCATTGAACTGCCATTGGTAGCTAAACGGCGTCTGCCCTTGTGCGGTCACGGAGAACACGACGGCATCACCTTCAGTGATCGATTGGGACTCAGGGTGTTGAGTGATGACGGGGGCTGTGGAAACCGTGAGCGAGGCGACGTTGCTGGTTAGCGTTGTTACACCGTCACTGACCACAACTCGGTAGTTTCCTTCATCCACCTGTTGAACGTTGTCGATAGAGAACGACGATGTTCGAGCCCCGGGAATGTTGAAAGTACCGAGCTGCCACTGGTAGGTGATCGGATTGGGCCCCTCGGCGACGACGCTGAATGAGACCGAACCCCCAGGAGCGACCGTTTGAGCGCTTGGCTGTGTCACGATCGTAAGTTGATCCCCAGCTGGAGGGGCTTCCGTAACGGTCAAGGTGGCGACTGCGCTGGCAAGGCTTCCACCCGGATTTGTGAGCAATACCCGATAGTTGCCAGCCGCAGAAAGCGCCACATTATTTAGCTCGAGCGCGTTTTGTGTAGCGCCGGCGATATCGATGCCGTTCAGCTGCCATTGGTATTGAATCGATTCACCCGTTGCCACGACTTGAAATCGGGCCGAACCGCCTACCTCAACACTTTGCGAGCTTGGTTGTTGAACAATGCTGGGTGCGTCGATGACGATCGGGGCCTCGGTTACGGTCAAGGTCGCGGCGTTGCTCGTGACGTTGCCAGCGTCATTGGAGACGACAACGTGGATCTCTCCTGAGTCACTCGGTTGAGGATTGGTGATTGTGAGGCTGGACGACGTCGCGCCTGGAATATCCTGTTGGTTGAGCTGCCATTGATATTGGAGCGGTGGCGTACCCGAAGCTTCGACACGAAAACTGACAGCGGTTCCGGCAACCGTTTCGATCGACTGAGGGTGTTCCGTGATCGAAGGTGGTGAAAGGACCGCCTGAACGGTAAGTCGCCCGGTTGAGCTGAAGACTTCGGATACGTCGTTGCTGACGCGGGCGCGGTATTGTCCGGCGTCTTCAAGGCTGATACTCGAAATGACGAACTCGGCTGACGTGGCTCCAGGCAGATCGATCCCGTCCTTCTGCCATTGGATGTTTAAGGGAGGTGTGCCTGTGGCCGCGACGGCGAAGCTTACCCTCTCACCAACCGCCGCGTCAGTGGATTGCGGCTGAGCTGTGATGCTGGGTGGTGCCAGTACTCGAATCAGCGCTTGCTCGCTAGTGACTTTGCCGCCTCCGTTGGTGATTTCCACCGAGTAATTTCCGGCATCATCGAGACCGGCGCTGGTGATTTGATAGGACGCTTCTGTGGCCCCGGCAATCGCGCTGCCCTCAAACAGCCATTGGAAAATAAAGGGTTCGGCGCCGTCGGCTCGGACTTCCAAGGTCACATTGCTACCCAGTTCAAGGTTAGTTGACTGAGGTTGTTGGGTGATCGTCGGCGGATCTATTACAGTCTCGAATCCAGGGGGGGAGAGTGGCTGAGCAAAGTCGATCCATGCGAAGTAGAAATCCGTGTCTTCCAAGAGGAAATCGGGCTCGCCTTGATTGGTCCGAGACTCGATGATGAATTGGTTGGCTTCGTTTGGCTCGTAAGAAAGTGCGCTTCGACTGAGATAACGGGAATTACCCGGGATTCGTCCTGCCGCGTTTAGAATGAGCATGCCATCGCTCGATTTCTTTCCGGGGATCACGAGTTCGTAGCGACCCTCCGCCAATCGCTTCACGGTGTAGTTGCCTCGTCCGTTCAACACCGATGCGTCACTGCCTCGAATGTGTCCTCCAATCAGACGGGTTGAGGAGTAGGGGATGTAGAGAAAGGAATAGGAGAGCGCTGATTCGGCGCCGAAGCTAGGATCTGTCTCCGTGTCGGGTCGAATCATGATTTCCCACCCTGATCCATCGGGCTTGGGATCGACACTCGTGAGATGGTTGTTCGTGCTCGCTCGTTCAATGGAGGAGGTGAACAACATGCCGTCTGTCCGGGCATTAACATCGGGGAGGGAGAGTGTGACGGGAGGCACAATCACGCCCACCTCACGCGTCCAAGTGATGAGATCTGCTGGGTCTGCAGGGAGATCGGGATGGTGGAAGCCATCTCGGAGCCATTCGCCCTGTTCGAAGTCAGCGCTTGCCACGTGTCCGCCAATCCAGCCTTGATCATAGGGGAACCAAGCAACCGAGGTGTTGATCGCTCCGCCAAGCGCGGTGCCGAGTTTCCCCACGGAAATCTCGGCGTCCCCACTGCCAAAGCTGCCATCGATGAGACTATAGCCTTCCCCGCCAGAGAGTTCGATCGGTGTGGATGCGACACCGTAGAACGGGCCGGCGCCATCATTCCAGGTTTGGCCATTCTTCCTGACGGTCGCGAGCAAAATTCCTTTTGCCGGATGGGGCCGCCATGCGGCACCGTTGGCAGCCCATGGGTCGATGTCGTTCTCCCATTCATATGCGGTGCCGTCGATGATGAGGTCGAAGGGGAGTGCATTGAGATTGGAGGCTGCGGCTTGGGGATCGGCGACGTTGAGCCTTGGCGCGTATCGCCCCTGTCCGAAGGAACTTAGCGACCAAGGAAGGGGCCCTTGGCCGGCGAGATTCATTTTGATCTCGTCCCGCAGTCCCCCCCCAATATCGGGGACGGCGCTCGCGTCCATTGTCCAATTCGCTGCTGTGACGGTGAAGTTTGGATAGTCTCCGGGCGCCTTTCCTCCCCCGGGAACCGAGGGGGACGGTCCGGAAGGGAGATCGGCTGCACCGAGAGTGGTCGTCAGCCAGCAAATTGTGATTACCGGTGTAAAGTAGGCTCGAAAGCGGGGCGGGATAGTCATTTCAGCACAAATTCGACACGGTTTTCGTTTGAAGGATAGGTTGTTTGTAAGCCAGAAACGGGCCAAAGACAACAACTGAGGCGATTCGAATCGGAGGCCAAACGGGGCGATAATTTCTGTCAGAGTTGTATCCACTGTAACGAAATGCTAGGTTTGGCGGTAATTAAGGTCTGAGAAAGGCTCACACCGAACACTGTGGGACTGGAGAGATTCGAGAAGATTCATTGAGTATGAACCAAGTGAGAACGAAGTTGCGAGGGGGGCTCATGGCACTCATGGTCGGGCTGGTTGGCTCGGAAGCGGCTGCTCAAACGCCTGCAGAGCGTTTTTCAATTCAACGCGAGGGCGATGTTGTGCGCGTGGATGTTCCATCGGCCAAAGGAAAGACTCTCGTTTTAGAGGTCCAGGAAATGCTGGATAATTCGCCGAACTGGAATCCTGTCTTGCGGCTGAACTCTCCCGAGAAAGGCCGTTCTTACTACGATCCAGTCTGTCGGGTGAAGCCGAGCCGTTTTTTTCGAGTCTCGGAGGCCAACGACGGGGGCTTACCATGGGCGGACAATTTCAAACTCCTCGATACCGAAGGACGAATCCACGAGCTGTATTATAATACCCACATTCCGGTCACGGTTTTGCTTACTGTAGGCGAGGACTTGGGAAGCATCGAACGGGTCTTGCCCGAGGTCCAGGCTCTCCGAGAGGAGTATGGAGATCAGCTCGCCGTTTGGGCAGTGCAAAGCGAGCCGAATGTGGACCGATCTGCGCTCGCTGAACAGGCAGCGTCGCTTGGGATTGATTTTCCAGTCTTGATGGATCCGAGTCAGGTTGTGACGCGGAATTTGAATCCCGGAACCTTTCCCGAGGTGTTCGCGGTAAGGTCTTCGGACTGGACTCACTTCTATCAGGGGGCGGTCGAGACCGCGGTCGAAGCGGGTGATTCGGTGATTCGCAATCAGTATCTTCGAGAAGCCTTACAGTCTCATTTCGCTGATGAACCCGTCTCTGTCGAACTGGCTGAAGGGGATGGGGATGGAGCCGACTTGGCTGATCTGGGAGAGATCTCGTATCAGAATGACATTGCACCCATGCTTGCCCAGCACTGCGTTCGATGTCACAGCGAGGGCAATATCGGCCCTTTCGCCTTGGATAGCTACGAGGCTGTTCTGCAGAATTCGTTCCTCATCAAGCACCAAGTCATGACCGGTGAAATGCCACCTTGGCACGCCGATGATCTGTATGGTCGTTTCACTAACGAAACCAAGCTCTCAAATGAAGAGAAAGCGAAACTGGTTGAATGGATCAATCGAGGAGCTGAGCGCGGGGACGGAGATGATCCGTTGACGATTGCATCTGTTCCTCCAAGTGATGAGTGGGTTCTCGGCGAGCCAGATTACGTTGTTGAGATTCCAGCTCAGGAGATCCCTGCTGATGGTTATGTAGACTATCGGTATCTCGTGGTTGAGAACCCGATTCCAGAGGATGCATGGCTCGAGGCTGCCGTTGTGATTCCGGGGAATGCGGAAGTCGTTCATCACAGTCTCGTCTTCATGATCACGGATCAGCGTGATTTGTTCGCGACGCAAGGGGGATTAACCGGCTTTTACGCTGGTTACGTTCCAGGATTGGATGCGAGCAAATTTCCCGAAGGAACTGGAAAGTTTCTTCCTGAAGGGGCAGCTTTCGTGTTCCAGCAGCACTACACACCGAGTGGGAAAGCCACCACGGACGTGACTAAACTAGGTCTCTACGTTTCGTCCAAGGAGCCGGAGATGGAGTTGGTAACGACGGCGGCATTCACCGTTAATATCAATATTCCCAAAGGCCACCGAGACTACGATCGAACGGCCAGTTCTCGTGTCGAGCAAGACAGTTGGTTGTATGAGCTCAGCCCCCACATGCATTATCGTGGAAAGCGGTTTCAATTCTCGGCAAGATACCCCGACGGATCGACTGAGATTTTGCTCTCGACTCCTGACTACCACTTCGATTGGCAACGGATGTATCGATTGGCTGAACCCAAATTCTTACCGGCCGGAACCCGCATTATATGCTCGGGGGCCTTTGACAACTCGCCACAGAATCGCTGGAATCCTGATCCCAATCAGCGGGTGAGTTTTGGTGAGCAGAGTTGGGATGAAATGTTCATCGGATACTACAACTTTGCGGTGGCCCGCTAGTGGGGGGGGCGACCCAGGGACGCGGTTTTCGTCCGAAATAAGAAATAAAAAAAGAGCCTCAAAGGGACCTAAGGCGGATTTCTTTGGTAATACCCGCATAGAAGCGGAAGCGCTACAGCGTCAGGGATTGGGTCGAAGCGAAGCATTCGAGCAGATTCGAAGATTCAACAATGGTCACTCAGATGGCTTTCTCTTTCATTTTACAAATCGTCAAGGTGGTCGAGGAATTGTTGACAGCGGGCAGGTATTTCCCACGCAACGGGGTTTGGGAGGTTCTGGTGTTTACACAGGAACCACGCCTGTTCCCAATTGGTTTCAGCGTTATGGGACTCCGATCGGATGGGGAGTTAATCCAGGTTCAAACGTCAGACTTCTGATCAAGATTACTCCAGGTATTGAGGGAGCGATTAGGACGCCCCCGATTCCGAGATGGACTCGAATCATAGGTGAAGGTGAAACAATTCCGCTTGGGCCATGAAGAAGACAAGTCTGTGTAGTACGATTAACATCGCATTGATTGTGATGGTGTGGAGCGGATTGATTTTTGGAGCGCTCGAAGTGATAGGTGTAAGCGCGTTCAAGGTCATAGTAGTCACTGTGGTTTCGCTACCGGTTTCAGGCTATTTGGTGCAGTACGTTTTGTCCCCCGTGGTGAATAGAATTGTAATGGGCAAAGTTGCGCAACGAACATGATGTAGAAACCAGGTGAAGGGTGTCCGCTTCCAGAGGTAACCTGTTGCCTCAAAGGGGACAGGGTGAGGGCGTAAGGACCGGATGACAGCGATCGGTGAACGAGCGTTGAGATGGATACGCCGTTACCTGGACGATGTTCGGCCCGAGTTGGTCCGAGAACCCGATGAAGGCGTCGTGTTCCTGACGAACCTCTTCGAACCGTTCACACCGAACCGCCTAACCCAGATCGTCCGTGAATACGTCAAAGCGGCCGATCTGGCGAAGCAGGGAAGCTGCCACTTGCTCCGCCACACCTGCGCCACTCTGATGCTGGAGAACGGGGCAGCCATCCGCTTCATCCAGCAACAACTGGGGCACGCTCGCTTGGACACTACCCAGATCTACACCCAAGTGAGCATCCGCAAACTCAAAGAGATCCACACGGCCACTCATCCGGCCCGATTACGGTGATCGTGTCTTTCCTTATTTATTTTAGCTGCTAGGTTAGCTGCAGAATGAGTTCGGTGGTGGAAATCGAATCGGCGATCGAAAAGCTAAGCCCTCAGGAAGTGGCGGAGCTCTCGGAGTGGTTGACGCGTCATACGCTCAAGCTCAAGAGCCAGCACGACGCCAAGATGGAGGCGATCCGAGCGACCTCTGGATGCATGGCAGGGGAAGAAGGCGCCGAGTTCGAAGCGGCCGTCAGAGAAGCGTCCAATCAGGTTGACGCCAATGACTGGTGAGCGCGTTCTTTTGGATACAAACGTCGTTATTCGACACTTCCGGAAGCAAGGGGAGCTGAACGACGTTTTTGCTGACCACGATCTTTACCTTCCACAAGTCGCTCTTGGTGAGTTATATGCGGGGGCCGAAAAGAGCGCTCGACCGGAGCATCACCATAGACTGATCCAATCCTTCCTGCCCTCAGTTACCGTCCTGGCAAGCAATCACGAGACCGCTCGACAATACGGCCGACTCTGGGCCGAACTTGCCCGGACAGGTAGCATGATCCCCCTCAACGACGTGTGGATCTCTGCTCTGGCGCTGCAACACCAGTTGCCCTTGGCCAGCCACGACACACACTTCGAAAATATTGCTGATCTCAAAGTCTACCGGTGGTAGAAATTTAGCAGCTAAATGAGCTGGGCATCTAAAATGAAAAGCTGGCGTATGTTGCTGCTGACACTCCTCATCGTAGGAGGAGTCTTCAGCGAAAACAGCGCCTGGGGATTTTTTGCAGAAGCCGGCCAGCCATCGGGCAAAATCCCCGCCCAAATCACAGCAAACACTGGGGAAAATGGAATAGCGTGGCAGTATGACGCGTCAGGCTACGCTCTTGCCCCAATCAAGGGGCTCTTTTTTTATTTGAAAATGTCCGTGTGTTAGTGGCATCCGCACCCGGAACCGCAACTTCCCTCGCCGAGATCTTCCGGGGTTGGCGTGCGGCCGAGTTCGAAGGTCTTGTTGACCGATTTCTTGACCGATTCGGTTATCGAGTGAATCTCTTCTTGCGCGTCTAAGAAACCTTTGGCGATCGGGTTGCTGAATAGGGCTTCTCGATCTCGTTCGAAGGCAGCGACAACGGGTTCCTCAAGTTGCTCCCCGGCATGTTGTTTCTTGTGCAGAGCATCCCCTTGCTCTACGACCGATTGGTAGAGCGTTTTGGAGGTCTCGTCTGCCATGAACGCGTCCACGCGGCGGCGAATATCCTCGAATTCAGGCTGAGACACAATGGTCTCGCAAAGTTCATTCAGCTTGGCTTGGATCGGAGTCTGGGCGGTTGCGGTTGTCATAATTCTCGTTGCACTCGGGCTCGAATTTCCTCGAAGGGCTTCATTCGAGCATAGAACGTGATCGTTGGGCAATAGATTTTGTTTCGTATGCTCGGCAGCCGATTGGTGGAAATTCTGCGTCAGTTTTGCCTGGGCGTGTTGTCTGAATTCGTGCTGGCTTGCTGCGAGTGAAGGATCCAACATACGCCTTGTGCCTGAAGCTCGGCGAAAAACGGTGATCGGAACGCGACTGCTGACTGTCCTAATAACAGTCGCGCTGTTGGCCGTCGTCCTGCAGAGGTTGGACGGGGCGGAGCTCGCATCGGTCGTCTCATCCGCGAGGCTCGATCGACTCCTCCTGGCATTTTCAATCTTCGGAACGGGCCTCATGTTTGCCGCATGGAGGTGGCATTTGATGTTGCGGTTTGGGGGGAATGTGATTCATCCGGGCGCGACCATTCGGGGTGTTTTGATCGGGCATTGCACTCATACCTTCTTGTTCGGAGCGGCCGGTGGAGATGTGGTTAAATCCGGAATCTATGCCCGTTGGTATCGATTGAAGATGTCTGAGGTCTTGGCGGCGGCTCCGTTGGATCGGTTGATCGCATTGGTGGGAGCGATCTTGTTTGGAACTTGCATGATGCTTGTGGGGGCGGCGTCGGGTGGCTTTGCGAAACTCGGGGGCAGGGATCTCGTTTGGCCCTTCGTTTGGGTAGGCGTTCTGTCTGCTTTGGTGATCCTCACGATTTGGGCTATCTATCGTTGGAAAGGGGCTCGAATTGCGGCGCTAGATCGGTTTCGTTCGACTCTACAGTCGGGCGGGAAGGAACTCCTGGCCGATCGGCTCACACTGGCGAAGAGTATTCTAGCGGCCTTTGGTGTCCATGCCTGTCTCAGCTTTACGATGGTGGCTTGCCTGGCTTCGGTGACTCAGGCCACCATCTCGTGGCTCTCAGTGTTGTGGCTCTTTCCGGTTATCTCGTTGGTGAGTGGCTTGCCGATCAGTGTGGGGGGGGCTGGGCTTCGAGAAGGATCGGCTCTCTTGCTCTTGGGGATGTTTCAGATTCCACCCGAAGATGCGGTGGCCGCGTCCTTGTTCACGCTCGGCATCAGTTTCACATGGTGTTTTGTTGGATTGGGCTTGTGGCATTTTGGCGAACGCAATCACTCGAAGCAGCCGCCTGAAGCGCTCCCTGAGACGATCACGGTCGTCATTCCAACGCTCAATGAGCAAGCAACCTTGGAGCCTGTCGTGCGGGCGGTTCAAGCCGTGCCTGAAGTTCTCGAAGTCCTCGTGGCTGATGGCGGAAGCGATGACGGAACCAAAGCTCTGGCGGAGTCTCTTGGGTGTCGGGTGTTCTCAACTGAAAAGGGGCGGGGAACTCAAATGCGGGCAGCCGCTCGACATGCGAAGGGAGACGTTGTTTGGATGGTTCATGCGGACACCTGGGTTGCCGCTGGCGACGGGCAGGCTCTCCTTAGAACCTTTCATGATCCGCGGGTCATTGCGGGAGGGTTCTGGAAGACCTTTGACAAGTCCTCGGTCTGGATGTTGGGATCAAGATTCCGCTGCTTGGTTCGAGCCCTCTTGGCTCAACGATTCTTGGGCGACCAAGCGATCTTTGTGAAACGAAGTGTCCTGGAGCAGATTGGCGGCGTGCCAGATTTGCCCTTGATGGAGGAATTCGAACTTTGCCGACGGCTGCGTCCTCACGGGCGATTAGCTTTGGCCGACTCGACCGTGGTCACATCCGCGCGTAAGTTTCGAGGCCTTGGGGCTCTGCGGACCTATTGGCTGATGGCTCAGGTGACCGTCCGTTATTACTGGGGAACACCCGTGAGGGAACTCGCTGAAATCTATGCAAAGAAGTAGTGATATCTAGACCGAGAGAGATGGGCAAGATACTCGAAGAAGAAATTCGACGGTTTAAGGGGAAGGTGCGTCTCCCGATCCTGACGGCTTACGACTACCCCATGGCAAAGATGCTCGATGAGCTTGATATGCCGGTGCTGTTGGTTGGGGATTCCTTGGGGATGGTTGTGCTGGGGTATCCAGATACGACGAATGTGACCATGGATGACATGGTCCATCACGTGCGGGCCGTTGCTCGTGCGAAGCCTCGAAGTCTGGTAGTGGCAGATCTTCCTTATGGAAGCTATGAATGCGTGGACTCGGCATTGGAGAACAGCCGTCGACTCCTTAAGGCTGGAGCGGATGCCGTCAAGGCGGAAGGTGCCGCCCGAATTGAGGCCCAGATTCGGGCGATTCGAGGCGAAGGGATCCCTTTCATGGGGCATATCGGAATGTTGCCGCAGCACATTAAGGAAGAGAAGAAGTATCGAATTAAGGGAAAGATTGAAGCGGAGCGGGAGTTTCTCCGCCGTGAGGCAACACTCTTAGATGAGCTTGGCGCATTTGCGATCGTTCTTGAATTGGTTCAACCTGAATTATCCGCCGCCATTACCTCGCAAATATCCTGCCTGACGATTGGAATTGGTTCAGGGCGGGACTGTGATGGGCAGATTCTGGTGACTCATGATCTTGTGGGAGCTTTCCCGTGGTTCACGCCGAGATTTGTTGAGCCGAAGGAACAAGCGGTGCAAAGAATGAAGGATGCCGTTGTTGAATGGCAGAATGAGGTGCGAGGGCTCGCTTGATTTTTCGGCTCAGAAGGTCAGGCCACTCGGCCGAAGAGGAAACTCAAATCAGGATTCAAACCGAATCGAAGTGTGGGGCTTGGCCCGTTACTCTGAAACATGAATAAACTAACTCACATTGATCGCCATGGAGAAGCGACCATGGTGGATGTCTCACAAAAGCCGATCTCACGGAGAGTCGCGATCGCTGGGGGAGCGATTCGCTTGTCGCCGAGTACGGTGGGCTTGATCGAGTCTGACGCGATTGCCAAGGGCAATGTCCTGTCGACGGCACGTCTCGCAGGTATCATGGCCGCCAAGCGCACCGGCGAATTGATTCCTTTGGCACATCCTTTGCCGATCACTCACTGTGAGGTGAGTTTTGAAATTCCGGAGAGTCGAGATCGAATTGAGATTCAAGGTTCCGCTCGGATCACCAGCCAAACCGGGGTGGAGATGGAAGCTTTGACGGCCGTGAGCGTCGCAGCTTTGACCATTTATGACATGTGCAAGGCTGTCGATAAGGCGATGGAGATTGGTGAGGTTCGATTGATTTCCAAGGAGAAGATTCCAGTTCATTCGACCGACTAGCAGGCCTGAAACGAGGGCGAGCCTTCGTTGGGCTGCTTGGAAAGAGACCACCCGGAGTGCGATGTCTTGGCAAGACATCGATGCTGTTCTTCCGATCTGCCGAGATTGGCTGGAATGAGAATGTTCCCGGTTTACTTCGCCGATACTTCGTCGCATAGTTTCGCCCATGCAATTAAACGTTGGGATTATTACGATTTCGGATCGAGCATCGCAGGGGAAATATGACGACTTAGGTGGTCCCGCACTCAAAGAGGCTGTGTCTGGTTACGGTTGGAATAATGGTGGAGATACGCTCGTAGCAGACGAAAAGCGGGAGATCCAACGCGCGGTTCGGGAGCTCATTCACCAGGGTTGCAATCTGATTCTGACGACTGGAGGGACGGGGGTGGCTGTACGGGACGTCACGCCAGAAGCCGTGCGGGAGATATCTGAGCGTGAGTTGCCTGGGTTCGGTGAAGTGATGCGGATGGAATCGATGAAGATTACGCCCAACGCAATTCTTTCTCGCAGCATGGCAGCAGCGGTTGAGAAGGCCCTCGTTATCTGTCTCCCTGGTAAACCCAAAGGAGCTGTCGAGTGCCTTGGATTTGTCGTTGGGGCGATTCCGCATTGCGTCGAGGTCCTTCAGGAAGTGCCCACCAGTTGTTGACCGATGCCATTCCTCATCGGTCGAATTCTGGTGCTGAGTTGTCAGAAATTCCGAAGGGTGGAATTCCGAAGGGTGGTCCAAGTTGTGGACTTTCTTTTCCTGTTTTTTGAATTGGCGATTCCTTCAATGGGGCTACAATACGTCGAATAACCAGTAGAGACCTATGCTCAATATCTTTGGACAATCGGGAATCGCGAAGGGGCATTGTGGCGGAATAAGCCGGCGAGACTTCCTTAAAGTTGGCGGGATGGCTGCTGGCGGGCTCTCTCTATCTCAGCTTCTTGGAATGGAGGCTCAGGCCAAGAGCGGGAGCTCCCACAAATCTATTATCAATATCTACCTTCCCGGTGGACCGTCCCATATTGATACGTTCGATCTGAAGCCGGAGGCCCCCTCCGAGATTCGGGGCGAATTTCGTCCTATCAAGACGAATGTGCCGGGTATGGAGATCTGTGAGCTGTTTCCTCGCTTGGCTAAGATGGCGGACAAGTTTGCGATTATTCGATCGATTGCCGACTCTGACGGAGCACATGACTGTTACCAGTGCATGACCGGCTTTAAGCGTCGAGATCGCGCTCCTCAAGGAGGCTGGCCCATGATGGGATCTTGGATCTCTCGCCTACAGCCATCTGAAGAGGGATTGCCTGCGAATGTGTCTTTGATGTATCCCACTGGCAATCGAACCTGGGGAGATCCAGTCGGTGCCGGTTTTATAGGAACGGCTCACAATCCGATGGGATTGGTATCGAAAGACCCTGAAGCAAAAGCGCGTGATATGGCGCTCGACGGTGTTTCTCTCGAGCGATTGCGTGACCGTGCTTCTCTGCTGTCCTCTTTCGATCGGTTTCGACGTGATTCGGATACTTCTGGTGTGATGGAAGGGCTCGATACTTTTGGGCAACAAGCGATCGATATTCTTTCTGGCTCCGGATTGGTAGACGCGTTGGACCTATCGAAGGAAGATCCGCGAGTATTGGAACGCTACGGACAGAACGACCCGCGGTATCAACGAGATGGAGCGCCTAAAATGATCCGAAATTTCTTGGTCGCCCGACGCTTGGTCGAGGCCGGCGCTCGGGTTGTGTCCCTCAATTACAGTCGCTGGGATTGGCACGGGGGCGATGGTCTGAACTTTCCGCGTTCCCGGGAAGAATTTCCACTTTTTGATCAAGGGCTCTCGGCTTTATTGACGGATTTACATGAGCGCGGGCTCGATCGAGATGTGTCTGTTGTCGTTTGGGGTGAATTCGGTCGGACGCCCAAGATCAACAAGATGAACAGTCGGGACCATTGGCCGCGCGCAAATTTCGCTCTTCTTGCGGGGGGCGGAATGAAGACGGGTCAAGTGATTGGGGCGACGGATCGTTTGGGCGGGGATGTCGCCGAGCGCCCGGTCAAGTTCCAAGAGATCTTTGCCACACTCTACCACAACATGGGCATTGATGTCCGCACCGCAACGGTGAAAGATAATCAAGGTCGTCCACATTATCTGGTAGACGCTGGAGTCCAGCCTCTCAAAGAATTGGTCTAGTTTGGCGCATGACACCCTCCGGGTTCTCGATGGCCGATTGTCCCACTTTCACGTGCGGGTGTCGTGTTCATCCTTGAGCCTTTCCTACGCACAGGAACCCTCACGTGTTTGTGAGGTAGATCAATTATCAGAGCTTCTCGGGTCAATGCTTCTGTTTTAGGAAGCTAGTGAATAGTTGGCGTTTGGCGCCCATAGAACGCCCATAGAGCGCCCATAGAGCGCCCATAGAATGTGCTCGGAGTTCTGCGGTTGAGACCTGTTGGATATTTCGCCTATCTCCCATTGTCTTCGAGCGCTAATCCGATTCAAAAGTTTGCATTCTTTCGGTTTTGCAAAAAATGGTACAAGTCTTTCTTTTGGTTGGGGCTTGGAACTATGTGTGAAGAAAAATTGTTATCGAAGAGAGTTTCACTGGTGTGCCTATTGCTCATGTTGAGTAGTAAGTTGCTTGCCCAATCTCCAAGTGTCGAGTGGCTGGGGTTGGTGCAGCGGTACTACCAGGTGGATGATGGTGGATTCTTCTGGGATACAGTCAAATTCGAGGAATCTGAGATTAGAATGCCTACTTCATACTATCGATCCCACGCTCGAGTTAGATACTACTACGACGACGAGACCGCTGCACGATATGGATACTGGTGGAGTGAAACCAAGACGACTTATCGAAGAAATGGAAGCTGCTTCACCGTCTACTCGAACTCAGCGTCTTCCTACACTAGAGTGGAAGGTTTTGCGCTTCATTCGCCTGAGATTCCTTCATTCCGTGGGAGCAATATTTATCATACGAATGCCCTCATTCGGGAGAAGGTACATATGTATCCACGTCTGCTCTTGACTGCCAACCCATCGCAACGAGGCGCTAAGGGTTGGGATGTTGTGATTACTGTTCTGACCGAGGGAGGATCGATGAAATCTTGTGACCCAAAGGAAATTGTTCTTCCAGAAGGTGGTTTCAAAACTGTCTATCCATGTGGCTTTTCGGGATGGGATTGGGTGATGGAAGAGGATGTTTATCCTCATTGATTGCGGTTCTAAGTGGATGATGAAACGACTCTTATTTGGGTTAGTCCTAGCTTTGTTTTGCATCATGCTTGTCTGCTGGTGGCAGGGTGCGAGGTTGCATAGCGTAGAGACTCGGAAGCGAACATTAGTCACGGAATCTCTAAGTGATGACCTTGTCTTGGAACCAACTCAGGGCCTTCGGGCGTTGGAGGATTTCGATGTTTCGGCAAAAGGGCACTATTTCGATCCGGAGACGGCTATCTCGGCGCACGGAAAACCATTGACGTGGGTGCTGGAGCCGTTTCAGCCAAGTGCCGATGAGTTCCAGGTGATTGCTCGATACGAATCCGGGCTTCGGCAATTGAACACCTCAACGAGTGAGACAGTGTATCGTACAAGAGAGGGGCAGCGGCGCTGGCGAGCTGAGCTGAATCGCTTGCGGCAGGAACTGGCAGCGGGATTGGGGAAGAGTCGATTTGACCGGTACGAATATGTGCTCGGTTCAAAGAGTCACTATGCCCCGGCTTGGCGAGTTTTGAGGGTGAATGGTATCGATGAGGGCCGGACACAAGAGCTTCTTGAATTGGCGGATGAGTACAATCATTTGGTGTTTGGTGAGACGATCGATCATCGTGATAAATCGTCAGGCTGGGACAGGCCGGACTACAGGCGGATCGGACGGATCAAGAGATCGACTCGAGCGCTGATCCGTGAGGGGTTTGGGGAAGGCGTGTTGCAAGATATCCTAACGCTTCCGTCGCTAGATCTTTTCAACGGGCTCGGTGCGGATGTCGAAGGGGAGTTTCCGGATCCTTGGGAGGATTCTCAGGTCAGGGAAAGGCTCGAGGATCTCTACAAGGTGGAGTTTTTCAGTGATGAGAGCTTACCTGAACACTTGGGTGCAGCCCAATCTGAGTTTCGCAGAGGGGACGAACCCTAGATGAATGGGATTACGGTAATTGAAGCCGGCGCTCTTGGACCAAGCGCTCTTTTCTCGAAATTTTTACGATTGCGTAGGCTCGATTGAGCGGAAATAGATCGAGTGAACTCTTGATCTCCAGAGTGTGAAAAAGGGTTCGCCTTCAAATGGGCTGGGTCCTAGACTTTCCTGCATCATGAGCTCGCGTATTCACATTTTGTTGGTGCTTTGTGCCTTCCTTTTTGCTCCCGTGCTTCACGGAGCCAAGGCGAAGGTTGTTTTCATTTCCGGGAAGCCAAGTCACGGGCCGATGTCTCACGAGCATCGAGCGGGAAACATCATCTTAGCGAATAGGCTGAATCAGTCTGGACTCGATGTTGAAGCCGTCGTTTTGAAGGATGTGGGATATCCCAAGGATACCTCGGTCTTGGACGATGCCTCGACCATTGTGATTTTCTGCACCGGCCATGGAGGGCATGTGCTGAATCCGGTTTTGAAGTCATTTGATGCTTTGATGAAAAAGGGGATTGGGGTGGTGATGATCCATTGGGCAACCGAGGCGGTGAGTGGCGAGCCTGGGAACTACTTCTTGGAGTGGATGGGAGGCTTTTGCGATTTGAACTGGTCAGTGAATCCGCATTGGACGCCCAGCTTCGATTTGCTTCCAAAGCATCCCATTACCCGAGGTGTGACACCCTTTACTGTCAATGACGAATGGTATTATCACATGCGGTTTGTTGACGATCTAAAGGGAGTCACGCCCATTCTGTCCGATCTACCGGGCAAGGACACTTTGGTTCGAGGAGATGGTCCACGAAGTGGTAATCCTCATGTGCGAAAAGCTGTTGCCAATGGCGAGAGTCAACACGTTGCGTGGGCCTTCGAGCGCCCCGACGGTGGACGTGGCTTTGGGTTCACCGGAGGACACGTTCATAAGAATTGGCAGCATGATCAGTATCGGAAGATCATGCTCAATGCGATCCTTTGGACTGCGAAAGTGGATGTGCCCGCCGATGGGGTGGCATCAAAGCCCGTTTCTGACACCGAGATCCGGGCGAACCTCGATCCGAAGTAGCGTTTGAAATGGTCCAGCTAAGATCTAGGACGTGAGTGGTTGCGGCCAATGATCGGCGACGATGAACAGGCGCTCACATTCTTCGTTACTCATCTGGTCTGAATCGAAGGCGCTGATCATGAGCGAGTGCTCTGTTTGATCAAAATGCTGCGCTATTTGAGCCCTTAGGGATTCGGTCGAAAGAATCTCGATCGCTGAATCCGATTGGAGGATTTGACTCCCCAGCCAATAAGGTTTGCGAAGGATTTTGAATTGCCTGTAGCCGGAGGAATGAGCAAAGGCATCCCACTCACAATGCTTGATCCACGTCCCCCTAAGGTGCTTGGGGGAGAGGTGCTCGGGTAGCGAATGGGGTGGTGATTGATCCGGGTGGTAGAAGATAATTCCTTTCACATGCGCAAACTGGTGCTTGAGCGCTGGGAAGAGGCGTGTGCCGAGAGGGAGTTGCCGGTTGACGAGCCGATCGATTTTGCGCTCCAGAGTATCGCTGGTGTTCGGTCCGATGAAGTGGCTTCCCATTGAGGTTTCGGATGAATGGAAGAGATAGAATTTCACGGCGGTTTCGCAGTGATAAAGTTCCGTTTCAGATGACTGGAACACGAAGTCGATCTCTCCTCTGGTTTGGCCGCGCTCAACGACTTGCTCGTTTTGAGCGATTAGCTTGAAGCCATTAATTTGCTCGATACCGAACTGGACGAGGTTTTCGAAGTAGCGGCCTACTCGATGTGATGTTCGAGTGTCGAGAAAGTTCAGTAGCTGCGGTTGATAGGCCTCCCATTGCGTTTGCTTTGGTGGTTTGAGTGAACAGGCGTTGAGTGAGAGTAGCGACGGACTTTCCAGCGCCCATTGAAGGTCCCGCAACTCTTGGGCGACAAACTCACTCTGTCCGTTCGCAGAACGAGACATGGAATCAGTATCTTTCGAGGTTATTGGTTAACGTTCTGCTGAAAACGATCAAGGTAGTCTTGGTAAGCAGGATCATCCTTCCAGAAACGACGCGCGGGTTGATTCTCGGCGACGTACCCTTGTGGGTAGTCTTTCCCTTGCCGGCTCGCATCCAGCCCGGCCTTCCAGTTCTCGTAGAGGCGCATGAGTTTCTGACTGGCTGGATCCTTTTCATCATAGAGGTTGTGGGTCTCCTCATCGTCGTCTGCCAAATTGTAAAGCTCGACGCCCTGGTCCTGAACCAGGAGCTTTTTGTGGTTCGCGATCACGACACCTCGGTTTCGGTGATGGAAGAAAAGGGGCGTTTTGCGTTCCTCAACCTTGCCATGGAATAGGGGGAGGAGGCTGATTCCGTCTTGTGGTTGCGTCATCGCGGACGACGGGAGGCCAACGATATCCGCGATGGTGGAAAAAATATCGACTGTGCCAGCGCGGAACTGTGTCACGCGCGAGCCTTGGATTTTGCCGGGCCACTCGACGACAGCTGGCACTCTGAGCCCGCCCTCGTACATGAGGTTCTTGTTCCCGCGCAAGTAGCCGACGGTTTCCTTTCCGAATCCCGGTAGGCCACCGTTGTCGCTATTGAACCACAGGAGCGTATCCTTGGCGATTCCTAGGCGTTTAAGGCCTTGGCGTAAGGTGCCGACGCTGCGATCCATGGCGACCAATTCACCGAGATGGTGTTGATGCTTTATGGGGAGGTCGGCGAAGGCAGCTCGATCCTGTTCGTTCGCAATCATTGGGCTATGGGGAGAGCCGAACCAGATGACAGCGAATATCGGTTGATCTTTGCTTTGTTCCGACTCGATGAAACGAAGTGCCTCCCGGACGACAATCTCAGATGAATCGCCTTTGTGGTCTTCGACCTCGCCCATCCGACTCATCAAGGGGTCGTAGTCGAAGAAGTTCGTGACACTGAACCACACGTCAAAGCCGAAGGCTCCTGGATTGTGGGAATCTTCCTTGAAGATCGGGACCCCGGGGCCACGGAGACCGTTCAGATGCCATTTGCCGAAATGGCCGGTGCGGTAGCCTGCTGATTGAAGGGCCTGAGCGACCGTTTTTTCTTGTGCGCGAAGGGGGTATCCGTGATCGAAAACGCCGGTTCGGTCATTGCTTCGGCCGGTGAGTACTGTTGCTCGGGTTGGAGAACAGTTCGAGGCTCCGGCGTAGAAATGGTGAAAGCGGAGACCATTCTCGGCCATGGCGTCTAGATTGGGAGTCTTGAGGTGCGGATGGTCGGCGTAGCCGGTTTGCCCCCAACCCTGGTCGTCCGACATGACGAGTATGATATTGGGACGTTCAGCTTGCACCATTCCCCCTGAGAAAACCAAGAGTGGAGCAAGGCAGATGAGAAAGAGACGCATGTGTGGCATGGGAAAATCATAGAGGGGCATCGATATTGAGACCAGTGTAATGCGTGGGCGTTGATAAACCCTCATTGAATCATCGCTGAGCTCTTACTATTCTGCTGGGGCAGGGCGGAAGGGTCTCAGTAGAGACGTCTTGTCAGTCCGTTGGGAGCGGAAAAAGGAGCGCTCTCGATCGGTTTCAGATTCACTGCAGAGATTCATGGATAAATTACGAGAAGATTGGCGGGGTGCTATTTGGCTGAGATGCTTGCTTGGGGGATTGATTGCCTGGTGTGTCACCATGCAAGGGCAGGAGGTGCAGTTGAAGTGGGGGGATAATGCCCAATTGAGTCTCCGGGTCGCAGCGGACGCTTCGGAGTGGTTTCGCCTGGAACATACAATCGATTTTAGCGAGTGGCATCCGACACGTGACTCTATTGCCCAACAAACTGAAATCACGATTGATCCGAGTCGTTCAATTGCTCGGTATTATCGGCTCATTCCGGTAGATCGGCCGGAGGCTCCGTTTACAATCGGTGTGGTGGGAGATTCCACTGCTGTCGGCATTCAAACGGTCCCACTGGTTGGGGGGTGGGCGCAGGGACTTTCCAGGTTTGCGCGCGAAGAGACTCGTTTTGTGATGGCCGGAGTGCCGGGGTTGAGTAGTAAGTCGTTTTTTGGGTCGTTTCGAGAACACATGCTGACCACCACGACGCCCACCGTTGTGATGATCCAGCTTGGGCAAGTTGATGAGTTCAACAGCCAACCCGAGATTAAGTCGACAACCTTAGTAGAGTATCAGGAAAACCTGAGTGCGATGGTGGATTTTGTGCGCGAATGGGGAGGGGTTCCCATGCTCGTGACGCCGCTTCCATCCCGTGAATTTGTTTCGGAGGGAGTTCTGAAGCCCTACCTTGTTGAACGAAGTGTGGCCATGCGTGAATTGGCTGCGGAGATTGGAGTCTACGTGATTGATCTCCATCGACTCGTATCCGAACTGTATGTCAACGGGAGTCAGGAAGAATTGAAAAGCTGGGGGTTCGGTGATGACTACCACCTCTCGATCCCGGGATCTGTCGCGGTTGCCGAACTTGTCCTGGCAGCATTACCTCCTCACATTGGTGACCTGATGTTTGAGTCGTCCTCGGAGCCGTGAGAGGCCCTTCTGATTGAGGTGGCACTGAACTTCGCGGACAAACACTGCGGATTGTATTGACGTGAAAGTCGCGTTTTAGTTTCATTCTGGCGGTTCCTTCTAGGCTCACCCTATTCGAGATTTAACGACTGGGCCTTGGGCGCCTTCAGTGGCTGCCTTGTTATCGGGGCAGGATTATTATGAGAACGGATATGATGCGAATCCTTTCAACCCTGGGGCTTGCGCTGGTAAGCGGCTCTCTCCTTACGACCTCGGTGGCCAATGCGGCCCAGGTCGATATTGTGATCTTCGCGGGGCAATCGAACACAACCGGTGCATTGGCTGATATCACAGAAATTGCTGCGTCGCCGGTTGATGGGCAAACGCCCTACTTTTTCGACACTCAAGGAGCTGACGTGTCGGTTGATCGATTTACTTCGAGTGGGGCATTGACTACCTTGCAGGGTGTTTCATTCGTTCCGAGCGTCGGATCACCCCCTGTTACCGATCGATTTGGTCCGGAGATCGGCTTCGCCCGGAAGATGGCGGAGTTGAATGCTTCTTTCAATCTCGCCGTTGTGAAGATCAGTTTCGGCAATTCCGTCATGGCCGATTGGTTGAAAGCTGGCGGAGGCGCCTTTGGCAATGCCTATACGGATCGACTGATTGCCGGGGTTAACGCGGCGATGGGGCTTTTTCCGGGAGACACACCCGTCATTCGCGGATTGGTTTGGGGGCAGGGCGAATCAGACGCCTTTGATCCTACGAATCACGGACAACACTATGAAGAGCGGTTTGGACAATTCCTGACTGACTTTCGCACGGATATCGGAGTGGCCAACTTGCCAGTTCTTACGATTGAACTTAACAGTGGTTTGAATACCAGCGAGGCGAATAAAAACCTGTTGCTCGCTGAACAAGCGGCTTATGTTGCGAGTGACCCGAATGCGGTCCTTGTGTCTGTGGCGGGGCTTGGCCTGTCGAGCTCGGACAATCGCCACTACGAGGCGGCCGAAATGCTCACACTAGGAGAGAGGACGGCGCAAGCATTCCATTCAAATTTCGTTGCCGTTCCTGAGCCTGTTCATGCGGTTTGGTTCGGGCTCGGATTGGCCTTTTGGGGAGCGATCCGAAAGGTCCGTAGGGCTTCCTAGCCTTTTTTCGATCTCGTTAGTTTTGCTGTTTGAGGAGCGGGGCTCGACCTCCTGAGTCCGGAATCCAAGATCGCTTATCATTGCCAAGTTGCCCGACTCAAGGGATCTTAGAGGCGTATGCCTTTTAACCCCCAAGCAATCCGAATTGCCTTCTTAATTCTGATTGGAGGAGGGTTCGTATATTGGTGGATCGGGCGCAAGACTGAGCATGAGATTTACATCGCGCTACCCTTTGTTCGCCCTCTGAATACTCAAACCACGCTTCAGTGGGAACCGGTTAAGAGGGACCGTCCGGATCCTCATGATGATGGAAATCAGCATTCTGGTTTTGCGCTCGCCAAGGTTCACTGTACCCGCTGTCACCTCTTTCCGGAACCTTCACAACTACCCAGAGAAACGTGGCCATTTGTGCTCACTTGGATGTCCAACTATCTAGGATTTACAAATACTTATGGCCCCTTCGGCAATAATGTGGAAGGAAGTCTCATTGCCTCCGAACCTCTATTATCAGGCGAGGCTTTTCAAAAGCTGGCTGAGTATTACATGCTTTATTCAGCCGCTGAGGAGCAGCAGCTCCAACCCAGCCTCTCGCGTCCGCCCCGCACTGAGCAGTTTGGATCGTCCGTCCCACAGCTCGGGATCCCTCCAGGAGGGCTCGTTACTATGTTGGATTTCGATGAGCATCGAGACCGTTTGTATGTTGGTTTAGGAGGCGAGAATGTGGTTCACGTCTTCGATGCTTCCGGTCGCCTGATTTTGACCAAAGGGGCTCACTCAGAACCCGTTCGGGTGGAAACGAATGAGACGGGATTTCGTATGACGAGTATGGGGCGGTTCATGGAGAATCAGCAAGAGGGGCGTGTCGTGGATGTTTCGATAGAAGGCGGGCAATTGCGTGAATCGAAGGTGGTCGAAGGATATCATCGCCTTACTGAATCTCATACCTTGGACCTTGACGATGATGGCGTGGATGACCTTGTGCTCGTTGGCTTCGGTGCGGGCGTCGAGGGGCAGGTTTCGATCCGCTGGGGGCAGAGTGAGAATGAGCTCGTTCTGATCGATTACGCTGGAGCGTTGAACGCTCGGTTCCACGATTTTGACAGTAACGGGATGAAAGATATTCTTGTGATTACCTCTCAGCAGAAACAGGAAATCTTGCTCTTTCTCAACCGAGGAAAGAGAGAGTTTGAGCGTCGACTTATTCACCAGGAGTTTGCTGGGTTCGGCTTTAACCACATCGAACATGCGGATCTAAACGGTGACGGTAGAGAGGATCTATTGGTTGTGAATGGGAACAATATGGAGATCAAGGATGCTCCCTTGAAGCCGTACCACGGGATCCGAGTGTTTGAGAACCAAGGAGATTTGAATTTTGTTGAAGCTTACTTTTATCCCATGCATGGAGCGCTCAAAGCACTTGCCCATGACTTTGATGGGGATGGAGACCTGGATATTGCAGGGATCGCGTTCTATCCAGACTGGACAGAATGGAACCCAGAGACCTTTGTCTATCTGGAGAATCAAGGTGGTTACTCGTTTCAATCCAGTGGTTTGAGCCCCAAAGAAACCGGTCGTTGGATGAGCATGTGCCGGGGCGATATGAACGGAGACGGGTGGCAGGATATCGTCCTTGGAGGAGCTTACATTCCGCAGGGAGTCAAGACGTCTGAGCGCGATCGCTTTGCGCAGTGGGCTGAGGGGCGACCCTCTGTTCTGGTGCTCACGAATCTTGGACGCGAATGATCTGAACCTTGATTCCCATCTCCCTGAGTCGTAGGCTCACTTCATTCCCAGGGGATTGCTTTATGATGCGCACTGAAACGAGACTGAGTCGACGCCATTTTGGGACCCGCCTTGCCCTCACTGCTGCCGGCGTCTGTAACTCTCGGAATTGGCTTCTGGCCGCGCAGGAGCAGCGTTTCAAACTTCGCTATCTGTTGGCTTCTTCTATGTATGGCAAACTTCCAGTTGCCGATATTCTTTCGGAAGTTCGCAAGACGGGAGCTGAATGGATTGATATCTGGCCGCAAGTTCATGGGAATCAGAGAGAGCAGATGGACGAGATGGGACATGAACGGTTTGCCCAGCTGTTGGAGCAACACCGGGTCCAGCTGGGCTGTTTGACCCGCTATGACCTGGGCCCCTTCGGGCTCGAGTCTGAGATGGCCGTTGCCAAAGCATTTGGATGTCCCTTGATTGTGTGCGGTGGGCGAGGGCCGAAAGGACTATCGGGGGCAGAATTGAAAGGGGCTGTGAAGGAGTTCGCTGATTCGATGCAGCCACATCTTGAACAGGCCGAAGAGTCTGGTGTTGCGATCGCCATCGAAAACCACGGAAACAATCTCATTGATTCTCCGGACTCACTTAAATGGATGATTGAGCTTCGATCTCGATCGAACCTTAAAGTGGCGTTGGCGCCTTATCATTTGGAGAACCTTGGTGTGGATGAAGACGGTTTGTCTGACTTGATTCGCTCACTGGGCAATGAGATTGCCGTCTTCTATGCTTGGCAGCATGGCATGGGATGCATGAAGAAGTTGCCAAAGGAGCAAGAGCTCTTGCAAATGCCCGGACGTGGTGACTTCGATTTTGGCCCTGCGATGAGTGCGTTGAAAGAGGTGGCTTATAACGGGTTTACCGAAGTGTTCATGCACCCCGTGCCCAGGGGAATTCCCATTCTCCCAACCCTTGAGGAAACAACGGAGGAAATCAATTTGGGGCGGTCCTATCTTGAGAGATTGCCTGCACTTCAATAGCTTGTTCCGAAATCACGATTCATGGAAAATAAAGTTTTGATCATTGTTGGCGACGCGTCTGAGACAGTCGATACGCTCTACCCCTACTACCGCTTGATCGAGGGCGGTTTCAAACCCGTTGTGGCTGGGCCAGAAGTGCATCGCTATCAAATGGTCATGCACGAAGTGAAACCGGGGTGGACGATTACTAAAGAGTGGGAGGGATATACGATTCAGTCGGATATCGCATTCCGTGATATCAAGCCCGAAGAGTATCTCGGGATTTTCTACAGTGGGGGACGAGCTCCCGAGTACATTCGTGAGGATGAAGATTTGTTGCGGGTGACACGCTACTTTTTCGAGAAGAATGTTCCCATCGCGAGTGTGTGTCACGGTGTGGAAATTCCGGCCCGGGCGGGATGTGTCAAAGGAAGAAGAATGGCGACGGTGCCCAAATGTCAGTTCGACTTGGAAGTGTGTGGTGGGACCTTTGTGAATGAAGGTTGCGTTGTAGATGGGAATCTCGTTTCTGGTCGCACTTACCATGATCATGGTCTGTATATGGGAGCATGGATGAAGATGCTAGACGAAGCCCGAGCAGGGCGCGGCGCATCATGAGTTGAGGGATGGAGGCTTGTCTTCGAGTGTCGCCTATCTGGTTGGTGCTTTGCTTTGCTTGTGGCTGGGGGGCAGTCTCGCCTCGGGTTCAAGGGCAGGCCGTTGACGGGGATTCAAGCTTCTTGTCGGCAAGGTCGCTGACCTTACTTGCCGAGCTCAGATGTGCTCAATGTCACACCCAGTTGAGTAGTGACCAGCTGGGAGTGGATGCCCTCAAGCCGATCGATCTGAGTGAGGGCTCCCATCAGTGGGGAAGGGAATCTTTCGCTGATGCGCTCGGACTTGCGCATGCTCGACCGGGCCGTGGTCCAGTTTTGTACGCTGACTGGGGAAAAGACGAACGGGACGGAGCCGCTTCTGCCTTGTGGGCGTTTGTCCGTTCTGAGAATCCCTCTGTTTCCAAGCCTGAGTCGATACCGAGATCAGATGAATCGGCGCGGGAGGGAGAGATTCTGTTTCGCCAAATTGGTTGCACTGTCTGCCACTCTCCAGCCTCGACTGAGGAGGTCGATGGCTCAACGGAGCAAACGAGCTTCAGCAAGTGGCGGAATAAGTTCTCGTATGCAGGGATGATTCGATTTCTATCCGGACGGCATTCTGGGCACGCGCAACGGACCGGGTATGAGATCCGGCTTGACGGACATGAAGCAGCCGCGATCTCTCGGTTTTTGAAGCTTGAGTCGGACGAAGAACAGGGGGCTGTCTCTAGGCCTCTCTCAGCAGCAATCGAGCGGGGCAAGAAGCTTTTTCAGCTTCAACGTTGCGACGCTTGTCACTCCGTCGGCGAGTATGCAGTGGCGCGTCGAAGCAAGCAACCGCTCGTGAGCGGTCCACTGAGATTTGGGGAAGATTTTGGTTGCCTTTCTCCTCTGTCGGAGCCGGGTGTGCCCTCTTACGTTTTGACGGATGAGCAACGCCGCCAACTTCGGGTGGCGATTCATGCCGTGCACGCGGCTCGGGCATGGAATCCGGAACAGATTCTTCGGGTCGAGCTTGAGCGCATGCGATGTCTTGAATGTCATCCGAGAGCGAACTTGGGCGGTCCCAATCGGGACACGTTGACTTCGTTTGAGTCGACAGAGGTCGATTTAGGAGATGAGGGAAGAGTGCCCCCAGATCTTTCTGGCGTCGGAAGAAAGATGAAGCAGGCGGCGCTCGTTCAAGTTATCGGTGAGGGCCAGAAGGCCCGTCCGTACATGCTGACTCGTATGCCTGCCTACGGAAGAGCGACTGCAGAGAGATTAGCCCGGTTGTTTGCCTTGGTGGATATTCCCGAGAACGAGGTGCCGACTGTGCGCGAAACTGCCGAGAACCAGGTGGGGCGAAACATGTGGGGGCGAGCGCTCATGGGAACGACTGGGCTGGGGTGTATCACGTGCCATGCACTCGATGGAAAGCGCGCCTTGGGAACGTCTGCCATCGACCTTGCGTTGGCTCCAACTCGATTGAGACCGGAATGGTTCCGAGATTATCTCCTCGATCCTGCTCATTTTCGGCCGGGAACTCGCATGCCAGCGTTCTGGCCAGGGGGAAAACCCTCATTGGGCGGCTACGGGGGGAGTGCTTCAAGGCAGATTGACAGTCTGTGGGCGTATCTTGCTGAGCTAGATCAATCCCGACTGCCGGTTGGTTTGATCGATCAGCAGGAGTTGATGTTGTACCCCGGGGAAGAACCTATGGTCTTTCGCACTTTCATGGCAGGAGTCGGAACCCATGCCATTGCGGTTGGTTTTCAGGCGGGACCCCATGCCGCATTTGATGCCCTTGGAATGCGGTGGGCATTCGTCTGGGAAGGAGACTTTTTGGATGCGGAGAGTACTTGGGATAACCGATTCACGCCGCCCGTTAAACCGAGTGGCGGTCCGGTCGTGAAATTGCAGCGCGCGGTCCCCGAATGGGGGGAGCCCCCTCAATTCTTGGGCTATGTTCGTAGGGGGGCTGCTGCTCCGCTGTTTCGTTATCGAGTCGGAAGCAACGTTTTTGAGGACTCTGTGCAGCCACGGGGTGAGGGAGCGAGTGGCGTCCTGCGAAACCTTGTTCGGCGGGAGGGTGAGCTTCCGATGTGGGTTGATCTTGCCAGCGGCGAGGCGGTGTCGCGGGGTTCGAATGGATGGCAGTTCAAAGGGGGGCTTGAGGTGCGGTGTGAGGCAGAACTAAGAGCCGTGAAAGATGGTAACTGGGAGAGACTGCAGGCTCGTCTGCCGGGTGGATCTGTCCCTGCCAAGCTTGAGGTGGAGTACTACTGGTAGGATGAAGGCCCGATTTTTCATTGTGCTGATTGCTGCATTCCTCCAGGAGGGGGGATTGCTCGGGCGTGAGGTG
Organism: uncultured Verrucomicrobiota bacterium; assembly: GCA_964342405.1. Classification (GTDB taxonomy): domain Bacteria; phylum Verrucomicrobiota; class Verrucomicrobiia; order Limisphaerales; family AAA164-E04; genus UBA2970. The sequence continues at coordinate 191,871 of CAYFGX010000003.1, read as the reverse complement.
GAAGAGAGTGATTTCTATCGATTGGATACCTACTCGCTGCCCCAAGATCTCAAGCTCGAGGTAAGTGGATTAGCTCTTCTCCCGGCGGGAGAGATGGCAATCGCCATTCGCAAAGGCGAGGTCTGGGTTTTGAAGGACGTGGATGATCTGGAATCACCTTCCTTCCAACGCTTTGCCGATGGTTTACATGAGCCTCTAGGTCTGGCCTATCATCAAGGGGATCTTTACGTCGTGCAGCGAACTGAGATGACGCGGCTGGTGGATCGCAATCAGGATGGTGTTGCGGATGAATACCGAACCATCGCCAAGGGCTGGGGTGTCACGGGGAACTATCACGAGTATGCTTATGGTCCGGTGTTTGATCACGATGGACAGGCTTGGCTGACTCTTAACTGCAGCATAGGAGCAGGGACCCATCCCAATGATAATCTCTGGCGTGGTTGGAGTATGCGGGTCGATCGAAAGGGAGCCCTTCATCCTGTTTCCGGGGGGCTGCGTTCGCCCAGTGGTTTAGGCGTCAACTTGTTCGGAGATGTGTTTGCGACAGATCAACAGGGAAACTGGTTTCCAACCTGTTGCCTCATTCACCTTCAGCCCGGAGTGTTTCATGGGCACGCAGACGCGTTGCGCTTTACTGATCAGCCTGGATCCACATTCCGTGTCGAGGAGCGAATCCCCCAGGACCTGAGTGTGGTTGAGGCTGCTGAACAGATCGATGCCTATCGGTTGCCGGCGGTTTGGTTTCCTTATCGAAAAATGGGAATGAGCGCGACTGATATTCTCTGTGATACGACGGAGGGTGGTTTCGGGCCCTTCTCTGGTCAGCTTTTCGTCGGTGAGTTTACGCAGTCGTTTGTCTCTAGGGTGTTCCTCGAGAAGGTCAACGGGGTTTATCAGGGGGCCTGTTTCCGTTTCCGAGATGGGCTCCAATCAGCAGCGCTTCGCTTGGCTTGGACTGCAAACGGAAACATGTTGGTTGGGCAAACGAATCGTGGTTGGAACTCCCTGGGGGGACGGAGTTTTGGATTGCAGCGAATTGCACCCACGGGCCGGGTGCCGTTTGAGATTATTAGTATGGAGGCCCGGTCTAAAGGGTTTTCCCTGTTATTCACGCAAGCGTTGGACGCGAAATCACTTGCGAATCCCCAATGGATCAAGATGACAAGCTATACGTATCCTTATCACCAAGCGTATGGGGGCGAGGAGATTGAAAAGCAAACTCTTTCCGTCGATGGGATTTCACTCAGTGAGGACCGTCGAAAGCTTGATTTGCGTGTGACGGGGCTGCGTGCGGGGTTTGTTCACGAATTAGATGCGTCGGTGCTTCGGTCTGAGACTGGCTCGAGCTTACTGCATGCCCAAGCCTATTACACCCTAAATGAGATTCCTCAGCGATTGTCGCTGAAGGGGGGAGGGCAGGAATAGTCTAACTCATTCCTTGGCGACTAGTTTGTTTATTGACCACATGAAAAGAAGTAGTGATCGAATCCTAACCACTCACGTGGGTAGCTTAGCACGTCCGGACGGTCTTTTGGAAATGCTGTGGGCTCGTGAGCGCGGCGAGTCCGTAGACCGGGAAGCCTTCGAAAACGAGATTCTGAAGGCGGTTCAAAATCGGGTCGAGCAGCAGTGTACTGCAGGGATTGATATTGTTTGTGATGGAGAGCAAAGCAAGTCGAGTTTTCTCACTTATATTGCGGATCGGCTCACCGGCTTCTCACCAAGCTCGGAGCAAGGGGAAGACCTTTGGGTTGAATCTCGTGAAACGATTGCTTTTCCAGGATACTATGACGCTCAACGAAAACTCCGTGCGGGGCTCGTTGCCAAGCCAGTGCAGCTTACTTGCACGGGTGAGATTCGATACTGTGGGCAGTCCGCTTTGATGAGGGATATATCCAATGTGAAGGCAGCGATGAAAGGTGCCGGTGCGGAGGAGGGGTTCATGCCTGCTGTTTCTCCCTCTGATGTTGAAGGCCAGCAGGGTAATGATTTCTACGAGTCGGACGAGGCCTACCTCTACGCGATTGCTGAGGCCCTGCGAGAGGAATACGAGCTGATAGTGAAATCTGGATTGATCCTTCAGATAGACGATCCTCGTTTGCTAACCTATTACATCTCTCGGCCGGATCTTAGTGTCCAGGACTGTCGGCGATGGGCAGAAATACGAGTCGAAGCCTTGAATCACGCCCTTCGCGGCCTCCCAGAGGACCGCATTCGGTTCCATACCTGCTATGGAATCAATATTGGGCCCCGGGTGCACGAGATGAATCTGGCTGACATTGTGGATATCATGTTGAAGGTAAATGCCGGTGCCTATCTTTTCGAGGCAGGAAACCCCAGGCATGAGCACGAATGGACGGTGTGGAAGGATGTTAAGCTGGCAGACGGCAAGACTCTCATTCCCGGGGTGATTTCGCATTCGACACCCTTGGTAGAACATCCGGAACTGATCGCTCAGCGACTGATTCGCTTCGCCGAGACTGTCGGGAGAGAGAATGTGATGGGGGGCAGTGACTGCGGCTTCGCTTCGTTTGCAGCAACAGAGCAGGAAATCCACCCCTCGATTGTTTGGGCAAAGTTCGCCAATCTGTCGGAGGGGGCTCGGCTTGCCAGTGAACGATTATGGCGAAGCTGAGATCTCTTCCTCTGCTTGGCGGAGGGCAAGTGTATGCGCTTGAGCTCTCAGGGTATCCGCGCGATGCCATTCCGCAAAGCTCATCACACAGCTAAAGAGGAGAACCCCAATCCAGTCACCAGCGAAAAGGGATTCTTGCCACCAGTGAGCGGAAAAGAGTGTTCCAGAGTCCTCAATGACAAAAGCGTAGGTGATAAACGCGAGAACCCAGCCCAAGTTGATTCTCGACAATCCCGCTCGTTGATTACGAAGCTCAAGATCAATTGCACGCCATCGGAAGACATGCGTGTTCTTGCCGCGATACAAGCCCCACGCCTTCCAGTAAAGGGCGTAAATAATGAGCCCCAGTACCATCGCAAGTAACATCCGTGAAACGGGATTCATCCTTCGATTCTAAAGTCGCCTCCACAGCTTGTCAGTAGGGAAACCCCACCCTTCGTTTCCGAATATAGGAGGAATCAAAGCTGCGGTGTAGGGTTAAGCCAATCACTTAATCCCTGCGTTGGCGCTAGGCCGCTTTTGTCTGCTGCTTGAAGCTTTGCCAGAATCGAAGAGGCAAGGTTCCGAGAGCAATGAAAGCGAGTTGGCTTGTTGTGAAGAGCACAATCCAGCGGAAGGCAGCATCCATGAACCCGTAGGAATGTAAGCCAATCCCGAGCATGTTCACTCCGAACCAGGAGAAAGCCGTCACAATGTTACCGAAGATTGCCAGGTTCATGAGTCCGCGCTCGCGGATGAGTCCTCCCCAGCGGCAGTGCAACACGAGGGCATTCCAAATCACAATCAAAAGGGCGCCATTCTCCTTCGGGTCCCAGCCCCAGAACCTTCCCCAGGATTGATCAGCCCAAATCCCTCCCAGGATCGTTCCCACGAAGCTGAAGAGGGTTGCAAAACAGATAATGCCGTAGACCATGCGAGTGAGCCCTTTTGCCGTCGCTTCGTCGAGTGTCTTAGTAAGCAGTCCTCGTGTGACGTAGACCAGGGCCAAGAACCCGGCGACGAATGTAGCTGAGTAGCCCAAGGTGATCACGACGACGTGCGTCGCGAGCCAGAAGTTCGTGTCCAAAACCGCCCGCATCATCTCCATCGTATCGCCCTGCATCGAAAGGTTGTGTGCGATGATGAGAGTGATGAGCCCGACAACGCTGGCGATAACGGAGCCGATTCCATCGCGATAGAATCGTTCGAGGATGATCCCTAGAATGACCGCGCCCCATCCGACGAAGACCGCTGAAGAGTAAAGATTGGTGACCGGTGGCCGACCTTCCAGAACCATGCGAGTGATCAGGCCAGCGGTGTGAATGATGAAAGCGAGCACAATGAGATAGAATGCGGAGCGATTCATCCACTTGGAGAGATTGAACCAGGAGGCACAGGCGAAGAGAAACGCTATGAGGTAAAGGACGATGCTTTTGTAGAAGGGTGAAATGTAGTTATAGGCGTACTCGATTTTTGCCTTGCTCAACTCGCTAGAGAAATCTCGGCTCAACGAATTTCGGTGGGCACTGAGAGCAGAGCTAAATGCTGAAGCATCGTTCTGTGCGTAGGCGCTACTCATTGCCGCGTAGTTCTGAATGGCGGAGGGGAAGCGTTGGGTATGAACTGCATCTAGGAGATTGGTGCCAACATTCGACCACTGATCGCGCTCCATGGTCGTGATGTCCGGCGGAACGATGAGAGGGTAGGCCACGCGGCTTACCATGTCGTATCGCTCCATGTTGCGCATGAGTTTTTCAAGGGCAGCTTGATCAAACTCCTCTCCGGCTGCTCGCTGTCTGACAGCTGCGACGCCTGGTGTGATGTTGGCGATGTACTCGTCTAGTTCTGTCTTAAAATCTGTGGTGTCTTGGGGTTGGAGACTATTCTTGAGACGAAGAAACAGGCCCAACGAGAAATGCACTTTTGCCACGGCTCGCTCGAAGGGAGTTCGAAGCTCGGGCTTGGGATTCAAATTCGAGGCGTGTTTCTCGATCGTTGCGAGGTGAGGCTGGATCTCATTAAACGTGAAGTAACGCAGTCCAGAGCGATCCAGACCTGCCTCTCCCAGGCCCAATTCTCCGATCAGATCGGGGTGGTTCACTGCAAACACATAACGTTCATTGGCTTGCTCGGGCTGAATCATCACTTCCAGAAGCCATTCCGTAGATGTCAGCTTTTTCGGGTGTTTAGAAAACTGATACCAGTTTCGTTCAGTCAGGAGTCCTTTTCCTTCTCCTCGGATCTCCAAGAAGTCTCCCCAGTCGCCCGCCTCGTTGTTGCCCTCAAGTGGCACTTTGCGGGTTCCGCGAATTTGCAGGAGTGCATTCATGGCAACTGAATCCATGGGTTGGATTCTGCCGTTGAGCAAGACGGGGAGTTTTCCGAATCCGATGTGGTCGATTCCTTCGGCTTCGCTTGGTCCGCGTAGGCTAGACAAGATCCACAACGCGAAGATTCCGAGGATAATCCATGGCAGTCGATTCTTCATGATAGTGTGGCAGAAAGGTCTTACGATGCGGTTGCAGGTGCGTTCTTAGCTTTGTCTTGCTGGGAAAGTTTGGCGTCGTCTGTCGGCTTCTGTGGCTTCGACTTCGGTTTGGAACTGGGTTTGGAATTAGGCTTGTTCCTTTGCTTCTTCAGGAAGCCGAAGAGGTGCATCATGAACTGAAGTGTGAGGCCAGCCCCCACCATGATGCAGGCAAGATAGGGAGTCAGCCACGTTGGATTTCGCACCACTTGGAGCGTCGATGAGGGAATCATTCCCGGTTGAAGTTTCGCTTCATCGGCTGCCATCTGGAATTGGAAGAACGTCAGCCCTCCATAGCGAAGCGGATGATTCATGTAGATGAGGACTTCGCGGTCTTCTCCTGTTTCCTCATTCTGAATTCGGACGCGGCTGGAGAAATTCTTGGGTAACTCGGTGCCTTTGTATTTGTCGTGGCTCGCGTTGAGAAGGGTTAACGAAAAGGGTTCGTAGTAGCGCTTGAAGCGCATGACGAGATCGTATTCCTTGTCTTTGAATTGGACCTTCTGAGGTTTCAATACCGCGGATGCCAACCATGTGCCCAGGGATTGATCACCGTCGAGGAGCTCGATGACCGCAGCGGGCAGGTCTCGTCGATCCATTTCAGTGACCGGCTCCATGGGGAGGACGAAAAAGTCTTTGGCTGGGCCTTCCGTCGCTTTTGTTTTTATGCCTCCGGATGCCTCGCGGGCCGCAATTTCTGCATTGATCCAATAGTTGTGAACTTTGATGGAGAAGGGGAGAGTGTCATCGCTGATCGTGGCTCCTTCTTGCAGCCTGGATTCAGGAACCGAAATGACCGTGTCGACGTCTTCCGCAGAGGTGTCCACGAACACCAATTCATTCTTTCTGAAGTCCTGCGAGTAGTTCTTGGTCTGCCCTTCTTCGAAATCAAGCGCGCTTTCTCGAGAAAGAATATCGGTGAAGAGCTGTCCGACGAGGAGCAAGATGAGACCCGCATGGATCATGAAAATGCCGAGCTTCTTCTTGCTCAACGTGAATCGCTGGCTGTGAGCGGCGAAAAGGTTGGCCAAGAGCACGATGCCAACTAGGTAACCCCCAGGGAAAACGGGGATTCGCCAACTGGCGTTCGCAGGCTCGAGATAAATAAAGAAGCTCTTGAAATAGCGTTCTTGGGCTGCGTAGAGGCCTTCGTCCACCTGGGCCAGGGTTCCGATGAAGACCAGCACCATGGCGACAGCCAGGCAGGCAACGGTCAGTTTGAGAGAGCTTAGGAAGCGAACGAATTGCTTAGCCATTACCTTAATACTTCACCGATTGCACAAAGGTGGTGAATGCGCCGACTTGCTTATCGATGGTCTTGGGAGCACCCATCAACTTGTAAAACCAGGTTTGGCCGCCGACGGCGACGATGGCCGCGACGATGCGTGAATCAGGCCCACTCATATCAACCAAGGTGCCGTCACGTCCGCCGAAATCAAGGGTTTTTGCGACATCGCCTAGCGCTGACTCGGCGATTGGATCTAGGCCGATCTGACGTCGCCAGCGATTGATGTTGGGTAGCAATCCGCCTCCGCCGCCGCCAAGGGAGCTGACTGTGACCTCCGCCGGGCCATCACTTTGCTCTGTGACCTGAAAGCTGGCAAGCAACATAGACGAGCTCGGCGTGCCGGCCTGCCATCCCTCAGGTACGGTCCAGTCTGGCAGGTTTCTGCTGGGTGCCGGCTGCGAGGCGGCTGGACGCTGTGCCGCTGCACGGCTCTGAAATTCACGTTGAAGTTGGGTCAGATTGACGGAGGCAAGGAACTTCGTGAACGCGGGTTTCTCCGTTTCGACGAAATGGCTCGGGCCCGTCAGTTTGAAGAACCAAGTGACGTCGTCGCTATGGAGATAGGCGGTCACGATCCGAGGATTGTGATCGGCGTCCTCGCCGCCGGCTGTATCGACGAGATCAAATAGATTTCCCTCAAGTGTGCCAATTTGGACGGGACTTGCCAGTTCCGACACTTGATCGGGACTCGCTGGATCCAGCCCAACCTGCTGACGCCAGAGATTTACGATTTCGATGTCGGCAATGTTGAGCCGAGGCATCGGCAGCACGGAAACCTCGCCATTGTGCCCGTGTTCGTCAGGAATGCTGAATGAAACAGCTCGCATTCCCGAGGGGGGCTTCAGAGTCCAATGGTTGGGAGCATCGTAGGCGTTGCTTTTGCGCTCCTTTGGAACTTGGATGACGGTGATTGGGTCTTTGGAACATCCTGCCAATAAACCGATTAGCCCGACGACTGAACAAAGCTTCCCGATGACGGGAAGACATGGCTTGGGATATTTGATTCCAACGCAGTGGTTAAACTTCATGTCGTTACGTACGAACTCGGGAGCCGACCTCGAATAGACGCTATTCAGAGGCAAAACGTTCAATCATAGGGAGAGATTGCCGCTGTTGTTAGGCAGCCCCGACCGAAAGGAGGAATTCAATGTTGGTGGTCGTCTTCTTGAGTTTGTTCAGCAGAAGTTCCATCGACTCAACGGGAGGAACTCCGGTTAACGCTCGGCGAAGAATGACGACCTTTGAATACTCGTCCGGGTGATAGAGGAGTTCTTCCTTTCGAGTGCCACTGAGTTCTGCATTGATGGATGGGAAGATGCGTCGATCGACCAAGTGACGATCCAGGTGAACTTCCATATTACCCGTTCCTTTGAACTCCTCAAAGATCACTTCATCCATTCTCGAACCCGTGTCGACGAGTGCGGTAGCGATGATGGTCAAGGATCCACCCTCTTCAATATTTCGGGCTGCGCCGAAAAAGCGCTTCGGTTTGTGCAGTGCGTTGGCATCGACACCACCAGAGAGAATCTTTCCAGAGTGCGGCTGGACGGTGTTGTAGGCACGGGCCAGTCGGGTGATGGAATCGAGGAGGATAACCACATCCTTTTTGTGTTCGACCATTCTCTTGGCCTTCTCGATAACCATTTCGGCTACTTGAACGTGCCGTTCGGGGGGCTCGTCGAAGGTTGAACTGATGACTTCGGCCGCTTTACAGGTACGCTCCATGTCGGTGACCTCCTCAGGACGTTCGTCGATCAGGAGAATGAAGAGATAGACTTCTGGGTTGTTCTTGATGACTGCATTCGCGACATTCTGCATGAGGACCGTTTTTCCCGTCCTTGGTGGCGCGACGATTAGGCCGCGGCTGCCTTTACCGATCGGAGAGACAAGGTCTAGAACGCGAGTCGAGTACTCCTCAGGATCATTCTCAAGCATTAACCGTTCGTCGGGGAAGAGGGGGGTCAGATTGTCGAAATGGGTTTTGTCCTTGGCCTTTTCGGGATCTTCTTTGTCGACCGCTTCCACCCGAAGCAGGGCGAAAAATCTCTCTTTCTCCTTTGGGGGGCGCATTTGGCCCGCGACAATATCGCCGGTCTGAAGATCAAACCGTCTGATTTGGGAAGGCGAAACGTAGATGTCCTCGGGGCAAGAGAGGTAGTTGTAGCTGCGGGAACGGAGGAATCCAAATCCCTCTGGAAGGATTTCGAGCACGCCCTCGGCGAAGAGGCCACCGCTTCGTTCGGCATTTTTCTGCAGGATCTCGAAGATGAGTTCGTGCTTCTTCATGGTGCCAAAGTTCTCGATCTCGAGGTCTTTGGCCATGTTGTTCAAATCCGTCATCGACATCGCCTGTAGGCGAGCGATGTTGATTGAGTTTCCGCCGCGCTTCTTCTTGTTCTTCCCCTTGTGGCGGCCCTCACCGTTGCCACCTTGATGGTTCCCTTTGTTTTGGCGCCCACCGTTGCCGTTCCGGTCGTCGTGGCGATTCTTCTTTTCGTCCCGAGGGCCTTTGGAGGCGTCCTTCTTGTCGCTGTCAGCCCCGCTCTCTGCGTCGCCTTTGTCGGCGTTTTCCTTGTCGGTAGAAGATTTGGCTTCGGAGGCCTCGCTCGGTTCGACCTTGGTCTCCGCCGCCGCTTTCTCAGAGTCCGTTGCTGGCGTTTCGTCCTTTTTCTTGGTATCTGCTTTGTCGCTGCCCTTGACCTGATCGGTTGCCTCCTCAGGGGTGAAAAGATCGCGTTCGGTCTCTTCGCTGGCGGGTTTTGAAGGCTTTTCGGCAGCGGCAGACGCCTTGGAGGCGGCTTTCTTAGTCTTAGGCTTCGCAGCGGATTTCGCTTTGCTCGCCTTCTTTGCTACTTTTGCTGGCATATACTCTGTAGGGATGAGTGGTAGCTAACGGGCTTCAGTTCGCCCATGAACTACGGGAAATCTCTAGATCGCTGAAGCGATGCCCAAAAGCTATCGCCTATGGATTTTTGTGACTGGGAAACGCCGTTTTGAAGACGCTTGCTTCAGGTATGATCAATAGGGCAAGGGGTACCTTGCAGTTAACTCCTTGACACGCTCGCGCACTTTCTTGGCCACGTCAAGGTTTTTGACGTCAGCGAGAACTTCCGCAATGAGGTCTGCAATCAGCTCCATTTCGGTTTCTCTCATCCCCCGAGTGGTCACGGCAGGGGAGCCGATTCGGATCCCGCTGGCTTGGAATGGAGAGCGAGTTTCGAATGGGATTGTGTTCTTGTTGACCGTGATGCCGGCTTCGTCGAGAGCGAGTTGGCAAGCCTTTCCGGTGACGTCACGCATTCCAACATCAACCAGCATGAGATGATTATCAGTGCCGCCACTGACCAGTCGGTAACCGTGATGGCTGAGTCGATTTGCCAGGGCTGCGGCATTGACCACGACTTGTTTCTGATAGGTCTGAAAATCAGGCGAAAGTGCTTCTTTAAAGCAGACGGCTTTGGCTGCGATGACATGCATGAGCGGGCCACCCTGGATGCCGGGGAAGGTCTGCGAGTCAATCGCTTTTCCGTGGGCTTCACCGCATAAAATCAACCCGCCGCGTGGACCGCGAAGGGTCTTGTGGGTGGTTGTCGTGACAAAATCAGCGTGACCGACAGGGCTGGGGTGGTTGCCGGTAGCGACGAGTCCCGCGATATGGGCGATGTCTGCAAGCAGGAGCGCATCAATGTCTTTGGCGATTTGCCCCATGCGCTCGAAATCGATGATGCGAGGATAGGCGCTGGCTCCAACCGTGATCATCTTGGGACGATGCTCTTTTGCCATCGCCTCAAGATTGTCGTAGTCGATTCGTTCGTTTTCTTTGTCGACGCCATAGTGAATGACATCGAAAAATCGTCCGGAGAAATTGGCTTTATTGCCGTGCGTGAGATGTCCGCCGTGACTGAGATCCATGGTGAGAATGCGGTCACCGGGTTGGAGCGTCGCAAAGTAGACGGCCATATTGGCCCCACTTCCAGAATGCGGTTGCACATTGGCATGTTCCGCCCCGAAGAGCTCCTTGGCTCGCTGAATTGCGAGGCGTTCTGCTTCATCGACAAATTCACATCCACCATACCAACGCTTCGCTGGGTAACCCTCGGCATACTTATTGGTCAGCACGGAACCTTGTGCTTCCATCACTGCTGGACTCGTAAAGTTCTCGCTCGCGATGAGCTCCAGGTGATCTTGCTGCCGTTTCCGCTCTTTACCTACGATGTCGAAGATCTCGGGATCTTCTTCCGCTAAGGACGGGGCAAGGGATCCCTCTGCCCGGGCGATCTTACCCACTCGCCGTTCGTGGCGGCCGCCAGCAAAGGCTGTTTTCAAGAAGACGTCGACGATCGCCTTGGCTTTCTCGTCATCCAGGTCTTTTGACGCCAGACAGAGAATATTGGCGTTGTTATGCTCACGAGAAAGTTGAGCTGCTTCAGGACTGTTCACTAATGCCGCTCGGATTCCTGCGGCCTTATTTGCGGCAATACTCATCCCGATCCCAGTGGAGCATACCAAGATGCCGACCTCACTAGCACCTGAACGGACTTGATCGGAAACCGTACCTGCGAAATCAGGGTAGTCGGTCGATTCTTGAGAGTCTGTTCCGCAATCATTCGTGCTGATACCGGCTTGATCGAGGTGTTGCTTGATGGATTCTTTGAGATGGTAACCGGCGTGATCGGATCCGAGGGCTATTTTCACTGTCGCTTGTTTCTCCGCAGTCTGGGGTTGTTTCGTGAGGTTTAAGTGTTTGATGATCTGGTTGATTCCTTCGATGATTTCGTCACGGCATTGTTCGTAGACATCGAGTGGACAACCAATTGGGTCGGAAATTTCTCGGTCGAGAGGGGAGAGATCTTGATTGAAGCCGCGTACAAGAAAGGTCTTGTTGACTGATTCCGGGAAAATACGGGTGACAGCTTCGACGTGGCCACTGGTCATCCCGAAAATATAGTCTGCTTGTTTGACAAGCTCGTCGGTGATCATGGAGCTGCGTTGCTCGGTGATGTCGATGCCGACTTTCTTGAGCGCATCCACGGCATTTGTGCTCGGGGCTTGACCATCGATCGCGCCCACCCCTGCCGAGAGAATCGTGACATCTGAACGATCTCCGAGGGCGTGTCGGAGCAGGCCTTCAGCCATCGGACTGCGGCAAATGTTGCCAGTGCAAATGAAGAGGACTGTGGGCATGGCTTATTGCAGTGGGCCGGATTGCGACAGGTGATGGAATATCGGGATCGTCATGATCGGTTTCTTCGTTGCACGATTCGAAGGCTCTTCAGAAGCTCGTGTCCTCGAGAGAGTATCGGATCGTTTGCGGGAACGCGAGCCGGAGAGTCCAGCAAGGCCTCAGCAGTTTCCTTGGTCTCAGGAATGTCTGCTGTTTCAGATGTGTTCTCCCGTTCGACGGTGATATCTGGTTGGACGCCTTCCTTTGACAGCGGAGGTTTTCCTACCAATTGAATGTTTCCGGTGGCAAGCCGCAAGGTTTGGCCAGACTTGAGAGGGACATTTTCGAATGCACGGGCCTCGCCGGCTGTGCGGCGCCCGACCAGGATGCCCAGTTTGGCTTCTCGAATGATGGCGGCAAGGGCTTCCCCCGCTCCTTGGGTGGTTTCGTCGATCAGGGCAACGACTGGTGCGTCAATCTGGCTCGATTGCGGGGCCACGTTCTTGATGCCTTCTCCCCAGTCGAGGAGCGGTTTCGCCTCCGAGGCGAAGAGCCCTGTAATTGCGGGGAGGCTCGCGTAGTCGTTGCCCGAGACATGGCGCAGGTCGAGGATGAGCCCATCGATGATCTGTTCGCTATCAAGGCGCTTGTATGCTGTGTCGATTGAGTCGACAGCTGACTCATCAATCACCGGAACGGCGAGATAGCCAATGGAAGAGTCGAAGTAACGGGTGAGAGCTGCACCCGCTGGCTCGGGAGTGCTTTCCGGTGTTGTGCTCGTGGGCGTTGCAACGATTTCAAGCTGCGATTGGAACTCCGTCAATATTCCCTGGAGAGCGGCCCGATCCAGATCTTCCTGGGAAATATGGGGTAAATGCGTCCGAATGACCTCAATGACTTCTGGCAGCTGGGGTAGTGACAGGGTTGATTCTGAATCAGCTCCTACCGCCGCGGTGGATGCCATGAGCGAGGCGGTGGCCGCGAGGCTTCCGAGTGCTCGATGGGCCCAGAATAACTGGCTCTTGTCTTTCATTCGTGCGGTCTAGACTGCTTTCGCCCCAATATCCGATCTGAAATAGGCGCCGTCAAAATTGATTTTCCTCGTTGCCTCGTAAGCGGAAGCGAGGGTCTGATCGAGCTGATCGCCCGTCGCGGTGACTCCAAGGACACGCCCTCCAGAGCTGACGATGTTATCACCCTCCGTCTTGGTTCCTGCATGAAAGACCTTGACGGTGCCAAGCGAGTCCGCCTGTTCAATTCCGGTGATGGCTTTCCCTTTCTCGTAGGATTCCGGGTAGCCACCTGAGGCAACGACGATACAGACGCTGGCTTCGGATGACCATTCGATATTGAGATTGGCGAGGGTTCCATCAATGGAGGCTTGAAAGATCTCTACGATATCCGTCTGAAGTTTCCGTAGATACACTTGGGTTTCGGGGTCGCCGAATCGGGAATTGAATTCCAATACCTTGGGCCCATCCTTGGTGAGCATCAGACCTGGATAAAGGATCCCACGGTAATCGATGCCCTCTGCCTGACAACCCGCCAGCCAGGGATCGAGGATTTGAGCGATTGCCGCTTGCAATTCACTTTCGCTGACGAAGGGGGTTGGGGAATAGGCACCCATCCCACCCGTGTTGAGCCCTTTGTCGCCGTCTAGGGCCCGTTTATGGTCCTGAGAGGTGGGGAATACGTGGTATGAAGTCCCATCACAGAAGGCGTGGAGTGAAACTTCTTTTCCGATCAGGAGTTCTTGGATCAGGATACGGTCTCCTGCCGTTCCGAAGGCCTTATCTTCGAGAATCTCCGCAATGGCTCGATCAGCTTCGTCGACCGAGTGGCAAATCAGCACGCCCTTACCGAGTGCTAAACCATCCGCTTTGACGACACAGGCCCCGCCGAGCTCTCGTGCGAAGGCTTTGGCTTCATCGGGCTGATCAAAACTCGCAGCCCGGGCGGTTGGAATGCCGTGGCGAGCCATGAAATCTTGAGAGAAGATCTTCGACGACTCGAATTGCGCCGCCTTTTGGTTAGGGCCCCAGATCCTCAGACCTGCCGATTGGAAGCGATCGACAATGCCCAGCGCGAGAGGGTTGTCGGGACCGACCACCGTGAGGTCGGGGCGACTCTGAGTGGCGAACGCCAGCAATCCGTCTAGGTCTTCGGCGCCAATAGCGACGTTTTCTACCTTTTCGCCCGATTTTTGAATGCTTTCAAGCGCCGTTCCGGCGTTACCGGGGGCGCACCACATGGTGTCCACCTGGGGGGACTGAGCAATTTTCCAAACCAACGCGTGTTCTCGGCCACCTGAGCCTATCACGAGCACCTTCATGAGACGCGGGATTCAATCAGGAACTGGTTGGAAAGGAAATGGTTTTCTCGAAATCGCTCGAAATCAGCTGTTCCCGTCTTCGGGAGAAATATTTGAGCGCGTTCCGCCCATCTTCGATCTGATCGGTAGGAGAGCGAGTGATTTTCTTTTTTTTGTTAGACGAAAAGAACGGTCTGCAGCGCTTCTAACACTGAATGCAATGAGCGAGACCTTGGGAAGAGACACGCAGAGTGCGAAGCAGTGGCGGGAATGGCTGCGGGCCCACGGATCCCGGTTGTTGCTCTTTGCCAGACAACAAACTCGCAGTTTGGAAGACGCTGAGGATCTCGTGCAGAGTGCAATACTGCGTCGTTGGCTCGCGAGAACAGATCGGAGCTGTCCCTCGATGGGAGAGATGGTTCAAGCGATTCGGTGGGCTGCGATTGATCAAGGACGCCAGATTTCTCGGCGCCAGGATCGCGAAACAGCCTACCAACAGGACGTCGATCTTCGATTTGGAGACTATTTTGAGGCTGACTTTGATTCAGCAGAGCGGGGGCGATTGGTTCAGGAGGCGCTGGAAGCCCTGGATCCGCCGCAGCGGGATGTGATTGTGTTGAAGATCTGGGGAGGAATGACGGCCAATGAGATTGCCGAAGCCCTGGAGGTGTCTCCTAATACCGTTTCGTCGCGCTATCGCTACGGTCTGGGGGCGTTGAAGAGGCGTTTGGGAGCTGTATTATCATGAATGAAGACCAATCGAACGACGCTGATTTTGAGAGCGAGCTAAGGTCTCTGAACCCGACGAATGTGCGTCCAGAGACCCTGCAACGGTGGCAGGACCTTTGCCGGCATGAGGACGCCGAACCCATCGCCGCTCACGAATCGCGGGGGGGGATTCTCGCTTTGTGGGGGAATGGTTTGTCAATACGCCACTTGTTGGCCGCGGCTTGTGTTTTTCTCGCGGGATTTTTGCTCCTGCAATTCCAGAAGCAGCCGGAGCTGCCATCGGGTGCCGTGAGCTCGCAACCCGCACCACGGAACCCGATAGGGGGGGAACCAGCGCTGTTCTCCGAACTCTCATTTGAGCCGAATGCACTCGAGAATCATTTTGTCGGTGCTCGCGATGATGGAGTCATCGGAGCCGTGGGTGGTGTGCCGTTTCGGAGGGTGCGATTTCAGTTGGCTGATACCTATCTCTGGGAAAACGGGGAGGATGGTTCGCGTTTGGAGATGGTCATTCCCAGAGAAGAGATTTTGTTGCTACCGGTAGTTACTTATTAACGAAAATGAAATGGAAGGAAGATTGATATGAAGACTATGAGCCTAACTTACATGGGAGTGGCTGGAGTCATCGCCGGGACCTTGATCTCGTCGATGGAGGCACAAGAGAAGAAAGAACACCGGGTGATCCGGATTGAACGACACGATGGGGATGATCCTGAGATCCGGGTGTTTCGTCCGGGCACTAAGGTGGAGCGACGCATCGTGCGCAAACGGGTGGGTGGGGCTGCTCGTCCAGATGGAGCGTGGTTGGGGATCCACATTGGCAATGTCACAGAAGTGACTGCGGCTCAACTTGGGCTCAAGCCCGGAACGGGGTTGGTTGTTGAACATGTGGTGGCCGACAGTCCCGCTGACGTTGCAGGACTGAAGAGGTTTGATATTTTGACAGCGATCGATGATCAAATCCTCGTGAATCCGGAGCAACTGCAGGTGTTGGTGTCAGGGAACGATCCTGGCGAGACGGTGGAGATTGAACTTCTGAGACGAGGGAAGAAGATGACGATTGAGGCCACCTTGAAGAAGCGTGAAGGAGGAAAAATGAAGTTTCAATCAGGGGAAGTTCTTGGCCGAAAAATGCTGAAATTGGACGGGAATCATGATGAAACGATCATCCATGAGTGGGTTGGAGATTCTGACGAGGCGGAAGGAGCGTTGGGTTCTTTGATTTGGCAGGGAAAGGTGCGAGACGATGTGAAACCGTTTCATTCAAGGACCATACAGCTTGGGAATGCGATTACCATTCTGAAAGACGATTCCGGTACGTATCACTTGAAGGAAACTGATGGTCAACGCCATCTCCGCTTTGAAAACGGAGAAGGGGAAGTCATTTTTGACGGCGTATTTGAGGGCGACAGCACGAAGGAGCTCCCGGCCGAGGTGATCCAGAAACTGAATGCCATTCGTGTGCCTGACGATGTGGATGTCACGAAATTGCATCGAATCTTTGAATCGAGAAAGAAGGGACCTTTCGATCATACGAATGATCGCATTGAGTTGGATGTTGATTTCTACGATGCGGCTGATCCGATAGATTCTCCCGATCGTTCGCTTTAGGTGTCTCTCTGAAATTGCTCGAGAAAATGCCCTCCCTTGTGGAGGGCATTTTGTTTTTGTGCCGGGGACGGGGCGTTTTGGTTGAACGATTTCGGGGGGCGGGGACTGTCCTCGCCACTTCAGGCCAATGGATCTGTGGGAGCGAGAGTGGATCGATTGTTGAAAATCGGTTTGTTCATTGGAATGATTGTCCGAGCTCGCTTTTTTGACCGAAGATCATGATTCGTTGGTTCGCCCAAAATGAAATTGCCGCCAACTTCTTGATGGTAGGTATTCTCCTTGCCGGGATTTATACCGCCTTCACGCAGATCCCGCTTGAGGTGCGCCCATCGCGTAAACATACCATGGTTCACATGTCCATGCCCTACCGGGGAGGAACGGCCAAGGATGTTGAAAAAGCGATTCTGATTCCCGTGGAAGAAGCTCTGGATGGCATCAGCGGAGTCGAAATGGTGCATACCGATGGCTATCGCGGCATGGCTCGAATCTACATCCAGGCAGAGGATGGTTATGACATGCGGGTCTTGTTGGATGATGTCCAAAGTCGGGTGGACGGGATCACGACGTTTCCTCGTGAAACCGAGAGACCGCGGATCTACATCCCTGATGCATCCCAATACCAGGAGGTTATGACTGTTGTGGTCACTGGACGCTTGGATGCCATGTCGTTGCGAACGGTTGCCCAGAGAGTTCAGGAGGATCTACTGGAGATCGATGGCGTAAGCATCGTGGATCTCATCGGTGAGCGGAATTACGAAATCGCGATCGAAGCCGATCTTGAGAAACTGCAATCATTCAATCTCGGTTTTGGGGAACTAGCCAACGCCGTTCGTCGCTCATCGATCGATCTACCGGCGGGTTCGATACAGAGTGAGAGTGGGAGCTTGGTGGTTCGAACTCGAGGGCAGGCTTATACGCGAGAGGAGTTCTCGAGAATTCCTGTAAGGGCGATCAATGGGGCTGAGGTGTTGCTGGGAGACGTGGCGACGATTCGCGACGGCTTTGAAGAGGGGGATCGAAAGATTGAGTTCAATGGGGCTCCTGCGCTGTTCATTGACATCATGCGAACCGGGAAGGAAAGCGCGATCGAGATCTCCGACAAAGTGCGTGAATACATTCAGGAATCGAGTGGGAAGTTTCCAGACGGAATCCAGCTTTACCCTTTTGATGATACCTCGCTTTCAATTCGGGGGCGTCTACAGGCGCTCACGTCCTCTTTGATTCAAGGGAGTTTGTTAGTGTTGATCGTCTTGGGTTTATTTCTGCGGCCGGCTCTGGCGTTTTGGGTCGTGGTTGGTATTCCGGTCTGTTTTGCCGGAGGAGTGCTCTTGATGCCTTGGTTTGGAATCTCGGGCAACGTGATGAGTATCTTCGGTTTCATCATTGTGGTTGGGGTTGTGGTGGATGATGCCATCGTGACGGGGGAGAATATTTACTCAAGGATGCGGTCGGGCATGAATTCACTGGAAGCATCCATTGTTGGGACTCAGGAGGTGGCAGTCCCGGTGACCTTCGGAGTGCTAACCACTGTGGTCGCGTTTCTTCCTCTTCTTTTCTTTGAGGGACAATGGGGAGATTTTGCCAAACAGATTCCTCCGGTTGTCGCGCCTGTCTTGCTATTCTCGCTGGTTGAATCCAAGCTAATCCTGCCGGCCCATCTGAAGAATCTTCGCTTAGGTACAACGCGAAGCGGGGCCGTGAGCCGTGTGCAGAGTAAGATCGCCGAAAGTTTGGAGCGGTTTATCGCGGTGGTTTATCAACCGGTGCTCAACTGGGCCGTGGCGCATCGGGGGCTGGTGTTGGCGAGCTTTGCGGGGATGGCTCTCGTGATGGCAGGTTACTGTCAAGGTGGGCGTTTAGGGTTCGTATCAATGCCCACGGTTGAGCGGCTCCGCATTCATGCTTCGTTGGACCTCCCCAACGACACAACCTTGGAGAAGACGACCGCTTACGTGGAGCGGATTCTGGCGGCCACCGAGCAACTCAAAAAGGAATACGTCGATCCTGGCACGGGCAAGTCTTTGATCGAGAACGTGGTGAAAGTGACGGGGGCTCGTTATGTGTCGCGGAGCTTCGATAAGTCTCGCGGCTATGTCGGCGTGGAAGTCACCCCACCAAGCCTGCGAACTGAACCGGGACCTCGCAACAGTGAAATTGCGACTCGCTGGTATGAGATTGTTGGGGAAATACCGGAGGCGACTTCATTCCGAATCCGCCCCGAGCAAAGCGGTGGTGAGCAAAGTGAAGATGGGCGCGAGCCTGAGTCCCTGCATCTCGAACTTCGGGGCCCTTCCTCCGAACGGAAAAACGAGATCGCGGAACGCATGGCGGATCAGTTGGAATCGTTTGAAGGAATCAACTCGGCTTGGGCCAGTGTGAAGTATGGGCAGAGCGAGATTGAGTTTTCGCTCAAACCGCGGGCCATCGAACTGGGAATGACACAGCAAGCATTGGCCCAGCAGATTCGGCAGGCGTTTTTTGGCGAGGAAGCGCAGCGGATTTTGCGAGGAGTGGATGACATTCGAGTCATGGTTCGGCTACCGCGAGCATCCCGGGAATCTTTGCACACGCTGGATCGAATGAAGGTAAGAACTCCCTCAGGCGTGGAGGTTCCGCTCGCCACCGTAGCCGATCTGAAGTTTGTTCAGGCACCGTATTTTATCGAACGCAATGATGGTGCCGAGGTCATTCGGATCGGCTCGCAACCGGCGAATGAAAACGTCGATATTATTGGGATCGCTCGCGAAGTGACTCCGGTATTTCAGGCCATGCTACGTGATGAGCCTGAGCTGAGTTTTCAGTTTACGGGATATGTGGCTGAGGCGGCTGAATCTCGGAAGCGAACCTTACTTGGTTCGGTTGCCTTGTTGTTTGCTTTGTATGCGCTTTTGGCAATCCCATTCAAATCGATGATTCAACCGCTCTACGTAATGGTCGCTGTGCCCTTTGGGATTATCGGGGCCTTACTGGGGCACATTGTCATGGGGATCACTCCCTCGTACCTCTCGGTTTTTGGGATGTTAGCTTTGGCGGGGGTGGTGGTGAACGATTCCTTGGTGATGGTGGATTTTGTGAATCGCCAAGTTCGGGAGGGGGCTTCGTTAAAGGAAGCGGTTCTTTGTGCGGGAGGACGGAGGTTTCGTCCGATTCTGCTCACTTCTGTGACAACTTTTGTCGGATTGATTCCGTTATTGATGGATCGTTCGATACAAGCGCAGTTCTTGATTCCTATGGCGGTTTCGCTCGGCTTCGGTGTGCTCTTTGCAACGGCAATCACCTTGATTCTTGTGCCGTGTGCTCTGTTGTTGGGTAACGACATTGAGCGATCACTGGGGCGGTTTAAGGACTGGTATTTGGGGCCTTTTCGAGACCCTGAAGTCAGGTCTCGGATTCGTCGCCCAGATTTGGATTCCCAGGTTCCCTGAGCTCAAGGAAGCGGCTCTGTGCTCGGTGGTCCACGCTGAGAGGCGTAACAAGGCCGGTTTCGAATTTTTTTTGCTAATTGCTCTTTGGGTGAAACATTCGCGATGCAGGCCTAGTCATAGTCCGATGTGACAATGATGTGTCTCCGCTGAGGGGGCAGACATTGAGACGCCTTGTGAAAATAATTGCGAACGATTCACAACCGACTCCAGTGGAGACAGGTTTCGATGCGGAGTTCAATTTTAGTGCGGTGCCGCTGCACAGTGCTCGACACCCGGGCTTACAGTCATCGGATCACGCCTCGTCGTCAGAGGTTCGCTCCGTCGGTCTGAATGGAATCCTGTTGATCACTCAGGGGAGTGGTAGCTGCATCGTGGACGCCAACGCTCATGCGATTGGACCAGGCAGTGTCCTCTTTCTCCGTCCTAACCAGAAAGTGCTTCTGGAGCAGCCTGGTGCATTTTGCGGATTTGAAGTGCTATTTTCGGAGAGCTTTCTGACGCTTAACGAAATTCGGGCGCATCGATTGCCGGGTGCGGAACTGTTTGATGCGTCACTCACTTCGCCAACCTGGCACCTTTCTCCGAATGATTTGGAAAAGGCATTGAAGATCATCCAGGACATCAAAGCTGAGTTTGATTTAAGACACCCGGCATATGTGACCGCTCTCCGATCGTTCTTGATTGTGCTGCTGCTTCACTTTTGGAGGTGTTTGGGGCTGTCTGGTGCCGCGAGTTCGGTTGGGCGGATGGAGCGCAACGGTGTTGTGCAGCGATACGAGAAATTAGTCGCTGAAGCCCCGCGTTTGGATCGGACGGTAGCCTTCTACGCTCGCGAGTTGGAGGTGAGCGCCAGCCATCTCCATGAGCTCGTTAAAGAAGCGACAGGGATAACGCCCATCGCTGTGATTCAACGAGAGGTGATCTTAGAAGCTAAGCGGCTCTTGATCCATACAGACCTTCAGGTTGCGGATATCGCCGAGAAGCTCGCATTCAAGGATGCTTCCTATTTCGGGAGGTATTTTCGACGCAACACGGAGTCCACACCTGGGGCGTTTCGGCGAGCCAGTCGACGTTCTCTTGGCCTGGCTTGTACATGAGAGGGAGAAATTTGATTGCGAGTGACATGCGAGGTTCACGGTCTGGAACGATAAGTTTGTCAGGAGTCGAGGTTTGCTCGAAAGTCTTTGATAACCTGTTGGTTGCGAGTGGGGAGGCGATGAGATCACGCTGTCTCCGGACAGAATGATTGCTGATTTGGGATTTTGCGGTATGCTGAGGCGCGTCCGTGCGGTATCCTCGTGCGCCCTTGAATGGAAGAGTCCGACATAGACATCGACTCGGTTTTGCAGCGTGTCCGAGAGGGAGACGAGGATGCGGCGAACGAGTTGTTGGAGTATCTTAATCCCTTGGTAATGAAGATCGTATGGCGGCGATGTCCGGCTGCAGTCGCAGAGGAAGACATGGCACAGGAGATTTTCATTCGGGTATTTAAGAATTTGGATCAGTATCGGGGAACGGCTCATTTTCGGCATTGGGTTTCCCGGATTGCGGTCAATACGTGCATCACACATTGGATCAAGGCGAAGGCGCGACAGAACGAGCTTCGAAAGTCAGATCTGTCAGAAGAGCATCAAGCTTTGATCGACACAGCCGTTGCCGATGAAAGTTTAGATTCGCCCGATGACCGGGTGGCTGCCCGCGAGCTATTGGCCTGCTTGCTGGAGCGATTGGATCCGAAGGATCGACTGATCGTGGAGCTTCGCGAGCTCGAGCAGAAGTCTGTTAAGGAGATCAGTCGGCTGACCGGATGGACGGGAGTGAACGTCCGTGTCCGCGCGATGCGAGCGAAGGCGAAGTTAAGGGCCTTCTGGAAAGAGTTGTTGGAGTCCGAAGGAAAATGAAAGAGCAGGAGAAAGCACTGGAAAAGTTGATGTCTTGGGCACGTGAAGCTCAGGACAGTAAAACCTTTGACCTGTCCTCTACGGTGCGTGCACGAGTTCTGGCGGTTTGGAGGCAGGACAGGCGCAAGGAATGGAACGATGGCATTCTCCGGTTTCTCAAGTGGGCGGTCGCTTATTCAGTTGTGATCATGACGCTTAGCATTCTGGTGAGCACGAACTTGAAACGCGAGGATGAGGGGGCTAGCCATGATAGTTCGCCCCATGTGGTGTTTCATTCGCGGATGTCACACGAGATTTACGGTCCTTAGTTTTGATTCGAAAGAGAACCATTTTCACTCTGGTAACACTGGTCTTCCTGGCTGGTGCGGTGTCAGGTTATTTCCTCGGGGCCCTGAGCCGGAAGGCTGGCTCGCCAAAAATGGAGAAAGCCATTGAGCGTGAGCATGCCGGTCCCGCTCCATCTACCGAGGACCGGCTCATGAGTTGGCTGGTTGGGTTTTTGGAACTCAGCGACACTCAGGAATCTGAAATTCGTCCGCTGCTTCGGCTAGCTATTCGGGAACATCATCAACTTGAAATGGAGCAGATTGCTCGAATTGACGCGTTTATTTACAATTCAGATCTTCGAATCGCGAAATATTTGAGCGAGTCGCAGGCTCAGAAGTTGTTCGAGCACAACCGGGCCCGTCGAGAGCGACGGGATGCGCATCTTGCCGAGGAGGAGGCGCGGCGAGCCGCTGCCTCAAATTCGGCATCTGACGATTAAGTCAGGAGGCCAGCTGGCCCTTTCTGAACTTCCAGAGGGGCTGATCCTATTCGCTTTTCTCCAAGATCCAAATGTTGCGGAACTGAAGGGGATTGCCGTGCCCCTGCAGCTTTATAGGCCCAGGGGTGCCTTCGGGATCCCGTCGGCTTCCGCCCGTTTTTCCATTGATTTCAAGCTGATCATGGATTTTTACACCGTTGTGCCAGACGGTGACGACCGCATTCTTAACTTTCCGGTCGCCCTCGCGGACGGCGTTCGAGAACTCGACGTCATACGTTTGCCACTGAAGCGGGGGAAAACACATGTTCACGCTTGGAGCCGCTTTGGTATAGAAGCCGCCGCATTCGTTATTGAGTCCCTCCAAGCCGAAGGAATCCAAAATCTGAAGTTCGTAGTGGTCCACTTGGTAAAACCCACTGTTGCCGCGACCTTGCCCACGGGCATCAGGACGAAAAGGCAGCATGAATTCGAGGTGCATGGAGTAGTTCTGAAAGCTGTCTTTGGTGCGGATGTCATTGCCGTCGGTATTGAGTAATTGGGTGTCCTCATCTAATCTTCCCCCGTTGAAGGCGACGGTGTTCTTTCCATCGAAGAGTTGCTTGGCTCCTTCTGGCGCTGGCATTCCAAGAGTTGCGCTGCGGCGAGCCGTTTTGGCGAGCTTAAGCTCGAGGCCAGACGGCGTCTTCAAATTGAATCGTCGGCCTTGTCGATTGATTGACCCAGAAAACGCTTGTTGCCCTTTTGGGGGATAGGCTTTGCTTGCTGAGAAGGAGTCCGGTTCTGCCGCGAGGTAACGTCGGTTGCCGTCTGCTGCCTTGAAAACGACTCTTCGACCCTTGAGCGATCCGCTCATGAGACTTCGGTCCTCGCCATTCCAACCAGAGCCCGGGAGTCCACCCGGGTAGACCACGCCTTGGAACTGGCCTTTTCCGAGAGCGATGACTTGGACGCCGATTCCCGTCGCCGCATATTCCCCCTGAACCTTAAAATCTGCCGGGAGATCCTCCGCTTTCGGATCTGTCCAGACTTTGGTGTTGCCCTGGGCTCCCAGGAGAGTGAACACGTTGCTGAGTCCAACGACGAGAAGGGCCGCAATGGAAAGTCGGAGTTTCATGCCAGAGATACTCCAAGCATCCACAGCAGGTGCAATCTTAAAGTGGTCTCTTTTGTCCAACGAGAGTGGTCCTGGCGGTGATCGTGCCGGCAAGCTGGCTGACGATCTTCGATGGATTTAGACTCTTGTGCCCTTAGGGGACGCTATGATAGCTTTCCGAGCTCATTCGACGAGGTTCGATTAATAGCTTTAAATTCAGTAGTTCTAGTTATGGCACACGAGTTACCAGCCCTTCCTTACGCAGCCGATGCGTTGGAACCCCATATCGACGCCCAGACCATGGAAATCCACCATGGAAAACACCACAATACCTATATCACCAAGCTCAACGCAGCCCTCGAAGGGAAGCCTGAGCTGGAAAGCAAATCGATCTGCGAACTTTTGAGTGATCTTGATTCCGTGCCGGAAGATATTCGCGGAGCCGTCCGAAACAATGGTGGGGGACATGCGAATCATTCGTTCTTTTGGACGATTCTCGGACCGAACGCTGGTGGCGCGCCGACGGGAGCTCTTGCTGATGACATCAACGCGACTTTTGGGAGCTTCGAAGCTTTCCAAGAGAAGTTCGAAGCCGCCGGAGCAACCCGCTTCGGAAGTGGCTGGGCGTGGCTTTTTGTCAACAAGGATGGCAAGCTCGAGGTGGGCTCCTCCCCGAACCAGGATAGCCCTGTGATCGAAGGGACCGGACGGCCTATTCTGGGATGCGATGTTTGGGAGCATGCCTACTATTTGAAATACCAGAACAGGCGTCCAGATTACTTGAAAGCGTTCTGGAACGTTGTGAACTGGGACGAAGTTGCCAAGAATTACGACGACGCGAAGGCATAGGTTCGCGAGCTGATTTCCGCCATCCAGCATCCCGCGTGGGGTGCTGGATTTTTTTATGCTCGGTTCTCAAGTGACGATCGTCTTGGCTCTATCGGGTGATGCAGGCGAATGTGCTTCCAATCTCTCATGGCCCTTTGATTCCAGTAGTTGAGGTTTGGTTTTCTAGATCGTATTAGATTTATGTGGATTTTCTTTATTTTTGCCCTGTTTTTTTAGGTTTTTTGAGTTTAATAATAAAGTGTTTTTGGATTTAAAAAGATATACTTACTTAGCGGGTTCGATCCTTCGCGGGAGCGGACGGTCGCTTGATTCTATGTGCATTCGTTATCGCGCCTTGATTGCCGGTTTGCTGGTGCTGGTTGGGGGGCAAACCCTAGCAGTCAGTGAGGTTTCAGGTCCTGGACAGTTAGGGAGATACTTCCTTGGGTGGGACGAATTTCAGGATTGGGAGCGAACGGCTTCGCTCGACTCCGTTTCCCTGCTCTCTCCGCTTGTTCAAGCCCCGCTGGTCTTTGATCAGGTGATTCTTTCTTGGAACACGATGCCTGGCGAGACGGCTCCTCTTGAGTTCTCGGTTCAAGTGTCGCAACCAGAAGGATGGTCCCGGCCTTACGTGTTGGGGCGCTGGGCGCCCGGAGCCCAGAACGAACTTCGAACGAGTGTGGGCGGGCAGTCCGATCAGTGTGCGAAGGTGCTTACGGATACATTGGTTTTGACAGAGCCGGTCTCCTCGCTGCGGGTGGGCGTGAAGCGATTGGGAAGCGAGGGAGATGTTGGGCTGTCGTTTGTTGGCGTGTCGTTGCTCAACTCGCAGATCGAAGTGGAACCGCTCGGGCCTGTCCGATCCTGTTGGGGCACTGAACTCGCAGTGCCGCAATTGTGTCAGTTGGACTATGAAGGGGGAGGCGTTTGGTGCAGTCCGACGAGTGTGGGGATGGTGATGTCTCACTGGGCGAATGTACTCCATCGGGACGAGCTGAGGCGAACGGTCCCGGATTTGGCGGCGCAGGTGTTTGATCCAGCATGGGGGGGCACGGGGAATTGGCCTTTCAACACTGCATTTGCGGGCGGTTTTTCCGGAATCAGAGGCTGTGTCGTTCGCTTGGGGGACGTCTCAGAGCTGGAGGCTTTCGTTGAAGCTGGCGTTCCGGTGGTCGTATCCGTTGCTTACAGTGTTCTCAAGCGGGAGCCAAAACGGGCCAGCGATGGGCATCTGATTGTGTGTGTAGGATTCACAGAGAAGGGTGACATCATCGTGAACGACCCCGCGAAGAAGGGGCGTGTCCGATGGGTGTATGGTCGAAAAGCGTTTCAGGATGCCTGGAGCCGTTCGCGGAATACGGCCTACCTGGTTTACCCCGAGGATTGGGAGCTTCCTGTCGATTCCTTTGGGCACTGGTCGGCTGGATCACGTTGATTCTTCCGGCTTTTGCGCGCTCTCCAATTGCCGCTGGCTAGCCTTCAGGATCGGGACCGAAGCAGCGAGGGGGACTCCGATGAGGGCGCCAGCCCAGAACCAGGCGGGGGACGGGATCGCAATCATCATGTAGATGCTAGAGAGCAGCATCATGCCGGCGACACAGGCGGCACAGATTCGCGGTGATTGATGGGCGACCCTGGTGGCTACATAAGCTCCCCCAAGCGTGCCCAAAACCCAGGCTATCAGCACGAAGAGTAGGGCGCCTGTAGGGATTTGAGCCATGTAGGCTTTGATAGATTCTGGATCATTCGGGTCCATCCCGGCTGGTGGTGGATAGACTTGGTGCCCGATGCCTTCAATGATTCCCACCAGCGTTCCCGCAACCAGAAAACCCGCCACGAATCCCAAAACGTTTCTCAGCATGGCACCAGGCTATCGTTTCCTCGCTTGGGAGGAAATATATTTGCGTGTCGTTGCAAATCCGTTTGAATGGTTAAGGTTTACCAAGCGTTATAATGACTATGAAATTGAAGCTTCGATCGACGGCCCAATCACTGACGGTAGGTGCATTGAGTGTCATTTCTCTCAGCCTACTAGGGGCGGACAATCAAGCCCCTACCGGGTTTACGTCTCTTTTCAATGGGCAAGATCTCAGTGGTTGGCACGGCATGGGGCATTTTGATCCTCGGAAACTTTGGTCGATGAGCGATGAAGATCGAGCGGCCAAGCGTGAGAAAGACATGGCGAGCGTGCGCGAGCATTGGAAAGCCGAGAATGGTGCCATCGTGAATGATGGCCACGGTGTCTACCTGACGACGGACAAAGATTATGGAGATATTGAATTCATGATCGATTACAAGACGGTTGCTAAGGCGGATAGTGGGATTTACTTGCGAGGGAATCCGCAGATTCAGATCTGGGACTACACCAAAGAGGGGGGCAAATGGAATATTGGCGCTGACAAAGGTTCTGGGGGCATGTGGAATAACTCCCCTGGGGCGGCTGGAAAAGACCCGGCTGTTCTGGCGGACAAACGTTTTGGAGAGTGGAATCATTTCCGGATCATTCAGGTTGGCGACCGAACGTCTGTGTTTTTGAACGATCATCTTGTTGTTGATCATGCCGTGATGGAAAACTTCTGGGATCGCAAGAACCCATTGTGGTCTAAAGGTCCGATTCAATTGCAGACGCATGGGGGGGAAATCCAGTGGAAGAATGTCTATATTCGGGAGATCCCGGCGAATGAGGCGAGCGTTATGCTGGCGGAGCCCGGCTTCAAACCGATCTTTAATGGAGAGAATCTCGACGGTTGGGAAGGCCCAGTTGACAACTATACGGTCGAAGATGGCGCGATTGTTTGCAAGCCGCGTTCCGGTGGAACGATCTACTACCACCAGCCTTTCAGTGATTTTGTGGTTCGGTTTGAATTCAAGCTTCCTCCTGGCGGCAACAATGGCTTAGCCATTCGCTACCCAGGAAAGGGAGATACAGCGTACTCCGGAATGTGTGAGCTCCAGGTGCTCGATAACACTGCCGCCAAATACGCAAAGCTCGATGATCGGCAATATCACGGTTCGGCGTATGGCATCACGGCAGCGAAACGTGGTTTCCAGCGGCCCGTGGGTGAGTGGAATTATCAGGAAGTCACCGTCAAGGGATCGACCATCAAAGTCGAGCTCAACGGGACGACGATCCTCGATACGGACGTGAGTGAGGTGGACGAGTATATGGCCAACAGTCCTCACCCTGGAATCGACAACGAGTCGGGATTCTTTGGCTTTGCGGGGCACGGTGATCCTGTCGCCTTCCGGAATGTTCGGATCAAAGCCCTTCGCTAAGCTGTGAGTATTGCAACCAAGCGCGGTGACGATGGGTCAACTGGACTCATGTACAATCGGCGCGTGCCCAAGACTTCGGCACGTGTCGATGCCTACGGTTTTGTTGATGAACTCAACGCCGCGCTTGGCGTGGTCCGGGCGCAAGAGAGGGATTCTTTTCTTGGTGCTTCGATTGAGAAAGTTCAAGACCAACTTGTGACCCTGATGGGGGAGCTCGCCACGGATCCGTCGGATCGCGAGCGCTACCTTCGAGATGGGTTCAAGGTGGTCGAGCCTGAGTTCGTGAATCCAGTCGATGAGTTGGTGGTCGATCTTGAAGGTCGGAACCTCTCCTTCAAGGGCTGGGCCAAACCGGGGGATAATCCTACTTCGGCCGCATTGGACGTCGCTCGATGTGTTTGCCGCCGGGCAGAACGACAGGTTTGTTTACTGGTTGAGCGAGGCGAAGAGCCGAATCGTGAGATTCAACGCTACTTGAATCGTTTGAGCGATGTGATCTGGTTGTTCGCTCGGTGGGTCGAGACGGGACGCCCCGAGGCGGCGGCGGCTTAGAGAAATCCAAGGGTTTATGTTTCTAGCTAGGATTCGAAAGCTTCTCTCTCGGTTGCCAATCGCCTGGGAGTTGGGAGTCTTGATTCTAGCTGCAACTCTCGTGTCATGTAAACCTGCCTCGACGGATTCGACGCTGGTGGTCGGGATGGAGCTAGCCTACCCGCCGTTTGAAATGCGAGATGCTTCGGGGGCTCCCTCTGGGGTCAGTGTGGCAATTGCTCAGGCTCTTGGTCAATCGTTGGGCCGTGAGGTTGTGATCGAAAATCTAGCTTTTGACGGTCTGATTCCATCGCTCAAGACAGGTAAAATAGATCTGATTATTTCCTCGATGACCGCTAATGAACAGCGGGCGAAATCGATCGATTTTTCGGAGCCATATCTCAAAACTGGGCTCTGTCTCTTAGTGGCAAAAGATTCTCCGGTTGAAGGTTTTGAAGATCTCGTGAGTGGGGATGGGAAGGTGGCCGTTAAGAATGGCACGACCGGGCATCAACACGCGGTTTCCCTGCTTCCTACCGAGCGCGTTCTGGTTCTGGATAGTGAGTCGTCATGTGTGCTTGAGGTTGTACAAGGTAAGGCGACCGCTTTCATCTATGACCAAATGTCGACTTACAAGAACTGGCAGCGACACCCGTCCACGACCCGCGCGATTTTAAAGCCCTTCAAGGAAGAGTCTTGGGCTATCGGTATTCGAAAGGGGCAATCCGAGCTCCTAGCTTCCGTGAATCAGTTTCTTGCCGAGTTTCGCGAGCAAGGGGGCTTCGCTGCCTTAGGAGACCGTTTTCTTGGTGAGCAAAAGGAAGTCTTTAAGGAGCTTGGTGTTGAGTTCTATTTCTGACTGGTGGTCGCGCTTATGTAGCGGAGAAAGCACTCGTCGCCGATTTGTTTTCGTGACTGGAGCTTCCATATTGAACAGTTCTCAAGATCCGGGAAGGACGTGCCCTCTGCCATCGTGGTTGCGCTCGTGCCGCCTACAATGATCGGGCATACGGTGAGATTGATTTCGTCTACCAAGTGCCTGCGAATGAGCGCCTGATTCAACTTTCCTCCCCCTTCGCAGAGTAGGCGCTTAATTCCCTTCTTTGTCTCCATCCAACGCAAGGCCGATTGCCAGTCGATGGAGTCTCCGGGTGATAGGTGCAACTCAGCTCCTCTTTCTTCATAGGCTGATCTTTGCTTCGTTGCTAAGCGTTCCGTAGAGAGGATCAGGATAGCACCTCCTGCGGATTTAAACACGGGAGCGTCTGTAGGGATAGAGCCCGTCGCCGTCACAAGAACTCGATAGGGCTTCGAAGGTCCCTTTTTTCCTATGCGCTGGGCGGTGAGAGTTGCTCGCTCGCGGATGACTGTAGTCGCTCCACATAGGATGGCATCCACGGTGCCGCGCAATCGATAGAGATTAGCTTCGTCCTCTGGTGAGCCGAATCTGGAGAATCGAGATCCAGTAGACGCAATCTTTCCATCGGCTGAGATCGCCATATTGATGAGGGTGTAGGGGCGGGCGCAATTCATTAAAAGTCGGGTTCCCTACTCGATAAACATGGCATCACCATAGCTGAAGAAGCGATATCGTTCGCGGATTGCCTCCTCGTAAACAGAGCGGATGTGGTCGATTCCTGTGACCTGTCCCGGGCATGCCATCGCGCTGATCAGCATCAGGAGGCTGGACTTCGGGAGGTGGAAGTTGGTGATGAGGCCGTCCACAAAATGGAAGTTGTGTGGGGGGTAGATAAAAATGTTCGTGCGGTCCCGTTGGGGGAGGATTTCGGTGCTTCCAGCCTGTGCAGCTGATTCGAGGACGCGAACCGAGGTGGTGCCGACAGCAATGATGCGTCGTCCTTGCGCCTTGAATTCGGAAAGTTGGCGAGCCGCAGATTCGCTGATTTGGAAGTACTCGTGGTGCATTTGATGCTCGGCGATTCGAGAGGCTTTCACCGGGGCGAAGGTGCCGATACCAACGTGGAGGGTAACTCGAACGATTGGGATGCCTTTGGCTTCCAAGGCTTCGAACAGGCGCGGTGAAAAGTGGAGCCCGGCGGTGGGGGCTGCCACGGAACCCCGCTGGTTGGCGTAGATCGTTTGGTAGCGTTCCTTGTCGTTGTAGTCGCGCGTGTTCGCGGCTTCGATGTAGGGGGGGAGGGGAATCTCCCCGAGTTCATCCAATTCGTCGAGGATGTTGGGTGTGCCCTCAAACCGAACCAGGCAATGCCCCTCCGAATTCTTGGCCTCGATCTCAAACTCGATGGGAGCCGGCGTTCCATCCGGCTTCTGTAGTTGCACCCGCGTGCCAGGGTGTGCCCGTTTCCCAGGCTTCAGCATCACCCACCATTGATTTCGCGCCTGCTCGTTGATGAGGAGTATTTCAACATTTCCTCCACTGGCGGGTTTCTTCCCTCGCAGTCTGGCCGGAATAACCTTCGAGTCGTTGATAACCAATACATCCTTTGGAGTCAGGAGATCGGGCAAATCGGTGAACGCGTGGTGAGCGATTCTCTGGTTGCGGCGCCGGTAGGAAAGGAGGCGTGACTGATCCCGTTCTGCGGTTGGCTCTTGGGCAATCAGCTCAGGGGGGAGTTCGTAGTCGAACGCATCCAGTCGCAGCCCGTTTTCTTTGTCATTTCCCGTCATTCGATTCGCGTCGGAGGTTCTCCTGATCTGAGCTGCGATGCAATAGCGCAATATCAGGGCCGAGGACCGCTCCATTTCGACCCTTTTGAAAAAGGGGACAGACTTGATATCCGTCAGCTGACCTCAACGAGGCCTGGACAGGGAGCGCGATGGAGGGCCGACCCGGGGTGGGACTTAGGTCACGGTAGGGGGCGTGGTGTGGTGGGAGACCGCTCCAGACGTGGGAAAACGAGAGGCAGAACGACGCTTTTAACGATTGACCCGAAATCGTTGTGGACGTAGTGTGGGGGAAAGTGTTCCACAGTGGGGTAAGATGTTGGCTTGGTGTGGCCTTTTGTTTTGAACAGCCGGTATGGGTGAAAATGCTGAAAATGCGCCGCTTTTCTTCAGTTCTGAATACAAGTTCGGAATTGATTCGAAGCGTCGCGTTCAGATCCCAGCGAAATGGCGTGGTGTCTCGAGTGGGGGCACATTCACACTTCTCGTGTGGCGGAAGAAGGCCGGGCAAGCGGCCTGTTTGTTAGCGCTGCCTCCGGCAGCGATGGTTGATTTGATGCAAAAACTGAAGGAAATGCCCTTTGCGGACCCGCGTGCGGAAGCGCTGCGCCGGTCCTTGGGTGCACGTTCTGATCAGGTTGTATTGGATAAAGCCGGCCGGATTTGCCTTCCAGACAAGTTGGCGGCGGCGGCAGGTTTGCAGGAAGATGCCCTGTTGATTGGGATGTTTGATCGATTCCAAATCTGGGATCCCGCTCGTTATGAGGCTGCGAGTGCGATGGATGAAGAGATCTACGATGATGCTATTCAGTTGCTGTAGGTTATGAATCTGAGTCGATATTTTTCAGGAGCGAAGACTGAGGAGGCTCGGGAAGTCTCTGAGAATCCCTTTCGCTGGGCTGAGGGCATCGAAAACCCGGCTCCCTCGGGTGGGGTGGAGCAGGTTGAAAGCGTGTTTGAAGCCTCTGGGGTTGACGACCTAACGGATAACCGGGGTGAGGGTGCTGATCCTGTGACTTGTGATAAGCAATTGAAGTCTGATCGAGCCTGGTTTTCTCGATTTGGTTCGAGGGAGCCGTCAACCGGGGGGCAGGGAAGCATGCAGCTCTTGGAAGAGGTTGTCGTGAAGCGGAATGATCTTTGGGAGTCAGATTGGGAAGTTCGGGTGTCGGATTCTGGGACGGCTGGGACCGAATCGGAAAAACCTCAATTGAGGCGTTCTCAAGGGTTTGGGCAATGGATTCGAAGTGTTTTGGGGTTCAGTGCCCAGTCGGAGAGTCGTAAAGCAGTCGATTTATGAAGAGTGTCAGCGTTCGATCACACATCAGTCCTTCTGACCGAAGTAGTAACTCGGCTGAATCCAAAGCCGACGGGGCAGTATCTGGATGGAACGGTCGGTGGGGGTGGACATGCGGCAGCCATTTTGGAGGCGAGCGCTCCGACTGGCCACTTGTTCGGATGCGACCAAGATGGCGCGGCCGTTCAGGCAGCTAGGGCTCGGTTGGAAGCCTATGACGGACGCTTTGAGATCCGTCAGATGAATTTTGTGGAGCTCGGGCAGTGGTTGGGGCCTGGAGTGTTGGATGGGGCCGTTTTGGATCTGGGTGTGAGTTCGCATCAGTTCGATGTTCCAGATCGTGGTTTTAGTCTGCGATTCGACGGGCCGCTCGATATGCGGATGGACGAACGGACGGATCTGACGGCGGCGCGGTTGGTGAATGAACTCTGTGCCGAAGAGTTAGCCAACCTATTCTATGAATTTGGTGGGGAAACGGGGTCGCGAGCGGTGGCTCGAGCCATCGTGAGTGAGCGTCGATCTGGGGCGATTACGACGACGCTACAGTTGGCTGGATTAGTGGAACGGGTTCTTCCTAGAAGGGGGAGAACCCATCCGGCCACGAAGGTGTTCCAGGCCTTGCGAATCGCGGTGAACGATGAGTTGGGGCGGCTGGAGCGGGGCTTAGGAATCGTGTGGGGATTACTGAAGTCGGGCGGCAGGCTCGCGGTAATCACCTTCCATTCGTCGGAAGCGCGAATGGTGAAACTTTTTGGTCGCCGCCTGGCGCTCGGTTATCGAGTCGAGGGCGAGGTGGATTTGCCTGAGTTTAGGCGACCGAAGCCGGTTGAATTGAAATGGGTCGAACGGAAAGCGATTCAGCCGACTCGGGCAGAGATTTTGCGGAATTCTCGTTCTCGAAGCGCACAGCTTCGAGTGATGGAAAAGTTGTAACGGGCCCTCTCGTCCGGATGGCGGGGGGAACGAAATGTTGTGTGAGTTATGTGGCGTCGTGTGCAAAGTCGTAGTGAAGTTATCGGAGCGGGTTGGATCGTTAGAGCGGTTGTGGTTTGTCTTTTTGTTGGAGGTAGCTGCGGAGGCTACCTGTGGCAGAAAAGTCAGGTGCATAAGCTAGGTCATGAAATCCGAGGTCTCGAACAAGATCTCGAGAAACTCGAGAAAGGTAACGAAGTTCTGCGACAACGCTACTCTGTCCTGGCATCTCATCGAGAGCTAGACAAGAGAGTGGAGCAATATGGGCTGGATTTACGTTCGCCTGCTCCCGAACAAATTCTTCGGATCCGGGATACCGGAGGCCGTGGTGAAGTAACAAACGCTCGCGCGTATGGGTATTCGTCAAGCCGACTCAGTCGGCGTTTCTAGAATGCCGCGCGAGTCTAGGTGTTTTAAATCAGCCGTATGAAACAAGAATCTTAAGAGCTTATTGCTATAAAATGGTATATCGCACCCAGTTGCGTCGATTGATCGCTTTCAGCGCTTTGCTGTTGTTAGGGTTCTCGCTGCTCTTGGGTCGGCTTGTGTACATCCAAGTGTTTCGGCACGACGAGCTGAGTGCAAAGGCGTTCAAGTACACTCAACGGACCTATCTTAAGCAGACGAGACGAGGCGATATTTTGGATCGCAACGGTTCGATTCTCGCCAGCACAGAGCGTCTTAAGATCTTGTGCGCAGATCCCAGTCGGATTCTGGAATACTACCAGCCGCTGGCCCAGGTCTTAGCCAAAGAACTCGATATGGATGCCGACGTTTTGGCGAAGCGAATGCGTCCTCGAGAATACACAAACTCTGTAGGAGACGTGGTGATTGACCCCCACGTTCGTTTACGCGCGCGCATCACTGAAGAGAAGTGGAACTCTTTGAAAGAGGTGATCAAGAATGCGCCTTTTGCTGACGAGGAGACGCTTGATGAAGAGGGCAAAGATTTCTTGGTCGGGCTCCGCCGGTGGGGGGTTTTTACGGAGCCGGTTGATAGTCATCGTCGGGTGTATCTGAACGGGGAATTAGCGGCTCATGTGTTGGGTTTTGTTCAGACTCAAGAGCGGGTCGTTGGCCGTCAGTCGGTGTTTTTTGCCAGCGGCAAAGCTGGAGTGGAAGGATACTACGACCAATACCTTCAGGGATTGTTGGGTTGGAGGACGACGGAGACCGATAGTCGTCGTCGTGAGCAGGTGGCATGGCGACGAATGGACGTGGACCCTGTTGACGGGTTGAACGTTCACCTGACTCTCGATTCCGGTGTGCAGGCAATCGTGGAGGATGAGCTCAAAGCGGGTGTTGAAGTCTCAAAACCACTGACGGCCACCGTTATTGTCGTGAGGCCTCAGACGGGTGAGATCTTGGCAATGGCGAACTACCCAACATTTGATCCTAATCGTCCTGGAGAGTTCCCTGTTGCCAATCGGCGAAATCGCGCCATCAGCGATGAATTCGAACCTGGCTCAACCTTTAAGTCCGTCTCTGTTTCGGCGGCCCTGAGTGAAAAGGTTGTGAACCTCTCGTCTCGCTTTGACTGCGAGAACGGTCACATCTATTTCATGGGCCGTTCCCTTCATGACGATCACCGGTATTCGATCTTAACGGTGAAAGACATCATGAAGAAGTCGTCTAATATCGGAGCGTTCAAGATCGCCCGGCGTCTGGGGGCTGATCGACTGCATCACTATTTGAAGGGCTTTGGTATTGGAGATCCCACTGGAATTGGCCTGCCTGCTGAGCGTTCTGGCACTCTGCGAACGGTTGATAAATGGTCGGGGCTGTCAATCTCTCGGGTTCCTATCGGCTATGAGATTGCTGTGACCCCATTGCAAATCACGATGGCGATGTGCGCGATAGCGAATGGTGGATGGATGATGAGTCCCATGCTCGTACAGCACTTGACGGACAAGCAGGGGAATATTGTGATGCAGTATCATCCCCAACGGATCCGCCGCGCCATCAGCGAGGAAGCGGCTCTCGATATGACTGCCGCCTTAGAGACCGTTGTCCAAAAAGGGGGCACCGCACCTCGTGCCCGCTTGGAACATTACACGGTTGCAGGTAAAACCGGCACAGCGCGAAAATACATTCCAAAAGTTGGCTATACGCGGAGCAAGTACTACGCTTCCTTCATTGGCTTTCTACCCTCGGAATCCCCTGAGATCGTTATCTCGGTCATTTTCAATGAACCGAAGGGGAGCATCTACGGGGGCGTCATTTCTGGACCGGTTTTTCAAAGAATCGCAACCAAACTCGCCAACTATCTGAATATCACGCCTTCCCGTGAGCTTCGTCTCGAAACCCGCCAGTCGGGTCCGCTACCAGTCGAGAACTACGCCCGATTTTGAACCTGAACGAGATCCATGAATAAGCCTTTGTCCAGTTTGTTAACGGCGCTTCCTGAATGTGAGGTTCGAGGGACGACCTCTGTTCCCGTCACGGGTGTGACGATGGATTCTAGGAAAGTGGTTCCTGGTATGGTCTTTGTTGCGGTTGACGGGACAAGCGACGATGGACATCGCTATGTAGGGGAAGCGATTGAACGTGGAGCCAGTGCGATCGTGGGTCAGGAACCTGAAGTTTACTTCGGGAATCGTACCTTTGTTCGAGTCGCTGATCCGCGTCGAGCTGTCTCCGGACTGGCGGCATCCTGGTACGATCACCCTAGTCGTGATATGACGGTTGTCGGGGTCACTGGCACGAACGGGAAAACTAGTGTTTCCTTCATGCTACGCCACATCATCAAATCCCACGGAGACTCCTGTGGATTGATCGGCACGGTTCGATATGAGGTGGGAGATCGCCACATCCCCGCGAGTCGGACCACGCCAGACGCGGTGGAATTACAGCGCCTGTTGGCTGCGATGCGACAACACGGAACCAAGAAGGTTGTGATGGAGGTCAGTTCTCACGCTTTGCAACAACATCGTGTGGCAGATGTCGATTTCAACTTAGGCGCCTTTACGAACCTGACTCGAGATCACCTGGATTACCATCGGGACATGGAGT
The DNA here is from genome assembly GCA_964342405.1 of uncultured Verrucomicrobiota bacterium. Classification (GTDB taxonomy): domain Bacteria; phylum Verrucomicrobiota; class Verrucomicrobiia; order Limisphaerales; family AAA164-E04; genus UBA2970. The sequence continues at coordinate 155,877 of CAYFGX010000003.1, read as the reverse complement.
CCTATTTCGCCGCGAAGTGTCGTCTGTTTGGTCTTCTTGCGAACCGAGACGGCGACGCTTGCGCCGTGGTGAACGCCGATGACGAGTACGGCAGGCGGCTCGCTTCGGAGGTCGAGGCTCTCTCGGTTGTCCTGTATGGCTTGCAGGACGCACGTTCCGTTGAGTTCTCGGCGATTGGTGTGCGGCAGATGAAGACTTCCACTCAGTTCGCGCTTCTGAGCGGTGGGGAGCCCATTGGGGTTTCCTTGCCCATGGTCGGTTCTCACAATGTCCAAAACTGTTTGGCTGCGGTCGGTCTGGGGGCGCAGTTGGGCTATCCGGTTTCAGGCATGGCCGAAGCCCTCTCTTCATTACCGCCAATTCCGGGGCGGTTGGAGCGGATTGATTTAGGACAGCCTTTTTCTGTTTACGTGGACTACGCTCACACGGCAGACGCTCTCCGGAGAGTGTTGGAAACTCTTCGACGGCTCACATCGGGAAGGGTCTTGTTGCTCTTTGGTTGTGGTGGCGGACGAGACGAAGGCAAGCGGCATGCCATGGGACGAATTGCAGCCCGTTTGGCTGATCGATCTTGGATCACCAATGACAATCCAAGGTCCGAAGATCCTGAGGCGATTGTCGCGCAGATCGTGGATGGTATCCAGAGTGTTGGAGGGCACAGTTGGGCGGTTGAGTATGATCGCCGGCGAGCGATCCAAAGTGTCTTGAATGAGGCGGAGCCGAACGACGTCGTGTTGGTGGCCGGAAAAGGGCATGAGACCTACCAGGAGATCGATGGTTCCGTCATCCCATTTGACGATCGTCTCTACATCGAAAAAGCTTTGGAATTGGCCGGATTTGTGCCGAGCGCTGTGAGGTTGGCTTCATGATGGACGCTCGCCGGCTCAGTTTTGTGACGGAGGTGACGCGGGGAGAGCTCCGGAACGCCCGTCCGCAGGATGTTGTCACGGGCGTTGCCACGGATTCGCGCAAACTGAACCGTGGGGAATTGTTTGTGGCGCTCGTGGGCGAACGCTTCGATGCTCATGAATTCCTTACCCCGGACCTTGGGAAAATGGCGGGGGCGTGTTTGGTGGAGTCCGAACGAGTGGGGGGGCGGCTTGCGGGCGTGCCGCAAATCTTGGTCAATGATTCGCGCAAGGCGCTGGGACAACTAGGTGCAGGATATCGTCGTGCCTTTGATCTTCCGGTCATTGGAGTCACTGGATCCAACGGGAAGACGACGACGAAACGATTTCTGGGAGCCATTCTCGGCCAACGGTTTGCCGTGTGCGCAAGCCCGGCTAGCTTCAACAATGACATAGGCGTTCCGTTATCGCTCCTGCAATTGGATTCAGGGACGGGCGCCGCTGTTTTCGAGATCGGAACCAATCATCCCGGCGAGATCAAGCCGTTGGCAGAAATGGTTTCTCCGCAGTTCGGAATCCTGACTTCGATAGGGCGCAGTCATTTAGAGTTCTTTGGTTCGGTGGAAGCGGTGGCTCACGAGAAGGGGTTTCTCGGAGAAGTGCTCCCGTCCGATGGGGTGTTTTTTGTGAATGGAGACACCCCTCATCTGGACCGGATTCTTCCCCGAGTATCGGCTCGTATCGTGAAAGTAGGTTTCAATACGGACAATGATTGGGTGATCCATAATTGGTCCATGGAACGGGGCGGTATGCCGTTTTCGCTTAGGCGATCTGAAACGACGAATGATGACCATTCCTTTTACCTTCCCGCGCTGGGGCGTCACCACCTCGTCAATGCCAGCCTTGCTGTGGTTGCTGGAATGGAGTTGGGTCTGACGGATGAGGAGTTGGCTGCTGGTGTTCGTGCTTGCGGTGCCGAAAAGATGAGGTTCGAGCGGTCGGAAATCAACGGGGTAACGATTTTTGATGATACCTACAATGCCAATGCTGATTCCATGGGAGGGGCACTGGAAACGCTGAGGACTTATCCGACGCGGGGTCGACGGGTTGCCGTGATTGGAGACATGGGAGAATTGGGTGAGTTTAGTCAGGAAGCCCATGAAGAGGTTGGCCGCGTCGCTGCACGTTGTGGCGTCGATGAGATTTTTGCGATCGGAACTTGGGCTGCGTTTGTCGAGCGAGGGGCGCTGGCTCAAGGGTCTCCCAAGGTCAGGACTTTTGAACAGGCAGATCGTGCCTTGGGTTCCCTGTTCGATGCGCTCGGTGAGGGGGACACAGTCTTGTTGAAAGCGTCGCGAGCCTCCGGTCTCGACCAACTTGCGAAAAATCTTCGCACGGCCTTGCAAGAGAGAGGTGAGGCGTGCCGTGAAGGTGAGGAAACGGATGCTGATGGGGGAAGACTTTAGGATCTAGGCCTATGCTCTTTTACTTGCACCAGTATGTTTTAGAAAGCGTAGCAGGGACTACCTGGGAGGAACCACTCTCAGGCTTGCGAGTCTTTCGTTACATCTCGGTGCGCAGTATCGGGGCGGCGTTCACTGCTCTGGTCTTGTCGTGGTTGCTTGCTCCGTTTGTGATCGATTGGCTCAAGGCTTTGAGGTTTCGGCAGAACTATGTGGACAAAGCAGAGGAAGCCGGTGGGATGGTGCGGGTAATTGATAAGACCGGAACGCCCACGATGGGAGGCGTTTTGATCGTGTTGTCGCTCGACTTGTCTGCCTTGATCTGGGCGCAGTGGAATTCGTTCGTGTTGCTGACCCTGTTGTCCCTGATCGTGCTCTCCGCTTTGGGCTTCTATGACGATTACCTAAAAGTGACGAAGCAGAACAATCAAGGTGCCAAGTCCAACGTAAAGCTGTGGGTCCAGTTGATCCTGGGTGGGGCCGTCGCTTGGCACCTGTGGGCGGTTCCAGAGTATCGGTCGCTTATCTCGGAGATCATGGTGCCGTTTTTCAAATACCCCGTGCTGGAGAATGTCGCTTGGTTGGGGGCCATCGTGACGGTGCTGGCGATTATGGGAAGTTCCAACGCGGTGAATTTGACTGACGGGCTGGACGGTTTAGCAATCGGGTGCACGATCATCGTTACCATTGTATTCATGGTTTTGACCTATGTTTCGGGGAATATAAAGTTCGCCGAATACCTGCAGATTCCCTACATACCGGGAACGGGTGAGTTGACCGTATTTTGTGCGGCAATGTTGGGCGCGAGTGTTGGATTCCTTTGGTATAATTGCCATCCGGCTCAAGTGTTTATGGGGGACACCGGGTCACTCGCTTTAGGCGGTGCTTTTGGCATTATGGCGGTGTTGATTCATCAACCTTTTATCCTGGTGATTGCCGGTGGCGTCTTTGTTGCCGAAGCGGTTTCAGTGATCCTTCAGGTTGGGTGGTACAAGTACAACATGAAGCGGTTTGGTGTAGACAAGCGACTCTTCTTGCGAGCGCCTATTCATCATCATTTTGAGAAACTAGGCTGGCACGAATCCAAGGTTGTCACCCGATTCTACATTCTTTCCGGATTGTGTGCGGGCTTGGCTTTGTTAACATTGAAGATTCGATAGTTCTCAGACGAAACGAAAATCAGTGATTGATATAGAATCCAAGCGAATCTTAGTCGTCGGTGCCGGTGCCAGTGGGCTGGCGGCGACGCGTCTCTTGGTTTCTCGTGGCGCAACGGTTTGTTTGGTTGATGAGTTCGAGCCGAGACTGTCACCGGCCACTCGCGCTGAGTTGGAGTGGTTGGGCGTGGGCCTTCATTTTTCTGTCACGTCTCTCGAATTCGGTGAATGGGACCTCGCGATTGTGAGTCCGGGCGTTTCTCCAGATTCGATGCTGGGATCCGAGTTGCAACGCGTCGCCTGTCCAGTCATGGGAGAAGTTGAGCTTGCTTCCCAGCTCTACACCGGAAAGGTGGTTGCGATTACTGGGACGAACGGAAAGACGACGACCACTCGCCTAGTGGATTCGGTCATGCGCGACCTTGGTTGGCGGTCAAAGGCTGCAGGGAACATTGGGTTCCCCTTTGCGCAATTGGTCTCCAAAGCTCCCGTTCCTGATTGGGTCGCTTTGGAGTTGAGTTCTTTTCAGTTGGAATCCGTCAACCACTTTCATCCGGAGACCGCCGTTTTACTGAACCTGGCTCCAGACCACCTTGATCGTTACCAGTCGGAGGAACGTTACTACCGGAGCAAGGCGAGAATCTTCGAACAGCAGGACTGCTCGGATTGGGCAGTGGTTCAGTTCGAGGCACTGGCTCAGCTCGCCTCACTGGGGATCCGACCAAAAGCTCAAGTTTTAACTTTCAGCTCTCAAGATACGAGAGCGGATCTCTATTATGCCCGTGGCTACATCGTCAGCCAGATTCCAGGCTGGTCTGGCATCGTCTACGACATGCGTCAGGGGCTTCTGAGTGGAAGCCATAATGCGGAGAACGTGATGGCTGCTTTGCTCGTCTCTTACACCTTGGGTATGCCTCTAAGTGATGTGCAGATCTCAATGATGAATTTCCGCGCAGATGCCCATCGTTTCGAAGTGTTGCCGACGGAGTCCGGAGTGGTCTTTGTGAACGATTCTAAGGCGACCAATCCGGCTTCGATGCGCGCCGCGATTGAGGCGAGTAAAGAAATGCGAGAGCCCAAGGGCCGACTCTGGTTGTTGGCGGGGGGAGTCAGCAAGGGGCTATCTTTTCAAGGCCTGGAATCCCTGATTCACGAACATGTCGATGGGCTTTTTCTTTTCGGTGAATCAAGGGATGAAATGAGTGCCGTCTTGGGCGGAGGAAAGCTCTGTTTTGTAAACGAAACACTTCGCGAATCTCTCGACTGTATTTTCCAGCGCATCGAGAAGGGAGACCTTGTTTTGTTCTCTCCTGGATGCGCTTCCTTCGATCAGTTTCGTGACTATCAAGACCGGGGAAACACCTTTAAACAGACCGTTAAAGAGCTCCTTGCGGTGAAGAACCAGAGTCTTGGGCGGCGCCATCATGCGCGATTCAACGTCGAACGCGATGCCACTCGGTCAGAAAATCTACAATTCGCTTAATCAATCAACCCAAACCTAACAACAACACCAAGCCAGCTAGACCAATGAGCCATCCCAATCCCTTACTCCCCCCAGGATCCTCACTCGACGATCGGAAACATCGAAAGACTAAGATCTTGGTGACCGTCTTCGGTATCGTCGCTTTGCACGTGATTCCCATCTCTGGTTTGCTTCTAATGCAAGGCTGTAAGCCAGAGAATAACAAGATCGCCACGACAACGACAACTGAGCCTAATGACGAGATTCCGTTGTTGAATACCAACGACCTCTATCGCGATTTTGAGGCAGATACTACGGGGCTTTCAGTGCCGATCGAAACGGAAGCTTCGCCTTACGAATTGGCTGAAAACAACTTGGAACCGACCATTTCCTCGGAGGTTATTCTCGACGAACCAGGTCAGGGCGAGATCGGACAGAATCCGGTGACTACAGACGAGGTCGTGCTAAACACAGCGGAAGAAACTGCGCCTGAGTTGACTTACACGCCTGCCCCTGAACTGGCGACCAGAGTCGATACGCCAACAATCGAACAACCCGTTAGCCGCACTCCGGAAGCTTTGACGATGGAATACACGATCAAACCCGGTGACCGCCTCTATTCTCTTGCCCGAACCTATGGCACAAAGGTCGAAGCCATCTTGGGGGCGAACCCGGGCTTGGATCCTAGAAAATTGCGTGTGGGCAAATCGATCGTCATTCCGAGGAACTCAAGTTCGAACGCCGCCCCGGCTCCAGCTGTGACCGGTTCGAATACGGTTGCCTCCGGAGGGAAGATCTACACGGTCAAGAAAGGTGACAATCTCACTCGGATCGCTCGGCAAAATGGGGTCTCCCTTAGTGCTCTGAGAAAAGCGAATAGTCTGAACACGGATCGAATCCTCATCGGGCAAAAACTTCAGATTCCGGTGGCCGAGGTCGCTACGGCGATCTCTAAGTAAGTCGCTTACGATCGAACCACAAGCTCGACTAGAAGACGATGCGACTCGCGACAATGTTCCTCATCCTCTCGGTGGCTGGATTGCTCACATTTGGGATGGTGATGCTCTATAGCTCCGTGCTCTACGGTGGGGATCATTCGTTCTTGATCAAACAACTGATTTGGTCGGCACTTGGCCTGTTGTTGTGCTTGGTGGCGGCCTTGTCAGACTATCGTCTTCTGAAGACATGGTTTTGGTTGCCAGTTGTCATTTCGGTGGTCTTGTTGTCGGTTGTGTTGCATCCAGAAATAGGGGCGCGAATTAATGGGGCGCGTCGCTGGATTCAGCTGGGAGGTTTTAGCTTTCAACCTTCCGAGCTCGGAAAGTTGGGATTGATTGTTTTTGTGGCTTGGTATGGCGATCGATTTAAACGAGTCATGCCGACTTTTTGGCGTGGTTTGGCTTTGCCGGGATTGGTGATCGGACTCATCCTGGGCTTGATCTTCGTCGAGCCGGACCGGGGGACGACCGTGCTACTCGCAGCCGTCTCGGTGGTGATGTTGCTTGTGGCTGGGGCTCGTTGGAAGTTTGTCATTCCACCGTTGGTGATTGGTACGATCTTGCTCGCGATCTCTCTCATGATTGATCCCGTGAGAAGTGCTCGCTTGGAGGCTTGGACGGATCCTGAAGCGATGAAGGATGGGGCGGGGTTTCAGGTTTGGCTCTCTCTTCTTGCTCTGGGATCAGGCGGCCTAGAAGGTTTGGGTTTGGGAAATGGAAGACAGAAACTCGGCTTCTTGCCGCTCAAGGAGAGTGATTTTATCTTCTCTGTGATTGGTGAAGAACTTGGTTTGGTGGCCGGCTTGGCCGTGATTCTGGTCTTTGTTACGCTGATCATTTCTGCCGTATTCATTACGGCGCGAGCTCGGGATAATTTCGGATTTCTATTGGGAACTGGCATCACCTTTCTGATCGGGCTGCAAGCATTTATCAATATCGGTGTGGTGACGAATACGCTCCCGAACAAAGGCTTGGCGCTGCCGTTCATTAGCTACGGTGGATCGAGTCTCTTGCTCATGCTCACGTGTGTTGGCGTGATGATCTCTATCGCTCGGGCTGGACACGCGGAATCCCTGAATCCATTCATGGGAGAACCTCAAGATGTCTTGGATGGAGCTGAACCTGCAATGGCCTCATGAGCGCGACCACGATGAAAAGTCTCACCAGAGAATCGAGCATTCGAGTCGCAATTGCTTGTGGGGGGACCGGGGGGCATTTCTTCCCGGGAACAGCCGTGGCTCAGGAACTCATCGGTCGAGGGAGCCAAGTGATGTTGATTGCTTCCCAAAAGGATGTGGATCGTGAAATGGCCAGTGGCTTTGAAGACTCCGAAGTGAGATTCCTTCCTGCTGTTGGCCTGGTGAGAGGCAAACGTCTGGCATTCTGTTTTGGTTTATTGGCTGCGGCGTTTCGATGCTTGAAATGGTTCACTTCATGGCGTCCTGATGTCGTGCTGGTCATGGGAGGCTTCACGAGCGTGGCTCCTGCTCTGGTTGGTCGGCTGTTGGGGGCGACCGTTTGTTTGCACGAGGCAAACTCCATTCCGGGGCGGGCCAACCGCTGGTTGTCCCGCTTGAGTCACCGGGTTTTCGTCGGTTTCCCTGGGGCTGAGCCGAGTTTTTCTGGTCGGAATGTCCAGGTCACCGGCACTCCGGTGAGAGCCCGTTTCACTGAGCCCCTCTCCGAGGAGGCCTACAGCAAGTTGGGGCTAGATCGGGAACGACCGATTTTGTTGGTGATGGGCGGTAGTCAGGGAGCGAAAGCGATCAATGACATGATGCTCAAGGTCGCACCACTCTTGATGAAACGGCGTCCAGCATTGCAGCTAGTGCACTTGACTGGGAAGAATCCGGATGGCGAGCTGCGCGAACTGTATGCAAGCCTCGGGGGCCAGTTCTTTCTTAAGGATTTCTTCTCGGACACCGCGAGTTTGGTGCGAATGGCGAGTGCCGTGATTTCTCGAGCAGGAGCCTCGAGTTTGGCAGAATACGCTACGGTGGGGTTGCCCGCTTTGCTCGTTCCCTATCCCAACGCTGTCGATGATCACCAGAAGCTCAACGCAATGAACTTCGTGAATGACGGTGCTGCCTTCCTGGCGGAACAAAACCAGTTGGACCATGAGGCGGTAGCCCTTCAAGCGGAACAGCTCCTTTTCGATAACGCGGTCCGTGGCCGAATTCATTCCGGTCTTCAACAGTGGAGTGGCCGGGAAGCGGCGCGACTAGTCGCGGACGGGCTGGAAACGGAATTGTCTCGTCAATCTGGGCATTTGCTGTCGGTGAAGAAACGAAGCGCGGCTGAAGATGATCGGAGGACGTCGGACTCATCCTTCAACTCAGAGCGCGTAGGCGCGATCTAAGCGATGACACAAAGCGAAATCCAGAATTGGTTGAACGAGGCAGAAGCGGGTAGCGCTGTCTTCCTCGTCGGTGTTTCGGGCTGTGGAATGTCCTGCCTCGGACACTTGCTTTTGGATCGAGGCTTTGACGTTGCCGGATCCGATCTGGTTTGGAATGAGTTTAGCCGAACACTCTCCGAGCGGAATGCGGTCATTCATCAAGCCCATTCGGAAGAAAACATTTTCCGCAGTAATCCTTCCCTTGTCATTTATTCGTCGGCGATTCCTAAAAACAATCCTGAGCTTCTGGCTGCGAGAGACCGGGGTGTGTTGACCGTTCGGCGAGCCGATTTCCTAGCCGCCCTGATTGCAACGCAGCGGTCGATTTGTGTCGCCGGAATGCACGGCAAAACAACCACCTCGGCGATGTTCGCTTTCGTCTTGCGAGAGTTGGGTGTCCGGTCCAGCTATGCGGTTGGCGGGGAAGTGCCTCAGCTAGCAGTCCCCGCAAGGTACGAGAGCACATCGAACGACGTTGAGGACGGAGATTCAAAGCCTTGGTTTGTGACCGAGGTGGATGAAAGCGATGGTGGACTCGGACAGTTCACCCCTCACGAGTCGATCGTCCTGAACGTGGATGATGAACATCTGGATTATTTTGTGAGTGTTGACCGCATTCGCACTGAATTTTCGGCACTCATTGATCGAACACAAGGGGGACTGCTCTTTTGTGCTGACGATAGAGAGTTGGGTGAGATTTGCGCAAGGAAGAGCAACGCGGTTTCTTTTGGCTATCACCCTTTGGCAGACTATCGCATTGAGCTGAGAACCTTTGATCTTGCCCAGCCCGCAATCGAACGTTTCGAGATTTGGAATCAGGGAACCTTGGTTGGAACCTTCACCATCCAATTGCCGGGCCGCGCGAATGTTTCGAATGCCAGCGCGGTGATCGTGTGGTTGCTTCGGAACGGTTTCGGGGCCAAGGCAATCGCTGCTGCCATTGCTAAGTTCAAGGGGGTTCGAAGGCGACAGGATTTGGTCTTCAGCGACTCTCGGTATCGGGTCATCGATGACTATGCGCATCATCCGACGGAAATTCGGGAAACCATCAAAGCTGCGCGACGGTACTCGCCCCAACGTCTGATCGTCGTCTTCCAACCGCATCGCTATACCCGAACTCAGAATTTGATGGAGGCCTTCTCGGAGTGTTTCGATGAGGCGGATCAGGTCTGGTTGACGGAAATCTATGCGGCTCATGAAGAGCCCATTCCGGGTGTCTCTGGTCAGGCTTTGGCCGATGCCGTGGCGAAACGGGGGCGTGAACCGATCTATGAGCCATCGCTCGAAAACCTAAGACGTCGCCTGCTGGAAGTGCTACGCTCTGGCGATGTCGTTCTGTTCTTGGGAGCCGGCGGTATTACCCAGGTCGCTCATCAATTGGGGGCTGAATTGGGATCATCAAAATCTCAAGTTTTGCCCACCTTTGTGGAGGCTCTGAAAGACGGGTTGGGATCGGGCAGTCACGTTCGACTCAATGAGCCGCTGGCGAAACGGACAACGCTCCGTGTGGGCGGTCCGGCCGAAGTGTTTGTCGAGCCAGCGAACGTCATGGATCTTGCCTTGACTCTCAAACTCGCGAACGAAAACAACGTGCCCGTATTCGTTCTGGGACGAGGGTCTAATCTGCTCATCCGAGACAGCGGTATTCGCGGTCTAGTCCTTTCATTGGCGCAACCAGCCTTTTCACAATTGATTGTAAAAGGGGATCAAATTATGTGCGGAGCCGGAGCCCGCTTACGGGTTGTTGCGGCGGAGGCGAAAAAGGCTGGACTAACAGGGTTCGAGTTTCTTGAAGGCATTCCTGGTACTCTTGGCGGAGCCTTACGGATGAACGCTGGAGCAATGGGCTCGTGGATGTTTGACATCGTGGAGCGGATTCGATTCGTCGATTTCCAGGGCGAGATTCATGAGCGTGACGTCAAGGATCTTTACATTGAGTATCGAGGTTGTCCTTTGCTCCGTGATCACTTAGCGATTGAAGCCGTGCTCAAGGGGCAACCCTCATCAGAGGAACAGGTTAAGGAACGGATGAATCAATTTAGTAACAAACGCTGGGGGACCCAGCCGGCGGCTCCGAGCGCTGGGTGTATTTTCAAGAACCCAGGAACCTTACCTGCAGGGAAACTGATCGATGAACTTGGCTTGAAAGGAACGCGAGTGGGCGGGGCATCGGTGTCGGATGTTCATGGCAATTTTATTGTGAATGATGGCAGTGCGAGCGCTGATGATGTCTTGAAGCTGATTGAAATCATCAAGGGACGTGCTCGACAGAATCGCGGGATTGAGTTGAAGACTGAAGTACAGATTGTAGGGGGATGAGCGAGACCTGGGACATTACTGTGATGCTCGGTGGGCCTTCTGAAGAACGGGCGGTTTCTCTGCAGTCGGGCGAAGCCGTGATTGGTGCTCTTGAATCCATGGGCCATCGGGTGACACCGCTCGACCCGAAGCCAGGAGAATGGGCCTTGCCCGCAAAAGTTGACGTGGTGTTTTTGGCGCTTCACGGCACCTATGGTGAGGATGGAACCTTGCAGAGAGAGCTAGAGTCTCTGGGGGTGCCTTACACCGGATGTGGTCCAGACGCGAGTGCTCTGGCCTTTGATAAGATTCGTTCAAAACGGGTGTTTAAAGAGAACGGGGTTCCGACGGCTCCATTCGAAGTGTGGCAGGTTCAGGACCGAGACTATGCGAATCCGTTTGGCTTTCCAGTTGTGCTCAAGCCGAGCTGCCAAGGCTCGAGTGTGGGGGTTGAGATAGTGGCATCCCCAGAAGAGTGGGATCTTGCCAAGGAGCGTTTGACTAAGTTTGGGGAGGAAGCGCTCGTCGAGGAATTTGTTGCTGGACGTGAAATCACGGTGGGCATCGTAGATGGAGACGTCTTGCCTATCGTGGAGGTTCGTCCCAAGAACGAGGGCTATTACGACTATCATAATAAGTATACCAGTGGAGCGACTGAGTATCTTTGTCCGGCCTCGTTTCCGGATGAACTTACTGAGGCGATAGGGTGCTCCGCGCTCCAGGCTTTGGATTCGGTAGGAGGGGGCATGTATGCCCGCATTGATTTTATTGTCCGCGACTCGGACTTCTTCGTTTTGGAAATCAACACGCTACCGGGTATGACGGCGACATCCCTGCTCCCGAAGGCGGCTGCCGCTCGTGGTGAGTCGTTCCCTGAGCTTTGCCATCGCTTGGCTCGGCTCGCAATAAAACAAACTGAAGGCGCAGCGTAAAAATGTGGTTCAGTAAAAATAAATCTAAATCCAAAAAGAAGAAGCCAACCAAGACCCGCTTGGACGTGAAGGCTCGGCGTCGAGTCGTTTGGTATCACCGGCTGAGTGTGTTTGGACGCTTTATAGCCTTAAGTTTCAGCGTCGCGGTCTTGGGGTGGGCAGGTTGGAAGGGCGTTCATCTGGCAGTCGATGTTTTCCTCTTGGAAAACAACGCTTTCACGCTGAGACGTTTCAAATTGGAAACGAACGGACGACTGAAAGCGGATCAAGTGCTCAAGTGGGCTGGCGTGACCTCGGGAGACAATGTTCTGGATTTGGATTTGGCTCAGATTAAACGGAATCTGGAGATGGTTCCGATGATCTACGATGTGGCTGTTGAGCGTGTGCTGCCGGATCGATTGAAGGTTCGCATCAAAGAACGGCGCCCGGTTTTTAAAGCCTATTTTCTAAGCCCAGGCCAAAGCCGAATTGTGATGAAGCCATACATGATTGATGAGTTTGGCTTCGTGTTAACCCCCCAAGCGGCGGCGGGTGTGAATCTCGATCGGGAAGACTACTGGCTCCAGCTCCCTGAATTGACTGGACTCACGGGGCTGGGATTAGTACCTGGGAAAATGGCAAATTCACGGCAGGTGGATCACGCCATCAAAACCTACCTTGCTTTCCGTTCTTCGAGCATGAACGACCGCGTCAAGATTCGGTCGATTGATATTTCCCGCCCCGACGTCGTTGTGGCCCGTACATCAGACCAACAAGAGATTGTGTTTGGTCGAGATGATTTGGTTGCTCAGTTTAGGAGGTGGGAACTGATGTTGGATGAGGCCAACCGCAAGCAGATGCGCTTGGTATCCCTGGATCTTTCAATGAAGAACAATCATCCCTTTAAGTGGGTGCAAAAAACTCGCGAACGACCGCAGAGCCGACAAGAACCACAAATCGTGAGGAGAACTGAGACATGATGTTTGCCAGCAGAGAAATCGTTACCGGTCTCGATATCGGAACATCGCAGGTAACGGCGATCGTTGCCGAGATTGGTCCTTCCAATGTCCCCAATATCATCGGAATTGGTCAGGCAAAATCTCGGGGTGTTCGGAAGGGGGAGATCGTGAATGCCGATCTGACTTCCGAGGACGTGCGCTTGGCTCTTTCGGAAGCAGAACAAATGGCCGACGAAGAGATTCGGAGTGTTTATCTTGCTGTCTCAGGTGGGCATGTCCGTGGTTTCATCAATTCCGGAACCCATCCGGTCGTGTCTTCGGACCGGGATATCACTGAAGACGATGTGCGAGATGTCGTTCGCAATGCTAAAGCAGTTAATCTTCCGAACGATCACCATGTGATTCATGTGGTTCGCCAGCATTTTTCGGTGGATGGACAGTCTGGAATCCCGAATCCGATTGGATTGTTGGGGGCGAAGATTGGGGTCGACCTTCACGTGGTCCATGGTCAGGCCAATCGTTTGCAGAATTCGATTCGCGTGGTGAAGAACCTTCGGGTCGATGTTGAGGATGTGGTCTTCAGCGGGCTAGCGAGTGTCCTTTCAGTTTTGAGTTCACAACAGAAAGAGCTCGGCACGCTGGTATTGGACTTTGGCGGCGGAACTTTGGAATACGCCGTTTGTTGCAACGGTTTGGTGAAACACTCAGGTGTGTTGCCTGTCGGAGGGGATCACATTTCGAATGATTTGGCTTACGGTTTGAAAGTGCCCCTCGGGCGAGCGGAGCAGTTGAAAATTGCGCACGGTTCAGCCCTCGGCGGAGATCATTTTCGTGGGCAAACGGTCAAGATTCCCGATCGAATCACGATGCCCGACAAAACGATCAACATGGAGCACCTCGGACGAATCATGTCTTTACGCGTATCGGAGACATTGAAACTTATTGAGTCAGAACTACTGGAAGCCGGTTGCTTAGATCTTGTTCGGTCGGGAGTGGTTGTGACCGGTGGAGGTGCTCGAATTCAGGATATCCTCGGTTTGGCCGAACATGTTTTTGGCGTGCCGGCAAGTGTTGGGACGGCCACGAATGTGAACGGTCCTCGGACTGTCCTTGATCAGCCCGAATTTGCTGTAGGAATCGGGCTCGCCAAGTTTGGAGTTTTTGAATTGTTAAAACAGAAGGATCGCCGCGTTCACAATCGAGGTTTCGGACGAGCGATTCGAGAGATGCTGAAAATTGGACAGGGAGCCTGAATACATGGACGAATCAATGAATCAAGCAGCGGAATTTGCCCCCACGGCAGGTGCCCTTTCAGTGAAAGTGATTGGGGTTGGAGATGCTGGATGTCGCGCGGCCGATCTGTTGGCGGCTGAGAATCTACCGGGGGTGGAGTTCTTGGCGATGAACAGCGATGTGCGCGGGCTTCAAGAAATGCGACGAGCCAACCAGGTTCAATTGGGTAAAACCCTTTTGCGTGGTCTGAGTGCCGGAGGCGATCCAGATCTAGGGCGAGCCAGTGCCGAGGCAGATGAGGGGCTGCTGGCGCAGTTGTTCAGCGAAACGGATTTGGTGGTGCTCCTTGGAGGTCTGGGTGGTGGAACGGGAAGTGGGGCCTTACCCGTCGTGGCTCGTCAGGCGCGCGAAGCCGGGGCTTTGGTTCTTTCTTTTGTTTCTCTTCCTTTTGATTTGGAAGGTCAGCAGCGCCGGCAGCGTGCAGACTTGGGATTGAACCAATTGCTCGTTGCGTCTGATGCGGTTATCTCCCTGCCGAATCAAACATTTCTCGAGATTGTAGATGAACGAACTCGACTCCCGGAAACATTCGAAATCATCAATCGGGCCTTCCTTCAGGGGGTGAGAGGGATTTGGCAGATGATCGAGAAGGCCGGACTCATCAACGTAAGCTTTCAGGACCTTCGTTCCGTCGTGCAGAGCAAGCACGCGAGGAGCTCATTTGCTGTGGCTGAAGCGGAAGGCGAGAACCGAGCCCGAGAGGTCGTTGAGAATTTGTTGGCGCATCCATTGCTTTCGGGAACGGATCAATTGGAGGATGCGGATGCTCTGTTGGTGAACATTGTCGGTGGGGAAACGCTTTCGATCTCGGAAGTTGACCGAATTATGGAACGGCTGCGAAGAACCGTCGGTGAAGTGCGGATCGTCGTGGGCGCGTCAACCGATCCTTCTATGGGAGAAAAGGTGGGCCTGACTTTAATTTCCTCCTGGCATCGGAAAACGCGTTCTGTGTCGTTGAAAATTGATGCACCCTCGGTCGACGAATACACCTTCCCGGTTCCCATTGAAGGTTCTGAGATCGAAACGTCTTTCTTCAAGCGTCCGACCGAGCTCACATCAAGCTCATCGCGCTACACAGCCCCTCCACCAGATTCTGAAGATCGGCGAGCGGATCGGTTTTTCTCTCAGCAGAAGCCTTCCTTGACTCAACGGCGACGGATCAAGAATCAGTTGAAACAGGGGATGCTCAAGTTGGAAGCAGTCTCGCGCGGACGGTTTGAAAAGAGTGCGCCCACGATTCACGATGGCGAGGATCTCGATGTCCCAACCTTCGTAAGGCGTGGCGTTGCTTTGAACTAGAGTTTATCTCTCAGGTTTCGGCTTGGTCGGAGGAATTGGGTGATATTCCGTGCGGCACGCGAGTGACTTTAGAACCCACCCAAGCTGATCTCGAAGCGGCCCAGATGATCTGGGATTATCATTTGATGGGGCATCGTCTTGAGCCCTGTGACTTGATCTTTGTTCTTGGAAGTCATGATCTAAGGGTGGCTGAGCGTGCAGCGGACCTCTACCATCAGGGACTAGCTCCTGTGGTCTTGATGTCCGGCGGGCTCGGGAACTTTACCAAGGGGGTGTTCAACGAGCCGGAGGCTGATTTGTTGGCTGCCGTGGCGCGGGAGAAAGGGGTTCCTTCGGATCGAATTCTTGTTGAGAATCGTTCCACAAACACGGGCGAGAACGTGTCACTATCTCGTGCGTTGGTCACCCGTTTGGGAATGAACGTGGATTCCGTGATTGCCGTGCAAAAGCCCTACATGGAACGGCGAACCTTTGCGACTATCAGAAAACAGTGGCCGGAAGTTCGGTTGGGTGTGACTTCGCCGCAACTCAGTTTCAGCGAATACTGCACTGAGGACTTCCCACGCCAGCAAGTGATTGAAATTATGGTCGGGGATCTACAACGGATCAGAGATTACCCGGCTAAGGGATTCCAGATTCGGCAAGTTGTGCCTGATCCTGTGTTGCGTGCCTTTGATATGCTCGTTGCCCGAGGCTACACAGCCCATCTGCCCTAGGGTTGCGTTTGTGTGGGATGGTCGCCTGTGGGAACTACTTCCTTTCTTTCAAACTCTTAAAATGAAATCTCAAACGACTGGCTGGTTAAACCAGGCTGAGGCGTTCCGAGGGGCCCTGCTTGAGGATGTGCTTCCTTTTTGGTTTCCCCGTTGTGTGGACGCCGAGCATGGGGGTTACTTCTCGGCATTGGGCCGGGATGGAAGCATTGTTGATACTGATAAGTCGGTCTGGGCGCAGGGGCGGATTGCCTGGATGTTGTTGACCCTTTGTGAATCGGTTGAAGCGCGGTCCGAGTGGGTGGATTGGGCTGAGAAGGGTTTGTCGTTTCTCGACGATCATTGTTACGACGAGGATGGGAGGCTTTTCTTTCATGTGGCAGCCGATGGCCGAGCGATCCGGAAGCGGCGCTATGCCTTTAGCGAATCCTTTGCAGCGATCGCGCATGCAGTGCATTTCAAAGTCACTGGGAATGTGGCTTCAGCTGAGAAAGCGCGATTGCTCTTCGATACTTTCATGCGTTGGCATTTTACTCCGGGTTTAATGCCTCCTAAATTCACGGGCAATCGTCCCATGATTGGTCTGGGGCCTTTGATGATTGGCCTGGTAACGGCCCAGGAGCTCCGAAAGAATCTGGGAGAGAGTTTGGTCTTGGAAAGTTCGATTGATCGATGCTTGAACGAAATCTTGGGGCTCTTCGTGAAAGAAGATCTTGAGGTGGTCATGGAGACGGTGGGGCCCGAGGGGGAGATCATCGACCACTTTGATGGGCGCTTGCTAAATCCTGGACACGCGATTGAAGCCGCCTGGTTTGTTATGGAAGAGGGGAAGTGGCGGCGAGATCAGGACCTCATCGCCACGGGCGTACGTATGTTAGACTGGATGTGGAAACGGGGTTGGGATTCAGAGTATGGTGGGCTCTTCTACTTTCGGGACTTAGATGGTAAGCCGGTCCAGGAGTATTGGCATGACATGAAATTCTGGTGGCCCCACAATGAAGCTATGATCGCCACCTTGATGGCCCATCAAGCGACAGGTAATGCGATCTGGCAGGCACGATTCGATCAGGTTTGTGAATGGAGTTTCTCTCATTTCTCGGATCGGGAGCAAGGTGAGTGGTATGGCTATCTTCATCGGGATGGCAGTGTTTCCGTTCCATTGAAAGGCAATCTCTGGAAAAGTTTCTTTCATCTCCCTAGGTCTCTTTTTCTCTGCTGGAATCTGTTGGAATCCGCCCGGGATTCGTCTGCTGGGGCTACTGTCTAGGGGGCGGGGGGCTAACCTTCGTTTGGCTAAACGCTCCGTTTTCTCTTCCTGGAGCGTTCATTTTCACTCGTTCGTAACCTTCTCGGTGGTATATCCGTCTTGTTGGATAAATCGAGTGCATAGCCCTGCACGGCTGGAATCTGTAGCGAAATGAAGAATTCAATTTCTAAGCCCCTTTTTGGAAGGTTTGTCGTTCACGCCTGTCTCGCCCTTTCCTTCCTCTCAATTTGTGAAAACGCCGATGCTCAGCGACGGGGCGGCCGTGGGGGGAGGGGTGGTTTTGGGGGAGAACCGGGTAAGAGAATCGAGCCCAAGGATCTCCCGTTTGAATTGGGAGTGGCGACCATTCCGGACCGGAAGACCTTCGAGAGCCTCTCCTATCGTGGCCCGGATGTGATGCGGGATTCGTACCTAGCGGACCTCGAATTCGTCAAATTCATCATTGAGGGAATTGGGCAGGCCGAGGAGCGGGTCTATTTCATGAACACCAACAATCATCGGGCCCACCCCAGGTTTATGCCCCAGGTGGGAATCAATAGCCGTGGTGCGATCCGTGGGGCCCTTACCTACTTGCCGCTCTTGAAGGCTCCCGATGGATCCGAGGGGCTCTACACGATCGATTTTCAGCCCAATGATTCCTATCGGTTTGAGGAGATTGCCGCCATTGTGAAATCATTGTCCGCCAAGATGCCCATTTTGGAGGGAAAGATCGCTTTCCATCCCTTGAGTGGAAATATACCTCAATACGAAGAGGACAAGGAAAAGTATTCGGCTGCCAATTTGGCGGTTCATCTAGACGAGGATCTGCGTGAAGTGTTTCTCCCTCTGAATCCGGCTGAGTCTTTTGGTAAACTTCGAATCATGGGGAACGACGCGCGTCCGTCGCCGCGAGATATCGTCATTTACAAAACCTTGCCCAATCAAATGCCCCGAGTGGCCGGAGTGATTACGGAGGCACGACAAACACCGCTTTCCCACGTGAACCTTCGCGCAGTTCAGGATCGGATTCCCAACGCTTTTATCAAGGGCGTCTTAAAGGATGACTTAGTCTCAAGTCTAATCGGGGAGTGGGTGCGTTATAGGGTCACACCCGGTGCGTATACGGTCGAGAGAGCAACAATGGCTGAAGTTGAACAGTATTTCTCAGAGATGCGTCCCAAGACAGCGCAGATTCCTCAGAGAAACCTAGAGAAAAAGGCGGTGCTCGCCCTCTCTGAAATGGGGTTCAAGGACTCTGATGCCTTTGGGGTGAAGGCTGCGAATCTGGCCGCCATGTTGCAGTTCGACTTACCTGCAGGATCCGTTCCTCAGGGCTACGCCGTTCCCTTTCATTTCTACCATCAGTTCATGCTGCACAATGGCTTGTATCGCGAGGTCGATGCGTTGCTCGGCGATGATGCCACTCGAAAGGATGTCGATCAGTTGACGAAAGCCTTGAAGTCTTTGCGCAAGAAGATTCGCAAAGGTTCGGTGCCTGCTTGGATGGAAGAATCGCTCGCGAAAGTTTACTCGCGGTTTGATCCGGGAACTCCGGTTCGTTGCCGATCGAGTACAAACAATGAAGATCTCCCCGGTTTCAGTGGAGCTGGTCTCTACGATTCTTTTACCCACAATCCAGACGAAGGGCCTCTCTCGAAAACGATTCGGCAGGTCTACGCGAGTATGTGGAATTATCGAGCCTTTGAAGAGCGAGAGTTTTATCGTATCGATCACAAGATGGCCGCAATGGGAGTTTTGCTTCATCCGAATTTTAAGGAGGAACAGCTCAATGGAGTCGCGGTTTCGGATGACATCCTTTACGAGACTTACGGCAACTACTACGTGAACAACCAGCTTGGAGAGGATCTCGTGACGAATCCAGATGAAGATTCTTCCCCGGAGGAAATTCTCTTGGCGTGGTTTGAGAAGGACGGACACGAAGTCGTTAGGAAATCATTGGAAGCTCCTGAGAATGGACAGTTGTTAGGGAACGATAAACTGAAAGAGCTGCGGGCAGACCTGACCATCATCCACGAAGGATTCCGAAAGCTATACGGCTTTGATCAGAACCGGAAGTTTGCAATGGAGATTGAGTATAAAGTCACCAAGGAAGGGAAGCTCGTGATCAAGCAGGCTCGACCTTGGGTGTTCTGAGAGAGGTTTACTTTGTTGCTAATAAAAGCAGAGCATCCCGCTCTGCTTTTTTTGTCGCTACCTCTAGAGGAAGATCTCTTAGCTAAGAATCGGTTTCACGACGTTTCCATGGACGTCAGTCAGGCGAAAGCGCCGACCTTGGTACTTGAAGGTCAGACGTTCGTGATCGATTCCAAGCAGGTGCAAGAGGGTTGCCTGAAAGTCGTGAACGTGGACGGGGTTCTCAGCGACATTGTAGCCGAAATCATCCGTGGCTCCGTAGGAGACTCCCGCCTTGATTCCGGCGCCTGCCATCCAAAGTGAGAAACAACGCGGGTGGTGGTCCCGGCCGTAGTTTGTTTTCGTAAGTTGCCCTTGCGAATAGTTCGTTCGACCGAACTCGCCTCCCCAAATCACGAGTGTATCCTCTAGGAGCCCCCGGTCTTGGAGATCGCGGACAAGCGCTGCAGACGCTTGATCCGTTTCCTTAGCTTGTCGCTTGATTCCCGACGGAAGCCCGCCGTGTTGGTCCCAGCCTTGATGATACAACTGGATGAACTTCACGCCTCGCTCAGCGAGTCGACGTGCTTGCAGGCAATTGGCGGCGAAGGTGCCGGGTTTCTTGGAGTCTTCGCCATACATCTCGAAAATGTGATCCGGTTCGTCAGAGAGGTCGGTGACTTCTGGGACGCTGGTTTGCATGCGGAATGCCATCTCATACTGCGCAATCCGAGCTAAAATTTCTGGATCTTCTGTTCGGTCGAACTGAATCTTCTGAAGGCGTTTGAGGTGGTCAAGCTGCCGTCTCCGATCCGACTGAGAGATTCCTCCGGGATTGTTGAGATACAGGACCGGGCTTGATCCAGCTCGGAACTGAACGCCCTGGTGTTCGGAGGGAAGGAAGCCATTGCCCCAGAGTCGAGCGTAGAGCGGTTGGCCTCGCTTGTCTTTGGTCACAAGAACAACAAACGCTGGTAGATTTTCATTGTCTGAACCCAAGCCATAGTGAAGCCATGATCCGATTGACGGTCGTCCCGGGAGTTGAGAGCCGGTTTGTAGGAAGGTGATCGCGGGGTCGTGATTAATCGCTTCCGTATACATGGACTTGATGAAGCAGAGCTGATCGGCAATCTTGGCGGTCTCGGGCATGAGATCACTGATGGTGTGACCACTCTGTCCATGAGCGCTGAACTTGAAATGACTTCCTGCGAGTGGAAACGAGACCTGGCCGCTACTCATCCCGGTGAGCCGTTGTCCCTGTCGAACGGATGCTGGCAGTTCCTCGCCGTTCATCTCATTGAGCAAGGGCTTGTGGTCGAACAAATCGAGTTGGGAAGGGCCGCCGCTCTGAAAAAGGTAAATGATCCGTTTGGCTTTGGGAGCAAAATGGGGTTGGCCGAGAGCTCCCTTAGCAACTGAACTGGCGCCAAAGAGGCTCGGGTTCAGAAGACTGCCTAGGCCGAGCGCTCCCAGCCCCAAAGATGTTCGGGTAAGAAACTCGCGGCGGTTGTAACCTGGAGTGAATTGTCCGCAGTGTGTGTTCATCGTTTGGTGTAGAATTCGTCGTGGTTGAGCAGCGTATTCGCGACGACTGTCAGCGCGGCTGTGTGCGTTGGGTCGAGGCTTGAGTCAAGTGGATGATCTCCAGTCTTCAAGAGGGCTTCTGCGTCCTTTGGGTTTGCTTGAAGTCGCTTGAATTCCGCATTGTGCAGCTCTTGGATGACTTCGACTTCTTCCTGGGTCGCTCGTCGACTTGTGACGAGTCTGAATGCGTGCCTAATTTGATCGGAAAGATCACTTCCTGCTTCCCGTTGGATGCGTTCTGCCATGATTCGAGCGGCTTCAACAAACTGGGGATCGTTCATCAGAACGAGGGCCTGAAGGGGGGTGTTTGTGCTCTCTCGTCGAACTTGGCAGACATCCCGGTTAGAAGCATCAAAGGCCACCATGGCGGGGTGGGGTGAGGTGCGTCGTATGAAGGTGTAGAGACTGCGACGGTAAAGTTTCTCTCCGCTGTCAGGTTTGTAGCGAAGGAGCTTGGCTGAGAAATTGCCTTTGTCGATCCAGAGTCCTTCTGGTTGAAAGGGCTTCACACTGGGCCCACCCACCACAGGAACGAGCAAACCGCTCGCGGCCAGGGCTTGATCTCGAATGAGTTCGGCGGGGAGGCGGTGTTGGGGACCGCGGGACAGGAAGGTGTTCTGGGGGTCGATCTGTTGTGCCGCTTTCGATGTTCTTGAGCTTTGACGGTAGGTGGCTGATGACACGATAAGTCTATGGAGATGTCTGAGATTCCAGCCGGAGTCCCTGAATTCGACCGCCAGCCAATCCAGAAGTTCCGGATGACTGGGTCGCGAGCCTTGAATTCCAAAGTCTTCCGTTGTGACGACGAGTCCCTTGCCGAAGAAGAGCTGCCAGTATCGATTGACTGCGACGCGCGCTGTGAGTGGGTTGTTTTCATCGAAGAGCCACTTGGCGAGACCGAGCCGATTCTTTGGGTAGTCATCGGGGAAGGGCAGGACGGCTTCGGGGGTTCCTGGAGTGACTTCCTCAGTTGGGGCATCGTATTGGCCTCGGCGAAGCACAAAGGTTTTCCGTGGTGGACTGATCTCTTCCATCACCATCAGCTCTGGAATGCCGTCGACGATCTCTTGTCTTTCTTTGTAGAGGCTGGTGAGTTGTTTGCGGAGCTTCGAAAATTGTCCGGGTTGTCGCTTGACCGCGTGTTCGCTGAGCAATGAAGGATCAATCTGAGACGGCTGTTTGAGGTCTGTTTGATAAAGACTGGTCAACTCGGCCGCCGTCAGTTCATCGTTCCAAAGGCGCACTTCATCGATGGATCCGGTGAAGATCCCATATTCTCCCGTGAACGATCGATAGGCTTTGCCGATACGGAGCGCTCGATCTTCGCGGTCCCGTTTGGCATTCCCGGAAACGGGGTAGATCGTTTTATGCAGCTGGTCAAACTCAGTGACCGTTGGCACTTTCTCCCCGTCGATGAAAAGGGACACCCCGTCGGCTCGACTAGACCCATCGTAGGTGAAGCTCAATTGAGTCCATTCATCGATTCGAACCGGAGCGATCGAACGGACGTGGATATAGCTGTGGGGAAGAGAATGGATGAGCTTGATGGCAAGGCGGTTTTCGGCGTCCAGATGGAAATCCCAACCGCGCCAGAAATTGTTCTTTGCGCCGGCGTTGCCAATTAAGGACTGCGGCTTATCTTTGGCCTCTGGCTTCGCCCAAAGCGAGACTGTGAAGCGGTCCGTCGTGTCAAAGAGCCCCGCTTTTTGGAGGGACACGATATCATATTCACTGTCGAATCGTAGTGCTTTCCCGATCTTTCCAGAAGCGAGTTCAGGACTCCCAGAGAGTCCCGTTTTCTCATTCCCGTCGATACGTTTGGCTTTCTTCTCTTCACCCACTAGTTCGATGGAGTCAAATGGATACGAGAACGTGGGCGCGGGTACAGTGACGGTGACGGATGAATCTGAAGGCTGGCTGGCTTTCAATACCGTTGTCAGCTCCTGTTCTTTCGATTCGATTTCAGTCTCCAACCGAGAGAGCCGTTCCTTCTGTTGCGGAGTTTTCAACAGATGCATCGGACCATAGTTGCCGTCGTCGCCCGTCATGCCGAGTTCCTTCAAGTTGTTGAAGAAGGCAGTCAGCTGGTAATAGTCCGTTTGTGAGAGCGGATCGAACTTGTGATCGTGGCAGCGGGCGCACTCTAGGGTGAGGCCCAAGAAGGCTGTGGCAGTCGTTTGCGCTCGATCAAAAACGTATTGGATCCGAAACTCTTCGTCGACGATCCCTCCTTCGGCCGTCATGGCGTGGTTGCGATGGAATGCCGTCGCAATGATTTGGTCGTCAGTGGGGTTCGGAAGTAAATCGCCAGCTAACTGCCAGGTAACAAATTCATCGTAAGCTTGGTTTTGTTTGAATGAGTCAATGACCCAGTCTCTCCACGGCCACATCATTCTCCAGCCGTCTGCGTGCATTCCGTGAGAATCCGCGTAACGTGCAACATCCATCCATTCCAAGGCCATCCGTTCCGCGTAAGCATCCGAAGACAACAAGCGGTCGACAGCCCGTTCGTAGCGGTCAGGTCTCGGATCGGCGAGGAATTTGTCTAGCTCATCGATGCTTGGGGGAAGGCCCGTTAGATCAATGGAGAGCCTTCGGAGCAGGGTCGCTGGAGATGCTTCAGGGCTCGGGTTGAGCTCTTCGTGAGATTCTAGCTCCTTGCTGACAAAGCGGTCGATCTGGTTGCGTTCCCACTCCCTATGACTCGTCGATGGGAGGGCGGGCCGAGTCGGGGGAACGAAGGCCCAATGCTGCTCCCATTCGGCCCCTTCGGCGATCCATTGTTTGAGCAGACGAACCTCCTCGCTGCTGAGCGAGAGATTCGCGTCTGGAGGGGGCATGATATCGTCTGGATCGTCGCTCTCGATACGCGCGATGAGCTCACTCTGCTCCGGGTGCTCAGGAACGATGGCGAAGTAGCCATCGAGATCCCTCATGGCCTCTTCTCTGACGTCCAGGCGGAAATCTGCTTTGCGTTGATTGGCATCAGGTCCGTGGCAGGTATAGCAATGATCGGAGAGAATAGGTTGGATATCCCGTGCAAACCGGATCTCGCCGTGAACCGGTTCCACCATGAGAAACGTCACGGTGCTCAGAATGAAAGGGTTGAAGCGCAGGTTAAACATGAATCACTGAAGTGTCGTCAGGAAGGCTAGCAAATCTGCTGCTTCTTGCGGGGTTAATTCCTGAAGTAAATATTGAGGCATGAGGGAAAGGGTCTGGGCATCCAGGGACAGAACTTGAAATTTCGGAATCTTGACTAAGCCCTGATTGATATCACGAAACTGAATCTCCTCCGCTGTTTCGGCCACCAGGAAGCCCGAGTAAATATCGCCGTCTTCCGTTTCAATCAGTTTCGCCGCGAACTCGGGTGCGATGGAAGCGGATGGATCGAGAATGCTCCTCAGAATCTCGACTCTTGAGAGACGGCCTCCGATCTTGTCGAGTCTGGGGCCAACCTGTTTTCCCTTATCGTGAAGTTGATGGCACTCCAAGCAGCGAAGACTCGGGTTCGAGTGGAGTAGGTTTTCGCCGTTCCTTGAATCGCCTTTAAGAGCGAGGATAGGATCCAGATCGATTGTGAGGCCCAGTCGAGGCGTGCGCTCGCTCTTGGGAATGAAGCGCAGAAAAAGATCACTGATCCTGGAGTCCGCATGGGCACTGGCTCGCTCGATTGCCTGCTCCCTGTGGGCCGAGGGAAGAGGGGATCGACTGGAATCTACACGGTCCAGTAGCATGAGCGCGCCACTAGGGCGGTCGATAACCCGGTCAAGGGTTTCCATTGCTTTGGGGGAACTTGGGTTGTTCGCTCGTTGAAACTGCGCAAGGTTTTGCTTCTGCTGGGCTCGCAATGCGGAAAGTGACGCCTGTTTGTCTTGCTGAAGACTGAGTTTGGGGGGAAGGCTCTGGATCCAGTCCCGCAACATTTCTAAGCCTCGCTGATCAATCGTTTGGGCCCCGAAGTGTGGCATGCGTCCCTGTCCTAGCTTAGACATTCGGTAGTAGAGGAGCGATGATTCTGGGTCCTGCGGGGCGATGATCTGCGCCCCTTCAATCCCGAAGGTGCCTTGAATGGGCAAGCTGGCGAAGAACTTTGTCTCCTCGTTGCTCAGAGAGTAGCGAACATCAAAGATGGCCGTTCCCCCTCCTCCGAATCGATGGCATTGGGCGCAATTGACATGCAGATAGGAACGGGCTCGCTGGTTGAGGTCTTGAGTCGGATCGTAGGGATCCACGAAGACTTTCTTCTGTCCTCGAGGTCGTTTCTCGAAATACCCGAGTCGGGTGAAGCGAGCGAGCTCAGTCTCATGGCGGACACGCCCGTTCAACTGCCCTTCGTTAAAGCCGAGGACGCTCCCGGCTTGAATGGTGTGACATAGAATGCATTCGGTCCTGCTTGAGACTCGGTGCTGGGACGAAACCAAATTTGCCGGAAGGTCGATCGTGTCTCCTTCGGAAGGTGCCAGGTGGGCCTCTGTTTGTTCTTTGTTCCAGATGTAACTGTAGGCCTGCCATCGGTTCTGGTAGCGGTGCAAGACCTGAGTTTCTAGTTTTCGTGGATTGCCATCTTCGGTGATGTGGTGGGGTAGCGAGAGCGTTTTGCCGAGGACGGATCCCTCCGGGAAACGCCAAGCATCTTTAATCTCGCCTTGCTGGAATCGGTTGCGGGCATATTGGCCGAGCAACTCGCCATTGGGAATTGCGATGAAGCGCTCGGCTTCTAGTTGGTCTTCCCACGGGCTGGCGTTGATCTGATAAGGCTCCACACCGGGAGCGAGCCGATGTTCGGAAACCTTTGCGAAAAGGCCAGAAGCGCTGAGCTGTCTTGGGAATTGACCCGGCTTATCCCGCTCTGGATTGGGCATCAGACGGTGAATGTTTCCATTGACGTAATCTAGAATCAGGAGATCGCCACTGGGGGTTTCTCCGAAGGCGATAATTTGAATGGGTGTGTTTGCGATCTCGGTGGGCGGGCTGAGAGGTTCCGCAGCTGCTGAGAGCGCCCACATTTTTCCGGTCACGTAGTCTCCGTAGATATAATGGCCGACGAGATTCTGGAGTCGCGTGCCGCGGTAGACGAAACCGCCTGTCAGGGATCGGGCTTCCGAGTGGGGGTGTTCCGCCATGGGGAGGAGGATCGGGGTTGGGCCTCGCGGCCAACTTTGATTGACGGGTTGGCGGCCTTCCACGACGCTCCATCCGTAGTTGCCACCTTTTTCGACGCGATACACCATTTCCCAAAGCTCCCATCCTACATCCCCAACCCATAACTGTCCGGTTGATCGATCGAAGCTCATTCTCCACGGGTTGCGCATGCCGTAGGCCCAGATTTCTTCTCGCGCATTGTCCCATCCGACGAACGGATTATCCTTTGGAATGCGATAGGGTTCTTCGGGCGAACTGTTTCGCACATCAATGCGCAAAATGCTGGCGAGTAAGTCGCTGATGTCTTGGCCGGTTCGGAGTCGATCTGGCGGGCTAGGCGCCTCGGCGTCGCCGGTGGAAATGTAGAGCAAACCATCCGGCCCGAACTTGAGGCAACCGCCGTTGTGCCCGCCGGAAAGCCAATGGATCATCTCCAGTCGCGAGTCGAGGTCGATCTCGGGAGCGCTCGTATCCGGCATTCGGAACCGGGCAACGGCCGTTCCTTTTGGGGCTTTGCGTTCATAGGTGTAGCAAAGGTAGATGTAGCGATTGGTTTGGAACTGAGGGTCAAATGCGATTCCGTAGCCTCTCTGCACGCCTGGGATCGCTTTTTGAAGGTCGACGACCAACTCTGGCGATCCGTCCCCGTCGTCCGAGAATGAATACAGTTTGCCATCGACCTCTAGCACGAAGTATCGGTGCCAATCCAATGAGTGAACAATGGACACCGGATTTTTAAACTTTGCGGCAGGGAAGATAGGTTCTGTGGTGTAGGGAGGCGGTGCTTCTGCGGTGCCCTTGAATCCAGAGGTTACCCATGGAATGCGGTCCGCTGCCTGGCTTGTCCAGGATACGGATAGACAGAAGAGAAGGACTCCGGCTCGCAGCGTGTTTCGGATCATGGATGCTTTGAGGAGGTAGCGTGACCTAGGCTTGTCGGCAACCGACTGATAACAGAACATTGGCCCAAAGCGCCTGGTCGGCGGTCTGAACTGTAAGGACATGATCTGGAGACTCGACAGCCTTGTAGAAGTCCCATTTCTGGATAGGTTCGAGTTCTAGCGAGGTGCCTGTTTCTTTCAAAATGCGCTTGTAATCTTCCCAGACAGGAGGGGCCCCTACCTTGGCATAAGGGTCGTCCTCTGGAATTCCCATGGTGTTGACGGCATCAATCGGAATGGCGGACAAAATAGCCTCTAGTACTTGGGAGCAGGAGACAACTCCGGGGGATAGGTTCATGGAGATGACCTCCGCATTGGGGCCCTTCTTGGTAGACGCAGGGTAGTTCCCGTCTGCAATGAGAATGGTCGCGTGGTGACCCGCTTGGCCCAGAATGCTGTTGATCTGAGGATGAATCAGTTGGTGCTTTAGCATAGGTAGTGGGGAAATACTTAGTGATCTTGGTTCGCAAGTCAAACTCGACGGTAGCGATTCATGATGGGCTCGGTTCTGAGCGCAGGCGGGCTTGTGTTTTGAGGGAATTCTCTTAATTCGATTGGTGCCCCGCGGAATGGGCTAAGAAAGATTCATTGGTTATGGGCCCAAGTCCTGCTACGATGCAGCCGTCTAGAACAAGATGGAAATCACGAATCTCACTTCCAAACCACTCAGCCTTCCTTTGCCCGGAGGAAAAAAGGCATTTCTGAGCCCAGGGCAGGCAACAACGGTTTCATCCAAAGCCTTGAAACACCCTCCAATTCTCAAACTCTTGGAAGCAGGGTCGATCAAGAAATCTGAGGCTGGACCCAAGTTAAAGAAACGTAGTACCGGTGCGGCTGGATCGACTTTTGGGGTCCGAGTCAAAGGAACCGGCGCGATGCGTCAGTCAGGCGACCGTTAGGCAAACGGTCCCAGATCCAGTCTTTTGGCCTGATCGAGGGATTGCCGAGCTATTAAGCCCTTGAATCTTGCCGCTTAATCTAACCCGGCTCGGGAGTCTCGCAGGCTTACCTGCCTGGTCGAACATCGGGTGCTTGCCACTCTCGATGCCAGGTCAGGTCCCAGAGCCGTTCTAATTTGACGCTTTCGACGTGTTGATCGGCAAATGCCACATTGATGGCACCCGGTAGCGTGTTCTTGGGATCAAAACTGCTCACGGCTGCCTGCCGACCCGCTCCGTGACGTGGGATAGTGAAGCGAACCATGCCACCTTGAAACTTGTCGCCGTTGTAGAGATTTCTTGCCGGCCGATCCGTTTCGCGAGGCCAGCCATCGACCCAAACCGAATCCGCGAAGAACGGGGTGATGGACGGCGTTCGAATCGCTGCTTCTGAATTGAATAAGAGCTTTGTGTCGCCAAAGGGGCTCTTGGTGTAGAGATACCCATTGAGAGCGTAGCTTCCCTGAAACCGATCGGTTCCTCCATCAACTAACCAAGCACGGTCCGTTGTACCATGGCCTGCTGAATCTTTCCGCAGAGCAGTTTCGTTTCGCTCTGGAGCGGTAGGACAGAAGCGGACTTCGTCAATTGCTGAATATTGCTGCAAGAGCTGCTGCATCCACAGATAAGGCCACGATTCGTAGTGGACGGGTTTTCCTGTATCCGTGAGATACATGTAATTCGAGAGGCTGATTTGTTTCAGGTTCCCGATACACTTGATCGCTTTTGCCTTAGACTTGGCCTTGGAGAGAGCGGGGAGAAGCATGCCTGCAAGGATGGCAATGATCGCGATCACTACGAGCAATTCGATGAGGGTGAATCCGTTCTTGGAAAAGCGAAATCGATCAAGAGAGTTCATAGCTTTGGTCAGGGTCAGTTCGCTAATGTAGACTTTGTCCCTGTGACAACGCAAGAGCGCATCTGACGGTAATCTGCTTCTGTTTGGCGGCTCGGAGCGGGGCGTATCGTTCATCGAAGCTTGTCTCCTGTGCCGCTTTGAGCGAGAAGAAACGCATGACGGCAATTGTGAACATAGGTGTGCATCGCTCGCTGGGATTTGAGGCTGCGATGAGCGAT
This sequence comes from uncultured Verrucomicrobiota bacterium, assembly GCA_964342405.1. Taxonomy (GTDB): domain Bacteria; phylum Verrucomicrobiota; class Verrucomicrobiia; order Limisphaerales; family AAA164-E04; genus UBA2970. The sequence goes on along the minus strand of CAYFGX010000003.1, from coordinate 127,014 downwards.
CTGTTGGGAGCGCTTAGGGAGAAAAGGCTGCCGGCGTCTTTCTTGTATCGTGGCGCCCGCTCTGCTGCATTGTGGGAACGCCTTCACCTGGCCCACGCACCCAGTACCCAGTCAGCGGTAACCAGCGCACCTCATCGAGAAGCCTTTAAATACCTCAGAAGCAGGATTAATCAACCTGTGCATCTCGTCGCTGCGGGCTGTGGGCTGGCGGAAAAGGAAATGATCTTGCTTGAGATCGATGAGGGTTGTGTCGGGAAACTCGATCTGATTGATGGAAGTGTGGAATTGGTCGCCGAAGCGAAGCGGCGGATCTTGGAGCGACACGGAAAGCTGGGAGTTCGGGGATTGGCTGCAGACCTAGGAATTGAAAGAGATTGGAATGCTCTCTTCTCTTCAGCAAGTGCGGAGACCCGTGTGCTTACCTTATTTGGTATGGTTCCAAACTTTGAATTGTCCAAGCTACTTCCGTCCCTATCGGACGCCCTTCGACCTGGAGATTGGCTGGTGCTTGACGCCAATCTGCGCCCGGGCAAGGGAGGGGCGGAGGGTGAGATTCCCGAGGGGATCATGGCGCAGTATGACAATGCAGAATGTCGAGATTGGTTGCAGTCCTCTTTGTCAGAGCTCGGAATCTTTGAGACCGATGGACGTTTGATTTATGAGGTGGCTAGGGACTCGGGAGATGTTGAGGTGCCGCGCATTCAAGCGATGTTTCAATTCAGTCAAGATGTCTGCGTAAGCCTCGTAGGTCCGACCATTCGCTTCGATGCAGGAGATCGGCTATCGGTTTTTTACTCCTATCGCTACACCGCCCAGGACATGCCACAGATGCTTCAGGAGGCTGCCTTTGAATGTGAGAAGCTTTGTTTCTCGGAAACGGGTGAAGACGGAGTTTATGTGCTTCGGAAAAAGTAAAGCGCGGCATCACGCGCACTTCATTGTTTCAATGACTGAGCGAACCGTCGCGACTTCATGGGTTCGAAAGAGATGAGTTTTGCCGAGCAGGGCCATGACGGCAAAGAAGGGCTCGGCAGAACGAACCTGATTTTCAAAGAACTCAAAGGCGTGTGGCAGTGCATGGCAGATCGGTTTGCCGAGGGAATGCAGCCGAAAGGTTTGTAGGAGTGTGTTGATTTGGTAGCCAACCCGCTGTTTTCCGTCCTGGAGGTTCTTGTAGTAGAAGCCTAGTCCGGGATCGACAATGAGCCGATCAAGGCCAGCTGTGGACGCTTTTTGGATCTCGATTTTAAAATAGTCCAGGAAGGCATCGTAGGGATCGTCTGCGAAGGTGAGGTCGCTAACCTCGCGAGGATTTGCTCCCTGAACGTAGGACACGATCACGCCCGCGTCGCCTTGACTCGCAAGTTGATAGATTGCCTCACTCTCGCCGGTGCCTGTCATATTGATGACACTTGCCCCGGCGTCGAGGACGGCTTCTGCTACGGGGGCGGAATAGGTTTCGATGGAAACAGGAATGCCGGCGTCGACCAATTTCTTTGTGATGGGAGTGAGTGTTTTGATCTGATCTGATACCGTCACGCGGTCTGCATGCGCCAAGGTGGATTCGCCTCCCACATCGATCAAGTGGGCGCCCTCAGCAGCCAGAATGTGGCCTCGTCTGATGGCAGCGTCTGGATTCAGGCAGACGCTCTCCCGATACCATGATTGGTGGGATAAATTGACTACTCCCATAAGTCTCGGCTCCTGGCCGATTTCGAGCTTGGTCGGTCCCACTTCGAATCCGGGAAGATGGGTGTTGGCGTCCGCTCCATGTGAATGCCAGAGAGCGGCCAAGTGTTCGAGATCGAGCATGAGAGGGCGTCGTATTGAATTGAACGGGTGGAGGAAAAAGGAAACCCTTCAGCCCAGGATCTTACTTGGGCTGAAGGGTGATGTTAAAGAGATCCGTTGAGAAGTCTTACCATTCGTGGTCTGAGGGCTTCACTCCCTTTTGGTAGCTCCCAAAACCGTAGAAGGTGGGTTCGTATTTGCCCACGTAGTCGACGTTGCTTCGTTTTGGGATTTGATCCTCCATCTCCAGTCCCCAGTAGCAGGCATTGACGAGTAGCCGTCGGAGGTCTTCGCTCAGAAGGTCTACCGAGGCGCCCATTGTTGTGCAGAAGACCCGGTTCGTTTTTCCAGACTTCCCGGTGTAATCCCGGGTCCAGGCAATTGGCATGAGTGATTTCTCTTTTTTGACGGGATCCGTGGGGTTCATACCCGTAAGCGTGGCTCCGTAGAGAAGCACGGTATCCGTCGGAAGCAGATGGCGGACGCCGTAGACGTCGGAAGGACCGAAAACATCCACAACCCCTCGTAGGATAGGGTGGTTCTGATTCATTCCGCTGACGAAGCCTCGGGTTGCTTCCTTCTTGTGATGCCCGTGATGATTGATCCAAGTGTCACCGAGAACTTGTTGCCCGAAGCCCCCTGGCCAGTCTTTCGAACGAAAATCGTAGCGCTGGTAAGGACTTGTTTTGTTCCGTTTCATGTTGAAGGCGTGGGTTGCCGTGCGTAGGCCGATGACCGGTTTTCCAGCGTCGATATAATCGTCCAGGATCTTCATCTGTGATTCGCTGGGCTCACGAAATCGGTAAAAGACCACGAGCAAATCGGCCGTCGAAATGAGGTCGAAACCTGGGAGATTGGTTTGGTTGTCTGGGTTGATCTCCCCGGTGTCCGGGTCCACAGCGAATAGCACCGTGCATTTAAACCCGTGATGCTTTGCCAAGATTTTACCCATCATGGGCATGCCTTCCTCAGAGCGGTATTCTTCATCACCGGTCAGGAATACAATGTGCTTGCCGTTTCCGGGACCATCGTGGCCGTCGTAGACGACCCAGTCCTTGGCCTGGACTAAATTGGTTGCGAGGACAGCTAGCAGTCCGACAAAGGTGAGTAAGTGTTTCATCTGCGTCAATGTGGATTCAATTTGTCTGTGATTGCCTCGAGTATGAAGCGCTGCCTGCGAAATGACAACCCATGGCCCTAAAAAAGTGAATGCCTTCGGCAGTGTTCAGTGGGGGAGGGCCGCCTCCATGATGCGTTCTTCTGTGGCTTGCTCTCGATCATACTCCACGCGTTTCTGGCCTTCGCACATCACGAGAATCCGGTCTGAGATTGCGAGAACCTCTGGCAACTCAGACGAAACCATCACGACGGCGAGTCCTGACTGGGTGAGCTCATCAATCAGGCGGTAAATCTCTTTCTTGGCGTTGATATCGATGCCTCGGGTGGGTTCATCCAGTAAGAGAATCTTGGGGTTTGTTGATAGCCATTTTGCGAGAACAACTTTCTGCTGGTTGCCCCCACTAAGGTTGCGGATGATTTGTCTTTGGGAGGGTGTCTTGATTCTGAGCCTCTCGACGAAGTGGTCGTTCTGCTTGGTCTCCTTCCTTTGACTGATGAAACCAGCCTCTTCGCAGTGGCGAAGCGAGGGGAGGCTTGCGTTTTCGCCGACGGACATCTTGAGAATGAGACCCTGGCCTTTTCTGTCCTCAGGCGCCAGTGCGATTCCAGCTTGAATGGCGTCTCGCGGTGAACGGATTCTCTGCGTGCGTGCATTCAGCTTGATGCTTCCGGATGTAGCATTCGGGTGAAGGCCGAAGATCGCCTCGAGTAGTTCGGTTCTTCCAGCTCCCATGAGGCCGAAAATTCCTAATACTTCTCCTTTGTGGAGTGAGAACGAGACATTGTCGACGAGACGCCTGTCGTTGCTCCCCGGTGACTCGAGATTTAGATTTTCGACCCTGAGTAATTCTTCTCCCGTGTGATGTTTTGTCTTCGGGTAAAGATCTGTAAGGTCTCTGCCGACCATCATCTGAATCATGGTGGATCGTTCGAGGCTGTTGAGTGGTTCGTTTCCGATCAGGCATCCATCGCGAAACACAGTGACGTCGTCTGCTATCTCAAAGAGTTCTTCGAGTTTGTGAGTGATGTAAACGATCCCTGCGCCAGCTTTCTTGAGTCGTTTGATAAGACGAAACAGAATTTCAACTTCGTGCTCGGTGATGGCTGAAGTGGGTTCGTCCATGATAATGACCTTCGCATCAAGCGAGAGGGCTTTCGCGATCTCAACAATTTGTTGTTGGCCGACTCGTAGGTTCCGGACAAGCGCAGTCGGCTCTAGATCACACTCAAGCTCTCTCAGCAGTTTCCGAGCATCCCGGTTGATCTTTGGGTAGTCGATTGTGCCAAGTCTCGTAACGGGCTCGCGTCCGAGAAAGATGTTCTCTGCGATTGAGAGTTGGGGGATAAGATTGAGCTCCTGGAAGATAATGGCGATGCCGGCGGCTTGAGCTTCTCGGGTATTACGGAAATGAACAGCCTGTCCTCGCAATCGAATCGAGCCAGTGTCAGGGGGGAAGACACCGGCCAAGATATTCATGAGTGTCGATTTGCCGGCCCCGTTTTCGCCTAGGAGGGCAGTCAGCCTGCCGGCACGAATTTGAATGCTGACGCCTTGGAGTGCCTGCACGCCGGGAAAGGCCTTGGAGATGTCCGTTGCCTCAAGCAAGTGAGCCTCGGGAGATGATTGGTCGCTGGCGTTTTGCATGGAGTGGATTGCTTGGGGGAATTTAGTGGCAAAAGATGAGTGAAACAAGCGAGTTTCCGGTCCGTTCTGTTTGACAGAGAAGTCGAATGTTCGCAGTTTAGGTCCTGTGAAAAAGCGTCTTGTCGAGCGGTTCGAGCGATTGATTCGGATCTCCTCTCTCGGTTCGGTTCTCCTCCTGAGTGCTTGTGGTAGTGGGGAGCAATCTGTGAACCAGGAACTTGATCCTCCGGTCCTGGAAGCTGGGCTTTCCCACGAGTGGAATCTTGATGAGCTTGGGTTTGCGATTCACGGCTATGATCCCGTGAGCTATTCGCAGGAGGGTGGGCCCGTGCTGGGAAAACAAGACTTTCAGACGACCTGGGGCGGGGCGAAGTGGCGATTCTCAACAAATGAGAATCTACAGTCGTTCCAGGCGGATCCGGAGAAGTATGTTCCCGCCAACGGGGGCTACTGCACGTTTGGGGTCGTGCTGGGTAAGAAGTTTGATGGTGACCCGCAGGTTTGGTCTTCTAACGAAGGGAGATATCACCTGTTTCTCAATGAAGATGTGAAGGAAAAATTCTTCCAAGATACCGAAGGGAATTTCTCCAAGGTGAGTTCGAATTGGCCAGGTATCAAGGCAAAGTCTCCGACCGAGCTTGAGTAGCGTCGGTATGGGCATTGGCTTGAGCCGTTTAGCGTAGTGACAACATGACAGCCCGCGTGAGTAATCCAGCCGGCTCACTGCGATGGCATTTCGTGTTGGCCGGGCTCATTGCTCTGGGCGTGGTGGTCATCCTTAGTATTCTCTACTTCCGGGACTCCGTTCGAACTTCATCGATGCTGAGACAGCAGGGCGAACTGCTCGCTGTCGAATCGCTTACTCTCGACATTCATGAACACGTCTTACGGGCGCGAATATTCGAAGCCGAGATGTTGTCGGGAATGCAGGATGCGCCTCGTGCCCAATATCAAGAGCGGATTAAACGCATTGGAGAAAGCATTCAAGCGTTGGCCCAACGTGATCCGAGCTTCGGGCTCCAGGGAGCCCTTGAGCTCGTTCGGTTGAAGGTAGCGAGCTACGACCGGCAAGCGACGAAGAATTGGGAGCTTCGTCAACGGATCGGTAAGGCCAAATCAGGCTCAGGTTTGCTGGCTGAAATCCAAGGAGCCGAAGCTAAAGTTCGCGTCCTGGCTCGCAAGTTGGATCAAATTCTTCTGGATCGCGAGGCTCGGACCAGTGTGGACCAGTTGGTATTTCCCCGTCTTGCCGACATCTTCATCCTTCAACAGCAGTTTGCTGAGTCCCTAAACATGGCGCTGGTTGACGAGATTCTGACTCGACTGCGTGACTTGCCTCTGCGACTAAAGCCTGCTGGTCTAACACAAGAGGAAAGCGCGACGATCCGGCAGCAATTGAAAGCGTACGAAGAGCGAGTCAAAGTGCTCTCGAATCTCACTCTCGAGTACCATTTGTCGCGTGAGGCGAGCCGACTTGAGTTTGAGCAAATTGGCCCCAGTCTCGAGGATTGCAATCGAGCCATGAAGAATCAGTTCGACCGTTTCCAGCGTGAGTTTTCGATTCAAAGGGAGCGTTCTTATTTGGGCGGAGGACTCGCCTTCACTCTGGCTCTCGTGTTGCTACTTGTCATCATTGGCTGGCAAGGACGGATCGCCTCAAGAATTGTCGCTCGGATTGATCGCCTGAATGCCGAGATGAACGCTCTGGCAGCCGGAAAGTACGAGATCGAGCCAAGAGAAGAGTTTTCGAGTGACGAATTGGGCGAGCTTTCTCGAACCTTCAATCGTATGTCGGAGCAGATCAAGAATCAGATCGTGACGATCGATGAGGAACGAGAAAAGGCGGAAGGAGCCAATCGAGCCAAGTCTCTGTTTCTAGCAAATATGAGTCATGAAATCCGAACTCCCATGAACGGTGTGATTGGAATGACGAGTTTGCTCCGAGACACCTCACTCGACGGCGAGCAGCAAGAGTACGTGGATACGATTCAATCGAGTGGCCGTTCGTTACTGAAGATCATCAACGACATTCTCGATTTTTCTAAGATAGAGTCCGGCAATCTAGAACTTGAAGAAGAGGCGTTTGGCTTGCGGCACTGTATCGAAGAGGTGATCGATTTGGTTGCGTTGAGGATTCGTTCGAAACCGATTGAACTTGCTTGCGACTACCCACCAACAGTGCCTTTCGAAGTCTTTGGTGATGAAACTCGTATGCGGCAGATCTTGTTAAACTTGGTCGGAAATGCTGCTAAGTTTACGAATCAAGGCACCATTACGATCGAAGTTTCCCAAGCGGATGCGCTTGCTGGGCTGTCGAGCTCTGAGTCTGGAATTCGTATCCGAGTGACTGACACGGGGATCGGAATTTCGGAAGCAGATCAAGCGAAGCTTTTTCTCGATTTTAGCCAGGTCGACAGCTCAACCACCCGACGCTACGGGGGAACGGGCCTGGGGCTGGCGATTTCGAAACGCCTTGTCGAACTCATGGGAGGGCGAATCTCAGTTGAGAGCGAGTTGGGGAACGGAGCTTCGTTTGAAGTCATCCTCCCGCTGGCTCCAAGCGGTAGCGAATCAGGGCAGGGAATGCCTTCTCCATCCGTTTTGGACGGCATTTTAGGGCGACGTGCGATCTGCGTGACTTCAGACGGGGAAGCGGGAGAACGGCTTCGCAATGATCTTGAGTTGGTTGGCGTGCAAGCAATATCGGTCATGGATCCGAAACACATCGAACGAATCTCACAACTTGAGAAAGCTGATTTGATCATTTTGGAAGAACGGGCCTCTGATGAGGCAAGTGCGGTGGACACATGGTTGAAGGAAGTCCAGGCCGCCAACGGTCTCAATAAGCCGGTCCTCTTTTTGAGTCGGGTCGATAGGAAACTCGAATTCGAATTTGGATCTCGGAGGTTAGGTAAGCCGTTTCGGCTCAGCTCGCTGGCAGAGGCGATTAGTGGCCTGCTTCACGGACAGCGATCTCGGCATGCCAAGGAAGAGCCTCAAGAGAAGAGGCTAGGTTCCCTGGATCATTTGAACATTCTTGTCGTAGACGATGACCCGACCAATCTTCGGCTTTCGGTCGAGTTGCTGCGCAAGTCTGGCATCGAGGTTGATACTGCGACGAACGGGCGTGAAGCCGTTCAGATGGTCAGCGCTTGCAAATACGACCTCCTTCTTATGGATGTCCACATGCCTGAGATGGATGGTTTGGCAGCCACTCGCGTTATCAACACGTCATCGGATTCCGAGGCTCCGGTGGTTATTGGTGTGACGGCCAGTACGATGCCGGAGGAAGTCGAAGCTTGTCTCGAAGCCGGAATGCGAGATGTGCTCGGCAAACCGATTACGCGGGAATCCCTTGAGCACAAACTAGCTGATTGGCGGCGCTGAGGGCAGAAGGAGAGGGGCTCGTTTCGCTTTTCTGAAGTGGCGGTGCGCGCCATCATGGGACGCAAATGATTTTGGGTTCGTCTTCTGTAACCCTTTTGCTAGCTTCCGGGTATTAGGCTACGTTGATCAAGGCATGCGAATTATTGGATATTTAGAAGGGCAGACCGCCGCTCGTATCTTCGCTGATTATCTCTACGTCAAGGGGATTGAGTGCGAGACCGAGCGTGATTCCGGGGAGCAATGGGCGATCTGGGTCCACGCAGAAGAAGCTCTCGAATCTGCGCGGGCGATGCTCGAGGAATTCAAAGCGAACCCTGGGGATCCGAAATTTGCTTCGGAAGCCGGGAAGGCCGATGCGATGCGTGAAGCGACGTCAAAATCAGAAGCGGCCTATCAAAAACGGGTTCGTGGGCGAGCTGAGACCATGAATGTTTTGAACCGATCGGGTTCTGGAAAGCTTACGTTCGGGCTCATTGCAGCGTGCATCGGGATCTTTATTCTGATGAGTCTTAGCGAAAAGCTGTATTTCTCTTGTAGGTACTGGCTCCACATTTCGAACTTTCGTCCGAGCGGTGGGATGGGATTGCCTGAAGTTCTTCATGGTCAGATTTGGCGACTGGTCACACCTATTCTGATGCACGGAAGTTTTCTCCACATCTTCTTTAATCTTTGGTGGATGAAAGATCTAGGCGGTGTGCTTGAGTGGAAGTTGGGCACAAAATCTTTAGCGATTCTAATTGCGGTAGTTGCGATCGGCTCGAATCTGGCCCAGTATTACGTAGCTGGACCGAATTTTCTGGGGATTTCCGGAGTCGTTTTCGGACTCTTGGGGTTCATTTGGATGAAAGGAAAACATGACCCCGATTTTGGAATACAGCTGCCCCAAGTGGTGGTCTTCATGATGCTGTTGTGGTTAGTTCTGGGTTACTCTGGAGTTCTTGAAAGTGGTCTAGGAGCGGGAATAGCCAATACGGCTCACTCGGCAGGATTGGTGATGGGGATGCTCTGTGCGTTCGTTCCATTTTGGGGTTCGAAGCGCTGAAGAAATTCTTATTCTCTGAAGCCGACCGTCTTTAGGGTAAAAGCGATTGGAGAAGTGGCGAAGACGGGAGGGACCTAACACAAAAAAACAGGGACCGATCCATGATCGATCCCTGTCGTGTAAAATCAGTTTAGTTCGGTTTATCGACGGCCACCGCCGCCACCGCCACCAGGTCGCTCTTCGCGAGGGCGAGCGATGTTGACAGTTAGAGGGCGTCCTTCGATGTTCTGTCCATTGAGAGCCTCAATGGCTTTGTTAGCATCTTCTTCACTACCCATGGTAACGAAACCAAACCCTCGGGGTCTTCCAGTTTCACGGTCAAGAATAATTCGGACTTGCATCACATCGCCGTGTGGCGAGAACACATCGAGAAGATCGGATTCGGTCAGTTTAAACGAGAGGTTTCCTACAAATAGTCGCGTTTCCATTAAGGTATTCGGTCATTGGTGGCAGCGCCAATCCCATCGAAAGTGTTCCCGACCACCGGGTCTCAAATCATCACTGGTGCTTGCCACGTGTTGATTGTCCACTTTCTAGGGAAGCAAATCTACCGCATTCGGGCATACCCTCTCGTAGAAACAACTAAATGTAAAATAGTTTTTGCGTGGCATCTTGATGAATTGGATTGCTACGTCGGTTTCCGCGCTTCAGATGCTGTATCCAGATACTATCGAGTCGTTGACTCAATCGTTTCTCCGGAGGTCGCAAACGCACTCCACATGTTTCGTTTGGGGGAACATGTCGAGGGGGGTCACTTCGTTGAGAGTGTAGACTCCTTCACGACAAAGTTCAGCCAGATCTCTACACAGCGTCGCCGGATGACAGGACACGTAAATGATCTGTGCTGGTCGATGTTCTCGGAGGGTTTCGAGCAGATTAGGTGCACATCCTCGTCTCGGTGGATCCAAGATGACCGTGGTTTTGTCGGCTTCGTAGCGGTCGATAAGTTTAGGAATGGCTTCCTCGGCCGGTGATGCCACGAATTCGCCGTTTGTGTGCCCTCGCGCCTTGGCGTTCTCATGCGCTGCTTCGATGGCTTTTTTGTCGATCTCGACCCCCGTGAAGCCTTCGACGAGATCAGCCAGCTCGAGGCAGAAGAATCCCGCACCACAGTAGATGTCGAGAAGGTGTTTGGACTGGGCTTGTTCGAGGTAGTTTCGGACGGCCTGAACCATACCTGGTAGGAGATGATAGTTCACTTGGAAGAATGAATCCGGTGGAAGGACCCAATCGTCCGGCATCATTCGAAGATTGAATTTCACTCCGTTCTTCGTGGGAGGGTCCTTTCGGACGACTTGGAGTTGTTCGTTGAGCGCTGGTTCTGCGATATGGCAATGCTCAAGATCGACGACAAGTCGATTGTCATGTCTCAGGAAGCCGACTGACATCCGCTTGGTTCGCTTACTGTATTGGGTTCTGACGAGAATTCGGTTGCGGTAGCCGTAAGGGGCCGGGGAAGGGACTACGGCCTGGATCGGAGGTTCGCTGAAGGATCCGATCCGTTGGAAGATGTCGATCAGCTGCTTCCGTTTAGCTGAAAGTTGTGTCGGGTACGGGAGATGTTGATACTGGCACCCACCGCAAGCAGTAAAGTGGGGGCACGTGGGCTCGATCCGTTCGGGGGAAGGTTCCTGGACTTGGAGAAGTCGGCCCCGAGCGTAGCTCTTCTTTACCTCTGTGATTTGGATCTCAACCTTTTCTCCGATGGCGACAAATGGGACAAAGACGGCGATTCCTGCGTGACGAGCGACCCCTTCGCCGCCGAAGGCAAGGTCATCGATGGTCACTTCGATTTTGTCGCCTTGCGAAAAAGGGATCTCTGGGTTGTTAGTTGGTGACTCTTTATTCAATGGGCTGGGAGGAGGCGTTGCGGTTCAGTTGTTGATTGGCTCCATGGTCGTCGCTTGCTGTGGCGACAAAAAGTCCGGAAGCGAGGTTCACTTCCGGACTTGGATGAGAGTGATTGATCGGTCTAATTGTGAGCGTTCGACTCGTAGTGTTCCCGGAGAAGATCGATCCCGAAGTCTCCATCAAAGTCGCGCCAGGTGGCATGCACGTGGTTGGCGTCGTTCTGGATGTTGTCGTACTCTAGCAAGAAGGTTGGACCCTGGACACTGTAGTAGTGTGCGTCGCCGAGCTCTAGACCGCCCATCCAAGCGAAATAGATGTTTTCAATCCCAGCCTGTTCGATTGCCTCAAGGTCTTGGTCGGCGAGTTCGGGACGATTGCGGTGGGCGTATTGCTCGATGATTTCCATCAGCAATTCCTTCTGGTGCCAGTTCAGCGCAGTCGATCGAATACCCTTGTGTTTGAGGGGGCCGACTTTTCGGTCTGCTGAGGTAAAGATGTCTTTCGGAGCTTCTTTTCCGACGAGGGCAGCTTTGAGCTGATTTTTCCGAAGCGATTTCACAAGTGATCGTGCGGTGTCCTCCTCAAGTCCGAGGACTCGGAGACCCTTGCGAGGACCAGATTTCACATGTGCAGGGTTGGTCCCGTAAAACGAAGGCGTTCCCGAGGCGAGATTGCCTTTGACGATCGTGTAGTTCAACGAGAGGTGATGCCCCTCGAATCGCCAGCCCCAGGTTCCGTCCTCGGAAGGCGTTCCGAAGATGCTGACATGGTAGAGCGCAGGGTCGCGGGGAAATCGTCGATTTGGGCCTTCCATCTCTTGCAGAATCTTCTCCAGCGTCATGATGGTCATGGCTTTGACCTGCCCGTCCCGACTCATTCCAGTCGAGAGCAGCGCGACTGCCAGTATTGCTTGCTCGGGTTGCATTTGGTTGAGCGGGAGGCCTAGGCGATCTTTTGGAATGAAATGCCAGTTGAGCCGCTCGTCATTGCCAAAATCGAAGGAGGCGACGGCCCGTTGTTCGTCATTGAGGGAAGCGAGAAAAGCGTCCGCTGCTCCAACCATTTCCGTCACTGCCTGGCTGGCTCGGAGCTGATTTGGAACAATGATCGAAAGGGACAATAGCAGAGCGTGGAGTGTGCTGTGTCGAAGTGCTTTCATAGGTGAACGATTCGCGATCCAGGCCGAAAAGGCAATGTCTAATTTCTCTCGCCTCGGCCTCAATCTTAAAATTGCGTACATTGCGGCTCTCGTGGTTGAGTGAGCGACTGGTCGGAGGGGGAATAAGGGTCTTGTTGATTCCATTGATCGTGACTAAATTGGGTTTTCAGCCTCGTTGGGAACCCGCAAAGGGATGGTTAATCGAATCTAGGTGACATGAAATCGGACTTAGAGTCTTCTCGCTCCACGGCAGGTGCCTGGGATCATGTATTTGTCCAATCTCGGCGAGAGTTGATTGGAATTCTTCTGATTTGGTGTGTGTTCGCCGTCTGGGTCGTGGGCGGAGCGTGGTATTTTGCCTACGACTCCTCTTCTGAGGAGTTGAACCTGATCTGGGGCATTCCAAGTTGGGTGTTTTGGTCTGTCGGTGTTCCTTGGATCGGGGCGAACCTTTCGATTCTCTGGTTCTGCACCTGTTTCATGAAGGATCAATCCCTCGAAGAGCAAGAGGACGCAGAGGGTAGAGGGGAAACTTCAAGTTCTCAGGACCATGAATAACACACTCGACGTTCTCCATCTTGTTCCCAGTGCCTCTGGGACGACGAATGCCGCGTTGATCACATTCGGGATCTACCTGTTGTTTGTTTTCTTCCTCGCTTGGCTTTCGAGTCGTGTTCGAAGCAAAAAGGAATTTGTCAGCGAATATTTCTTGGGCAGTCGGGGGCTGGGTGTTTGGGCTTTTGCACTGACCTTTGCCGCGACAAATGCTTCCGGAGGCAGTTTTATGGGCTTTCCCGCGCTCATTTACACTCATGGGTGGATCCTCGCATTGTGGATTGCGAGTTACATGGTCGTTCCCATCGTAACGACGGGGCTTCTGGCGAAACGGCTCAACCAAGTCGCGCGTCGAGCAGGGGCTGTGACGGTGCCGGAGATTTTGCGGGAACGTTTCGGTAGCCCTCAAGTTGGTTTGATTGCCACGGGCTTGCTCACGTTCTTCATGTTTTTTTACCTGCTCGCCCAGTTCAAGGCAGGAAGCAGCATCTTGGCAACGCTTCTAGGTGAGATTGATGTGTTCCAATCAGCGGTCGCTTGGGTGGCTGAATGGCAACAGGGTATCCCCTTGGTGCAGTCGGCGGAACCAGACTACTTGCTATGTTTAATGGTGTTCTCTGGAACCGTGATCGCCTACACGGCCTACGGCGGCTTCCGGGCAGTGGTCTGGACCGATGTGATGCAAGGCATTGTGATGGTGATCGGAGTCGCCGTGATGTTTGTCTTAATCTTGCAACAGACTGGAGGACTGACGGCTGCGACGCGAGCCGTGGCCGAAATGACACCGCCGGAGAATGGAGTGGTTTCGATTCGGCTGCAGGATGCTGCTGAAAAGGATGTGGTGCTTCGAAAGGGCGCCTGGCTTGAGGTTCTTGTCGATGACGTCCGTGCTTCAATGGTCAGAACCAAATCGCTGATCCGGATTCCTGCGGGGACGGTGGATGCGAGCGACATTCCAGTGTTGGTCGTAACGACCCCCTCGGAAATTGCCAAGATTAAGCCGGACGAGCTCTTGATCTCGACCCAAGTGACAATCACCGACCGCAGCCCCTATCTGGCAGGTGCCGGCAAGAAAGGGGCCTACGTGTCCGCTCCGGGACCCAGTGCGGAGAGTGACATGGGATTCTTATCCATCGGAATGGCGTTGAGCTTCTTTGTTTTCTGGTCCTTTGGTGGCGCAGGGCAACCTAGTAACATGGTGCGGCAGATGGCGTTCAAGGATGCGCCCACGTTGCGGCGATCCATCATCATGGTCGCTGTCTACTATTCCCTGATCTACTTTCCCCTGGTGATCATCTTCTGTTGTGCGCGGGTGATTGTGCCGGGCATGGAGATCGAGCCGGACCGTGTAATGCCGGAAACAGCTCGTGTGCTGGCCACGGCGGCAGGCAGCCCCTGGCTGGCAGGGCTGATTGTGGCTGCTCCGTTTGCTGCCGTGATGTCCAGTGTGGATAGTTTCTTGTTGATGGTTTCGTCCGGTCTGGTGCGGGACGTTTATCAACGCAATGTGAATCCGTCGGTCAGCGAACAGCAGATGAAGTGGTTAACCTATGGCGTGACTTCGGTGGTGGGGGTGGCTGCAGCGCTCGCGGTCTTGAATCCTCCGCAATATCTCCAGAATCTCATTGTCTTCTCGACGGGCGGTTTGGCCGGGTGTTTCTTGATGCCTATGGCCTTAACGCTGTTCTGGCCTCGAATGACCCGCGCCGGAGTCGTGGCTGGAATGCTGGGTGGTTGTGGGACTCATATCGCGCTCTACGTCGCCGGCTATCTCGTTCACGGACGATTCACGGTTTATTCTTTGCTTGGCTTGGAAGCTTTTATGTGGGACGTCGTCGGAGCTGGGCTATGCTCTGTCGCGGTCAGTCTCAGAAGCAAGCCGCTTCCTGAATCTCTCATTCAACGATTCTTTGGCCAGGCCGCGACGCGCGGTTCATCCAACTGAACCCTTCAACGCTCCGTTCCGTCCCTGCAGTTACGGATCACGGGATTGTCGTATCCCGCGATCCGATAGGGCACGAAATGAATTTGATGTGATCTAGCGTTTGACTTAGCTCTTGGCCAAGTTTTCCCACGGCCCTTTGACCGCCAGGGTGATGCCAGGTCGCTGAATGTTCACAAAGAGGGTCGACTGGTAGGGGGAAAAGCAGACGCCGCATAGCTCAGATTTTCCGAAATAGGAATTCCGTGCCAGTGTGTAGACCTTTCCTTCGGGGGTGACACCTCGGAGATATTGATCGTCATTTCCATCTTCGCAGAGAATGACGTCGCCCCACGGTGCAATCGTCAAATTGTCCCCATACTGCAGCAGTTGGGTATTGTTGGGCTCGAGGTAGAGCGTTAGCTTGCCGGGCTGTTTCGACTCATTCTCAGTCCCCTCGTGTGGGCTGGGCTCATAGATGAACACTTGCCCGCCTTTACCGATCCCTCCGCTGGTACAGGCAAAGTAGATCTTGCCGGATCCATACCACATGCCTTCGCCGCGTGCAAAAATGGCGGATCCTGCCTTGAAAGCATCGGCACGCATGGTGTCTTTGAGATTCTCTGTGTCTTCGATGGTCATCCATTCGACGTCTAGCGATGAGCCGACCGCGATGTGTGGCGTGCCTTTATCTGGCCAATTGCGAGTGTCACAGGAGGGCTTGTCCTTGACGACCAAAGCTTGGAGTTGTCCGCCCTCGGCCAGTTTGCCGGGAACCTTGGGAATGAATCGAGTGATCAATCCATCGTCTCGATCTTCAGTCTGATAGACAATACCCGTCGCGGGATCCACCGCGACGGCCTCGTGATTGAAGCGGCCCATGGCCTTTAGTGGAACCGGGTCGCAAAGGCCCATCTTGGCACTTGCGGGTACTTCAAAATTGTAGCCGTGGTGGTGATCGAGGTGGTCCCCTGCGACGAAAACAGTCTCTTCACAACTGATCCAGCTCCCCCAGGGGGTAGGCCCTCCGGCGCAGTTTCGAATCGTGCCAGCGAGGCTTAGGAAGTGGGATTCGACGCGTTGGCGTTTGAGATTGAAGACGAAGGTCGAGGTGCCGCCGAGCTGTGGATACCTGCCTTTGCCGGTGTCGTACATTTTTTCAGCGGGTACGCGGGAGGCGAGCTCGTTGGTGATGCCGTAAGGCCCCTCAAAGGTCTGTTTGTCCTCGAGCTCGTGGTTGCTGATGACAATGCAGCGATCGTCGTCGAGCGGAAAAGCGGCCATGCCATCGGGCGCTCCAGGTACTTGGAGACCGTCATTCATGATCTGTCCCGTGGTCGACATGACGGTGTAGGTGAACCCTTCCGGTAGATCGAGAATCCGTTTAGGGTCGACGATGAGCTCGCCGTAGCCCTTGACTTCGCTCTGGTGGGCTTGGCGTTTGGTGACTGGATAGGAGAAATCTGCGCCCAACACCTGATCTTGATTCAAGTAGCGGGAGAGCCCAACGAAACCGGCGGCCACTGCGCCAGTGTTCCCAATAAACCGTCTTCGAGATAACCTCATCGTTGACCTCATTCGCTAACTGAATGAGATGGTCTCGTCGAGGGGAAAATCCTGAATCTGGGATTTCTGGGATTTTTATTCGCGCCTTAGGTTCGCTAAGCCTGGGACGGGTGGGTTTTTTCCTATCGGGGCGATAGGTTCTGGTAGAATCGTAGGGCGTCGTGGAACTCTTGCAGGGCGGGAGCAGGGAGAAGGTACCGGTTTCTCTGGATCTCTTGCTGCATGCGTTTGGTGAGGAATTCGAGTTCGACGCTTTTCGGGCGGATCGGCTTGCCAGGAATCTCGAGATAGAACGGCGCGGTATGGGCAAATCGTTCCCGACCGTTAGGGAGTTTGGTGAAGCATCGTGCGGCTACCCATACGGATCGGTCGATCGTGCGGTCAAGGGTAAAGCGAGATTCGTAGGATTGGTCCTCTTTTTGGCTGGGATCAGGATTGAGCGTTTTGAAAATGTCGCCGTTTACGATGATTTCGATCGATGAAACCGGATGGGCGCTTTGAATCTCGCCTCGGATCTGGAGGGTCGTTGGTCCGGGACTGTGGATCGGTTGAGCAGTGTTGGGATCCTTTCCATTGATCTGGACGAAGAGCATCGGCCCTGTTGTGACGAAGCTCCGGCCGTCTCGCAGGCCCGCCATCCAGTTCTCTTTGGTAAAGGGGCCATCCGGTTTGACGTAAACCCTGCTAAAGCCCAGGGGAACCGGGTGAACGCCAGAAGCCGTACCAGCGGTTGGTTTCATGCGGAGACCGCAGTTCAGGAGGGCGTAGTAAGATTTAAAGCCGTAGTCGAGCCAACCTCGTTCTGAGAGATGTCCATCCTTAGTCGGAATGTTCATGTATTCGGGAACTTGACCGCTGCGGCTAAATCCGAATTTGGTTTGCCAAACACTGTTGTTACTTAGCTCAAAGAGATCGACCTTCGCGATCGGTGCCAACATGAAGGCCCAGGGCCAACTATGCTTGTCCAGATCCAATAGCGCTCCTTCCGCGTGTGCCTGGTCGGCGATCTGTTTGACCGGTGGCATGCCCCCCGAGAACCGAGTAATGTGGTCGATCACAAAAACTGCTCCGAGTGTGTGGGGCGTGTCGTTGATGCTGAAGATCTCATACTCCGTATTTCGAGGAACTATCAAATGGGTGTTGTCCACAGTGATGGTCTCGGTTCCTCGATCCTCCCGATTTCCAAAGGGAGATGGGGGATGGCGGAGAGTAGATGGGCGAAGGTGGGGAGCTTCAAAGGCAGCCGTGGTCCAGAACGTGACCGGGAAAGCAATGTTTAGGTCTTCAGCCAACATGACGTTGGGCAACTCGAGGTGTCTTCGATGAACGTGCGTCTCGCCCGAATACCATCCTCGCTCAGCCATATTGATCCATCGATGGAGGTCAATCTTGTGATGTTGTGCTTTGTCTGTGATCTGAAGCTGAGCGTTGTGGGGGATATACTCTTTGCCACGGAACACCCGTAGCGTGTAAGTGCCAGGAGCGAGCTCAGCCTTAAATGGATGACTTGAGAGGGTCGTGTGCTGATCAACCGATTGAGCCATGGGGACCCATTGCTCTCGGTAGGGAAGGGCGGATCCGTCGGGCGAAGCGGATTCGACGAAATGGTTTTTGCCCGCGGCGTCTAGGAGATAAACCCGAGATGGAATCGGCTTGCTGGTGCTGGCGTCGACGACGGATCCGGTAAATAGGGCAGCTTGCGTCGAGGCCGACGAGATTAGAAAGACGGTCAGACTAAGGGGGCAAAGCGTGTTGCGAGCCATGAGAGCATCTGAGTAAAAACCGTCTCGAAACTCAAGCCTATGCTTGAGCGGCCGGTGCGAAAGTTCTTTCCTGTCAGCCGCTGCGAGAGTGTGAAAGCGACAGCTCCGCTCCCGCACTCCAAATAATGTTCGAACGACGGTCTTAACATGGAGTGCGAGAGCGAAGCTGTCGCTTTTACGAGCGCGGATGGATTCTCCGCCGATGTTTTCTCACAGTCAGTTACGCTCGTCTCCCAATCCGGAATATAACCCTGAACATCTTTCCCGTATCCGGTACGCCCGTCCCTTAGGAATGCGCAAGTCAACGATTGAACTTTCCCATGAGGTCGGTCATAAGAAGGTATGCTCAGAAATGAAAACACTCCTCATCCTTTACATCTGCTCGAGCTTTTAAGGCTCTTTCGCCGGAGCTGCTTGGTCGGCGCCGCCGTCCTGCTCAGTGGGATGTTTCAAAGTGTGGCGGAGCGGTCACCGAACGTCATTCTGATTATGGCCGATGATGTTGGGTGGGAAGGTTTCGGTTGTTATGGCGGTGACGACTATCAGACCCCAAACATCGACCGTCTTGCCGCCAACGGCGTTCGATTTGAGCATTGCTATTCGATGCCGATTTGCACTCCTTCGCGAGTCAAGATCATGACCGGTCAGTATAACTTTCGGAACTACACCCATTTCGGTTATCTCAGTCCCAAAGAAAAAACCTTTGGGCACCTGTTACAGGCAGCAGGCTATCAAACGGCGATCGCGGGCAAGTGGCAGCTGAATGGTCTCTACAATATGCTGCCCGGAGCACTGGACTCGAGCCGCCCTCAAAAGGCTGGATTTCACGAGTCGCTCCTCTGGCAGGTAACCAAAGGAAAGCAAAATCAAGGCGGTGGGGGGGAACGTTTTTGGAACCCACCTTTGGAGCATAATGGTAAAATGATCACCCAGGAGGAGAACTGGGGGAAATATGGTCCAGATCTATTTGTCGACTTCATTTGCGATTTCATGGAAAGAAATCGGGATGAGCCGTTCTTTGTCTACTATCCGATGGTGCTCGTGCATGATCCTTTCGTTCGCACGCCCGATACTCTGGGGAATCAATCCCTGGCGATTGCCAACAAGGCTCCCAAGGACCCAGCCGAACGAAAAGAGAACTTTGTGGCCATGGTGCAATACATGGACAAGTTGGTCGGACGAATCGAAGCCAAAGTGAAAGCACTCGGCTTGGCCGAGGAAACGATCCTGATGTTCACTGCCGATAATGGAACCAATCGAGGGATTCGTTCGCAGTGGCAAGGGCAAGAGATTCGCGGCGGTAAAGGGGGAATGAAAGACATGGGGAATCACGTTCCTTTTGTCGCTTCCTGGGAGGGCCATAGTCCACGCGGGACAGTCCTGCCAGATCTCATCGATTTCACGGATTTCTATGCCACCCTCTTAGAGGCGTCAGGTGTGTCGAAACATTGGACGGATCCGATTGATGGCCGAAGCTTTCTTCCTCGATTGCGAGGTGAAGTGGGCAATCCGCGGGAGTGGCTCTTTATGCACTACCAGCCCTACTGGGGACAAGTGCCGGGGCAATTTGCAAGAACGGCTCAATACAAGTTGTATCGAGATGGTCGATTCTTTGATGTGCCAGGAGATTTGAAGGAGGAGGCGAATTTGAGTGAAACAACAAACTCCGCGGCCGTGCGGGTGAAGAAACGCTTGGGAGAGGTGCTCTCGATTGCCCCGCCCGCTCATACTGAAAAGGGATCAAAAGCAACGACGATCCGTCCGACCTATGCGGCATGGGAGTTTTCTGATTAGTGCGGCATTGATTGTTGAGCCTCATGATCGAGCGCATGGGAGATCCGTGTGATATGGTCATCCGGGAATGAACCTCTCGTTTTGGAGTTTCGATTTCATTGGGAACTGATTTCGGAGGAAGGCAGCGAATGCCTGAGGTAGACTGGAGAAGCCGGTGAACGCTCAATCTGTCTGATTTTCTCTCTTGCCTTGGTCCGCCGGTGCTGTAGTGAACTAGGCATGTCTCGACGCTCTCTTGCTTCCTTTGAGTCACGGATGTTTTCCCGTCGTCTGCGCCCCTTCTTTGCGCTCGGGTTGATCCTGCTTTTTAACCATGCCACGTCCTTTAACGGACGAGCGGGAGCGGTCGCAACGGTGCATCGATTGGCCTCAGAAGCGGCGATGAATGCGATGTCGCGCGGGGGGAACGCGGTTGATGGGGCGGTCGCTGCTGGGCTGACCTTGGGGGTGGTTGACGGATTCAACTCCGGGATCGGTGGCGGATGCTTCATGCTGATTCGGCGAGCGGACGGCGAATTCGTCGCGATTGATGGCCGCGAAACAGCGCCCGCTCAAGCCACTCCTGACATGTACCTGCGCGATGGAAAAGGGGACACGACACTTTCTCAGAAAGGGGCCCTGGCCAGCGGTGTTCCAGGGGCTTTACGAGCCTACGGCGAGGCGAATCGACGGTTCGGTCGATTACCACTCGCGGATTTGATCCTTCCTGCTGCGACGATTGCGGAAAAGGGCTTCTTGGTTGATGACGCCTACCATTCACGGGCGCGATCGGCCGTTAGTGCCCTGCGCGAGTTTCCCGCTTCGGCGGCAGTTTTTTTAACCGCATCGGGGGAGGCGCATCCGGTCGGAAGCCGCTTGACGCAAAAGGATCTTGCGAGAACCTACCGGAATATCGCAAAGCACGGTGTTGATTGGTTTTATCGGGGTCGCTTTGCGGATCAGCTCGATCGTTGGATGAAGTCAAACCAAGGAATCATGCGACGAGAGGATCTCAATGGATATAGAGTTCAGCTGCGGGAGCCCGTCCGCTCGAGCTATCGTGGGTTTGACATTGTGGGCTTCCCGCCTCCCAGTTCTGGCGGGGTCCATACCGCTCAGATACTGAACATCTTGGAGCACTTTGAACTGAAGGGATTGGATCCTGAAGGTCCTGAGTGGATTCAGCTGGTGGTCGAAGCGATGAAGCGAGCATTCGCAGATAGAGCCCATTGGCTAGGGGATCCTGATTTTGCTCCGGTGCCGAAAGGACTGATCGATGCGGGCTATGCCCGTGAACTTGCGGCACAGATCTCACCAGGGCAATCGAGTTCCGTTGAAACGCATGCCCTTCCGCCGAATGCCGAAACAGATCTTTTCGAGAAGCACACAACCCATTTTTCGGTTGCGGATGATGCAGGTGCATGGGTGGCTTGCACGGCAACGGTGAACACGACCTATGGCTCAAAAGTGGTCATCCCGGGAACCGGGGTGGTGATGAATAACGAGATGGATGATTTTTCGATTCAGCCAGGCGTTCCCAACGCCTTCGGACTTCTGGGTTCGGCCGCCAATCAAGTGGAAGCCGGGAAGCGTCCGCTTTCGAGTATGAGTCCGACCATCGTGATGAAGGATGGAATACCCGTTTTCTCTGTTGGGGCCGCTGGCGGCCCAACGATCATCAGTCAGGTTGTGTTAGCTATTATTCGTGTGGTTGATTTTGGAATGACGATTGACGAAGCCTTAGCTGCACCTCGATTTCATCACCAGTGGCGGCCTGACCGCATTCTGATCGAAAGCGCATTCGGGGATTCGGTTGGAGAGGCTTTAGAGGCGATGGGTTACACTGTGTCGCCGGTAAACAAGATTGGCGTAAGCCAAGCTGTGGCTCGGGAAGGCTCGAAGGGTTCGTTTAGAGGCGCAGCAGATCCTCGAGCGAATGGGCAAGCGCTAGTAGGAGAGTAGATCCGGTTCAGATCAGGCTGTTCCTATGTCCTCGGGGCGGACATCGAGGCATTCGTCCTGGTCTTCCCAGATGATGGTCGGGTAGAAGTCTAGAAACTGTGGAATGATCTCTGTGACGGCTGAGGAGAGAAGCTGTTCTGCCGATTTGGCAGCTGCTTCAAACTGGCTCTGGTAGTTTTTTGATTGTTGTTTCTTCGCCTCCGACCAATGGGCGGTCTCATGAACTTTGGAATACTCCTTGGCCCAGCTTGTGATGGGGGTTTGGATTTCGGCTGGAAGCTCTTTGAAGGGGACTGTGGTCCCGCCGCAATGTTCGCAGATTAGTCCGGTCTCTTTAATGTCGCGAGAGAACAGAGGAAGAATTGGGGCAGCGCAGCAGTCTGAGGCATGGTAGCCGTGAGGAATGGCGCAAACTCTCTTCTGCCAAATATCTCGCTCGTTGGCGATCTGCGTGGCTAGTCGATAAGTTCCCAGGAGCGGGTGTGAAAGCCGCCAGATACGACCGTGGAGTTGTCCCAACGTCTGTGCGAGCCAACGTCCGAGCGTGAGATCGTCTAAGTCTTTGAAGACGCCACTGTACTCGGCCCAAAGGCGATCTGCGGGTGACTGAGAATCGGGAACCATTGAGAAACTGCGGTGACTTAGGCGGGGCGAGCCGTGTTCAGGATTCGTTTGATCGAACGCATGAGGGTGTTGTTCTCAGCTGGCGTTCCAATGGAAATTCTCAGATATCGGTCAACGGCCGGATCGGAGAACCATCGCACGAGAATGCCCGATTTTCGTAATTCCTCGTACCAATGTGCCGCTTTCGGAGATCGATTTGGAGGCGAGGTCAAAATGAAGTTCGTCGCGCTGGGGAGGACTTTGAATCCGAGGTCGCTTAGTTTGTTTGAGAGCTTGTCTCGCTCTCGAATCACCTTCGTGAAATTCTTTCGGTAGTAGGGGAGGTCTCCCAAAGTTGCGAGTGCGGCAACTTGAGCCAGCCCGTTGACATTGTAGCTATCTCGTATTTTGTGCAACGCCGTGATCAGAGGTTCGGGACCGACGAAGTAGCCAATTCTTTGAAAGCAGAGCGAGTAAGCCTTCGAGAAGGTTCGCGATACGATCACGTGATCGAATTCGTTCACCAGAGAAAGCGCATCTTCATCGGCGAAATCAACATAGGCTTCGTCCAAAATGATCACCCCGGATGTGGCCTTGCAGAGTCGTTTGAGATCGGACGTCTTGTATGCGCGCCCGCTGGGAGCGTTCGGCGTTGTGATAAATGTTAACGCGGCTTTTGGATTCCAGTTGGACTTCTGGAGGGCGGCCTTGCCGGGGAGGGCAAAACTCGGGGGCAAGGTGACTTCATTCTTGGTGGCATCTTGAATGGATGCAAGCACCGGGTAGAGGGAGTAACTGGGCGTGAAGTATTGGATGATGTTGTTGGGTACGCCGGCTTTTCCTCTTGAGGGAGCTGGAGCGACGAACGCGCGCGTGGCCAAGGCCAGGAGTTCGTCCGAACCGTTTCCCACGATGATCTGCTCCTTCCTGACCTCGTGCAATTCTGCCAAGCGCTCCCTCAGTGGGTCTGCGGTTGGGTGGGGATAGAGCCTGAGTTGCTCTCCGGCTGCTTCCTTAACCGCTTTGAGGACCCTCGGTGACGGAGGATATGGATTCTCATTGGTGTTGAGTTTCGTGAGTTTCAGCCCCTTGGGTTGTTCCCCGGGAACATAGGGGTGCAAGGCATCAATGTGCGGACGAATCCTTCGGTGAGATCGAGGCATGAAAACAGTTCAGAGTGCGATCGGTGAATGGGCTTAGAGACAGGTTCAGGCGAGACGAATACTGGCTGACCGGCCGTGTCCGTCGAGGCCTTCCATGGTCGCGAACGCGCTGACTCCTTCGATGGCTCGCTTGAGCGAAGGTTTTGAATATTGGACGACACTCGTGCGGCGTTGAAATTGATCGACCGTGAGTCCCGCAAAACTTTGTCCTGCTCCGCCTGTCGGGAGTACGTGACTCGGGCCCGCGACATAATCACCCAGCACCGTTGGGGAGAAGTCGCCTGAGAAGATGGCGCCCGCCGTCGTGATTTCTTTTGCCAGTTTTTGATTGGATCGGGTCATGATTTCGCAGTGCTCGGGAGCGAACTGATTCGTGATTTCGACGGCCTGATCCAGGTTGGCCACGTGGAGTGCCCAGCCATTTTGATCGAGGGCTTTTTCGATGAAGGCGGCGCGTGATCGTTCGGGAACTTGTTTCGCGATCGATTTTTCCACGTTTTGAATCAGGCGCTTGGAGGTTGAAAGAAGAACGACTCGCTCGTGTCCAGAACCGTGTTCGGCTTGGGCGATGAGATCGGCCGCGACCCAATCCGGGTTGGCGCTCTGATCGGCAATGACCAAGACCTCGCTCGGGCCGGGAAGGAGATCGATCGCGACATTTCCGAAGAGCGCACATTTAGCGGCCACGACGTAGGCATTCCCTGGGCCAAAGATCTTGCTGACCGCCCGAATTTTTTTCGTGCCCAAGGCCATGGCGGCGATGGCTTGTGCGCCTCCGACTCGATAAACCTCGGTGGCACCGGCCTTGTTGAGAGTGTAGAGGAGATCCTGGTTGATCGAGGTATCCGGAGCGCAAGGTGTGCAAACGACAATCTCTTGGCAACCTGCGACCTTGGCCAGCGTAATGGTCATCAGCGCGGTTGAAACTAAGGGAGCCGTGCCTCCTGGAATATAGAGTCCGACGCGGCGGAAGGGATCGAACTTCTCACCGACGCTCCCACCGTGTGAGTTTTTGATCTTCCAGTTGCGACGCATGGAAGCCTTGCTGAAGCGCTGAATGTTCTTAGTTGCTTCGCGCACCGCCAATTTGACCGTTGCGGAAGAAGGCTTTGCAGACTTGAGCTCGTCGGCGCTGACGGACAAGGTGCGGGAGCTGAGCTTGGCACGATCGAACTTGTGGGTCAGCTTAATCAGCCCCTGGTCTCCATGTTTTCGGACCTCGTCAATGATCGCTTGGGTGCGTTCGACGATGGTTTGATCAAAGAGACTGGAGGACTGCAACATAGCTGCGATCCTGGAGTCGAATCTCTTTTCCTGGTGAGAATAGACCTTCATCTTTCAGTAGCTTATTTCACCGCTCTTCGAAAATGCAAATTTCATTTGTGATTTGCTCATCCGGGTGCTCAGGCCTGCGTGGGTTTGCTTTCGAATATTCAGAGAGATTGCCTTGCGTCCTTTGGGAACGGTTTCCTAGGCTTGGGATCCATGAAGAGACGCGTGTTCATTGCTGGTTTTCTAACGTTGATCGGTGCCGCCTACTTGGGGCCGCTAGAGCGTGTGGTTGCTCAAGAGGGTGGTCCTCGTAAGTTCACGGTAAGTGAGCTTGAGTTCTCTCGGCCGGATTCCTGGCGCTCGATTCGCCCCACTTCGTCGATGCGCAAAGCGCAGCTGAGTGTCCCTGGCCTAAAAGGTGGTGAGGCAGGGGAGGTAGTGTTTTTCTACTTTGGTCCCGGTAATGCAGGAGGAACGGAGGCGAATATCAATCGTTGGTATCGCCAATTTCAAGAACCGGCTTCGCAGCTGAAGACACGTGTTGAAACCGCAAAAGTAGGGGCCATTGATGTTTCGTTTGTGCATGCGGAGGGGACCTTCATGAGCGGCCCTCCAGTCGGGCGCAAAGTGGCCAAATCTGGATATGGCTTGCTGGGTGCGATTGTTGAGGCTCCCAAAGGCTTTGTGTTTATCAAGTTCACGGGCCCCGGTGACCTCGTTAAAGCAGCTGAGGCCGATTTCAAAACGATGGTGACTGCGGCCAAAGCGGCTCAGTAGCGGATTAGGCGAGTCGAAATCGGCGGTTTGAGCCCAATTGACTCGAATCCGGCGAATATGGGATTTCGAGCTTGCCTTTTTCTGGGCGAGCCGAATGATTACCGCTTTTATTTATGAGCACGGAGTCTGAGGAATCGTCTGGCTTGATCGAGTTTTTGACGTGGATTGAAACCCACAAGCAGAAACTTGTCGTCGGAGGTATTGGAGCAATTGTTATTGGGAGCGCCGTTTACGTGTCGCAGTGGAAGGCGGATCAGAGTGAACAAGTTGCTGGCACGGCACTTTATGATGTCCTGTCGAAAGAGGGGGAAACGGAGGAGGCCAACAAGCCTAGCCCAGATGAATACCTTGCTGTGGAAACCGCCCATGCGGGAACGTCCGCAGCGGAACGAGCTCTTTTGCTTGCTGCTCGCGGCCATTTCATGGCGGGCGATTACGACAAAGCCAAGAGCGCTTTCGAGCGATTTCAGACGCAGTATGCCGATAGTGACTTTGTTTCGACGGCCCTTTACGGGGTTGCGGCGTCCGATGATGCGGCGGGTAATCTGAACGAGGCAAAGAGTGGTTATCAAGCTGTTCTGAGTCGATTCCCAAACACGCCTGTCGCTGCACAGGCCAAGTTGGCTACCGCTAGCATTCACGAGTCTGCAGGCGAGGCCGCTGAGGCGATTGCGCTTTATGATGAGTTGACCCGTCCTGGCGTGCCTGCGAGTTACAGCAGCCGTGCTTTGTCCCGACGTGAGAAACTCTTTGAGAAGCACCCAGAGCTCAGGCCGGAGCCTGAGGCTGTAAGCTCCTCGGTGGCTCCGACGACTTTGACTCCTTCAGCGAATGTGACGACCGAGACAACGGTGGTCGAGGCAACTGAAGAAAGCTCGGACGAAGACGGTTCGGCTACGGAGTAAGTAAGCATTTGGTAGAATCGGAGTTTTGTCATCTCCCATACGTGTCGCGGCGGCCCTCGTTTTTCGAGCAGGCCGCCTTTTAATTGCCCAGCGCCCTCTCGATAAGCACCTTGGTGGCCTTTGGGAGTTCCCCGGGGGGAAACTCGAGGCTGAAGAGTCCTATCCCGACTGCCTCGTTCGGGAGTTGCAGGAGGAATTAGGCGTCGACGTGCAGGTGGGATCGATGATTGCCGCCGTGGAGCATCAATACCCGGAGA
Organism: uncultured Verrucomicrobiota bacterium; assembly: GCA_964342405.1. GTDB lineage: Bacteria > Verrucomicrobiota > Verrucomicrobiia > Limisphaerales > AAA164-E04 > UBA2970. Next base: position 100,503 of record CAYFGX010000003.1, on the reverse strand, counting down.
AATGCGTTCGAATTCAGTTCTACCGTTGTACTCTTCGATCGGGTGAGCCCGAGCCGCTGGAATGTGCCGACCTTGAGTGGGTGACCGCGGAAGAACTCTCGCAGTTCGTCTTCCCTCCGGCAGATGCCGGCCTCTTGAATCAATTGCGCGCGAATCCAGAACTCTGGGAATCCTGACCCAATCCTTACCGTTTGGGGATTTTTGGGATTTAGCGACTGCGCAAGGAACAGAAATCCTGAGCAGAGCCACCGCCAAAAGAGCCACTAGGGCTGGGCACACGGGCTTGTTTGATGACGTTTCCTGATCGCCGACTGCGTCGGCTGGGATGGAATCAATCTGTCATGGGGCTAACCAATTGTCTCGTTGCCTGTTCACGGGCAGATGTCGTATTTGAGCTGACGATTTTGAAAACGGGCTCTCCGCAGGTCGCGCATTTTCCTTGGATGGTTCTTCTGCCGTTTTTCATGACGTCTTCGACAGCGTCAACCATCACGTTTCGCTCACAACATTCAGAGCAATATGCTTCGGTCATATATGGGCGGGTGATGGACTTCGAGCCGCTTACTTCACCAGCGCTTCGCAGGTTACGGGATCCCTCCAAATTCAGTCAACAGGTAAAAAACGAGATATTTTCTGCGGTCGAACGTTATGGGTTGACAGTTTTTAGCTGCTCTGTTCGGGGTGAAAGTTCGATTTGGAAGTTTTTGAATTGAACCGTCATGGGGCCTCCGGAATGGAGTTGAAGCGCGATCATTCCCTGGAGGTCGCCGTCGGGATCTTCAAGGTTCACGCATGGTTTTCCATTGATCGCAGTCTTGATGTGGTGACCGACAGCGAGGATCTCGTAGTGGTTCCAATCGCCCTTTTTGATATGTTGATCCCCTGGCTTATCCCATAGGAGCCCTCGTCCCAGTTCTTCATAGAGCTTGCCCCACCAGCCCTGGCCAGCGTCCGCCTGATAACCTTTGACTTCGCCATTGGCTTGCGGCCGGCTGCGGAATTGAATGCCGCTGTTTTCCGAGTTTGGTGTGAGTCGGACATCGAAGGTCACGCGAAAATCTTCCAGGATCATTTGGCTGGTCAGGAATTCGTTGTGTTTCAGGCCCGTTTCAGAATGTCCTGTAATCACCCCGTCTTGCACGGTCCATAGGTCTTGGTTCCCATCCCATCCGGTCAAATCGACGCCATTGAAGAAAAGGTTGAGGTTTTCTTCGCTCGCCTTGAGTGGAGCCTGGGCGGGTTGCCTCAGGTAGTAGAGCAGATCGCGAACTTCCTGGTCGCTGAGTGCTGTCAATAGGCCCTCTGGCATCATGGAGAGGGAGCTGGTCTGGATATCGATGACTTCCTGGCTTGGGATGGTCACCTCCTCGTTCGCAGTTCGAATCGTGATGGCGGAGGCATTCTGATCGATAATGATGCCGGTCAGAACACGGTCGTCGTCCGTTTCAATCACTGAAGTCTGGTATTCATTTGGGATCACGCTGTTGGGATCGATGATGTTCTGCAGGAGGTAGGTGAGGTTTCCCCGATCTGATCCCGTGATATCCGGGCCAATGTTGCCTCCCATGCCGAAGAGGGAGTGGCATTGCTGACAGGTTCGAACGAAGACAGCACGACCCGCCGAAGCTTTCCCAGGCGTCGAACCGCCAGCTCGATAAATACCCCGGTAGCGCGCGATTTCTGCCAACTTATCCTCGTCGGGGTCTTTGAATGCTCCCCATACCGATTGGAGCCGCTCGCTGAGAGCTGGGTTCTCGAGATTGCGGATTTGGCGCACGAGGGCTGCGGTCAGGTCGCGGGCGGGGATTATCTCGCTTTCGATTGCGTCGAGCAGTTTGGTTGCGAAGGGAACCCGTCCGGACAAGGAGTTGAGAACGTCCCGTTTCTCGCCCAGGTTGAGTGAGGGGTACAGATTGACGAGTGCTGGGGGAATTTGCAGATCCTGAAAACGGGCCAAGCCACGGATCGCCTGGCCTCTCAGTTCGGAATCCTCCAGCAGAGAGAGGAGGATCTCGACCAGTCGAGTATCAGAGACTGCAATGAGGGTGGCCAGGGCGTCTCGACGTTCCGTGAGGGGTTGATTGTTTGCCAACACGATGCGGCGGATTGCCTCGAGTGCCGGCTGGCTGCCAAATTTGACAGCCAATGTCCGAGCGTGCCGTTGAACACTCGCCGATTCGCTTTTCAGCAGCTTTGGCTCAAGCGCCTCCCAGCCGGATGGCATCGGTCGTTTGGGGACTCCTTTGAGAGCGGCGACAATACCCTGCAGAACATCGGCTTGCAGTTGCGGATCTTCGCTTTGGGAAATGAACCCAATCAAGGGGTCTAGATTGCTGCTTTTTGCGTCCTGGCTATTGGCAAACTGCGGCGTCACCAGGGCGAGCAGGGCCAGGCTCGCGGCGAGGCGCATTGATCTAAGGCAGTTCATAGGTCATTTCTTCTAGCCGAGGCTTGAGCTTGGGTCGAGGCTTGAATGCTATGGCATCTTTCCAGCTCGGAATGAGACGGCCACGTTTGGCTGCCTTAGCTTTCGACGCACCCGTGCCAGTTGGTTTGGATGGTCAGAATCGGGCTATGGACTTCTTATGGGAATGCGTGGACTTCGAAAACGCTTGGTTGCACACGGGCTAGAATTTCTCTAGCTTGTGTCAAACTCACCCAATGAACCGACGCTCTTTTATCAAGGCAGGCGGGGTGGTGTCGGCTTCGGCACTTCTCAGAGAACAGGCAGTGGCAGCCAATACGCATTCTAGTGGAGTTGTTCCTCTCGACACGCAGGGGGTTCGATCGCGAAACCAGAACCGGTCGACCGTTGCCTGCCAGCGGGGCATCGTTTGCTCCAGCCAACCGCTCGCCAGTCAGGCGGGACTCGACATCCTCAAAAAAGGCGGGTCGGCCGTCGATGCCGCAATCGCTGCGAATGCAGTCTTGAGCGTCGTGGAGCCCATGAGCAACGGACCCGGCGGAGATCTATTTGCGATCGGTTGGGATGAGGCGAGCCAATCTCTTTACGGGCTGAATGCCAGTGGGCGATCTCCGTATGATTGGAGTTTGGCGGAAGCCGAGAAAATGGGGTTATCCGAGATCGATCCCTATTCTCCTCTCTCTTGGAGCGTGCCTGGTTGCGTCTCAGGGTGGGAATGGCTCTCGAAGCGCTACGGCAAAGTGTCTCCCTCAGCCTTGCTTGAGGACGCGATTTTCTATGCTCAAGAGGGTTTTCCTGTTTCCCCGATCATCGCTCGCGGGTGGATTAATTCTGGAAGCTCAGGCCACTCGACACTCAAGGAGACTTATTTGCCTGACGGCAAGCCGGTTGTGTTTGGAGATTTGTTTAAGAATCCTGGGTGCGCTGATTTTTTCAGGATTTTGGCGCGGGATGGATGGGTGGCTTTCTATGAAGGCGAGATTGCGGAGCGGATCGTTCGCTTCTCGCAGCAGGAGGGAGGGCGTTTGACCCTGAAGGATTTTCAGGATCACCGTTCCGACGGGGTGGACCCTGTCAGTGCGAATTACCGGGGCTTTGATGTTTGGGAGTTACCTCCGAATGGACAGGGGATCGCGGCCTTGCAGATTCTGAACATGCTGGAGACCTTCGACATAGGCTCTCTGGATCCCAATTCTGCCGAGCATCTACATCTCTTTATCGAGGCCAAAAAACTGGCCTTCGAAGATCGAGCTGTTTACTACGCCGATATGGATTTCGCCGATGTCCCGGTGGATTGGCTGATTTCAAAGGAATACGCTCGCGAACGGGTCAAGTTGATCGATCCCAAAAAAGCTGCTCCTAAAGTAGCGGCGGGACGCATTCCTGGGGCCGCAGACACGGTTTATCTCACGGCTGCGGACAAGGACGGTAACATGGTGTCGTTCATTCAAAGCATCTATCATGGCTGGGGATCGAAGTATGTGCCCGATCAGCTGGGCTTTGCGCTGCAGAATCGTGGGCAACTCTTTTCACTGAACCCAAAAGACCGCAACAAGCTTGAACCTCATAAGCGGCCTTTTCATACGATCATTCCAGGTTTTATGACAAAGGATGGTAAGCCGATTCTGTCGTTTGGCGTGATGGGCGGGGATTTTCAACCGCAAGGCCATTCCCAAGTGCTAATGAACATGATTGATTTCGGCATGTCTCCACAGCAGGCAGGGGAGCAATCTCGGGTGGCGCACTTCGAGAGTTCGACTCCGATGGGGTTTCGATCACAAGGACCGGGATCGGTCGGGTTAGAGCGGGGCATCTCGGACGCAGTGCGCCAACAGTTATCTGAAATGGGACACAAGGTTCGCTCCGGAGTAGGTGCTTATGGGGGCTACCAAAGTATTTGGCGAATGGAGAATCCTCGGCGGTATTTTGGAGGTTCTGATCCAAGGAAGGATGGTTGTGCAATCGGCTATTAGGCGCATCTGCCTGAGTTCTTTAATCCGAATTCGTTGCTGTTTCGGGATCACGCTTCTCAGCATAGGGGCTTGTTTTGTTGCGGAATCAGGCGAGCTTGTGGGGCGGGTGCTTGATGCAGAGAGCGGAGAGCTCCTTCCATCTCGTGTCTATGTCCAGTCAGATTCCGGTGAACCTTTCACCGTGAGCTCGCAGGCTGACTCAGGTTCCGCTGTCGTCTACGATGTTCGGCGAGGCCAGAGCCAAGAGGTTCACACCACGCTTTCTGCCCACCCATTTTCAGTGGAGCTACCCAAGGGCCGTTATGAGCTGACGGTGGAGCGCGGGAAGGAGTATGTCCCCAGCACGCAGGTGATCGAGATGGGGGCTGAGCAAAAGGCGCTTTCGATCCATTTAGAGCGCTGGTCGGAGGTGGCGAATGAGGGTTGGTTTTCAGGTGATACTCATGTGCACCGAAGCTTGCCAGATCTTCCCAATCTGATCATGGCGGAGGATTTGAATGTGGCTTTGCCGCTTACGTATTGGGTCACTGAATTCCAGGAAACCCCGCTGGAGAATAGCAAACAACCGCTCGAGTCACGTCCTCGACCCGAGTTGATCACGGTGAATTCGGATCATGTGATTTGGCCGGTAAACACTGAGTATGAGATTTTCACCGTAAACCGAAAACGCCATACGCTCGGGGCGGTTTTTCTTTTGAATCACCGGGAGCCCTTGGACCTCCCGGCTCACCCCGTGAAGCATGTCGCTAAGGTCGCTCGACAACAGGGAGCGATCTTGGACCTGGACAAACATAACTGGCCTTGGTCCATGATGTTGTTGCCTGTGGCTGACGTCGATCTTTACGAGCTGACAAACAATCATCTTTGGCGTACGTCGTTTCTCTACGGAGACTGGTATCCCGAGTATTTTCCGGAGTACCTTAATTTGCCGCATGGGCCCGAACGGTATTCTGAGGAGTCTTGGATTCGATGGGGATTTCACAATTACTATGCGCTCCTCAATTGCGGATTCGATTTGATGCCCAGTGCGGGGACGGCTTCCGGGGTGCATCCCGTTCCCCTAGGCTTTGGTCGAGTGTATGTCCATTTGCCTCAGGGTTTTGACTTTGACGCGTGGATGGCGGGGCTGGAAGAGGGGCGTAGTTTCGTCACGACGGGACCAATGCTGGATGTGCGATTCAACGGGCATCTTCCCGGGGCCCGCTTTCAAGCCACTGCGAGTGATGGGCTCTCACTACAGGTTGCCGGTCAAGGGAAGTGGTATCGCTCAATTGAGGCGATCGAACTTGTTGTGAACGGAAAGCCGATTCGGAGAATCGAACCTGAGGTCCATGCCGACGCCGATGGCGAGCTCTCGTTTGTTGCAAACGTGGAGATTCGTGGTAGCTCTTGGGTAGCTGTTCGGTGCTTTGCGCGAACGCCGGACGGTCGTCTTCGCTTTGCCCACAGCGCTCCAGTTCATGTGGATGTGAAAGGCAGACCGCTGCGCGCTCGGAAGGCGGAGGCTGAATACCTTGTGAATCGGGTTGCTGCGGAGCTGGAGCGGCACCAGGACGTGCTTCCACCGGAGGCCCTGGCAGAATATGCTGAAGCGCTGAGGTTTTATCGCGATAAATTAGACAACGCTCGGTAGAGCGAACTGGGCAGGGAATAAGATTATGCTGAGTGTTTTTCTCCGATCGACTCTTCGAGGTCGCCTCTTGCTAAGTGTAAGGACGATTGCTCTGTGCAGTCTTTTACATAGCGGCCTTGTTCAAGGCGCCGATCCCGGCCGACTTCGGGTGTTGACCTACAACATCCATCACGGTGAGGGAACGGATGGGAAGTTTGACTACGAACGACTCGTTAAACTGGTGAAGGACTTAGAGCCCGATGTGATTGCTCTGCAAGAGGTGGATGTCCGAACGAGCCGAGTCGATGGAATCGACCAGGCGAGTCTCTTGGGCGAGAAGTTAGGCATGCATGCCGTATTCGGTTCTGCCATGCCGTATGCGGGAGGGCAGTACGGCGAGGCGCTTCTGTCACGGTTTCCGATTCAGAATCCTCGGACTTATCCCTTGCCCTTTGGTTTTGGGCAGGAGCCGCGAGCCCTCTTGGTAGCGACCATCGTTCCGGACAACGGATTGCCATCCTTTACGTTCATGGGTACTCATTTGTGCCATCAGAAGGAGGATGTCCGTGAAGAGCAGGTTCAAGAAATTCGCCGTCGAGCGAGGCAACACGGTTCGATGCCAGCCATTTTAGCGGGCGACTTCAATGCTCGACCAGGATCGAGTCCGATGAAAATCATGTTGGGAGACGATTGGTTGGATGCGACTGCGCCGGAGTCGGTCATCGATTACATCATCTTGCGAAAGAAAGATCCGTGGCGAGTTAGAACTTTGACGACGGTGGATGATCGTGTGGTCTCAGATCACCGGCCGGTGATCGTCGAGCTGGAATGGGTCGCTGAAGATGCACGAATCCGGAAGACCCCCACATCGGTCGCTGATTTGATCGACTTGGAATCCCAGCTTCAAGAAGGCATTGCATCGGTTGAGGATGCCATCGTTGCTTTGAATCGTGGTATGGGTGGGGGAGTGATCGTGTCTGAGGATGGATATGTTCTTACCGCAGCGCACGTGAGTGGGTATGATCGGAGAGTTTCCGTTAAATTGGCTGATGGACGAGAGTTTCGGGGACGAAGTCTGGGGGCTTACCGCTTTGCCGATGCGGCAATGGTAAAAATAGATGGAGACGGCCCGTTTCCCTATGTGCCCATGGCTCGCATCGGGCAGACACAAGTAGGCGATTGGTGTTTTGCACTCGGGCATCCGGGAGGCCTTGACGATGATCGAGGCGTTGTGGCCCGCATCGGTAGAGTGATTTCCAAGACGGACAATTTGCTGCGCACCGACTGCCGAATCATTGGAGGTGATTCCGGTTGTGCGCTCTTCAACGCTCGGGGAGAATTGGTTGGGATTCACAGCCGGATTGGGATGCCCCAAGATCAAAACTATCACGGTCCCATCGATGCGTTCTTGCGGCACTGGAGTGCGATGGAATACGGGGAAGTGATTCCGCCGGAAGTGATGCGGGGGAGAGGTGGTTTTGGAATCGCCACTGGCGACGCCTATCCTGGGGTTCGGGTGTTGAGAGTTTTTCGGGAGGACTCGCCGCTGAAAAAGGGGGACGTGATTCGAGAGTTTGACGAGTACGAAATCGAGGACGATTGGGAGTTTCTCGTCGCGATGAGCAGCCGGAAGATTGGGATGGACGTGCGCCTCCGGGTGCTGAGAGACGGCGAGTTGCTGGAGCTCAATGTGCCAATCAAGAATATTCGGGAAGACAGGGAACAAGAGGACGAACAGGAAGGAGAAAGGGAGGAATGAACCTGAGATATTCTGAATGGTGGGTCCGCGGATTGAGCTTGTGGCTGATTGGATTGCTTGGCTCGGATCTTGTTGGGGCTGACCGTGAGAAACTCTCGCGACGCCTCCGAGCCAATGGTTCAACCACATTGAACTCGGTAGCTGAGCTCGATTCGAAGGTTGAGCGGTTTACCGTTTCGATTGTTGATGGTGACGAGACGGTTGCCTTAGGGACTGTTGTGGATGAGGGCGGCTGGATCGTGAGTAAAGCCAGTGAGCTTGGTTGGAAGACGGAGGTTCGTCTTCCTGATGGAACGCAATTGATCCCAACGACCGTGATGGTTGACGAGGAGAACGACTTAGCTCTTCTTCGAGTGGGGCATGAATTCGAATTCGCTCCTAGCCTTGAGCTTGGAGCGCTTGAAGATCGCGGGCGAATCCTGGTTGCCCCGGCGACGACGCGCCAACGAGTAAAGATGGGAATTGTCAGTGCGAATGCACGGGCCGTTGAGAGGGTAGGGGGCGCTCTGGGCGTGGTCCTGGGAAGGCAGGGTGCAGGTTTTGGAGGGGTTGAAGTCAGGGAGGTGGTCAAAGAATCGGCCGCAGCCAACGCGGGAATCCTTGCCGGCGACGTGATTCGCTCGGTGAATGAGAAAGTCGTTTTGTTGACAGAGCAGGTCATTCAGGAAGTAGCGGCGCACAACCCTGGGGACAATGTGGTGATTGATCTTCAGCGTGGTGAGGAGAGTCTAAAGCTTGACGTGATTCTTGGTTTCCGGTCGACCTACTTTGGCCACTTTGATCGAAATCAGCGCTTGAGCGGGAAGACTTCGACTCGTTTGGCTGGGTTTCAAGAGATCATGCAACATGACATTCCAATCAATGTGGATGCGATGGGAGGGCCGGTTCTGGATCTGGACGGCAATGTTGTGGGAATCAATATTGCCAAGGCAGATAGGGTAAGTACCTTCGCCTTGCCGGCCTCCTTTGTGAAGCAGATCGTTATGAAGCTTGGAGTGACGCCGGAAGTTGAAGAGTGAGTCGTGCGGCCTTGATCAAGTCAGGTTTCTTGATGTGTCGACGAGTCTACTGCTGTTTCCTGGTCCTTGTTTCTCTTTCGGTTTGGGGCCAAGACGGGTATCCGAGGAAACCGATTCAAATCATCGTGCCCTTTTCCGTCGGTGGGGGCAGTGACACATTTGTTCGCATTCTCACGCGGGCGATTCAGGAGTCGAATTTATCCGAGCAACCCCTCTCGGTGATCAACGTGCCTGGTGCCGGCGGGACCATCGGAAGTCGGCGAGCGCGCTATGCACCTGCTGACGGCTACACGCTGCTTAATTTACACGAGGGAATCATTACCGCTAAGTATTCGGGTAGTGTGAACTACGGGCCTGAGGCATTCGAGCCCATCGTGGGGACGGGGCGGGTTGATATGGTGTTGGCGGTCGCAGAAGGGAGTCGTTTTGATTCGTTAGCATCCGTCGTTCAAGCGATTGAATCGGAGCCAGAAACGATTCGGTTTTCTGCAAACCTTGGGGCTCCCAGCCATTTTGCCGGGCTGTTACTGGAGGCGAAATCTCGAGACGGGCGCTTTCGATTCGTTCAATTTGGTGGAGGGGCAAAGCGTTTCAGTTCCCTCATTGGTGATCATGCGGATATCAGTGTCTTCTCGGTTTCTGAACTCTTGCAGTTTCGTGCTGGAGGACTGCAGCCATTGGCGGTTCTGAGCGAGGATCGATCGCCTGCGCTCGGCGATGTGCCGACTGCAAAAGAGATCGGAATGGATCTCGTTTTCAGCAATACGCAGTTCTGGTGGATGCCGCGAGGAACGGATCCGCAACGGAAAGATTGGGTCGCGGATCTCCTGAGCTCCGCGATGCAGCAAGAGAGCGTTCAGGATCAGCTTGCAGCGATGCACATCGATCCGATCGTGCTCACTGGTGAAGCGTTGCAGGAACGTTTGGTAGAGAAGGAAGAAGCGATTCGCGCTCTCGCCATTCGACGCCCCGTCTCTGTGCCGGGCTTTGCCGTTGGATTAGGAATCCTGTTTGGTCTATTTCTGTGCGTGTTCGTAGTGGGCAGGATTCGGGGATCGATCCTGCAAGAGCCGTCAGTAAAGAGAAACGCTTCTTTTTTCTCGTGGTCACGCATGATTGGGAACCTCGCGACGGTCGTGTTCTATCTGGGACTGTTGAGTTTTCGAGCACTTCCTTTCGCTTGGCTAACTTGGGGCTTCGTAACCGTGCTCGTCACGGGACTTTCCGATCAACCCCGCCGCCATTGGCCCTGGGGGCTCGCCCTGGGGTTTGTCCTTGGGGTGGGATTAGATGGGCTTTTTCGTGGATGGTTGGGAATTGACCTCCCTGGTTGAGCGCTGCGCGATGAGTGAGATTCTGACATTGCAAGGAATGAGTCTCCTGGTTGGAGGGACGCTCGCTGGTATTCTTGTGGGTGCTGTGCCTGGGCTTACCGGGGCGATGCTCATCGCCTTGACCCTACCGTTTACGTTTCAACTTGGCGGGCCGATGGCTTTGATTCTCTTGGTTGCGATGTATGTGGGCGCCGTGAGCGGGGGATTAATCACGGCAACCGTGCTGCGAATCCCGGGCACACCGGCCTCGATGGTCACGACTTTGGATGGTTATCCGATGGCGCAAGCAGGACAGGGACAGAAGGCCCTGTCGCTGGGAGTCTGCGCGTCATTTGTGGGCGGAATGGTGTCCTTTGTCGCCCTGGCTCTCATGGCGAAGCCAGTGGCGTCTTGGTCGACCTATTTGGGCCCTTTCGAGTTCTTTGGTCTCGTTTTGTTGGCGCTCGTCTTGATGGCATCGGTTGGGGGGGCGAGTTTGATTGCGGGCCTTCTGTCTGGTGTCTTCGGGATGGTGCTCGCCCTACCTGGAATGTCCCCAGCCACCGGCGAATTGCGGTGGACCCTTGGGATTCCGGAAATGGCCGATGGATTCAAGTTGTTACCTGTTCTCTTGGGACTGTTCGCCGTGAATGAGGTTCTGAGAGGCATGGGCGTGAGGGCGCAGAGAGCTTCCGCGCTAGACATATCGAGACGACCACTCGGACTGAAAGGACTCGGACTTCGTCGCCATGGCTTGAACGCTCTCCGCTCGTCCTTGTTAGGAACTTGGGTGGGAGTGCTTCCGGGAGTTGGCGCAAATATAGGATCGATTTTGGCCTACGGTGTTGCCAAGCGTTTCTCGAAACGTCCGGAACAGTTCGGACAGGGGGCTGAGGAGGGCATTGTGGCTTCCGAGTCGGCCAACAATGCAACCGTTGGGGGGGCTTTGATTCCTCTGATTTCTCTCGGGATCCCGGGGAGTGTGATCGACGCTATTCTGCTCGGAGCGCTGGTCATTCACGGCTTGCAACCAGGTCCTCTTCTGTTCACCAACCATCCGGAGATTGTCAATGTGGTGGTGGCAACATTCTTTTTCGCCAATGTTGTGATGTTTGGTTTTATGTTGTTGGCCTCTCCATGGGTTGCCCGGTTGGGGAGACTGCCTTCTTGGTTTCTCTTACCAACGATTATCACGGTTTGCGTGGTTGGTTGCTATTCGTTGGGGAATCGCATGTTTGACGTTTGGGTTATGTTTTGTTTCGGGGGAATCGGTTTTCTGATGGAGCGCTTCTCAATTCCTCTGGCTCCTTTTGTGATTGGTTTCGTTTTGGCTCCACTTGCTGAGGAGAGTCTGGGCTCCGGTCTGATGGCTAGCGGCGGGTCTTTCTTACCCCTGGTAAGTCGTCCCATTTCGTTCAGTTTGATTCTGATCGCCCTCGTCTTGCTGTTGATGCCCCTTCTCAGGCGTGTGTGGGCTCGGTGTTGTGCCGAAAAGAAGGGCTGAATCTTAAACGGTTTCGGCTCGGCGAGACAGGGCTTGATCGGTAGGGTGATGGAGAATCATGGAAGGCCGACCTAACATTCTTTGGTACTGCACGGATCAGCAACGGTTTGACACCATTGCTGCCTTGGGAAACGCTCATGTTCGAACGCCCACGATCGATTCGCTGGTCAGGAGCGGCGTCTCTTTCACTCATGCCTACTGCCAGAGTCCGATTTGCACTCCGAGCCGCGCAAGTTTTCTGACGGGGTTGTATCCTTCGAAAGTCCATAACACCCGTAATGGGAACGAGAGTTTCCCTTCCTACCCTCCGGTCGTATCCAAGTTGATGGCTGATTCAGGCTACCGATGCGGCTTGGTCGGTAAGTTCCATCTCCAAAGTGCCGGGAAACGAACGGAGCCAAGGATCGATGATGGGTATCAGTTCTGGCGTTTCAGCCATGCTCCACGTGATGACTGGAAGGAAGGTCATCACTACGCGGAATGGGTCCGAGCGAAAGGTGGCGATTTAAATGCGTTGAGGGAAAGCGAGGCGCGAGTGCCCGCGGAGTTGCATCAGTCCACGTGGGCCTCGGATATGTCAATCGAGTTCATTCAAAGCCGATCCCCAGAGCCTTGGATGTTGTGCGTGAATCCATACGATCCCCATCCGCCCTTCATTCCCCCGAAGGCGTATGCGGAACAGTTTAATCCAGAAGATATGCCGGGGCCTTACTTTCGGGAATCGGACCTTGACCACCAAAGACGGCTCTCCGGTATCGATTTTCAGGGAACGCCCCGATCACCAGAAGAGCTCGATGCGAAAGGCGAGCAGGCTCGCTACTACGCGATGATCTCGTTGATTGACGATCAACTAGCGCGGATTCTCTCGGTTCTTGATGAGACAGGGCAACGGGACAACACCTTAATCGTTTTCATGAGCGATCACGGAGAGGCGCTTGGGGATCATGGTTTGATTTTCAAGGGGTGCCGATTTTACGAAGGCTTGGTTCGAGTTCCCTTAATATTTTCTGGCCTGAAGGGCCTGGCGAGCGACAAGCAATGCGGGGGCTTGGTCGAGTTGATCGACGTCACGGCGACTCTGATGGATTATGCGGGAGTCGGGCTGCCCGACTATGTGCAAGGGCAGTCGCTCCGTCGCTACATGGGGGTGAAGAGCGAGCCTGGTGACCGGATTCGTTCAGCGGTGAGGAGTGAGTATTTTGACGCGCTGGATTCGATGTTTACGGGAGGGGACGGGAGTTTTGCCACGATGTATCGAAACGAGCGCTACAAACTTTCGGTCTATCATGGGTCCGGTCTTGGAGAACTCTACGATCTCCAAGAGGATCCTTGGGAATTCGATAACCTATGGGATCAAGCGGAGCATGCCGAGCTGAAGGCTTCCCTCATCGCCGCGAGCTTCGACAATCATGTCTTGCTCACGACCGATGTCGGCTCTCGGCGCATTGCCCCGATGTAAGCGCCAAGCGCTTGGGGCGCTAGCGTCGTTTAGGCGGTTCCTGCTTCGTGTGTTGGAGGAACCATTTGTAGAGCTTCGGGTTGTTGTAGGTGGCTGTCCATGAATCGTGTCCGGCATCCGGGTAGATCGTAAACTTCGGTGAGCCTCCTGCTTTCTCCATTCCAGCGACCATGCCTTCAGACTGTGAGATGGGTACAACGGTGTCTTTTCCGCCATGAAAAACCCAGGCGGGAAGATGCCCCATTCGACGGGTGTTTCGAGGATTGCCACCGCCGCAGACCGGCGCGATCGCGGCGAATTCATAGGGATAGTTGGCGGCCAAATCCCAGGTGCCATAGCCACCCATACTCAGTCCCGTGAGGTAGATGCGCTCGGCATCGACCTTGTAGTTTGATTTGATGTGCTGGATCAAATCCATGAGGTCAGTCGTGATCCATCGTTGATTCTTAGGGCATTGAGGGGAGAGGACGATGAAGGGGAAATCGGGCTTCGATTGAACAATTTTGGGAGGGCCATGCACTTTGACGCGATCGAGATTATCCCCCCGTTCTCCGGCTCCGTGTAGAAAGACGATCATCGGATGAGATGCCTTGCTTTCGTAGTCTTCCGGTAGGAAGAGCAAATAACCGAGAGAACGTTTGATCTCAAAACTCCCGGCGCTTTGCTCAGACGAAGCTCTTTGAGTGAAGCTGAGCATGAGTGCCGCGACAAGAATCTGGAGGTAAATGCGTGAGTTCATATGAGATGTTCCCTGGGGGGCAGATGTGCCCCTGTCATATTAGCCTTTGTATGTAAGCAAGCTAACCTGTCTTCAAGGAGCCCGACAAGCATCGAGATCTGGGACCTTTGACCGAGGGGGGCGCAGAGTGGGCTGCTTTTGGCTTCTAATCAGGAGGTCAAAGGAGCCAGAATAGCCGAGTGACCAACAACACTGGTAAAATTCCTCGTGAACGAGAAGAGTCGCTCTGTCCCTGCAAGAGCCGTTTCGCCTATGCCGATTGCTGCATGCGATTTCACTATGGGAAGGCCAAACCTCAGACAGCCGAACAATTGATGCGGTCTCGGTACAGTGCCTATTTCTTTCGCTTGGTCGACTATCTGGTTGAGACAACGCATCCTGATACGCGAGAACCGGGGCTGAAGAAGGAGCTTGAGAAGACCATTCATCAGGTGAATTGGAGCTATCTCAATGTCGTGGACGTGTCCAAAGGTGGCAAGGATGATAAGGTGGGGAAGGTTGAATTCGTCGCAAGCTACTTTGTGAATGCGGAACCGTATGAATTGCACGAACGATCCCGTTTCCGGCGCTATAAAGGCCAGTGGAAATACCTCGACGGGAAGGGTTAAGCTAGATCGCCAGCCGAGTTTGCAGCGTCTCGGCGTTTTTCCCTACCTATGCTGCCTTAGCCTCCCCTGAATGCCGGTTTCGAAATTTTTTCAGTTTCTGTGAAACGGAAACAAGTTTCGCTGATATGTCCTCTTTGAATACGGCGAATCAGCGAAGGCGATGACAGACAACGATGCAATGACTCAGGTGATCCGGGGCGAATCCGGATGCTTGGGACTGTTGTTTGAACGTCATCGGGGCAGCTTATTCGGGAGTTTCGTTCGGAGGACTGGAGATCCAGCTCTGAGTGAAGATCTGGTGCAGGATACTTTTTTTCGCGTCTTCAAGTATCGAAACACGTTTCGAACGGGGCAGGAATTCCTTCCATGGCTCCATCGGATTGCCCGCAATGTGCTCTACACGGCTCTCAAAAAGAAGGTCCGGCGGGCTGACTTGCTGACCGATGACGATCGGCTTCTATCCGAAGCGGAATGTGATCGACCGGCGCCCGATGATCTCACGCAGCAGGCGAGTGAGCGAGACCGGCTCTATGAAGCGCTTGAACAGCTGCCCGAGGAGCAGCGTCAGCTCATCGTTCTTCGTCGAATAGAAAACCGCTCGTATCCCGAAATTGCCCGGCTACTTGGATGCGACGAAGCCCCTTTAAAAGTACGGGTGCACCGTGCGTTTTTGAGGTTGCAACAGACGGTGTTGAAAATGAACAAGGAGATGAAAGCATGAACTGCAGTGAGGTACAAGCAGGCCTGGTTGCCGGATTCGATTCGGGTGAGGCCATGCCTGAGCTAGAGGCCCATTGTCGGAGCTGCGAGCGCTGTGCGGAGGTTCGAGACAGCCTGGCGATGATGTTCCAGCAGTTAGACGATTTACCGAAGCCTGGTTTGATGAGTGGGGAAGGGCTTGAAAGAACGCTCCAGCTCTCGAAGCCAACTCGACCTGCTCTGGGCGTTCTCGAGGTCTGGTCTGGGTTTTGTGAGCTGCTGGCTCGTCGTCCTGCGCTGGCCTTCGGACTCGCGATCGTCTGTTTCTTCTCGGGAATGCTCGTCTCCCGACCGGCAAGACTTGAGAGCGCGAGTGCTCAAACCAATCAAACCCTTGAGACTTTAACCCGACAGATTGCCGAACTCAACGAGGCGGTGGCTTTGGTGAAACTGGAGCAGGCATCCGCCAGTGATCGTCTTCAGGCGGTTCATTGGATTGGGAGTCAAGGTCCGACGGATATGGCCCTCGTGGAGGCACTGGGATCTGTGCTCGAAACGGATGAGAACGTCAATGTGCGTCTCGCAGCGATCGATGCCTTGAGCGGTCAGGCAGATGTTCCGGAAGTTCGATCCTTGCTCATCGAATCTCTCAAGAAACCTCAATCTCCGCTCGTGCGGATCGCTTTGATTGAGCGGCTCGTCAACGGGGCTGAACCTGCTGTTGTCGCAGTCTTCCAGGCGATTGCTGCCGATGAGTCGAGTCATGAAGCGGTCAGGGAACGAGCGCGAGCCGCTGCCGCAAACTCAATTTGAACCCGAGATGAAATCATTGGAATTGCTTTGTATCTGCTTGTTCGGTCTGCCCTTGAGTAGCTGGGGAGACAAGCCAATCCAGTCTAAAGGGGCGGGGACTGATCAGAAACCGGTGTTCGTGCAAGTTCAACGGGGCAACGTGGTCGTCGTGGGCTGGGACCGTTCTGAGACTGCCTCCGTACTTCGTGCTTGGCCCGAGGATTTTGCCAACGCCGAGTTCCCCCAGCCGACCGCATCAGAGCTTGATCAATCTCCGGGGAAAGAGGTTGTGCGTATCCAGAATCAGGAGAATCGAGTTTCCGTTAGATTTAATCCTCAGCGCTCGAAGGAGACATTGTTCTTGTGGATCCCGGAGGATGTGAACGTCAAGATTTCGGCTCTCGGGGGAGGTTCAGTGGGGGTTCGAGGAACCAAGGGTGAAATCGAGGTGGAATCTCTGCAGGGCAAAGTCCTTTTGGATCAAATCTGGGGGCCTGTAGTCGCCCATGCCCTCAATGAAGATTTGTGGGTTCGGTTCTCTGCGTTGGTGGCAAACAAGCCGAACTATCTGAGTTCGCTGAATGGAGACGTTTCCGTCGTTCTCCCCAAAGACGCGGAGGCAAGTTTCGAACTCGACTTCTTCAATGGCGAAGTCGACACCACAATTCCGATCACACTTGTCCCCGGCACAAACTTGTGGGCTCTGGATGGATCCACAGTTTTCGAGCCCTCACGTTCCGCCGAGACGAATCGTCGAGGAACTCATTTTCGCATCAAGAATCACAATGGAAATATCATCATTAAAGACTATGAAACAAACTAAGTTCATGAATCGAGTAGACCTGAAGCCGCTACGCATGCTGACGCTCGTGGGCGCGAGTCTGGCTTTCTTCAACCACGCTTCATTCGCGGCGGATTGGGATGGCCGGGTGATGGAGATCGAGAGGAAGATGGATGTCAGCAAGAATGGCACCTTCCAGTTCTCAGTCCCCGTGGGATCGGTCGTGATCGAGAATCACGATTATTCTCACATTGAATATAGCGGCACTTTCAAGGCGAAGAATTCGAGGGAAGCGGATCGGGTATTCCCTCGTTTGGAAGAAAAATCGGGCGTCACCGGGGATCGAACGGAGTTTGTCATTCAATGGAAGGGACGAAAAGCTCCCAAGTCGAGCGGACTTTCGGGGCAGCACCGACTCAAGCTTCCCAAAGCGATTCACGTCGAAATCACCTCCGCGGGAGGGAGTATCAAGATGGGCGATCGCGGAGGTTCGGTTGTTGTCACTGGATCCGGGGGCAGTATTCGGGTTGGAGAGATTCTGGGACCGATCAAGGCTACGACCAGTGGAGGCAGTATCACCATAAAGGATTGCGGTGGAGATGCAGCACTGAACTCATCGGGAGGAAGTATCAAGACAGGTGACGTGAATGGTTCCCTGGTGGCGAATACATCGGGTGGGAGCATCCAGGTGGGAAACATCGCGGGGAATTTTCAAGCGAACACCTCGGGTGGGAGTATTCATGCGACTCTGGAAAGCCAGATCTCGAAACCCATGAATCTCAAAACCTCAGGTGGGAGCATTCACGTGCGGGTGAAGCCCGATTTCCAGGCAACTCTGGATGCGAAAACCTCAGGTGGGCGAGTGATTTGCGATCTTCCACTCAAGGTCGCCGGAAAGTTCAGCAAGAAATCGATTCATGGTGCGGTCAATGGTGGGGGGCCGAAAGTTACCCTGCGAACGTCTGGCGGGAGTATTCGCCTGAGCGAGATTTAGTCGCCTCCTCACCTTTGGAGGTGGGGCAATATCAAGACCCTTCTCGGCGCCAAAGTGCGGCCTGAGGGGTCTTTTTTTTGTTTTGAATCCATGTTTGGCGTGTTTGAGCGTCGAAATTATCACGCGTGAAGGGCTCGGTTCATCGATCGGATTGGCCTCGGAAAGCGTGCGATTGGTCAAAAATCCTCGGGAGAACGTCTCCGGTGCTAAAATTGGGCTTTATTTGCCGTCAAAATACCGTTTGATTCGAGGCCTGTTCCTTTGACTTCCACGGGGGCCAGTTTTCATGGTGCCCCGGTGAACTCCTGTTGACGGTATTCAATGGGTGCGGATTCAGACAAGTTCTCTGTAACAGGGACAAGGCTTGGGGAGTCATCGAGGATGTCGGATGCTAAGATCTATGCGTATCGTCGTCATTTGCTTCATTGCTCTCATCGTGCAGGGTTGCACGCTCTTACCGGTTACTAAACCGGTGAGGAGCGGTGTCGATCAGTTGGACATTCCGGAGATGTGGCGTACGAGCGGCGAGGGGAATGAAGGCGAGATCTCAGCCGGATGGTTGGATACCTTCAATGACCCGGCGATGGTGGATCTTGTGTCCGAAGCGCTGAATCGGAATCAAGGAATTCGTATCAGCGAGGCAAATCTTCGCTTTGCCCAGCAATCGCTCGTCTTTGGTCGAGCTCCTCGACTCCCGAGTTTTTCTGTGTCTGGTTCTGCTTCCGGTTCGGGCTCAAAGACTCGAGATGCGGCTGGGGATTTGTCTCCGTGGCGGAACAGCGAGAGCTACGGATTGACGGCTAGCGCCTCTTGGGAATTGGATTTATGGGGAAGATTGCGAGACTTGCACCAAGCCGCCCGCTACGATTACGCAGCCAATCAGGCAGATTTTCGTGGGGCTCGTCTCTCCTTGGCTGCAACAACCGCCAAGGCTTGGTGCAATCTGATTGCGGCCAAACAACAACTCGCATTGGCCGTGCAAACGCGCGAGAGTTTTGAGCGCAACTTCCGCATCACGGAACGGAACTACAAAGCCGGGGATTCCACTGCGAGTCCCTTGAGTGTTCAGTTTGCCGGTAACAACGTGGCGTCAGCCCAGAGATCCGTGATTTCGCGGCAACTGGCACTCGACGAAGCGACCCGCACTCTGGAGATTCTCCTGGGCCGGTATCCGGCAACCGAAATCGAAGCCCGGGATACCTTACCCGATATGCCTGATGATATTCCCACTGGTCTTCCTTCGGAACTGTTGATGCGAAGACCCGATCTGGTTGCTGCGGCCAATGATCTGCTCGCGTCAGCAGAACGTTCGACGGCGAGTCGAAAAGATCTCCTCCCGGCAATCAACCTCAGCGGCCGTGGTTCCATCGGAAGTTCGCGGATTGCTGATCTCCTCGTGGATCCTACTTCCATTGCTCGTAGTGTGGGTGCCTCGCTCTCCCAGCCCATTTTTCAAGGCGGACGTTTGAAGGCGCAAGTTCGCCAAGCCGCCATTCGAAACGAGATCGCGATGGAATCCTTCATTGCGACTTCGCTGCGGGCTTTTCGTGAGGTTGAGTCTGCGATTGCCCGAGACATTTCCTTGGCTGAGCAGGAGAAGTTTCTCGAGGTTGAATTCTCCCAGGCCAACTTGGCGGAAACACAGGCAAACCGAGATTACTCAGAGGGGATTGTTAATATCATTCAGGTCTTGGAAGCCCAGCGACGCGCGTTCAATGCCCGCAATTCTCGCATTTCACTGCGCAACCAGCGCCTGCAGAACCGGATCGACCTTCACCTCGCTTTGGGTGGGGATTTTTCGACCACACCGATGGAATGGGCGGAAGACGCGAAGGCCGAGTCAGACCTTCCCAAGACGGAAGACAAGCGCTAGAATTTTGAGTTTCGTCCGGAGATTGCTTGAGGGACGTTTTTTCGATGACGAGTAATGGAAGACACTAAGAACACGAATACGGAATCGATGGGAAGTAGCGGCTCGCTGGGTGCCAAGTTAGTGCGATTGTCGCTCCCAGCTGGAATTCTCGTGGTGGCCGTCATTGTCTACGGGATTCTGGCTCGTGAACCGGAGGAGAAGAAGCGTCCGAAGGCCCCACCTCGAGCGATCAAGACCCGTGTGGCGGAACTTGAGATTCAGGATTACCCGACCTTCATTCGGACGCAGGGACGAGTTCGGGCGCACAACGAGGTGACCTTGACGGCGCAAGTCTCGGGACGGATTGTGAAGATCATGCCTGGATTTGAGGATGGTGCCTTCTTTGAAAAAGGTGACGTTCTTCTTGAGTTGGATGAGGTGGATTTTCACTCCGCCTTGATCGCTGCGAGAGCAAGTCTAGCCCGGTCGCAGACGGTCTATGCACAGGAGCAAACTCGTGCGAAGCAGGCGCGTTTGAATTGGGAAGATTTAGGCTACGATGAAGAGCCGAACGAACTGGTTTTGCGCTTGCCTCAGTTGCGAGAAGCAGAAGCCAATGTAAAGTCGGCGGAGGCTCAGCTCGAGCGGGCTCAATTGGATCTCGAACGGGCCAAAGTGCGCGCTCCCTATGATGGCCGTGTGCGCCAGCGGGTCGTGGGCCTGGGCCAAACGATTGGAGGCTCGACGCCCCTTGGAACTATTTTTGGTGTCGATATCGCCGAGGTTCGTCTGCCGATTGCCGGCAACGAAATGGCTTTTCTTTCGCTCCCAGAAGGGCCCGATGATGCCCCTCTGGCAGTAACCCTGAAGGACGCATTGAACGAAGGCAATGAAACCGTGTGGAAGGCCGAGATTGTCCGTACGGAGGGCACGCTCGATGAGAGTTCTTTGGAGCTTTTCGCTATCGCCCGTATTGAGGATCCCTTTGGCCGGAACTCTGGGCACCCTCCGCTTCGGATTGGGCAGCCGGTGGTGGGAATGGTCCCAGGTCGGGTATTGAAGGATGTGCATGCGATCCCCCGGGTGGCCGTGCGGAAGCTCGAGAACATTTTCTTGGTCGACAAGAATGATCTGACACTTAGCCAGCATACGATTGTTCCGATCTTTTCGGATGAAGGTCACCTGATCGTAAGAGATCCGGCAATCACTTCTGACAAGCTTCTCGCGATGACCTATCTCATCTACGCACCCGAAGGGGCGAAAGCGGAGATTCTCCCCGAAGTTGGAGCTGAACCTGTTGCTCAATCCGAGGATACCGAGAAACCTGTTGGCAAGGAGACCGGCAAAAAGAGCACTTAATCCTATGGCTCCATGATTCGTTGGTTCGCCAATAACGAGATCGCGGCAAACTTCCTCATGGGGGGAATTTTACTCGCGGGGCTCTACACGGCGTTTTTTCGAATCCCCCTCGAAGTTCGACCCGCTCGAACCTTTGATACCGTCTTTGTTTCGATGTCCTATCGTGGTGCCACCGCGAAGGATGTTGAACGAGCGATCTTGATTCCCGTTGAAGAGGCCCTAGAAGGATTGAACGGTGTCAAGATGGTCCAGACCGATGGCTATCGCGGCACGGCTCGAATCTACGTCAATGCGAAGAAGGGCTACGATCTTCGGGTGTTGATGGATGATGTTCAAAGCCGGATTGACGGTATTACGACCTTCCCCAGCGAGACCGAACGCCCGAGGGTCTATGTTCCTGATTCGTCTCAGTATCGGGAAGTTATCACCGTGGCGGTGACTGGAAAGCTCGATGCGACGGACCTGAGAAAGGTAGCGCAACGGGTGCAGGAGAATCTGCTGGAGATTGACGGCATCAGCATCGTCAACATGGCTGGAGAGCGGGATTATGAGATCGCGATCGAAGCAGATCTCGAGCGCCTTCAGTCCTATCAACTTGGATTTGGCGATCTTGCTAATGCCGTTCGACGTTCTTCAGTCGATCTTCCGGCTGGTTCGATTCAAAGTGAGAGTGGCAGTCTCGTTGTGAGAACCCGTGGGCAAGCCTACACCAAGGCGGATTTCTCTCGGATTCCCATTCGCGCAGCAAACGGGGCAGAGGTGTTGCTCGGCGAAGTGGCCGAAGTGAAAGATGGCTTCGAAGAGGGGGACAAGACCGTCGAATTCAACGGAAAGCCGGCTCTTTTCATCGAGGTCATGCGTACGGGGCAAGAAAGTGCGATCAGTGTGGCAAACAAGGTGAAGGAGTATGTCGCCGATTCGGGGAATAAATTTCCCGACGGTATCGAGCTGTTTGCCTACGACGACAATTCGATCTCCATTCGCGGCCGTCTCCAGGCCCTCACCAGTTCGTTAATTCAAGGCAGTCTCCTCGTGCTTTTGGTTCTGGGCTTGTTTCTTCGGCCCGCCTTGGCCTTCTGGGTGGTGATCGGAATCCCCGTTTGCTTCGCGGGTGGTGTGTTGTTCATGCCGTGGTTCGGAGTAACAGGGAACGTGATGAGTATCTTCGGATTTATCATCGTGGTTGGCGTCGTGGTCGACGATGCGATCGTGACTGGAGAGAATATCTACGCCAAGATGCGTGAAGGGATCGAACCCCTGAAGGCATCTATCGAGGGGACACACGAAGTCGCTGTACCGGTCACCTTCGGAGTCTTGACCACGATTGTGGCGTTCCTTCCTTTGATGTTCTTTGAGGGACAATGGGGTGACTTGGCTCAACAAATCCCTCCGGTTGTTGGACCCGTACTTTTGTTTTCTTTGGTGGAGTCGAAACTGATTCTTCCTGCTCATTTGAAGACGCTTCGACTGAGTGTTGGGAGACCAAACCTATTGAGCCGCGTCCAAGGCAGCGTGGCGGACGCATTGGAGCAGTTTGTAAAGCGCGTCTATCAACCCTTGCTTGAGTATTCGGTGCGCCACCGTGCGATTGTCTTTGCTGTTTTCTCTGGAATGGCGCTGGTGATGGCTGGCTATTGTCAGGGAGGTCGGATGGGATTCGTTTCGATGCCGACGGTTGATCGTCTCAAGATTCACGCTTCGCTCGATCTTCCGAATGACACGACCCTAGAGAACACCGCTCGGTATGTAGACCGAATTGTTGCCGCTACGGATCAACTCAAAGAAGAGTTTGTGGATCCGGAAACGGGTGAATCGCTGATCGAGAATGTCATCAAGGTTACCGGAGCTAGCTACACGTCGAGTCGCTTCGACAGATCGCGCGGGTATGTGGGAGTTGAGGTAACTCCCCCCAGCCTCCGCAGCGAGCCAGGACCGAGGAACAGTGAGATAGCGACGCGCTGGTATGAGATTGTGGGTAAGATTCCGGAAGCGACTTCGTTTCGAATCCGAGGGGAACAAAGTGGGGGAGAGCAAAAAGAGGACGGTCGAGATCAGGAGTCCTTGTATCTAGAATTGCGTGGGCCTTATTCGGAGGAGAAGAATCGAATCGCCGAGGAAATGGCTGATTTTCTCGAGTCATTCGATGGCCTGAATTCAGCTTGGGCCGGTGTGAACCGAGGGCAGGATGAACTTGAGTTCACCTTGCGTCCACGGGCTGTGGAACTCGGGCTCACCCAGCAGGCACTCGCCCAGCAAATCCGCCAGGCCTTTTATGGCGAGGAAGCCCAGCGCCTCATGCGTGGCGTGGATGAGATCCGCGTGATGGTTCGCCTGCCTCGAGAAGCGCGGGAGTCCTTGCACACCTTGGATCGGATGAAGGTGCGAACGCCGGCAGGTGTCGAGGTGCCTTTGACTTCAATTGCCGATGTGAAGTTTGTCCAGGCGCCATACTCCGTCGAAAGAAATGCTGGGGCAGAGGTCATCCGTATCGGCGCGGAGCCGGCCGACGAGAATGTGGACATTGTGGGCATTGCTCGTCAGGTTACACCCACTTTCAACGAAATGGTAGCCGATGGAGAGAACCTGTCTTTCTTGTTCACCGGATATATTGCCGAGGCGGCTGAATCGCGTAAGCGGACACTGCTCGGTTCCGTTGCCCTCTTGTTCGCACTCTATGCATTGCTGGCAATCCCGTTTAAGTCGATGATTCAGCCGCTGTATGTGATGGTTGCCGTTCCCTTTGGAATCATTGGTGCGCTGCTAGGGCATATCATGATGGGAATCACTCCTTCGTACCTATCAGTCTTCGGGATGTTGGCCCTTTCTGGAGTTGTGGTGAACGATTCGCTCGTCTTGGTCGATTTCGTGAACCGACAGGTCCGTCAGGGAATGTCCTTAAAGGAAGCTGTTTTGATTGCAGGGGGGCGGCGTTTCCGTCCGATCCTCTTGACTTCCGTGACGACTTTCGTCGGTCTGGTGCCGCTCTTGATGGATCAGTCGATTCAGGCTCAATTCTTGATCCCAATGGCGGTGTCCTTGGGCTTTGGCGTGTTGTTCGCGACCGCTATCACGCTCATCTTGGTGCCCTGCGCCTTAATGTTAGGGCAAGATATCGGGCGAGCGAGGGCGCAGTTTTCGGATTGGTTTCTCAATCCTTTTCGATCTTCAGGCAGAGACTAATTGTCCTGACTCCACGACGTTCCAAATTCGGCTGCCACTATTTCGTGTAGTTCCTGGGTATTCAGCTGCGGACCGATGCAGACTAACGAGGAACCCGCTCGAGTGATCCCGTGCACAGGAAGAGGCTGGGGGATAAGATCCGAGCCGACTCTTTCGAAAAGCCAACGGCATCCGGGTTCTTCCAGCAGTTTGACTAGCGCCTTGGCTCGGAGAACCCAGTTGGGAAGCTTCTGCAAGACGCGATTAATCGAAACGGTGCGGACTTTTTGAGGAAGGCGTATTTGCCAACCGGTGAACGTGTGTGAAAGAGTGTGCAGGGGATCGTTTTTGGCTGAGCGTGCGGCTTCGGACGGTCTTTCTTGGCTCAGGTTGCCAGGCCGCAAAGCATTCGAGGGAAGGGCGCCGGTTCTTGCCTCAAGTGAGTTAGCTGCTACTAGTCGCCGGACGAGATCTGTAGAGGTGGCTTCAACTGCATAAGGAGCGGATTGCTTCAGGTTATTCCTTAGCCTCTGGAGTTGGTCAGGACTGACTTCCTCCACATGTGACGGCAGCCAAAATCCTGCGGTTTCAATCTGGCGCCGCTCCAACGGCGAAAACTCACCTCGTTGCCCCCAATTGCGAGCGTCTACAACGCAAACTTGAAGCCTCGGAAAGAAGGGGAGTCGATCTTGAATCAGTGTGAAAGACTCGTGTAGAGCCACCGGGTCAGCGGTGCCGTTCAATTCAATGAGCAGCAGGTCTCCATCGCCATCTTCTGCGGCCGTGCAGAGTGAGACGAGTTCCTCAAGGCTTTCGCAACAGGCGCACCCCGCAGAGAGCGGAGATACGGTGGCGGCTGAACGGGTGTTCAGTGTAGCTGTGTCCAGACTGGCATCAGCGAAGTCATTGAGAATGATGTCAGCTCGGATTCCATGCCCTTCGAACGCTGCCAACATTCGACGGAGAAGCGTTGTCTTCCCGGCCCCGAGGAAACCGGATATGATCAGGAGTGGTTTCGCGTTTCTCATCCACCAGGGGGCCGGGCGAAGCATCCGAACGACCCCGCGGATCGATTGTTCATGTGCTCGCTTTCGGTCGCAACTACAGCTTTGTTGGGTTCTCCGTGCCCTCGTAGACCACCTCTGGATCAAATGCCTTTTCCGTCTCGATGAACTTCAGTTGGGGGCCTGATTCGGTTTGGGTGACTTCTCGGTAGAAGCACGTCTTGTAGCCCACATGGCAGGAGGCAGCCGTCCCTCCCGCGGTAGGAGCCGTCAGAGTGACTTTTAGGATGACGCAGTCCTGGTCATCATCAATGAGGATTTGCTGGACAAGCTGCTTCATGCCCGATGTCTCACCTTTGACCCAGAGTTTTTGCCTCGATCGGGACCAGTAGTGGGCGAATCCGTGGTCGATTGTCCGTCGCAGTGCCTCCGCATTCATGTATCCCAACATCAGAACTTCCCCGGTGTCAGCATGTTGTGTGACGCACGGAAGGGTTTGGGTTTCGTTGAACTTGGGAGCGAGCTCTATACCTTCCTCCACTTGTTCGATGCTTTTTCGTGTAGCAAATTCCCAGGTAGAGCTGGATTGTTCGGTGGTTGTTTTGTTGTTCACTGCGATTCACTGCGGCTGGTTCATCTGCCGTTTGCCGAAGATATACGCCAATCGAATCTAACTGCAAGGAGTTTGCAATACGGCCTTGAGAAACGATCCTTGTCCGAGGTTCTGTCGGTGTCGCAGGGAGACGTGAGGGACGAAGACGCCAGCGAGAAAGCGTTTACTCGCACTCGTTGCAGTGACCGCGAAGCAAGATCTCAGTGATTTCACGGGTGTTCTGACCCGGTTTGGGGACCTTCTCGAGCAGCTCGATTTCATTGAGACACGAGATTCGGCCGCAATCGATGCAAACGAAATGAGGGTGCCCTTTGTTCGCCTGGTCCTCGGCCGCGATCAGTTCGAAGCGCCAGATGTGATCCCCCAGCTCGGTTCGCCGAAGCAGGCCGGCTCCGGCGAGGTCATTTAGATTTCGAAATGCGGTCGCTTGGTCGGCGCCGAACTCTTCGAGATGTTTAGCAACGTCCGCGTGGGAAAGGGGGGCGCTCGCGCCGTAAAGGAGCTCGAGGGTCGCTAACCGAGCGGCTGTGACCCGAAGACCTGCCTCTTTGAGGATTTGTTTTAGCCCGTTCGTATCGGGAATTTTCATTGTTTACTAGGCCCCGCCGATTGATAAGCAAGGTGAATCCAAAGTCGCCCCAGAGGCCTTCATTTCTGACTTGAAACCACTCCTCTTAGGCCTCTTTGGTGAGGCCCGCTGCCTTGCGGGGGAGCTCCTCGAAGGCTGGGACCACTCAATAAGGGGTTCCTTTTTGCATAGAGTTTGCAAAAAAGTGTTGCGAATTGCAAATCGTTTGCCGTAAATCTTGTGGCAGGCCATGAAAGACTACGAAGACAATCATATCCAGCGACTGGGCGTTGCCTTGCCGCTGATGGTTGCCATTCTGTTGTTCTCGATTGTCTCACATAGCGCCGACTTCCATCAATGGTTCCATGGGGATGATGTCGATTGTGCACTGATTCACTCTCCAGGAGGGCAAGGCACAGAGGAAGATTCATCGGAAGACTCGGATCATCACCATGATGATCCCTTGCAGTGCTTCTGCCAGACAGGGTACCTTTTTCAGGGAGGCCCTGAGGCTCAGATGATTGAGCCCCCCCGCGTTTTTCGTTCAGCTTCACAGGCCGTAGTTTCTTGCCTGTCCCGCCGAGGATTGTCCTCTCGCCCGACCCGGGCACCCCCCGTCTTGGTTTAGCCCGACCTCCTGTAACACTGGTATTTCAGTGTGTCCTTTTCGCTGTATGGATGTCCAACGGCGAATGTGCAAAGTCCGGATCCTAGACCCAATACGTGAAATTTTCATTATCCCGCCCCTTGCTTTATACACGGGGGACCTCAAACGAACGCAACAGCGCGTTCACCTTAATCGAATTGCTCGTAGTGATCGCTATCATTGCGATCCTCGCAGCCATGCTCTTCCCCGCGCTGGGAAAGGCATCGGCCAAAGCGAAGCAGATTCGGTGTGCATCGAACCTCCGGCAAATTGGGCTAGGAATTACGATGTATGGTGACGATTTCGACGGGCGTCTTCCCGAGACAGCTCACGATACGGTGAGTACGAATCGGATCTGGATTAGAAAGGTCCTTCCTTACGTCGGTAACTCTGACGAGATCCGACTGTGCCCAGCGGATCCGACTCGAACAGATCGGCGCAACGCCGGTGGCACGAGCTACATTTTGAATGAATTTTTGTCAGTTCCCATCGTTGATTCATTCGGACAGATCCTATCTCCGCTCCCTAAGTTAGAACAGTTGCGTCAGCCGACAGGTACGATGCTGCTTTTTGAAGTTGCGGACGATTATGGGCCATCGATCTTTTCCGACCACTCGCACTCTCGGACGTGGCTGCGTAGTGGTTGGGAGGGGGTTATTGCGGATATCCAACCTGATCGTCACCGAACGGGTGCTCCTGCTCCGGATCGTACGGGAGGTAGGGCCAACTATCTTTTTGCCGATGGACATGTTGAGTCAATCGATGGGCGCGAAATCAAACGCCAGATCGAACAGGGAATCAATGTGGCACAGCCGCCAGAGTTTCGTCCAGAGACTCGCTAGTAGCTCCTCTAATTGTCTGCTCGTCGCCTTGCTTGGCAAATCTGGACGACAAAGTGCAGAGCTGAACGAGCTGAAATGACCGAAGACATTTTTTAAAACTAAGAAGACACGAAACAACCCACGATGAAACAGATACACCATCAACTTCTTGCTACGGCCCTTTTGGTCGCAGGAATCTCCTCGGCTTCTGCCGAGGAGCGGCAGCTATGGGCGGACGGTCATGGAGACTTTCAGGTTGCATACGTCGATGGAGCCTGGCAATGGAAGGCTTGGATCGATAGCTCTCCAGACGACGTTACGGTTGGCCTGGGTGATGAAGCAAAAGTCTTTATCCCTGACAATCCCGATTTCGATTTTCTTGGGCAGCCTGGTGATCCTTTGTGGATCGCCCCTCAAGTCGATCGCCAGGGTGTTGTATTTATGGGGATCAACACTTCTGCTACACCGTTGGGCACTTTTGAAGGCAATCGATTCGATATCCGTCTGACGAGTGTTTCTGGGCCAGGGGATTTTTTCATGTGGATCACTGGAGGAGCAGGAACGGTTGAGGTGCCGTGGAACTCTCGAAATGGGATCGATGAAAGTGACAAGGTTAACTCAGGTGCGCCCGGTCATTTTCATGAGAACTGGGGGTTTTCTTCTCCAGGAACCTTTGATGTTGGTTTTGCTGTCGAGGGAACGCTCTCTGGTGAATCGACTTCCATCGTGAGTGACGAGCAGATCTATCGGTTTGCCGTCAACGTATTCGATCGTGGAGAGCTCGATATGGAAGTGGCCTACGAGGGAGGCGAGTGGGAACTCGTGTTACTCGATGAAGCGAATGAAAAAGAAATCGAAGCCGGTGATGCCGCTCTTCATGCGGGACCGGAGACTTGGCAGACCGTTCCTTCGGATCCTGCCTTTTCGTTTTTGGGCAATCCTGGTGATGGAATTTTCATTCTCCCACAAGACGAGCAAGAGGGCGTCCTGTTTCTTGGGATTGCCGGTGATGAGATTGAGTCTGGTGTGTTTGAAAACGATCAAGTCGGTCTCAACCTGGCGAGCGTAGACGGACCTGGATCCGTCTTCCTTTACTCCACCGACGAGTTCGGCGCTCCGACGAAGTATTTTGATTCTGCCGATGGCATCACAGAGGAAGACCAGTTCCCTCTGAATGTCGGGGGGCATTCGCACCAAAACTGGGCCTTTTCTGCTCCCGGTATTTACCGCGTCGGATTGAATGCCTCAGGTGTTCTGGCAAGCGGGACGGCTGTGGCTAGCGAAGATACCGTATTCCTCTTCGAAGTCTTTGGTCCAACCATCTTCAGCGAAGGCGAATTGGACTTGGAGGTCGCCTACGAAGATGGTGAGTGGGAATTGGTCGGTCTGGACGAAGCGAATGAGCGCGAAATTTGCGCCAGTGAGCTGATCATTCGAGGAACAAGCGCCACCGAAACGACCGTGCCGGAAGATCCTGCGTTCTCATTCCTAGGATCGCCCGGAGACCGCGTCAATGTGCTTCCACAGGAAGAGAGTGAAGGCGTGATCTTCCTTGGCATCGCTGGTGACGAAATCGAATCCGGTCTTTTTGAAGGCGACGCTGTTCAATTGAAACTTGTCTCTTCTACTGGACCGGGAGCGGTCTCTCTTTATGCGGTGGACGAGTTTGGGAGTCCTTCGGTTTTCTTCAACACAGCAGACGGAATCAGCGATAGCGACTCATTTCCGCTCAACGTGGGAGGGCACTCACATCAAGCTTGGGGCTTCACCCAACCCGGACTGTATCGCGTCGGTTTGCAAGCCTCGGGGCAGTTAGCTGGAGACAGCAGTGTTTCCTCGAGTGAAGTCGTCGAATTTACCTTTGATATCCAAGGCTCGGATGAGCCTGCCCCGGCATCTCCAGCGACTTTTGCGAACGGAGAGATTGATTTAGAAGTCGCGTTCGAAGATGGAGAGTTTGAACTCGTCTTATTGGATGAAGCCAACGAACGCGAGATCGAGGCTGCTGACGGTATCTTGGTGGGTGTTGCCTCGACACTGGAACCGGTTCCGAGTGATCCTGCTTTTGGCTTCCTCGGCGATCCCGGGGATCGTGTTTTCATTCTGCCGCAGGATGAGCAAGAAGGAGTGCTTTTCCTCGGAATCGCGGGTGATGAGATTCCTGCCGGTGAGTTCACGAATGATTCAGTCGGCTTAAGCCTGGTGGGAGTCAGTGGCCCCGGCAGTGTGTTCCTCTATGGAACGGACGAGTTCGGTAGCCCAACGATCTACTTCAATTCAGCCAACGGAATCGATGGCGAGGATGTCTTCCCTGTGAGCGTTGGTGGTCACTCGCATCAGAACTGGGGTTTCTCAGCAGCTGGGCAGTATGAAGTAAGCCTTCAAGCATCCGGGACGAGCGCAAGTAGTGGCGAGAGCTTACAAAGTGAAGCGGTAAGCTTCTTCTTCGAGATCGTTGAACCCGAGGTGTTCAGTGGGGGTGAAATTGATATGGAAGTCGTTTACGAAGACGGCGAATGGGAGTTGGCTCTCCTCGACGAAGCGAACGAGCGGGAAGTCGAGCCGACCGAAGCCCTCCTCCAAGGGGTTCCATCCACCCGTCAAATGGTTCCCGACAATGCTGCCTTCAGCTTCCTCGGAAGCGCTGGCGATGCGGTTTGGGTGCTTCCACAAGAAGAAGCTGAAGGCGTGCTGTTCTTCGGAATCGCGGGAGATGAAATTCCTTCTGGAGTGTTCGAAAACGATGGGGTGGCATTGAACTTGGTCAGTGTTCGTGGGCCCGGCAATGTCTCTCTCTACGCCGTGGATGAGTTCGGATCACCTAGCGTCTTCTTCAACTCTGGCGACGGAATCGACAGCAGCGATCTATTCCCTGTGAGCGTGGGCGGACATTCTCATCAAAACTGGGGCTTTACCTCTCCCGGTCTCTACAAGGTCGGATTGCAAGCATCGGGTGTGCTAGAAGATGGCGCGACGCCGACCCAGAGCGAGATTGTCGAGTTCGCCATTGAGATCCTTGATGACGGAACCTCGACGGAACCACCAGCCATGGTCTTCTCAGAGGGCGAAATTGACTTGGAGGTCGCCTTCGAAGACGGCGAGTTCGAACTGGTTCTACTGGATGAAGTGAACGAGCGAGAGATCGAAGCCAGTGATGGAATCCTCGCTGGTGTTGCAGCCACCCTGGAGCCAGTTCCGAATGATCCAGCCTTCGGATTCCTCGGATCTCCGGGCGATCAAATCTTTATTCTCCCACAGGATGAACAGGAAGGGATCCTCTTCTTGGGCATTGCAGGCGACGAAATTCCGGCAGGCGAGTTCGAGAACGACTCCGTCGGGTTAAGTCTGGTTGGGATCGATGGCCCAGGCAATGTGTTCCTTTATGGAACGGATGAGTTTGGTGTTCCCACAACCTACTTCAACTCAGCCAACGGGATTGACGCTGACGATGTTTTCCCGGTGAGCGTGGGGGGACATTCGCATCAAAACTGGGGTTTCTCAGCCGCTGGACAGTATGAGGTAAGTCTCAAAGCGTCCGGTGTCACGGCTGCGGGTGGAGAAACACTGACGAGCGAAGCGGTCTCTTTCTTCTTCGAAGTGATTGAGCCTGAGATCTTCAACCAGGGAGAGCTCGACATGGAAGTTGTCTACGAAGGCGGGGAATGGGAGTTGGCTTTGCTGGACGAAGCCAACGAGCGGGAAGTCGAACCGAATGAAGCCTTGATGCAAGGTGTTTCTTCGACGCGGCAGACCGTTCCAGACAATCCGGCATTCGGATTCCTGGGGGCTGCCGGTAGTGCCGTTTGGGTTCTGCCGCAGGAAGAAACGGAGGGTGTTCTTTTCTTAGGGATTGCTGGCGATGAGATTGAGTCCGGTGTCTTCGAGAACGACTCTGTGGATCTCCAACTGGTTGGTGTGAGAGGACCCGGGGATGTTTCGCTGTATGCGGTCGACGAGTTTGGTGCGCCGACTGTTTTCTTCAACTCGGGAGATGGTCTTGATGAGAGCGATACGTTCCCTGTGAGCGTTGGAGGGCACTCGCACCAGAACTGGGGCTTCACCGCACCCGGTGTTTACAAGATCGCGCTTCAAGCCGCGGGCACGCTGGCCACAGGGGCTCAGAGC
This sequence comes from uncultured Verrucomicrobiota bacterium, assembly GCA_964342405.1. Taxonomy (GTDB): domain Bacteria; phylum Verrucomicrobiota; class Verrucomicrobiia; order Limisphaerales; family AAA164-E04; genus UBA2970. The sequence goes on along the minus strand of CAYFGX010000003.1, from coordinate 68,679 downwards.
ATTCAGAGCGAAGTGGTCGAGTTTGCGTTCGAGATCGAGTCGAGGGCAACCGAACTCTCAATCGCATTGGGTGCAGATGGATCACTCGTCCTGAGCTGGCCTAGTGTGAATGGTGCGACCTATCAGCTCGAGTCCATTCCGAGCTTGGACGGCGGTCAATGGGCTGCCGATGGCGATCCCATCACGGGGAATGGAGAAGTGATCGAACGGATGATTCCCGCTGGCGAACAGGCCGGAACAGGGTTCTATCGACTCGTCGAGAGTGCGGCTGGAGCGCAGTGATTTGAGGCCGAGGAGGGAAGGGTGGTACTCGGTGGCCGGAAGGCCGACTGGGTGCCGCCCTGAACCGCGGCGCGAATGAATAGACTAAACGGATAACGAACGTGAGATACTACTTTTTTGATCAGTTGAGATCCATCGGGAGCTCGCTGGCTGCGAACGTGGGAACGTCTTGGGATCGCTTTGGCTTCGTGGCGTCTTCGCTCTGTGCTGTTCATTGCATCTGTTTGCCTTGGCTCGTACTCGCGATGCCATTTCTTTCGCGTTCCTTGGTGGCTGACCCGTTTGCTGAGCGGTTGTTCGTGATCGGCTCAGTCTGTTTGGCGATGCTTTGTGCGTTGGTTGGGTTCAAGAGCTCAGGGGTTTGGTGGCCCTTAGTTCTCGTTTCCATTGGAGCGGGGACCTTGCTCTACGTTCACGCGACGGCACCGCCGAGTTGTTGCGCCCGAGAAATTGAATGGACCCAAGCCCTGGGTTCGGGCTTCGGGGGAGGTATGTTGGCTGCTTCTCATTTCGTTGGCATTCGAATGAGACGCAAGGGAAGCAGCGGAACGGAGTGTCAGGCTAAGAACTGTTGCTGTGCAGGTTCCGATGGGGAAGATGCCTAACGGATATACCCTCTAAAGCGAAAGAGCGATTCTAGAGAAATCTGATTATGAAAGCTGAAGGTTACTTGAAGTGGGCGTTTCAATCTGTGCTGATTGCAACATGGGCTGGATTGGCTTTTGTTGGCTGTGGTAAATCCGGACCGGAGTCTGCTCAGGAAAGTTCAGCTCATGATGAAGGGCTTCCTTGTGTCGTTGTTTCTACGACAGACCTGATGGGGATCGTTGAAGCGATTGCGGGGGATTTGGTGGAGCTCCATTGTTTTGGAAAGGGGAATCAGGATCCGCATGCGCTGGATATTTTGCCAAGCTACGTTCGTGAAATGAATGACGCGGACCTCTGGATCCAAGTCGGAAATGACATTGAAGCTGCATGGTATCCTGATTTGGTGGCCAACGTGAAGAACCCAAAGATTGTCGATGGAGCCGATGGCTTCTTGGACACGTCTGGCGTGGTAATGCCTCTAGAGGGCGCGGTTGGTGAAATCTTGGGCGTAGGCCATTCGAGCGGATTGCACCCTTCCGGAAACCCTCATTACCTGCTGGATCCCATCGAAGGCATTCGAGCCGCGAAGCTGGTTGCGGATCGCTTGAGCGTCATTTTGCCGGAGCAGAAGGAGCAGTTGCAACTGAACTACGAAACCTTTCGAATGGAATTGGCCGAGGCTTTGATCGGAGAAGGCTTGGCTGCGCAGCACGACGTCATCGAGATTGCTGACATGTATTTGAAGGATGAGTTGACCGACTTTCTGGCCAAGCAGTCGCACGGAATCCAACTCGGTGGTTGGTTGGGGCAGTTGGCGAAATACCGAGGAACGCCCATCGTGGGAGATCACGATCTTTGGCCTTATTTCTCTCGGCGAATCGGGTTGGCAGTCCTCGGCTATTTTGAACCTGAACCTGGCGTTCCGCCGACGACCAAGCATCTCAGCGCTCTCATCGATCAGATGAAGACTGAGTCCGTGCCGATCATCTTTTCGGCTCCGTATTTCGATGAGAGACATGCCAGTTTTGTGTCTGAGAATACCGGTGCAACGGTGCTCCCGATGTGCCATCAAACGAAAGCGCGGCCGAATACCGATTCCTACTTCGATATGATACGTCACAACATGGAGACCGTGATTGCTGCGTTGGATGGAGGGCAGTCGGCTGAATCTAACTAGGAAGCACCGTTGGAATGAGTGAGGATATTCTCAAACAACTCGGGCTAGAGCGGCCGGCTTCGCCCGGTGCAGCGGAAACGGAGCCTAGCCAGCAAGTCGTTCCGAAAGCTCCGGAGGAAAAGGATCCGATCGTTGAAGTGCAGGAAGCCACTTTTGCGTATGGCCGTAATGTCATCTTGGAATCGGTCGAGATGAAGATACATGACAGCGAGTTCTGGTGCTTCATCGGCCCCAACGGCGAAGGTAAAACGACGCTCATCAAGGCACTCCTTGGAGCCTTACGGCCAAAGAGAGGTCTGGTTCGCATGAGAGCGGATTTTGCCCGCCGAACGCGAATCGGTTTCGTCCCGCAGAACTGCGATCTGAATCCCAGTGTTCCAACAACAATCCAGTCGTTTGTACTTCAAGGAACGGCCGGACTTTCAGTCGATGAATCCAAACTGAAGCGCCGGGTTCAAAAATCTTTGGAGGTGATGGGGATTCAACGCATTCGTGAACGTAGTATTTGGAAAGTGTCGGGTGGACAGCGCCAGCGTGCCATGGTGGCTCGAGCCCTGGTACGGGATCCACTCTTGATGATCGTGGATGAGCCGACAGCGGGGCTCGACTTAGCCGCATCGTCAGGACTCTTGAAAACGATCACAGACTTGAATCGCCAACACCGTATCACGGTGATTTTCGTGACCCATGACCTCCAGCTTGCGGGGCGGTATGCCACTCACCTTGCTGTGTTCAAGAACGGGCGGGTGAAGTCTGGGCCCGTCGGTGAGGTTTTGACTGGCGAGAATTTAGAGATGGCGTTCGGTGTGCCTACCGAAGTTCGGGCAGAGGAATCGGGTGGTTACTCGGTGCGGGCTAACGTTGAACACCCTGAGGCTGTGGTATGATCGGAGAGTTTATCGATTCTTGGTCGTTGTTTTCTCAGACGTACATCAGTGCGTTACTGATTGGACTTTCATTGTCGCTCATAGGCGTTGTGGTTGTCGCTCGGGGGAACGTGTTTGTCGCCGCAGCTGTCTCGCAAGCTTCGATGTTGGGTGTTGCGCTTAGCCTTTTCTTTGGGTTTGGGCAACCGGTGCTCTTCGCTGTCCTTTGCTCGGTGGCGGCCTCGTTGTTGGTCGCTCGAAAACATCAAGAAGGAGGAAGTTCCACGAGTGAAGAAATGACAGGATGGCTCTTCTTAGCGTGTGGCAGCTTGTCTGTTCTGCTGCTGGCGAAAATGCCCTTTGGGCTCAAAGAGATTCAGTCGCTGTTTTCTTCGAGTATTGTCGGTGCTGGTTCGGCAGATATCGCTGTGTTCGGGGGGCTTGTTGTTCTCTTTGTCGCGTTCCTGTTTCTCCAATCTCGGCGCTTGACTCTGTATTTATCGGATCCCGTCATGGCAGCGGCCGTGGGTGCGAATATTTTTCTTTGGTCGATTACGATTGCAAGTGTGTTGGGTTTGACGACCGGCTTGGCAATTCGTTCCTCGGGGATGCTCTTCACTTTCGGATGTATGATCTTGCCGGCACAAATGGCGAAGAACCTCTGTCGAGATATTCCCGGTATGTTCTGGGTAGCCCCTGTGTTGGGATTCATTTGTGTTCTGCTTGGGCTGGTGTTCGGCAATTCCTTTGATTTGCCGCCGGCCCAGACGGTCGTGGCCTTGATGTCTGTTGTCCTTCTCGTAACCTGGGGACTGCGATCCGTCCGCGAGTCGGTATTCTCAAGCGCGTAGCGCGAACTTGGAAGGAACCCCTGGTTAGACTTGAGTGCCCGCAGCCGATTCAGTTTAGGAGTACTTCTGACCCTGCTGAGCGGGGCAGCGGCACTTTCTCATCAACTTCTTTGGACTCAACGGGTGACCGATTTGCTCGGCTCCAGCGTTGAGTCGACTACTCGCGTTTTCGGGTGCTTCTTTCTCGGTCTCTCGGTTGGGGCCGGCCTCATTGCGCTCTATGTTGCGCGGATCGCCCGTCCTTGGCGCGCGATGGCGATCGCAGAGTTCGGCGTCGCGATTCTTTGCCTTCCTGTGTTGGGGCTATCAAGTTGGACCGATTGGATCTGGCCCTGGCTTGGAAGTGAAGGTTTGGTTGGGTGGCAAGGGGGGCTGATCAAGTTGGGGCTTTCGGTGACGGTCATCTTCCTGCCTGCTTTCGCCATGGGAACTGTGTTTCCGCTCTTGGTGAAAGGAGTCGTGGGGAAGACAGCAGCTGAGGGTTCTGCGAGTGGGTGGCTTTATGCGGCGAATACTGCAGGCGGAGTCCTCGGCCTGGGGATCACAGCCGGCTATGCTCTCAACTCGCTAGGGGTCAGCGGGTCTCTTTGGTTAGCGTTGGTCCTGAACATTGTCGTTGGACTCTTGGCGCGTTGGATTGATCATTCGACGAGAAGGACGAGGGAGGAACAGACGAGTAGCGTTGCGAGCACCGTGGGGCGGAGTCTGTTGAAAGTGCTAGGGTGGAGAATGCTGCTGACTGCTTTCTTGTCTGGGGCTCTCGTGCTGGGACTCGAAATTCTCGCGATGGAGCTGGTCATGTTGATCGCACCGCTATCCTTCTTTGCTCCGGTCGCAGTTCTGGCTTCTTTCATTCTGGCTCTGGCCGTTTCCGCCGGCTTGGTGCCGGTTTTAGGAAAGTTTTTCAAAGACACGAAACACTTTCTCTACGGTGCCCTCTTGGCTGCTGGCGTCGCCACAGTCATTGCCCCAATTGCCTTGGTTCGGAATGCTATTGAGTACGGGGGACTGCAGGCTTCCGACGGGCTCATCGGCTTTACTGCGGCCTTGTCCGGCTTGGTCTTGTTGTCTTTTGGGCCCGGTCTGCTGATCGGGGGAACGGTTTTTCCGAGCCTTTTACGGATTCTGCCGAAGGACTGTGATCGGAGTGCAGCGATTGGAACCTTGCTGGCAGTCAATGGTCTTGGTGGATTGCTGGGTGCTGAATGTGCCTTCAGAGTCTTGGTCCCCTGGGCGGGAATCTATGTCGGGATGGGCGTCGTTGCACTGGTCTACGTGTTGGCCGCTGGATTATGGATGGGGACGAATCGCAGAAGTCTTTGGACGAAGCGAGGATCGATTGCCGTCGGAGCTGCTGTGGTCGGAGTCGTTTCGGCAGGCTCGTTGCGGAATCTTCCGGTCGTGAATCCGAACATCGGGCTCAAGGTGCTCGATCTTAAAATGGGGCGAGAGGGGAACCTGGCCGTGGTTGAGCACGATAGTTTCGGGCGCGGACTCTTGTTCTCCAATCAGTATCTACTGGGCAGTACGAATGTCCGTTATGACCAGGAGCGTCAGGCACACATTCCCTTGCTTTTACACCCCGACCCTAAACAGGTCTGCTTCTTGGGCTTGGCGACTGGTATTACTCCGTCGGCTGCCCTGCAGCATACCAGAGTGGAATCCATCGAGATTGTCGAACTCACGGGAATGGTGGTGGAGGCGGCGGACGAGTTCTTTTCAGACTACAACGCGGGGATCACGGAATCCTCTTCCGCACGAATCGTGGTGGAAGATGGACGAACCTTCATTGCGTCTCAACCGAACAGGTATGATGTCGTGATCGGGGATCTCTTTCTTCCTTGGCGGGCTGGTGTGGGCCGATTGTATAGTCTTGAACATCTACGATCTGTGAAGGCTTCCTTGCGTGAGGGGGGGCTTTTCTGTCAGTGGCTCCCGCTCTACCAGTTCACCTCCGAACAGTTGGAGTTGGTAATGCAGACTTTCCAGGCTGTCTTTCCGACATCCTATCTATTCGAGGGGAAACTGGAACTTGGCGCCCCAGTCTTGGCGATGCTTGGTTACCAGAGTGGGCAGTTGGATTGGAATCGGATTACGGAGTCGTGTAAGCAGGAACGGGAGGCAAACCTTATCAAGGATCCCACTGTGCGGCATGTTGAGGGGCTTGCGCTGTTGTTCCGGGGTGAAGTAGAAAACCCTGCTGAGTCTTCTGCGATCAATACCCTCAATAATATGGAGCTCGAACTCCGTGCGGGGCTTCACCGTATTCTCGATAGTTCGGGGAAAACCTATTTAGTGGGAGAGAATTGGTTGCGCCGCTCGGAACCTTTCTTCGCCAGGGCAAGCGCTCAACTAGTGCGATCAGAGTTTGCATCACTGAAACAAAACCCTGAACGAGGCAAACAGATCAGTGTATATCGAGAAGGGCTGGCGCGATCCAATGCAGATCGGAACTCGATTTTGAAGCAGGTTTTTGCTCTGATTCCTCCTCCTTTGCGAGGGGATCGGGAAGGAGACTGGAAGAAATGGGCCGGTCCTGAGATCGCCGTGCGATGGCGTCCTCGTGATGGGGGCCGAGGCGGTGCCGCCGAAGACAAGGGAACGGTAAGATCCAACCGCGAGTAGGTGAATGAGTATGACTGAACAATTGAACGAGTGGCCCCACGACCATTCCTTTGGCCAAGACAAGAAGCGATCCGGGGAGTCTCGGACGATTATTGTCATCTTGATCACGGCTGCCATGATGGGCATCGAGATCGCTGCAGGGCTCGCGTTTGGGTCGATGGCTCTGCTAGCGGATGGTCTACACATGGGATCACACGCTGCTGCGCTCACGATCTCGGCCTTCGCATACATTTTCGCACGGAAGCGGGCTCATGATCGGTCTTTCAGTTTCGGAACGGGAAAAGTGAATGCTCTGGGCGGTTACACGGGCGCTGTCCTGCTTGTACTCTTTGCTCTTCTGATGGCCACTGAGAGTATTCATCGTTTGATTGCTCCCGTTGATATTTCTTTTAATCAAGCGATCGGGGTCGCTGTGTTAGGGCTCATTGTGAACGGTGTTTCTATGTTCGTGCTTGGCCATGAGGGGCATGGGCATGGGCACGATCACCACCACCATGCGCACGGCGATGGGCATGATCACCATCATGGACACGGTCACGATCATAACCTTCGAGCTGCCTACCTCCATGTTCTAGCCGATACCCTGACTTCATTGTTGGCCATCGTCGCCCTGTTGGCGGCGAAGTTTTATGGCTGGATTTGGATGGACCCTGTTATGGGGATTGTCGGCGCGATTCTCATCTCTAAGTGGTCGATTGGATTGCTCCGTCAGTCGGGAGATGTTTTGCTGGATCGGCAGGCGCCTGAGCCGATCCTTGAGCAGGTGAAGAAGCGATTGGAATCATTGCCTTGCGCAGGTGAAGTGGTAGATCTCCACGTTTGGTCGATTGGTCCCAACATTTATTCTGCTGCGATTACGGTGCTTGCGGATGATGACAACCAAGTCGCCCTATTCAAACGTGAGGTAAAGGAAGTTGCGGAGATCGTGCATTCGACCGTCGAGGTTCATTCGCGATCGAAATGAGAATTCAGATACCTCATGTTTCGTTCATGGGACAGCACCTTTCATCAGGCATCAGGCATCAGGTATCGGCATCGGCATCGGTCGTGTGTAGTCTATGGTAAATCAGATTGACAGCGGGAAGGAGCCGGAGTCTGAAGTCGTATCAGACTTTGCGTGGTGTCTCCATTGCGAACGAACCTACAGCCGTGGCCTTCACCGCGTGGTGGATGACCAAGAAATGTGTCCCTATCCGGAATGTGACGGAGACATTGATATGGATGGTTGGGATTGGGAGCAGGTTCGAAGCGAGAATCCCGACTACACAGAGATCCCCATCGAAGGTGTGATTTACCCCTTTCACCGCAGTCGTCCTGAGAGCACCTAGTTGGAGCGGGCTTAAATCAGTGCTTTGCCTTTGGGCCCGGACTCTGCAATCCGTTAACGATTGCTAATTCCGGTTTCTACCAAAGATTGCTTGATGGCTTGCTCGTCCAGTTGAACTCCAATGAGGACAGCGCAGGGGGGAACCACGGGGTTCATTGGTAAGGTGTGAAGCGTCGCATCACTACGATCATCGCCAACACACTGAAACTGGAACCAGTAGTCAGGATCACCCGGTAGGCGGACGACCCCTTTCACGCGGAGGACTTCTTTCGGCAAGGTCTTGAGCCAGGCTTGCAGATGGGATGATGGCATCGGATCCGGGAGAGGGATTTCCAAGCCGACGAAGGCGTGGGCGAGTTGATGTTGGTCGTGGTCGTGGTCGTGGTCGTGGTCGTGATCGTGATCGTGATCGTGATCGCTAACTTCCGGACTTCCCACGCTTTCTGAACCTGCTGTGTCAGCGAGGCTTTGAATCTCTTTAGCGAAGGTCTGGAGCTTGATTTGCTGGGCCTTGGTGTTGAAGGATTCGATGTGGTTGCGGACCGCTACGAAACGCTCTGTCGGAGTTGTCTCCTCGCGAGTGAAGAGGATGTGGCTGGCAGTGCCAACCTGTAGACGTTCCAATTCATTGTGCCAGTGTCGTTTCTGCCACCGCTCAAGATCTACCAAGGCAACCTGGATGAGCGGCGAGAAGCGTTGGCGGAGTTGTGGATTCACCAAAAGGTGCTCGAGCAGGGTGGTGGAGTCGGTCGTTCCGTTTGCTTCTATTAAGACGACTCTTCCTTTTGTGAGGGGCATGTCCATAAGGAGATTCATCAGCTCGAAGATGGAGTCGCAGCAAATGCAGTTTCCATTGATCGGCGCGACGGTGCGGCCCTCGCTCTGAAGCGAAGAGGCATCGACCCGTGCGTTTGCATAGTCGTTGATGATGACGAAAGGATCCATCCCTTGTTTTTCCAATAAGGGAAGGAGATCTCGGATTAAGGTGGTCTTCCCCGAACCGAGAAAGCCCACGACAACGACGAGAGGAACGGTTTGGCTCATAAGGATACCGTACCGACGAAATGAAGCCGAACGGGTTCCTGTCGGATCATCGATTTCGGAAGCTTGCAGTTCATGTCAAAGGCGGATGGTCATTCATCGGTCAAGTATCGTCAATATAAGATTGATAATGAGTTCTCACTTTGGTGTGAGATCGCTCCTCAGCGGGCGGTTTCAGATGATCGGATGAACGAATTTCTTCTCGCAAGCGCTTGGGGTTTATGGATGATGTCGGCATGAACCGACGCCAATTTATTGCCAGCTCCCTAGGCGCTCTAGCTGCAGCCGGTGCCAGTCGAACACTCCTCGCCCTCGAAGCCGACAATCGGTATCGTAAGCAGATCGGGATCCAGCTTTACACTCTCCGGAATGAAATCGCGAAGGATACTTCGAATACGATCAAAGCGGTGGTCGATGCCGGTTATCATCAGGGCGAAATGTTTGGCTTTCCGGATGCCCAACCGATGATCGATGCAGCGAAAGAGCACGGACTCACGCTGCACTCATCACATATTCAGTGGCAATCTGTTACCGAACCGAATGCAGGGCATATGCCGTTCTCTGAGATTCTTGGGAAAGCGAAAGAAATTGGGCTCTCACACCTCGTGATTCCCTATCTTGAAGACAAGCACCGGAAGAACCTCGATGGATACAAGGCCACGGCCGAGAATTTGAACGGAGCTGCCGTCGAGGCAAAGAAAGCAGGCATCCAGCTCGCTTATCACAACCATTCCTTCGAGTTCGAACCGATGGAGGGCGGCAAATCAGGCTTTGATGTGTTTATGGAAGAGTTTGTTCCTGAGATGAAGTTCGAGGTGGATGTCTTCTGGGTTCAGGTTGGAGGGCATGACCCGATCGAAGTGCTTAAGCGTTTGAAGGGACGCGTCTCTCAGGCTCATCTGAAGGATCTGAAGAAGGGCCACAAAGTGCCGCATTACGGAGGCGTCGAAGCGGACGCGTTCGAGGAGCTTGGGGACGGATCGATTTCTATGGAGCCGATCATTGCGGCCTGTGAATTGGCAGGAGTAGAACACTGCCATGTGGAACAAGATCAGTCGCCGCACCCGATTGCAAGTATCCAACAGAGTATGGCCTACCTGCGAGGATTATGATCATGTCGGGTGAGCCCCCGCAACGAGTGGCTGGTGGCGAGGGCTCACGCTTGTGTCATTGGGAAGGGCCTCGTAGGTAGGTGTGAAGTGATTTCGAGGTCGTTCGCGCCATCTCCCACTGATCTTAACTTGGATGAAGTCCAGCCACTGATTCTAGTGCCAGCGTTCTGCTCACGGAGCTTTTCGAGGTTTTGCGGAATAGCTGCCCGCAGTCACTCAGGTCCTCGGCGTGAGCCAGCCGTTTTTGATTGAATCGGCGATAGAGTCCGATACATCGGTAGGTGCCAGTCGTTTAGTAGCGTTTGAGCGATTTGGGCCAGGGGTCAGGGAAGGTCTCGCCGTTTTGCCAGGCCGCAATTTCTTTGTCCGTACAGAGAGCTTCTTGCAGAGCGGCGGCGAAGGATTCGCGGGCCGTTTTCAGTCCGATCAGCGTGAGTTCGTTGTGGCGATCGCCGAAGATCGGGTGCATGGCTGCAAGTTGGGTCTTCAGATGTTCTACTTCTTCGGGAAACAGGGTTCCGTCTCGGTTGTGAACGCTCTCGGCGCGCCAGTAACCGGTAAGCTCGAGGGCAATCTGACTGCCCGACTGCTGCCAAAGCAGCACGTCTCCGGGCCTGGACGCGAGCCACAAGAAACCCTTGGTTCGGTAAAGCCCCGTGATCAGCTTGCTTCGGCAAGCTTCATGTAAGCGTTCTGGATGAAAGGGACGGGGATTTCGTCTAACGCAGTTCCCACAGACTCATGGAGCAGTTCTCGTGCATGGCGACCATGAAGGGCTGCGACACCACCGATGAGACGGCCGGGAGTGAGCGTCGAGCCTTCCTCTGCGAGCAACTCTGCATCCAGTCCAAACTCGCTTAAGTCGTGCACGATCACCGGAGCGTTCCGCAGTGTCTCATCTCGCCTCCAGCGTCGGAGCAAGGTCGTTTTGCCGGAACCGAGGAACCCACAAAGGGCGACGAGGGGGAGGGGTTTTAAGGTCATTCGTAAACTAGCTAGACGTTCTCAAGTCAGCGTCGGGCGTGAGCTCGGCCGGTGAGGAATCAAGGATTAGTCTTCACCTAAGAGAAACACAACCCATGAGCCTCAAGACATTGATTGAGATGACGGTTGGGGGGGCGGCGCTGAATCTAGGGCGAACACTCTCGGCAGGTTCCGTAAACGACGACTTCGTGTGACGTCATGGAGTATCCCGGAGGAAGAAGCTTTTTGAATCCGCCGGGACAACCAACGAGACCGAACATCTTCAGGCACTCTTCACAGACGAAAAAGTGATGGTGTTTCTTGCTCTCTCGTTCGTAGTGGGGCGGAACTCCGGCAACATCAATCTTTCGAGCTTCCCCGGCATCGACCAGCTTCTTGAGGGCGCGGTACACCGTAGCCAGTCCCAGTCCCGGGGACTGAACGGAGGCGGCCTCTAACAGTTCCTGCGCGGTGACCGGTCGGCTAAGATCGTCGAGCACTTGGAGAATGGAGGCTCGCTGTTGGGTCTTCAGCTGCACGACCGAATCCTCTCAGAATGATGCGCCGGAATCAAATCTCATTCGACAGTTGACTAGGGTCAGTCTATGATTGAGAATGAATTATCAATCATGGGTTGCTTGACGGCGCTTGCTCGCTGGAAACGAATCCTATGGACGGGGAATGGCTGTCAGTGTGAAGTTGTTCGAACAGAAAGGCTGAGAATACTCTTTTGTGTTTTCAGTTGTTTTTTTGGTGACCGGAGCTAGTGACGGAGTGGCTCCGCAGAGGCATTAGAGGCATACAATGAGCGCAGCTGCGTACTTTTTGTGCCGAACTTCGCTAGCCATCTTGCGCCAATGTCGGTTCAGACTCAGACCGAAGTGCAATGATGAGAACTAAAATGATGAATCAAGCCATCATCCGACCAATGTCACTCGTGCCGCCTATCGCAATCCTTTGGAGATCAAGCCCACACGTTCGTTTTCCCGGCAGCGACTCACTGTGTCATTGGACATCGATCGCCACTGGACCTGAGATATGAATCTTCAGCAACGACAGCTGTTAGAGCGTGTAGCTGACTTGGGGGGAGTGGCGACTGAAGATCTGTTAGGGACGAATAAGAAAGCAAAACCGGCGCGCTATCGTGCCATCTTCACTTATTTGGCCCACAAGACTTTGGGTTTGAGGCTAAACGAGTTGGACCGACTACTGGGAAGGAACAATGGGGCCGCTCGGTACATGGTCAGACGAATCGCTCATTCTGAGGTTGGGGAACCTGCTCTGTGGGAGGAGGTTCGGGGTCTTTTGCGGGAGCAGAACCCCAAAACGCAAGAAGGATAGGCCCGTGATCTGGTGGCCATTTTTCGATCGCTGACGGCAGAAAAGGTGATTTTTGGTTCACGAAGTCGCGTTCGTTGATTGTCCACGCTACACATAGGTCACTGAAGGCGGGTGGCGGATCATCCTCGAATTGGAATGTCGGTGGGCTCTGGCATTGCCAAAGAAGTGAATCAGGTATTATTGTCACCCGTGTATGCCGATATACGTCTACGAAACGATCCCCCGTGGTCGATCGAAGAAGGCGATTCGCTTCGAGATCCGACAAGGGATGAACGACGCGCCACTTACTGAACATCCGGAAACCGGCCAACCCGTTCGTCGGGTAATCTCAGGCGGGATTTCGGTGGGAGTAGGGAAGCGCGGTTCCTCGTCCAGTAGTGGGTGCTGTAACGCGGGTTCCTCGTGTTCCGCATAATCGGCAGGAGTCGGGATTTGACAAATTGCCTGTCGAAATCATCGGCCCATGGCGTGTCAGCCCGATCCAAGCAGAATAATTAAACCGAAACAGAATTGAAGTATGACTGATAGCAACATCACAGCTCTCTTTGACCAATGGAACAGTGCCCTGCAAACCGGGGACCCACAACAGGTGGCCGCGCTCTATGAAACCAACGCCATTTTGTTGCCGACCGTTTCTAACAAGGTTCGCCACAATCATGAGGAGATTGCCGACTACTTTGTTGCCTTTCTGGCCAAAGGCCCGGTAGGGAAGATTGATGAGTCGAACGTCCGAACCTTTGGTGATATCGCGATCAATTCGGGTGTTTATACTTTCACCTTCAAGGATGGAGCTACGGTGCAAGCGCGGTTCACCTATGTGTATCGATGGAATGGTCAGCAGTGGAGAATCATTGAGCATCACTCCTCCGCAATGCCTGAGGGATAGGAGTCTCACGTAGGTAGGGAACACGCATCATGAATGGAGTTTTACAGAAATCACTCGGCGTTGGACTGGTGATCGCGAGCCTTGCTTTGGCGAGAGCTGACAGCCATAACGAGAGTGGTTGGAAATCCTTATTCAATGGGAAAGATCTTGTCGGATGGGAGATCCGCAGCGGCGAGGCTACCTATCGAGTGGAGGATGGCGTCATCATTGGAAAAACGAAGAAAGGAACGCCCAACACCTTTCTCTGCACTCAGAAATTGTATGGCGATTTCGAGTTGGAGTTTGATGTGAACTGCGACGCCGGTTTGAACTCTGGCTGTCAGATTCGATCGAAGCTGAGAGGAGACAAGTTTGGCGGCCGCGTCAACGGCCCGCAGGTGGAGATCGAGAACAGTGGTGCTAAAGGTGCTGAGGCTGGATACATCTACGGCGAGGCGGCCGGCGGGTGGCGGACTCCAGCCAAGGATCGTAGTCCTCACAAGCACTATCGGGATGGCGAGTGGAATCATTTTCGCATTGTCGCCAAAGGGCCTGTGATTGAAACCTGGATCAATGGGACGAAGGTCACGAAACTAGTCGATGAAGAGATCTATCAGTCCCATCCGAAAGGTCTCATTGGCCTCCAGGTTCACGGTGTTGGTAACCGCGGACCTTTCGAAGTTCGCTGGCGCAATCTGCGTATTAAGGAACTCTGAGAATCTAGACGAATTGTTTGAAGCCCAAAAAAAGAGCCCTTCCTTGGAAGGGCTCTTTTGATTCTATGACGTATGCCTTACTCAGTCTTCACTGGATCGGCAGGCCGTTTGGGTAACTTCATCGGCTCTTCAGCCATCATTCGAAGCACTTCTTGCACGCCTCGCTCGAGCTGAGGGTCTTTCCCTTCGATCACGGATTGCGGGTCGTTGTCGACGATGATATCTGGATCGACTCCGTGGCCTTCGATGATGTAGGCCCCATCCGTGTCGTTGGTGGCTTGTAGGGGGACGTAAACCGTCCCGCCATCAAGCAATGGGCCACGGCTGGAGATGCCGACCACGCCACCCCAGGAACGTTTCCCAATCAGCGGGCCCAGTCCCGATTTCCGGAAGCGATGAGGGAAGATGTCTCCGTCAGATGCTGAAGTCTCGTTCATGAGGCAGACTTTGTGACCATGGAAGACGGTGCCAGGGTAGGTGCCTGGTTCGTCGCTGGAATATCCGAATCGCGTACCTAGTAATTTGGTGTCCAGTCGTTCAATAATCCATTGCGAAACGTTACCGCCGCCATTGCTTCGGACGTCGACGATCAAACCCTCCTTGCGAAGCTGAGGGTAGAACCATTTGATAAACTCGTAGATCCCTGGCCCACCCATGTCAGGAATATGGAGATAGCCGACCTTGCCGGAAGTCATAGCGTCGACCTTGGCTTTGTTGTGCAACACCCAGTTGAGATAGAGGAGCGATGATTCTGAACTGACGGGGCGATAGGTGACCTCTCGGGCTCCTTCGTCGTCCGGCAGATCATTCAGGGTCAGCACGATCGGGTCCGTCTTGTGCTGGAGGAGACGGTAGGGATTGTCGTGTACGCCCAAGGGTTCACCGTCAATTGCCAAGACGAAATCTCCTTCGCTTGCATTGACGCCAACCTCAGTCAGCGGCGACCGGTATTTTGACTCCTCGTTATGTCCCCGCAGAATTCGAGAGATTCGGTATTTGCCGGACTTTTTGTCTAGCTCGAATCGCGCGCCAGGTAATCCGACCTTTGGTCGTGCTGGAATCTCGAAGTCACCGCCGGCGATGTATGCGTGCCCAACATTGAGCTCTGAAATCATTTCGCCGATGACGTAGTTAAGATCCGATCGATGGGCAACGTGTTTCACCAGTGGGCGGTATTGATTGCCGATGGCTTCCCAGTCGAAGCCGTGCATGTTCTCGACGTAGAAGAAGTCGCGATAGCGGCGCCAAACTTCGTTGAAGATCGTAAGCCATTCTTCGCTGGGCCGTCGGTCGACTTTTAGTCCAGAGGTGGACACGGTCTTCTTTCCAGAAGCACCAGGTTTGGCATCGTAGCGAGCAAAACTGCCCTTGGTGCGCACGAGGATTTTCTCGCCATCCGCTGAGAGTGCCCATCCGCCAGCACCTTCGAGAAAGGGCTTCGATTCGCGTTTCTTGAAGTCGAAGATGTGAAGCGTAGATCTCTCACTGCTGCTGCGTCCATAGAAGCTCGAACCCGAGGTGGAGTAGAAGAGAAAGCCTTTTGTGGCAGCCAAACCTCGAATGTTCTTTGCGGGAACGGGAATGCGGACACTGCGTTCAGCGAGACCGTCAAAGTCGATGACGATTGCTTTCTGCTTCTTCTTTTCTTTGCCGTCTTTTCCGGGCTTGTCCTCATCATCGGCCTCGTTCTTTTCCGCGGCTTTTTCTTCATCTTCGCCGTCTTTCTTCGAGGTTTTGGAGTCCTTCTCTTCCTCGATCTCGACTTCGTCGGATTCTGGTGCGAATGGGTTTTTGACGTCTTTGCGCAAGGCGAGGGCGAAGGCTTGCACGTCGTGGCTCCCGGCGTAGTTCCATTCGATGGAAGAGATCTGCGGGGCGAATTCGCGGCGAGAGATGTAGAAAAGATAGTTCCCCTCAGGATCCCAGCTCGGTGAGCCCACATCGAAGAGCGGGTCCGTTACGGCGACAACCTCTCCGGTTGATTCAGACCAAATGTGTAGACGTCCGAAACCGTTGGACTCATTCATGGTGAAGGCCAAGTGCCCGCTGCAGGCAGACCAGGTGTAGTCGAAGATTCCCCCCCGTGGAGCGTCGATAATCTCGACCACGGTCTTGGTCTCAACGGTGAGCACGAAGAGCTTTCCGTCCTTATCCGAGTAAGCGAGGCGTTTCCCGTCCGGGGACCAGGAAGGTGCACTCAGCATCCCCTTATGTCCCGTCGTCAGCGCTTCCGGCTCGCCCCGACCGTCCTGGTTGATGAGATACAACTGCTCTTCCCCGGAAAGATCAGATACGAAAGCGATCTTTCGACCGTTAGGAGACCATCGTGCGTGTTTGTCATGCGCATTAGATGAGTTGGTAAGATTTCGCGCGCTCCCTTTTTCGATCGGAGCGGTGAAGATATCGCCGCGTGCCACGAAGAGCGCACGTTTGCCTTTGGGGGAGAGCTCGTAATCTTCGATGTTCTTGTCTGCCGGGTAGCGTGAAGGACGCATGGCTAAACCGTCGTTGGGGACGGTGATTGAAAGCCGAGTTTCGCTCTTGGCTTGGATGTCGTAGATCGCGAGGACGCCGTTGGTTTCGAAGACGATACGTGAATGACTATCCGATGATGGCCAGCGGACGTCCCATTCTTCGTGATGGGTCAAAGCCTGGGTTGTTTTGGTTTCGAGATCATAACGGTAGAGATTGAGTCGTCCGCCTCGGTCCGAAGCAAAGTAGAGATGCTCTCCGATCCACATTGGGTCACGCTCCGTGCGAACGCTATTATCGATAGGGGTTGCCTGATGCTTGTCCAGGTCGAAGACATAGAGATCTTGAGCCCACCCACCTTGGTAGCGTTTCCAGGTGCGGAAATCACGGAAGAGGGGAGAGTAGAGAATATGTTTTCCGTCGGGTGAAAAGTCTCCAGCTCCTGAGGTTGGCATGGGGAGCATTTGCGGCAAACCACCCCTCACGTTCACGGTGTAAAGCCCCGTGAGGGTTTTGCCTCCGTCGGCATCGCGTAAAGAGCGAAAGAGAACTTTTGTGCCGTCGGGACTCCAACCGTAGACCTGATGGTCGTAGCCCCAGCGGGGTGGGAGGGGGCCCGCAGCTGGGTAGTAGGTAAGTTGCTTGGGAATACCGCCGGCGGTGGGCATGACATAGACCTGTTCGTCTCCGTCGTATTGTCCCGTGAACGCGATCCATTGGCCGTCAGGGGAGAACTTCGGGAAGAGTTCCTGACCAGGATGAGCGGTTAGTCGAGTTGCGTGTCCGCCGTCGGTTGAAGCTTTCCATAGATCGCCGCCGTAACAGAAAACGACAAGGTCCCGGCTGATGTCAGGAAAACGGAGGAGACGAGTTTCGGCGTTGATTCCTGTAGTGGCAAGAATTCCAGCTGCCAGTAGGGCGAGGTTGATTCTATACATCATAAAGTTGAATGCTGACGGTGTCTGGGGAACTTGGCAACCCTCTTGTCCATTGCGCGTTGCTGTGACGTGAGGGGCAAAGCTCGGGGCCAGGAGCTGTCCCTTTCAAGCCGGTTGGGCCCGTTCCGATCGAGCGATGCTGTGTCGGGGCAGTTGCTAACGAAGACTCGCCCGAAGCTCTGGTGGTTTAGCGAAATTGATGCCAGCGTCGATCTGACTTTTGATCGCTTCCGCAGGAATGGAACCCACGTGATTGTCGACGTAGAGGTAGTTGGCGCGGCCTTTGGTGCGATCTGGATTCGCTGCTCCAGCTCGGTGGCGATCCGGACGAATGTCTGCGATGACTCCTTCCCAACCACTTCGAAGCCAAGAACGAGAATGGGTGTGATCGACGAATATTGTGGGGCCGTATTCGTCAGCGACTTCGAATAGGAGAATGGTTTCAGAGGGGCTTCGGAGTTGGTCCAGCTTGGGCAGTGGTGTGATCATTTGACCGAAGGAGTCAATCAGGGGAACGGAAATAAACTCGTTCAGGATATAGCTGGTGCCACCGTTCTTGCGTCGCTCGGTTCTAGTTGGATCAGCCGGACAGAAGCGGATCGCCTGTGAGTTGCCTACGTAGGGGAGTATCTTCGTGATAAAGATCTCGTTCGTATTGAGCGTTTCGTGACCGGTCACGGGCATCTTGCCCTCGAAGTCATCGGCATACATCGAAATCCCAAGGCCGACCTGCCTCATGTTGGAGCTACACTTGATTTGCCTCGCCTTGGAGGAGGCCTTGCTAAGGGCGGGAAGGAGCATTGCCGCCAGGATTGCAATAATGGCAATGACGACAAGTAATTCGATTAGTGTGAAAGCGCTGTATTGGCGCCAATACTTCGGTCTTGCTTTGCAGGAGCGAAGGTTAAGATTAGGGTACATTCTTTAGCTTAGGTTTGTCCATCGGATTGACCGTGCTCAACAGTGCACGGTAAGAGTGACCGCAGGAGATGCTGCGGTCCGTCAGAGAGGTCTAAACCAGAATGGGAGGAGCCCTTGCGGGGAACGAACCAAAGTAGACTTTGACGCGTGGCAGCCGCGTGAAATGAATTGGCTGCTCGAGGGAGTCGTTGTTCAGAGGGACAACAGTAAAGACGTTGAATTCAGTATCGAAGCCAAGCTGGCAGAAGGGCTGCAGGGGATCTGCGGCATTGTCTTCCGGATTTTGCGATCCGTCCGACTGCGCTCCGTGTTTCTTCGGCGAGTGCTTCAAGCAGCAGCTGGCTTTTTTCCCGTGAACCCATTCGTGGAACGCCTGACTTCGAGAGCCCAGCGAGACGACGAGGAAGACCGCAATGAGTATGGATGCACAAAGCACCTGCTCAACTCGTCTGTGATCTTCAATCTTCATCCGTCTGCTGGGATGCTAATGCAAATCGTTTGCGGTAAGCAATTGGATTTTGTTGGAGATTTTCTTCGCCCAGTCTGTCTTTGCGGATGCTGCGAGAGTGAACAGGGAGGAAGGGGATCCCGCTGCCTCCTAGAATTTGGTTTCAGAGACGGCAATCTCGCCACCGCAGCCAGGGCAGAAGTTCTCTTTCGTGAGGCTAGATCTTCCGTCGCACGATCGGGTATATTCGACTCCAATATGGCCGAGGAAACGCCTTTTGAGCCACTGGCACTTCGGCTTGAGACTGTTGTGCACTGTTATGGCTTCTTCCAAAGTGGCTGAATCGAGCAAGTAAGCACAACGCTCGCAGACAAGCTTCCCCGTTCCCGTTGGAGATGTGAGGGTTTGTCCGCCGCACAGGGGGCAAGGATTGGGTTGGAGCGTCATTGTGATTGTGGTCTGCTAAGGGGCTATCATTCTGAGGGGAGCCCCGCTGAATCTCAATAGAGATCAAGACTTGGCGAGATGTTGGGGCTCGGTTCAGATTGGAGTATTGGGTTCTGAATCGGGCCAAGATGTGGCCTACAAGACTCCATAGGTAGGCTTCAGAAGCATTCAGTTCAGTGTGTTTCTGTACTTCTGTTCGATCTGTCTTCGGAAATCTTCATCAGAGAATTTATCGTTTGTTTGTCGCTGCCACTCGCGGAGCGCGGTCTTGAGTCGGTTGGCAATATTTTGCCATTGGACATCTCCGGCTAGGTTGACGAATTCATTGGGATCTTCCTCGAGGTCGTAGAGTTCCCACGCCGGAGGTTTGTTCAGACGCTCCATGGCTCGTCTGGCGGGATGATCGCTTCTCAGTTGCCGGGCCAGAATATGGGCACGGTCTCCATCGACTGACGGGGATGCCGCTAGTTCTCCTGCCCGGAGGTTATGGATGAGTTTGAAGCGGCCATCGGTGATGGCTCGTCGAGGGAAGAAAGGTGAGTGACCATGGTAGTGGAACTCTGCAGCCATCGTCTGTCGCCATGGTGTTGACTTTGAATCAACGAGAACCGGCCTCAAGGATCGTCCGTGGAGTTCTTCAGGGACTTTGATCTCCGCAGCGTCGAGGATCGTCGGGTAGATATCGACGCTACTCACGAGCTTGGCTGATCGGTGAGATTTGGAGACACCCGGCCAGCGTACGATGAAAGGGACTCTGAGCCCCGGTTCGTAGCAACTCGTCTTGCCGCGAGCGAAGGGGGGACCGTGGTCTCCCAAAAAGAGAATTAATGTGTCGTCCCAGTGTTTGGTTTCGTGGAGCAGCGCTGTCAGCATCCCGATAGCAGCATCGATTCGATGCACACAGTTGTAGTAGCCCGCGATCTTTGTTCGCTGTGCCGCTGAATCAACTTGTTGCCAGGGCCAGGGGGGGACGTCTTCTGCAGATAATGGCGCTGCCGGAAGTCCGTCGACTTGATCAGGGAAAAACTGTGGTCCTCGGTCCCCATTCGGTAGTCGCTTTCTCGCGACGTGGGGATCGAACAAATTGAACATCAGGAACCACGGGCGGTCTCCTGATTGATTCACGAAGTCGCGTGCGAAGTCGAGTTGTGTTTTCACCTGACGACTTCCGAATCCGGTGCGTTCGTGGAGATCCAGCTGGAACTCATTCTCCGGATTGACATGTAGTTTCCCAATGATGCCGGTTCGGTAACCGGCTCGTTTCAGCACGTTTGGAAGCAGGGCTGGATAGAGTTCTGGATGAACTTGAAAACCAACGTTCGCATTGGCCAATCCGTAGTGACCATTCGCGTGCGGGTAGAGGCCCGTTAGCATGGTTGAGCGAGACGGACTACAGGACGCCTGACTTACGTAGGCCGTCTGAAACTGTACGGATTGATTGGCTAGAGCATCGATGTTTGGTGTCTTTGCGATCGGATCGCCATAGCATGAGAGTTGGGGGCCTAGATCGTCTGCTGTGACCAAAAGAATGTTGAGCCGGGCTGAATGATCCGCAGATGCGCCGACGGCTTGCTGTGACTGCTCGGCGTTCACAATCGCGAGGAGTTCACAGCATGTATAAGTGGCGACGGCGAAACATACCAATTGTGAAAGAGGGTGAGAGACAGTCGTGAGTTTCATGGAAAGCTTGATGCGAGGAACCATCCTCAGTTGGATGCAGTCTGCTGATTCTTGGGCGGCGTTGCCAGTTGTCTTCTTGGGGAAGCCTCAAAGTTTACTTACTGAGCTTGACTCGCACAAATACCTTAGCAGAGTTGCTGCTGTTGGCCGCCTTGCTCCGCTCATTGCTCATATCTTTATGCCACCCCCGCGAACGAGCCGATTGGAATCGCTTGCTTGTCGAATACCGTCTTCGACTGAATTGGGGAGCAGTCCAAGCCGCTCTTTGTTGAGATGTTGAGTCAAACGTTTATAGGATGACGGTATTGTTGACTTTGCGGGGCGGTAGATCCAGAAGAAAAACGGGGCGTCCGTACCTGTCTTGTCGATTCCCCAGCTGATCACTGAGCCGTCTTCTTTCAGGCCCAAAACCTGGAGTCTCCCGGCGGCGATCTGCTCTATTTCTACGGCTCCCGACGGGGCGCCGAGGTCGGAGTAGTTTTTCTGAGGCCAATCAATGATTCGCCCACTCTCCAGTAGGGCGTAGGTGGCAAAATAGGCTTCATGGAGGGAAATGATCTTTGGCGCGCCCTCAACTCTTTCAACCACTGTGATATCAGATTGGCTCCAAGTCAGTGCCGATCCATCTGCTCGGAGGGCGCTCCGTAGGCCTCCTCGCGTCGCAAAACTGGTCACTGGTCCGATCTCGTTCGGGGAGGGCTCTGAAGCTTGGACCTGCCCCTCGAAGGAGGCGTCTCCCCATATGTGGAGGTAGCCCTCTGGTCGCGCTTCTGCCAAGAGCGGATGGAAACCGCAGATCGAGGGCGAGAGCAGGGCAAAAGCAAGGCGGGCTACCGATCCGACAAGGCGTTCAGTATGTGATTTCATATTAACTCTGGGCTTTGGCTTGGCGGTGCGAGACAGACTGAAATCAGTCTCGTATCAGCCGGTTTTAAGGGCGATGAATCGAGAAAATATGGGCCTGTTTATGCCTCTTTCTTTAACTTCACAACAAGTTCTTGTCGGGCGTCGTCGGTGGCTTATGCGGACTTGTGGATAGCGATTCGTCTGTCTCATTTCGTGAAGTTTCTATTGTTTGTTGTCCCCCTGAGCCCAGGTCGTAGGCACAGTTGATTTAGTCACCCGTTCGGGTGGTGTTGTTTTCGTCAGGTTCGGGGTGATTTCACCCGAACGGGTGATAGTCGGATTTTACGTTAAGGGGTAAAAATGGAGGCTCCGCGGCTTGTTTTACAGAAGTGATGCTGTGGAGCCCGGTTAGGAGTGGGTTTCCGTTCGATGTTCTGGACTGCGGCGAATCGAGCTGTGGTTTTCTCGAGGGGCAAGAGGGTCTCATGCAAGCTTCTGTCCTGGAAACCCGCTCCTACTCGATTCTGTGTTTTCTGGTCCTTTTTCCGTCTTGTCTCCGACCCATTAGGAGATTGAATCCAACCGGAAGCGGTGTAGGTTCTCGACGAGAGACACGGGTTGGATAGAGATGTTATTTGGAGGTCTGGTGGAAGCTAGTTTGGGGCGAAGAGTGAAATGGATTGTGGCGTTACTCGTTGCCGTCTTGACTGGAGTCATGAGTGTGCGGGGAGGTGCGGCCCTTCATAAGGCGATCGTGAAGCGGGGACATTCGGTTGCGGCTCCTGGAAACTATTCTTTGAATCAGTTTGAGATGCAGCCATTCGTTGTGGATCTGGCTGCTCGCGAACCTGTGAATCTCCTCATCGGAGTTGAGGGTGCTGGCGTACAATTTGTGTCGATCGACACGGCGCAGTTCGAGGGGTTTACGCCCGAAATTCTCTTTCTTGAAGATGACGGATTCCCACCCGATGCTGTCGCTGGCGATGGAGTCTTCACCGGACAAATGAATCCTGCACAGGAGGAGTCTTTGCCTTCAGGAGAGACTCACCTTGCGCGAGAGATTCGGCTCGTTGAATTGATTGTGCATGGGGAGGGTGCTATCGATGAAGACTTAGTCGAGGATGTGGCTTATGCGTATGGATTCATCGATGGAACGGAAGAGGGAAGCGGAGATCAATCGCTTGAGACCGGGGATCAATGGGTTCGTTCCGATCGAGTCCTGAATTTGGTTCGTCCCGATCTTCTTGAAGGGAGCTTCCCGAGCATTTGGGTCGATGAGAGGGCGGCTAGCAAGAACGTGATCGAGATCCTTGGGGATCGCTTTGATTGGATTGTCTTTTGCGGTGTTTACAATTTTCAAGCCTATCCGGTTAGTGAGCATACTTTGGTCCGAAATGCTGTGAAGGGTATCGGCCAGAGGCTCTTTGACGATTCCGGTGCCTTTGGTAGCCATGGTGTCCTCCGTTCAATCGTTGGTCTGTACCAGAAGCGGATGGATGGTCTCACTCACAATCTGTTTCACACGTGGGGCGTCTACGGAGTGGAAGGTTTAGGTCTCCGATCGTCTGTCGGTGGCCCCGGACATTGGGGTGCACTTGCAACACCCGGGCAAGCTTCGGTGTTTGGTTTTCCCTCTAGTCTCGATGGATTCGAACGGAGAGAGGATGGGACCTTTTGTGGTGCTTTGAGTGAGGGCCCGATGTTGGATTGGGAACGCTATCTGATGGGGCTCATTCCAGCTGATACTGTTCAGGACGCTCTCTTTGTGAGGAACAGTGAATTGACGGGTTTTACCTGCGGTGGCTATTCCTTTTCTGGGGACCAAGTAGAGACGTTGAGTATGTCCCGATGGATTGAGACTTTTGGAAAACGAGTGCCTGCCTATCCCGATATCAATCGCTTCAAAGCGGCAATGGTCGTGGTGTCTGATCGGACTCTTCAAGATATTGAAATGGAGTATTTCGCTCGCTTAGCTGAGGCCCACGAACGTGAGTATGCTCGGAAGCACGATCAGGCTGCGTTTATTTCTTATAGCCTAGCTTCTGAATCTCCGCGGGAGATTCATGGCATTGAACTCACAGATGCTGGTGTCGCCGTCCGCTTGTCGGGGCCGGCCGGTACCCTTGAACTAGAAACCTCTTCTGACCTTGAAAGCTGGAGTACGTTTCCCGTCGAGGCTCCGACCGGCGAAGCTGTAGTAAGGCAAGCGGCTTCGGGTTCGAGTGCCTCTTGGTTCATCCGCTGGAAACGCTAGAACTTCTACCACTCTTGAAAGGCCGAAGCAAAGCCAGGCTGCGGGGGGGAGCTCCACCCGCAGCCTCAAGCTTAGGGTGTATTTGCGGCCCGATACTTATCGAGGAAGTTTGCCCATGTTCCAGCGAGAACGGAAATGGACCCCGTCCCAAGATCTGCCTCTTTGCCGAATCCGCAACCGGGAGGGTTCGGATCAGCCTCGCCAGCGGCGTCGGGATCTCCTATGGGAAAGACAAAGAACAGGTCCGCGTGGTAGTGGGGTTCACCGCACGCATCAAAGGGGCTGTTGGTCAACAGGAACTGAAACAGCGGATAGTTCTTTTCACCAATAATCAGCACGGGAACGTCCACGTTTCCAAAGATATCTTCCTCAAGTTCGACGAGAAGATCATTCACGACGCGGATGGTTACCTGGATCGGCTCAGAGGCTCCCTCAGCCGTGACGATCCGATAGGTGAAGGTGATGAGGCTTGTGAAGGAAAGAGGGCGAATCACGAATGCCCCATTATCACTGTTGAATCCAAGGCCGGCGCTTGTGGCCTCAGGACTGACATCGACGAGCTCGAAACGAGCCCCCTCTGGAACCGTATCGTTCGCCGCTACTGAGAAAGCGGATTGCTGGATCGGGGGAGCGTCAAACACGTCTTCCACGCCAATGACCTCCGTCACCGGTTGTCCTCCCGGATCAGGCGTTACGGTGCCAGGCTCTTCCTTGTCTTCCGACGCGATTAGGCGGAAGACTCCGAAAGCGTGTGCCGGATCTACAAAGAATGGACTCGTGGCCCCATCGATGAGCTCCCAGGCGCCTCCAATTTCTTGAGTGAACTGGAGACCAAAGGGCCCGTTCCATTGCAGGAAGAGGAGTCCGCCTTCGATGAAATATTCGATAATCGGGCGCTCACTCACGAATGGGTCGCCAATGGTGATATTGACCCAGATCTCAGCGATAACCCCTCCGTCTTCTGTTTCGAGCCAGATGAGACTCTGGAACTCACCCGTCTGCTCGGCGAGGCCGAAGAGGGTGGGTGGTCCTCCGAACGAGAACGCGTTGAGGCCGAGATCGATGAGCGCCGTCGCTTCTTTTCCATCCGGTGAACTTGCACCGCGAGGGGCTGAGCCAAAGAACACTTGCTCTTCGCCTAATCCTGCCTCTGCGGCGATGCTGCGTGCTTGATTAACCACAGAATCAGCAATCTGGACTTCGACGAATTCATTGGCTGGAATCGAGACTGTCCACTCCAGATGTGGGATCGGAGGGAGAACCCAGTAGTAGATCCAAACGAGTCCGATAATTTCACCGTCAGGCCCAAAGGCTTCTACTGGAATGATCCAATTGCCGGGTTGCGCAGCTGGTCCCTGAAGCGTGCCAGTTGTCGAATCCAAGTTGAGGCCCACAGCGGCTGGGCTTGTTGGGGGGGCAGAGAGGAAATCCTGCTCGGTTCCAAAATCACTAGCTTGGAAGCGAGTGTCTTCCAACCCAAGACCGGCACCGATTGCAGCTTCAGTGACCCCGAGTAAGATGTCGAATGGAAGCTCCGCATTGGTGGTTTCGCCGAGTCTACCCACGACCTCCCAGATGAAGTGAGGCAGGATCTTGTGAAGAATCCAGATTTCGATCAGCGGTTTCCCTTCCTCCGAGACAGCGCGAATCAAGTGCGCGTGCTCCCCTGCACTGAAGGGCGTGCCGAACGTGGCGCCGGTCTCCGGGTTGAGTTCAAGAAAGCCTTCGGCGAGAGGCTGGCTCTTGATGCCATCCAGTGACACAGTCCCGGCTGGAGCTTCCTCGTAGCGGATGGTGGATAGATCAGAAATTCCAGCCCGCTCGGCCGCTGTGGCCACGGCGCTTTGAATGTCTTCCGATAGAGGCATCTCCGCGAATTCGCCTTGAACCCATGTGTGTTCCCACACGAGATGCTCGACGACCCAGATGTTGACCCAGATCTCCGCAGTAATCTGACCGAGGGCATCGCGGACGATGATCAGTGATTGCCAGCAGCCTGGTTCCTCAGTGAGTCCAAGCACCGTGCCGTCGTCAAGAAGGACGAGCCCGGATTTCTCGAATCCGTCCACGACCGAACCGTCGTGAAGTTGGAGTCCATCTCTACCGGCTTCGAAGGTTTTTGAATCAAGCGGTGCCGGGAGCCCGGGGAGGCTTTCAAGGATCGAACCCGGTATCGATTCGACGATGGCTTGCCCGGGTTCGGTCATGATATCCCAGACAAAATGTGGGATTGGAGGCACGATCAGATGATAGATCCAGATCTCGGCTAACATTTCGCCATTCGGTCCCATGACCCAGAAAAGGTGCCAATACTCTCCGGGGGTATTTGCGGCGCCTTTGATGGTGCCTGTTTCCGGATCGAACACGAGACCCGATTCTGAGACCGGCTGGCTCACCATTCCGTCCCCAGCGCTGGTGCCCGCTGGTGCTTCTTGGACGGTGACCTTGTTAAGGTCGAAGTTCTCAATCTTCATCTCCTCGGCGACTTCAAGCAGTCCAAGGAAGACGTCGATGTTGCCGAGGTCTAACACTTCACTACTTCCCTCATGGCCGACTTCCCAGCTCTCGAAGCGTTCCCAGTGGGGAACCACCCAGTGGTGGATCCAGAGCTCAGCAATGATCTCGCCGGAGTTATCCATCACCCAGATGAGACTTCGTCCGTGACCCGGGGTCGGTTGCCCGAAGAAGCGTCCGGTCTCAGGATCGACTTGAAGGCCTAGCCCGCCGAGCCCGTCGTTGACCAAACCATCATGATGAATCAACCCAGGCTCTGCTGCCTCGAATCGAATTCCATTGCCGGAAATGGGCTCTAGCTCAGTGAGGATTTCTGGTGGAAGTGGGAATTCGGCTTCGCCGCCTGGCTTCCACGTGTATTCCCAGGTGAAGTGAGGGATTCGCGGGATGACCCAGTGGTGAATCCAAAGCTCTGCGACAAGGCGTCCATTTGGGCCGAACACATGGACTAAGAAACTCCAGTGGCTAGACTTTCCGGCGACACCTCCAATCGCGCCCGTTTTGGGATCAAGCGTGAATTCGGCATCGGCCAAGGCCGTGCTCTCCATCCCCATCGCCACGGTTCCCGGAGGTGCTTCGATATATGTCAGAGCATCGGGACTGATTTCAAGTGATTGGGCCAGGCCGTTGATTTTGCCCTGAATGTCCTCTGGAATCGGCGTGATCGCTTCTTGGTCTTCCAACCAGACATGAGACCATTCAATGTGTTCGATGACATAGTGGTGAATCCAAAGTTCAGCAATGATCTTTCCGGTGATGTCTCGCACCCAGATAAGGAACCAGAAATTGCCCGGAACATTTGCGATGCCGCTGATATTCCCCGTTTGTGGGTCGAGCTTCATCCCGGAGCCTTCGAAGGAGCTCGCAGCCATGCCCATAGCAACGGTGCCCCCGGGAGCGGCTTCGTAGACTAGGTTAAAGGGATCCTCGGATCCGGCGTTGATGGCGGCAAGCTGAATGGCTTCGAGTTGTTCCGGTGGAAGCGGAATATCCGCCTCTTGACCCTCTGCCCATGCGTGTTCCCATTCGAAATGAGGGATGTTCCAATGATGGATCCAGAGTTCCGCGATGAAGGAATGATCCGGTCCGATCACCCAGATGAGGAACCAATAATGATCGGTCGTGGTTCCTACCCCAGAGAGCTCACCGGTTTCGAAATCGAGTTCGAGTCCCGCTTCAGCGAGAGAGTCACTCTCCATTCCCATGGCGACCGTTCCTCCGGGAGCCTCGATGAATCGTAGCTGATCGCGATCAAATCCATTTTCTTTGGCTGCTTCCGAGAGCTTCGCTTCGATGTCCTCGGGAAAGCTACTCTTGCCGGGGACTCCCAGATACCAGAAATCTTCCCACTCCCAGTGCGGGAAACCGCCGAATAGGAAGGGGAAGAAATCTTCGTCGATCGGATCATCGTTGCTGAAGCCGCGAAGGTGAGGGGTGACGATGGGGTCCACGCCAGTCGGCAAGGGGACGGTAACGATCGGACTGCCATATTGAACGGCTGTCGCGGTTCCCGTGCCGGAGAGGTCGAGGATCTCGTAGCCAAGGTTGGTCGTGTAGACGAGGTTCTGGCCGTCCGTGAGGAAGGATGGATCGACGTCCGTTGGCAGGGGAGCAACGGTGGGTGGATTTCCGAAGGGAACAAAGGTTGTATCGAATGAACGGAGATCGACGACTTCAAATCCTTGCTGGGTTGGGTAGACCGCGCGGATTGCGTCCCCGGTAATCACCGCATCCACTCCCAGGGGAAGGGGCGTTGTGGGCCCGGGACCAGCATATTTTTCGAAGCGAACGCTATTGTCCGACAGATTCAATAGATGAAAGCCCGTTGTGCCTGGATACACTACCTGTCGGTCATTGTTTGCGATTTCAACGTCAACGCCCAGGGGAATTGGGGCGGTGGCCAAGGCTTGTGCGTAGGCGACAAATGCCGATGTGCGGGCTTGAATATTGAGAACCTCAAAACCTGATTGAGTGGGGTACACCGCGTTGGCTCCGTTGGAGCTGATCGGGGCATCGACAGACATCGGCAAGGGAAGCGTCGGTCCGTTTCCGGCGAATTTGACAAGCTCGGACTGCATTGCGTTGAGGTCGAGTACTTCGAAACCCGTGGGTGTGGGGTAGATCGCTTCTCCGATAAAGGTGATAAACACGTCCACATCAATCGGAAGAGGCGTCATTGGGCCATTGCCGCCATAGGCGACTCGTTTGGCGACTCCGGCTCCAATATCCATGACTTGGAAACCGGTCGTCGTTGGATAAACCGCGAAGCGGCCATCCGGCGAGACGCTAACGTCAACCGCGATGGGAAGGAAACCCAGAACGGCAGGAAGGTCGTAGGGAACGAATTGCGCAGTTCGGGCGACGAGGTCGACCATCTCGAACCCGGATGGGGTTGGGTAGATCGCCCGCCGGCTGTCGGGCGTGATAACGACATCGACGTCAAGTGGAAGCGGAGCAATGGGGCCGGGCCCGGGACCAGCGAAAGGGACCAGCGCAGCCTGTTCGGCCGCAATATCGAGCACCTCAAATCCCCTTGGACTCGGATACACGCCGATCGTTCCGGTTGGTGTGAGAATGACATCGTTCCCCAGGGGTAAGGGAGCGGTTGGGAATCCGCCCGCGAACGGAACAAAGGCTGAACTGCGGGTATTGAGAGTCAGAATTTCAAAACCTTGTTGAGTGGGATAGATTGCTTTTCGCTGGCGTCGATCGAACACCGCATCAATATCTGAGGGGAGAGGGCTAGTCGGCCCAGGGCCAGCGTAGCGAACGGTTTCGCTTGTCTGTTGCGAGATATCGAGGACTTCGAATCCCGTTTGAGTTGGGTAGACAGCGATTTGAGCTTGGAGTGCAAGGGTCGGTGCTACCCAAAGGAGAAGTGCGACGATGCCGCTCCGAAGAAGTCGGGGTTTTTCCATGGCTTGTTTGGTCTAGCAAACAACCAGGGGTTCCGTCAAACGGGAGCTACTGTCAGAATTGAGGAATCGGCCAATTGAAACTGAAAAGCGACATCAGTGTCGTAAAAATATCGGTTAGCGCCTAAAAAGTTGAAAGGTGTAACTTGGGAGATATAGGTTCGTTTATTTGGAGAATATCCTGGAGCTGTGTCGCTTTTTTTATCGCAATGTTTCTTGTAGCTTTCCGTCGTAGCCGGCTAGCTCGACGTAGGCAGTTCCAATCGTTTGCGCACTTGTATCGACCACATCACACGCACCCTCCCAATAGCGAATGCCGCCGAGTTCGCCTTGGATTTCTTGATCTGATGTGAGGGGGCGCAACCTGAGCATGATTGGGGCGCCCGTCATTGGGTGCTTGAATTTCAGTACGGATTTGATGGGGTAGTTGGCGTTGGAATGGGGACTTTTCCAATAACCCACTTTCTCCCAGCGAAACTGTTCTGGCCCGACCTGGGTCACCTGACCTTCTGGATCAATCCACGCCAGGGTGCTGTATGGATCCGTCCTGCCGTCTTGGCGGCGCATCACGTACACCATGACCTCATCTCCGGAATCTAGTTGGATGCTAGCCCAATCCCAGCCTACTTGACTTGCGGTCAATTGGCTGCTGCTGATTTCATGATCCATCCAGGTCTGACCGTGGACGTCGAAGCGATCGCCTCGGAGTTGAAGCGTGCCGGTGGTCTTGAGCCGGGTGAAGGTGATATAGTGACTGGCTGCGGTCGGATCGGCTCCTTTGCGGGAGATACCCTCATTGCCAAACCGAACTTTCTCCTTCATTTTTTCAAGCTTGAGGTCGAAGAGGGCATCAGCTCGGACTGAACCAACCAGCCTCATACTTTCATTCTGGTCCATCTTGAGCGACCAGTTCCCGTTGAATATGTCGAGTCGGTCGCTGCGCGCGCCAGCATCCCATCCATTCCGATTGATCCTTTCCTCGTAGACGAAGTTCCGAGTTTTCACATCGAGGACGGTCATGTGAGCGAGGTAGATCTGACTGGAACCAAAGTCGGCGCTCTCGTTTTTGCTGAGAGAGGTAGTTGAGCTCTCTCGATTTGCCGAGCTCGGTAGAATCCCTCGTCGAAAGAATGTGGCTTGAAAGCCGAAGCGGCGTGATCGGTCCGCGCTCCACAGATGCCCGGTCAGATACCACCACTCAATTTTGAATTCAGGATGACTCCCGTGATCTCGGGGGAATTCGAAACGGTAACCTTCTTGAGCATAGCGGAATCCTTCTTGATCTCGGGCGGGCTCATCTGGTCTACCAGAAATGGAGGTGGCGACGAGTATGATCCCAACCAGGATTGGGAGAGCGTGTCGGGTAGGGCAGGAGCAAAAAGGATTCATGAGTTTACTCTTCTTGGTCCGAAGGAAGCTTTGCTGAGCGATGTCCGACGATATACGAGACGATCCCACCAATTGAGAGAACGCCGATACTCAATTGGAGCATGTCGGACCACGGAATTCGGAAGGCCAAGGTCCAGCCAAAGGATTGATAGTTGATCACGTAGACCAGCAGATGTCCGAGTGCGACACTCAGGAGCAAGCCTCCGACAATAGCTACGGCTGCGAGCCCCATTCCTTCCATTGCAACGGTCTGGGCGATCTGATGGCGACTCATTCCTAACTCTTTCAGGACGCGAAGTTCGTTTCGGCGTTCCAGCAGGATGCTCCACAATCCGAGACCAAGACCGATCAGAGCGACTGAGACCCCGATCCATTTAAGGGCATGGGTGACGGAGAAGGTCTCGTGAAATACGATCATGACCTCTTCGCGGAGGTGTCGATTTGTTCGCACGACTAGACCAGGAAAGGTCTGCATCCAGCGGCGTCGAATGATCTCAGCGTCGACGCCTGGTTTCAAATGAGCGGCTACATTGAGCACTGTTGTGTCATCGTACCAAGCAGCGAGCAGCGGGCGAGAAACCACGATCGATCCGCGTTCGTTTCCGTAATCTGCGAAGATGCCAACGACCTTAAGTTGTTTCTGTCCTTCGGGGGTAGGAACTTGGAGTGTCTCTCCGACTTGCACGCTGAAACGCTGATGGAAACTTTCGTTGATGACGGCAGGAACCGGGTTGCTTTCATGGTTCATGTCGGAGAATTCGATTTGCGGGGCGGTCACCCAAACCATGTGCCGCCAGCCTGATTTGTTGCCGAAACTCGCTCCGACCAGATAGGTCGAGGCTCCCCTGAATTGAATGGGATACATCTGACCGAGTTCCACTTCCTCGATCTCCGCGGTTGCAGCAAGTTGCTTCCACGTGCTCTCTTGAATGCGGTTGTTGCTTGAGATATTGCCAACGCCCTGGACCGCGACATAGAGATCGGCCTTCAATGCTTGTTGGATCCAGGTCACCATGGTTTTTTCGAAGCTCTGGATCAAGAGCCCCATTCCGGCTGCCATCCCGACCGCTACGAGGAGGCCTGCGGCGGTGAGGCGGTGCCGACCGCTTGGCCGCCGCAGTTGGCTTGCCGCGTAGGTCATTTGGGCTGAGCTGGCGAAGAGTTTTGAAAAGAGCCGACTGCAAGGGCGATAACCAATCCCGCAGAGAATGCTTCCGCCGATTACCCAGGCGAGAGCGGTCAGGTAACCTGCGAGAGGGAATTGGACGCCGGGTCCGAGAGACAGGGGCGGAAGGAGATAGGCGATGAACCCGGAAATCACGAGAGCGAAACCGAGCCAGGGGCGATCCAAGAAACGAAGGCCTTCGCTACGGTTTCCGCGGGCGAGGACCTGTGCGGGTGGGGTAGCTGCCGCGTCCCGAGCGGGGAGCCAACCAGCTAACGCGCTCGCCGCAATGCCCACGCAGAAGGCGAACGAGGCTTCTCCCCAGTGCCAGCTTGCGGCGCTCGTGGTGTTGCTGAAATAGAGTGAATTGACCGTCTTAGCAATGGCTCCAACCGCGAACTGGGCGCCCACGTATCCGACCGCCAAACCGATCGTGGTGCCGACCACTCCGAGCACGATCGATTCGAGCATCCACGCCCTCAACAGTGTGTCTTGGCCGACTCCCAGAGATCGCAACGTTCCGATTTCCCCTCGGCGTTTGATCACGGCGGCTTCCAATGCTTGTAGAATTAAGTAAAGCCCGACGATCAAAGCGAGGCCTGAAAGGATGGTGAGATTGAGACGGAAGGCCCGAGTCATAACGGCCCCGGTTTGGCGTTGGCGCTCTGGGTTCTCGACGTGCCACACGGAATTGGTGTTCTGGGCAAGTCGAGAACTCGCCTCTTTCAGCCAGGTGTCATAGAGCGGGCCACTCGGGATCCGGAGTTCGACTCGGTCGAGATGGCCTTGCTTTTGAGTGAGCTCTTGCAGTCGGGGGAGATCCATGACCAAGAGTTCGGCTGGCTTTTGAGCAGAGAAGTCGTTTTCGGGGATGATGCCAGCGACCGTGAAAGAGGCACGTTGATCGTTGATGATGAGATCGAACGGGTGTCCGATCTTGAGTTGATCGGCATCCGCCTTTTTCTTTGTGATGAAGACATCGTAAGCAGTTCCGGTTTCCAGAGACCACTGCTCATTCGGTTCCCTTGAGGGGCTTTCCTTCGAAAAGTCGACCGGGGGTCGATACGATGGGGGATTGAGAAAGATCAGATTGGGCAAGGCCAAGAGATCGACGCCAACGACATGGTATTGCTCCGCATTAAAACCGTCGGCACGGTCGAGATCGGAGGGAGCGGTGGCAGTGCTTTCAAGCACGGGGAAGAGTGATACCGGTAGATTTCCCAGTGCCTGTCGAACTTCTCTGAGGGCTTCAGTTGGGAGTCGACCAGACGGGGAGGTGACGACGAGGTCGCTTGTCCCGTTCAGAGTTTCGGTGAAAAGCGAAAACCCTGAAACGGCAGCTCGATTTGCCAGGCGAATCGAGAAGAAGACGCCAACGCCGAGCGCAAGGATCCCAGTGAGCACTATCGTGGAGCCAGGTGCTTGCAGCCAGTGTCTCCAAGTAAACTGCCGCCAGAGTCCTGCGAGCTCCTGGAGTTGGTTTTTGAGGCGTGGCATTTCCCGGGATTGGAAGACTAACGAATTTGACCGTCCATCATGTGAACAGTTCGATGGCAGATCCGTGTGGCTTCTTCGCTGTGGGTCACCAGAAGCAGGGCCGTCTGGGAAGATTCTGTCAGGGACTCGATGAGATTTAATATGTGGGAACCAGTTTGAGAGTCGAGATTGCCGGTGGGTTCGTCGGCGAGGAGAACCTTTGGCCGGATGGCCAACGCTCGTGCGATGGCGACACGCTGCATTTCCCCGCCACTCAGTTCGCTAGGCAGAGCGGTTTGGCGAGACTCGAGTCGAACCTGTTGGATCAGTTGCCGCACGCGTTCAGCCCGGTCTGCGGCGTTCCAGTGATTCAGTTTCAAGGGAAACTCAATGTTTTCATAGGCCGACAGGGTGGGCAGCAAATGGAAGAATTGGAAAATGGATCCGATTGTAGCCCGACGAAGTTGAGTGAGCGACTCTGAGGCGAGCTGATCGATTCGATCGCCGTGGATCCACACCTCCCCGTCGTCAGGGCGATCAATGCCTCCGAGGCAGTTGAGAAGAGTGCTTTTCCCGGATCCGGAAGGGCCCATTAGTCCAACCCGCTCTCCTGGCTCGAGTGCCAGCGAAACATCACGAAGGACAGGGTGATCTTCGTAGGATCTGGTGAGCCCTTTGGCCTCGAGAGGCAGTGGTGGAGTGGAGTTTGTGGACTCTTGAGTATCCGTCATCATCGTGTCGTCTTTTACCCAAGCAATATGCCGCTTGGGATTGATTGAGCAACTCGTTAATAATTCGTCATGAGTTGCTTAGCGGGATCGGTGTAGGGAAACCAGCGGAATTCGGGCTCAGATTCTTGTTTCGCTTGGCTTTTTTCAGCGACAATACCGCCGAATTGGCCTAGACTCTTCGAGAATCAAGTCCCCTCCTTGCGGCTTTGAATGTGAACGGTTCTGAATTCATTGGACATATTTCCCGAAGAATGCAGGCAATTCGATGTTCTGTGCTGCTGCTTACAAGCAGTGGCGTCTAGCGACAAGCCCAGGAAAGTCATTTGGAGCTCCTCGGAGTTTGGTCTAGTTTTGGTTAAAGAATATCGTGTGCTTGATTTGATCGCCGCGCAGGGCGTGCAAGATTGAGCGAGATGGAAACACAAAGCGTAATGGCGAAAGAGAAGACCGTAACGCGAAAGCGGAAGACGAGAATTGCGGGCGAAGCATCGGCGGAGGGTTTGTTGAAAGATCAGGCCTATGCCGAAGTCAAACGCCGAATTCTCGAAGATGAGTTTCAGCCCGGCACATTCCTTTCCGAACGGCAGGTTTCAGAGCTTCTGGATGTAAGCAAGACTCCGATCCGGGCCGCATTTCAACGACTGGAGCTGGAGGGGTTTGTCTCAATCTCGCCGCAGCAGGGGGTGGTTGTGCTGGATGTCTCAATGGACGACATTGCTGATCACTTTGAACTGCGAGTAGCGCTCGAATGCTATGTTGCAAGCAGTCTGGCAGGAAATATAACCCCTGAGCAAAGCGCCCGTCTTGCTGCGAACCTCGATGAGCAGCGGGAATGCGTGGAGAACGACGATTTAAGCCGGACGGTTGAATTAGACGGGAAGTTCCATCTTCTCCTCTCCGAATTCTTGGGAAACAAAGAGATTCACCGCGTCATGTGGCAACTCCGGGATAAAATGTATCGCGTGATTCAGCGTGTGCACACCCGGCACCCGGAGCGTCTTGCCTCCAACTATCCTGAGCACCGAGCCATTGCGGATGCGATTCTCGCCGGGGATCCGGAGAAGGCTGCGGAAGCCATGGAGGCGCACCTGATGAATGGTCGCCAGATTCTGATGAATCCTCGAACTCGCTCTCACGTTGCTCCCTACCGAACCCGCTCTTTCTAAAGAACGGGGGCTGGGCGGCGTGAACCTATCTTGCTTTCTGATTCCCCGCGGTGAGTTTTGGTCTTACGGCTGCTTCGTGCCTTCTGCTTTTGGCTTTTCAAATTCTTTCGCGTAGTGGGGCGCGCTTGGAATTCGGCTCCAGACCTGCCCTGAGACCGTGTCGATCACGTAAGCCGTGTTGCCGTCGCCGGCGGCAATTTGAAATCGCCCGACCTCATGATAGTGAGTGAGCGTGGCACCGAGAGTTGCCGTGACAATCACGCCGAGCACGAAGCCGATGAGGGTGTTCTTTTGCAGGGAATGCGAACTAGGATTAGGGTTTTTCATAGGTGATCGTTTCAGTTCGGGGTCACCCTACGAGAAACCGCCTTGGATCTCGTAGAAGAAAATGAGTCCTAAATTGTAACCACCCTGGCGGTAACGGATCCGCTTTTGTGGCATGATGCCGCTGTTTCAGGAAGGCAGCGGCGCTGGGTTCATGCGAGAATGGGAGTCACGATGTCTCCGTAGACATCGGTCAGGCGAAAGTCACGACCCTGGAATCGGTATGTCAGCTTTTCGTGGTCGAGGCCAAAGAGGTGAAGCATGGTAGCGTGCAGGTCGTGTACGTGCACAGGATCTTTGGCAACGTCCCAAGCGAGGTCGTCAGACTGTCCGTGGACAAAGCCTCCTTTGACTCCGCCACCCGCCAGAAAACCACTGAACGAGAGGGGGTGGTGGCCTCGCCCGTCTTTTTTAGACCCTTCCGCGATCGATGTACGACCAAATTCCCCCATACAAACAACGAGCGTGGATTCAAGGAGGCCTCGCTGTTTTAAATCTTGAATGAGCGCCGCAATCGGCTGGTCGATTCCGAGGCAGTTCGTCTGCAGGTCTTGGTGAAGGCTGAAGTGTTGGTCCCAATCCCCGTGGTACAAACTCACGAAACGCACGCCTCGCTCTACCATCCTTCGAGCAAGAAGACAGTTCTTAGAAAATGTCCGTGCGATGTCGCGCGAGGGCGTGCGCACGAAGTCAGGAAAGAATTCCTTTCCCTGCCGATCCACCCCGTATTGAGCGAGGGTGTGGGCAGATTCCTTTGAGAGATCAACGAGTTCTGGCGTGGATGCCTGCATCTTGAACGCCATCTCATAGGCGGCTAAGCGGGCGCCAATTTCTTCATTCCCGGTAGCCACTCTTTGGTGTTCGTTCAACTTGCGGAGGCCTTCCAGGCTGGCCTCTTGGGCGGCTGCGGTGATTCCCGGCGGAGGTGTCAGGTGGAGTACTGGATCCCCCTGATTCAAGAAAGAGACGCCTTGATGTTGCGCAGGTAGGAAACCGCTCGACCAATTCCCGACGCCGCCACGGACCGGCTGCTTCGAGGTTAAAACGACATAGCCAGGGAGGTTCTGCGATTCACTTCCGAGCCCGTAGAGAAGCCAAGATCCAACGCTCGGTTGCCCCACCAGGGCTTGTCCTGTATTGAGGAGTAAGTGTCCCGGGAGATGGTTGACGGTGTCCGTCTGAAAGCTTCGAATCACCGTAAGCTCATCGGTGACCCCGGCAATATACGGAAGGAGCTCGGACACTTCGATGCCGCTCTGGCCGTGAGGGGCAAACCGATATCGCGACGGCAAGATTTTTCCGTCCGGTTTCACAAATGCAAAGCGATGGTTTTCGATCAGTGAGTCCGGGAGTTGAGAGCCTTCGTAGCGTTTTAGCTGCGGTTTTGGATCGAACATGTCGACCTGGCTGGGACCTCCCGCCAGAAAAATAAAGATACACGATTTCGCGCGCGCGGGTGTGAGAGCGCGGCTGGAGATCCCAAGGGGAAGTGGACTCGCTGAATCTTGTCCCAGTAAGTGTTGGAATGCAGCGGCCCCCAGGCTACCTGAGATTCCTGACAGAAAGGTTCGTCGGCTGATTGATTCGCGCTGCCATTGCCGGTGTTCGTGTGTTGTCATCAGTTTACGGCCTCATGATAAATTCATCTAGATTGATCACCAGTCGGGCGAGTGACATCCAGGTTGCCAGTTCTCCTGTTGCGATGTCGGGTTCGAGGGATTCTCCAGCCCAAGTTTTTGCTTCGCTCGGATGACTTCGGTAGATGGACTCGTATCGAGCGTGCTGCTCCTCCAGTACCTCGATCTCTGCTTTCTCTGGCGGTCTTGAGAGGCAGGTTAGGAAGAGGGTTTCAATTCGGGATCTCAGGTCTGGTCGCCCGTCGGACAGAATCGACTGCGCCACGCTGCGGTAGATCGGTACATTGAAAGGATCATTCCACTGCTTGAGGGCTTGTAAAGGCGTGTTCGTGCGGTCACGTGCGGCGCAGGCTGCAACCCGCTCTGGTTTGTCGAACAGCTTGAGATCGGGGTGAATCATGTTTCGTTGAACCCAGAGATAGACGCCGCGACGGAGCCATTCAGATTCGACATCGTGCTCCCAGCGATAGTTTGGTGGTAGGTTGCGCATGGACTCAGGAAGGGCCGGACGGAAACTCCATCCTCCGATTGATTCCGTGCGGAGGAGATTGCCCGTTGCGAGATTTACATCGCGAACCAGCTCGGCTTGAAGGCGGTAACGATTTTGACGAGAGAAGAGGGCATTGGTCTCGTCGAGTTCTCGATTCGCTGTCGTGATGGTGGTCGACTGGCGGTATGTGGCGGATTGGGTGATTAAGCGAATGAGTGCCTTCCGCGACCAGTCGTGCTCGACAAACCAGGCCGCCATCCAATCCAGTAGATCGATCTGAATCGGCTCTGGAGAGCGAGTTCCGAAATCTTCTGGTGTGGCGACCAGTCCCTCGCCAAAGAGCGTGCGCCAAATACGATCGACTTCGACGCGCGCGACCAAAGGGTTGCGAGAATCGATCAGCCATTCGGCTAGATCGAGTCGGTTCAGCGTTTCGTTGCTGTCTTGACCATGGCGATCGAATTGAAGCGCGCCGGGTACTGCCGCCTTCACTGGAGCCTTTTTGTTCCGAAAGTCCCCGCTCCCGAACACATAGGATTCGCGTGATTTCTCAATCCGTTTCTTAAGGACGTCGGCTGCGGAGGCGGGTTTGGTTGGAGTGCGTTTCTTGTGGCGTTTGATTTGAACCTCGATCTCTCGCTTCTGATTGTCTGGGGCAGCCTCAAATTGTGTTTCGAGGCTCTCGAGAATGACGCCATGTTTCGCCAGCCGGCGCTCGTAATCTTTCTGCTCCTTTTCGGTGGTGGGGAACGTGAGGGTGGAATCATCCACCTCGTCGTTGAAGAATGCGAAGAGCTGGTAGTAATCCTTCTGAGAAATCGGATCGTATTTGTGATCGTGACACTGAGCGCAGCCTATGCTCAAGCCCAACCAAACGCTGCCCACGGTGTTGACTCGATCAATGATACTGTTCACGCGGAGTTCTTCACGGTCTGTTCCGCCTGCCGTGTTGTAGGGGGAGTGCCGGTGGAAGCCGGTCGCTAGAATTTGTTCGAAACTTGGGTTCGGCAGCAAATCTCCGGCGATTTGTTCTATTGTGAACTGATCGTATGGTTTGTCTTCGTTGATGGCATTGATGAGCCATTCACGCCACATCCAGGCATATCGTCGCGGTTCATCGCGTTCATAGCCGTGGCTATCGCCGTAGCGAGCGAGGTCGAGCCAGGGAAGTGCCCATCGCTCTCCGAAATGAGGTGAGGCAAGGAGTCGATCTACGGTTTTACGAATTGTTTCTTCGGGCGGATTGTTTCCAAACTGAGCGATCTCATGAGGCTTAGGGGGCATGCCCACAAGATCCAAATACAGCCGACGAAGGAGGGCGCTTGCGGGAGCCGGTGGAGACGGGGCTAGCTTTCTTGTCTTGAGGCCCGCCTGGATGAATCCATCGATAGGGTTTCGTGCGGAGGCGCCGACTATGGACGGCAGGTCCGGACGCGAAATGGGTTGAAATGCCCAGTGCGTTGAGTCCTCGGCTCGGGGGGAAACTGACACGGTCATGGAAAGCCAACAGAGAAGCACAAGCCCCAACGGTCTGAGACGATTTTGCTGTCTACCCTTGCTTTGCATTGTGATCGAAAAACTGTAGCGCTATGTCCTCTGTTGGTAAAGTCTGCCGCGAGACAACGCTCGTCAAGATACCCATCGTATTGCCCGAAGGTTCCAACCGGTATGTTGATCGCCAATGACTAGGCACGGGAAAAAAGTGATAGCGTTCCTCTATCGACTGCTTCTCGATCGGGCTTGGTATGGCTTTTGTACGTGAGTGCATTGGTATGAACAAAGCGGCTAGAGTCTTAACTTGGCGGATTGGAAAAGCGCATGTCGAGGTCGGTTGTGATGGCACCTATGGAGGCGAGGATGATGGAGAACTCTAACAAGCTCTGGGGGATATTGCTCATCGCGGTCCTTTGCGTCTTTCTCGGACTGCACATCTCGCTCGATGTCGCAGATCGGGGTCGAAATCTCGATGAGAGGCTTGAATCGGTTGAGAAGTCGCTGTGCACTGTGGAGCAAATCGCCGTTTCTAATTCGGGTTTATCCGTTCGGACCAATCAGTTTCGGGGGCAGGATGATGTCTGCTCACCGTCCCGTCCGCAGAAACTACATGCTGCGCTGCGCAAGGATTATGACAGCCCGATACCGTTGCCTTCGAATTGACTCAAGGCGCGGTCGGATAGAATGCACCTACCTCTGAAAGGTATTCGGCATTTTCACGCTATGGGTGTCAACTTCTGATCATGGGTTTTAAGGTGCCTTGCTCGCTTTAAGAATATTGATGAGTATGGAGTTCTTCTTTGCGGCGTGGGCCAGCGTAACGAAAATCGACTTGCAGGCCTGATGGATATTTTTTTGATCTTGAAGTGGCAACGTTTGGTTCTCCGCATCGCTTGGTTGTTGCCGTAGGTTGAAACGATGGTCGGTCTTTTGGGCGCTTTCTTCGTGTTTTGACATCCTGACAAGCGGATTATTGTGGATTGTGGTCGATGGATGTAGATGTGGTGGCAATGTAGTCAAATGCCCATTTCGAAAAGGAGAGTTTTTGGAATCTCACTGATTGGGTCATGGTGGAAACCGGGGCTCTCTAGGTTTGGGGGAATACCGCGAAAGAGGAGACGGGCGAAGTCGGAGTTGAGGTTGACCTAAGTGAGGGACTGCGATAGGGGTGTGTTGGATTTACCAAACACCCTCGCCTATGCAATTGGAGAATCGTTTCCGTTCCTTTGGGCCCGTTTTCCGGGACCTTATTCTAACTGTAATTATTCTAGTAAGCGCAGCTAAGGTTCAGGCTCAAGCACCCCCGCTGCTCCAGGGGCAAGTTGTGGATTCCAGCTCGGGGTTGCCTGTTGAGGGTGCCCGATTGTTCTTGAATCGAATGCCGCTCTCCGATCCCGTTGAAGCGGTTGACACAGCGTCCGCCTTCGGGCTCTTTCGCTTTATGGCTGGCTCCGTTCCAGCCGGCAATTACGAACTCCGAACAACCCATCCTGCGTACGTGGACGATGTGCGAATGGTTACGCTCGGAGGCGCTAATGCGAACTCCGTTCAGATCCCTCTCCAAAAGATTAGCGGTGAGAACTTTTTCGATGTCTACACCCAGGTCTCCGGTGTGGTGACTGGAATCCCGTTGGGACCGGGAGAGGAGACTTTGGTGACGCTCAGGAAGTTCGGGGGGGCGGCGGGAATGGCAGCAGATTCGGTGTGGCAGGAATCGACGGATGCGCTGGGATCGGTGGTGTTTCGTGGCTTGCAAGAGGGTTTCTATGAGTTTCAGATCACGACCTCTGGCAATTGGGAGCCGTACACCTCAAGTCGAAAATTCTTCAACGCGCCGCAGCAGGCCAACTTCTACCTCAAGCCCAATGCCGGGCCGCTGGCGGTCACGGTTTCCGGTTGGAACCCGGCTGTCATGGGCACCTCGAGTATCACGAATGTGTTCGTCGAGCTAACGGGCTTTGATCCGAATGATCTTTCCTCTCCCGTGGTGCCAACGCGCACGGGAGTGACGGAGAGTGGGGGAACGGCATTGTTTTCTGACTTACCGCCGGTTGAGTGGGAAGTGGTCACTCGACGCCTCGGCTATGAGAGTCAGACCAACCGTGTTTCAGCCGCGCAGGTGGGAGGTGCGTTGGCGGTTGATCTGAAGATAGAGGAACGGTCCCTGCGGTTTACGTTGCATTCAGAGGACTATGAAAACCCTGAAGTTTTTCGCGGTCTCGCTGTGAGTTTACAGGGGCTTCGCGAAACCAATACTGAAGGTTATGAGTTGGAACTGAGCGAGCCGCCCACCGACGGGGGAAGCCCCGAAGTTCGTTTATTCGATTCCATCTTACCCGGACGTTACCGGGTGTTCGTGAAAGGGAAGGGGAATTCAGAGGATCTAACGGTTCACCCCGAGTTTTTCCTAGAGGATTTCATCGAGGTCTATGAGAGCGGAACCGTGGAAATGGAGCTGAATCTGAAGACCCAATTGGCCGTGGTGTATGGTCGCTTATTGGCGGCGGATGATCGTGCCAAGGCCGATGCGTCCGATCAGTCAGAAGCGGAGGCTTTAGGGCGCCCTCGCTATCGACGCAAAGCCGCCGAGGAGATTGCGTTCATCGAATATGAGTTGGATTCGATTCTGATGCCGACCATGCGAACCAACATCGTGCAAACGGATGAGAATGGTTTCTTTATGGCCCGCCTCAAGCCAGCTCAGTATGGCATCCTGATTGAGGAGCTGGACGATTATTGGGGGAGCCATGTGAACTTGGAGATGGTAACCCCGGATCCCCTGGAGCGCGCACCGAATGGCATGGTGCCAGCCGCCCCTGGACCCGGCCCGAATCCCGGCACACCTCCGACGACTCCAGGTATTCCTGATATCCCGAACATCCCCGGGATTCCCAACATTCCGGGACTCCCCAATATTCCTGGAATTCCTGACATTTCCGGCGTGCCGGATATTCCAGATCCTCCTGCGGGACCTCTCGATCCGACGTCACCGGGAGGCGCGCTTGATCTTCTCAATGCGATTGGTCTCGTAACCGACTTGGTGCAGGTTCCGCCGGACCAACTGACCCCGGATCTTCTTGACGACGATGATGATCCTCAGGCCGTGTTGGAGGCGGCCGATTTCTTGGGCATCGACCTGAATCCGCAATTGAGGAGTTTCCTCGAGGGGCTGGTTGATACCTCGGGCGGGGACGGAGGGAATGGTGGCGTCACCCCACCAGCGCCCGTGATTCCAACTCTGCCGATGCCGGGAGGCCCTGGACAGTCTCAGTTTTTCGCCGCCGGACAAGGTTGGCCCTTTTATCAAGAATGGACCTTCGACGGTCGACCGCCGCGGAACGGTACTCCCGCCGCGGGAGAACCTTTGGCGATTCACGCAGAGCAATACTCTTTGGATGTATTCGTTCGTAAACAGGTTCTCACCGTGATGAATACCTTTGGAAACGGATTGCTCTCTTCTCCCACGAAGAATCTTGTCTCGGGATTCAGCCCAGAACGCGTGGCCTTCTTGACTTCCGATTTCAGTGAGCTGGCAGAGTTGGGGACAGTGGCTACGCTGACCTCTCCGGCGACGGGACGCCTCGAAGCAGACATTCTTCCGACAGCCGGGAACGTGACAGATTTCTTTGCCTTTCACAACGTGCCTCCAGGCGACTACGTCTTTGATATCGATAACGATCGTTTCGAATACTTTGGAACGGCCGGATTGGGTGGGGGCGGTGGGACGCCATCACCAGATTTTCTGGGAGAACCGGTCTTGCCTCTATCGTTTACGGTTCCAGATTGGAATCCACCAGGGGTACTTCCAGATCGTGATCCTGCCGATCCGGACGAGTTTGAGCCCTTGAGCGGCATGCCGCCCGGTGGGTTTTCAGCCTTCGCGGCATTTGGAGCGCTGGCGAAAGACGAAGCGTTCCACGTCACCTGGGACATTCAGAGCTGGGTGCCGGATCCGGAAGTGATCGGAACAGAGCTAGAAGACTCCGTGGGTGAGTATGAATCCGAACCCTCTCGGTCTACTGAAGATGGAGATCTTCCTTCGTTTATTCGCACTCCCTACGCGGGTAGTCTCGTCTTTCGAAGTCCTCCCAAACTTCCGGTCGGACCCTACGAGTACTGGGATGACATTTTCAGTCGCTGGCAATCGGTGACGCGTTCTATGACACATCGGGTTTTCTACGGGGGGCCTTCTAACAACGTTCCGGAAGAACCCGTTGGCATCCTACCAGATCCCGATACCGGCGCGCCGGGAGGAATTCCCATACCGCGGACGGAACTTGAGATCACGGTCGTCAATGAGGCGGAACCGGATTTTGAACTCGAAGGTGTGACCGTGCGCTTGCTGTCTGGAGAGACCGAGTTCACGGCTACCTCGGGGACGACAATCGTGGTGACTGATTCGGTGCGTCCCTTGGAAGTTACCGGCCAAGGCTGGCTTGGCCTGACGGAGTTCGCGCCATTGGCAGGAGGTGTCGAGCTGCGCCACTCGTTCATCACTCACGATCCGACGGTGACCCGCCGGGAGCTGATTATCCCGGTCAAGCGCGGAATGAATCTCAAAGGGTCTGCCACCATTGCGGAGGCGGCTCCAGGGAATGCAGTGACACCCTTACCCAAGGGAGAAGTTCTGATTCGGGATCGCTTCGGTGTCATTCTATTCAAGACGCGGACGGATGCGGAAGGGATGTGGGAGTTGGATGACACATTGGAGATTCTCGATGAATCAAGTCGGTCGCTCTATGTGGAGGTTCGATCTCCCGGCTACAAGCCCTGGCGGAAGCGCTACAGTCCTGCAGAAGTGCAACAGGTCGATGGAGGCTTCTTCATCGTTGCCGAGTCCGCCCTGGAACCATTGCCGCAACCGGAACTTGTCTCGATCGAATTCGATAAAGCGGATGGCGGTCTCTATCTCCCGGGAGTATCTCGGGCGGGAAATCAGAACAACTACACGCGGCTTCAGTCTCCGGGGCCTCTGCAACTGCGTTGGACGGTGCGTGTTGATGCTACCCCGCAACAATTCGAATTGGTCGGGTTTGATGACGGTTCAGGAAATCCGGGAAGTCCCGAAATGATTACGGTGTATAACCTTCCGGACACCGTCTACTTGATCGATCCCAAAGGGAATCTGGGGAATCCGTTTGAGAGAGAGATGCAGTTTGATTGGGTCCCTGAGAATCCCAATAACGTGGCTGAGGTGCGGGCTTGGTTAAATGATATCAAGAGTGGGGCAGCTCCGAACGTGTTCTTCGACGATGCGTTGACCTTCACCCCTTTGGAAGGCAATCAGTGGGAAGCGGTGGGGATTACCGA
Organism: uncultured Verrucomicrobiota bacterium; assembly: GCA_964342405.1. Classification (GTDB taxonomy): domain Bacteria; phylum Verrucomicrobiota; class Verrucomicrobiia; order Limisphaerales; family AAA164-E04; genus UBA2970. The sequence continues at coordinate 24,308 of CAYFGX010000003.1, read as the reverse complement.
TATCTGGCGATTGCCCCCAGGCTTGTTCCGGCCGCTGATGGTGCTCGAGAGTGAGAATGGGGGCGTGAGCCTGTCGGACCCCTACGAGACCCTTGAGACGTCTCCGACGAACACGGATCCTGAAACGCCCCGCTTGATGACTGGGATCGGGCTCCCTCCCTGGTTGGCCTTCACCGCTGAGCTCTTTGGGGCTGTAGCAGCAGCTGATAGTCTGGCTGGCGACCTGAAATCAAGTGAGGACGAAATTGTTGAAGCGGCCCCTAAAGGGCGGTTTCGTATGCGGCCTGAGTTCGAAGCGACGATCACTGAGATGGAAGGTAAGATTGACTACGATTACCGAGCAGCCGTTCAGTGGTCCGAGGGCTTGGCAACTCCTGACTCTGGCTTCCTAAAAATCGCGGCGAATCGAATGGGTTTGGTCTTCGATACGGAGCTGCGTGTTGGAGCCCGAGGGTCGGAAAACCGAGTGTTCATCGAGGGCGGTGCCGGCGTTAGCAATCCGGAGATTGACGTCGACGACTACTTGCCTCGGGCCTTGAAGGGACAGGTGGAGGCCGAGGGATCTGCTGAGGTGATGGCGATGATTACACTGGAAGAGTTTATCACGCCGCGAGATGAAATCTTCCCGGTACAAATGCGGTTGAGTAATCAAGTGTCGGGCGCGGTTCAGTCGACACTGCGTTACAATATGACCCCGATTCTGAGCAAGATTCCGACAGTCGGTCCCGTGATCCTGAGTCTGGATAAGACGGAGGCCTTGCAAATCATTGGCCGGCTTCAGGGAGGCATCGGAGCGAACTTTGAGAACCGGTGGACGACTTACTTTCCTGAGTCGAGAGGCGGTAGCACGGGGATTCTGAACCACGTTTTTGAGCGGCATCAGTTCGGCGGACGGAGTCCGGGCGATGCGGCAGCGGACAACACTTTGAACCTGTGCTTCAACTTCGGGGTTGGCATGGATATCAATTTGGCTGGTGGACGATTAGGAGCGAGCGGAACGCTGAGTGTTCAGGGAGAGAACTGCGGCCTGACTTCTTTACCTGCCCTCCAGATCACGCCAAATCTCGCGAGCGATTGGCCTCCGATTGAACGGGTGGATGGCACACTAACTGCCGGTATGGAGGCCTTCCTAGACGTCTGGGTCACTCGATTCGAGAAACGGTGGGAGTGGGATTTAATCAAGATCAGTCACCAATTCGGAACCGAGGCGGTTGAGGACATTCGGCAGATCGGCTTGGCCTCGACGGTATTTTCTCCGATGACAGCGACACCCACGACCTTCGAGCCAGATCCGGATTCAGATATCGGTTCAGTGGTTTCTGATCTTTTTCCCACGGCTTCCTTCGCTGCGGCATCCGGCGGCGCACCTTCCCAGGGGGGCACTCGTCTGGCAGCGGGTGATGGGGCGATGGATGCGCTCGCCTACACGGATGTGAATCCCGATACAGGCGCGATGCGCCTCTTGGCAAGTTTTCGTGCTGAAGACAGCCCTTTCTCCGCTCCCGTAGTGGTGGCTGAGGCTTCGGGTGTGGTGGCCGTGACGATCGCTCAGCACGACGGTGTGTGGACGACCGCATGGACGGAAATCGAGGGTGCAGCTCTTGGGAACGCCTTTCCATCAAGCCAGATTCGGGCTTCGCAATCGACCGATGGCGGAGCGACTTGGTCAGCGCCTGTGCTGGTAGCGACCTTGGATGGAGTGGCCAACAAGCTTGAGCTGATCTCTGGAGGAAATCAGTTGGGCTTACTCTTCCTTCACACCGAAGAGGGACCCGCAGCTGCACGTTTCCGTCTCGGATTGGCAGCTAGCAATCAAGACGCATGGCAGGTTTTAAGCGAAGACGCGGCCGAGAACTGGGTCGAAAATGCGAGCTCGGTCGGTGGCGCATCGGATGCCGTGATTGTGTATCGGACGAGCTCAGGCGCTATTCAGTCCTTCCATTGGTTGGACGCGGATATCGGAACGCCCGTGACTATTTCCGAAACCTCGGGTTCTGCCTACGGACTCGCCTACGATCCGAGCACGGGATACCAGTTGGCTTGGTCTAACAATGGGGGCGACATAATGCTCTCAACGTGGGAGGAAGGAAGCACAGAGTGGAGCCCCGCGAGTGCCCTAAGTCGTGGAGTCTACCCCTCAGAGGTGACGATGGCGCGCTTGCCGAGTGCGGCAAGCGCTCGCTATGTGGTTGCCTGGATCGACAGTGCGGATGTGAAATCGATTTGGCAGGTCTTTGTCGATAGCGAAGGTCAGGTTCTATCTGAACCGGTGCTGGTGAGTGACAATCTGAGTGGACGTCATTCCGGGCTCAAGCTCTGGGTAGGTCTAGGAGGGCGAGTCCAAGCCTTGGCTAGGTTCGATGATGAGACGGTTAGTCTGAGGCAGTATGATGCGTCCTTTGGTGGAAGTTCGGCTGAACTCAGGCTCGAGATTGTCCGTGTTCTGGCGGATGGGGGAATCGAATTGCGATTGATAGGTGAAGCAATTGGAGAGTATCGGCTCGAGGTCTCGACAGACCTTCTTACTTGGCAATTGATTCCTGGGCTTACCCTATCTGATCTGAACCCTTTGGTGACGATTCCCGCTGAAGTCACTGATGGTTCGTCAGAAGTGTTTATTCGCGGAGCGCGACCATAGGTAGTCTGCAACGTCCAACGCTGTTCTTGAGTCTGACCTGAAGGTGCCAGAAGTAGTCAATGCTGTGATTTCGGTGGTGGCTGGTAAAGGGGGAGTCTCGTGGTCAGCGAGTTGTTGTCGAGGTGCTCTGGGGCGTGAAAAGTGCCTGAATCAAGCGGGCGTAAGAATCTTTCATTTGTCCCTCCAGGATTGACTGATTGAGCTGATGAAGCTGGTTGATCGCCACGGGCTCTTGTCCTCGTGAATCGGTGTAGCGGATGCCGGCTGCCGCTTCAATCCATCGAGGAAGCCATTCTGGAATAGGGAGTTCCGGCGGCGTGACAGGGAGGATCTTGATCGTTTTGTCCCAGGAGCTTGAGATCAGGCGGCTGCTGTCGGCGGTGAACTTCAAGTGAACGACTCGATCTGAGTGTTGCCACGGATTTCCTAACGGATGCCCATCGCTGACATTCCACAGCTGAACATCACCGTTTCGACTGCCGGTGGCCAGCAAAGTGTTGTCATGAGTCAGGGCGAGGGCCATGACATCATCGGCGTGTTCCACTGGTCCGGCAACGAGCGTTCCGGAACGATTCCACACCCAGGCAGATCGGTCGTTGCAAGCTGTGGCGAGATACTGGCTATCTTCACTGAAGGTCAGATCGCGAATGCCACCGGTATGACGCAGTTGAATCTTCTCGCTCCAGTCCGTTTCTCTATGGAGAAGCGTGACCACATTGTCTTCGCTATGGATCGCGATGGTCCGACCGTCTGTCGTGGTGGCAAGGCGCTCAATATTTGCGTGAAAGGTCTGAGGTGGATGTTGCTCAGTCCAAGTGTCTGGGTTCCAGAACTGCAACTTGTCTCCCCCAGAGACGGTGAGGAAGAGGGAGCCATCACTCAGAAAATCTGCTTGCTTCAGACCGTCGGGGAGCCGGATGTCTTGATGTGTTGCGTTGGTATTAGCTGGATCGATGACTCGCATCCCTTGAGATGACATGAGGACAAAGCGATCGCCCGGGGGACTGCGTTTCACCACTGTTCGGGGGATTTTGATAGGAGAACTGAGGAGCTGGGCCTGCTGCATGCCCGGCGAAATTGAAAACAGATGTTGGTCGCCGTTAATCGTGATGACTTCCAACTGGGAATCTTGCTTCCGAAAAGCGATCGACTCGATCGGTTGGCGTAGTGTTTGGAAAGGGGGAATCCGCTGGAGTGTTTCAGTGCTCCAGAGATGGATCCGGCGCTTCCCGACGACTGAAGCGATCAGTTTGCCGTTTTTCGAGACAGTAAAACGCCCGACTCGATTGGCGTGAGTGAGGGTAGGTGGTTGAATCGGTTTCTGAGTTTGTGTCCAGGTGGCGCAGAAGCCGTTAGCAGTGACGACGGTAATGGCGCTTTCCTGGTGACGAGTGGCTACGTCGAGAACTTCGCTCTGAACTGAGATTGATGGACGGCTGCGTTCTCGCGTTTCGAGGTTCCATTGATGAAGCCGCTGGTCTGAGGTGAAGGTCACCAAATCATCCCCATCGGAGCTGGGCCAGCAATGGAGGACCCAACTGGAATGTTCCAGCGGATCACCGGCTTGGGCGCCGGTTTCTGAGTCCCAGACCCTGACCGTAAAATCGCGGGAACAGGTGAAGGCGAGTTCTCCTGATGGAGAGTAGCCGGAAAAATTGACACGATTTGTGTGGGGTAGAGGGGTGAGCCCGTCCTGTCCCGTTTCGAGGTTCCAGAGTGCCCCCGCTCGCCGACTAAACGATGCGAGGACTTGCTCTCCATCACGTCTGAAGGTAGCTGAGTTAATCCAACTCAGCTTGGGTTCGATTTCGGCGATCAACTCGCCCGTGTTGAGGGCCCAAAGGCAAAGCCGTTCGTCGCGACTTCCCGTTAATAGCCGTGTTCCGTCGGGACTCAACTCAAGGGCCGTGATGACGTTCTTGTGTATGATTGGTTTTCCGACCGGCAGATCGGTGACGAGATTTCGAATGTGCACTCTTCTAGCTTTTGTCTTGGCTACCAAAAAGTTGAGGTCACGTGTCAGGAGAACTTTTGGAACGGGATTCTTGAAAGTAATGCGCCTCGCCTGTTCGCGTCCCGTGCGATGGTCCCAAAGGTGGACGGTGCCCGCTTCAGTGGCGATCACAGTAGTGGTCTGGTCGTGGCTCCGAACCATGTCGAGAACCCGACTTGGGTGGCTGAGTAACTTTGATTTCAAGTGACCGGTGCTTGCGTCCCAGAAGCCTGCATCACCCGAACGGTTGGCTCCCATTACCGTTGTTCCGTCGTCAAGAAAACGAGCGAATTCGAAATGATCGATCTCCTTGATCTTTACGAGTTTGGGGACGCTGATTTTCCCGGAGCGGGCTCGGTCGGCAAAGGTCCAGGCAGCTGAATATTGTTCTGGATCTAGGCGCAGGACCTGAGCTAGCTGGGCGAGCGCCAAGTTGTCCCTTTGGGCTCGGAAAAGCTCGAGCGACCGGTTGAGGTACATCTCGTTTAGCTGTCGAGATCTTTCGCCTAAGGCAGTCTCTGCGCGGGTTCGCTGGATGTGCTCCGACCGTTGAGAGGTGAGTGCATTTTGCCACTGCGACCAAACACTTGCAGTGGCAACGATCAGAGTGACGAAGAAAAGGAAGACGAGGCTTGCCATAGCGGGTTGACGCTTAGCCCACTTCGTGAGTCGCTCGGGGAGCCCCACCGGTCTCGCGAGAATGGGATAGCCCGCGCGCCATCGCTCAAGATCCTCCGCGAGTGCGCTGGCTGAGGCGAAGCGTTTGCCGGGCTCTTTGGCCAAACATTTGAGCGCGATGGTTTCCAGGTCCCGCGGAATTCCGGGCTTGATCCGTCGAGGTCGAACAACGTCTTTCTCTTTAACTTGATGTAGCGTCTCGATTGCGGAGCGTGCTTTGAAAGGAGCTTGCCCCGTGAGGAGGTGATAAAAAATTGCTCCCAAACTGTAGATGTCCGAAGGAATTCCAACGAGATCTTCTCGATAGTCTGCTTGTTCAGGGGGAAGATAGCTGGGCGTTCCTAGAACCTGCCCGGTGAGCGTGATTGAGGAGTCTGTGTTCTCATCCCTTGCCAGACCAAAGTCTGTCAGAAAGGGAGTGTGATTCTGGCTGATGAGGATGTTTCCCGGTTTGAGGTCGCGATGGAGTACGCCCGCTTGGTGGGCAGAATGAACCGCCTGGGCGAGAGTGCGAACAAGCGCGGCCGCTTCTTGCGGTGTGAAGGCTTTGGATTTCAGTCGGTCCCCGAGCGAGTTGCCCGGAATGAGTTTCATCGTGAAATAGGGAATAGACCGCCATTCGCCAACGTCGTAGATCGGGACGATGTTGGGGTGGTGAAGGCGAGAAACTGTTTTGACTTCGAGACGGAATCTGGCGATGTCGATTTCGGTAGCGAGGTAGTTCGATTTGATCATCTTCAGAGCTACCTCGCGATCGCTTTCAAGTTGCCGTGCTCGATAAACGATCCCCATTCCACCTTGGCCTAGCGTCGATTCGATCTTGTAGCCGCCAATGAGCGTGCCGTTGGGGAGAACGTTTCCCTCAGGAGGCGATGAAGCGATGTCAAGGTCGCCCCCTTCGATTGGAGGGCAGACGATGGCAGCAGACATCGCCGAGAAGAGACATGTCGTGCAGTACGCAGACTCCGAGTCCGGAAGCAGGGGTGCCTGGCACTGCTCGCACTGAAGACTCGAGGATTCAGCGGACTCCGACATGCTCATGTTGAACCCCGATGCCACCTGGTGATGTTCCAGCTATTGGATTGAAGATCACTGCGACAACACTTTCCATAGGTAGCTGACTTCGTCCGCGATATCGGTTGGATCGCTCACGGTGTTCGCAATCTCATCGTGGAAAAGCTGAGCGAATCGGCGGCGCATTCTGTGAACGGCCGAACGGAGTCCGCTTTCGGTGAGGTTCAACTTCTCCGCCAAACTCTGGTAGGCTTCCGACTCTTTTGGGTCGCAAAGTAGAAAACGTTGGAGGGCCGCGTAGCGATTCTCGCTTCCCGCCTTGGTGTATTCTTCCCGCAGTTTTCTGGTGGCATGTTCGATGACCGATTGAGCCCATTTACGATCGAAGGCCTGCTCTGCGGTAAGACTGAGGGAACTCTCAGCTTCGAAGTGTTGTTCGGCTTTGAGTTGGTCGAGTGAAAACGTTTTTTCAGAACCTCCCCGTTTCTGAGCGGCTGCCTTGGCGCGTTCGTTGGCGTGATAATTTTTGAGTGACTTGAGGAGGAAGGAACGAAACCGACCCCGCGCTTGATCCACGTGTTGGAGTTTATTTTTCTCTAAGAGCACCGTGAAGAATCCTTGAGTGATGTCTTGCGCTTCGTGGGGGGGTAATCCTTGGCGGCGTAGGAAACTGTAGATCGGTTGCCAGTAACCCTGGCAGAGTGTTTCGAGTGCCTCCGCGGCAAGTTCATGATTGTCGGAATCGTTCGCCTTTTGAATCAGACTCCAATGGGTCGTTTGGAATGCCTTGGGATGACTTGACGAATGCGACGAATGGTCGCTTTGAGGATCAGACGATGGTAGCGTCGCGGACACAATTTTGCGACTACAGGGGCTGGACGACTCCCTTCATGATCGTCTTTACCTGAAGCGTGAAACGGTTCGCGATTCTGCCGCTGATGTGATTCATGGCTACCAGCCCGCTTGGCTGGGCAGAGCGGAGCAATAGCAGAAGGTCGGGAAATTGTCATCTTCTAATCAGTTTTGTGATCGGTTCTCGTGATCTAAAGGCGGCATCATGTTTGACCCGGGGGGATCACTGGTATGGGGTGCTTTTATAGCGTGTTCACGGCTCGATCTGATTTCTCAATGATGTCACTTTTGAGTCTTGGGACGGACTCGTCTTGAGACTTTGGTTGTTAAGTTGAACGTTGTGATTTGCTGATCACTCTAGGTGGCTTGCTAGGGATTGAGTGGTCGGATTTCTGGAGAGGCTTACTCGTGGGCTTTCGGTTGGAAAGGTACTATCCGGTTGCTCACAAGGGATCAGTGATGAGCTAAAATCACGGAGGATCTCAAGGTGTTGCTCAAGGTGGGTTCGTAGAATTTTGGGGCTCGTCGCGGAGTGAGATCGTTGGTGTAGACAAGAGGCCAAATTCTTGATCACTCGATCGATACAAGCCTTGAGTCGAAGAAGTAGATTCTTGCAGTGGCTCGAATTGACCGGCATGTCGACTTTCTGCGCCACGATTGGAGCAAGGGGAGTGAGAAAGCCGTCCACGATGGCTTTCAGTTGTTTCTGATCGATTGCTTGCTCGAAGCTGTCGAGTCGCCAAAGCACTGATAGGTCGATCGCTTCTATCATGGCGGAAGCCCGTTGCCGATAGACGCTGGGGGCGTCCTCGTAGGGAGCGAGTTTCTTAAGTTGGAGTTCGAGCACGTTCGCTGCTCGAACGATTCGGTAAGCGTGTTCAGTCATGGTGGTCAGTTCGCTAGAGACGTCGTAGTTTGCCACCGCTAAGGCGTCCGGCATGCTGACTTGGTTCTGAGGGTGGGCTCGACTGAACTCATCGGTGATATCGACTCCGGAGAGAAGTTGCAGAATGTTGTCACCGCCCAGGTGGATATGTTGGAAGAGGGTGATGTCGAGAATCTTGCCTCGCAGAGCCACATAGCGAGGATTGGATCTCGCCTCGAGAAGATCCCAGGGCCCCATCGTTTGTTGGGAGACGGGAGACGAGCTTTTGAAAGAGATCAGGCGGAGGGTTTTGCGAATTCTTAAATCAGAGAACCATTCTTCCTTTGTTTGCTGTACGGGTTTCAGGTTCTCGCCCATCCAATCTAGAGCTTGACGAACGAATTCAGGATCTCCGGACACCGTGTAGATGAGGTCGTCCGCCCAGAATTCTCCCGGGATGCTGTCTGTCGCGAGCTCGGCGAATGAGGTTGCTCGGAGTAGGGGACTATTCATGCAACCGTGTTTCCTGAGGCATTGAGCGTCCTCATCCGATCCGATCAATAGAATAAGGACTGGACTGGAGCTGTGAGCAGCAAGCGTCGTGGCTATCATAGATCGTTCTCCCTGACATATGACGAGCGTTGGGAGATCGGATGTGTTTTTTGCATTGGGGCCGTCACCGGATTGCCGTTGGAAGATTCCCGGCAAGAGTTTGATTCCCTTGATCTCTTTGATGGGGAGGGGAGTGCGGACGAGCCATTCTTTTTGGTCTACTCGTCCCACGAACTCGGCTTCGTGACGATCTTGGTTCGTTTCAACGATCAGGCAGCGATCTCCGGGCTGCACTGCGAATGGCAATCCACTGAGTTGAGCTCCGTAGAAGCCAGCGTGATCTTTGGCGAGCGGGGTCCACTTCGCACGGATGAGTTCTGCTTCCTGCGTTGGGGGCTCAGGTGACTCCTTCACTGCTTGCCCAGAAAAGGGACAACGGGCGCCCACGGTTGCCGGGTAGCTCTTGGGGGCACTCGTTGCGAGGGAAGTTCCCGAGAAGGGACACTTTGACTGCTGGTCAAGTTGCTCCAGCGGTCGTTCGGCGCCGCTTTCCAGGAGAATATCGTCAATTTTGTTCCAGGTCGCAAGATCGTAGACGGTTTCCTCTTGATGCGTTTTGACGTCGACCGCAATGCCCGCGTTGGTGGAGTTGCGTCCGGTCAGAATCGCTTGGTATTCAAAAGAGAATATCTTTCGGCGATGAACATGAAAGAACAGCTGGTAGACGTCCTGGATTCGGACGAGGGCGCTCCCGAGTTCTGGGTGCTTGGCCGAATGGCGGGCGACGTAGTCTTTGAGATTCAACTCACCGATTGCTTGGAAGAATCGTTGCCAATTGGGAGGGAGGATTTCTCGCGTCTTGACGATGAGATCTCCCAGAAACGACTCGTATTTCACCCGGCCGATCAAGATGTCAAGAATATGAAACGCAGGAAAGAACATCCCTGAAAAACCCTCTTGTTTGTAGAATGGAGAAGCCGTCCACTTACCAACTGAGCTACCCCACTCGATTGGATCGATTCGAGTGTCGAAGCGCATAAAGACATCCTCCGTAATCGTTCGCCAAAGCGCCGTTAGACGATCGCAGCAACAGGTTACAAGGGCGTGATCTTGGTTCAACATTGCGTGCTGAAGAGCGATCAGAATCGAGACACAATTGAATTTTCCAGTCACTTCTTGAACTCCCAGGAAAAAATGTTTCTCCGTCTCAGTCCCAAAGAACTTGAGTAGCAAATCCGAGTTGTCTTGAGAGACAATTTCCGGGTGGGAATAGTGGCCGTCGGTCAGGCGAAAGTTTTGAGTAAACAGAGCCGCCTCGAAATAAGGTCGCTTCAGCCCCATACTTTCCCAGAGATGCTTCCAAGGTTGGATCAGGTTGCGCGTGATGTAGCGAACGCAGGTGTTGCCAAGATCGAAGCTATGGAAATCACGTAAATGGGTCTCCGTATAGGCTGGATCCACCGGTGGTAGGTGTTTGAGCCGCTCGCCTTCATGGGCATCCTCCCAAGCATAGCGAAAAGAGTAAGAAAGTAGGCCGTAGCACATATTCAATCGGATCCGTTCTCCATCGGTCAGTCTCGCGAGCGTCGTCTCGCGGGCTTGGGGAAGGTCCATAATCGCCCGACAGACTTGGCCTCGTCGGTAGAGCCGAGGTAGATCGCGAACGATCGTGTCAACGAAACGCAGTTCCGAAGGCAGAGAAGTGGTCGTTTCAGACTGAGGCATGAGGCCAAACCTTGTGGAAAGATTGCCAGCGAAGCGGTTTTCGGTCTTCTGCGCGATGGTCAAACAATCTTCGATGGGCGTGCTCATGATTACTTCTTCGTACTTATAGCGTTCTCGAAAACGGGCAGAACCACGTTCATTTCTGCCTACTACCGCCTTTTTGATCCTCCGTCCCGCGAAGGTGAGAGTTTTTTTCAGAAAATTTGATGGGGACCGAAAGGGGCAAAGAATTGGGGGTGAAAAGCCAGTCTCAACCTGGAGACTCTGGATTAGCGCGGATCGGACTCCAATCTGGCGAGAAACATTGAGTTTCTGCTCCCCTAAGCGATCCGTGGAATCTCTTAATCCGTGGTTAAATTCCCTTAAGAAAACGGGCTGTCCCCATTCCTTACCGCAGCGTCTGGCCGATTGAGGTGCGCCCGTAGGACGCTAGTAGCTGCTAGTAGTGCTCTATGGGTGCTTTCAAGAAAAGGAGTAAGGAAACTTTCGGCTCTGAAGCGGTTTTGTCTATGTGATGTAAGTGGTTCATGTGGGGTGTGTTGGGGAGGTTTTGGCTGTGAGATTTTGTGTTTTTTTGAAGGGTGGTCTCGCTTCTGCTGGAGGGGATAACGTGAATGCACAGTATGAAGGAATCTTGATGTGAGAGCGTGTTGTCTGAATGTGACATTGCCCGTGTTCAATGAGGCATCGTGCTTGCGCGAAAGTGTTTCGCGAGTGATTCGGATGTTGGAGTCTATCGAGGAATCATTCGAAGTGGTGATTGTTGATAACGGATCGTCTGATGCGACGCTCGAGGTTGCGAGGCAATTGCAGGAGGAGGACGGACGGGTTCGAATGATGCGCCTGGAAATGGCTGGTCGAGGTGCTGCCATCAAACGTTCTTGGCTGTCGAGCCGGGCTCTGATCGTGAGCTACATGGATATCGATCTTTCTACGGATTTGGCTTGCTTCCCTGCCTTGATAGAACCTTTGCTCCGCCAGAAGGCGGCCCTGGTTGTGGGTTCACGACTGCACAAGGATGCCGTTGTGACCCGTGGCTGGTATCGCGATTCGATCTCTCGGGCCTATGTCAGCCTTGTTCAGTATGTATTGGGCGGAAAAGTCTCGGACTTCCAGTGCGGCTTTAAGGCTGCTGAGCGTCGGACCATGGATGAGATACTTCCTCTGGTTCAGAACGATTCGTGGTTTTTTGATACGGAGCTGATTTTTGCAGCCAAGAGACTCGGACTTCATGTGAGTGAGGTGCCCGTTCGTTGGCGCGAAGACCGAGACTCGAGGGTGAGAATTCTTCCCACAATACTTGAAGATCTGCTCGGGATCTGTCGTTTGCGTTGGGATTCAATCGGGAAATAGGAATGGGAGGGATCGTGTCAATGGCTTCGAGGCGCTCGGGTTCCTGCCCACGGAATGAGCAGCTGTCTTGGATCGCTTTCGTCGGCGAGCCCCGTGTTGCGATGATTCTGACCGGCGCCTTATGGCTCTTGCTTGTGTTGTTTTCCCCAATCGGAACGGCCTTCGAAATGGGCGCAGACGAACATTTTGAGTTAAACAAAGGGGTCTTGATTCAAGAGGGGTATCGATCGTATGTCGACTTCTGGAATGATCAGCCACCAACATTGAGTCTTGTCATTGCGAAACTCCTCCAATTGGCGGAGCGATCAGCTCTGTATCCTCGTTTGATGGTGCTCGGGCTTTCGCTGCTCTTCGTGCTTGGAATGCAATTCGTTTTGTTTCGGCCTGGCGAGGGGAAGCGAGCATTGTTGTTTTCAATACTGCTCTTGGGCGCTCCCGAATTTCTTGGAGCATCGATGACGCTCATGGCGGATCCCGTGAAGATCCCTCTCTGCCTCCTGAGCTATGTTCTCCTAGCGAGAGGGGGCTCAACGGGACGACAATCGTTGATCCTCGCGGCCGGAACGGTATTTGGCTTCGCTGTCGTGATCAAGTTCACTGCTGCTCTCTATCTCCCGGGCTTACTGCTAGCTCTTGGTTTTGCCCATCGTGATTCGGAGCTTCTTTGTTGGAAGCGGTCGCTATTGCTATTCTCCCTTGGTGCTGCTCTTTGGATTCCTTATCTACTGAGTTTTTTAGTTCCCTTTTCCGATCAACTGCTCGGGGCCCATGTGGTCAAGGCCTTCTCCCCGATAGACTCCTCGCCAGGTGATTATCGATTTGGGTGGCAGCACATTTCGGTCGGCGTACCACTTTGGGTCGGTGGCCTCGTCGCGGTCGGGCTTGTTCTCAAACGCCAGCTTTGTTCGAAACGACTGGCCTTCCCGTTGGCTGTGATCGTGGTCCACTTGGCGGTAGCGGCTTTCCATTCGCCTTGGTGGGATTATTACTTGCTCGATTTTTGGCCCTGCTTGGCGTGGTTATCCACTGAGTCCCTTGCTTGGACCTATGCGTGGATCGTAGCAGGGCGGGGGGGTGGTGCGAAGAGGTTTGGTCTTCCCGGCAGCGGGCTCCCTAGGCTCTCGCTCGCGGTACTTTTGGTTTCTGCTCTGCCGACAGGCGCTCTGATTGGGATTGGCAAGGAAATGGCCCGCTTGGGGCAGAAAACGAGGATTGAGGATGTGACCGTGATCGGACGCCTTCGCGCGACGCCTCCGAAAAACAGGGAGTTTCTGTTTTCGAATCAACCCATGGTGGCCTTCCACAGCGGTTGGTGTCTGCCGCCACAGCTTGGTGTTCTGTCTTTAAAACGGTTTTGGTCTGGAGCGATGGATCATGAGCAGATGGTAGAGGCGTTGAAGCGGGTGAAGGTCTCGCGGGTGTATTTCGGAGGTGAGCTGAGGGAGATCAACTCCGCAGTTTTGAAATTCGCAGAAGTTCAGCTGGGACGCAGTGAGTCTGTCGGGGGAGGAATTCTGTTCACGCGACGGGCTGATAACCCCTTCGGAGGAGGATCTGGAGGTGGAAACTTTGGAGGAATGGCTCTGGAGTCCTCGGACTGAAAACGTTCAGGGATTGTCGACAGTTGTTACCGAGGAACTAAGTACTAACTTTTATGAAAGCTAAAGGATTGGCGGCTGGAGTAGCCGTGTTTGTGATGGGGGCTTGCCTTGTGAGTGGCGCTCAAGCTGTTTCCAATTTTCATCTGCAACATGAAGATGGTCGCATTGGAGTATGGGAACTTGAAGGACTCCGCTTGAAAGCCTCCCTAGTTTATGACCCGCCACAGGCGTCCGATGGACATCAACTCAAGGGCGTTCATGACTTCGATGGGAATGGGATCGTGGATCTCTTTTTTGAAGGTGAGAAACAGAACGTTCAAGTCTGGCTGTTGGATTCTGGAACCCGAGTGTCATTGAAGGACCTTGGGTCGCTGGCCGAGGATGAGCACCTTCTTTGGGTGGGGGAATGGAATGCGAGTCAGGGGACCGATTTGCTCACCCTTGATGCTGATCGATTGATCAATCTCCGAAATTGGAGCGCAAGGGAGGGTTTGTCGGCTCCGAGACCAATCATCTCTGTCGGGGTTTCCGATCAGTTTGTTACCTGTACTGATCTGGATGGCGACGGGACTTCTGATCTACTCATTTCGGATCCGGTCGGTCGGATCGAGGCTTGGTTGTTAAGCGACGGGCCTGAGATCAGAGAAACCATTGCCTGGGAATTTGATTCGCAGTTCCTGAACGACTGGCAAATCGTTGGAGCCGCTGAGCTTGACGAGAATCCCGGAGTTGATGTGGTTCTTCAGCAGCGAGACGGTCGATTTGCCGTTTGGCCACTCGTATTTCCTGACTTTCTTGATGTCATCGAATTATCTGAAGCTCCCGATGATGCCGGATGGCGCGTAGCCGCCGTGGAATCGACTCCCGAGGCATCTCAGCATGATACTTCGGCTTCGAGCGATTCTTCCAGTCCCACCACTGGCCCTCGAAATACGTCCCCGTTGCCCTCATTCGAGTCGGTCTCGTTTGGGGATCGTGATGCCGAAACGAGTCAAGTTGTCAATCAGTGGTGGCACCAGAACGGGACTCCCTTTCTGGAGATATGGGTCCCGTAGCATCGGATGATTAGTCTATTGAATTTATTTGAGGAATAAGGATTACAAAGATGAGGAAAATGAAACGAGGGTTAAGTCGCCGACAATTGGATAGAACGGGAGTGTCAGGTGAAGATGCCAAAATTGAGAACCGCCTGATTGCAGTGATGGCGATGCTCGGGGTGCTGTTCATGGTTGGCTATCATTCGCTGGCCCAGAGTTCGTTGAACGGTGGCTCATCCGGGTCTGGAAGTTGTGGTTCCTCCGCTCCCTCTGCACAAACGCCAAGTCTCGGCGGGGGGTATCAAGGCGTACTGAATGTTATTGGACGTGGATTGGGCGGTCCTGAAAATATTCTTGGAGCGACGCTCACCGGGGCCGTGGTTTCGGACCAGGCTGCAGGGGACATTGACGATAGTTGGAGAATAATCGACACCGTTTTTCCTTTCGGTGGCTCTCCTGAGCAGAACCCGCATTCGTTTGTCTATCAGTTTCAGGTTCAAGTAAGCTCAACGCTAGAACCGGGTGGCTCTGTTTATCTTGGCGGTATCTGCATTCACAATAAGACCGAGACGCAACAAACCAACTCGGAGTTGCTGACGGTATTCTTGCATACCGATGAAGTATTGGAGCTCAAGGTCTCGATGGGACTGCGAAATGACGCGCGGGCGGAGGTTTTGGGCTATGAGTATGTTGGGTTCCAAACTTGCGCCGGTGAAAATGCGGGCGGGGCTTGTGGTGAGTATGGACTGCGCGCCCATCACGGAGCCGTGAATGTTTCTCTGGCAATAGGGATGGCTTCACAAACGAACAAACGGTCCGGAGTCAAAGGAACCTTGCGGATCTTCAGCCAGGAGCCGACGGCGGCCCTTGCTCATCCATCGCTGCTCTGCTACGCCAGTCAGCCTGATTCAGATGTCGAAGTCATTCGTGAGACCGCCTGGGACGGAGCGATTCGACAGATCAAAGGGGCTGATGGGGTGTTGGAAGTGAGACGTGATGAGGGCCGGGGCTTCACTCTGCTTCATTTCCCTCCCGATGCCGTTGGGGAACGAGACGCCAATGGCCTGTATGCCACCACGGACCTTCCTTACGCGACTTGGACAATACGAATTGGAACGGTTACGGATCCAACGAGCTTTCAGAATCTTGAGATCCAAGAACGAGTTGGCGCCAGTGCTGCCAGTGGTGAGGGTGTAAGGCATCGCTATGTTTGGTCGGAGGCGGATCAGGGGTGGGATTTGATCTTGGGCGACGGTTTGGTGGGGGATCGCAGCCGAGTGAGCTGGGACAACGATCGCCGAGTAAAGCGAGTGACTCGTGAACAGTATGATCCGGCCAGTGGTAAACTTGATCGGCGCTATGTGACGGTGTTCACGAAGCTGATTGATGGAGAAGAGACGCTCTTTAAGACACAGGAAATTGCCAACCCCGGACCGAATGAGAAAGTGACAAGCTATGATTATGGGATGGTGCCGGGACAAGCCGGGTTTCGGCAACTGTCGCAAGTGGTCGATGCCAACGGAGGCTGGGTGCGCTATGCCTACGATGATGACGACCGGGTGATTCGACGATGGAGTGGATTCCTTAATCAGAAACCAACAGATGACTGGCGCAAATGCCGGATGATTCAGTACGATTATCAGCCCCTGCTAAAATCGCGGGACGATGGTTCTCAACCGGGAGTCGCTCGGACAGAAATCGTCACGACCTTGGGGAAAGAAACGAGCCGTGTCTACCGCGTGATATCAGGGAATACAACGACGACCTATCGCTCGTCGAAGCCTGGATTTGATTGGGACGAAAAGCGAACGGCGGTGACAAGACATGAGACCTTTGGTGCCGGCGATTTCGAGGGGCACTTGAAGTCGATCATGGATCCTCGCGGGCGACTCACGACTTTTGAATACCGCTTGCAAGATGACCGGTTTATCTCTGTGCAGCGATCAGGTATCTCCAACAAGTCGGGAAACCAAGTCGTCAAAGGAATCGAAACGACCCAAGTCAAGCGCCGGGACGGTGCTCTCCTTTCAGAAAGGCAGGTAGATATCGAGACCGGGATTTTGATCGAAGAAACCCAGTATCGTGACCACGACCGCTTGGGGCGGGCTCAACGAATCGATTACGCTGACGGCAGCTATGAGCTAGCTATGCGGAGTGATTGTTGTGGCATCGATTTCGAACGCAAACGAGATGGAACTCAGATCTCTTATTCTCGCGATGCGTTAGGGCGAGTGACCAGCAAGCTTACGGGCGAGCAAGAAGAGCGCTTCGTCTACGATTGTGCGGGAGAGGTGCTTGAATGGAGTCTCGTCGATCTCACCGAGGCGGCTTCGCCAAAATTTAGGAAAGAAACCCGTAACCTGGCTGGTGAGCTTGAGGTGCGCGAGGATGCAAGCGGAAAACGTCTCTTCCAATCCACGTCAGCGCGGGCGACTTTCACGGGCTTGCCCGGAGCCCTTTTGGATTCACCGCTGGAGGAGGATGAGCTGTCTGGCTGGCAGGAAATAGAAACGCAGCCCGATGGATCGACCATTGTTCGAACCTATGCCGCCGATGGTCGTTTGTTGATTCTCAGCGGTACGGCAGTGCATGGCCTTAATTACGAGTATGGTGTCGAGGAGGATCAAGGGCTCTGGCGGGCGTATACAAGGACGACTAACTTGATGCCTGACGGTGGCGAGACACAGGAGTCCGTCACGGTATTTGAGGATTCCCTGGGGCACGTGTATCGCACCGTTTACGCCGGCGGTGCTGAGGAGCGTCGTTTCTACGGATTGGATGGTCAACTTGTCAAAAGTGTGGATCCCGACGGAGTCACCTCGCTTTACGAGTCTGACCTCCTAGGCAATGTTCAAACCTCGGTGATCGATATGAACCGAAACGGGAAGATTGATTGGAAAGGGAAGGACCATATCTCCCAATCAGTCCGTGACTACATTATTCAGGAAGGAAAGCCAGCGACTCGAATTGAGTCTTTTGTTTGGACTGAAGATGGTAAAGACCGCGCCACTCGGCGCTCAACCCGTATCCAATCTTCTGATGGCTTGGATGTGTGGCAGACCCGCTGGCTAGATCGAAAAAAGGGAGCGACCGTCCATACCCAAAGGAGGATCCAAGACGATGGCCGGGAGGTGGAAACGACAACCCAAGCCGATGGGAGTCGCACGGAGCTCGTTACCTTTCAGAGCAGAATTCAGTCGACCACTCAGCTCGATGCTGCTGGAAACACCATCTCGCGGATTGACTACGAGTATAATCCCCTGGGACAACTCATTGCCTCGACCGATAGGCGCACCGGAACCACGAATTATGAATACGACGAACAGGGGAACCGAGTGAGGGTTCTCAGCCCAGCTCCGCATGACGGGGCCGCTCGACCAGAGACGCGATTCCGCTACGATCAAATGAACAGAATCATTCAAACGATTCACCCAGACGGAGGGAGCGTTTACACCGAGTATTGGGCGACCGGAGAAAAGAAGTTCGAACGTGGCGTTCGCACCTATCCAGTGAGATATGACTATGACTATGCAGGCAGGTTAAGAACGATGGCCACATGGCAGGACTATTCAGGAGAACAAGGACGGGCTGAAACGATCTGGGAACGGGACAATCAAGGTCAGATGGTTCACAAGAAATATGCCGATGGATTGGGGCCACGATACACCTATACACCGGCTGGACGCCTAGCCAGTCGGATTTGGGCACGAGGCATTGTCACTGAGTATGACTACGATGCCGCTGGAAGATTGGAGAAGACCTCCTACAGTGATAAGACCTCAAAGATCGAGCGAAAATATGATCGCACCGGACAATTGGTCGAAGTCAAATCGGGGAAGAGAACCACGAAGCTAAGCTATGATTCCTGGGGGCTATTGATCCGCGAAGAAGGCAAAGGAAGCAACAAGTTCGATCTGAAACGGCAATACGACAAGTTTGGGCGACCATTAGGGTATCAGTTGAAACAGGGCAAACATACCGCCCAGTCACGTTACGAATACGATTCAGCGGGGCGAATTGTCGGAGTCAGTGATGGAGAGGTGTACGCGCGTTATGATTACTTGCCCGGCAGTCACATGGTCTCTAAGTTAGCGATCGGCTCAGAACAGCAACCCGAGCAAATGGTGAGCACAAAATCCTATGACCGGCTCAATCGCCTGACGACGATCCATCATCGAACTCCCAAGGGAGTGATGGCGTCCTTTGACTACACCTACAATCAGGCCAACCAACGCGTTGAAGTTAGGCGGGAAGATCATTCCCTCTGGCGTTACGAATATGATCGATTCGGGCAAGTCATCTTCGGAGGCAAATTCGCGCCAAACGCGGAGAATGGAAACTTGGAAGCGATTCCTGGACACGGCTTCCACTACGGCTTCGACGACATCGGGAACCGCCGACAATCAACGAGACTGGATACGCCATTCAATTCAAGTGGGCCAGCCGTTGGCGCTCGGAGTGACTATTCGGTCAATCTCTTGAATCAGAATGAAGGACGAACGGTCCCCCCGATCGCTGATTTGATTGGTGAAACCGACCCTCGGGCTGATCTTTTGGTGCGGGCAGAGAATGAGAACGGAGAATCTCGACCGGTTGATATAGAGCGGGCGGGATCCCAATTCCGAGCCTTGGCGAAAGTTGACAATCGTCAATCTGCACCAACCACCACCTTTGAGGTCGAAGCCACATTGGATGGCTCTTCAAACACCCGCTCCGCAACGGTGACGACACCGGCCTCACCCGTGACGTATACCCATGATCCAGACGGAAACCTGATTCAAGACGAATCATGGCACTACGTTTGGAATGGAGAAAACCGGTTGGTAACCATGTATAGCCACCAAAACGTAGCTCCTGAAAAGCGAAAACGTCTTGATTTTAATTATGACTACCAAGGGCGTCGTATCGAGAAGGTTAAGTCGGCTTGGGACAGAAAAAGTGAGAGATACAAGCAGACCGATCGAACCGTGTATCTCTATGATTCCTGGAACCTTATCAGCGAAATCTCTGATAAGGGCAAAGACTCACATCTGAAAAGCTACCTTTGGGGTATGGATCTGAGTCATTCTTTCCAAAAGGCTGGTGGGGTTGGTGGGTTGTTAGTTGTTGGTTTAAATGAGGGCGCTGCCAAGAACGATAGAAGGAAATCGATTTCAGGTTGTCGGTTTCCCTTCTACGATGGCAATGGTAACGTTGCTGGACTTACGGAAAATGAATCTGGTGAACTCTTGGCTCACTACACCTATGGACCATTTGGCGAACAGTTGAGAACGAGTGGACCAGACGGTGCAAGCAATGCCTTTCGGTTCTCGACCAAATACCAGGATGAGGAAACTGGTTTGTACTACTACGGCATGCGTTATTTTAACCCAACTACAGGAGTCTGGATGTCTAATGATCCAATTGGTGAGTACGGTGGCAAGAATCTTTATTGTTTTGTAAAAAATAATCCCGCTTCACTTGTAGACATTCTTGGATTGCTTGGAAATCAACCGAGACGGGTTCGCTGTAGCCGGAATGAGATTCAGGAAGACAGGGAAGGGTATGATCGTTGCTACTCAGGACAGTGGGACAGTTATCAACGTGATCTTTCAGCATTGACCGCCGCTTATGATCTTACCATCGCTGCGATTGATGACGCAGAAACCAGGCAGAAAAAAGGATGTGAGAGTCAGTTCAACTCGTGCAGCTACTCCTATCAGGCTCTAGTCTATACGTGTAAAAGGTTAGTATCTGCAGCTGCTCTATTGAATGCGACTGCAGCATATTCCACTTTTCAGGCGAGTCGCGCGGCGTTTGAACTAGCATTCTTCGGTGGTGTTGAATACTGTAAAAGTCTGTTTCCTTGTCACGATGGCTACAAAATAGTTTCTGGTTCTGTAGGCAGGTAGACGCGGTAAGGGCTATTGTTTAGAAGTTTACGTTCCCTGGATGAGCTTATGGCGGACCTGAGGTTTTATTCTTGGCCTATTCAATGTACAATAGGCGTGTTAGGCGTGATCATTTCAATTTACTTTGTTGAGATTCGTCAGTTGGTTCATTTGGAGAGAGAATCGATCGTGTTGTTGTTTATCTTTCTCGTTATGTTATTTGCCCTGAGGAAAAGAAATGGATCAAGGTGTCGGGCACGAGGCGCAAAACGCTGAGCAGGGGGATTAGGGGCACGTCTCGACATGCGACAAGGCAATACTTCTTGATTCGCGAAAGGAGTAGCTCTCGCTGCATTCGAATCCCGCGAATCCGAGTCGGCAAGAGGACGGAAGAGTTAGGGGGCTGGAAAAAGACGAAAATGTTGAATATCGAGACGTTCCTCCAATGTGCGCAACTGATGCTCTTGCCGGCATATCGGATACGATGGGGGTTCTGTTAGCAAGTTTGTTCGCCCCGCCTGTTGTTCCAATTCCCGGTCCGTCATGTTCGGAGCCGAAATGGTTAGAAATGTCATGTTGTCGGTCGGAGTTGTCGTGTCGTTCACCGTCTTTTTCCGGGCAGGGGAAAAATGGAATGCTTTTGGCTCAGCGTTCTTCATTCTGTTGCTCTTGTATGCAGAAAACTCCGTTGACCCTCCATTGATGATTAGACTTCTTTGTATGATCAATTGCGTCTATGCGTATCGTTTTTTTAAAGCCTTCCATCGCATTCATCCAATTGATGGTTTTTAGGAATTCGCTTCTTGGGCTTGCTTGGACGATTCGACTGAAGTGTAAGCTCACGAGCTCTCGGCTGAGTGGGACTTGTGATCGGCAATGTTCGTACAAATGTGATGAGGTGTCGCGGTGTGATAGTCCGGGCGGAACTGCAATGTGTGGTGATGTGCCGAGCGGATATAGCGCAACTCAAGGGTCAACCGCTTCGCAATTTCCTCTGCAAAGCGGCGAAGGGGCTTTGCGGGAAGAGGGGAGTATGCGGGACCAGTCATCATACGAATGTAGTGATCTCAGATTGGGAGACTCCGAAACAGAATTGTAGTCGTTCAGCGTGTATTAGTGATAAATGCGAGAAGCTTTACAAGGTGGCAAAGAAGGCGTGCGGTAAGCTGAAGGGATACTGGAAGCAGATTTGCCTGAGAAGCGCGAGTGTTTCCCGGGTGGCGTGTATCGATGGCTGCAATGCATTGTGCAGAAATCCAAAGGTTGTATGAATCGGTTGAAATTAATCGCCTTCGTCCTTGTAACCGTCTGCTTTGGTATTGGCTGCCAACAAGTAGAGACCGAAGTGCGTTTCTGGGATCTCGATCAAACGGTGAAGAGAAGCGAGGGGGACTGGGTTCTAATTGACGGAGATGCCGGCAAGGAAAAGGTTCAGGAAGGACTGTGGAGAACCTGGTATGATAATGGAATTCAAGAATCCGAAATGACATTCGTTCGAGGAAAGAGAGTGGGGCATTGTCGGTTCTACTATGAGAATGGACAGATCAGGCAGGAAATGTTCTTCAATACTCGTGGGCGGCTCGACGGTGAGATTACTTGGTGGAAGAGCGATGGTGAGGTGCTGAAGACTAGTAAGATGAAGGATGGGACGGGCTCTGATTTCTATTTCAATGAAGACTATTCTATGCGGAAAGAAATCCGTTACGTCGGTGGCGAAGTGAAGGAGCAAATCCTGTACGAGTGATGCTTCGGGTGAGTGCGCCTATGCTGCTAACAGTCTGAATCAGTATCTGCAACAGATCATTTCTAGGGAAACAGTGATATGTCCTGAGAGAAGTAGACACGGGATTCTCTGAGTGAGGATTCAGAAACAAAGAGATGTTTTCGTGGGGATTCAAATAAGAGGCAGCGAGGCTGCTGACTATCGACGGGGTAACGCTAAGAGGGTGTTTGATCAACTTGGCGTTCCACAGAACCTCCCTGCGGAACGCCGGATTGATGGTTGAATGATAACCGTGAAGATAGTGCCAAAGGCAGCTTGGGGGGGGGAGCAATCATAGTTCTTGTTCTTTGGATCTCAAAAGCCCGAGAGCGCGCTACAATGAGAGCGCGAATAGAACTTATTGAGCTCTTTGAAATGGTCGAGCTGGGCAATTTTCGAGAAACCCTCGAGGATCGTTTTGAGAACGGGGACTATGATACTCTGCAGTTGACCCACTTATCCGCTGAGGAATCTCTTGTTCGGACTCCACTAGAGTGGGGAGCAAGGAACTGGCTGATGTGGGTGGAGTTCGATGACAATCGAATCAATGCCGTACGGTTCAGATTTCAGGATAGTAGGTATGAGCGTCCAGAGAGTGCTCCGCAGGATAAGACTTTTGTCTCCCAAGAAAAGTAGGATTCTTATGCTTCTCAACTTACAACATTTATTCGGTCGAGTGGTGCCGGTTGTCGACGTGAAAACGGGGAGGAAATGTCGATCAAACATCGAACTCCGTAGAGAGTGATGGCGTCCTTTGATTACACCTACAACCGAGCTAGCCAGTGGGTTGAAGTTAGGCGGGAAGATCATTCTCTTTGGCGCTACGAATATGATCGACTCGGGCAAGTTATCTTTGGCGGCAAGTTCGCTCCAAACGCCGGGACTGGAGAATTGGAGGCGATCCCAGGACACGGCTTCAACTACGGTTTTGATGACATCGGCAACCGCCGACAATCAACGAGACTGGATACGCCATTCAATTCAAGTGGGCCAGCCGTGGGTGCTCGGAGTGACTATTCGGTGAATCTATTAAATCAGTATGAGGAGCGAACGGTCCCCGCGATCGCCGACTTGATCGGCGAAACCGACCCTCGAGCTGATCTGTTAGTGCGTGCAGAGAATGAAAATGGAGGATCTATCCCGACTGACATAGAGCGAGCGGGGGCACAATTCCGAGCGTCGGCGAAAGTTGATAATCGTCTTTCTGCTGTAACCACCACTTTCGAGGCCGAAGCCACATTGGACGGCTCTTCAAACACACGTTCGGCAGCAGTCACGACGCCGACCTCACCTGTGACCTATTCCCATGATCCAGACGGAAACCTGATTCAGGATGAATCATGGCACTACGTTTGGAACGGAGAGAATCGATTGGTAACCATGTATAGCCACCAAAACGTAGCTCCAGAAAAGCGAAAACGTCTTGATTTTACCTATGACTACCAAGGGCGCCGAATCGAGAAGGTCGTGTCGGACTGGGAGAAAAAGCGCGAGGAATACAGGATCACCAATCGTGTCGGATATTTCTATGATTCTTGGAATCTCATCAGCGAAATTTCTGAGAAGGACAAAGATGCTCATCGGAAAAACTATCTCTGGGGATTGGATCTGAGTCATAGTCCCCAGGGAGCTGGTGGCATTGGGGGACTCTTGTCTATTCGGCCAGAACGCACCGATAGCAAGAAGGGAAAAAATCAACAGGACTTGATTCAGCAGATTCCCTTTTATGACGGTAGAGGGAACATCGTAGGGCTCGCTTCCGGCGAAAGCGGTGAACTTACGGCTCACTACACGTATGGACCATTCGGTGAACTGCTTAGTTCGACGGGGCCTGAATCTTTCAATAATCTGTTTCGGTATTCTTCGAAATATACCGATATTGAATCAGGGTTATCTTATTTTGGATATCGGTACTACGGGCCTCTTACAGGCCGGTGGTTCAGTCGAGATCCGATTGAGGAAGAGGGAGGGAAGAATCTTTTTCAGTATTGCTACAACAATTCTGTCGATCTTTATGATCCAGACGGTCGCCTTGTTCCAGCGATTGTGTGTGTCGTAATCGCAGGTGCGACTTTGTGTGGTTGCGGTGGTCCGCCACCGTTGTCTCCGGAAGAGGCAGCAGAAGAGATTGCCCAGCGAGCGAGGGATAAGTTTGCACAATTGGTAAGCGGGGGCACTTGGAACGATGCTGTCGCTGCGTGCGCCTATGTTTCGAATACGACTATGGGGAATAGGGGTCACGTCTCGACATTCGACAAATGAATACTTCTTTACAGGAGACTATCCTCTCGCGAAGCTTCCCGAAAAAGTGCGAATCGCTGGTCAAGAAACAAAATGTTGAATGTCGAGACGTGACCCCAGGGCCTCA
>CAYFGX010000002.1:0-467367 GCA_964342405.1 uncultured Verrucomicrobiota bacterium | reverse complement strand
AGAACAGGAACTCCCCATCGCTCATCCCTCCTCCATTCTCAGCGATCGTCACCAGACTCTCGTGGTTCGTGCTCTTGGACTGGGTTTGGTCCAACTCCGAGCCATCATCTTGGCCGATGGCCGTGATGTCTTTGTTGTAGCTTGTTCCCACCACTGCGGCATCCCAGATCACCGCTCCCGTTGAGCTCACATAATTCTGAGTCCCGCCGACCTGTCCTAGTGAGATCCCATACTTCATCGCTAAGTAAGAGTTTAGTTGTGCTTGCTCCGTTGCGTTCAGAGCCCTACTAAAAACCAAAACTTCACTCAATCGACCGTTGAAGTATTCACTCCCCTGTCGCCCTAGGTAGTAACTCCCTGCATTGGGAAACGCACCATTGGTATTCGCCGTGCTCAAGCTCGTCGCTCCGTTTCGTTCTTCTCTGAGTTCACTATTAATCCCACTCAACAAGAACGGGCTCAGGCCGGGCATATCAAAGGCGCTTGGTGAGTTGCTAAAATCTATCGAACTGCCCCCTTCTAGGGCTCGAAATCCAAATTCCTGGCTGGAATTATAGCCATAGAAGAACGCTTCCTTGGCTAGGTCGCTCCCCACTACTGGATTCACTGATCCGTCCCCTCGTATCCCAACGGCTATGATCGAATAGTTGTTGCTCCCTTCAAGGGATGATAAGGAACTTAACAGTTGGTCATCACTTCCATCAAAGGCGATCGTTGGATGGAAGTTTATACTTTCACCATCAACGTTTCGGTACACCGGCTGTAGAACACTATTGCTCTCGCTGCCGTCGTTTCCCCTCCCGCTTTGATCGCTCCAGCTCGCTAGAGCCTCCTCATCCGTCGTTGTGCTCGTCCCGGCATCGGCCTTTAACCAAAGCTCAATCCCGGAGCTTAGCCCAGCTGGTCCATTCAGGACTGTGGCTCCCAAGGTGAAGTAGGTCCCATCATTCAGAACACTCTCCGATAGCCCCGTAAAGGTCACAACCGTCCCGGTGAAGGAACTCGCACTTACCCGGCTCGAACCAGAGGTGAAATCTCCGTCCGCGTCATAGAGCAACGAGAACTCTCCGGCGAGATCGACTCCTGCGGGTATCGAAATCCCTGCTAAGTCAAAACTCAGGTCCACGGAACCCACTTCCCCCGTCTCTTCCACCAACCACTCGCGACCTAATCGATGCGTGGTCCCACTGGGCACTTCCGTGGTTTCAAAGGCACGGGATCCTCCATTATTGCTCCAGAACAGGAACTCCCCATCGCTCATCCCTCCTCCATTCTCAGCGATCGTCACCAGGCTCTCGTGGTTCGTACTCTTGGACTGGGTTTGATCCAAATCGGAGCCATCATCTTGTCCGATGGCCGTGATGTCCTTGTTGTAATTTCCCACCACCCCGGCATCCCAGATCACCGCTCCCGTGGAGCTCACATAATTCTGAGCCCCTTGGTTCTGGCCTAACGAAATCCCGTACTTCATCGCCAAGTAGGACTTAACCTGCATCAATGACGAGGGATCTAACTGAATTGGATAGATTACAATTTCACTTAATCTCCCATTAAAATGATTTCCAGCATCATCACTCCCAAGTCTTAATCCATCGTCAGGATAGAGAAAGCCCTCATTTGATCCCACAGCCCCTCCAGCAAGGATCCCATTGCGCTCCTCGAATACCGAGTCTTTGAATCCTGCTAACAAGAAGGGGGTTTCAGCGGGAGCATCATGCCCAAACCCAGAGTTCAAATAGCCACCAGTGACTGAATCTGACTGTAATCCAAACTGGAGTGCCGATTGGTAACCAAAAAAGAACTCGGTAGGTGCAGCAGCCAACACCGGATTGACATTGGCATCTTCCCGGACGCCTACAACAAGGAACGAGTATGTGCTCGCCTCTTCAAGTTCTTCAGGATCGAGGACCATTAGATCATCGGCCCCATCAAAATCGAGACTGGGATTAAAGTTTATGTTGTCACCTGGGTTATTCTTGAAGCGAGGCCAAGTTCCCGTTCCCCCATCCACTGCAAAGTTGCCCCCCCCAGTTTCCCATTCAACGACAATCGCTCCATCTGAAAAAACCGAAA
This sequence comes from uncultured Verrucomicrobiota bacterium, assembly GCA_964342405.1. GTDB lineage: Bacteria > Verrucomicrobiota > Verrucomicrobiia > Limisphaerales > AAA164-E04 > UBA2970. Next base: position 465,294 of record CAYFGX010000002.1, on the reverse strand, counting down.
CTAAATCATCTGCCTTTGACCAGTATTCCAAACCCTGAAAAACCCCTCCAGGGGCTGCTGCTCGACTTTCCGTAACCAAGATTAGCACCAGCAGCCCTATCCCGGTCCACCCCAGCACCGCGTTGAGTAAAGAACGGACTAGCCTATGAGATGTGGCTTCATTCCGATCACAGTCGAAAGACACGCTCACGTTTTTCCAAGCCTGTCGACGATCTCCATCGGACGACAGCAGTGACAACAACAGGGCCGCATCAGTCCGGGCGGGACGAGTTCCTCTCTTCATACTGTCCATCCTTGTTCGCCAATTCTCTTCATTTCTTGATGCACCAATCGATTGCCGATCCTTCAGCAGCTCTTTCTCCGAATTCTCAGATCCGTTGAGATCCAAGCCCTGCCCACCAGCATGAACTTCTCCGCAAGACCTCGATTCTTATCGTTGATCGCTCTTCGCTCCTCTGGAATCTAGAACCACAGGTAGGCACAGGCGGTAATGCATAAAGCATTCCAGCCCCCACCAACTGACAAAAAATCCCCCTACCCAACAAACCCGAACCACTTCAACTATCTGACACTCAACAGGTTCCAGAATCCCCCTATTCTCTTTTTTCTTTAAGAGAGCAAAGGAGCCCTTTCGGCCCTTTTAGCCAGTATCGCTACTAGCACTCTAGTAGAGCGCTAGTAGAGCGCTGATAGCTCTACGCAAACATCCCTCAGGATCTACTCGCTGGAGATTCACTTACTACTTCTCTTGAAACTCTCTTTGTTGCTCGACGCGATTGTGAAGTCAGGATTCTTGAAAGCACTGATCAAGCATTGAAACAATAGACCTTCGCAGACGGCACGAAGAGAATCCGCCTGAATACTCACTACTTGTAGAACCCCTATTCGAGTCTTGCCACTTCTCTTATCCTGAACTGGGATATGCGGCAAAACAGAGATTCGGAAGGTCGCCAGAGAATTCCGGCCGCTGATCTAGTATGATGTGAAGCGGTGGGTTGGAAGATAGATGCGGTTAATGCGACTGGTACAGACCACGAAAGGAACAAGAAGCGCTCACCCTACGCTTGCAGGTTAGTTCCGTGAGCCAGTTTTGGCTGGCCGACAGGTCTTGAATCTCGCTCTTTCTACACCCTCTCAGCGAAATCCACCGAGAGCGGTGTGTCGCTATTGAGTTCTTGCAGATTTCCCAGGTTTGCAACCCGAACACCGTGACACGAGCAGCCAAGGTAGATGGACGAAGGGTCAGGCGCGCGACCAGGGTTCACTCCGGCTAGCCTGGAAACTTGGCCTCCATGGACAACCGGCGAGAGGGCTTTTCCGCCCTCGTCATTTATGGCTGCTCAACAGGTGCGGAGACTGGCTCGTTTGGATCTTCATCGGGAGCCACAGCGCCTTCTTCTTCGCTGAGGCTTGGGATGAGTTGCTGTAAAGCGGGACCCAGCCGAGTGCGCAGTTGATCTGCCAAGATAGGAGCCAAGCCCTCTTCCGGGTCAAGCATTCGCAACAAGACTTCTCGTTTCAGCTCGCGAATCGGCGGGATCCCGACTCGCACATCTTGCCCTTCGCCGATCTCGTTGTGGAAGCGATCCCACATCTTGCGAACAAGCATGTCCATTCCCAGGGCTCGATCCTCATCATCGATGGCGAGGTAGTAGAACGACTGACCCAAAATACCGAGCATCATGGCCTTCAGACGATCCTGAGAGGTGCTCCCAAACTCCTCTTCCAAGCGCAGAAAGGCGTATTCCTCTAAGCTCACTTCCTCCGGGATGGCGTCCGGGTAGAGTTCACGAACGTAATCGTACCACCTCTTCGCTTCTTCGAGCTGATGGTGGGTGTAGAGGAAGTAGATCGCGGTTCGCAGGAAGTTCTTATGTCCGGTGGAGATATGAGCTCGCTGAGCTTCCTCAGCATCCATCATCTCTTCATACACGTCATTGACCCGTTCGGTAATCTTCACATTGGGTCCGAACTCGTAGGCCATCACATATCCATCTTTTTCTCGCTCTCTAGCCACTGGAAACTCCACCAAGCGTCCGCGATGAAAAGCCAATTGCATCGCCTGAAAAATCACGCGACGAAGATTGATGTAGTCTTTCTGGCGAATGGACTTCGCAAGTCCCACGTGTGCCCAGTAGATTGCGTGCGTCTCTGGCAAGCGCCACTCTAAAGGGCCGTACTTCTCATCGACTTCATGGATGTAGTCGATCTCCATTTTGTAGTCTTCAAGGAGAGCCCGCGCTTTTTCCTGATCTTCAGGCGTCTGAGGATTACTGAAGGTTTCTTTATCCGGTACCGAGCCATCGAATAGTGCGTCCATCTGCTTCGCCCACTCGTTCTTGTACAGCATGTGGGCATCATCCATGTTAGCGCCCATCTTGTGTTGGAAATGCCAAGCAAGCTCCCGATACATCATCGTCTCTTTGGGATTCCAGGGGATTCCCTGATCCCGCAGTAACTCAATGCCGCGCTGAACCCATTGCCAGCGGTCCGCATGATCGGGGAATTTGACCGAAATGTTGTAGGAAAGGTTCCAAGCTTGGTGCACCCAAACCGTCACAAAATGGGGCTGCAACTTAGTGATCCAGTCTGCTAGCTGGACCATTTCAAAGTATTTGCCGTCGTCCTGCAACTTACCGGCTCGGATCCAAAGTAAGTTCGCAATCAGGCCGCGAAATCCACCGAGGGCCACGGTCGTAAATGCCAGGATAGGCGGCGCGTTCTCAAGAGGCTCAAGGCGGGTCAGCCCCATGTCCGAGCGCGCACCATTGAGCGATTTCTGCACGAACGAGACGCCAACCAGGAAGATCACCATGATCAGGGCCATGGCGGGCTTGAAAAATTTGGCTCGCAGATTATCCATCAGAAACTCTTGGCAGTCGCTAGTTCGCGACGTGAAAGGATGATCACACCCAGAACACCGAATCCGCCCCCCATCACAATAATGATCTGAAAGACCCCTCGCCCAACTTGTTTCCAAGTGATCATTCGCCCGGTGCTGAGATTGTCGATGGGCGAGAAATCTCGGACCATGTTAATGGTGCCCAACAAACCACTCGCGGCCGAGACCGCAACCGTATCAATGAGGGACGGAGCTGCTGTGTAACCTGTGTTGGAATTAACTCCGGTAATACCCCCTTCCTCAATGATCTGCGTCAAGGTTCCATTGGAGAATCCAATGAACAGCATGGCCAGCGTGAAAAAAGCAGCAATCGGGAAGGAAAGGAAACTTGCGGCCATCAAGCCAAGCGCACACAAGAACCCTAGCCAACAAAAGATAACAATCATCCCACGTGCAAAATTGGGACCAAACTTACCTTTCTTGTAGAGGACCTCAACACCATCGCCGCGAGGAAAAAGGAGCGCCTTCTGGTTCCAATTCTCGAAATCTACCGTCAGGACACCATCGGACCCGATCAGGTTGGGAGGGATTTCAAACTGGATGGGTGCCTCAGGTGAAATGCTGTTTTCGATGCGAATGCGCTGCGCACCCTCGGGTGGTCCGATATCCCAATAGGCAAGATATGTCTTGGTGTCATAAGCACTGGCGGTAAAGAACTTGATCCGAAGATAGAGCGGTTGATCCTTTAACTCCTCATGGGATTCGATCGGAATTTCCCAACGCCGACGATACCCTGGCTGGACCACTTGTTGCATCGCAAGCACTTGCTGAAAAATCTGATCTCGCACCGTTTTCCGGTCCATGTTGGCGAGATCAGGGTTTTCTTCAAGACGCTCCGCCATCATCTGGTTCACAATCGGTTCGAGATCTACCGCCGTCTCTTTCGCCGAGCCCCGAGCGACAAAGATCTCATCTCTCAAAATCGCTTGCTGCCTCTCTGGAAGACTTTGGGCGCGCTTCTGCATAAGAAAGTAAACGGCCGTTCCTGAGAAAGAGAGTAAGACAGCATTCAAGGTCATGATCCCAATCCATTTGCCCAACCAGATCTGCCAGCGCGCTACGGGCTTCACGGTGATCATTTGAATCTGATACTCCTCAATGTCGCGAGCCAATGTCCCGCACGCGATCCACATGGTCGCCAAACCGAGGAGTCCCGTGATGAAACTCAGCGTGTAGGTGAGAAGAATCTGGGTGAAACCCTGGGCCGTTCCGTCGTCCTTGATCACCAAAGGCAATCCAACGACCGTCAAGAGCAGCAAGATCCCTAATACGATCAAGAGCCGAAACCGAATCGCGGCTTTTAGCGTGAGAAGGGCGATGGCGAGAAGTGCCTGCATCCGTCTAACTCTTTACTTATCGTCTTTGGTTTCCGAGGAAGCCGACGAATCGAGCAATGAAGATAGTTTGTCGTTGGCCTGTTCAATAACCTCCTCCGGTTTCGGAGCCACTTCCACCTTGGGGGCATCCTCAACCTCTGGCTGCGCTAGGTTCGCCAACTTGGACTCGTCGACGACGACTTCTGGCTTCTTGACTGTAGGTGCTGCGGCCGACTCAGAACCCGTTTTTGTCAGCCGATCCAATACTTTGTCAGGAGAGCTTTCTTTCTCGGCATCAGCCGCTAGATAAGCTGCCACTCGATTTCCGGAGACAGCTCCAGACGTCGAGGCCTCTTCCTGTCGGGCTTTCTCGACGACCCCTAGGAAGTAGCTCTCAAGGTTCTGCGTTGGGTTATCAATCGAAATCTTCGCCTCGTCGACATCCTGCCGAATCATCCCAAGCACCTTCTCCATTGTTTCCCGAGGAAGGACTGGTGTCGTGATGCGTGTCACATCCGGCGTCATCAACAAATCTTTCAAAGTGCCGAGAGCTTGAACACGGCCCCCGTAGTAGATCACCACCCGATCGCAAACATCCTCGACGTCCGACAGCAAATGGCTACTCAGAATCACGGTCTTGCCACGATTAGCGAGCGCTTTGATCAGGTCTTTGATCTCACGGCAACCGATCGGATCCAACCCGGAGGTCGGTTCATCCAGAATCACCAAATCAGGATCATTGATCAGCGCTTGAGCTAAGCCAATTCGGCGCTGCATCCCTTTCGAGAACTCTCCCACCTGACGACTGGTCGCATTCTTCAATCCCACCATATCGATCAGCTGTTCGATTCGCTTCTTACGTTCCAGCTTGTTGAGGTTGAACAGGTTTCCAAAGAAATCCAGCGTCTCAGCCGAATCGAGATACTTATACAAGTATGATTCTTCAGGAAGGTAACCGATTCGTGATTTAGTCGCCACGTGACGGGGCGAGTGACCAAAGACTTCGATATGCCCTTTGGTTGGGTAAAGGAGGCCGAGCAGCATCTTGATCGTCGTTGACTTTCCAGAACCATTGGGCCCGAGGAGACCAAAGACTTCGCCCCGCCGGACTTCGAAGTTGACGTTATTGACCGCTTTGGCTTTCGACCTTCCCCAGAAGTCCTTGAAGACTTTCGTCAACCCTTTGACAGAGATGACATTCTCTACGTTCTCAGGAGTCGATCCTGCTGGATCCTGAGCGGAGGCGACTGAGGTTACCATAGCGTTAGACCTTAATGCTCAAATTAGGCGGACTTTGGTTGAAGCTGTCCTGAGGGCTTGGACTCGCTCTCCTCACCAGGAACTTCAAAGGGTTCCAATTCTTCACCCTGTCGAACCAGTCGGAAGCTGTTGAACACAACCAACAGTGAACCCAACACATGAAGAACCGCAGCGAGTACTGGGTTGATAATCTTCATCGCTGCCATGATCAGCCCACCGATCACAAAGACGATTCCAAACAAGAAATTCTGATTGATCACCGAACGTGTTTGCCGCGAGAGACGCACTAAGAACGGCAATCTTCGCAGATCATTGTTCATCAGAGCGATCGTCGCACTGTGGATGGCCACTTCACTTCCGGCCGCACCCATCGCGATTCCAAGATCACCTGCTGCCAAGGCTGGAGCGTCATTCACACCATCACCCACGACAGCGACCCGATACCCCTTGGCTTTCATCTTGCGAACAAACTCTACCTTGTTCTGCGGGAGACACTCGGCCAAGACTTCTTCACAGCCGATCTCTTTAGCTACTCGTGTAGCCACAGGCTTCAAGTCACCCGAAACCATTGCAATTCGCCGAACGCCAGCGTCCGTCAAATCTCCCAGTGATTCCTTGGCTTCTGACCGCGTTCGATCCTGCAATCCAATCCAGCCGGCAAAAGCTCCGTCCTTGGCGACATAGAGCAAACTGTAGCCCTCGGTTTCAGAGAGATCTACCTGGCTTTCAAACCCTTCGCTGACACCGTTATCCTTCAGCCATTGGGCTCGACCGATGATGACGCTCGAGCCATTCACGTTGGCCTTGATACCCCGCCCCGCGGTCTCTTCAAAGTCAGCTGGTTCCGTCAGGCTGAGTCCAGCTTCTCCCGCTAGATCGGAAAGCGCCCGTGCGGTTGGGTGATTGCTGTATTTCTCAGCAGAGGCCGCCAAGTGAAGCAACTCAGCCGGCTTGATCTCACCCAGGGGTGCCAAGCGGCTCACCGCCAACTGCCCCGTGGTCAGGGTTCCAGTTTTGTCGAAGATGAAGGCGTTGATCTTCGCCGAGAGCTCCAAGTCACCGACGTTTTTAATCAAAATCCCCAAACGGGCGGCTGCCGAGAGAGCGGCTACCATCGCAGTTGGAGTGGCCAGGATAAAGGCACAGGGACAGGCGATAATGAAGACCGTGATGACACGACTCAAATCAGCGGTAAAGGCCCAGACCAGAGCTCCGACCAACAGAACCAACGGCGTGTAGAAGCCCATATACTGGTCGACGATACGCATGATCGGCAGCTTGGTCTTCTCAGCAGCTAGAATCAGGTCACGAACGCGACCCAAGGTCGTATCCTCGCCGGCTCGGCTCACTTGAATCTCAAGCACACCGGTTAGACTCTGAGTTCCTGCGAAGACTTCATCTCCTGTCTTCTTGTCAACGGGAAGGGATTCACCCGTGATGTTTGCTTGGTTGAAAGAACCTTGGCCAGTAACAATCTTTCCATCTGCCGCCACATTGTCGCCAGGGCGAACTCGGATAATGTCGCCAACTTTCAAAGAGGCTACTTCCACTTCCTCTTCATCGTTCCCTTTGACGCGACGCGCTTTCGTCGGGGTCAGTTTGATCAGGGATTCGATCGAGTTTCGGGCACCCTCTGCCGTGCGAGTTTCGATGATCTCGCCCAACAGCATAAAAAATGCAACGAGTCCAGATTCCTGATAATTGCCACTCGCGAAGGAAGCCAACACCGCGATTGCCACCAATTCGTTCGTACTTAAGCGCCCTTTTCGAAGATCCTTGATCGCTGTGAAAACGATCGGATACCCCAAGATGATGGCGCCAATCATCGCGTTCACATCACTCACGATCGCTCCGTTATCGAAGAAATACAAAACGATGAACGAATTGATGATGAAGAGCAGTCCGATCAGCGTCTGGTGAAGCTTGATTGGGGTGTGCTCATGTTCATGCCCACAACTTGCGCAATCGTCATCATGATGATGGTGATCACTATGGTTATGATCGGAATGAGGTTTACCCTCGTCTTTTTGGCTAAATAAGGATGTGACTTGCATACCAAAAACTGGATTTAGGATTGCTGATCTGACGCTTCCGAACTCACGAATTTGAACTCTACAGAGGGTTTACTCAGCCCCCGTTTCCTGGTCCGTGCTCACTTTTGGCTCACGGTTGAGCATCAGGCGTAACTGTTGCGTCCCTTTGCCCTGAGCACTCGGTAGAAACCACTTGTCATCTACATTCTTCAACACTTTACCCATGGTTTCCACCAAGAGACGTTCTTTGAAGAGCTCAGGGTTTCTCTCGTAGTGACTAAACTGATCCTTAAAAACCTGCACATCTGCCCGCACAGACTGTACCAACATGTTGCTTCGGGTAATGCCATCACTAATGGCCGCTTGAGCTTCACCAACCGCACGTCTGGTAATCTCAAGGGCTTCGCCCTCTGCCTTGTTGCGGGTTTGACTCAAGACCTGCTCAGCCTCCAAGACTTGCGTGAAGGCCGCCCGGACAAACATTGGTGGAAAGGTTTGCACTTCAATCGGTTCTAACTCCACGCCAAGATTGGCTTTTTCGATCGTTTGATAAAAACGAAGCCGAACGGCATCTCTGAATCCGATTTGATCCTTGTAGATTGCGGCCTCAGCCGTGTGGCGTGATGCGGCATGCAAAATCGCATTGTTCAGGGCGTTTTCCAAGATGTTCGTCACGTCCAAAAAGTTGAATGTGTACTGGAGTGGATCCGCGATTCGGTACTTCGCCGTCGCACGAGCATGAATGATATTCCCGTCAGCCGTTAGAGCATAGCCGTCGACCCCAGGCTGAAGACTCGGCCGTTCCATCGGCAGTGCGCCGGAGATCTCCATGTCTGGAGTCACCTGATACCAGCAGTTCGTCGCGTTGACCGTTCGACTCTCGCCAATCGGAATCCGCACAATCTCGTCAATCGGATACGGGAAAGACCAGTGGAGCCCTTGCCCTAAAATTTGATCCCCTCCAGTCCCTACGGGCTTTCCGAATCGCAGGACGACAGCGGCTTCGTTCGGATTGACGGTAAAAATACCTGAACCGACAAATACCGCTACCAAGACGATCATCATCGCCTTAACGAACTTGAAACTGCTCGACAAGGCGTCAGCTAACGCCTTCGCACCGGCATCCTCCATGGGTGCCTGGGGAATCGCATCGATATCGGCTTCGATGGGCCGTTCCGGAAGTTTCTCTGGGAGATCCGGCAAATTGGTCTGATCGTTGTCGCTCATAGACGCTCTGCTCCTTGCATTGCCTATCTATTCTTGGGCCGTTACTTCTTCACCCAAAACCTCCAGCGACTCAACATCGAGAGCAGCTGAAGAGGAGGATTCTGCTAACTCAGCAGTACTCAACTGAGAGGACAATCGATTGACCACCTGTTCAACGACAGATTCCAAATCAACCGCGGAATCTTCCGAGCGCTCTTCAACCGTCGTTGCCAGTTCCGCCAACTGCTGACCAATGCTCCCGTTGAGTTTGGCTGCCATTTCGGAAATCAAGGGCTTCACCGCTGAAGCGACCGCATCGTCTCCGGCCGCCCCAGAACTTGGCACGATCTGCGCCTGAGGTTTCGAATCGCCAAGTCCTCGAAGCAAATTGAACGGCTTCGTGTTTGGATCAAGGATCAAGGTTGTCTTTTCCTCCGTCCCGGCCAAGAGCGCCTCCAACTGAAGGAGGAAGACCGCCAGTTCTGGAGATTTTTCAAACTCTCGATAGTATTTGTTCGCTTCCGCTTCGGCTTCACCCATCATGATGTCGGCTTTCGCTTCGGCCTCGGCGAGAATCTCACGTCTCTGACGATCGGCTTCGGCCCGGATTTCAATCGATTTCGCTTCGCCTTCACCTTGGTAGCGAAGAACCAAGCGTTGCCGTTCTTCCCGCATTCGTTCGAAAACCTTGCCCGTGATGGCTTCGGGTAGGCCCAACTGTTTGATGCCTACCATCGTGACGTCGATGCCGTAATTGTCTTTGGCCTTCGACTGGATCGAGGTCAACATTTCGCTCTCGATCTGATCGAATTTAACCTGATCTGGTTGAGGAGAGATCAAGTCACTGAAGTCATGCTGACCAATGACTCCGTTCTTCGCGTCCCGCACCAAGTTTTCAAGATTCTGCTTCGCTTTGCTAACGTCCCCGTTGAATCGTTGTAAAAAGATCTGCGGATCACCGATCTTCCATCCGATATAGATCGTAATCAAAAGAGTCCGGGCATCGGCCGTCGTCGTTTGCTCAAACTTCCGCTCGAAGTTTTGAATTCGATTGTCGAACTTGTAGACCTTTTGAATGGGCCAGGGCAGACGAGGATAGAAACCGGGCTCAACCTTGGTGGAAGACTCCGAGTAACGTCCAAAGGTCGTGACGACCGCCACTTCAGTTTGCCTGACCTGAAAAGCAAACAGGATCATCACGAAGATGAAGAGCAGAATGCCGCCAGTGATTAGGGAAACAGGATGTTTGTTCATAAATGGTTTCCGATTTCGATTAACAACAATTTTAAATGGGAACTAACGCTCTTCGGGGCGCGCATCGAGCAAGTCGTAAGCGATCTTGTCCTCTAGATTCATAATGAAAGTCTCTTCGACAGACTCCGGAACGATCACATATTTCCGGATCCCTTCCAGGGACTGCCCCAAGGTTTCGAAGTATTTTCGATTTTGGAACACGTCAGGAGAGGCATTCATGGCATTGATCTGGTGAGTGAACTTCGCGGCTGCGGCTTTCGCTCGTTCAACCCGTTCAACGCGATACGCAGTCGCGTCGCTCAACATCTTCTTCGCTTCCGCTTTTGCCACCGGTACTACTTGGGCTGCATAGCCCTCGGCAGCGAGGATCGTGGCTTCCTTCTCTTGGATTGCACCAATCACTTCTTCAAACGATGCGGCTACAGGAACCTGTTTGTCCCCGACTGGAGGGTGAATATCCTGAAGCCCAACAAACAACACTTCGACGCCCAACTTGGCTTCGTCTGCCTTCGCTTGAATTCGGCTCTTCAAACGATCCGTTGCTGCCAACCGCCCGGTTGACATGATGTCGAGAATATCAACACTCACGAGGTAACGTACAACCTCTCGGTTCCCGATCTCCTTCATCAACTCAACTGGATTGGAGTGATTGTAGACCCACTGCTCAAGGTCGCTAATTCGATACTGAACTGGAATCGCAGCCGTAAGGAAATTGACCGGAACAGTCTGCTCGTCATCTAGACCAACCTGCTGCTCGCGGCTCGCCACGAGAAAGTTCACCTCTTCTTGATAGTGACTCACGGTCCAGAGAAGAGTCCGCTCGTCGCGTCGTTCCTCGTCCTCGACATAGCCTACGTTGAAACTCTGAATTTCGTTAGCCGGGTAGCGGTAAACGCTATCGATCGGCCATGGAAGCTTGAAGTGAATCCCAGGTTCCATTACCCCGCGCCTAGCCACGGGCTTTCCGAACCGCTCCAAGAGCCCAAGCTCATGGGGCTCTAGAATAACGAAGGTCGTCGAGAGCATCAGAATCCCAATCTGGAGCAAAATCAGCCATGCGAGAGCCTTCTCCAAAAACTTGTAGAACCAAGTCTCCGAAACCTTAAAACCAAACTGATAGTCCAGAGCCTGGGCAGCGGTGGAAACCAATCCAGCGGGTTGTCCTAGCAAGCCGACCAAGCGACTCTCGTATAGGGGCCGATCTTCTTTGCCCTTGTTCCGAGGTCGGTAAATCTCCAAAACCAAATTGACCAGAGACTCGACGGCCGCCAAACCAAGAAGAACAACCAGCACTCGTCCTACCTGCAAATCAATGCTGGAAAAGCCAAACCAAGCGCCCGCCTCGGTCAGCACAACCAACATACAGATCACCGAGCCAAGCAGGAGATAGGCACCCCCGGGACGGAGCAAACGCTGCCGTTCCATTCGAGCCACCCCGGAAGAATACTTTCCAAGGAGAAACAGAATCAGTGAGAAGGTGGCAAAGGCCATCATTGAGATCGCCGCTTTTCCAAGATCAGGCGAGTCTGCCTCCGGCAACCATTTCCACAGGTAGTAGGCGGCTACAGTTTGAACCGCGAAGAAGACAACCGTGAAACCAGGTACGAAGAATCGCTCAAACTGTTCCCGCGCCCTTTTTGCGATAAAGGTATCGTCCCCAGTATCAGAAAACAGTGCGGCATCCTTGCGTTCCCGCATCATCTCGTCATATTCGAGCCGCTCGATCTCCTCGCGATTCTCCAATCGCATCTGGAAATAACTGATGGCGGCGACCAAGAAGCCGAGCCCCAGGTATACCGCTCCCACAAGGGCAGTCGCAGACCCTGCGTAATCTGCCATGACCGCCGCAGTAGCTCCCGCCACCAAGAGGATCAGCAGATTAATGAAACCATTCTGTTGGATATTCCGTTCCATAGATCCCGATTACTAACTCAGTTCTCTATCTTCAAATAAGGCCAGTGCCAACGCTAAGAGGGCACCAAGATACATCAAAACGTACAAGAACGCGTGTCCCACATAAGACCAAGGAATGGTCTTCTCGTTCTCAAGGGCGTCGGCGAGCCAAAATAACTGCCAATTCGGCACAATCGTGTAAAGCATTGAAGCCCACCAGACACCTTCCGCTGCGGGTCGACCCAGTAAGTAGTCAGACATCAGCCCGACTAAAAACATCGCCGAACAAATCGAAAGCGTGGCTATCAGGTCAAAACGGGTTGAGCACGCCAACGCGAGCCCAGCCAAGAGAAAAAAGGCGAAGAGAATCAAAATGGCTGCAGGAACAAGCCGCCAATCGACCTTAATGTGCTCCTCAAACATCGCCTCGGGGCGAGGCAGTTGGGCGATGACTACAAAAGAAAGGGTCGTCAAGACGACCACAAAGAAGGTCGCATCCGACACAAAAGGCCGACGCAGAAAGTAATTGGTAAATCCGCCAGTCGCATAGGCCAACAGGATAGAGCCCAGATAAATGAAAAGAGCTCGTTTATCCGCTTCCCCATATGCCGTAAACGCTATTCGGCTCGCAACAAGTGCGCTGACCAGATTCACATAGGTCAAGACACCCAAAGCGGCTGCCAAACCTGCATACTTGGCGAGGAGAAACTGAACGCGGCCTACTGGCTTAGAAAGGACCGCCAAGGCTGTGCCACTGCGGATTTCTTGGGCCAAGGAGGAAGAAGCACTGATGATCGACGCGAAAAGACCGGCAATGAGCATCGTCGCCAACACACTATCTTTGACGAGCTTGTCATCTTCACCGAATCCAAAATAGGGGGTGCTTGCTAAAAAGACGGCAAAGATCGCGGAGGCCGTCATCAATAGCAAGAATATGGGCTGCCTGAGCAACTCCATAAAAGCATTGTACGCTATCGTTACAACTTGTCTCATCAACGACTTTCGGGCCGGTAATCACAAACCGCACCAGAGCCCTTTTTCAAGCCAATTCTTCAGCTTATTTACAAAACAGCAGGGTTGACTCAGGCAATCGGGATCACGAGACCAAATGAGATATTCCACTTACCAGCCAATGATTGCGACCAAGAACCTACCAGCAATTTTTTGGCTCGGCAGACCACACGGATCTCGCCCTCGTGATTGATCGGTAAAACCGATCGCCATAAATCAACCCTGCAGCGACCTCTGAATAAGGGTTCAAAACCTACTTTAGGCAAAAATCACGGTCTGTGAACTGAGCGTTTGAGTGCACACCTAAAATGCACATCTCCTCGGTTATGCGGGACCTGCAAGGTTTTCGAATACATTCAAATCAGGGCAAAACAGACCCGTTTTGGGCTATTTAGACTACGCTTGCCCACGAATCGATCCCGCCTACGCCTTGAACGACGGCGCCAAACCCCCGAGGAAAGCAGTCGTTACCGTTGGGGATGTTGGCGTAGAAGCGCTGCGGGGAGGAAAATGAACACGGCCCCCAGAGCAAGACCGAATGCCAAAGCACTCAAACTACCAAAGTGCTGCACCGGGGGAAATGAAGTGGTGGCCAAAAGGGCAAAAATCCCCCCCAAAACAAGACTCGAGAAGATCATTGGCCGAGACTTTACTTGGATCGCACTCGCAAGCGCCTCGCGGAATGGCTTTCCGCCCTCTCGATTTTCCAGGAATTGAGTCACGAAATGGACGGTATCATCAATCGATATCCCAAAAGCGATGGCGGCGATCATCACAGTGATCGAATTCAAGGGCACATCGGCTAGAACGGCGGCCACCAGCACTCCCCCGAGTGGGATCGTGTTCAAGCCAACCGCTAGTAATGCCAGACCGAATGATCGCCACAGCAGAGCTAGGAGGCTGAAAATGACAACGACCGCTACGCCAGCACTCTTCAACTGACTCTCCACCAGCTGCCGATCAGCCGCCAGGATTGTGTGTAGTCCCTGGTCTGCCTTGATCGTCACTCCATCCGGCTTGTTAGCCTCTGCATAGCGAATCACGTCCTTGATCGTCGCCAAATACTCATCCGAGGGAAGATCTGGAGACCGCACTACCAGGTTCGCAGTTTGGTAATCGGGATCACAGAGCGCTTCGAAAAAAGGAAAATTCTGCGCTTTCAGAACCAAGGAGAAGGTCCCTAAAAGCAGGGGATTACTCGGCAACTTCAGGCTACCAGGTCGCTCCTGCTCCCAGATTTGATTCATCATCGCCAAGACCTGAGCATACGAATACGCCCCGGATACCCCTTTCCGAGAAGCCGCGTAGTTCTGAACCTTCTCAAGATATTGGAGGTAAGGCATCTGATTCACGCCATTCGTGATTCCAGAATCAACTGTGAGCTGAAACATATTGAAACCACCGTAACTGTCGTTGAACCGCTCCCCGGCAGAACGACTGGCACTTTCGACAGGCAAGAACTCAATGGGGCGAACTCCTGTTCGCATCTGCGCCCCGAAATAGCCCCCCAGCCCCAGGACGGCGGCCGCCAACAGAGCGATAGACCCTCGATTCTGCTCCAAGATAGAAAGCCAAGTATGAGACGAGACATCCGCTTCCATTCTTTCGGTAGCTGAGGGCCCGTCGGGACGAACTCTCTGCCGATTGTAGTAGAGTAACATCATGGCAAGGCCTGGCCCAAACGTCATCAAATAGACGATCGCAACTCCAAATGCCCCGACAAACCCGGCTTCCCGCACCTGCGGAATGGCCGCCAAACCCAAAGAAAGCAACCCAGCAAGAGTGGTGAGCGTCGCAAACCCACATGACTTCTGAATATGTCGAAGTGCGGCGGCAACGATGTTTTCAGCACCCTGTTTGGCAAAACGCTGACAGGCCGTCCCGAGGTGTACGAGCAAGGTGAGATGGATTCCCGCCCACAAAGGAAACAATAAAAGAGTGAACACGGTGAATGGGTAGCCAAACATCTGAAGGGCTCCCGCGATCAAGCCCAGCGCCAGACCTTGGTTGACCAACATCAAGCCCACCAAGGCCAAGGAGCGGAACGCTAGGGCCAAGGTCACGATAAGGAAAACCAGGACCAGAGGGAGAAATCGAAGCAGATCACTGACGATCGTCGAATACACTTCTTCTTCGACCAAGGGGAGGCCAATCACTTCAAACCCAAGACCTTCACTCTCAAACTCCCTCAAGACCCCGTGGAGTTCGCTCCGCAGTTTCCGTTTTTCCTCTAACGTACTGAATTGCCCCTCGAAGGTCAGGGTCAGCGTCGCATGACGCGCATCGGGCGAAACCATCACGTTGCGAATCAGTGGGTTGCCCAAACAGTATATCCGTAACCGTTCGAGTTCATTCTCGTCCGTCACATCGCGAGGCAAGAGCGGCACCATATCGAACGAAAATCCTTTCCTGACCGGTTTGAATGAATGGGTGAGACTCTTGACGTCCTGAACCCCACCTACCGACATCAAAGCATCGCTGACGCGGCTCACCGCTGAAATCCCTTCCCGGGTGAACACATCGGAACACTCCAAGTCCACAATCAAGATCACCTGATCCTGAAAGACGGATGTCACCTTCTCCAGCGTGGCCTTCTGGCTGGGGTTACTTTCCAACAGTGAATCGGCGTCCGATCGTACTTCAAGATCTCTCAGGGGCAGCAACAGCGGCACCAACAACAGGCCTAGCGCAATCAAACTCCCTTCGGGATACGATGCAAACGGATTCCAGCTCTTCATACCTTTCCTGATTCTCGAGTCTCGCAACGTGACGCTCGGTAATGAGTCATTCTACCCGCCATCCTCAGCAGTTGTTTCAATAAGCTCAGCTGCTACGAGCCGAGAGTCGCCTCCTTCGCAACCAGATGACAGGCAACCTGACGCTCTTCTCCAGAGTTCTTAAGACTCGGATCCTGCTCGCGGCATCGCGCCTCGGCAAGAGGACAGCGCTGATGAAAAGCGCAGCCCGAAGGTGGATTCAAGGGAGAAGGCACGTCCCCGCTGAGCACGGCAGCCGCATCTTCACCGCGTGATTGATGCCTCCCTGGAACCGCAGCCACCAAGGCTTGGGTGTACGGATGTTGCGGACGAGCGACAACCTCTCGCGCCGGCCCCTCTTCAACCACCTTGCCGAGGTACATCACAACAATGCGATGGCTTAGATGCTCTACGACGGCCAAATCATGGGTAATGAAAAGATAGGAGATCTGCGTCTCCTGCTGCAGCGATTGAAGCAAGTTTACGATCTGAGCCTGCACGGATACATCCAGAGCGCTGACCGGCTCGTCGCAAACGATCAGCTCGGGTCGCACGGCCAGCGCCCGGGCGATCCCAATTCTCTGCCGTTGTCCGCCACTAAATTCACGCGGATACCGATCCGCCGCATCACCGCTCAAACCCACTCGTTCGAGGAGACTCACCACTTCGTTCCGCACCAACTTTGGATCTGAATAAAGGGCATGCACCTCCATTCCCTCGGCAATACTGTCACCAATCGTTAACTTTGGATTGAGCGATCCAAAGGGATCCTGAAACACCATCTGCACGGCACGCCGATACGCCTTCAGCTTCGCCCCTCGTAGGCTCGCGATCTCTTGACCGCGATAGCGAATCGATCCATTCGAAGCGTCATTCAATCGGACCAAACACTTCGCGATCGAACTCTTGCCGCAACCACTTTCACCGACAACCCCAAGCGTTTCACCCGGTCCGATTTCGAAACTCACTCCCCGGACGGCTTGAACCGATCGTTTCCGTCCGAACAGCGACGACGAGTTCACGGGATACGTCACTTCCAAATCTTTGACGACGAGCAGACTCATGACTGGTTCAATACAGGGCAACGCGCTTCGCGCTCTTCTCCGACCCGAACCAGTCTTGGTTCATTCGTTTGACACTCCTCAAGAGCCTCAGAGCACCGAGGGTGAAAACGGCAACCAGACGGATACTGGCCCGCCATCGGGACCAGTCCCTCGATCGTATTCAAGCGATCCTTCAGCTCTCCCAAGCGAGGCATCGCCCGAAGCAGCGCGGCGGTGTACGGATGCTTTGGATCTTCAAGAACCTCCGCTGTGGGCCCCATTTCAACAATCTGCCCCGCATACATGACCGCCACTCGATCCCCGAACTCCTCCACGACTCCCAGATTGTGACTAATCAGAAGCACCGCCATTCCCAGCTCCTTTTGAAGCCGTTTGAGCAATCTGAGAATCTGCGCTTGGATCGTCACGTCCAACGCGGTCGTCGGTTCGTCGGCAATCAAGAGCTGAGGCTCAGAAGCCAGCGCCATGGCGATCATCACGCGCTGCAACATCCCTCCGGACATTTCGTGCGGAAAATCATGGATCCGACTTTCCGGCGATGGGATTCCCACCAGGTCAAGGAGTTCGATCACGCGACCCTCGCTCGCCTTCTCAGGCCGATGAAGCCGAAGCATCTCCATGATCTGAGCCCCCACGCGATGGATTGGGTTCAGATAGGCGACGGGATCCTGAAACACATAGCTGATCGTTCCGCCCCGCAATTTTCTCAGTTCGCCATCGGACAGGCCGAGGAGGTCCTTTTCGAAGATGCGGATCTCTCCCGAAGCGTATTCAAAGGGAGGCATCGGCAAGAGCCGCGTGAGGGCGAGCGCTGTCACACTCTTCCCACTCCCGCTTTCCCCAATCAGACAAAAGGCCTCTCCCGCATGAATCTCCAGGCCCAAGGAATCAATCAAGCGGCGAGCCTCGCGCCCTGCGGCCAGGTCTATACTCAGGTTTGCTACTTCCAGCAATGCCATGTCAGTTCAACGCGCCTCCAGCCCTTCAATCCTGCCGTGGCAATTCGATATTTCTGATCCACCGAAAAACTAATCCCTGCTTGTATCCAGTATTCCGTGCCCGTTACTTTGCTCCCGAGCGCCACTCAAAGCCAGCTCGAAACAAAATCTCTATGTCCGAACAACAGGCAAACAACGACCGGATCTCAGAACCCTCGACGGTTTCCTTCGCCGAAGCCCAGGCGCTCGCTGCAAAGGCGGGGTCTCGTCTCGAACTCCCCGCCTTCGAAACCAGCCCGGAGGAGCTCAAGACTTCCATGCACGAGGTAATTGCTGAGGCTAACCGTCGCCTCGATGCGGTCGCTGGGCTCTCCGACGACGCACTCAGCTTCGCGACGACCATTCGAGAACTCGACGACCTGGGCTATCCGGCCAATCTCGCCGCGAATCGAATTTACCTGATCAAAGAAACCCATCCGGACGCTCAGATGCGGGAAACGGCGACCGATCTGATCAAGGAGTTCCAAGATTGGGCGGTAGGGCTCGACTACCGTGAGGATGTTTATCGAAGTGTTCGCGCTTATGCGGACACAGATCCAAGCCTCGCAGGGGAAGATCAGCGTTTGTTTGAAGACACTTTGAGAGACTATCGACGCGCCGGGCTCGATCTTCCACCTGAAGCACGAGCTGAGGTTGAACAACTCCGAAAGGATCTGTCTCGGGTCTCCACCGATTTTGACGCGAATATCACCAACGCGACCGCCAAGCTCACTTTTACCCGCGACGAGTTGGATGGACTTCCAGATGATTTTCTCAATCAGGACGATCTCCTCGATGAATCTGGGAACTACGAGTTGGAGGCCAGTGTGACCTGGCATTTCGTCACCGTGATGGAAAACGCTCGATCTGAGGCGACTCGAAAGCGAATGAAGGTTGCGCGTTACTCTCTTGCGGCGGATCAGAATATCAAACTTCTGAATGAGATTCTTCGCCTACGCACCCTGATCGCCAACAAACTTGGCTACGCGTCATGGGCGGACTACAAGACCGAGACAAAGATGGCTGGTAACGGCGCCACCGCTATCGCTTTCCTCAAGGATCTCAACAGCGGCCTCGACGGCAAACTGGCCGACGAACTCGAGAGCTACCGGGCCATCAAGGTAGAGGAGACCGGCGATGCCAACACCACACTCAAGGTCTGGGATTGGCGCTACTACGCCAATCAACTCAAGAAGCGCAAATACGAAGTCGATACCGAGCAGCTCCGCGCTTTTTTCCCCTACCAACGAGCCTTGAATGGCATGTTCAAGACTTACGAGCACATCTTCGGCCTCACCTTCGCCCGGATTGAAGCACCCTATAAGTGGGTTGATGACCTCCAACTCTACCTCGTTTCGGACTCGGAGAGCAACGAACCACTCGGGACGTTCTACCTAGATATGTTTCCTCGAAAAGGGAAGTTCAACCACTTTGCGCAATTCGGGTTGATCGACGGAAAACGCCACGCTAACGGAGACTATCAGCGCCCTTGCGTTGCCCTCATTTGCAACTTCCCCTCACCGAGCGACGACAAGCCCTCTCTCTTATCCCACAATGAAGTAGAAACTTTGTTCCACGAGTTTGGCCACGCCCTGCACTCCCTTCTGACTCAAGCGAACTATTCTCGATTTTCGGGCACGAGTGTTCCGCGCGATTTCGTCGAAGCTCCCTCGCAAATGCTCGAGAACTGGATCTGGGATCAGGACGTTCTCGACACCTTCGCCGCGGACTACCGCGATGAATCGAAGAAGATTCCAGCCGACATCATTGAGCGACTCAAAGAGGCCCGATTAGCAACGATCGGTACCTTCTACAAACGCCAACTCAGCTTTGGGCTCTTGGACCTCGAACTTCATTCGGTATCTGATCCGAACGCTGTGCCGGATGTCCTCGAAGTTTCTAACCGCATCATCGCTGACGTATTTCTGCCCTCACCTGAAGGCACTGCTTTTGTCGCAGGCTTTGGGCACCTGACTGGCTACGACGCTGGCTACTATGGATACGCTTGGGCAGACGCCATCGCTGCAGACCTTGCGACCGTTTTTGAAGAATCTCCGAAGCGCTACTTCGATGCCGAGGCAGGACGCAGACTGCGAGACGAAATCTACGCCCCCGGGGATTCAAGAGACGTGAATGAATCCATCGAAAAATTTCTGGGCCGCCCTCGCTCCAACAAACCATTCCTTAAATCGATCGGAATCAATCCGTAAAGCAGGGTCCCGCCGGAGGAAGCATCACCGGTAGATCAAATAGCGTTGCCGCCTCTCTTTAAACCGGCGGACTTCTGGCTCCCAGCTGCGCGCAATACTCGCGACCGAACGCCCCACCTGCAGATCTTTCCGCGTGGTATCAGTACCGTTCACCTTGTCAAACATCCGCCAGTCCTTGCCCCGATCCAGTGCGGCTTGAAAAAGGTCTCGCTTACTGACCTTCTTCAAGGCGTCCAAGAGGTAGAAGTTGAGCACACTCAAAGGCGCTCGCGCCGGGTCTCGAAAAACGATTTCGACTGCGGGAACCAGCCGCCCTTTCGAACCCTTTCGTTGGGAGATAATCTTTGTCGCGTTAAAATTCAATCCAGGCAGGCGAAGGGTATTCAGAAAGTCCGCGGTCTCGGGCGCCTTCAACCAATCGACCGCGATATACTCGAATGGCCTCGCAGTATGAATCCCGATATCTAGTCCCCCAATCTCTCCCAGCATTCCTGTGGCCACCTGATACATGGGCGATCGTCCATAGGGCACATTCGGTGATGTGGGAACCCACTTCAACCCCGTGTCCTTCCAAACCATGGAGCGCCTCCATCCCGACATGGGAACCACGAGCAATCGGCAAGTGTGCTCGTTCATGCGTTCTCCCTTGATCATGCGCGCAAGCTCACCACTCGTCATTCCGTAGACGTACGGAATGGGCCAATACCCTACCAAGGAACGGAATCGAGCATTGTAGTGAGGTCCTTCAACCCGCAGCCCCCCCAAGGGATTGGGCCGATCCAACACCATGAAATCAACCCCTGCCCGCCCGCACTCAGCCATCGCTTTACCCATCGTGGAAATGAAGGTGTAGGACCGAGCTCCGGTATCCTGAAGATCGTAGACGAGGATATCGATATTCTTGAGCATCTTGGGTGTCGGCTCCCGGACGGGGCCAGGCCCGTAGAGGGAGAAAACCGGGAGACCGGTTCGCCTATCGACAGCGTCAGGAAACTCCTTACCGGCTGCGATATCACCATAAACGCCATGTTCCGCCCCAAAGAGAGCCACCAAGTTAACAGTGGGCGAGCGGTGGAGCAGGTCGACCGTAGAGACACCTTCTCGATTGACGCCGCTTGGATTCGTAAGCAGCCCTACTCGTTTCCCGGCTAGATAAGAAAAATCCCGCGCCGCAAGGACATCGCTGCCCAGCATGACGCGCGGGGAGGCTGCATCCACGCCGATCACTAATAGGCTCAGGAAAACCGAAAGAATCAAACCGCTCTTCATCATTCTTCTACCAAATCTGACGTCGCTACGGCTTTCTCATTCACATCGGAGCCGATCACAACACAGGGGACCGATGCGTGCAAGCATGACCCGAATGGCCTGGCATGTCGCTCTCGTTCAATCGGCTGCCGCAGCCCTTCTCAAACGATCCCAGACCCCGCTCCACTCCGGTCCGTCTGGGGGTGCCTCCACCAAAATGTACTGGCTCCCTTCCTCATCACAAACATGCAATTCCGAAAACAGCGCTCGGGCGTAGGCCTCTGCATCATCTGGAATGACCGAAACACGCAAGAAATCGTCACTATCCGGAATATTGCGGAAGGCGATGACGCTTGTCGAATCACCTGAAAGATTCATCTGGCCAAACTGGCGCTGTAGATCGGCAGCATCCTCCCAAGCTAAAACCTTGAGCTGGGCTCGTGGAGAGTAGTGGACTCTGAGTTGTCCCGGACTACGCTGAGCGGCATCACCAGGGCCCGCGTCCACGGGCTGCGACTGAGACCATTCCAGACTTTCACATGCCGCTTGGAGGTTCCCGAGGTGAATCATTCCGGGGCGAAGAATTCGAGCGGGTCGGTGAACAAGATCAATCACGGTGGACTCGATGCCAACCGCCGAGTGGCCTCCGTCGATGATGAGCGCAATCTTTCCATCAAGTTGGCTCAACACGTGGCGAGCCTGAGTCGGCGACAAAGCATTCGAACGATTCGCACTGGGCGCCGCGACCGGAAAACCCGCGGCTTGAATCAGCGCCTGCATGATGGGATGGCTCGGCCATCGAAGGGCGACGGTTTCACCCCCGGCCGTAACCTCATCGGGTACTCGTTCGGATTTTGGAACCACAATCGTCAAAGGCCCTGGCCAGAAAGTGCGTGCTATCTGATTGGCCTCGCTGTCCCAACGGGCACAACACTGCTCAACCATTGCCCAGCTTGCGACATGAACGATCAATGGATTAGTCGCCGGACGCCCCTTGGTTTGATAGATCTTTCTAACGGCTGCACTCGAAAGCGCATTAGCCGCCAAGCCGTAGACCGTCTCCGTGGGCACGGCTACGACCTCATCGAGCCGCAGCAACTCAGCTGCTCGCTCGACGGCAAGATCAAACTCAGACTTTGACTGAGTTCTCAAAACCTCTGTGTTTACGCCACTCACGTTCGATTTGGACTTTCAGGGCAGGACTCAGCTCCGGTAGACTCATAACCATGCTCGAGACACTCACGACCCAGCTCAAGGCGGCCACCGATTTGACGCCCGACCAAATCACGGAGGTAGTCGAACAACTGATTTCCGCCGACGTCGAACCGGGTCCGAAGGCTGAGTTCCTCAGCGCACTTGCCCAGAAGGGGGAAACCATCGAAGAAATCTCGGCATTTGCCAAGATTCTGCGCGATAAATCCGTCCGTCCGCCGCTTTCCGAGTCGTGCAGAGCCCGCGAGATTCTTGACGTCTGCGGGACGGGAGGCGATCACCAAAACACCTTCAACATCTCCACCACCGTGGCCATTGTCGCAGCGTCCGCCGGCATCACCATGGCCAAGCACGGGAATCGGGCAATCACTTCAAAATCAGGTAGCGCGGATGTACTCGAGGCACTCGGGATACGAATCGATCTGACGCCCGAAGAGACCGCAACGGCGCTCGAGGAGAAAGGATTCGCCTTTTTCTTTGCCCAAAAATATCACCCTGCTTTCAAGAACATCGGACCCGCCAGAAAACTCTGCGCGGAAAAAGGTCAACGCACCATATTCAACTTTCTCGGCCCCCTCCTCAATCCGGCTCGCCCGACCGCTCAGCTCATCGGGGTTCCAAATCCGAAACTCTGTGAACCGATCGGCAAAGTGCTGCAATCGCTTGGAATTCGTCGGGGAATGGTGGTTTCGGGAAGTGTCGGAGAAGGAAACTTGGACGAGCTCTCGACCCTGGGAGTCAACCAAATCGCAGAATTCTACCAGGATCGAGGATTCAGCGTGGAAACTCTAGAACCCACGAGCTTTCCAATCCAAGCTGCTCAGCTAGAGGATCTTAAAGGCGGCTCCAGTGAAGAGAATGCCACCCTTATCAAACGAATTCTCGATGGATCAGAGAAGGGCCCAAAGCGGGATGCCGTCCTGCTCAACGCTGCCGCTGCCCTTTTCGTTGCCGAGAAGTGTGGATCCCTCACAGAGGGATGGGATCTCGCAACTCAACTCATCGACGACGGCACCGCTTCGCAGAAGCTAGCCGACCTGGCCTCTTGACCAACCACGCCAGTCCGCTAGCAGGCTCAGCTGGAACTTCAGAGAGACTCCAAAAGATCTCCTAATTTCCCAGTAAGGTGAAGACTTCAGAGCCCACGGACGTCCAACTTTACAGGCACGCGCCTCGGGATGTTCAGCATTGACCGAGGGCTTGAAACGGGTAATTCTGGAGGGAAGTCCCTGGTAAATTTACTAACACAACAAACAACACGGTAACGTAGTTATGGAAAATCAATCCTCAAACCCGGCGAATAGCGGTGAAACGCGCCGGAAGTTCATCAAGAAAGCAGGTACCGCTGCTGCAGTCGTTGCTTCCAGCAACATCATTACAACACCTGTCTACGGTCAAAACCAAGCTCCTTCAACGGGACGAGTCATTGGGGCGAACGATCGAATCAACGTCGGTTACATCGGTGTAGGTGGACAGGGGCAAGCGCACGTCCGCAGCATGAAAGGTCATGCAGGCGAAAGCAACCTCGAGCAGGTCGCTGTCTGTGATGTGTCCAAGACCCGAATGGACCAGGCACGAAAGATCATCGGCAAGGACGTTCCTGGATACGAAGATCACCGCAAGCTTCTCGATCGAAAAGACATCGACGCAGTTTGTATCGCCACCGTTGATCACTGGCACACACCCTGTTCGATCGATGCGATGGAATCGGGCCGGCACGTTTACGTCGAGAAACCCATGACGCGCTACCTGAGCGAAGCCTTCAAGATCCACGACGTGGTGAAGAAGACTGGCATGAAACTGCAAGTCGGTTCTCAAGGTTGCTCAGCTCGCAAATACCACAAGGCAGCTGAACTCATCCAAAGCGGAGCCATTGGGCCACTGGTGATGGGACAGACCTCCTACATGCGTAACAACCCCAAAGGTGAGTGGAACTACACCATTCATGATTGGGCAACCCCAGAAGACATGAACTGGGATCGTTGGATGGGTAACGTCAACAAGAAGATCCCATTCAATGCTGATCACTACTTCCGATGGCGCAAATACTTCCCATACTGCGCAGGCTTGCTGGGTGATTTGCTTCCTCACTTGGCTCACCCATTTATTCTCGCAACGGGCAATCCTGAATTCCCAACCCGCGTCGTCAGCCTTGGCTCCAAAGCCTGGAAGACCGACCGATTGACGCCTGGCACCTACGAGCGTGACGTCGATGAGAGCGTTCAAGTGATCGCTGAGTTCCCGAGCGGATTCAACCTGATGCTTGCTAGCTCAACCGTTAACGAGCAAGGAATGACTGAGATGATCCGCGGACACCATGGCTCACTCTACATGGGCGGCCTCAGCAGCACCCGCGTCGAACTCCGTCCAGAACGTAAGTTCGCGGATGAGATCGATCCTGAAACCTTCGAAGGATTGCTCCCGGGAGAAGCCATTCGTCACCACGAGCGCAACTGGCTCGATTGTATCCGCGACGGCAAAGAGCCGAACGCGAACATCGACCTGGCTGTTCGAGTTCAAACTGTCATTTCTCTCGCTGAAATGTCTGATCGACTCAACATCATGTGCTTGTTCGACGAGAAGACCCGCAGCATCACCACGGGCGACGGCAAGAAAGTCGAAGAACTCGACTACGGTGTTGCCGAGCTTTCCTAAGCTTCAAAAACAACTTCACGAAGTTCCGTCGGCAACCCCGGCGGAACTTTTTTTTACCACGGATTACTCGGATGACACGGATACCGGGCTCTTAGGATACAATTCTTTTCCACTTGAGTTTGGCGGTCTTGAAGCTGATCAGCAGAGCAACGTTCAGATTGGTAATACTCAAATAGCCGAGCATCTGAGAGACGTGGGTCAGATTGAACTCAGACACAACCTTGGTATCCACAATGACTCGGTCATCGATAATGAGATCAGGAATGAGCGTCCCGATCACTAACCCTTTGAAATAAACTGGAAAACGAGCCTGCTGTTCAACCCGATGTCCCCGCTCCGTAAGCTCAATCACAAGTGCATTCTCATACAATTTCTCATCCAGCCCAGGCCGTAGTTCGTTCAAGACAAACATAGCAGCACCAATAATCTCAGAAGTCACCTGATTATATTTCACCTCTCCCATTTACTTGCAAGTCTTGCGACTTGCAAGTAAATGGGTCGTTATCCGTGTCATCCGAGTAATCCGTGGTTAAAAAATGGAAACCGTCAAACTAGCCCGCGAAGCCATGGCCACACGATTCGAAATCGTGCTCCACGGCGAAAACCCCATCTCCCTTCGCGCTGCTGGCGAAGAAGCCCTCGACGAAATCGAATGGGTCGAATCCCAACTCAGCATCTACCGAACCGACAGCCAAATCAACCACGCCAATCAGCGGGCCGCCTCGGAACCCGTAAAGATCGAACCCACCATCTTCAGTCTCCTCGAACGCTGCGTTGAGCTCAACGAACTCACCGGCGG
The DNA here is from genome assembly GCA_964342405.1 of uncultured Verrucomicrobiota bacterium. Lineage (GTDB taxonomy): Bacteria > Verrucomicrobiota > Verrucomicrobiia > Limisphaerales > AAA164-E04 > UBA2970. The sequence continues at coordinate 439,498 of CAYFGX010000002.1, read as the reverse complement.
CGCATTCGATATCACTCTTGGTCCGCTCATTCGCTGCTGGGGTTTCATGGGTGGCTCTGGTAGTATCCCTGCACCGGAAGCCATTCAAGAAGCCCAGTCCTTGGTGGGCATCGACCGGATGAAACTCAATGATGAAGACTACACGATCGAGTTTGATCAGGAAGGTGCGATGCTAGATCTGGGTTCGATTGGCAAAGGCTACGCGCTCGAAAGAGCCAAAGAGATCTTAGAAGAGAACGGCATCACGAGCGCACTGCTTCACGGCGGGACCAGTACCGTGGCAACAATTGGAACGCCGCCCAATCAAGAGGCCTGGAAGATCGCGATCACAAGACCGCTTTCTCAAGAGGAAGCTGCCAAGTCGGCAGAAGGGGACCCCGAGCTGAAGACCGTCGGAGTAGCGAACCTCAACGGGAACGCTCTGTCAGTTTCAGCCATCTGGGGAAAGTCATTTCAAACGGAGAACCGCGAATACGGACATGTCATTGATGGCACAACGGGAGAACCTACGGTTGGGGCCGCTCAGGCGGCAGTCACCCTTCCATCCGCCACCGACGCGGACGCGATTTCAACCGCCCTCCTGGTCGCTGGGAACAAAGGCATTGCCTGGCTCGACAAACATTTTCCGAACAACCAGTATCTTCTCCTCAAACCGGGCAAGCAGCCCCTCGGTAAGGGTATTGATCAATACTAGCCTATGCCATCAATTCATGGGCTACATCCCCATGAACGTCGGTAAGCCGGAAATCTCGACCTGAGTATCGGTAGGTCAACGCCTCATGATTCAGGCCCATGAGGTGCAAGAGGGTCGCATGAAAATCGTGAACGTGCATCGGCTTGTCAACCGCATGCATTCCGAGCTCGTCAGATTGACCATAGCTATAGCCCCGCTTCACACCACCGCCCGCTAATAACATGGAGAAGGCCGTACTGTGATGATCACGCCCGGCCTCGCCTTTCTTGTCCCGATTCTCTGCGTATGGAGTTCTTCCGAACTCACCGCCCCAAATCACCAAGGTATCATCCAGCATCCCACGTGCCTTCAAATCGGAGATCAAGGCCGCCGTCGCTCGGTCACTGTCAGCGCACAGCTTCTCGTGTCCCTTATTGTGGTTCTTATGCGTATCCCAAGGCTGATTGCCCTTGTTCGTGTAGTAAACGCTGACACAACGAACGCCGGACTCAACCAATCTTCGAGCCAGTAAGCAGGACTGGGCAAACGGAGTGCTCCCGTACGATTCTCTAATGGACTTCGGTTCTCGCGAGACGTCGAGCACATCCGTGGCCTGAATCTGCATGCGGTATGCAGTCTCCATCGCCGCGATTTCACCTTCCAAAGCCAACTGATCTGGTCGCTCCTTGGCATGCAAGGCATTCAAGCGTTGCACCAAATCGAGCTGCTCTCGCTGTTCGGACAGTCCGAATTCTGGATTCTTAAGATGCCGTAGCATTGTCTCCACCTTCATATCCGAGGTATCAATACTCGTAGCCTGGTGTCGGGCAGGGAGAAAACTATTACTCCAAAGAGCCGGCCCCACCACAATCTTCTGAGATGGCCTCAGAACGACATAGCCCGGCAGATTCTCATTCTCCGACCCTAATCCGTAGAGCAACCAAGAACCAAACGAAGGCCGGATCGGTTGAATGTTTCCCGTGTGCATCTGCAGCAGAGCGGGCTCGTGATTCGGCACGTCCGTATGCATCGACTTGATCACTGTACACTCGTCGATCACCTTCGCCATTTCCGGCAGGGTCTCACTCACCCAAAGACCACTCTCCCCGCAGCGTTCAAAGCTGAACGGTGACGGCATGAATCCCGTTCCCTTCGATGCCTTGTACAGCTTGCCAGACGGCTGCTGTCCGGCCACTGCTTTGAGCTTGGGTTTCGGATCGAAGGTGTCCACGTGGGAAGGGCCACCATTCATAAACAGAAAAATGACTCGCTTCGCTCGAGGAATTGGATGGACAAGGTTGCTGCCTTCCTTCGCAGCTTGAATTCGTGACTGGCTTCCCAAGAGCCCCATCAGTCCCAACATTCCAAACCCGGTGGCCGAACGGGCCAACATCTCCCGTCGACTAATGCTCCTCTTCAATGCGTTTCGGATTTCGTCGTTCATGATCTTATCTTCGAGCGATCAGTCTAAGTAACTGATCTCGTTGGATGTCATGAGCGCCTGGACGTAAAGAAACTTGCGACGCTCGAGGTTCTCGTTCTTGTCCGACAGAAACTCCATCGCCAGGGCCATCTCTGTTGAACTGGGCACTCTGAAGAACAGGTAGCGATACCCTCGCTTCACCCAATCTTCTAAACCATCTCCCCCCTTGTCTAACCTATCGACGAAGGCTTTAGCCTGGCCCAAGACAAACTCGCTATTCATCGCATAGAGTTTTTGAAGAGGTGTCGTGGTCACAGCGCGTTTGGCGCTATGAACATTCGGATCCGGATAGTCGTGATTCATGAGGAGCGGATTAAGCTTCTTCCGACTCACCCGACCATAGAGCGTTCGACGACGATTCTCAGGGTCATCGAGTTTCATAGATCTCCCTGGACGCTCCTCCAACGTATCAGCAAAGGTCAAGAGACTATCTCTCCACATCTCCACCGACAAACGCCGCGGCGTCATCCGCCAAAGGTACCGGTTATCCGGGTCGATCGCGTGATTCCCTTCATGTCCATCCGAACTGCGCTGGTAAGCTTTGGAAGAGACGATTTCTTTCACCAACCATTTCGTCGACCATCCATGCTCAACAAACAGCTCCGCCAAGGTATCAAGCAGTTCAGGGTGGGTCGCTTTCTCACCGAGGGCTCCGAAATTACTCGGGGTCCCCACAATGCCTCTTCCAAAGAACGTCTGCCAAACGCGATTCACGTAAACTTTCGCCGCTAAAGGGTTATCCGGTGAGGCAATCAATTCGGCTAATTCGCGTCGCCCACTTCCCTCAGAGAAGACGGGCGGCTGTTCGCCGTCAGCATAGAAGTAAGTCAGGAAGCGTCGGGGAACGAGATCCCCCTTCCTCTCGACATTTCCGCGAATGAAGACATTCAAGTCCCGCGCTTTTCCTTCCTCAACGATATGCATCGTGTAGAGACCTTGCTTCTTCTCATCCTCAGTGAGCTCTTTCGGATCCTTTCCGTATGGAGCATTCACCATCTTCGTACTCGCGAACACCCCAGCCAAGCCGTAGTAATCCTCCGTCGAAATCGGATCAAACTTGTGATCGTGGCAACGTGCGCAGGCGACCGTCAACCCCAGGAACCCACGGGTCACGGTATCTACTCGATCCTCCCATTCATCCGCCATCACTTCGAGGCGCCCCCGGTTGTAATACTTTGGCCCCAGCCCCAAGAACCCCAAGGCTGGAAGATCCTCTAAATCAGTCCCTTCATAGAGGTCTGCAGCCAATTGTTTTCGGATGAACTCGTCATAGGGCAAATCTTCGTTAAAAGCCTTCACCACCCAATCTCGGTAGAGATAGGCATTCGGATAGAAGTGCTTCACATCATTGCCGACCTGATGAGCTTGATCCTCTGCATAACGAGCCACATTCATCCACATACTCGCCATCCGCTCCCCAAACTGAGGGGAGTGAATCAAGGAATCGACCAATGAATCGATTGAGAATGCGTTCGAAGGCTCACTGAAAGTGGAAAAAAGGCGATCATCAGGTGGCAACCCCGTCAAATCGTACGCCAAGCGACGGACCAGAGCCAATGGTTTGGCTGACTCTACCAGGCTAAGCCCCTGCTCTTTCGCTTCGGCAGCAACAAACCGATCAATTGCGATTCGTCCTTCAGCGCCGGACGCTCGGTTTCCCGCCAGGCTTAACAAACAGCCCATCAAGCCAAGCAGCAGCCTTTGCCAACGCATCTTCATAAAGAGAGGAGTCTAGCAAGCTTCGACAAAACCGAGCAAGCGCCTTCCATAGACACAAAAATCTGCCAACTGACTCAAAAACATTGACATTGGGCGCTTTTCTAAAAGAACAATTCCCACATCGCTTCAATGCGCAGTTTGCGATTCAATCCAGGCTCCGCACCATCGCGTGATTAAGGACAAGCTACTGTGAAGGAAGCCATAACGAAAATATTCGCCCAAGTTTTTACTGAACAGCGGCCCGACACAGAAATCCCTGTCCTTGACGATACGACAGTTTTGCTCGAAACAGGGCTGGATTCCCTCGGGTTCGCGATTCTAGTTGTTAAATTGGAAGAAGAACTGGGCTTCGATCCCTTCACGATCTCATCTCAAGCCTACTATCCTACGACCTTCGGAGACTTCGTCACGTTCTACGAAGCCAACAAACCCACATGACCCTGTTCGAGGTGTTGAGCTCTTTTCGAGATCAGGAAGTCCTGGTCTCTGGCGATTCAGGCGAGTGGACCGCCCAAGACCTCTTGTCCCGCGCCGAGCTCCATCGGTCCAAATTATCCGGAAGACGAGTCGCAATTCAACTTGCCGACCCAACCGACGGAATCGTCGCCTTGTTGGCTGCCGATGGCCAGGCTGAGGCCATCACTCTGCTACCGCCCACCCTCTCAAAAGAAACGCTCCAGGTCCTATCTGAACAAAGTGAAAGCGATCTGCTTATAGGAGGTCCCCTGGATTCCGAGTCGAATCCAAAGAAGATCGAGTGCTACACATCTCTCGATTTAGTACCCGAACAGACTGCGGATCCCGATAAGAATGCCCAGCCAACGAAGTGGAATCTCGCTACATCCGGGACCACTAAGAGTCCTAGACTCGTATCACACAGTCTTGCGGGCTTAACCCGAACAACGAAAAGAAAGGAAGAACCCAGTGCTGACAATCGCTGGGGACTACTCTACGATTACACGCGCTTTGCCGGGCTACAGGTCGTGCTCCAGTCGCTGTTCAGCGCCTCAAGTTTGATCGTACCATCACCTCATGTTTCGCTCGCTGAAAAGATAGCATTGCTCGTGGGTGAGGCGTGCACGCATCTAAGTGCAACGCCAAGTCTTTGGCGTGCGATTGTCATGACACCATGCGCCCGAGACCTCCCGCTCCGCCAGATAACGCTCGGCGGGGAAATCGCAGATGTACGGATCTTATCCACTCTTAAAGAAATGTATCCAAACGCTCGCATCACCCAGATTTACGCGTCGACGGAAACAGGAGTAGGTTTTTCTGTGAACGATGGCCTTCCAGGGTTTCCCGCGAGTTACCTCCAGGACGCTCCGAACGGGATTGGCTTACGCCTCTTTGATGGTAGACTCCAGATAAAGAAAACGGAAGTGAAGCGTGCCTACGTCGGCACATCAGAACGGATCAGCGACGAGGAAGGTTGGATCAACACCTGTGACGATGTTGAGATTATTGGCGACCGTGTTTTTTTTCTGGGTCGAGCCAACGGAGTCATCAATGTAGGAGGGAACAAAGTTCACCCTGAGGAGATCGAAAGCCTGCTCTGTGACCACCCGCTCGTCCGGTCTGCCAGAGTATTCGGCAAGCCAAACCCAATTATGGGTACACTCGTCGCTGCCGAGGTTGTGCCAAACGAAGAGATCAACGATGAACGGCTATTCTCAGAGAAGCTCAAGAATGACCTAAGAGGAAGCGTGCCTGCGTTCAAGGTTCCTGTCAGCGTCACCGTTGTGGATCAGATCGAAATCACTTCAACCGGAAAAATCTCGCGAGCTAAGACAAAATGAGAAACATACTCCTCACGGGCCCTGGCCGAGGCTTGGGATTGGAACTCACTCGCCGTCTCCTCGAAGAGAACTATCGGGTGATAGGAGTCTCACGTAAGCTAACCACCGAATTGCAGTCCCTGATCTCACAAAAAGAAAACGGTCAAATCGCATTCAAATCCTTCGACCTAGAGAAACTCGAAGGGATACCTGAACTCGTGCACGGAATCACCAAAGAGTTTGGCCCTCTCTACGGGTTGGTTAACAATGCTGCCATCGGCTCAGACGGATTACTGGCAACAATGCACGCTACAGATATCAGCCGAATACTCCGGGTAAACTTGGAAGCACCCATCGTGCTTGCTAAGCACGCATGCCGCTCCATGTTGACTAGAAATGAAGGTAGGATCGTCAACATATCCTCGATCACAGCAACAACTGGCTTTAATGGACTCGCGGTCTACGGCGCATCGAAAGCAGGTCTCAACGGGTTTACCCGCTCACTCGCTCGAGAACTTGGACGAGCGAAGATCACGGTCAATTGTGTCGCCCCAGGGTTCATGAACACAGAGATGACAGCAGGCTTGAAAGGTGACAAACTCGAGTCCATAAGTCGCCGGTCGCCTCTCGGAATGACACGCCTTGAAGACGTAGCGAGCGCGGTCGCCTACCTCCTCTCTGAGAATGCTTCCCGTATCACGGGGACAACCATAACAGTCGACGGAGGCAGTACTGCCTAACCTCTATAACAAGGACTCGATTAACCATCGAGAAGCTGGAGACCAGTAATATCCACATTCCAAGTCGATGTTTCCGTTCCCCGTGCCATGAATGAGATTGCGATCTGGTCTTTGAAAGGGCAGTATCCTCGAGCTTGGGCAACGTCCCGAGGTTTTACCCCTCACATAAACTCCATGCGCCCAAATACTTCCATTAACAGACTCACTTGTTAAACAGTTGAAACAAACCAAAACCCATTTCTTCATTTTCGGCAGCAAGAACACAGCTATTGAGATAGCTGAAACGGCTGCTCACATCCATCCGGGTTGGAGAATCTCGCATGTGTCAGATGATGCAGCCCCCTGCTTGGATCAAGCACACATCCTCGATACAGACCTCCAGGACTACATTCTCAGCAATCCCGGTGATCACAAATTCATTCTCTCAATGTCGAATCAGCAGCTTCGCTCGCATTACCTGGATTTAGCCCAGTCACTTGACCTTGAACCCGAGTCGATCATTCATCCACAGACAACGGTTTCACCCTCAGCCCGAATCGGTAAGGGTACTTATTTAGCACCCGGATGCCGAATCAGCAGTATGGCTTTGGTTGGAGAACATTCGATCGTGAACCTCAACGTCACCTTTGGCCATCATGCACAGGGGGGTGCTCATCTTATAGCGAACCCTGGAGCTTCTATCGGTGGAAACGCGAGAATCGGTCAACGTGTCCTGATAGGAGCCAACTCATTCGTCTACCAAGGCTTAACGATCGGAGACGACTGTCAAATCGACGCGATGACCTACGTCGGCCAGGACCTCAAGAAAGCGTCCCTTTGTTCAAGCAGACAATTCAAAGTCTTTCCACGGCGGGATTTCTAGAGGGACAACTGGGGAATCGCCAATTATTGAGAACCCAGAATTAAGGACTCTCAACGTCACGCTAGACAGCAAGGAAGGACCTCGGGAAAGGAGGGTAGTGAGTCTCTATAGCGGACCAGCGCTAGAGTTATCCAAGGAAACGCGGGGCAACCAATTTTTTCCGGCATCATTGCCGGAGGCAGAATCGCCCAGGTGATGACAGAACGAATGATTTCCTCAGCTTTCGGCTGCAAACGGAACTTTCTTCAGTTCCGATTCCAGTCTTCCAAAAACCCAGGAAAGAACGCCAACTCCAACAACTGTAAACATCAGAATTGACCAGCCAGCAACATCATGAGCTGCATCTACGGCTTCAATTCCTTTCACACTCGCGGAATAGCTCAGGGAAAACACACGAATTAAATTGCCAAGAACTGCTAGCAAGATTCCTGACACAAACAACAGAGACCGCAGGCTAAGCCGCTCCAGCGTAAGGTAACCAATAAATAAGGTCGCCATCACCGTTGATTGCAAACTTCGAATACCGCTACAGGCTTCGTCGACACCTAAAACTCCCGTCGGCAGTTGCACCAGATTCCCCTGGATGGAGGCCGGAGTGCCCAATAGCGCCAGAACCTCAACATTCACAATCGTGATCCACCGCTGGAGAAATGAAATGATCTCGCCATAGATCACTGAGGGAATCGGAAGGGCTATCAAGAAGAACGCCAACCCAAAACCGAAGGTTTTAATTCCGGGGTATCCGTAGGCATACCACAAAACCCCCATCGAGACGCTAAGAAAACCTACTCCTAGTCCCGCCATACTTGTGGCAGTTAAACCGTAAGCAGCTTGATAGATCTGGGTTAGAAAAAGAAAGAAAATGCCCGTCAGTATAGAGGCGATACTGAGAAAGTCCCATCGCGTAACAAGAGGGGGCCGTTTTTCAAAGCCCTCGAAAAGTAAGTAGCCACTGAGTAAGGGAATCACCCAACCAAACTGCATATCAGGGTTGTTGTCCCAGAACCAACTCGCCTTAGTCCCAAGCCAAGCCAATGAAATCACGATGGGCAGCCAGAGAATGCCTTCAGTAGTCCAACTTCGTGGAGAGCTCACTGTGTCACCTCCTCATTCTGTGCCTTCTGCCGTTCGAAGAGTTGTTTCTCCTCTTCATAAGGAACGACGCGCAGCCACTGCTCAAAAAAGTCCATCAGCCGTTCATCAGCCGCCTCAATCGAGCCGATCACTGGTGTTGATATTCGGATCAGCTGCTGGGGTCCAGCTAGGCGAGCACGTTTCAGAAACGACTCGAGCGCCCAGCTCCAGACGCGAATGTTCACAAGGCGATCCAATGTTCCCCGTTGATCACCGGCGGAGCCTGATTTCCTCCGAAGACCAGAGCCCAAATACTGATCCATTCGGTAGGGAAGAGCGGCCCCTCCCACCAGCGCTCCAAAATACACCAACTCTCTCTGGCTCCCCATGCTAAAGAGTCGCCTCTCTAAGACCATCTCAATGCCATGCACGTTGAGCTTCCTGAAGAATGGTCCCACGTCCTCGATCACCATCCCGGTGTTCGTCCAACAACGATCAGGCGTGTGTGAGAACAGACCCACAGCATTCTCCTTTTCCTCAAACCGCTTCGCTGAGAAGACTCTGACTAAGACCCCGTCTTCTTGGTGAAACTCTCCATTGTCCATTCGGTCGGCCACCAGGATAGCCTCTGCCGCATCACCCACCGATATCTCCTTAAACTCCCAGCCCGGAATCTCTTGGTTGAGACCGAACCACTGATACTCCGCTCCATCAGCTTTGCCTGCATACCAAGTAGCCGGAAACTGCCAAAGCACCAATAGCACGACGCTCAATGCCAGTATTCCCCAATATCTCGAACCGAAATTCATTCTTTTTGTATGAATTCTTCGCTATTCGAAGTCAACCTTCCAAAACCTCTTGCCAACCCCTAGCCACCTTGTTATTCCTTCCGACCTGCACTTTAGAGTGCCGATGTGGCGGAATTGGCAGACGCGCTAGACTCAAAATCTGGTGACCGCAAGGTCGTGTGGGTTCGACCCCCTCCATCGGTACCATTCACTCTCACAATATCTGTTCCAGAACAGCAACAATTCTCTCAGCTGTCTTGCCATCCCATTTCTCAGGGATGGAACCTTGCTTCCATTGCCCTGCAAACAGCCGTTCAAAAGCCGGTTCGAGCGCTGCAGGATCCGTCCCCAAAAGCTCGTTCGTTCCCACTGTTACCGTTTCGGGTCGTTCCGTCGAGTCCCTAAGCGTGAAACAGGGGATCCCCATCACGGTGGTTTCTTCTGTAATCCCTCCCGAATCCGTGATGACACCTTTAGAATGCTTCACCAAATAATTGAATTCCAAATAGCTCAACGGATCCACCAACCGCAAATCCGGAAACTCAAGCTCGACCGCCTCCAGCACCTTCGCTGTCCTCGGGTGCAAAGGAAAAATAACGGGCATCCCACGAGCCCCTTTCACAATAGCTTCTAACAAACACGCCAATCCATGCTCCTCGTCTACATTGGAGGGTCTATGGAGTGTCACCACAAAATAACTTCCATCCTCAAGACCAAAGCGATCCCAAATATTCGGCCGCCGAAACCTGGATTCGTTCGCCAATAATGTATCGATCATCGTATTGCCCACAAAGTGGATTCTATTTTCCTCGACGCCGGTTCGACGAAGATTCTCATTGGCCGTCTCGCTCGTAGTGAAAAAATAGTTTGTAATCGAATCGGTCACCATCCGATTAATCTCCTCCGGCATCCCCCAATCTCCCGATCGAATTCCGGCTTCAACATGGGCCACCGGCAAATTCAACTTCTGCGCTGCGATCGCACATGCCATCGTTGACGTCACATCACCGACCACCAAACAAAGGTCACTCGACTGCTCGAGAAGGACTTTTTCATAACCGACCATAATCCCCGCAGTCTGTTCCGCTTGAGAACCTGAACCAACTCCCAAATTCAAGTCTGGATCTGGAATCCCAAGCTCTTCGAAAAAATCCCCAGACATCCTCCGATCATAGTGCTGTCCGGTATGAATCAAGCGGTAAGCGAAGCTACTTCTCTCCAACGCTCGAATAATCGGGGCGACCTTCACAAAATTCGGCCGCGCTCCGGCTATGATATCAATGACTTTCCTAACCACGGATTACTCGAATTACGCTGATAAAGGTGATTATTGACCACTGCAAATCGTCACTAACAAGTGCGATCCGAGCCATCTGTGGTTAAAGTCCCTGCAGCCTGAAAACTGGCCCGAGTTACCTCCACGATCTGATCAAACGGTATTGGCGAAGCCCTTCCCTGCCTCACCGCGTCCATAAAGCTCTTCATCTCGTTGGTGTGCCCCTTATCCTGGCTCCACAGGTTTAACCCCTTGAAACCTTTCCAACCATATCCCTTGAGACGACGAAAATTATCGAGTTGCAAGACCTTTCCCCCGGCGAACACTTCAACCCGCTCCTTCGGAACCGAACGGTGCCCATTCGCGAAATATTGGATTGTAGCAATCGAGCCATTCTCAAACTTCAATCCAATCGATACTGTATCACCCACTCCTCTAAATTCGGCGCTTTCACAACTCAAAGCCCGCACCTCCGAAATCGGCGAACCAGCCAGAAATCGCGATAGGTCGATGAAATGGCAGGCTTCCCCGATGATCCTTCCGCCACCCACACTGGGATCCTGAGTCCAATGATCACGAGGTATCATCCCAGCGTTAATCGTCATTGTGATTGAGACTGGCTCTGAAACACTTTCCAGGCATTGCTTCATGGCCTCCACCTGGGGCGCAAATCGCCGGTTGAATCCGACCATCAGAAAAGGGTTTTCTCCCCCATCAACGAGCTCGCGGAAGGTAGATTCAATTTCCTGTAACTCTCGGACGTTTAAGCACAGAGGCTTCTCGACATAAACTTTCTTACCCGCTCGCAGAGCCGCTGTAACTAGCTCAGCATGCGAATCATGGCGGGTTGTGACAACAACCGTATCAATCTCGGTATCCTCAATCACAGCTTGGCTACTCGTCGTAGATCGCTCAAATGCAAACTTGTGAGCCAACTGGGTTCCACTGAGTCCTTTCGAGGAAACAACCGTCTTTAACCTGCAACCAGTCGCTCTAAGAGCCGGCATCAAGACTTGACGTGAGAATCCGCCAGCGCCGATCAATGCAACTGTCCCTGAGCACGGCGTGCTCCCTGTCGGGTTCTTTAAGATCACTTCACTCTCGTTACCGAATGTCGACTGTTGATCATAATTCAGTATGATTCCGAGAGCTTTACCAGATTCAACAACCCCATAAGCGCGAAGAGCGTCGCTGAATGGAAAACGATGAGAGATTAGAGGCTTCACATCTAACCCTCCATTGGCCATTAGATCGAGGATCGCTCCAAAATTACGCTGCTCGGTCCATCTCACAAAGCCATACGGGTAGTCATGCCCTTTCACCTCATATTCAGGGTCATATCGCCCGGGGCCATAAGAGCAACTGACCTGAAAGCTGAGTTCTTTTTCGTAGAATTCTGCTCGAGACAATTCTAGCCCTGTGACTCCCACTAAGACAATTCGTCCTCGCTTCCGACACATTCGAGCTGCTTGGCTCACCGGTTCGCTACTCTTTGTAGTCGCCGTTATGAGCACTCCATCGATTCCTCTGCCACCACTCACTTTCCTGGCTACTTCTAATGGATCCCTTCCTTGCGAAAGATCAACTGAAGTTGCTCCAAAAGACTCCGCCAATCGACACTTCTCAGTATCAATATCTATACCGATCACCTTACACCCGTGAGCCTTCAGGAGTTGAACGACAATCAGACCAATTAGCCCTAGACCGGTCACGGCGACAACCTCTCCGAGAGCCGGTCCCAAAAGCCTAACCCCCTGCAAACCGATCGCTCCCAGAACGGTAAACGCTGCTTCCTCCTCAGATACTCCATCTGGAACACGAGCAATCAGGTTCTTAGATACTCTCACAACATCGGCATGAGGCCCATTACTCACGACCAGATCACCAGGATGGAAACCATCGACTCCGGCACCTACTTTAGACACACGTCCGACATTCGAATAACCAAGGGGAATGCTCTGATCCAACTTGGCATCCACCGCTCTCAGAGTAGCCGTCAGGCCATCGGTCTTCACTTTCTGCACTGCCTGCCTCACTTTATCAGGCTGCTGCATCGCTTTGGATATCCAGCCAGCACGCCCAAAATCAATCAGCATTTTCTCTGTTCCGAGTGAAACCAGAGTCAAACGAGTATGAATCAAAGCATCCTGATCTCCGAGAGCTGGACTGGGTGCATCAACCAACTCAGTCTCTCCTGTCTTTAGGTTCTGGAGCACTTGTCTCATCTCTTGAATTGCGTTGTAAATGTCTCATCCTGGCGAGTGAGATCCCACAGAATCCTCAGTGCCTTAATCCCCAGAGAACTTTCGCTTTTCACTTTGTCCAGCTGGCCTGACCCCAGTGGGGAGACACCTCATAAATGAAGCTCTGCGTTGGCTGTTGGTTTAGTGTGTCTTCCATGTTTTGCAACCCCCAACGTAGGGAGGACGGAGTCCGACCGGAGGCGGGGGTTGCAACGCGCCGCAAATTCACTGGGTGTTTGGTTAGCCAATGCGCTGTGCGGCCTCGTTTCATTATACTGTTGCCGCCACTCCTCCAGGATAACCGCTGCTTCTCTAAGGTTGCCGAATAGTTCTCGATTGGTACATTCGTCTCGCAGCTTATCGTGGAAGCTCTCGATGTAGGCTTGCTCCCATGGGGACCCAGGCTTGATGTAAAGCGTCGCTATCGCTTTGTCTTTCAGCCAATCCTGGATCGCATAAGAAATGAACTCAGGTCCATTGTCGGATCGAATATGCTCTGGTGCGCCATACATGGCAATCGCCTCCTCCAAGTTGCTAATCACGTCCTGCGAGCGCATCGACCAACCCGCTCGTAGCATCAAGCAGCGTCGTGTATATTCATCGATCAGACTCAGCACTCGGAAGCGCCCCCCTTGCTCTGTCATATCGTGCACGAAATCCCAGCTCCAAACCTCATTAGTTCGCCGTGCGCGACGACGCTCTGAACCTGCTGAACTCAGCCTTCGCGTCTTTCGTTGCCGCTTTTGGACTTGGAGCCCCTCTCGACGTCGGACTCGCTGTACCCGCTTCTCATTAACTGTTTCACCCGCGCAACGGATCAATGCCGTAACTCGACGATAGCCATATCGCGGCTGCTCCTCACTCAGGTCGATAATCTTCTTTCTGAGCTCTCGGCTATGATCGCTCTCCAACGAAGTCTTGTAGAATGTTGCTCGATTGAGACTCATTGCTCGACAGGCTTAAGAAAGCTTTCCTATGCCCCCTTCAACAACCATTCTGACTGCTCGCCTTTTGGAAGCGGGGCTTACCACTTTTTTGAGTTTACCTCCTTGAGGATTTGGTTCTGCACTGACAGGTCGGCCACAAGCCGCTTAAGGCGAGCGTTCTCTTCCTCAAGCGCCTTTAGCCGCCTCATCTCCTCAACGTCCATGCCAGCGTACTTTCGCTTCCACGTGAAATACGTTGCCTCGCTTATGTTGTGCCGTGCACAAACAGATTTGACCTTCTCTCCTTCTTCGACCTCTTTCAGGACTTTGAGGATCTGTTCCTCGCTGAATCGACTTCGTTTCATATTCTGCTCCTATTTTGAGCAGAACTTCATCTTTAACACGTCTCCTTTTTCGGGGGCAGGCCACAGCCTCTAAACGTTTATTCCTGAGAAGACGGCCCCTAATCTCAGCTGCCGATCTTCAATTCTCTCAACTCTTATCGACTAAGAGGCCCTGAGCCAAAGCCCCTCGCCTGCCTTTGATCATCTCATCAGATCGTCAAATCAAAGTGGCGACTCGAAGATACCCAATGCAAGGTTGCTCCCCATTCGGATCGATAATTACTTCCCTCTGGACCCGAAAAAGAACGCTCTCCCTGGATATCTGGAAAAACGTCGTATGACTCAAACTCATTGCGCACAGCCCTGAAAGATTCTCCCTAATCCTGCTTCCACATTCATTCTGACTCGCACCTCTTTGAGGCGGGACTCGCCACTTTTTGAGTCAATCTCTTTGAAGATCAAATCTAGAACTGACGGGTCGGCAACAAAGCATCTGTGACAAACGTTCTCATCCTCGGAAGTTTTGAACCATCGAATCACTTCGAAGCCCATTCCGATATACTCACGTTTCCAAGCGAAATTCGACCTCTTGCCAATATTGTGCCGAACACAAACCGTCTTTACCTTCACTCGCTCGTCGCGCTCTTTCACGACTCCGAGGACTTGCTCCTAGTTCAGGGGTAGAATAACATTCCGAAACCAATCCCAAAAACAATCTCCCGTCAGGGACTTCGCAAATCACGGGACGCGTACGAGTCTATTCTTCGCTGCATCTTGCGACTGAGAATCTACCTCACCGATATTGAGAATCCCGTTGCCAATATACCGAGATAAAGAGGCCTGCCAAAAACTGACCGAATTCTCCCAACGTCTTTATCAACGAACCCGCATTAAATTCCAGAAAAGATAAGAATGATTACGATGCCCGCTTACGTGCTCATTCGCTGCCCTTAGCAGCTCCGCCTTGTTAAAGCGATCATCAAGACTACCTATTTTGTCGAGTAACATCTCCTTGAGATCATCGCAAAACCATTCGCGAATGGGAACACTGAAACCAGCCTTAGGTCGCTCAAAGAATTCAGAGGGCACGTGCTCATAAAGAATCCTTTTCAAGACAGATTTCGGCCCATTCTCTAGCTTCACGCCCGATTTCACACTGTATGCATACTCCACCACGTTGTGATCTAGAACTGGCACACGCGCCTCCAGAGCATATTTCATGCTGCTGCGATCAACCTTCGTCAGTATATCATCAGGTAGATATCTCATGAAGTCGACCCTGCTTAAGTCGGAGTATCCCTCCAAAGACTGTCCGTCAAGATTCAAGATCTCTAAGAGACTCAAGTCGTCTTTGTCATAACATAGTCTAAGGAAATCCCGAGAGAAGACTCTCTTCAACTCCCATGGCTTGACTGCTGTCATCAGCACAGAATACCAATTCTCAACACTCGGATTCGCAACGGGATATGCCATACGGACCGCCCTATCACTATTCGACTTCGCGAAGACAAGACTCAATAAACCGCGGATAGGTAGGGGTAGCCACCTCGAGAGCCGATAGAATCTCTGGGAGAAAAAATATCGATTATATCCCAAAAAAAGCTCATCCCCACCATCACCTGATAGAGCTACCTTCACTTCAGACCGTGCCAACTTACTGAGTATCATGGAAGGTAGCGCTGATGGATCCCCAAACGGCTCATCAAAATAGTAGTCGAAATCCTCCAGTAGATCAATTAGATCACTGCTCCTGAATACGAGCTGGTTATGATCAGTGCCGAGATAGTTTGAAACCCTCCGAGCATACTGAGATTCATCATACTTAGGATTGTCAAATCCGATCGAGAAAGTCTTTATTCTCCTCCCACACTCTTTAGACATCATGGCGGCTACTAGCGAACTATCGATACCACCAGATAAGAAGCATCCAACTTCAACATCCGACAGTAGCCGATACTGAACTGACCGACGTAGAAGCGCTTCAGTTTTCTCTACTACAGTCTCAAAATCGTCATTGGACACCCTGTCAGGTAGGTTCCAATATCGGCTAACATGGGCATTCTGTCCGTCGAAAGTTAAGATACAGCCCGGCTCGAGCTTAAAAACCGACTCGTAGATCGTACTACGGTCTGTGATATAGCCCAAACAGATCGATTGAACTATTGAACGGTTGCACACCGCAGCAGTGTCAAGGCCCGGTAGCCCTTTCAACTCGCTTGCAAAAGAAAAAACTGATCCGGTATGAGAGTAATAAAGGGGCTTGATACCTACCCTATCCCTGACCAGCGTAAGGGTCAGATCCTTTTTATCAAACAGAGCAATCGCGAACATACCATTCAACTGACGAATTGCATTTTCTACGCCACAACTCTCAAAAAGAGCAATCAAGGTCTCAGTGTCCGAGTGGGTCTGAAATTCATAGTCGAGACTCTGACGTAACTCGATGTGATTGTAGATCTCGCCGTTGAAAACAATCGAGTAACGCTCCGTTTCCAGTGGTTGATTCGCTGCTGAACTAAGATCCTGGATAGCCAGACGGTTGTGGGCAAGAGCGAGGTATTTGTCTCTGAACTCGTACTTTCTCACTCCGCAAGAATCCGGTCCGCGATGTCGAAGTCGAATGTTTAAATCAGCAACAACTGATTCACTGACATTATCCGAGACAATTCCTAAGATTGAACACATAGCTACTCAGTGACAGCTCAGGGCTAAAATTCTCCAATACGAATACCCGCCAAATCCAATATCGGGAACAGCCTGTTCAGAATAAGATGAGTCAGAGAGGCTTGAGTCACCTCAGTTCACAAATGGTTTGTATTCCGGAACTAACTCTTTAAGCCGTTCCTTCACATTTGCTCGGCCAAGACTCTGGAGGTCTCTCACAAACCCCAAATAGACCTGCTCCATGTCTGGACTTTCTCGTTGATTAGAGAGAAAACGCATTATCTTGGGATGGTGAGTCTCATGGAGGTTCTCCCCAAAATGTTGCAGCTCCTCGAAGAGTTTCTCACCGGGCCGCAAACCGATAAACTCTATCTCTATATCTTCATCTGGTGAGAGGCCACTCAACTCGATCATTTGACGAGCTAGATCTACAATTCTTATCGGTTCTCCCATATCAAGCACGAAAATGTCTCCTCCGGTACCTTGAGCTGCGCACTGAAGCACCAACCCGACAGCCTCAGGAATAGTCATAAAGTACCGGGTTACATCCGGGTGGGTGACCTTCACTGGCCCGCCTAACGAGATTTGACGCCTAAACGTAGGTATCACGCTACCAGACGATCCCAGAACGTTCCCAAATCTGACAGCCATAAACTTTGGTAAAACGGCCTCTCCTAATAGCGAGAGCGACTGAATATACATTTCTGCCAGACGCTTAGTTGCCCCCATCACACTCGTAGGATTGATCGCCTTGTCGGTCGATATCATGACGAATCGTTCTGCCTCAAAACGCACCGCCAATCTAGCCAGGCTAACAGTACCGAAAAAATTGACCTTCACTGCCTCCTTGGGTTGAACTTCCATCATCGGGACGTGCTTAAGCGCTGCGGCATGATAGACAACTACAGGGGAAAACGTTTCGAATACCTCCACCATTCTGGTCTCGTCCAGGATATTAGCGATCAAAGGTACCACCGTCCCTCCATATCCCTTCTCCAAGAGTTCCTGTTCGATAGAGAATAACAGAAACTCCGACTGCTCCACCATCAATAGCCGCTCAGGATTGAATCCAGCCAATTGGCGGCACAATTCACTTCCAATACTTCCCCCAGCACCTGTGACCATAACCACTCGGCCCGATACGAGATCGCTAATGCTCTCCCGCTCAATACTAACAGCCTCACGCCCCAACAAATCTTGGATCTCCACTGTCCGAACTTGCGATGTCTTGACTTGGCCAGTGCTGATTTGATCAAGAGAGGGAATCGTAAAAAACTTGAGATGGATCTTCTGTAGATTTCTCACGATCTCACTGATCCGTTTAGCCGGCGCTGTCGGCATAGCTATGACGACTTCGTCTATTCCGACTTTCTCTTTAAGATCCTCAACAGATTCCGGCAAACCAACGACTGGCACGTTGTGTATTCGTGTCTGATGCTTCGTTCTATCATCATCGAGAAAGGCAACAGGAATCCGGCCTAAGCCTTTTTTGTTCAAGTACTCCTTCGCTAGGTTTGCCCCCTCGTCCCCTGCTCCAATTATTGCTACTCTGATGGAATCTGATCGTTGCCCCGTGTTTGTTGATCGACTGATTGACTCCCGCAACACTCTGCATCCCATCCGAAATCCGGCCAGTGCTCCAAACGAGAGCAGAAAGTCTATCAAAATAACCCCTCGGGGGGGGACGAGCGCTCCCGAATCTTGAAGTCTGATAATGCCGACAATCGCCGAGCTAACTACTACCGCCTTTCCCAAGCGATATAGATCCGGAGTCCCGAAATAACTAAGAACACCGGAATACTGCTTGAAAAAGAAGAGTACGGATAGTTTCACTGGAACCACCCACAACATCACTCGATACATGTTAATCTGGAACGGCTTTTCCTCTGAGGATACTGATACGAAAAAATCGAACCGCAACTGATAGGCGAGCCACATAGATACAACCAAGAAAATGGTGTATGCTCCAAATATGACCAAGACGCGGGTCGATCGTTTTTGATAAAGGCCCGATATTGTTTCGTAAGCAGATGACGCTTTGTTCTCCATAGATGTAAACAAACCTTAAGGTCTCTCGCTGGTTGTCGACTTGGGGCTACGGAACTCGGTTAAAGACTTCATTGGACAGCCAGTCCTGTCATTGACACCATAGCCTGAGACAACAACCAAAACGGTTCTAGCCAATATGTACAGATCAAACAGGAAAGACTGTTTCTCAACATACTCTATGTCCTTCGCAAGGCGCTCATCCCAATCCAAACAGTTCCTACCCATTACCTGCGCCAGCCCCGTCATTCCCGGCAAGATCGAATGACGAATTCTTTCTCTGGCCGTATACACTTTTAGGTATTCCGGTAGAAGGGGCCTCGGGCCCACAAGGCTCATCTCTCCCCTCAAGACGTTGACAACCTCTGGAAGTTCGTCCAGAGATGTTCTCCTCAAAAATGCTCCAACACCCCCAATCCTGTCGCGCTCAGAAATCCAGACTCCGGAGGCGCCCGCACAATCAACCATTGTTCTGAATTTAATAATTGAAAACGGTTTTTCCCCCAGGCCAATTCGCTCCTGTCGAAAAAGAATCGGCCGTCCAAGAGTTGCCCAGACGAGAATAGCCACGAATCCAGATATCAATCCAATGAGCGGGAGAAACACAATTGCAACAGCAAGGTCCAATCCCCGTTTAGAGTTCATATGCTATTTTGCGATCTCCCTCGAGAAAAGATCCGGTTAGAAAGTCGCTCTACTTCCTCTCTCTACAGATTCATCTTAAGTCGTCGTCCAGAGACAATTAAAGACGCTGCCCACTCAAATTCTCCGCTAAGGTCCGCACTGGCCACTGGAGCCCGATCAAAGTAAATGCAACCGACACAGTAACATGTTCAACCTTACACAGAGCGCCTCCGTCAAAAAAACTACTGACTTCTAGCGAACGTGAAGTGCCTCGATCGCACTCAGCACTCGATCCTGCTCTCTCCCGGTAATACCCACCGAACTCGGGAGGCACACGCCACATCGATTAAGCAGCTCAGACACGCTACCACCGACGCTGGAGCAACCACTAAATGCTGGCTGCATGTGCAGCGGTTTCCAAACCAGCTTGGCTTCAATCCCTTGGCTTCTCAAGCTTCGAACAACGGTAGCAGCTTCAACTCCAAATTCCAATGGGTTGATCCTAAAACAGTTCAACCAAAATGTATGGTTTGCTCCCGGCGTCACGGGCATGTTCTCAACACCGTTCATTTTTTCCAGCGCGGTGCGATATCTCTCAGCTATCTTTCGCTTCCTCTCTTTCCGCTCCTCCAAATCAGTGAGCTGAGCAAGAGACAGAGCCGCAGACAGATTATTTAGTCGATAATTGAAGCCTACTTCCGCGTGAACATACTCTCCCAGCGAATTCTCGGTGTCTGTCTTACAGTGACCTGAAAGGAAGTCGATCCTGTCAATCAATCTCTTCTCACGAGCAATGACTACCCCCCCGGTTGCACCTGTCACAATCTTGTTTCCATTCAGCGAGAAAATCCCCAGATCCCCCAGTGCTCCAGCGGGCCTGCCTTTGTAGTTTCCGCCAAGAGCATGCGCTGCGTCTTCAATTATCGGTATGTTGAATTCCGAGCATAGCTTATCGAGCCTCTCAAAATCAGGAAAATTTCCAAATAGATCAACAACTACCAGAGCTCTAGGGATCGATTGTTCGCATTTCTGCTCACGTAGCCAGCCCTCAAATAAGACTGGATCAAGAGTCCAACTAACGGGATCCGAATCAACAAACACAGGTTCAGCCCCAATTTGTATCACGGGACTGCAGGACGCGATAAAGGAATGCGATGCAACCGCAACCCTATCACCGGCCTTGACTCCAAGGGCTAATAGGGCCAAGTGGATGCCGGCCGTCCCTGATGAAACCAAAGAAACATGAGCTCCGGTCAACTCTTCAAGAACACCTTTCAACTTTCCAAGGTGAGGTCCATAAGAGAGGTTGTTGAGGCTTGTCAAAGCTTCAGACACGTAGGCCCGTTCTGGTCCACTTAAATAGCTTCCCAGAAGTGGAATCGCGAACCCTTCCGCCTCTCCCTTATCCACCTTCATTATTCTTAACCTCCTGGAACCGGCTCCACTGAAACTCGCAGAATATAAAATAGCCAAGCCAAATCAAAATCGACGCCACTGGCAACAAAGTCCTCCAGGGCGACTCCACTAAGAGGAATAGAGCTAAGAGTAGAGAGCAGATTATCTGGAGCACCAACTCGGTCAGCGTTACCCGCGAGTGGCTCGCTCCAGATCGCAACCAAATCTGATAGAAGTGGCTACGATGAGGTGTCCACCATCTTTCCTTCCGCAGGATTCGGCGAACCAGCGTAACCCCCGTATCAAGGACGAAATTCGAATGGATCAGGAGGAGCGGTATGGCTACCATCGTGCCAAACTCAATACAACTCCAAACGACGACCGATGCTAAAGAAAACCCTACTGTAACGCTTCCAACGTCCCCCATGAACATTCTCGCTGACGGAAAATTGTGAGGAAGAAATCCAATCGCCGCTCCAGCAAGAACGGCACTAGCCAAGAACGGGCCTGAATCTGCCTGCCCAGTTAGAAACCAAATGACAAATAAAGTGAAGCAGCTTGTAATCGCCGCCTGGAAGCCGGCGAGACCATTAATCCCATCCATGAAATTAAACGCATTGCTGTAGCCGACGATCCAGATCAGGAACAGGAGACCGGCGGAGAGCAATAACAAAGATTCGGATTGACTCACAGTCGACCGAAAAAAACTCCAACTAGAGGAGACCAAAAAAATGCTACTCGCAACTAATTGACCGATCAGGCGAACTCGAACCGGCAACGAATAGATATCGTCCAGCAACGATATGGCAGACACGATTACTACTCCCACCAAAAGTGCGGTAACTGGAATAGAGCCATCCTTCAAGGTCAAGAAACCCAGAACAAAAATCAGCGGTACAACAATGCTAACTCCACCGCCCCGAACAGTCACCTCGGAGTGGCTAGACCTCTCGTTGGGGACATCAAGAACACGCAGACGATTGAGCAGACGAAAGACAAGCCACCCGATCACGTAGCTTGTGAGACCACTAGCAACCGCCCACGCTAAAGCCATAAAACCTCGAAAATCCTCACGTCTATTCCCTCTTACCAGATTCTAAATCTTTCAAATACCAATCGACCAGCGTTCGGAGGCCATCTTTTGTGCTTTGATTGTGCTGATATCCTGTCTGTTGGAGGCGTCGGCTGCTGAATTCGGTATGTTCCAAAAGTGCATTCAACCGATCTCTCGTTAACGGCATATTTGTCCCTGAAACGGTTTGAATCGTGTCCCCAAGCACCGCCAAAAGTCTAGCGAGCAAACTTGGGATGGAATAGATCCGTCCTCTTTTTCCTAAGGATTCAGAGATAATCCTTGCTAAAGCCGCCACGCTGAAATTTTCCCTATCAACGAGGTTGTACACTTGAACTCCCGATGTCATTCTCGTCGCCAAGTGCAGAACAGCTCTGACTACATTCTGAAGTGACACCACAGACTTCACATTCCGACTTCCACCAACCAAAAAAAACCGATTTCTGTGAATAGCCGAGACAAATGAGTACATGTTAGCCCGATTTCCTGGGCCATAAATCACTGCTGGGCGAAATATAATGGCCTTCCTTCCTTCCCCCTGGTTCGCCCACTGCCGCACAAGTTCCTCCGCCTGCCATTTGGACCTTCCATACGCCGAATCGCCCGGCCCTCGGGCATCTTCATCAACAACACTAGGTCCAGGCTTCACTGCTTTGATCGAGCTGAAGTAGATCAGTTTTCGAACTGAGTACCTGTCGCACCACGCGAGCCACTCACTTAACCCACTTACATTTACAGATCTAAAGAGCTGTTCATCATCCTGAGTAGGGTTAGTCACATGATGCTTGACTTCTAAGTGAACCAATAAATCCGCCGCCACTGAACTGGGATCTTCTCCGCCTAAAATGGCTTTCCGTTTTCTCGCCTCCCACTTATCTGGAACCACGAGACCTCCAGTCCGAGAGGTAGCGATACCTCCAATTCCTTCTTTAGCGAGGAACTCGACCAGTTCCGTTCCGACGAAGCCTGAGGCGCCATTCACAACAATTCGCATTTCAAGCCTTCCCTTCTAAGATCCCGCTGTAGAGCTTTAGGAATGCACTGGACACCACCTCTTCAGAGAACTCATCCCGAACAAGTGAAAAAAGCGCAGATCCCATCCTCTCCCTCAAAGCTGGATCGACCAGGAGTTTCTCGAGCGCTTCCGCTAATGATGCCACATCCCTTGGCTTAACCAAGAAACCAGTCACTCCGTCCCTTATCACGTCTCGGCATCCCGGTATGTCACAGGTAACAGCAGCTCTTCCTGCCAATCCGGACTCGAGCAGGACACGCGGCAGGCCCTCCCTGTAGTAGCTTGGGAGAGCTATTACATCCGCTGCTCGCATTTGGACGTCTATATCGGACCGCCGTCCTAGGTATTCTACATTCTCTCTCGCCTCCCATTCCGCCACATCCTTAGAACTGAAGCTCAAAGGATTACAGTCATCAGGAGACCCGACCAACCGGATCACATGGGGGATTTTTCTCTTGAGTAGAATATTAGACGCCTGAAGCAGCTGGCCGACTCCCTTTTCTTTCAGAAACCGTCCGACAAAGAGCACGATTGGAACACTCGACTTCTGTTGAAGTGGCGGCTCAGATCTCGAAAGGAAATCAATTCCGGCCCCTCTGATCAGCCAGGAACGCCCTTTCGGAGATATGCCGCGACGGGCAAAGTTCTCCATATCGTCTTCATTCTGCCAGACGTTAAAAGTATCGCGACGATTTAAAAAAATCCTCAGAGCCAACTCAACCAGACCGCGCACAAGCCTCAGCCTGGCATTCGTCTTCCAGGGAGAGAACAAGCTCCCTAACCCCGTAATCGCATTCACGAATGGGGGTCGTTTCATTCCGATTGACGAAATCGATCCAACCAAGATTGACCGAAGCGCCACCAAATGAACGATTGACGGCTTCGTATCGCGAATTACCTTCCTTACTGCTAGTGCAGATTTTACTACAGCAAGGGGGCTCAATCTCTCGCGTGCAAAAGGAATTTCGTGAACCGTTATACCCACACTTTCAATCTGCCTTCTGCAATCACTAACGCGGGTAGCGACACTGACATCAAAGCCACTCTCAATCAGTTTCTTGGCAAAACCTAGTCTGTGCGATACGAAATACCAATCTTCCGTTACAAGAAATAATACCTTCTTCCTGGTCATCAATGCGATCGTCCAATCTTCTCAAGCCCTCTTTCTGTCAGTCCAACCGTCCTCCAAAACTTCTAATCCTTGAGATCGGTAAATATTTAAGTAGTCCACTGTAATCTCATCTTCCTCAAATCTAGAAACCATTTCTCTTCGAGCATTTTCCGATATCCTCCGCAGTTCTTCCCTATTCTCATTTAGGTGAGTGAGCAAGTTCACTATGTGGTCTGTTCCGCAATTCCCCAGCACAAATCCGCTTTCACCCGACTTGATCACATCTTTTACCCAACCGCTTGCCCTCACCACAGGAACCACACCGGACGCAGACGCTTCAAGAACCACCCTGGGAACACCTTCACCATAGCTAGATAAGAAGAGAAGTACGTCAGCATTTTGGTAAATCTCTTCCGGAGTCTCCTGAAAGCCATGATAATTGATCTCTCCCTTCCCGATACAGTTTTCCAGGAATGACCTTGGAACACCGTCTGGATGATTCTCTGCTAACTCCCCAAATACGTCGAAGGAAATCCCGTCATCGACCATTTTCATGGCTCTCGCGGCCTCTACAAACTCACGGAAACCTTTCTGCCAAAGCAATCGCCCAACATAGATAACACGCTGTAAACTCTTGCTGCGATCTCGGGTCTCAGGAACAAACCGAGTGGTGTCCACTCCCGAACCAACGATAACCCTTGAACGCTGATCTGAGACAATTCTCCATTCACAAAACTCTTCCCTATCACTGTTATTCTGAAAAATCGTCAGATTCCCTAACCCCAGTGCTACCGAGTAAAGCTTATCCACAAAGAAACGCGTAAGACTCCGCCCCCCCGCGACGTAACCCATTCCTGTTACTGTGCTGATCACAATAGGCTCTGCCCCAAGCAACAGCCGAGTGAGCAGATTTCCCATTACGATAGGCCTGATGTTGAAAGAATGCACGAGGTCGGGCTGTTGTTCACGAATAGTGTGAGCCAGCCGAAAGAAAGCCCATAATTCCCTCCAGATCATGATTCCACCCGAAGGGAATGGAATACGCTGTATTTCACATCCCAAATCTCGCAACTGCTTGGACCGACTATCATTCTCACAAGCGGCCACAACCGACCATCCACTTTTCAAAAAAGCAGATAGAATCTTCCAACGAGAATGGGCAAGGACAAACGATCTGTTAGCAATAAACAGCACCGTTGGCCTCCGTGACGTCGATACCGTAGGCTCTAAGTCCACACTTTAAGCTCTCTCTCCAACTCCACAGACCCCCAACTCAGGTTTCCCTGGGAGCGGATCTCCTGTCCTATTCCGAAGGGAATCTCTTTGCCCTCCAAACTACATGGAAAAAGTTGACCACGGCCTTTCACTAACTCAAGAAACTTGGCTCGGGCTGGATTCCGAAGGTCTCATCAAACAACAACCTCAACGCTTGATCGGCTTTGCCTTCGTTCCGATTCTGATCGATATACCCCGAACAAAACTCCCTTGCTCGGCTTGCCATTTCTCTGGTTTGCCTCCAATTCAAGCATGCATTTCGGATACACTTAGCAATTCCATTGACATCCTCACACTCTGCTACCAACACATGCTCCTTATCTTTGAACACCTTTCCAACATCGCCTACTCTTGTGGAAATGCATGGAAGCCCTACCTGCATGGCTTCCATTAACGAATTTGACATCCCTTCGGCCCGACTCATCATCAAATAGAGATGCGAAGCGCAAAGTTCGTCACGAACATCTGTAACTAACCCTAAATACTCAAACCGTTCCTGAAACTCCGCGCCGGCAAGCTCACGCAAGAAGTCACCAGACCCATCATTGCTACCCGCCAACCGAATCCGAACACTCACATTCTGTTCATCCAACAATCTCAGAAGCGCCGGAAGCAGATCATACCCTTTGTGCCACGTTCGAAAGTGCCCTACCATAACAATCTCCAGCTTTTCGGGAGCCTCATTGGGAAGATCTACTATTTGATTCGAGGTATCACGAGACCCAATATTCGGCACTACAAAAAATCGCTTCTCAGCGCTCGCCGGTAAATGCTTCCTTACAAGATCACAGCTCACTTCCGTGTTCGAAATATAGCCAACTATTCTACTGCCTAAATACTTTCGAATTCTAGACTCAGTCGCGATTCGCTCCTCCATCGCCCACCGCAGAGACCCGACTATTGCCAGTTTTCTGTTATAAAGTGACACCATCAGTGTCACCACCTCTGAACGGAGCCCCCAAGGCCAAAGAATTGTTTTGGAAACCTTGCCAAGTCGGCAAACCTTACTAGCCAGGGAGAAGAGTCCTCCACCTCGTCCATCGAATCTGACTCCCCTTTTCTCTGACTCCTTCATCAAATCGAGCGTCCGGTCATCCAGCTCAGGCTTCTTGAGAGACCAGATCTCAACATCCCAACCCCTATCAGCCAAGCCACCACAAAGCATGAGCAATTGGCGTTCAGCTCCACCGCTTTGTATCCGGTTAATTATTGCCACTATGCGACGCATCAGGTCATTTGAAAGAATTCTGTTGTGCTCGGCGCTTCCCTACTGCGCTCCCTGATAATACTCAATCAGTTCCTTCGCTGGGAGTGTTCTTTCCGACTTCTTCCCAAGAAAGAACACCCCGCTCGCTGAATCAATAGAGTGCTGACTGCTAACAACTTTGTCAGTGTATATAAGCCAAAAGAACAGGAGCTTGACCACCTTCCCGGCTAATCTGGATCTGAACAAACTCCTAAAGAAGTAATCTAGGGACCAGACGAGTTGTGTTCCCGGTCCAGCTGAAGCCCCAGAACGAAGGCACTCGAACTTTCGAAATAAGTATCGATGTCCGCTGTCCGTAAATCTCGTGAAATCGTACGGCCCCTCGTGGACGTGCTGGAGGAAAGGAGTCTCCGAGTAAACTAGCCCACCCTTCTTCAACACTCTGTGAATCTCATCTACCACATGAGCCGGGCTTACCACATGCTCCAGAACAGCCTGGATGACAACTCCATCGATTGTCTCTTTTCCAATCGGGATACTATGTGCATCAGCGACGAAATCCACGTGCTCCGACTCATAGATGTCGAAAGCAATCAAGTCGATATCCGGATTCTCATAAAGTTCCTTCATGCCTTGACCAATAGTGCCTCCTCCTACCACCAGAACAGTCGGTTTTGTATTGCTTTTCCGCAATCGCTCGATGAACACCGACATATTCTCGATGGTGACAGGTTTCACGGGTGAAATTAATCTCTGCGCGGCTCTGAGAAGTATTCCATAACTGCTTCTTTTGACCACCGAAGAGCCATCACTTCGAAAACATGTCTCTCTCTCCAACACACTCGATCCAAAATCAACCAGAACCGGTTTTTCACCGACACAGTCATATGTGATTTCCCCCTCCTGCTCGCCCCGTTCACACTTAAAAGTGTCGCCAACCTTTACTAGTGGTTTTCCTGTAACGGGACACTGTAGAATTTTCAGAACGCTTCTCTTCATCACTGATTTTTTTCAAGTTCAGCCGTTTTGATATCCAAGGTTCCTATTGCACCCAAGTCGACCGTTACACGGGGAGAAGAGAAACCTATAGACAATGCTACTGACGACATCACATCATCGATTAACATGAAGTCATCCCTACCCGGCTCCGCTTCCGGAATTTCGCCTCAGCCAAAGTTCCAAGACTAGGAAGCCATAAGCCACATAAGACCAATTTCTATCCTGCAACAGCCGTCCATCAATCACGGCGCGAATAAAGTTCCGGTCAAGGTAATGCTGCAAGTGGCTATTCTCTGCACCCACAATGTCGTTGAGCATCCCTCTCATTGGTCCATGCAACCACTCGTTCAAGGGAATTTCAAAACCACGCTTCGCACCTGAAATAACCTCGTTGGGAACTAGGCCTGTGTAGGCGTCCCGCAAAACAGCCTTACAGACTCCGCCGCGAACCAACATCTTCGTGGGAAGCGTTGCACAGAACTCGCCCAATACATGATCCATGAGAGGTGAGCGCGCTTCGAGCGAGTACGCCATCGTTGCCATATCCATCTTAACTAGCAAGGCACTGAGTAAGTTGACACCTCTATCCGTTTGCATGAAAGACCTAACCGAGTCATCATTTTCGGGGAAAGTCTGGTCGATCCAACTCTCGGTTGGTCTCAGATAATTACCCACGGCGCTGCCGATTTTATCCTCTTCACGCAGCATGTCAGTAGTCCAACGCAAGTAACGACTCCCCCATGATCTTCCAAGTCCACCGACGACCCGCTTCAAAAATCCGAGACGCGATCGGCGAACAGGCGACAACGGCCCCAACATTTTCTCTACTAGCCGCCAGACTTGACTTGGAATAAATTCGAGGTACTCCATTCGCCTCGACGCGAGATACCTTCTGTAGCCTCCGAACAGCTCATCACCCCCATCCCCATTTAGGACAACGGTAACATGTTTCCGAGCCGCTCGTGAGATTGCCAAGCTCGGCATTGCACTTGGGTCCGCGAAAGGCTGATCATAGTGTGCCACCACTTTCTCAAGCAGCTCGACAGGATTCACATCAATCTCGAGTCCCTGGTTTCGTATCCCGAGTTCCTTGGCTGTTCGAGCTGCGACTCCCGACTCATCAAGGGTTTGACTACTAGCTTTGACTGTAAAACTGTCGAGATTACCCCCTAATATCTTTGCCGCTTCGAATGCAACGACGGTCGAATCCACGCCACCAGAGAGAAAAACACCGAGTGGCACGTCACTTCGAAGGCGGATCTCAACACTCTCCTTAATGAGACGCCTAACCTCGTCTTGTGCCTCAAAATAATCCCCTGTGAACTGCCCAAGTTTCTCCGGAGGCCAGTATTTTACTTCGACTGGTTCTTCACCGTCAAAACTAAGAGTAGATCCGGCTCCCAAAGCCCTTATTTCACTATAGATCGAACCCGGCTGTGGCACAACTCCAAGAGATAGGTAGTCATAAACCGCTTCGTCGCTAACTGATACTCTGTGATCGCACAATTCAATAAGGGCCTTCAGAGCCTTAATCTCAGAACCAAATAGTAGTCCAAGATCCCGAGAAAAATAATAGTAGATCGGTTTCTTTCCAAATCTATCCCTGGCTAAACGCAGTGTCCGTTCTCGACGATCCATTATCGCGAGCCCGAACATTCCCCTGAGTCTCTTCACACAATCCACACCGTGATCCTCATAGAGGTGGACCACTGATTCCACATCCGACTTGGTGCGAAGATCATGTCCTCGTTGCCTCAGCTCAGAACAAAGTTCGCGGTAGTTGTAGATCTCACCGTTGCAAACAACAATAACGTCATTCGTCTCGTTAAACAGCGGTTGCCGTCCTGTCTCTAGGTCAATGACAGCTAATCGTCGCATTCCAAGAAACGAATTGCCATCTTGCCAGACGCCAAAACTGTCAGGTCCCCGGTGATGCATCCTTTCCAAAGCATCCTCTATTGCACTTGATTCAAGTGGATAATTCAACCAACCACCAAGAATACCACACATACTTATTTACTCCTCTATTCGAGTCAGACGCCGCAGACCATCGACCATCAATTGCACAAATTGCCTTGCTGATACCCACGAATAATTGCTCTGCGATTTTCCCAACTAACTCGAAATGGGGTGACCTCCCTAGAAACGTTCGAAAGACGGACCACACCAAAAATAACGTGATTTAGATTGCGCACGCTCCCGCTAAAAGGCTCATTATGCCATCGTTAGAAGCGCCCAGCTTTTGATTCTATCGTTTGCCTGAAAAACCACACCTCCGCGTCCTATTCTTCGGCTTCATCACGAGCAAATTACAATCGTCTACCAACCTGTCTCGACAGAAACATCGAGTTCTGATCCAATGCCTTCAGGATTGAAGCAGGAACACCACACCGACCCCTATTCGGATCATCGCGAAGATCTACTGAATAGCTAGCTTTCACGTCAAATTCTTGTCCGGAACTTGAGACCAATGAAATCATCCATGCAGAGAAAGCGCCGGAACCCACTCAAAGGGCTCTACTGGCACCTCGACAGATCAAGCGCATGTCTAATTTTCTTTTCCGTCATCTTTGCCCCCTGGGCATTCGCCACAGTCCATCCATGGTCGATTCTCACACTAAATTTTGTCAGTTTCGGGCTAGGCATACTACTCACCGCGAAGCTTCTAATTCGCCACCGTACAAGGTCCTCCGCTTCGTGTTCTGAGCGAGTCGTCCTTGGACGGGCTGAAGCAGCGCTCATCACTATCTTGCCAGTCCTCATTCTTCTTTTCATCGGCATGCACTATCTCAATGCAAGAGCCACGTTTGACAATGAACTATTGATTTTCAATTTTAACCCCCGCTACATTTCGTGGTTACCCGCGTCCTACGACAAGGGATTGACGGCAAGCCTGTTCGCGAAATACCTCGCTTTAGCCGTTTTCTTTTGGTCGACTTACGACT
Source organism: uncultured Verrucomicrobiota bacterium (assembly GCA_964342405.1). Taxonomy (GTDB): domain Bacteria; phylum Verrucomicrobiota; class Verrucomicrobiia; order Limisphaerales; family AAA164-E04; genus UBA2970. The sequence continues at coordinate 409,242 of CAYFGX010000002.1, read as the reverse complement.
GGATCACTGATCGTCAAGAATCACTTAGCTGTAAATCCTCTGACCGTCGGCAGCCCTCCGTCAACGTACCTCGCATGTCTCCCCGGGCTGAGAAAGTTCTCTTTCTTATTTGTATAAACGCTTCGTTGATTGCCCTGGTTTCAATGCTCCAAAAACTCGACAATTCGGGCAAGCTACTTTGGATTCTAGAACCATCGTTTACGAAAGATAAGAACGCCATCTTCGGCCCCTTCGCGTACAGGGGCAACGCTGCTACCTATTTCAATCTGATATGGCCGATCTCGCTGTTTCTACTTCTTCACAAACGAGCCGAATTCAAGTTCACTCATCATGCAGCCCGCGCTGGAGGGGGAATCCATATTCTCCTCTATCCACTCACCCTCATTCTCATCTTAGCTCCTGTTCTCACTACGAGTAGGGCTGGCTTGATAATTCTAGTCCTAACTCTCTGTGTAACAACTCCAAGGCTTATTTGGACCTCAAATCACCGAAACATCATCGCATTGACATCATTGGTAATTCTGGGGATCAGCCTTTCGTTCTTAATCTTTGGATCCAATTCGATGACAAGGCTGAAGTCTACAATCACAACAGGATTTCAGGCCCAAAAAGACTCTCGTATGGATATATACAGACATCTTCCCGACCTCGCGAGAGACCATCTCATATTTGGCTCTGGTCCTGGCACATTTTCAACCATCTATCTCGTCCACCGCAAACCCGCTATCAATGTACTCGGCTGGAAAGCAGCGAAAGAACACAGGAACGATCGCCTCGTTGGCTGGAGTGCGTGGGCCCACTGCGATCCTCTTGAATTTCTGATCACGTTTGGGATTCTTGGGACAGCTCTTTGTCTAGCATGGTTACTCGCACTTCAATTCATTCCTTGGCTCATAGCCCGTCGAACAACAGTTCCCCCACCTCCGATCAACTTCTTCCTCGTTCAAACAGGTACCTGGGGATTCCTGCTACATTCTACGGTCGATTTCCCTTTCCAAGTATACTCACTTTTCCATATCTATCTCATCGTAAGTGCTTGCATTCTAGGGACAATCGCTCGAGGTTCCGAATCACGCCGAATCCTCGATCCCATGCCCTGGCCCCCATCGGTAACCCAAAAAAAAGAACAAGGGACTCGTTAACAGAATTATCAAGATACGCTGACGCAGGCTTAGTTGATGCGCCCAAGATCTATCCATCTTCAACAGGACATTTCCAGTCATTCTGACTCGGTTGCCAGCCATCTGGTGACAAAATGAAATACTTGAATCGTTTCTGAATTTCTGAACAAGGGCTTCCATGGACTCACCAAGTTCTCGTTCCAGACGTCTCAACACCTCAACGGGAGACGCCACAAACTCTTCATAGCGCAAGGTCAGGCCTCGGCTACCCTTGGCCACGGCTAACAAGCAAAGTAGGTTATAGACAAACCATTCGAAAGCGGTTCGCCAAACAGGCACCGCCGATAAGTCGTCTTGGACCCCTGCTCCAAGGTTTTTCTTGAGAGCCTTAGCCATGGAATTACAGACACCACGTGGGTCTCTAACGAGATGGATTATTCGCACATCCAAGCCCCTTGTACTAGCCAAAGCAACCGCCCTACCAAGTCCCTTTGAGGAGTCGACAACCACGCTCGCCCCCGAAACGTCTCGAATAGCCTCAAAGAGTCCCACCGTATAAGATTCGTAGCGAACAAAAGCCTCATCTCTGGCGCCGAAATGCTTTGGAATGGATCGGATTCTCTCAAATTTTGTCTGAAGCTGATAATACTCTTCGAGAGTCGGGCCTTCTAACCCCGCAAACCATTTCTCTTTTACCGCAGCCCACCATTCGCAATCATCAACCGATTCTCCGCAAGCGCACGGTTGATTACTTCCCCAACCACTCACAACCGCATTCCCAAGCTCACCGACACTTACCACAGACGGATGATTCCCAAGGGTGGCGTCGAGGATCGTGGAGCCACTCCGCCCGCTCCCTAGAATATAAGTCAACGGTATCTCACTCTTCTCCCTCATATTCCTAGTTCCTATCTCTTGTAACAGATCGAAAGTTTAATTCGTCTCGAGCGGCCCCGAGCTCCCTCATTCCTGACTACTACTGCTCACGACCGAACCAATCTTGAAGTAGTAATATTTGCCATAATCGATACTGATGGTTTACCTTCCCGGAGAGGTGCTCGTTCCAATAACGCTTCACTGCCCTTGAATTCAACACCCGTGTCCTCTGCAAATTCTCCGTTGACAGTAATTCTTCTGCCCAATCACGAAGACCGGATCGCAACCAAGACCCGATAGGGACTCCAAAACCCTGCTTCGGCCTCTCAAATAGTGAGGGCTCTAGGTATCGCCCTAGCAGACGCTTCAACAGGTATTTACCATACCCATCCCTCCATTTCAGACTCTGATCTATCGTCCAGGTCCACTCAACGATCCGATGATCAAGCAGAGGAATTCGAGATTCCAAGGACGAAGCCATACAGGCCCTATCTACTTTTACTAGGATGTCATCAGCCAGGTAGAGGTTCTGATCGATGCACATAAGTTTCTCTACTTCATCTCTGGATTCTGGAAGCCTATTTCCATAATACGTTTTCTCCAAGGAATCTTCCACAAAATCGACGTTCAATATATCTAGCCGCCGGTTACTTGCATTCTTGAGCGCATACAGTTCGCCAATATGCCGAGCTTGGGAACCCCTTATGGCCAACCAAAGCAGCTCTCCGGCCGAGCTGTACCTACTCCCAGACCTGAGAATTCCTTTAGACAGCCACAAGAATGGCTCATCGCTCACTCGCATAACTTTCTCTGTCAATCCTCCGACCGTGTTCCTTAGAGGATAAGGCAGTCTCTTTAATCGGCTCCAGTGGTGCGCTGTCGAATCATATCTAGAGTAGCCTCCGAACAACTCGTCCCCGCCATCACCTGAAAGACTAACCGTGACTGACTCCCGGGCCAACTTCGCCACCATCAAAGTGGGAATAGCTGAAGCATCGGCAAATGGCTCATCGTAGACTTTGACAAGATCCGGTATCATGTCTTTCCCGTCATTTTCACTGACGCGAAGGCAAACATGTTCTGTCCTGAGTGCTTTCGCAATCGCTGAGGCATGAGCTGATTCATCGTGCTCATCTGATTCAAAACCGATATTGAACGTTTTGACCTGTCCCGCTGCCTCCTGTTGCATCTTGGCCACGATAAGAGACGAGTCTATTCCTCCAGACAGGAATGCTCCAACTGGAACGTCGCCAATCAACTGCCCCTTTATGGATCGGCTCAATAGGAAGTCAAAATGGCTCAGAGCTTCCTCTTCCGCCCCCTCAAACGGGCTCTGGATACCGGTCCCAGAGATTTCATCAATCGACCAGAAACTTCTCTTACGCAATGATTCGGGGTCCGACCCCTCTCCCAGTTCCAATAGATTTCCAGGCTCTAACTTCTTCACATTCCTATACATACTGCAAGGGGCAGGAATGTATCCATACTGGATATAAAACGAGATGCCTGTTGTGTCCAAATCCGTGGAAATCCGAGAGCTACCTTTGATTGCTTTCAATTCGGAGGCAAAGATAAAGAATCCGTTCTCCCATCCATAGTAGAGAGGCTTCTCACCCATCCGATCTCGCGCTAGAGTCAATCGATGCTCCTCGCGGTCCCATACTGCGAGTGCGAACATTCCAACAGCTTTCCTCAAGCTCTTCTCCAAGCCGAACAATTCAACGCCGAGCAGTAACGTTTCTGTATCGGAATGCCCCCGCCAGTCGACGCTAGTCAGTCGTTCAATTTCGTTCCGAAGTTCTAGGTGATTGTAGATCTCACCGTTGAAAACCAATACAAAGCGCCCATCACGGCTAACCATTGGTTGATGCCCGGCCTCACTTAAATCCTGAATCGATAGTCTGCTGTGACCAAGAGCTACACCCGCTTTCGAGTCAACCCAAGTACCTAAGTCATCGGGTCCCCGATGAACGAGTGTTTTGGCCATTCTTAAGACTTCACTCTCTTCTGAGCCGTCAAAGCCGTCTCGGGTTGAAACAAATCCTACAATACCACACATGTATTTTCTTACTACTTGGACAGCAAGGAACCCCGAAGAATATGAGGGAATGTAAACCGATGAACCTCTTCTCAGAGGTTTTTTCTCCAGCACGCTACTGAGCGTTCCAGAAGATCACGGACTGAAAATCTCGTGGCTACGCTCTCGCGTCTTCCTTTGCACGCTAGGTCTCCTATATACTCCCCTGCCTTAATGATCTCTATAATCCTATCGCTTATGCCCACAAAATCTCCCGCCTCAAAAATGTTCCTATCATCACCAACAACCAGACGACTATCCCCGACGTCCGTCGCGACGCAGATCCTTCCACACAGCATCGCTTCGCCTAGAACATTGGGAAAACCTTCACCGTAGTCCGAACACAAAAGAACGATATCAACTGCTGAGTATACACCAGGCATATCTCTTCTCATGCCGATCCAATTTATTCGATCCCCAACTCCTAGGTCTTCTGCTCGCTTCCTCGCCGAAGCTTCAAAAGCTGCCCCTCCCTCACCGACCCATGCGAATGAAACATTGCCTTCTTTTTCCAGGACCATTTGCGCTACGTTTAGAAAAGTTTCTACGCCCTTCATCGGATCAATCCGGCTAATCTGGGAGACTAAGATTTGACGCTTCTCTATGCCCCATTCCTCGCGAAGCGCCTCACGCTGCTGCCGATCAAACCGAAACCGACTGGTATCGAGCCCATTCGGTACTACCGATATTTTGTCCTCCGGCATCCCCAGCTCTATGGCATACTTTTTGCCTGCCTCAGAGTTTGAAACGATGAGCGGAGGAATCCGAGACAGCCATACTTCTATTGAATTAGAAACTCGACTTAGAAATGAGTAATCAGAAAACTTCATATTTGAAGCTCTAACTCCCCACGCACATCCTTTCCTGCCTGCAAATAGCGCGCCGAGCCCGATCATAATGTTTGCCAATGGCATGAAACCCTGAATGACGTCTGGTTTCTCCGATCGCCATATGGCTAAGAACCTCATGAAACTTGATGGGATCTCCAAATAACTCGCTCGCCGTAGGCGCTCCAGCCGAACCCCCGCCTCCAGGAGATCTTCTCCAAAGACTCCATCCCCGATGCACGAAACAACAATAATATCATGACCAGTTTTTTTCAGCTGAAGAGCCAGATTCACAGCTTGACGCTCCGCTCCGCCCACATTCAACGAACGAATTAGAAGAAGAACTTTCACCGCAGAACCACACCGCTTACGTCAAGCGGAGAAAAGTAACCGAGTCTTGTATTAATCTCGGCTCCCCTGTCAGATTTTGAATTCAGTCTAGTATGATTTCGTGCCATCGCTTCAGAATCGAGCTCTTTTCGAACCTCACACAGCTTTCTCTTGCTGATGCACCAAGCCGTTCCCTGAGATTTGAGGAAGTAACCAAGCGCTGCAGACCTCTGCTAAACTCGTCAACATTCTCATTTGCGACTAGAAGGCCGTCGACATTGTTCTCGATCACATCACGGGGCCCAAAGGGGCAATCAGTAGAGATACAAGCTATTCCCCAGGCCATCGCCTCCATAAGTGCATTGGGCATTCCTTCCAGGGAAGATGACATAGCGAATATGGCAGCTTCCTGGTAAAGGCTATCAAGTTCTTCTAACCTCCCCTTAAAAACAACGCTTTCAGAAAGTTTTAGCTTAGACACAAGAGTCTCTATCTCAGATTTCGTTGGACCATCCCCAACCAGCCACAACTCCCATCCCTCCCTCGAGGAACCTAGATCATAAAAGGCGCGGACCATGATGTCCAAACGCTTCATCCAAGCAAAACGTCCCACATACAGGATGATATTCTTGCGCGGCATATGAATTGAGTCTTCCATCCGCCCACTGTCTGCGCTGGCGATAAGTTCGACCGGGTTGCCTACTATTTCAATTCTCCCCGAAGCCGTGTTTTTCCTCAACCACTCGCTTACCCCCTTTGTCTGAGCGACTACACAATCAGCCCTGCGATACGACAAGCTTCGGAGAATGCCCCAGAATCTTCCTATCGGAAAATGACCTGGCACCGATCTTTCACTGACGATGAGCCGCCAACTCCTTTTGAGACTCGCAAGACAAGATACGACATTAACCCTGTCCATGAAGCTTACTACCACATCCGGATCAAAATCTGATAGTAGTCTTCTGAGCCGACTGATCCGGATGATATTACTCTCGAGCTTCTGGCGCAAAGTCTTGCTCACCTCAAACCGATCCACCGAGACAATCTTGATTCCCCTATGTACAGGAAAATGAGGCCTATCAACTTTCGCAAAGGTGATGATTTGAATCGAATCAGCACTGCCTACTAGCGAGTTCGCTATCAGGGTCAACACCTTCTCAGCACCCCCACAACCGAGATTCGCAATAACAAAAGCCACTTTCATCCACTACAAGGCTCCGGGCTCTTACATCGATGCCCCCAGAACTCCTCGCGAAGTTACTGCCAAACCTGCGAGGGTCATCACGACCCCGAATAGAATAGCGGCAAAATGAAACCTTCTCGGAAACAACCCACTTTTCACTGCAAACAAGGCTATCGGAGCAGCCAAAATGTCAAAACTTGGAAATCGAGTTCTGGGACCCGCTCCAGTCTCATTGATGCCATAGAAGATTAATAGCATCAAAGACACTCCAATTGCGATTTCCCCCATGAGATTTCCACGAAGCTTGAAGGCTCCAACGGCGAATGGAATCAGGCCAAAAAATACTAGGACTGTCTGTACACTGAGAACGTTGTAAACTCGGTTCTCATCAAAGACATTCGGAAGCGGATCCACAAGGTGCCTAGCTGTGCCTCGTAGAACCTCGAAAGGCGTGTGATTAACCTTGAATTCTCGCCCCCCGACAAGCTCTTGTTCCAACACTTTCTGATCGATTGCTGTCCTATCGAACATCATATTGCTACCCGAGAAAAACCCGAGAATATAAGCTCCAACACCACTCAGTAAAAAAACGACGATTATGGCTCCGTACATCGAAAGATTCTGCCAACTGACCGTTCTGATCATCCGAAACGATACTGCGATGGCCATCCCGACCACAGCCACGGAGAGGTAACTACGGGTAGAAAACAACAGTCCTGCCATCAACAGGAACTGAAAAAAAGACCGGAAACTAAGGTGCATTTGATTCGTGGCTATGCTGCTCAGAAGTCCAAGAACCATCAAGGTCACCATAGTGTCCTTAAGATTGGCGGCGGCCAACCAAATCGATGACGGACAAAGCAAGTAGAAACAACTTACGGCAAGATAGAATCGATCGAAACCACCACGACTACCCCAGATAAATCTCAAGAACGGAAAGGCCACAATCGGATACAACAACGACAGTCCGATATTGATACTCGAAAGCAATAAGAACCGACTGCTCGCCTCTGGACTTACCACTGTGGCAACACTATTGATATACTCATACACAAAATGTTGCCCTATCTTGACCGTATAATCTCCAGTTTCTCCTCGGATTAAGTATTGAAGCTCATCAGGGTTGACAAGATAGGGTGCTCCCAATACGTACCCATAGTGATACTTAATCAACAAGAACGAGAACTTGAGCAGAGCGGAGACCACGATCAAAAACCTCAATTTAAGGGCTGTCTGTCTATCAAGCTTCATAACGATCTCAAAGTGTATTGCTCAAAGTACTACTCTTTATCATTTCAAGGCAATAGCCTCCCTAATCCGTGGTTCAAAATACGCCATTGCTGCTCTGATCAGACCACTACCGACATGTCCAAACGCAAACGCGAGGGCGGCCCCGTTGGCTCCAAATCTCGGAACCATTGCGAGATAAAGCATACAGCTCAACACAGCGCCGGCAATTCCTGCTCGTAGCGATACCTGAGGACGGCCACACGCCAACACGAGGGGATGGATCCATAAGAACGGAAGCCAGACAAGGAGGGCCCAGCCCATAAAGTAAAACATCGTGATCGCTGCTTGAAAATCGACGCCAAAAAACCACTTAATCACTAGCGGAAAAATCAAGTAGGCACAGACACAAATGACCACAGCAGCCAGGCCTAGAAGTAGCGTTAAACTTCTAAGAAATCCCCTCAACTCCATTTTCTTTCCTTCAGAGACCTTTTTAGATATCTCTGGCAGAACCATAGCTAAAAAGGGGTCTCCAAGCATCCACAATGTCCCCATCAGATTCTTAGCCACTCTGTAGGCACCGACAACTTCCAGCCCTACGACTGAGCTCAATACGGCAACATCGAAATCTCGACCAGGAATTCCCACCAAGCCAATAGCATGATTTCTTACGAAGAATCCCTTGAGACCTTCGATAGACTTGAGCTGGCCCACAAGGTCCCCGATATAGTCCTTCCCAGCACTAAGCTTTCGTAAGTAAAGAAACGTCATCCGAGCCAGAATCAAACTACGGACAGCCGCCATGACTGCCATGGCAAGAATGATCGAATAATACCCTGCAGAAAAAACGAGAGCCATAACACCCATGCACGCAAGGTTGACAATCGCACAAGTAATATTGGCTAGCGAATACTCCTTTACGCGCCCTATCAAGCGTAAACAGCCAATACTTGTGACAGCTCCGCAACCCTGGAACAAAAAGGCAACCGCCCTTCCAACCACTGCCTCACCAAACCGTTCCTCCTCAGAAAAATGGCGGTCGAAAACAAGCCCCACCGCTGCTATTACCAGGAAGGTCAGAATAGCGTTAACCGATTCGAACAAGAAAGCGGCCTTTACCAGTCGCCGAAGCTCTAGATTCTTTCCGTTAGCCGCAAAGTCGGATCCAAACTTGACTACAGTTTCAAGGATACGTCCTTGTACAATCTGGGAAACGACGACGCAAAAGGCGGTTGTTGCAGCTATTAGACCATAGTCATAAGCTCCCAACGCTCTCGCTAGGATAACGGCTACGATGAACCGCGCTCCAACATCTGTTAGATTTCCTAGATACTGCCACCCAACATTCCGGAGGAACCCGTTAGTGAGGCTTTTTCGAATTTTATCTACCACGCCCCGTTACTGCTACCCCTCTTCAGCTCGGATTAAGACTGTTATATTCCCGAGGGTTTGCTCAGCAAACAATTTTCGCTTCACGTTCGTCCGCTCCACTCGATCAAGCTCCCTCTGAGTCCGCCAAAAACACCACCAAGTTTCTACTCCCTAGATCCACTTCCTTCCAACCTCTGCACTTGGAGATAAGTCCCAGTTCATTCCCAACTGCCCTCCGGTCCGCAATCGCAAGCGAAATATTGAACTCTTCCCTCAATCCATCGAGTTTCTCGAAGCTCCACTCTGACCAGTTGTGTCCTTGAAAAGGAACGGCTCTGACCTTCGAATCGTCATCCCAAACTACACTATACAGCCAACTATGTTGAGACTCCGCGAGTATCCTCCATCCACCGCCAGCATACACCGGAAAACAGGCAATAAGGTGGGTCTCCTTCAAGGATTTCAACCACGCCATCAGCGATTGAACGTCGTCTGGCTCACGAGCTCTCTTCCGTTTCCACAAGAACAGCTCGAATAATTGAAAAACCAAACCATAGATTAGGATGCTAGACACCATCCAGATCGAATTCCCAATCAAGAGCGAGCCCAGCCACACTACAGGGATAGCAGCATGCGTTATGTAACGTTCTGATTCTCCCAGGAAAAGAAATCGGCGAATGCTGGTGAAGAAAAAACAGAACAGACCACCACAAAACCAAGCTGCCATGACACCATCCAGAATAGTAGTGACGCTACCCAACATCCATGAATGCAGAGTAGGAATAATCAGAACGACAAGAGGACATCGGGCTATGAGAGTGAAGTAAGTGTTGTCACCCATCACCTCTACACACAATTGTTTAAGATCAAAACGAAGCAGGCTGTCCGAGAGCCTTTTCCAATCGTTGCGATGGCTTATTCCCGTTTGACCAGCTAAATTCTTCCTATAGTAGCTTCTCAAATGCTGGACATGTTTCGCTACCATTCCCACCATCTCACCACGACCGTGGATCAACGCCAGAACCGATCCTAACACCAAAAACAAGATCGGGTGAAAACTCTGGACCAATAGCGCGCTCACCGCCGACACCATCACCAGAGCCTGACTACTGAATTTACTACTGGCGATAGTAGCATATGCCGAGCCGGTCGCTACTAGAGCAAGCGGCCATGAAAAACCACCCGCAACGATTCCGAAGACGGCAACAAAATACAAGTTCACACACAGCTCGCCAAACAAGCGTGGTGTGAAGTGACAAGCTCGAGGGCCGATACTCTTGGCGCTCCCAAAAAGCGGTGTGAAAATATATATAATACTCGCAACTACTGGATATTCAATAGGTAGCAGAGCCGCGGCTCCCAAATACAGGCCAGCCGCTACTAGAGAATCGACTATTGGGTTAAGAAGCGGATATCTCCGGTTGACAACCTTGTCAGGCAGAATTGCCAGAAGGCGGTGAAACAGGTACGGATGACTGTACGAAATCTCGGGACCGCCGAAACGATCAGTTACGATCGGGAGCCAAAATGAGCTCCGCTGTTTCCTCTTCTCCTGATAGAGAAATAAATGCCCATACGAATCAAACGGTATATCGTTCGGAAACAGTAAAAAGAAAGCAAGCCTCGAGGCCAACGCTAGTGAGAATACTATGCAAACTGTAAGTATCACTTTGTCTTTGCTTGCCTAGTTCTGACCACACCACCTTCGATAAGTTTGTTGCGAAAGGTTGTTCTCACCCGATCGTTGCAAGCCTGGCCTCAAAGACTAACCTCGTGTTGCTTGTAACAAGCTACTGGACCTCTCCAACCAGGATCACGCTTCCTGCATCCCTTTCACGCCTGGTCCATTCTAAAACCTTAGCGAGGATCCAAAAGTAGGGGTAGAACAGAAAGAAATGTCTGCCAAAAGGCTTCATGCCGAGGCAAAAAAACATGAACTGCAGCATATCTAGATGCTTCTGAACCACCGAGCTCCAAACATAACTTTTTTGCTTCAAAGCCAATCCAGATCGCTCAATCAGACTCTTGTAGTATTCTATATTCGGTAGCGACTTAATCGCATTGCCAAATCTAAGGTGAAGACGATCAGTATACTCCTCATACGTACTCGGAGCCCGCCCTAACTTGATCATCATTCTAACAAGCCACATTCGCTTCTCGTAGGCTTCCCTGATACCTAGCCTGTCGACAGTGTTCACGATGACAACCCGCCCCCCAGGTTTGACTATTCTTTCCACCTCTCTGAGGAATCGCTCTGGTTCCGGGATACACAGCAGAACTTCGGACATCAATACAGCATCAAAGGAATCATCTGGAAACTCCGTTCGATCGCCTTCAGCAACCACAAACTCCAACTTCTCAAACAACTCTGGGGGAATGAAAGGGTCCCTCGGTGGGTGCGTATCAAGACCGATCGCTTTCTTGCTCCTCCTCGCCAGCTCAAATGTAAGATATCCTCTTCCGCCGCAGCCAAAGTCTAACAATGTATCGTTGCTTGAAGCATTGATCGCTCGTAGGATCCCTGGCATTTGCAGCCTCTTGATTAGATTGGGTTCCCCGATCAGCCTCCGAATTAAATCCTTCAACCGATTGCGATGTGGCCTGTATCCCAGTGAATGCACAGTATCTTTCGTCCCTACTACGAGTCAGTCCTCAGTCCAATAGCAGTCGTGGGTCAATAGCAAAGCAACGTCTCCTCTGCATATATACCTTTCGGGAGATCGGAAATCCTCGTTGATTGGCACTGGCTTTCCTAGCCGTGCAGAATCCTCTATCACAATGTCATACTTATAATCACAACCTACGAGAGAGTGGCGTTTGGCTAGCTCTCTCTCCCTGCTTCTCATTTCAGCCCGTCGCTCTTCGCTTCCCGCGTCCCGCGGCCAAGCTCCATGTTGACTGTACGTTTCAGCACGAAACCCAAAAACTTCGGAGAACCTTTCCAGTTCCTTCTCAAAAGCCAGCTCATAATTCTCTTGGAGCCAACACTGCGAGTGAAGCCCCACATCGAATCCCGCTCCATGTAACCGCTTCGCAGTTTCCCTTACCCCATTCAAATCATATATGACATCATCGACCAAGAAATGCACGGATGACCGAAGATTCAGCGCGCTTTCAACGGCGCACAGAGCCTCCGTCCGTTTCGCAGAGCCACAATCAATATCGTGCCTGAGACACACGCCATACTTGCTCCCGAGGTTGATCCTCCCGTTAATCCGATCCTTGATCGATAAGAAACTACAGAAATCATCCTCCAACAATCCCACCAGCGTTTCTTTATACAATGAGAGCCGATGCGGCGGCTCGGAGACCGCCTCTCGCCTCAGCATTCGTCGACAGCATTTAGCTATTTCGCTACTCAGTTCGCTAGCGCTTATGTTTTCCAGGCTTTCGGAACATCGGCGCCTCCACAAGGTCAAGAAGGGTGCCACAAGCCGTTTCCCCTTGCTGGGAACTATATTTTTAAATGGCATTTCTCTTGAAAATCTACTGATAGCTATTAGCGCCCCTTAGCATTCCTAAGCTCTACCATAGAGATTACAGTGTTAATACGCCGGTCTAAACTACAGACACTTCTCCACCTGTTTCGACTCAAATAGTATTGCTGAGGGTGCCCGACTAGCTCCTGGAACGAGCGAACCCCGCGATCAACCTGAGAAATCTAGAACTAAAACTAAAACCATGCTCGGGCTTATCGTCGATTCGATTACTCCGCCGAACTAGTAAATAATTGAGGCAAGGCATCCATCAATGTCAATTGTCACACCACCCCTCCCTTTAACCCTCACAAGTCAAATCGTTCCTCATCTCGGGTGAGAGTAAAACAGAAGAGGCGACTCTATTTCAAAGCCTTTAAATCTAATTCTTTTTCGTGACTAAACATATCTGATAGTGCTTTGTCACGGATGACTTTCCCATTGATTTCGGCCTCCCGAATAAGAATCTTCCCATCAAGAACATTCACTAGAAGCCCTTCGTCTACAGCCTTAGCTAGGCCGATACCATCTGAATCAACACGATCTCCCGGTCCAATCGCGCACCGCCACACCTTAATTCTAGTGCCTAGAAACTCAAAGAATGCTCCCGGGTACGGCCTAGTTTGCGCCCTCACAAAATTATAGACCTCGAAGCGCGTTCCTCGCCAAGAAAGTAGTCCATCCGCTGGACTACGTTGCGGAAAAGTCGTTCTTAGAGATTCGTCCTGGGAACGGAATCTAGCAGTCCCGTTGACTAGTTTGGGTATATTATTCCTAAGAAGTTCAAGGCCAAGACTCTCTATTCGAGCATAGAGCGTCCCTATATCGTCTCCAAACTGAATGGGCGTCTCTGCCTGGTCTAGAATCGGTCCAGAGTCCACTCCACTTCCAAATCGAAACAGGGTTATTCCAGTTTTTTCCTCACCTTTGATCATGGCCCATACTAGGGGGGCTCCCCCACTATATCTTGGGAGCAGAGACGCATGCATTCCGTAGGCAGGGGCAAGATCACGCCAGGATTTTGGCACCATGTGATACCATCCGACTACGATGAAACAATCTGGCTTCTGGTTTCTAACTTTCTCAAACAGACTTCTATCTTTCATCCCTCCCTCAATACAAACCGATGGTATGGATCTCGTATGCGCGAATTCCGCTAGGTCTGCGTGAAGGAAATTTTTAACCCCCTCCCTTGAATAAGATATTTTAAATCGTTGAGGAGCAGTCACCACTCCGACAATTTGACATTGCCGAATACCAGATAGGGTTTCGAGGCACTTCAAGCCAAAACGACTGGCCCCGATGAATACGATTCTCATGATGATTCATAGTGGTCTTGCCGTGAACTGGCCCCTACCAGCTCAATAGATATCGTATGATTCCAACCACTTCTCGAAGTTTAGCAAAGACCAAATCAAGAGCCTCCGATTTTCCTTGCCACAAAGGTGTTCCGAAACCAACTCCCGAACGACTTTCTTGTCCATCCATTGATAGAGGCGAGCGTCCCGCTCCAAAAGCTCCTTGCGCACATACTCTATGCTTTCGCCCTTAAACCAACTGGCGTCGGGTGCTGAAAAGCCTTGCTTCTCTGATTCTGCTATGTCCTTCGGGATATAGGACTTCATTACATCCCTCAGGATCTGTTTTCCATCCTTTGTCCTGCTAAAAAACCGAGCCTGTTTGTTTCCCGGTTCATTCTCATTGACACGAATCACTTCCCTGAGATTGTTAAGTTTGAGTCCCACTGGGCAAGTCATGGCGAAATCAACCAAATCGTTGTCCATGAATGGTACTCGGGTCTCGAGACTATGAGCCATACTCAACTTGTCCTCGACCACGAACAGACCATGCAGAAAAGTCTTCGCCTCAAAATAAAGGGAGTGGTTGATGTAGTCCTCTGGTCGCTCAAATCTTTTCTCATGGGTCTGAAAAACATCCTGGAAAAGCTCCCGTGTCAAAACATCACTGACATCATTCCAGACTGGTGAAAAAACACTTCGTAGACTATCTCTGTCAAGCAGGCGCTGCCAGTATTGGTAATACTTATCAATATAATGTTCAAAATCGTCGCATACTGTGGCTCGATAATATCGCCAAGGATAACCCCCGAATAGCTCATCTCCACCCGCTCCCGACAGTACGACTTTCACAAATCGGCTTGCCAGCCTTGACACATAATAGTTAGGGTAACTTTGCCCCACTCGAGGTTCCTCCAAGTGATATGCTAGGGAATCTAGACACCGTTCCATATCACCTGCCTTGAGAACCATTTCATAGTGTTCAGTCTTAAATGTAGCCGACATAGCTTCGGCCTTCGTTCGTTCATCGAACGACAGCTCCATTCCCGAGGCACTGCTCAAGTCAAAACCACAGGTGAAAGTCTTAATGTATGGCAACTGCCGAGCCGAAAGCGCTGTTAACGTACCCGAATCCATTCCACCGGACAGATACGACCCCAACTCTACATCAGTAACAAGTTGCCGATTAACAGCCTGTTGGAGGAGCCGGTCCAATTCCTCCTGATACGCCCGAACATCGACTTTTTTCTCCTCTGGCTCTCGAAAACAATAGTCCCAATAGGCACTCACTTTTAGGGATCCCGAATCTCCTAACTGAATTGTCCCAATCGACCCTGCAGGCAGGATCGAGACATTTTCTAAGAGTGTTTGGTCGGTGAATATGTTTTGAAACGTGAAATACTCGAGGAGTGCCCGTTTGTTGAGTGAGCGTTTCGCTTTCTCGTGGGCTAGGATGGCTTTCTGTTCTGATCCAAAAAGAAAACAACCATCCCAGCTGCCATAATAGATCGGTTTGATTCCGTATCGATCTCGAACCAAGTGAAGCGATTGATTGCGCCGATCCCACACCGCAAAAGCAAACATCCCATTGAACCGATGAACGCACTCGGGTCCCCATTCTACCCAGGCGTTCAGAACAACCTCGGAATCAGTCCTCGATCGAAACCCATACCCCAATGCCTCGAGTTCAATCCGGAGCTCTTGATAGTTGTAGATCTCGCCGTTGTAGCTGAGAACGACCTGGGAACACCGTGATATCATTGGCTGATGTCCAGCCCCCGAAAGATCTATAATCGCCAAGCGACGATGCCCGAGACCGACAAAGCCGTCAGTGTAGAATCCCTCCCCGTCCGGCCCCCGATGCGAGATTGAATCGGTCATGCGCCGAAGTTCAACCGGCGAAGCGGGCTGACCGTTGAAATTAAATATTCCGGCTATTCCGCACATGAAAACTAATCTAATGAGTGAAGCGCCTCGGCGACATACTCGTAATCCTCTAGAGTCATTCGATTGTGCAGAGGTATTGCCATCGAATTCTGGTCACAAGCCATCGCTTCCTTGTAGTCTCCGGGACGTGTATTCATCAGGTTTTGATAGAGGTCAAGGGCATGAACAGCATGGGTGCCAGGGCGGGTAGAAATCCCCTTCTCTTGAAGCCTTTCCATAATCTCATTCCGCGGGAGGGGGCTTGACTCCGGGTTCACAGTGGTAACAAACGATTGCCACCCATGGGCTCCATTCTCGGGTTCTTGAGGTAACTCTAACCAACCCAAGTCGCTCAGAGCGTCCCGATACCAGGCCGCCATCTTGGCCCGTTCGTTGATGAAAGTATCCAACTTTTTCAACTGAACTAGCCCGATAGCACCTTGCAGATCTGTCATACGATAGTTGAATCCCATGGCATCGAAGGCCGGCAGAATGTAGGGCCTTGGACCGTGATGCCTTTGCTCCTCCGAAATCGTTGCTCCATGATTGCGCATCTGATCCATTCGCGCAGCCAACGCTTCATCATTCGTGGTAACCATTCCACCTTCGCCAGTGGTGATTGACTTTCTTGGGTGAAACGAGAAGGATGCAACATCGCCCAAGCTACCAGCTGGTCTTCCCTTGTAACTCGCACCTGCTGCGCACGCCGCATCTTCGACGACCTTCACGTGATCCGGGATCTCAGCCTTTACTTCATCCATGTCAGCACACAATCCAAACAGGTGAACAGGAATGATCGCTCGGGTCCTCTCTGTCACCTTCGCAGCAATTTGCTTCGGATCAATGTTGAAGGTCTTCGGTGAGACATCCACGAAGACAGGCTTCGCTCCGCAGTAAAGCACAACACTGGCCGTTGCCACCCACGTAAAGGCCGGAACTATTACCTCGTCCCCGGGCTTGATCCCCAAGCCTGCCAAGGCCAGGTGCAAGCCCGTCGTACAAGAAGTCACTGCCAACGCGTGTTTAACCTCATGCCGGTCAGCGAATTCCTTCTCGAACTCTGCTACCTTCGGACCCTGTGTCAACCAACCAGAGATGATCGGTTCCTTAACTGCTTGCCACTCCTCCTCTCCCGTAACGGGTAAGGCAATCTGTATTTTTCGTTTCACCGCTAAATCAGAGAGATTTCCAGGAGAATCGACCACTAAACGCCGCCTCTTCAACGTGAAAAAACTCTATCTCCAAATTTCGATCCTTTACCAGCCCCTTGACTTCCTCTTCGGAGAAACGCCGAGCGTTACTCGGGCTATACCAATCAAAATTGGTTGCCACCGATGTTTCATTCCCCAGTTCTGCGCTATAAAAACATTTCAGAAAATTCCAATATAGGAACCTTTGCAGATCATATTCTCCGCCCCGGATATCTAAAGCGGGGATATCAGGAACTGTTACCTTACAGTCCAGTTCACTCAGAGTTTTTCCGAGCTCAGTAAGCTGACGAGACATTTGCCACAATTCTTCATTAGACATTTTGGTACACTTAATTCGGAAGTAATCATCGAGAAGCTCTCTTGGAAGAGCTTTTTTTCGATAGAAGTAGCATGCTAGCTGCCCATCCTCCCTGTTCGTAATCCGTGCCAGCTCCGTCAGTGTCGCGTCTGGATCCTCGGTGTGCATGATCACCTGATCACAACTCACGTAGTCGATACTCCCGTCTCTGAATTTGGTTTCCGCTATGTCGCCCTTCAAAAAGACCAGATTCTTCAAATTGACATAGGACTTAGCTGCCAATTCCGCTGCTTCAGAAAAGTCCATCGCAACAATCAATGATTCTGGAGCTAGCTCGGCAAACCAGGCCGCCTTGTAGCCCAATCCGCAACCAGCATCAAAGATCGTATTTTTTGTTCTCAAAAACGCCGCTAACTCTTGCTCATTGGGAAAGCCGTAGAGGTCCAAATACCACCGACGCTGCATGTCATAGAGTCGCTCTTTCTCTTCACTGCTGTTGTAGCTGGACCACTTCTCCGTGAAAACCTCATTGGTTTGTGCCTGACTTTCTTCGGCAGATCTTACATGCCACTCTAGAAAATTCGGTTGAGAGGTACTGAACCTCCAATCATTTCCGGTTAGCACTTCTTTCAAGAGTTCCCTGTGCTTATGATTTTCCATAATCAGCTCTTATTGCACCTCGAGCACCTGCGATGGCTTCGTTTATTCATTCAGCTGTGGTGAAGCATATTCCGCCTATTCAAGGCCTACGCTACGCCTTCTCCTGGCAACCTCAGCTTTGTGATTCGCCCTCCAATCAATCAAACGTTCAAGGCCCTCTCTAAGGCCTATTGACGCACTATATCCAATTTCCTCACGAGCCCGCTTCGGATCACCTATCCGATTTTTCACCAGAGTTGCCTGGCTTCTCTCGGCATACTGAATCGCCTCGCTACACGATGTTAAATCAACCAAAAGCTCGGCTAGCTCCTTCAACGACGTCCGATTGCCAGTTCCAACATTGTAGCATTGGTCTGTCGCCTCCGATCTCATCGCGCACACATTCGCCCTAGCGCAGTCTTCGACCGCTACAAAATCAAACGCTTCCGAGCCATCACCCATTATTGTTGGGCTCTCGCCACGATCAATGGCATCCAACATCTTCATAATGACGGCGATGTACGCTCCTTGGTAATCCTGTCTCGGACCATAAACATTCATGTAGCGCAAACCGACATAGTCTAACCCGTATCGGTGATGGAACGCCCTCAACATAGCCTCTCCCGCAATTTTCGTTGCCCCGTAGAAGTTCTTGTTGTTGAACGGATGGTCCTCGTCCATCGGCTCCCTTACCGCATCACCATAAACCGAAGCAGACGAAGACCAAACAAGGCGTTTCACCTCGTTCTTGATGCAAGATTCCATTACGTTGAACGTTCCTCGCACGTTAACATCGAACGCACTTCGTGGGAATTCGTGACATTGCAATAGCCAAAGCGCTGCAAATTGAAACACTCCATCCGCTCCCTTAAGACAGGCATCCAGGATATCGGTCTGAAGAATGTCGCCCCCCGCCTCAAATATTTTGACGCGGGGGTCTTTTACGGCTTCATCCAGATTCTCCATCGAACCCCTAACAAAATTGTCGTAGATCACCAGCTCCCTAATATCTTCCGCCAGAAGCTTATCCACTGTGTGCGAGCCGATCAGCCCTGCTCCCCCTATTACGACGAATCGCTTTCCTTCAATCTGCATATCCTTAATTTCCTACTTACTCTCGGCTTTGAAGAATCGAAAAGACTCATGCCCTACCCGATGCTCCTCGGGAAGATCTTCCTCCTCGTCCATGTCCAGACAGAAAAGGACTCCATTTTTTCCCAATTCGTATCGAAAGCCGCTTTCCGGGCACTCGACGGAACTCTCACCCTCGGTTATCTGAAGCACGTGCCCGTGTCGAGACATCCAGCCAACCTGCCGAGCAGGTACTCCCCTCACTAAGGCATAGTCGGGCACTGACTTCGTTACGACTGATCCAGCTGCAACGAAACTATACCGCCCGAGAGTGACTCCGCATACAATCGTTGCGTTCGCACCGATCGTTGCTCCTTTCCTAATCGTGGTCTCCTCGTAAATTGAATGTCGATTTACTTGAGACCTGGGGTTGGAGACATTCGTCAGGACACATGAAGGGCCTAAGAAAACATCATCTTCTACCTTAGTTCCACCATAAATGGAGACATTGTTCTGAACCTTGATACCCGAACCCATCACGACATCATCCGCAACAAAACAGTTCTGCCCGAAGCTACAATTTCCGCCAATGACCGCCCCTGAAGAAACATGGCAAAAATGCCATATCTTTGTTCCCTTCCCGATGATCGCTCCGTCATCGACACAGGCACTCGGGTGCACCTTGATTCCTTCTGGATGACTCATGGCTGTGTATCGAAGAACCCTAGCTAGAGGGCCACTGGAGTTCCGTCGAGCCCCAGAGATTTCTGACATGCCTCTAGAACCGAGAGGACTGCAATCCCACTCCTTCCATCGGTCAGCGGCGTTCTCCTCGACGCTACACATTCTAGGAAATGGGCACACTCTTCACGCAGCGGCTCTCTAGACTCAATCTCGACTGGCTCAGCATCACCTTTGTGGAGAACGGGAAGACCTTCCTCTACGTCTACCCGCTGGTTATACAACACTAATTTCTGATCCTGACTGACATCATTAAAAACCGCCATCTTTCTCTCTCCGACGACGACTAACTTCTGCTCCTTAAACGGATTCAGCCAACTCACGAAAACATGTCCTCGTCGACCTGATCCAAAACGCAGGCAGGACACTGTAACATCTGCCAGGTTGGTCTTCACGTAACTACCTCCCACGCATGTCACTTCAGTCGGCATCTCTCCAAAAAGGCGGAGTATCACTGCGATATCGTGGGGCGCAAAACTCCAGAGTGCATTCTCTTCTGACCGGATCTTTCCGAAATTGAGGCGGTTAGAAAATATATATCGAGTCTCTCCAAGAACACCTGACTCTATCAGTGCTCTAAGCTTGATGACCGCTGGGTGATATTCCAAGATATGACCCACCATCAAAATTCTCCCCTGGGAGTCCGCTGCCTCTTGCATCTTCTCTCCCTCCTCAACCGTAAGGGCCATCGGCTTCTCAACATAGACATCTTTGCCAGCTTCCAAAGCCTTCAGGGCTAGGTCCATATGGGTCTCCGCTGGAGTTGCAAGGACTAACGCATCTACGTCTTCCCTCCTGAAAGCATCCTCAAATCGATTAGAAACGTCGACGTCAGGCGCCAATTCCGCTGCCAGGGCGCATCCTCTGTCCGATACATCACAAACCAGGCGCAAGGATCCCAATTCGCGGAAATTCCGGACCAGATTTTTTCCCCAATATCCGCAGCCTAACACCGCCACTCCTATTTCGCTTCTTCCCATTGCTCAATTGTCACTCTCTGTGATCGATCTTTTCACCACCTCAATCACTCTATTCTGATCATCCAGAGAGAGAAACGGATGCATGGGAAGGCTGACTACTTCTAGACTGGCCTTCTCAGCCTCGGGGAACCGACCCTCCTCGTAGCCCAACTCTGAGAAAACCGGCTGTTGATGAAGACACCTCGGGTAATAGATTGCGGTCGGAATACCTTGCTCCTTCAGCCGGCTCTGGAACTTCTCCCTGTTCCTTACTCGAATTGTGTACTGCCCGTAAACATGGGTGTTTCCCCTAGCTACCATCGGAACGCCACAAACATCCGCCAGCTCTACCGAATACTTCTGCCCCAATCTGCCTCTGGCTTCTACCTCCCCGTCGAAGTGTGGCAGCTTCGCTAAAAGCACTGCCGCTTGAATAGTATCGAAGCGACCATTCATCCCGACCCTCGTATGGTGGTGACGCCGCTCACCGCCATGGGCTCGTATACTTCGCATCGCCCCCGCCTTTTCGTCATCTGACGTGAATAGCGCACCCCCATCACCATAGCAACCAAACGGTTTAGCGGGGAAAAAACTGGTGCTCGAAATTGTAGTTTTGGCGCAACTTCTGACGCCGCTCTGCGTTGCGCCAAAACTCTGAGCCGCGTCTTCGATTACCTCGACTCCGTGACGACCGGCTATCTCGTTGATCTTATCCAGGTCAGCCATCTGCCCAAACAAACTCACCGGGATAATCGCTTTCGTTTTCTTCGATATGGCGCGCTCGAGTTGATCCGCGTCCATATTGTAAGTCTCAGCTTGGATATCGACAAAGACTGGAGTAGCCCCCACCAATTTGATTACTTCCGCGGTGCTAATCCAGGTGAAGGGTACGGTTATTACTTCGTCACCTGGCCCCACATCCAGAGCCCTGAGCGCGATCTCCAAGCTATCGGTCCCACTGGCCACCGATATGCAATGTTTTACCCCCACATATGCCGCCAATTGCTCTTCAAGCTCGCCTACCTCAGGCCCCATGACATACCGCCCATGTTCAAGAACCCTGGCTATCGCTGAATCGATCTCTTCGCGATAGGTTTGATACTGCGTTTTTAGGTCTATGAATTGCATCAGCCTAGCAGAACTGTCCTGTCAAAGCTTAATTGTCTGAAGCCAATCACGGTTAGCCAAGTGCCACTCGACCGTTTTGGCTATTCCATCCTCCACCGACACTTGTGGTCGCCAATCCAGCAGCTTCGCCGCCTTGCTGATATCAGCCCAAGTCGTCACCATGTCTGCTTTATGAAACGGCTTCCGGTTCACAGAAGCCTTTTTCTCTAGGTGATTCTCGATCCACGCTATGATCTTATTCAAGCTTACCGGGTTCTTTCCGCCCCCTACGTTAATGATCTCGTAGCCGACCTCCTTCAGAGCAGCAATCGTTCCCCGAGCCACGTCTTCAACATAAGTAAAGTCTCGACTCTGCGACCCATCCCCAAAAAGTTCTATCGGCGTTCCTTCAGCAATCCACTTGATGAAGCGGAAGATAGACATATCAGGTCTCCCGCAAGGACCAAAAACAGTAAAGTACCTGACTACTGAGATGTCCAGTCCATAGAGGTGGTGGTAGGAATAGGCCATCACCTCAGCCGCCTTCTTGGAAGCAGCATAAGGTGAGATGGGGGTGTTAACGGGAAGGGATTCCACGAACGGCATTTCTTGACCGGCATACAGTGAAGACGTTGACGCTAAAACCATCTTCTTGATCCCCTTTTCAACCATCAACTCGAGTAAGTTGAGCGTTCCCAAACTGTTTGTCGACAAGTATACAAAAGGATTCTCCATGCTGTACCTTACCCCGGCTCTTGCCGCCAAATTGAGAACCCCAACAATCGACTCACCACCAATGCCTTTACGTAGTGCGTCCCGGTCCTCAATGTCGAGATTGAGGAATTTGAACCCTTCCCGCTGGTTAAGCTGTTCAACCCGGTATTGCTTAAGCCTCACATCGTAGTAGTCGTTCATGTTGTCGACTCCCACGACGCGGTTACCTTGGTCGAGTAGTTGAGAAGCCACCCGAGAAGCTATGAATCCGGCCGCGCCGGTAACCAAATATGTTGCCATACTATGTGCTAAATTGACCAACGTTCTGGTTAGGCCTTTGTCAGCTGCCCCTCTTTTGTCTCACGCCCTCGGATAATATTCCGGGTATCGACAATGCAGTCGGCCCATTCAACCAGCTGAGAATAATCAACTGCCTGGTGGGCCGTCGAGATCACGACGGCGTCGAATGTTGAGATCGACTCCTTGGACCACTCCACACTTTTTTTTCCTGATAGGTGACTGTGCTCACGACTAGGCCGAATAGCCGGCACATACGGATCATAATAGTCCACTTCTGCCAATCGGGATTGAAACAAATCTATCAGGCGGTAGCTCGGCGACTCGCGATCGTCGTCTACTTCTGCCTTGTAGGCCAAACCAACGATGAGGATTTTCGAACCGTTCAGAGCCTTCTTCCTTACGTTCAGCGCCTCAGCAGTTCGCTGAATCACATATTCCGGCATCGCTGTATTCACTTCGCCCGCCAGTTCGATGAAACGGGTCGAAATCCCAAATTGTCTCGCTTTCCAAGTCAGATAGAACGGATCGATCGGAATGCAGTGACCGCCCAACCCTGGCCCTGGATAAAACGCCTTATACCCGAAAGGTTTTGTCTTTGCCGCCCCAATTACCTCCCAAATATCGATACCCATCTGCTCGTAGATCACTTTCAACTCATTGACTAGCGCTATATTCACACTCCGAAAGATGTTCTCTAAGAGCTTAGTCGCTTCCGCTGCTCGGCAACTCGATACAGGAACAGTAGTCTTGATAGCTATGCTGTAAATCTCTCGAGCACGCTTCAAACAGCTTTCGGAATAGCCACCTACAATCTTGGGAATGGATGCCACCTGACTGTCTGGATTCCCTGGATCCTCTCTTTCGGGTGAGTAGGCCAGATGAAAATCAACGCCAGCTCGCTTTCCAGACCCTGCTTCCAATATCCTCCGCAAATCCTCATCCGTTGTTCCTGGGTAGGTTGTTGACTCGAGCACTATCGTCATCCCATCGCGGATATACGGCGCCAATTTCTCTCCCGTTGAATATACATAGGAGAGGTCTGGCTCTCGGTTCTTGTTTAAGGGCGTCGGCACGCAAATCAAAACCCCGTCACATTCTGCCGCCGCTGCCATATCGGCTGTAGCCCTCATCCTCTTCTCTTCGACAAGCGCTGAAATGTCAGAGGAAGCTATATGTTTGATAAAACTCTCACCCCTGTTGATGGCCTCAACTTTTCGATTATCAACATCGATGCCTACAACATCCGCTCCTGACTTCCCAAACTGAATACAAAGTGGGAGGCCAACATAGCCTAGTCCAATTATTCCAATTTTCATTCTACTGATACGCTACGAAGATGATGCTTCTACGTGCGGTCCAACAGGCCATCATAAACCGCGTCATAGATCTGATCCATCGAATACGAAAGACTCCATTCAGGATAATCTCGCTCAAATCGACTTAGATCACTGATGTACCACTGGTGGTCTCCCAACCGATTTTGTTCGACGTATTCGGTATCCATTCGGTTTCCGGTGCGTTCCTCACACGCGGCTATCGCTTCCACCATGGAACAGTTACTGTAGCGGCCCCCGCCAATGTTATAGACCGCTCCTGACCTCGGACTGGCCATAAATGCTGCAAAGGCCCTAATCAAATCGCTACTGTGAATATTGTCTCTAACTTGTTTCCCCTTATATCCGAAGATTCGATAATGCCTCGACGTCATGGCACACTTCATAAGGTAACTTAGAAAACCGTGTAGCTCCGTGCCGCTATGACCTCCTCCAGTAAGACAGCCTCCTCGGAAACACACCGTATTGAGTCCAAAATAACGTCCATACTCTTGAACCATCAAATCCGCTGACAACTTACTCACCCCAAACAAGCTGTGAGTGCTCTGATCAACTGACATCTCCTCTCCCACCCCGGGACTTAGGCTTCCGCCCTCGCTATAGTGCTCATACCGTGTCTTCTCCTCGACTAGGGCCAATTTGTTCGGCCGGTCTCCGTAAACCTTGTTTGTCGAGGTGAAAACAAAAGAAGCCTTGGGCGCGTGTCGGCGAACACCTTCCAGGAGATTCATTGTGCCATTTGCATTGACTGAAAAATCGGTATGAGGGTCCTTCGCAGCCCAATCATGGGAGGGTTGCGCTGCGGTATGAATAACACCTACCAAATCGCCATTCCGTTCCCTGAAAACCTGGTCCACCTCTTCAACATCTCGAATATCAACGTGCCGGTGCTGATATCGGTCGAGTTCGGTCTCGAGTCTTGCTGCCGCCCACTTGGTCGATCCTTCATCTCCAAAAAACTGAGCCCTCATGTCGTTGTCTATTCCCACAACGTCAAATCCTTCCCTCGCAAAGTAGCGGCTGGCCTCTGCTCCTACTAGCCCTCCTGAACCCGTTATTATGATCGATTTAGCCACGACTAACCCGCTGTGTAGACCCTGTTTCAAACAAGTAAGGACCGGGTGTCATTACTGTTCCAATTCAGCCAAGTCCGACTCAACCATAAGCTTAACCAGACCTTTGAAATCCGTCTTGGGTTCCCATCCGAGTTGACTTCTCACCTTAGACGCATCCCCGATCAGCAGATCTACTTCAGCCGGCCGCTCATACTTGGAATCAGTTCTAACATAATCTTCCCAGTTGAGACCGACGAAGCCGAAGGCCAATTCCAGAAACTCTCTAACCGAATGAGTTTCTCCTGTCGCCACAACGTAGTCATCTCCGAATTCGGCTTGGGTCATCAACCACATTGCTTCAACGTAGTCCTTCGCAAAACCCCAATCCCGACGAGCGTCCAAATTCCCTAACACGAGCTCCCGTTCGAGTCCCTTTTTTATCCTTGCTACCGATCGTGTTATTTTCCGGGTTACAAAATTCTCGCCTCTCCGGGGAGATTCATGGTTGAAAAGGATGCCATTGCTCGCATGAAGGTTATACGCTTCACGATAGTTGACTGTGGCCCAGTGTCCAAACACTTTCGCCACTCCATAGGGACTTCGGGGATGAAAAGGCGTTTCTTCTCTTTGGGGTACTGCTTGCACTTTTCCGAACATCTCACTTGAGGAAGCTTGATAAAATCGAGCTTCTCTATTCGTTTGCCGGATTGCTTCAAGCAACCGCAAGGTCCCCATTCCCACCACATCAGCTGTGTATTCGGGATTTTCAAAGCTCACTTTGACATGACTCTGCGCGGCAAGATTGTAAACTTCTTCTGGCTCTATCGTTCCCAGTAACCGCATTAGTGCTGAACTGTCTGAAAGGTCCCCGTAGTGGAGGTGAAGCCTCTTGGATGAATCGTTATATCTTTCGGCTATCGGATCGATTCGCACTCTGTTGAACGTACTCGTCCTCCGGACGATCCCATGAACTTCGTAACCCTTCTCAAGTAACAACTCCGCCAAATACGACCCATCTTGACCTGTAATTCCGGTTATTAGTGCTTTCTTCCTCACGGCTGCCTTCTAATCACAGATAGATCTAGCGCTTGCCCCTCGCCTAGACTCGCCCTATTCCTTGTATCTGGAACCCTATCTTTCGCATCTTCTCTTTATCAAGAATGTTTCGACCATCGAACAAGAATGCTGGTTTTTCCATTGCTTGGAATATTCTCTCGTAGTCCAGGTCCTTAAATTCATCCCATTCCGTAAGTATTGCTATGGCATGGCTACCTTCACTTGCTCTGTAAGGATCTCCGTGGACCGTCAACTGTTTCTCCTGAACTTCAGTAAGTTTCAGATCATTCCGTATTTTGCCTTCCTTAACCTCGGGGTCATGCACTGCAACATTTGCTTGTTCCTCAATCAAATCTAGACAGACCCGAATAGCTGCAGTTTCTCTGGTGTCATTAGTATCTTTCTTGAACGCGAACCCTAGAATCGCAATCTTCTTGCCTGAGACCGTGTTGAATAGGGTCTTCACAATTTTCTTCGTGAATCGTCGCTTCTGATAGTTGTTCATTGACACCACTGTTTCCCAATAGGCTGCCACTTCCGGTAAACCAAAATGTTCACAAAGATACACCAGATTAAGCACGTCCTTTTGAAAACAAGATCCTCCGAAGCCCACGGATGCCTTGAGGAACTTCGGTCCAATTCTACTATCCCTACCAATTGCTTGAGCCACTTCGTCTACGTCCGCTTGAGTGACTTCACACAGCGCTGAGATTGCATTAATAGACGAGATTCGTTGAGCTAAAAAAGCATTCGCTGTTAATTTTGACAACTCAGATGACCACAGATTCGTTTTAATGATCTTCTCACTTGGAACCCACGCTTCATAAACTCTCGCGAGCGTATCTATAGCCGCTTTTCCCTCGGGTGTTTCTTCCCCTCCAATCAGAATTCTGTCCGGATTGTTAAGATCCTGAATGGCAGTTCCTTCGGCCAAGAACTCCGGATTCGAAAGCACCTGAACACTGAAACTTGTTCGACTCTCCTGCATTATGCGTTTTATCATCTCAGCAGTCCTGACTGGAATCGTGGACTTTTCTACAATTATCTTGTCCCCTTTTGCCTTCGCTGCGATCCGGCGAGCGCACAATTCTACAAACTTCAAATCTGCCGCCTTTCCCGCTCCCTCCCCGTAGGTTTTAGTGGGTGTGTTAACACTGATGAATATTATTTCAGACGTTTCGATCGCTGAGTCGACATTAGTGCTGAAGAAAAGATTCCTACCTCGTGCTTCCGTGACTATCTCATCGAGACCATGTTCGAACACGGGGAGGACTTCGGAGTTCCATGCATCGATTCTTTCCTGGTTTATGTCAACCACTACCACCTCGATGTCAGGGCACTTTTGAGCTATGACCGCCATTGTCGGCCCTCCTACATAACCGGCTCCTATACAGCAAATTTTTTTTGGCTGGAACGCTTTTGTCATCTGTTGGAAATCTAGTTTTTCTAATATCCTGCTTACTGGGCCTAAAGTAACTTTTCCAAGAGAGGGAGGATTCTCTCGAACCTTTTCTGAATCGTCTTTAGCTTATCGTGCCGCTTCTTCGCTATCAAATACTCCTCCTCACTGATGGTGCCTTCCTCGAGTTCCCCATCGAGATGATCTCCTATTTCCCTAATTCTTCTCTTCGAAGACGAGACTCTTGGCTTAACAAAATCACCATAACCCGCCTTGAATAAGGCAGATACATCCTCAACGATCTCTAGGAACTCCTTCCTATCGCCCTGAACCCAAACTTGTCTGATCACTCCCCAGCCCAGAAGCTTCCGTACGCCATTGCTTACACTTGCCTTACTTATTCCGAGCTCGGCCGCTATGTCGTCCAGCGACTGTGGCTCTGAGGCAAAGAATAAGTAACCGTAAATCTGACCTACGGACTTTGGATACCCTAAGATCTGACTAAGTCTTCCTCCCGCCATCAACATTTCTTGCCGAGATTTTAACATTGGGAAAAGGGACGGGGTTTTTGCTCCTAAACTCTTCACAGAAGCACTTCGTGCCGGTCGATTCCTTGCGCCACATGCGCCTGGCGGAATCTACGTCTATTTCGTTTAAAAATTTTTAAACGTTTTTCGGTTTCTTTGTCAAGGAAACGCTCGAGGAGACTGAGCTTTTTGCTTACCATTCTCAAAATTGAGATTGGTTCGTTTCTCTTCTGTTAATTCTCTACGCTGTGATTGCTTCATCTTTTTCCTTTGCCCTTTCTATCGCGGGGTGCGATCCCTCTAGTTTTGCCGGCTTTAGTGCCGATTTGAGAACTTTTGGCGCTTTAGGGGTGCATGGTCTCTCGGTTGTCTCTACTCTCACAGCTCAGTCTCCGAGGTCTTTCGATGGGACTCGGCATACGGCTCGTGAGTTCGTTAGGGCTCAGATTCGCTGTGTTTTGGACTCTTTTGGGCCTCTTCACTGTAAGATTGGGCTTGTCCCAGATGATGGCTGCCTTGAGGCCATCGCTTCGGAGCTGAAGGCACGGTCTATTGTTGTCGATCCCGTGATGGGGGCTTCAGCGGACTCGGGCCTCTCTTCCTTGCCACCTGGTCGACTCGCTGAGGTCCTCTTTCCCATGGCTTCTCTGGTCACGCCGAATATTCCCGAGGCTGAGGCCTTGCTCTCACGCTCTATCACCTCGATTGATGAGTCCATTTCTGCTGCTACTGAGATCAACGAGCGATACGGATGCTCTGTCCTTTTAAAAGGGGGGCATTTTGAGGGTAGTTCCTCTTCAACTGATGTCTTTTGTCATGACTCCGGCCTCATTCTTCTCAAATCTCCTCGGGAGGCTGTCGGGAGTGTTCATGGCTCCGGTTGCTTCCTCTCGGCCTCGATTACCGGCCATCTGGCTCTGGGTTTC
Source organism: uncultured Verrucomicrobiota bacterium (assembly GCA_964342405.1). Lineage (GTDB taxonomy): Bacteria > Verrucomicrobiota > Verrucomicrobiia > Limisphaerales > AAA164-E04 > UBA2970. The sequence continues at coordinate 380,190 of CAYFGX010000002.1, read as the reverse complement.
GATCTACCTTCGGCGGTTCAAATGGCTAAAGATCATATTTCTAGGGCCTTTGCCGATCCTGTTGACGTGGGGGGGTTTCCGCTTTTGAATGTCCGTCCCTAGACGGTGCTATGGATAGCGTCTATCTCGATTACAACGCCACGACTCCTCTCGATGATGCCGTCCTCGAGGCGATGCTCCCTTATTTCCGGGGTCATTTCGGCAACCCGTCCAGCGTTCACCACGTTGGTCGCGACGCCCGCTCTGCTCTAGATGAGTGCCGTTACCGGGTCTCTTCAGTGTGGAAATGCAAGCCTTCCGAGGTCATTTTCACTTCGGGTGGAACAGAGAGCAACAATCTAGCGATAGTGGGCGCCGCTCGCGCCTCGGTTTCCAAAGGCAAGCATTTGATCACTTCCGCTATCGAACATCATGCTGTCCTGCACTGTTTTGAGAATTTGGCTCATTCAGAAGGTTTTGATCTCTCCATTCTGCCTGTTTCTTCCGAAGGTCTCGTCGCTCCTGAAACCCTCGCTCAAGCCATCCGGAGTGATACGACTCTTGTATCCGTCATGGTGGCAAACAACGAGACTGGGACGATTCAGCCGCTAATGGACCTTTCATCCATCTGCCGTGAAAGGGGAATCCTTTTCCACACCGATGCCGTCCAGGCTTTTGGAAAGCTTCCTTTCGCTGAGATCGGCCAGTTCAACGCTGATTTGGTCTCTATCTGCGCTCATAAGTTCCTCGGCCCCAAGGGTTCCGGTGCTCTCTACTGCCGTTCTCCCTTACTCTTACCTTCTCTCTTTAAGGGTGGTGCTCATGAGAACGAAGCTCGTCCTGGGACTGAGAATCTCGCCGCTATTGTCGGCTTTACTGAGGCTCTTGAGCGTTTCGTTCCCAGCCCCGTTTTTGCCTCTCCTCGAATCGCTGAACTTACGAATCGACTCATCGATGAACTCAGTTCCATTCCTTCCATCCACTTTCAAGGTCATCGAAGCCTCCGCCTTGCCAATACGGCTGCCTTCACCGTGGATGGCTGGGACAGCATTTCCCTCCTAGCTGCCCTTGACCTCGAGGGCGTCTGCGCTTCCAGTGGATCGGCTTGCTCCGTGGGTTCTCTCGAACCTTCCCATGTTCTCCTGGCCATGGGCGTTTCAAAATCTGAAGCCAACTCTCTTGTCCGCCTCTCGCTCGGTCCCGGATCAACTCCGAAAGATGTGGACCATACGATTCAAGTTTTCCGGTCTCTTCTCTCTCCCTGAACACCCCTTTCCGATGCCAATAAGCTGTCGACAACCTGGGGGCTGGGATCTGAATGATTCGTCCAAATACTTTGGACCCTTCTCATCATCGGTTTTTGCCCGGAGTTTTCCACAGCGCTCTGGGCCCTTCCACCCTTGCGGTAACCTTGACATGCCTATTTGTATGCCTTATTCACAGGGCTTACTATTACGGTTTTTTAATTCATTCAAAGAACCTTAATAGGCCTCTATCGGATCTATTGGATGAAAATATCGATCGCCAAAGAAAAACTCATTGCTGGCTTGCAGGCCGTCCAGAACATCGTCTCGAGTCGGACGACGCTGCCTATCCTCTCGAATGTGCTCTTGCAGGCAGCGGAGAACAAATTGGTCCTTACGGCCACTGATCTGGACGTCACGGTCTCTTGTGGCGTTGAAGCTAAGGTCACTGAAGGAGGATCGATCACCGTCCCTGTCAAAAAGCTCTTCGGCATCGTAAGAGAATTGGCGACTCCAGAGATAGAACTCGATATCGACGACAAGGGAATCTGCTCGATCCGAGCAGGAGCGTCTTTTTTTAAGATTCACGGCCTCTCAGCGGATGAATTTCCGCCTATCCCTAAGTTCGAGGAGGAGAAGAAAATCACCTTGGACCAAGGTAATCTAAAAGCGATTCTTAAGAAAACTTCGTACGCCGTGTCGACTGAGGAGACTCGCTACGTTCTGAACGGTATTTTCTTCAGTCTTGGAGATCAGCGGATCACTGTCGTAGCGACTGATGGGAGACGCTTGGCACTGGTAGACGAAGAGTCAGACGTCGGGGAGGACAGCAAAGGTGAGTTCATCGTGCCTTCCAAGGCGATTAACGAGTTGAATCGCTTGTTGGGAAGCGAAGGAACCGTGGAACTGAGGTATACCGAGAATCAGGCCTCGTTCACGCTCAGCCAGGGCGAGGAAGCCTCGGTTTTCCTCATGACGAAGTTGATCGATGGGAACTATCCCAACTACCGTCAGGTGATCCCTGGTCAGAGCAAGGAGCGGATACCGCTCGAACGAGAAGAATTGCTTCAGGCGCTGAGAAGAGCCGAGATCATGACGAGTGACAAGGCGAACTCAGTGAAGTTAAAGATTTCTAAGAACAACCTGCTGATCACTGCGAATACACCTGATGTGGGAGAAGCTCGAGAAAGCATCGCGATCAACTACGATGGCGAGGAAATCGCGATCGCATTCAATCCGCAGTATGTGATGGATCCTCTGAAGGTTCTGGAAGAAGACGAAGTCTTCCTGGAACTCTCAGACGAACTAAGCCCAGGTGTCTTGAAGGTCAACGGGCCCTTTCTTTACGTCATCATGCCGATGCGCATGAGTTAGAGGCGTCCATCGTAAAATTCCAGAAGAGGGATGATCGAAGAGATCAATGAGTTGGCCAAGCACGCGGGAGACGTGATCTTGGAAGTCTACCGAGAGCATGATCCCAGTGTTTCTCTCAAAGATGATCGGAGCCCCGTCACCGAAGCGGACAAAAGGGCCGATAAGGTCATTCTGGAAGGTTTGCAAAGGATTTCCCCTGATATCCCTACTCTGACCGAAGAATCCGCTCAGGCGCCCTACCTCGAACGAAAAGGCTGGGATACTTTCTGGCTGGTGGATCCTTTGGACGGAACGAAGGAGTTCATCAAGAAGACGGGTCAGTTTACCGTCAATATCGCTCTGATTGAAAAAGGAGTGCCCATTATGGGAGTCGTCTGGGCTCCAGCGATCGAGTTGCTCTTTTGGTCGGAAAGAGGGAGAGGAGCTTATCGGTCTGATGCTAACGGAGAAAAGGCGATAAAGGCCCGGAAAGCAGTACCAGAGCGTCTTTCATTAGTAGCGAGCAAAGACCACGCCGGACCTCAAGTAGAGGCTTTGAAGGCGAAATACCGGGATTCTGAGCTCAAGAGCATGGGGAGTTCACTTAAGCTCTGTTTGGTGGCGAGCGGAGAAGCGGACCTTTACCTGCGCGATGCCCCAACGATGGAGTGGGATACCGGAGCGGCCCATGCGATTGTGAAAGAGGCCGGCGGAGTCGTTCAGGTGTGGGACGGCAAGCGAGGGGCCGAAGAACTGATTTACAATAAGGAGAATCTGCGGAACCCGCAGTTCTTGGTCAAAGGAGATCCGGGCTTTGAAGTCAGCTTGCCGTAGCAAGACGGGTAAGTAGCAGCGGCGTCAGGACGATCCTACCAAACCTGCACTGAATCGGCCTCGAAGAGGGCTTTGAGCGCCTCTTGGTAAGCTTCGTGGTCGCTTGGTGGATCCCCATCAAGCTCAATCACATCGGAAACACATCCCTGATGAGCAGCCATGAGGGAGGCGATTGAGTCGAAGCGGGAAGCTTGAAAAAAGCACGTTTGCATGGCGTCAAGCCAGCCCAAATCTAGAACAGTTCAGAATCGCTGAAGAACCGAGCGATTTCGTCAGCAGCAGACTCAGGCGAATCCGAAGCGTGAGCGATGTTTCGCATCTTGTCCGTTCCAAAGTCACCACGAATGGTTCCCTTGGGAGCAGCGGTTGAGTCCGTGGGACCGAGATTGTCGCGAACGGTAGCGATACTGTTGTCACCCTCCAGAGCCAAGGCAATGATCGGGGTAGACTGCATGAAGGCTACAATCTCAGGGAAGAAGGGTTTGTCAGCAAGATGTGCGTAGTGGTCTTTGAGTAGCTCGTCAGTAGCAGTGATCATCTTGCAGCCCCGAATCCGAAGGCCAAGCCCCTCAAAGCGCTTGATCACCTCACCGGCAAGGTTCTTTTCGATGCAATCAGGTTTAAGCAAAATGACCGTCGTTTCCATAGGCGGCAAGAACCTAAGGATTTAGGGAAAAGAGAAAAGCAATTTTTTGGTCAGGATTTGATCAAGGGCGCATCTCACTTGATTCGTGGAAGTCCACAGAAGCTCTAAGGGGAGACGTTTTTGACCACGGATTACTGGATGACACGGATAGTTCTTATTTAGGCACGCAGGCAGGGGAGGTTTTGGAAGGAGATGAGATGCGCCCGTTGATCAACAAAGGCGAATCAGTAGAAGCGGCGAGCATGGATGTCAGGGCTATGAAAGGCTTTGATTGAAAGCCACAGCCTCGGCGTAGCGGATTCCAGATCCCCCAAAAATATCGAGCGCAGATCCAATAGTGAGATCGATTCGACCCCGACTAACCGAGGTCACCTTCTTGAGATCTTCAATAGACCGGGCACCTCCCGCGTAGGTGGTCGGAATCGGACTTTCACGACTGAGCTGCTCGACAAGTTGAAGATCAATTCCCCGACAGAGGCCCTCGACATCCGCGGCATGAATAAGGAACTCATCACAGTAGGTGGCTAAATGGTCGAGATTGGCGGCGGTTATTTCATAGGAGGTGAAGGTTTGCCAGCGATTGGTAACGACGAAATAGCGATCGTCTTTCACTCGGCAGCTCAAATCGACGACCAGTCGAGATTTGCCGATGAGGGAGGATAGGGCTTTCAGTTTATCAAGGTTAAACAGCGCGCCATCAAACAGCCACGAAGTGACAATCACGTGGGAGGCGCCCGCATCCAAGTAGCCTGCAGCATTGTCGATGGTGATGCCGCCCCCGATTTGAAGCCCGTTAGGATAAGCCCCGAGAGCAGAGAGAGCCGCTTCTTCGTTCCCTGGTCCTAGCTTGATGACGTGGCCACCCGGAAGCGCATCCTTTCGATAGAGATCGGCGAACCATTCACTTGGTCGATCAGCGGTGAAGTTGGTCTTCAAGGTGGACTCATCATCGGACAGCGAACCGCCAACGATTTGCTTAACCTTCCCTTCATGAAGGTCGATGCAGGGACGAAACATTGGGGGAGACTCTAACCATGGTTGGCGCGGATAGCACGGATAAATCAGACACTGAGGGCGCCCGAAAGACTTTGACACCAAAAGCCAAAACCATACGCTGTGGCGTAACCCTAGCTATGAGACTTGGAATTAACACCTTTCTGTTTACCTCACCCTTCACAACCAAGAGCACTCGATTGTTCCCAACCTTTAAGAAGTGGGGTTTTGAGACGGTTGAAATCCCGATTGAAGATCCCGCTCACATCGATCCGGTTAAAGTCAAGGCCGCCCTCGACAAACATGGATTGGTCTGTGGCTCAGTCTGTGCCTGCATGGGACCAGACCGGGACTTGCGAGGGACGGTCAAGCAGCAGAAGACGGGCTTGAAATACATGAAGACCTTGATCGACCAGATGGTGGATCTCGATTGCCCTTCGCTGATTGGCCCGGTCTATTCAGCCGTTGGTCGAGCCGACGCCGTTCCCGCCAAGGAATACCGTCAGCAATGGAAAACCGTGGTCAAGAATCTGAAGGAGCTCGCAGCGTATGCTGAGAAGAAAGGTCGAATCATTTGCCTCGAGCCTTTGAACCGATTCGAAACGGACTTCATTAACACCTGTGATCAAGGCTTGAAGATGATCAAAGATGTCGGCAGTCCCGCCTTGAAACTTCACCTCGATACCTTCCACATGAACATTGAGGAGAAGAACCAAGCCAAGGTCATTCGCAAAGCCGGAAAGGCTTTGGGTCACTTCCACGCTTGCGGAAGCGATCGAGGAACTCCCGGAGGGGATGAGATCGATTGGCCGTCGATCACCAAGGCTTTGAAAGGAATCCGATACAAGGGAGATGTGGTGATTGAGTCCTTCACGACCGATGTGAAAGTGATCGCCAAAGCGGCAGCCATCTGGCGCAGAATCGAACCCACTCAGAACGAGATCGCTGTCAAAGGTGTGAAATTCTTGAAGAAAACTCTGAAGTAAACCGTCTCTTGAACTGAAAGTCGTAGAATGAATATCGCTGTAAAAACACTATTAGGTTTAGCACTATCCCCCGTTTTGGTAGGAGCCGTCTTGGCTGATCACCACGAGGAAGACGGATTCATCAGCCTCTTTGATGGGAAGAGTCTCAAGCATTGGGATGGGAATCCGAAATTCTGGTCGGTCCAAGACGGAGCGATCACCGGTATCACGACGAAGGATAACCCCACCAAGGGAAACACCTTCATTATTTGGCGGGGTGGAACGCTAGATGATTTCGAATTGCGACTGAAGTTCAAGATCGTGGGTGGAAACTCAGGGATCCAGTATCGAAGTAAAGACCGGGGAAACTGGGTGGTCGGAGGTTATCAGGGTGACTTTGAGTCCGGAACGACCTACTCGGGTATTCTGTATGAGGAGAAAGGACGAGGCATTCTGGCACAGCGCGGTCAGAAGACGGAAGTCGTCACCAATGGTGACAAGCACAAGGTACACGTCGTGGGATCCTTGGGAGACACCGCCGATATTCAAAAGGTGATCAAGATGGAACAGTGGAACGACTACAAGATCATCGCCCGGGGATATGAATTCACCCACGTGATCAACGGAAGAGTCACGGCACAAGTCACCGATCTGGATAAGAAGAAGCGAACGGAGAGCGGAATCCTCGCCCTGCAACTCCATGCTGGACCTCCCATGAACGTCCAATTCAAGGACATCCGGATCAAACCTCTCAACGGCATCAATGTCAGCGGCAAATGGGGGTTCATGGTTGAGACCGATCAAGGAACGGGAGAACCACAGTTCGATCTGGTTCAAAAGGGAAGCAAAGTCACGGGAACGTACGAGGGTCTGCTTGGGACTCTACCGGTCGAAGGAAGCGTAAGAGGGAACAAACTCACTCTGATGCTTGAGGGAGAGTACGACGGTCAACCGGTCGTTTGTACCTATGAAGGCAAGATCACAGGGTTCGGGTCCTTGAAGGGATCGGTGAATTTCAATGATCAGTTGGATGCAACCTTCACGGCATCGAAGCAATAGCTGAAGCCGATTAACGATCATTTTACTATATTAAAGTGAAGTCAATTACCTGGATTCAGTCCGTTCTGCTGCTGGTCAGCACCTTGTCATTGGGAGCTGCTGATACCAAGAGGCTCGTCATCGTGGCCGGGAAACCGAGCCACGGACCGTTGCAGCACGAGCACAACGCGGGAAGTTTGTTGTTTCAGCGCTGTCTGGCGTCTGTTCCAGGTATTGAGGTGATCGTTTACCAAAATGGTTGGCCGGAAAAACCTAATCCATTTCAAGGAGCTGACGCCATCGTCTTCTTCGTGACCGGCGGGAAGCGGCATGAAGCGATCCAGGGCGATCGACTCAAAGAGTTGAAGGTTCTTATGGATCAAGGGGTAGGTTTCGGAGCGGTCCATTATGGTGTCGAAGTGCCCAAGGACGATGGAGGAGCTGAATTCCTCGATTGGATGGGCGGCTACTTTGAGACTCACTGGTCGGTGAATCCCCACTGGGACGCAGAGTTCAAACTCATTCCGGAGCACCCGATCACTCGTGGCGTGAAACCGTTTACCATAAACGATGAATGGTATTTTCACATGCGGTTTCAACCGAACATGCGGGGAGTAACGCCGATCCTGTCGGCCGTAGCTCCCGCATCGACCATGAAACGAGGAGACGGACCGCATAGCGGAAATCCTGACGTCCGAAAGTCGGTTGCGGCAGGGGAGCCTCAGCACGTGGCATGGGCTTACGAGAGACCCAACGGAGGCCGAGGTTTCGGCTTCACGGGTGCGCACAATCACTTGAATTGGGGCAACCCCAATTTCCGAAAAGTGGCGCTCAACGCCCTGTTGTGGATCAGCAAAGTTGAAGTCCCAGAAGGCGGAGTGGATTGCGAAGTGACCGATGAAGACCTCATGCTAAACCTCGATCCGAAGAAGGGACAGCGACCCCGCATTCGAACCCGACAGGACCTGCGACGAAGGCAGGATCAGTTTGTCAGCCCAACCCTAGGTCAGTAGAACCATCATGAAGATCACGCAGTATTTGGCAGTGTTCCTTATCGCGATCGCAGGAATCGCGCATGGGGCGGAGAAGAAGAATATCATTCTCATAGCAGGAGTGCCCAGTCACGGACCTGGAGATCACGAGTTCAATGCTGGATGTCATCTGTTGAGTAAGTGCCTCAACGCCCTCCCCAACATCCATTCTGAGGTTCACAACATGGGCTGGCCGAAGGATGAGAGTGTATTCGACACAGCGGACGCCGTGTTGATCTATGCGGACGGAGGTTCGCGCCATCCCGCCATTCAAGCGGAACGACTCGCACTGATTGATAAACTGGTCGAAAGAGGCGTGGGAATCGGATGTGCGCACTACGGCGTTGAAGTGCCAAAGGGAGATCCTGGAGAAGCTTTGCATCGATGGATCGGTGGGCACTATGAACATCTTTATTCCTGCAATCCTATGTGGACACCTGAGTTTAAGAGCTTTCCTGATCACCCGGTTGCCAATGGAGTGAAACCCTTCAAGGCACTTGATGAATGGTATTTCAATATGCGATGGGTCGACGGGATGAAAGGGGTGACGCCCATTCTCGTAGCCAAGCCTTCAGATGACGTTCGCGATGGTCCGTATGTGTATCCGAAGGGGCCCTACCCTCACATCTTGAGCGAGAAGGGACGAGACGAGACCATGATGTGGGTGCTCGAAAGAGACAATGGAGGCCGGGGATTTGGTTTCACCGGGGGTCATAAACACTTGAACTGGGGAAACGATAATTTCCGCAAGGTCGTCCTCAATGGTTTGCTGTGGATCGCGAAAGCTGAAGTGCCCGCTGAAGGGGTAAGCTCAACAGTATCCGCTTGGGATTTGAAACAGAATCTAGACGACAAGAGAAAACGAAAGTAGAGGCCTGATCATACGATGAACCGTAGAACCCTTTCGCCGTTGGGCTTCCTGTTGGGAAGTGCTGCAGTCCTGACATTGTCCCTGAATGTTCTGGGAGCGAATCCTGGAGGGATCGGACGGGAAGCAGCTGTAAAGCAGTTGGATCGTTTGGATGTCGCCGAAGGTCTGGAAGTGACCCTCTTTGCTTCGGAACCTCAAGTCGTCAATCCAGCCAATATGGACATCGATTCTCGGGGAAGGGTTTGGGTGACAGAGGGCGCTAACTACCGGCTTTGGCAAAAGTGGGGAAAGCTCCGCCCGGGCGGTGATCGAATCATGATCCTCGAGGATACGGATCTGGATGGCGCGGCAGATAAGGAGACGGTTTTTTATCAAGGAGATGACGTCAACACCGCGCTCGGCATTTGCGTATTAGGGAACAAGGTGATTGTCTCCTGTTCGCCACAGGTCTTGATGTTCACGGACACTGACGGGGATGATAAAGCGGACAAGAAAGAAGTCCTCTTCTCGAACATCAAGGGAGTGGATCATGATCATGGAGTCCATGCTTTCACCTTCGGGCCAGACGGACGTCTTTACTTCAATTTTGGAAACGACGGAAAACAGATTTCAGACAAGGACGGGAACCCCATTCGTGACCCGCAGGGCAACATCATCGCCGATAATCGAAAGCCTTACCAACAAGGCATGGTTTTCCGCTGCTACCCTGACCTTACAGGGTTCGAAGTGCTCGGTAACAATTTCCGAAACAATTACGAAGTCGCCGTAGACTCGTTCGGCACACTTTGGCAGTCGGACAACGATGACGATGGCAATCGAGCCGTTCGAATTAATTATGTCATGGAGTATGGCAATTACGGGTACCGGGATGAGAAGACGGGCAAGGGCTGGCGAGAGAAGCGGACGAACTGGGAGGAAGAGATTCCGCTTCGACACTGGCATTTGAACGATCCAGGAGTCGTGCCGAACTTGCTCCAAACGGGAGCAGGCTCTCCCACGGGAATGCTGGTCTATGAGGGGAGACTGTTACCGAAACCTTACCGGGGTCAGATGATTCACAGTGACGCGGGACCCCGAGCCGTGCGGGCCTATCCCGTGAAAAAATCGGGTGCGGGGTATGAGGCCAGCATCAAGAACATCCTCACGAGCGAAGATACGTGGTATCGACCATCGGATGTGTGTGTGGCACCCGACGGAGCGCTGTTTATCTCAGATTGGAATGACGCGGGAGTTGGGGGGCACAACATGGCGGACCGAACTTTGGAGGGAATGAGCGGTCGAATCTACCGAGTTGCACCCAAAGGCAACAAACCGAGCGTTCCGAAGTATCGCTTAGATCGCGTGAATGGAGCGATTCGCGCGCTCAAATCTCCGAATCTAGCCACTCGCTACCTGGGTTGGACTAAACTGAACGAGATGCAAGGCGAAGCAGAGCCAGCTTTGTTGAAAATGTGGGAAAGCAAGAACCCCCGACTCAGAGCGCGGGCACTTCACCTCTTGGCGCGAATCAAAGGGAAAGCATCTAAATACGTGGAGGCCGGAATCTCCGATAAGAATCCGAATATCCGAATCACGGCGTTACGAATAGCCCGAGAACGAAAGCTGGAACTGACTGGGCTAGTCTCGAAGTTGGTCAATGATCCATCAGCCCAGGTCAGACGCGAATGTGCCATCGCCCTGCGGCACGAGCCTTCTACAATCGGAGCAGAACTCTGGGCACAGCTTGCAGAACAGCATAAGGGGGATGATCGCTGGTATCTGGAAGCACTCGGGATTGGAGCGCAGGGCCAGGAAGATCGTTATTTCAATGCGTGGCTCGCGCGAGTCGGCGATAATTGGAACACCAGTGGAGGCCGCGATGTCATTTGGCGCTCCCGAGCTTCCAAGGCACCTGGACTCATGGTGAAGATCCTCACGGACAAGAGTCTTCCCGAGGAGGAGAAACCTCGCTATTTCCGAGCCCTCGATTTTATCGATGGACCCGAAAAGGAGAACGCTCTGCTAGAATTGCTCACGGGCGATTTGGGAGATCTGAAGTAGCGAGTTCGGCGTTTCGGAATCAACGATAGTGGACTCTTCCTCAGAGGTGTGTTGCCCGTATTGCGGCGAAGTCACCACCTTGTTTCTAGATCCAAGTCAATCGAGCGAGGAGATCGTCGTGGACTGCGAGGTGTGCTGTCGGCCCATGCAACTAACCGTGCACCGTGATTCAAGTGGAGAGGTTAGCATCGAGATTGGTCTCGGTTAGAACGGATGCTAGGAACCTCTGACCTCCCCATCGCCGATATTCGGTGTGAGCTCATCGATCATCTCAGAGACAAGAATCGAGTAGTCGTCGTCGCTCCCACGGGTTCGGGGAAGACCACTCAATTGCCGCAATACCTCCTTGATTCAGGGCTCATCGGCGAGAAGAAGGTCGTCGTCTTGCAACCCCGCCGCGTAGCCGCTAGGGCAGTCGCGAGACGGGTGAGCGAAGAGCGCAATCAGAGCTTGGGAGGCGAAGTTGGCTATCAGGTCCGGTTTGATGATCAAACGAGCCGATCGACCCGGTTGGTTTTCATGACCGAGGGAGTGCTGTTACGACAGTTGCAGGGGAGTCGGGAGTTGGCTGAGGTGGGAGCTGTGATTCTGGATGAATTCCACGAGCGAAGTCTTCATAGCGATGTTCTCCTGGGATTGTTACGGCAACTACAAGAAACCCACCGATCAGACCTGAAACTCATCGTGATGTCCGCCACCTTGGACGTGGAGCCGATCGCTCGCTACCTCCGCCAAGCTGAAGGGAACCAACCGTGCAAAGTTCTGGAAGCCTCAGGAAGAACCTATCCAGTGGAGATCCGCTATGCGAGTCGGCAAGACGAGCGAAGAGCTGCTGAACGGGCTGCAGAGCGAGTGATTGAAATCAGCCGGTCCACCGATGAAGGCGATGTTTTGGTCTTCATGCCGGGAATGGCAGACATCAATGCCACCATGAGAGCCTTACGGGACCAGCGACTAGGTCAGGAATTTGAGGTGATGCCCTTGCATGGCGAACTTCCTGTCGAGCAACAAGATCGGGTTTTTCAGACTTCACCTAAGCGGAAAGTTATCATCGCAACGAATGTAGCAGAGTCCTCCATCACGATCAGTGGTGTGCGCTATGTGGTGGATAGTGGATTAGCTAGAGTCGCACGGTTCAGAGCGGACACAGGCCTGAACAGCCTGGAGATCGAAGAGATCAGCCAAGCCTCGGCTGATCAACGCTCAGGACGCGCCGGGCGCACGGGGCCAGGTGTGTGTTTTCGTTTGTGGACGGAGAGTGGTCAACTGAACCGGCTCCCCCAGACGACGCCTGAGATCCAACGAACAGAGCTTTCAGAAATCGTATTGCAACTCCACGCTCTCGGCGTTCGCCGGGCGGAAACCTTCGACTGGTTGGACGCTCCGGACTCTCAAGCCGTGCAGCAAGCGGAACAACTGCTGTTTCTTCTCGGAGCCTTCGAGCAGGGTGAAGATGGATCGGAAAGGCTCTCGGATACGGGGCAGAAGATGCTTCGACTCCCGATGGTACCCAGGTTTGCCAGGATGTTGATTGAAGGAGCGAAGCGAGGATGTTTCGAGGAGGCGGCTCTCTGTGCCGCTTTGGTTAGCGGGCGAGGACTGTTGGTGAGAGGCGCTCGTGGGGACAAAGAACTGAAGGCCACGAGAGAGGCGTTTCAGGAAGATGAGCGGAGTGACTTTTTCACCCTCATGGAGGCGTATCACACCGTCCAGGAGGGAGGGTTCCGTATGGCAGAATGTCGCCACTACGGAGTCAATCGGCAGGTCGCTCTAGCGGTCCAGGAAGTCTACCGGCAGTTGCTTGATTTGAAGGACCGGATCATCAAGGACGATGGCGATGGCGCCGAGCTGTCTGCTGAGGAACGGAGGACGGCGGTTCTCAAATGTCTCTTGGCGGGCTTCGTCGACCAGATCTGTCAACGAAGGTCCAAGGGCACACTCGAATGCTTCATCATCGGAAACCGCAAGGGAACATTGGCGCGGGAAACGGTCGTTCAGGAGAGCGAGTTTTTTGTGGCAACCGAGATCCGCACAATCGCCTCGCACAAACGAGGTGCCTTGACTCTGATCAGTCAGGCAAGCCACTTCGAGAAGGAATGGTTGGAAGAGGTTTATCCCGGAGCCATCGCGCGGGAACTAGAACATCGTTACGATCGTTCGACCAAACGCGTTGAGGTGATTGACACTGAGCGTTTTGGAGATCTCGTTCTGGGTGAATCGCGGACGAAAGCGTTTGAACCAAAGGCGAGCGGTCGTTGTCTCGCGGAAGCGTGGCGAGACGAAAGTTTATCCCTACCCCAGTTTGACCATCGCGTGCAGCAGTTTCTCCTCCGTTGCAAGCTACTGCGGACTCATCAACCTGACCTAGGCTTGAGGGAGATGGATCGTGACGCTCAGGTGGAGGTCGTGAGTCGGGCCTTGGAGGGCGAAAGGCTGGCTAAAGAGGCTCAACAAAAACCGCTGCTTCCGGCTTTCAAAGAATCGCTCTCGTCCGAGATCAAAGAATGGCTGGGGATGCTCTATCCGGAATCGATCGAGTGGGTCGACGGCAAGACCAAGAAGCTCGTGTATCAGTTGCCGAAAAAGAAAACCGAGGGCAAAGACATTGAGGTGATTCTGAATGTCACGATCACAGACTGTTTCAAACTCGAGGAGCATCCCACTCTCGGAGATGGATGCTTACCAGTGACATTGATCTTGGGAGGGCCGAAAGGTAAGGAGATGGCGCGAACGACTGATTGGCCCAGGTTTCGCATCCAGGAATACCCGGCGCTTAAAAGCCGGTGGAAGCAGAAGTTCCCGACGATTATCTGGCCTTAGACCAGAGCTGTTGAGCCAGAGCCAAAGCTCCGATCGGAACCACATCTTCTCCCAAGGCGGCAAGATGAACACTGGGACCAGGGAGCATGATCTTCATGAGATAGTTTGGGAGGGTTAGTCGCAACTCATCAAGCAGGGGAGCCCCGAGCAACGAAAGTCCCCCGCCGATGACGATTGCTTCGGGGTGTAGCAATTGGACGACATGGGAAAGGCCCAAGGCAAGATCCCTAACCGTTGCTTGAAGAATCGACCGCGCCAAAGCATCGCCTTGGTCCAAAGCAGGAGCCAAAGCCTTGGCCGGAGGTCCGGACTCTGCTTCGACGCAGCGCGCCAGAAGGCTCTCGGGAGATGATTGGATCGCCTCACGGATCTTCCGATCAACTGACCAGCCGGAACAGGAGTGCTCCAGAATTTCTCCCTCATGATTCAATCGGATGTGTCCGATCTCCGAATCTCCCGGAATGGCTCCGTGGTAGATAGAACCTTGGCAGACCAAGCCCCCCCCGACGCCGCTGCCCAGGGTAACGTAGAAAACCGGGTCCGACTCTTTGCCAGCACCGTAGGTCGCCTCCGCTAGCCCTGCCACATTGGCATCGTTGTCCATCGCGACCGGCGCCCCAGCCTGTTCTTCCATCCATGCGCCCAGGTCGAATCCATCCCAGCCTTTGATATGATGGGAGCAAGCAATCTGGTTAGTCTTCCAATTTATCGGGCCGCCGAATCCAATGCCAACGGCTGATGCCGGTTGCTGGCCGAGAAGTTGGCGAAGGCCTTTCTTGATCTCTTCCAAGATACCCTCAGCCCCGCGCTCGGAATCAACGGCAGCGCGGTGACGATCTTTGATCTCCGAAGGGTTTTCGCCCAGGACGACCTGAAGCTTGGTTCCTCCGATCTCTACACCGATGAAGCGTTCTGGCATGGGCGAAGGGCGTTAGCGTATTGATTCAATTTCGATGAGATCGGGATCACTAATCCCGATCTGCAGAATGGAGGCGTTCTCGTACAATGAGCGGTTCAAAGTGGCTCCTTCAATGCCCTTGAGCGCTCGTTGTTTCTCGAGTTCAGCGATAGAGAGAACATCCAATGCCACCGGATCCAAACTGAAGCGAAGTTCATTCAGCACGGCGGAGTCTTGGAGGCGACCTAGGGTTTGCCCTTGATACTGAGCGATGAGAGCGTCCACCACATTGAGGACGACCCGGTCTCCGAGCTCGGGGACCGCGATGATCTCGGGAATCGCGACGGAAAGGCGTTCGGCGTCTCCCTGGAAGCGGATGATATTGTCCACGCTGGCAAGGGCGAGCCCCAGGAGGTTGCCATTGACGCCTGCGTGATTGTGATTCATCAGCGGTGTTAGGTTGATGATCTTGGTGATTTGTTGCGTGAGAAGCTTGCTGACGAAGGAATTGCGTCCGCGACCTTCTCCCGTTTGTCCAAACTCATGATCGCCCCAAATCATCGTTCCAATCAGCGACGACTCGTAGAAAACGGCCCCGTCGTAGCCGAGGTCTCGAGCGCCTTTGACTTGAACGCCAAGACGATCTCGGAGTGAGAGGTATCCGGCTGCTCGGAGTGAGGCCAGCTTGCGGTCCCAAACAATAATCTGATGTGCGGGATGGCCGCTGTTGATCAAGCTCTTGGCGAGAGCGGCGACGACTTCCGGTCGGGAACCGCTCGTCTTGCCGGTCGAAGAGTGAATCCGGATCCCCACCACATCCGAAGGCTCTATTCGAGCTCGCCAGCCAGCATTCACATCGGAAACGTTCCAAAGCTGCTTCAAGCCCCGCTCGACCATCCGTTCGATCGTTGGCGGATCCGGGACGTAAGTGCTCGTAGCGGCGGCGTCATAGACCGTAACCACCCGGGCCTTTCCCCCGTTTGAAGAGTCGACCGATAGTAGCGGCGGCGCTTGGCCCGCGACCGAAACACAAGCGAGCAAAAGCGGTATGAGGCGCAAAATAAGAGGGTAGGATGACGAAGCTACTGAAAACAAACTGTCCACCGAATGTAATAAGACCACGTTCGACGACATCTAGCGCCGCTTGACTCGTTGAGAAGGGAATGCTACCAACCGTGTCTAATGAAGGCCACCAAAATAGCTGCGAGAGCGCTCCTACACGTCATGGGAGTGATCGCTTTGTTATGGACGGTGGCATGTACGCCTCCGGGAGATGCCGCACTCCTCGATGGAGAAGCGCTTTTAGAGGAGGGTGAATATCGGGCAGCTATCAAAAAGCTCCGGGAGGCCACTGATATCCTGATGGAGAACCCGGATGCCTGGAATTTCCTTGGTCTAGCCTACCATCGGAACGGTCAACCCGAGGACGCTGTGAAGGCCTATCAACAAGCATTGCGCTTAAACGTGGACCATCTATCCGCCCGATTCAACTTGGGCTCTCTGCTGCTGGAAAATGGCCAATTCAAACTGGCCGAAGATCAATTTAAGACTTACGAGATCTTGGATGACAGTAAACCCGAAGTGAGCATCAAGATCGGTATCGCCCAGCTAGGGGAAAAGCGGTTGGTCGAGGCGAAGGAGTCGTTTGAAGCCGCGTTGAAGCGTAGTCGAGCCTTCCCCGAGGCTTGGAATGGTCTGGGTTTGATCAAACTAGAGCAGAATTTGGCGGTCGATGCGTATCACTATTTCAATACGGCAATCGAGCAAGATGACAGCTATGGGCCGGCTTACTTGAATCAAGCGGTGGTCGCCCATCAGTATTTGGATGATCTACCCCTGGCTTTGCAGAAATATCGGCGCTATCTCTTTTTAGAACCCCAGTCACCCAGAGTTCCTGAGCTGAAAGCGCTGACAGCCAGGATCGAAGAGGCAATTCGGCCCAAACCTCGGGTCGAGCCCGAACCCGAGAAAGTGGTCGTCGAGGAGGAGAAGCCGGAAGAGAAACCTGCGGAGGAGCCGAAAGAGCCTGAGGAAACCGTGATGGTCGCCGAGGTGGATGAAGGATCGACCGAGGCGGAGGAGCCCTCAGGAACGGACCCCGATCAACCCAAACCGGAAGAAACGACGGTGGTCGAACCAGAAGAGGAAGTGGTTGTGGCAGCAAATGAAGGGCAAGACGTTCCCGAGAGCTCGGTTGCGACACCAGATCAAAACGCCCTTGAGCTGGAGACGACCATCAAGGTGACAGCCAAACAACCAGACCCGGCTCCGGCATCGGATCCTGGGAAGGTGGAAGTAGATACCACCTTCGTGGCTCCAAGGAGAGACAATCAGGGCTCGCAGGTGGTTGAGAGCCCTTCGTTCGAGACGATCGAAGTGACGCAATCGGAATATAATTTTAAAGTAGCAGACGACCAGCCTGAGAACACAGTCCAGGGCGAGTCGCCGAACGAGGGGTGGCGCACCGTGTCGACCCGTCGTGCAGGCTTGGGCATCTCCGTAGGGCGTCAAATGTTTCGGAATGCCGGTGGAACCGGACAGGGGACTGAAAATTCAGCTAAGACCGGCAGCGTCACACGAGTTCCGAGCGTCCCCTATCAGTATCGCAATCCGCTTCAACCAAGCCGGGGCGATCGACGGCAGGCTGACCCCTTCTTCCAGAAAGGAAACTCTGCTTTTCGTTCGGGACGGGAGTCGGAGGCCATTTTAGCCTATCGAGAAGCCGTGTCCCGGGATCCAGCCTTCTTCGAAGCCCACTACAATATGGGATTAGCCGCGATTAAATCGGGAATGGCAGAAACTGCCCTAGAGGCATACGAGGTCGCCTTGGCGATTGATCCTCTCAATCGGAATGCGCGATACAACTTCGCACTGGCGCTGGAACAGGGGCGTCATCATACCGAAGCGGCCTCTGAGTTGGAGTCACTCTTGGCTAATCACCCGGACGATGTGAACGGGCATTTTACCCTGGCCACCTTGTACGCCAAGAAGATCGGCAACGCGGCTTTGGCGAAGAATCACTACGAACGTGTGCTTTCGCTCGACCCCAACTACCCCAAGGCAGTCTCGATTCGTTACTGGTTGAGCGCTGCCGACTAAATACTCGCCCAAAGTTCCTCTCCGGCCACTTGTTGTCTCGACAGCCGTCCAACAAGCTTTCACGATCCAGGCGTCAAGAGCGGTATGGCCGGCGTCATAGGACCAGATTTAAAGGAGAAAATTCGCGATGCGAACGACATCGTGGACGTGATCAATAGTTACGTCCCGTTGAAACGAGCGGGAGCGAACTTCATGGCCTTGTGCCCGTTTCACCGCGAAAAGACGCCGAGTTTCAACGTCAACCCTTCAAAACAGATCTTCCATTGCTTTGGCTGTGGAAAAGGGGGCGATGTCTTCGCGTTTGTTCAGGAATTTGAGCACATGACCTTTCCTGAAGCGGCCAAGCGCCTGGCCGAGCGAGCTCGGATTCCTCTGGAGTTCGACAACTCGCCAGCGGACCGGCAGCGGGGGCAGGTCAAAGAGCAGTTGTTCAAGATCCATGAAGCTTTGAGTGAACGATGGCATCACTTGCTGTTGAACGACGCGCAGGGAGAGCTGGGGCGAACCTATTTGGAAAACAGAGGCATTCCCGCCGAGGCCGTAGAAATGTTTCGTATCGGCTTCGCTCCAGATGAATGGACGGACACCTTGAACTGGGCCAAGAGCAAGGGGTTTGAAGTCTCTCTCCTGGAGAAGGCCGGCCTGGTGACGCGGAAGGAAGGAAGTGATCACTACTATGATCGTTTCCGAAAACGGCTGATGTTCCCGATCAACGATGTGCAAGGGCGGGTCATCGCCTTCAGCGGGCGAATCATCGATGAGGCCGAAAAAGGGGGTAAGTACGTCAATTCACCCGAGACATTGATTTTCAAAAAGGGGTCGGTTTTGTTTGGGCTCGATAAGGCGCGTCAAGCCGCCCACCAGGCCAAGTCGATGATTGTTTGCGAGGGGCAATTGGACACCATCGCCTGCCATGTGAACGGCATCAAGAATGTTGTCGCCCCGCAAGGAACCGCGCTTACGGCAGACCATGCCCGTGTCTTGAAGCGGCATGTGTCCGAGGTCGTCCTCTGCTTTGACTCGGATGGAGCAGGACAGAGCGCTATTCAGCGGTCCTTCGACGATCTGTTGGCAGCCGGAACAGCCGTGCGGGTGGCTCAGATTCCGGCTCCCCACGATCCCGACAGTTTCATTAAGGAAAACGGCGCCGATGCCTTTCGTGAGCTCACCAACCAAGGCGCTGGCTATTTCGATTATCTCTTAAACTTCCTCTGCTCGCAGAATGACCGGAAGAGTGATCTAGGTCGGAAAGCGATCGTTTCAGGCATGGCAGAAGCCGTGAATAAGACAGGCGACGCCGTACTGATCGATACTTACGCGCAGAAAACCAGCCATCAACTGGGCGTGACGGTGGAAGCGATGCGGAAAGAATTCTCCAAGACCAACCGGCCTAGGTTCGAGCGTGTGGTGGACTATGAGATCGAGGCGGAGACTGAGATGGAGACGGAGGGGGAACACATTGAGATTCCTCGTCCTTCGACATTGGAGTTTTGGTTGCTCAAATTGATTGTCGGTGACTGTGAAGAGAGTTTGATCGAGTGGTTGTTTCAACACCTCGATGTATCGTGGGTGGAACATCCCGTGGTTCGCGCCGCCTTGGTGTTCCGGCTGGATCATCTGGCGGATCAAAAAACCTTCGAGGTCCGAGACTTAGTAGCAACCATCGAGGAACCCCAAGCGGCCAGTATGGTGACTGAAGCCGCTACTGATAATCGTACGATCCCTAACCCCAAAGCTCAGCTCTCAGACATCGTGCTGCGGTTGCGGAACCTTCATATTGATCAAGAACTTCGGCAGTTGTCTCACGGTGTCGAAGATCCAGACATGGACGAGCTCACCAAGGCAGCCCATGTGCTCGAACTCCAGCAACAGAAACGCCAACCACTTGAGGCGTTGCCTGACGTTTAGGAGTAGGCCGACTTGCATAGAAAGGGGAGGGCTTGACGTCGTTCCGACATCGGTGTAGCAATAGAATATGGCTCGGACTCAGATCCAGTTTCCAGATCCCCTCTATCGACGTTTGAAGGAGGTGGCTAGAGAGAATGATTGGTCGCTCGCAGATGTTGTTCGGCGGGCATCAGAGCTGTATGTCCGTCGATTTAGCCAGATCGATTCCCAAGATGAAGAGTGGACCTTCCCGTCTGTATCGATGGGCGGAGATTTTAAGATTGATCCATCTAAAATTCGCGTGGAGGCCGAAGCCCTCAAAGAGACAGCAGTAATCGCTTGATCTCTTTCAGGCGAGCTTCTGGGCGTTTCTTGGTGAGTCGCGGGAAACGATCGCCGACCATGATCAGATCTCGGTTCCTTGTGAGTATGACTTTGCCGTTCCGAGTTTCGACGGAGCTGATGTTTCGGTCGCTCGCCATCCATTTGATGTCAGCGACCAGGAGGAGAAGCTCAACGGCAGAGGGAAGAGGTCCGTAGCGATCTCGAAGTTCGTTCTTCAGTGCGGCTAGGGATTCCTTGTCGTTGATCTGTGCAAGTTTTCGATAAACCTCAATTCTTTGTTGGACCTCAGTGACGTAGCTGAAAGGAATCGAAGCGGGATGTCGGTGAGAAGGTTCCTCTTCGATCGGTGCTTTGGGTTCTTCGTCTTCCTCGAGGTAAATGGCGACGTCCTCGCGGGGAACTTGGATGTCGAACTTGGGCTTCTTCGGTTCTTTCGAAGCTTTCTTGGCCGGGCGGCGACTCGTCTCTTCACCCGGATTGAGGGAAAGGAAATCGAACTTCACATGCACCTCGACTCTCGGCTTAACGGTTTCTCCCTTTAAGGTTGCCACACTTTGCTTGAGGAGTTGGCAGTAGAGCTCGAAGCCGACCGCGGTAATGTGTCCACTCTGTTGTGGGCCCAACATGTTGCCAGCTCCGCGAATTTCCAGGTCTCGCATCGCGATCTTAAAACCACTACCTAAACGAGAGTATTGTTTCATGGCCGTGATGCGTTTGCGAGCGTCGGAGAGGAGTCCCGCATGCCGGGGAATCATTAGATAAGCGTATGCTTGGTGCTTGTATCGGCCTACTCGACCGCGGAGTTGGTAGAGATCGCTCAAGCCGAAGCGATCGGCCCGGTCGATGAGAATGGTATTGGCATTGGGAATGTCCAATCCGCTTTCAATGATGGTGGTAGAGACCAAAACATCCGCTTCCCCGTTGACGAATGTAGTCATCACTTTCTCAAGCGTTTTGGCGTCCATCTGACCATGACCCACGACGACCCGAGCGGAAGGAACCAGAGTGCGAATTTTCTCCGCAACGGTTTCGATGGTCATCACACGGTTG
This sequence comes from uncultured Verrucomicrobiota bacterium, assembly GCA_964342405.1. Classification (GTDB taxonomy): domain Bacteria; phylum Verrucomicrobiota; class Verrucomicrobiia; order Limisphaerales; family AAA164-E04; genus UBA2970. The sequence continues at coordinate 359,097 of CAYFGX010000002.1, read as the reverse complement.
TGGAGAAAGTAGACTTGCCCCTGCCGATTGAGCTCGCGTTGGATCGCGTCGCGAATCGTTCGTTCATCGTATTGAGTGACGATGGTCTCGACGGGAAGACGATCGTGAGGAGCGGTTTCGATCGTACTCATATCCCGAGCTCCGATCAAAGCCATGTGCAGCGTTCTTGGGATCGGAGTGGCGCTGAGGGTGAGAACATCGACGAGTTTTCTCAGGAGCTTGAACTTGTCTTTGTGAACCACGCCGAAGCGTTGTTCTTCGTCGATAATGACGAGGCCGAGATCTTTGAATGTCACGTCATCTTGCACCAGACGATGGGTGCCAACGATGATGTCGACAGCCCCGTTAGCAAGGTCTTGGAGCGTCTGGTTTGCTGCTTTCTTCTTTTGAAAGCGTGAGAGCAGCTCGACTCGAATCGGATAGTCGAGCATACGTTCTGCGAGATTCTTGTAGTGTTGCTGCGCTAGCACGGTAGTAGGAACAAGCATCGCGACTTGTTTGCCGCCCATCACCGCTTTAAAGGCAGCACGAATAGCCACTTCTGTCTTGCCAAATCCCACATCCCCACAAATGAGCCGATCCATCGGCTTGTTGGACTCCATGTCCGATTTGGTGTGATCGATGGCCTTCATTTGATCGATCGTCTCCTCGTAGAGAAAGGCGCCTTCGAACTCTCGTTGCCAGGTCGTATCGGTCGGAAAAGGATGCCCTTCTTCAGATTCGCGGGCTGCTTGGATAGCGAGCATCTCACTCGCGAGATCGACGACCGCCTTTTCGGCTTGGGCCTTTGCCTTGATCCACCGATTACCTCCTAAGGTATTGAGAGGCGGACTCGCTTTGCCAGCGCCAACGTATTTGCTGACAAGGTGAGCTTCCGTGACCGGAACATAGATCTTGGGAAGAGATTGCTGCGGGTCCTTTGAGGCATACTCGATGACCAAACACTCCGGCCCTGATTTCGCTTCATCCCCTTCGCTTGAATCTGAGGAGGACCCAATCGGATCCAGCTGTTGAAGGCCAACAAAGCGACCGATGCCGTGTTGAAGGTGTACGACGTAATCGCCCTCGACTAGATCTGAGAAATCGATCTCGAGTGCGGATTTGACCGCCGATGCGTGCTTGGACTTGAGACGACGGGGGCGCTGTACTTTGTAGCGGCCAAAGATCTCAGCGTCCGTGACGACCGCCCAGCGTTGGCTTTCGACCAAGAAGCCGCGGCCCAACATGCCAATCTCGATCGCGAGCTCCCCCTCGAAGGACTCGTCGGCCCAACCGAGATCAGACCAAATCTCTGCAAAGCGATCTCGCTCACCCTCATTGTTGCAGAAGACATCCAAATGATAGCCCTGCCGAAGCCAACGATGCATCTGATCGAAGAATTGCTGCCTTTGCTGTTCGGCGACTTGGAGATCAGGTGCTCGTGTATCAAGGGGCCGAAACTGCTCGAGATCTTCGAAGACTGGTACCGCAACCTCAGCCGATGGGGAGCCTCGCTCCTTCAAACTTCCTGTGTCCAAATCCACTGGATCGAGGAGTTCTTCCTCTAGTTGCGTTGACCAGTGAAAGGTTCGAAGGCCTTTGTCTTCAGCCTGCTGGATAATGTCGGCCCAGGTTTGCGAAAAGGGGTCATTTTCAGGAATCTGCGCCGAGTAAGCATCGGCAAAGTCCTCGATGTTTCCGCTATCACAGACAACTAACACGGTGGAGTCCGGGAGGTGGTCTAGAAGGCTGGAGACGGTATCGGGTTTTTGCTCGTCAGGGGCTTCATCGATTTCCCTCAGGAGAATTCCGAATTCTCCTGCTGGGGATAGCGTGATCGAATCCACCTTCTCGAGAGACATCTGGGTTTGAGGATCGAAGTAGCGAATCGAGTCGACTTCGTTCCCAAAAAACTCGATGCGAACCGGCCAAGGACTGGCGAGAGGATACACGTCGACGATGCCACCGCGGAGTGCCAGTTCCCCCTTCTGGGTGACTTTAGCTTCGGGCTCAAAGGCCTGGGACTCGAGCCATTCCACGAGATCGAGTGGATCCAGATCGTCGCCAACGGCGACCTTTTTCAAGCGCTTCTGAAAGGTATCAGGTCGGAAGGTTTTCTGCAGCAACGCCGTGGCATTGGTGACGATAACCGGGGCCGGGCCTTCGCTCGACGCTTGATAGGATTTGAGGGTGAGAAGTGTTTCGAGGCGTTCACTGATCACATCTGCATGCGATAGCTTCGCTTCATGGGGTAGCGTTTCCCAAGCGGGGAAAAACCCCGGCATCTCGATCGAGGTTTCGGAATCCTCACGACTCCCTGGAACGGTGGCTAACCAGGTCAACCATGTCTGTAAATCTTGGTAAAGGGCTTCCTGCTGCTTGAGCCCAGGGATTACAAGGAGAATGGGGCTCGTCGGCTCAATGCGGTGGATAAGGGCTGTGAGGAAAGCCCAGGATGAAGGAGCGAGATCCGATCGCTCCTTGGGCTCGGAACTGGCGAGTTCGGACGTAAGGGCGGCGGCGAGACCAGATTTCGCGAATCGAAGCTGAAAGGGATCTTTCTTCTGGTCTTGCTTGGCCACGCCGTAGGGATCTGTTGAAAATAACGATTACTGCTCGGTGATCGTGGTCGTTTGGCCCAGCGGCAGTGTCGCGATCTCTTGAACCTTCCCACCCGGCCACACGACTTGAGCGGAGTCAATTTGGGTGGCCTTCCCGATACCGATCGTGATCGGGAGTTCAGATTGGGAAAGGTAGCTGCGAGTCGGCATGACTTGGCGCCAGTAGTCGTGGCCATTCGCGGTGACCTTAATCCAGGCCCCGATGCCCTCTCGGTTTTGATCGGTTCCTTTCAGAAGAACGCGAATCCAGTTGTTCCCGAGCTCTTGGTCATTTCGTAGCAGGGTCGGAGGGCCATTGATTTGCGTGATCACGATGTCCAAGTCGCCATCTCCGTCGATGTCGGCGAACGCGGATCCACGGCCGACCAGAGGGCGAAAGAGGTCCTCGCCTGCTTGGTCAGCGTTGACCTCGATGAATTGGCATCCGAAGTCGGGGCCGCTGTTCCAGAACAGCTGAGCGGGTTGTTCGTAGTGTTGGCTTTTCTGAATCTGGGAGATCTCTTCCTCCAAGTGACCATTGGCGGTCAGCAAATCTTGCCAACCGTCGAGGTCATAATCGAAAAAGAAGAGGCCGAACTTGAGGAGGAGCCGACTAGCTGGGCCAATCCCGGCGGGTATGGCTTCGTCGGTGAAAACCATGCTTCGACTTTGCTCAACATAGAGAGCCGTCATCTCATTTGCGAAGTTGCCGATCCCAACCGCTAGAGCCTGGTCTTCGCGGTAGCGGGCCGTGTCGATTCCCATCGCCCCTCGCGCTTTGCCGTAGGTGTCGTAGGCGAGGCCGGTGAGCGATCCGACTTCTTTGAAGGTGCGGTCCCAGCGATTGCTCAAGACGAAGTTTCGAACCGTGTCATTGGCAATAATCAGATCCATCCAACCGTCTTTATTGAGGTCGACTGGGGCTACGCCCAGGGATTTCGCGACGGGGACTCCCGTGGCCTTGTTGGCGACTCGAATGCCGCTGGACTCGGAGACGTCTGTGAAGGTGCCAGCCCCGTCATTCTCGAAGAGAGAGGGAAACGATCCCTCGAAATTCATGGGCTGACCGTAGGCTCGCCCGAAACCGACCAGGGTGCTTCCGAGTTGAAAATCGATTTCCTTGTTCCATTTCACATAGTTGCCGACAAAGAGATCGAGGTCGCCATCGTTGTCGTAGTCAAACCAGGTGGCACAGGTGCTCCAATCGGACTCGGCGCCCCCGCAGCCGCTTTGAGCCGTGACGTCCTCGAATTTGCCATCACCCTTGTTTCGGAACAATCGGTTCTGTCCAACTGCAGTCACGTAGATGTCGGGCAGACCATCTTGGTCATAGTCGGCGATCGCCGCAGCCATGCCATACAGAGGCACGTCCAGTCCGGAACCAGCGGTCACGTTGTTAAAGTTCCCGGCGCCGTCATTCTGGAAGAGCTGAGCGGTCGTGACATTTTGAGTATCGGAGTGCGCCCACGAGGTTCCATTGACGAAGAGAAGGTCTTGATCTCCATCGCCGTCAAAGTCAAAGAACGCCACGCCCCCACCCATCGTCTCCGGCAGGAGCTTCTCTCCGTCCGCACCATTGTTGTGGGTGAAATCGATGCCAGAGGACGCCGTGATGTCGGTGAAGCGGATGGTCGGGACGGTGGCTTCTGATTGCTCGGGATTCTCCGGGGCGACGATGGTGGTGATTTGTTCTGCCTCTTTCGCCGGAGGGCGGGTAGCGAAGTAGATCAACGCACCCGCAACGATCACAATGAGGCCAAACGCGATCGCAGACCACTTGAAAGCCTGACCAATCACCGCATCATCAGCGTGATCAGTCGTCTCAAGGTTTTCGTTTGGGTCGGAATCGGAATCTCGCATCGCTCTGATCTAACTCAGAAACGGGTCCCTATCAACCCATTCATGAAGGCAGAGACCGTTCTCGGACCTATTCAGCGGCTGGAAGCTCAGGAGCTCCGGGACGGTGAAGGTCGTATATGACAACGGGTTGCGCGGCGTTTCGAGCGGCGGGATTGTTTTCTCGAGCGATCGCGATGACCTGGTCTCGAGCATTGTTGTCGACGCGGTAAATCTCGTGAAGCCGACGATGTTCAGCGGCTTTCGTCTCGTTCCCGAGAATCGTGTGGATGATGCCCAGGTTGTGGTGAGCGGTTTCGTTCTCTGGATCCAGGGCAAGGGTCTTTTCGAAGGTCTCGACGGCCGCGATCAGCATCGCTTGATACTCCTGAGGTTTGGCTCGCAGGGTGGTTGACTTGGCGTAGTAGGTGAGGCCAAGTTCGTTGATCACCTGGTAGTCCTTGGAGAAATCGAATCCACGTTCGATGACTTCTTCGTAACGGTCTTCCAAGATGCTACGAAGCTCTCGGATCGCTTCATCGAAACGACCGTTCTGTTTGTTCACGAGAGCATTGAACCAGGCTAAGGTCCAGCGTGGCGCTGGTGGATCGAAGGAGGCGGCCCTTTGGAGGGCTTCGACAGCCTCCGCCACGCGTCCTTCCTTGAGGTAGACTCGAGCCAGATTGAGCGGCCCGTCCGGACGTTGGAGCGCTTCGACCTGAGCAAATGCTTCTTCGGCTTGCCTCAGTTGCCCTTTCTCACTGCCCGCCCCGCTCTTCAACAAGAGTCCAATTCCATAGTCGTTCCATCGTTGCCAGGTGGGGAAATCTTCTGATGAGTCGACGTCTCCTACACTAGTTTGGCTAGGTTGCTCGGAAGTGGTTGAGAACGTGATTTGGTCTTCGCCGATGACCGTGATCGGAAGTTCGTTGTTGTATTCTGGTCCATAGACATACTGCATGTAGGTCGTGTCAAACTTGCGATAGTTCAACTTGGCTGTGATGTCCAAATCTCCTTTGTAATCAGAGGGCACTTCCAGGCGATAGTGCAGAACGCTCGCGGCTCCTGGAGGGATCTGATTGTTGTAGAGCGGCGTGAAGATGTCCTCAGCGTTTCGACGATCGATGCGATTGCCATGGCGATCCAGCATGTAGACGTTCACGAAATGGGACCACGGGTCAACCTCCTTGTGCTCACCCAAGCCGCCACTGCGGCCGATGGTGTTCTCGCCAGCCTTCGCTTCGATGTCGACCCAAACCTCGTTGGAATCGGCTGTGCCCTGTGTGAAGATATGGCCAGCCGTGCGAGTCCTGAGCACAACCTCGAGAAGATAGGTTTTGCCCGCGATGAGCTGGGGCGGTGCGTCGCCGAGGGGAGCGATCAATTTCCCATCAATCGTGCCGCCCTCGCGAATCCCGAAGACGTCGATTCTGACTGAGTCTCGCAGGATCTCCTGCTGCGCGGCCACAGCCTCGAATTCACCTCGGATGGCTGGAATACCCGTGTTGCCTCCGGGAAAGAGGTGGTCGTGAATCGATAGCGTTTGGTTGCCAAAGAAATCCGCGCCGAAGTCGTTCGATTCTTCAAGTGGCATGTGACAGCCGTTGCAGTTCTGCTCAGCCTTGGGAGGGTAGTAAAAGGATTTGGCATTGCCACCCGAGACTCCGCTGACCAGGAAGTTGTCGTAGTGATTCTGACCGCGGAGCCATTCTTTGTAATGGGTCAACTCCTTGGGAAGACTCACTTTGTGACAGGTCGAGCAGAACTCGGCCGTTTTGTGCAATGGTTTCAGGAAGGTCTTCTTATGGAACTCCGGCTTGGCCTTGACCATCTGTCGGTTGATGAACTTGAGGAGGCGATTCTCGCTTTTAGCGAATGGATAATGAATGGGTTCCTCGATGGTGTAATCAGCGTTGCCACGCGGGCTGTTCACGTGAGTGATGGCGTGGCAGGCCGTGCATGTGATCCCCGCTTGTGAGGTAGGATGATTCCGCATGTCAAAATTGGGATCATCGAAAGCGCCGCTGAAGAAAGGCACGAGATCATGACAACCCGCGCACCAGCGTGAAGCCTGAACGTTGCCGTCCCGCTCCATCAGTTTCTTGCGGGTCTCGCTGATACTGAAGAGATAGGGTTCGTTGTTGAAGGAACTGAAATGATGAGCGCTGTGGAACCATCCGTCGTAGGCGTCCGGATGGCATTCCATACAGTATTGATCCATCATCAAGGTATCCGCAGGAATGAAGTTGCCGCTCGAAGTTCGAGCCAGAGAGGGTTCGAAATACTTCGTGCCCTCCTTGGGGCCAGCAACATTCCACTGGCGAGGATCTTGCGAGTGAAATACGACCATCCCCACGACCACGACACCGACCGCTCCAGCCCAGGTGAGCCCCACGCGCCATTTGATTCGCGGTCCCGCGAGCCGGTGGAGAATGTAAAGCCAAACAGCGATGACGGGACTGATGACGTGAATCCAGTAGGCGATTGATCGGGTGTTCGGATTGCGAATCTCAAAGCCCTCCACGCGCATCAGGGCCACGCCGGTGAAGAGCAGGGCGAGGCTGACCCCGAAGAGCGCATAGCCCACCCGTACGGCACGGCGATTTGTGCGGTTGTAGGCATTTCGGATATGCCCAATGCCGAAAATGATAAACGGGGTGAGTAGGAGAAGCCCTAAGACCAAGTGGCCCAGGAACATGAACTGATAGAAGTAATTCTGATAAGTCTCCCCGCGGAACCATTCTAGGAAAGTGATACTGGCGAGGTAGGCTGAGTTGGCTCCCAGGAGAGCGACGAGCGCGAATACCAGGTAGAGTACAACGCGGAGACGCGGGCCGATGGCTCGGACGTACTTCTTTCTGGGCTTTGGATTCGACTGCGTTACGTCTTCGGACACTCTTGAACTACGTAAATAATATGCCTCAAATCCGCTCGTTTAAAAATCCTAGTTTTAAAGTTTTTCTGAATTGAGTAAATCAATGCCATGGGTATCAGCGAAAACGTGCATTCGATTCAAGAGCGGATTGCCGCCGCCTGCGAACGCGCCGGAAGACAGGCTAGTGAGGTGACGCTGATCGCGGTAAGCAAAGGCCATTCGGTCGATGCTATCCGAGAAGCCGCCGATGCAGGCCTGGTGCGCTTTGGTGAGAACAAGATCCAGGAGCTGAAGCTCAAGAAAAGCCAGTGCCCGGGGCAGTTGCAGTGGGATTTCATCGGGCATCTCCAGACCAATAAGTGCCGGGAAGCGGCTTATCTGGCAGGGATGGTTCATGGCGTGGACAGTCTGCGGGTAGCCGAGGGGCTGCAGGCGGGGTGTGAAAAACTTGCGAAGACGCTCCCGGTGTTGCTCGAAGTCAACGTCTCTGGGGAAGCCACCAAGTATGGGTTCAGTCCCACTGAGGTCTTAGACAGACTCATGGAGCTTAATGATTTAGACCGTCTCGAAATCCATGGATTCATGTGCATGGCGCCCTGGAGCAAAGAACCGGAGAAGTCACGGCCCTATTTTCGTCGCTTGAAGGAACTGCAGAATGAGGCCGAACAAATTCTCGGGGCGCCCTTGCCCGAGCTGAGCATGGGCATGAGCGGTGACTTCGAGATCGCCGTGGAAGAGGGATCCACAATGGTGCGGGTGGGAACCACTCTTTTCGGCGAGCGGAAGCGAAAAACGGGCGCCTAGCGCTCGCTCCAGTGTTTACAATCTATCGGGTTCCTCTAGGCTCGCGCCGATGGTTTTGAGTGTAGAATCTTTCTCGGCAGAGATTGCAGAGGCGTTGAGAGCGTATGACAAATATGTCATCTGTCTCGATAAACCGCCCGAAGACTGCAAGGCCTCCCTGCTGCGCCTGATGGAAAAGGCGATCAAGGCGTATGTCGATCGAGGGCCCGGCCTACGACACGGGATCGCCTTGGATCGGCAGGTGACGATTATTCTCAGTCAATCGGATGACGAGCGCCCGCTATGTGGGATTTATTTCAACCTCCATTCCCCCTACCACAAGAAAGGATAGCTATGTTGCGAATCGGCCGAACCCTTCTCGCCTCACTCATCACAGTCGCATTCATCGCCACAAACATTTCAGGTATGGCAGAACCCCTTTCCTACCCACCCACTAAGAAGATCCTGCAAACAGACAACTATCACGGGACCCAAGTGGCCGATCCTTACCGATGGTTAGAAGACGATGTCCGCGAATCGGCCGATGTTGAAGCCTGGGTCGAGGCCCAGAACGAGGTGACCTTCGGCTATCTCAAAGAGCTGCCGCATCGCCAAGCCATTGAAGATCGGCTCACCGAACTCTGGAACTACGAGAAGATCGGCACGCCGTTCAAACGAGGAGATTGGTATTACTACTGGAAGAACAACGGCCTGCAGAATCAAAGCGTGCTTTATCGGCAACGCAGTTTGGACGGAGAGTCTGAGTTGGTGGTCGATCCCAACACGTGGTCGAAAGACGGAACGGTTGCTTTAGGGTCCGTGTCCTTTTCTGAGGATGCCATTCACATGGCCTATAGCATCCAAGATGGGGGTTCAGACTGGCGGTCCTGGCGCATTATGAACGTCGACACCAAGGAAGTGCTCGCGGACGAATTGCGATGGCTCAAGTTCAGTGGTGTCAGCTGGACCAAAGACAGCCGGGGCTTTTTCTACAGTCGCTATCCAGCCCCGGAAGAAGGCGATGCCTTTCAATCGCTGAACAAAAACCAGATGGTCTACTACCACCGAGTCGGCACCTCACAGGAGCAAGACGTCTTGGTGTATCAACGACCCGACTTCCCGGATTGGGGCTTTGATGCCTCTGTCACCGAGGATGGGCGTTACTTGATCTTCACCGTTTGGAAAGGCACGGATGACAACTACCGCGTTCTGTATCGCGATCTAAACGAGCCCTACGCCCTCCCCATCGACCTCATTGATAACTTCGAGAATGAGTTCAGCTTCATCGGCAACGACGGACCGGTGTTCTACTTCAAGACCAACCTCGACGCCCCCAACGGTCGAGTCGTGGCGATCGACATTCGTAAGCCAAAAGGTCGACGCGAGATCATCGCCGAATCCGAGAACGCGCTCTCCAGCGTGGATATCGTGGGCAATGTCTTCGTGACTGAATACCTCAAAGATGCCAAGACCCAAGTAAAACTCTACAGCATGACTGGCAAGCTGGTCCGGGAAGTAAGCTTTCCGGGGATTGGAACAGCCTCAGGATTCGGAGGGAAGCGAACTGACACCGAGACCTTCTACTCCTTCACCAGTCTCAACACCCCGCCCAGCACCTATCGCTATGACATCCTCACCGGCGAGAGCGAACTCATCCGTCGCCCGAACGTAAAGTTCGATCCTGATGATTACGTCGTCGAACAAGTCTTCTACCAAAGCAAAGATGGCACGCGAGTTCCCATGTTCGTCTCCCATCGCAAAGACATCAAACTCGACGGTAACAACCCCACCCTGCTCTACGGATACGGTGGCTTTAACATCTCCCTCCCAGCGCGCTTCTCCATCAGCCGGCTGGCGTGGATGGAGATGGGCGGCGTTTACGCGCAAGCCAACCTGCGAGGCGGGGGCGAGTACGGCAAAGCCTGGCACAAGGCCGGCACCAAGCTGCGAAAACAAAACGTCTTCGATGACTTCATCGCGGCGGCCGAGTGGCTGATCGACAGCAAATACACCCAATCCAGCAAACTCGCCATCCAGGGAGGCAGCAACGGGGGCTTACTCGTGGGAGCCTGTCTGAACCAACGACCCGACCTCTACGCCGCTGGACTGCCCGCTGTTGGCGTGATGGACATGCTCCGGTTTCAGAAGTTCACCGCCGGTCGCTTCTGGGTGGACGACTACGGTTCCTCCGACAGCACCGAAGAATTTAAGGCCCTCTACGCCTACTCCCCATACCATAATCTGAAGCCCGGTACGGAGTATCCAGCCATCCTCGTGACCACGGCCGATACCGATGACCGGGTCGTCCCGGGCCACAGCTTCAAGTATGCCGCACGTCTGCAAGAATGCCATGCGGGAGACAACCCGGTCCTCATTCGAATCGAAACGCGAGCTGGCCACGGAGCGGGCAAACCCACCAGCAAGATCATCGAAGAAATCGCCGACCAATGGGCCTTCCTGGTCGAAAACCTAGACTTCACCCCCCGCAAGTAGAGAGCGACGGAGCAGGGAGATTCGGTTCCCCGACTCCTACGAACCATACCGGAGGTGCCTAACCACCAAATCAAGCGCTGGAACTTCCCGGGCTGCTGAGTCTGGCTCGGAGCCGCCTTCGAATTCCTTTAATCCGCCCGAAAAAGAGTAATGCAGCGGCTTAGTTCCAGCGTATCAGAGTATGGTGGTGTCTTGTCCGGTTTCCGCTCACGCCCAGCTCACCTTTAGCCTGCTGAAATTGATCGCAATGAAGAACGGGTAGCAGTAAGGTCAGATTATGACTGTTGATGAGGTCAAGGCATTGCCTCTCAGAGAAAAGATCCAGATCATGGAGACGATCTGGGAAGATTTTAGAGATCGGCTTGAAAGTAGTCAGATCTCGCGAGAGCAGGCACAACTTTTGTCGCAGCGAAGATCTCGTGCTGACCTTGGAGTAGCGAAGATTCACGATTGGGATTCTGTAAAGGGTAAGATCGGTTCATGAGGTTTAAAATTCAGATCTCTGAGGACGCACTTCAGGATTTGAATGACGGATTTCGATTCTACGAAGCCCAGGGAGCTGGCTTAGGAGACTACTTTGCCGCGAGCTTGAAGGCGGATATTGAAAACCTCAAAACATCAGCAGACGTCCATCGAGTGGTGTTCGAGGATTACCAACGAGTCCTAAGCAGAGTCTTCCCCTACGGCATCTTCTATACCCTTGAGTCAGACAACGTAACCATCTGGGCAATTCTCGATTTACGAAGAGACCCAGAGTGGATTCGAAGGCAGTTAGCAGAATAGCATTGAACAAGCCGTTAAAGCCAGCGCGAGCCTCTGGACCGTAGGAATTCAGCTTCTCTGGGATCACTTCGCGAGGAGGACACCGATGAGATTGATGCAGATGATCGGGCTTTTCGTCATCCTGGCCAGCGGATCGCCAATCCGCCGTTACCTACGTCTCAGCGCACGATTAGCACCTAGCCTCCGTGGTAGATGAAGTATCGTCCGACTAAAGTTGGCCCGGGGCGCTTTTGAATGCCGCGACGCGACGCCTATCCCCTTCAGTGTGAAGACAAGGGCCGGATTTGGGCTTGTTTTGCGCATTCGAAAGTAGAATATTCACCCTGATGGGAGGCTTTCAAAAGGAAGTATTCAGTTCAATCGAATTCATCGATCCATGCCTCGATAAACAGATTAATGGAAAATAGTCCGTCTATAGCAGACGATATACTGGAAAATTTTCCGTTAATCACTTCCGGTAGGCAGAAATATGAACTTAGAGAATCTACATTTTCAGCTATCTGAGTTGCGTGTTCATGTTGATGATCTGCTCGAGTCAATATCGAACGGCAGTATAGGGGAAGGTGATGAAGCGAGCTTAGCAGTAGAGTTAGGTCATTTGCTTGATCACGTTAATCTTGCATGGAATTTACGTGGTCTTAAGCCCGAAGACTTTGCATCCGTAAATGACGAGGTGTTCCAGAGAGCGAGCAATACCGTTCCCAACTTTGGACTGAATCGAACACTCGCACGGAATGAGTATTACACCGTTGAAGATTGAGCCTACCAGTGCGCTGGAGGCAACGCGGCTACGCCGCGCGCCTCAGCTAATCTTTAGGAGGAAAAATGATCGATCTAGATGAGAAGTTGGAATCTGTGGTCGATCGAGAGTCCTTCTTGGATTTTGTTCGAGCACTAGTTGCTGACCGCGAAGATGAGGTCACCAAGGAGAGAGAGTCTGCGAGTGACCCCTACGGTCCTGGAGCAAATGGCTGGGAAAATGGCACTATTGAAAACTACTTGGACGCAGCGCTTGCTTGGACAGAGGATTGGATAGGGAGGGATGGAGAGCTACCGCCGGAGCCGTCGTGGAAATCATTCGCTAGGTTTCTGTATGCAGGCAAGTACTATGAGTAGACACACCAATATGGATCCTAACAAGCCGCTGCAGGCAACGCCGCAGACGCGGCGCGCCTGAGCTCATCGGTAGCCGACTTAGCGTGCCATGAAAGACAAGATGGTGACACCACATTACGAGCGTGAGCCTCAGAACGCGCCCGGACCATTTTACGTCGTCAAGGACATCTGCCTCCTTTGCTCGCTCCCAGTCGAAACAGCGCCGCGAACAATTCGGTATCATGAGACTCCTTGTGAAGATTGCTCTAAGCGATTGCCTGACCATTGTTTTGTGAGTCGCCAGCCAGAGACGCCAGAGGAAATTGACCGCATGATTGAGGTTGTCGCAGGCTCGTGTATTGCGGCATATCGTTACTGTGGCAGTGACCCAGATATTATACGTCGCTTGGTCAAGGCAGGTTGCAGAGATCAATGCGACGCATTGGTTCGGAAGAGACGAGACGGCGAGGGTTACCAAGCCAGTGTAGGTAACGCCTGACGGCGCACCTCACTTTAGCGTTCTGATTGCACGTGAGTAGGAATTCAAACTTTTATCACGCTCGGCAATTCGGTAAAGCCGGTGCACTAGTCTTCGGCAGTGGCTGTGTCGTTGGTTGTCTGGTTAGTCTCTTCTCTAGTGCTGGTCCCCCTAGCGATTCCGTAGAGATCGTGTATCCTGCTGGTTCTGGCTATATCTGGCTTGGAGGAGTACTCGGTTCACTCTTGTTTCTCATCTGTTTTTGTTACTTATTAAGCGGAGTTATTGAGACTCTTTGGAGTCGATCGCAAGACCGAAACCCCTCAGAACAAGGCGCTGGAGGGCAACGCCGCTGACGCGGCGCGCCTCAGCTAATAGTTCGGAGGACAAAATTCAGAATGAGTATAGTTCCTGTCCAACCAAAGTCCCACAAGGAAATGATTCGTCAGTATCCAATTTCCGACAAAGTCGAGGGTTGGTACTTCCGCGTTCAGGAAGTCTCCCAGGGGAGTTTTCTCGTTGAAGGTCGCGATGCGTATGGCCGGCAGGTATCGCGCACCTGGGCTTCAGATCCTGATTAGATGCTTAGTGAGTGCATTGAGTTTGCTCGCGCTGCCGTTGCAAACGGGAACGGGAACTCCGAACAAGCCAGTGGAGGTAACGCCTGACGGCGTACCTCACTTCGTCGTTCGACTTTTGAGATCGCAATTTCTCTGAGTCGAAGTATGGTGGCTAAATGCCGAAAGTTTTTGAAAAAGATGGATACCGTTTCTTTTTCTACAGCAACGAGCACCACCCCATTCACGTTCACGTAAGACATGGAAGCGGAGAAGCCGTATTTGACGTGGAGACTAGCGTGGAGCTTCGGGAGTCTCAGGGTCTTAATGTGAAGGAACTTGCAAGGGCTGAGGCGCTTGCATCTGAAAAACGACAGCTTATTATCAGGGTTTGGAATGAGTACTTTAATCGATAGCGCCAAGTCGGCGCTTTTCCAGGATGGTGAGATCCTGATTTTGATGCATAGCGGTCAAGAGATTCGCTTTCCTGTCGCTGACAATCCCAGGCTTGCAAGGGGGACTCCCGAGCAGCTCAATAACATGGAGCTCTCTCCTTTCGGTATTCACTGGCCAGACTTAGACGAAGATCTCTCTTTCCGAGGGCTTTTGAGTGGCGATCATGGACAGGCCGAACAAGACGGTGGAGGCAACGCCTAACGGCGTGCCTCACCTCATCGTTATGCAGATGAACCAACAGGTTGAGCTTCATGGTGACCTTTGGAAGCTGGACGACATCGCCGACGAAGTCGAGTGGATCAGAACTCAGAAGTGGACGCGCAGAACCTACATGCGCGAGAGTGATCACGAGCATTGTGTTGTTTGTTACTGGACCATTGGTGGGTGATTTGGGGTCGAGTCTCGACATTCGACAAAGGAATACTTCTTGATACGGAAAGGGGTTTTGCAGCGGAATCGAATCTCGAGACTTGACCGCGATCCGCACAGTTCTCCTCGTCCCCACCAAAGTGCACATTTGTGAAGAGAGTTGAACCACGGATAATGGGATTCCACAGATTTTTTTCTGAATCGCTTCCTTTAAACGGATCGTTTTCCCAACACGAATCTGGGTGAAATTGGGCTCGAGTCTCGGCGTTCGACAAATAGATATTTCTTGGATGTGTAAGCCAGCTTCGGGTTTCAAAAGGAAAGAGGTATCACAATTCATGGAATTGTGAACCAAGGGGCACGAGCGCGAGGAACAGTGTTCCTTACTTTTTGCAGAGCCCGTTTTCTAATTGCTGCTTGTCATGTGGCGGGCAGTTAGAGAAGTTGATGGTGGTAGAGCTATTGCTCAGGTGGAGCCAAGCCGCAGAGGTTTTGGGGCGGACTTAATCGGTAGCTGCTAATCTTGCCAACGTCTCTGAGTTTTGGTATCAGCATTTCGTGCGGAAAACGAACTCTAGAGACTTTAGTGTGATCGTCGAGCGGGACGGAGATGGCTAATTGTCGCCAGCGTTCCAGCTTTGCCTGGTTGTCATACACAGGCTCGTACACTCGACAAACTCATGGTTCGCATTCGAGAGGCGATCGAGTTGTGGTTAGAGGTCCAGGATCTCGAACTTCCTGAGACTGAGTTTGTAGGCATCCAACGAATTACGGTTTAGTCATGCCGCGGATGCCGAGATTGCGTGGACGGGAGGTCATTCTGGCGCTTGGAAGGGCCACGGTGGTTGCGGTTCATCGAGGTGAGACCAACGGAGTTGGTTTGATGGGGAAGATTTTGAGAGATGTTGAGATGACGTCTGACCAGTTCATAGAGCTTCTCTGATGTCCAAAGCTGGCAGAGCGCTGGTGCGTAAGGTAGATTCTGGCCTGAATATTCAAGAACTGTTCTCTGGAGAAAGGAGCTTTCGTTGACTCTCGCATTCTGAGACGTGACCTTGGACAATCAGGTATGATCGCGAGACAGTATACCATACGGATCCTAGTCAACTGAGTGATTGTCCTAGCGGTCATGTCACCTATGGCTCACGCGTGACCTCCAATGCCCGCCGCCTGGTCTGCTTGATGAAGGCGACTGGACCGTTGCCGCTGCCTAGGGCGCTTGTGTAAGCATATTATGAAGACCAGATTCTGTTACGTCCTCCTAACGTTAGCCCTGACCATGGCTGCTCAAGCGGAAACACCAATTCAATTTCCGAAAGTCACCGGTAAGAATCTGCTTGGGGATGAGGTTTCGTTCCCCGACGCCTTCAAAGGCACGGGCCGTAGTCTCGCGATTATTGCATTCGAGCAGAATCAACAGCCTTTGGTCGATACTTGGTTGCCTCAGCTTGAAATCTTGGAAAAGGAGGATGATGAGTTCGTTTTCTTCGAACTTCCGACGATTAAGAGAATGAACGGCATCATGCGCTGGGTGATTTACCGAGGGATGCGGTCAGGCATTAAAGATGAACGCGCTCGTTGGCGTACGGTCACGCTCCACATCGACAAGGCACCATTCCGGAAGGCGCTGGAAATCTCGAACGAAAAGACCATCAAACTCTTCCTCGTTGACGAGAAAGGGGCGGTCCTTTGGCAGTCGGAAGGCGAATTCAGTTCAGTGAAGTTGGAGTCACTGAAGGCAGCTCTCAGATCGGCGGGTTGATGCTCGGAGGACAGAACTACAAATTGAGAAGCATCCGATTCCTGGTCGATCAACCTCTCGAGAGGGGTGTTGACGGAGAGGCGAGCACGCTCACCGGTTGGCTTCACTCTGGAAGCTCACCCACGGCCCCGTTATCGTCTAAGGTCTTGAATAGGGCGGCGGGTCAGAATCCGTCTAAAGGCCCGTTTTGAATTCTGGCCAGAGTTCGTCAGTAAAGGATTGCCAATCCGGAGCGAGACCATCGCCTTGTTCGTCCAACGATAAGTGGAGTTTCTCCGCAGCCTCTTCAATCCACAGCACGTGATCCGCCAACCAATGCGGGTTTTCAGGTGAGCCCTCATCAAGTTCTTTGAGAGTTCTCGCTCGGCGATCACGAAGATAGCTGGCCACTAGTCTCGCCTTTTCGGGCGTCCTTACGTTGGTCGATCGTAGAGCGTCAATTATTTCAGATTCAATACTCGTGATCTGTTTGTGTGGGGAAGTATTTGTGAGAACCATCATGTAAGTTTCATTGTCACCAGACTCACCGATCGCTCGAAGCATCTTGGACCATTTCTTGCGTGAATCCTCCAAGATGGACGCTTCAATCTCCCTTCTGATTACATAGACTTCGTTGATCCGATCTTGATTTGGGTTCGGCGGCAACTCTCCCAGGAACTGAAGTTCTTTTGGAAGGGGGCGATGAAGGTCAGATGGATTCACCGGGTCAGAGTATCTGATTCTTGCTCCCGAGATTCTCAAGGGATATTTTTTCTCATAGGCCTCAAGCGGAGTGTCTGATTCTTGTCCTGTCTTTTCAAGCGAGCTCGGGGCCTTGATCTTTTGACTTGGGAGTTTCACCTTCTGGTTCTCAAGCTCTGCTTGAACCCCGATCGAGGCGATTTCGTTCTCAGCTTGAACCTGACGGTCCTCACTTCGTCTGGCTAGCCAAACACAGGCGAGAGTCGCGACCAATGCAACAACGATAAGAGAGTGTTTCATAGTCTAGATCCCTAATGGTTCATGTCACAGATGAGATAGTCAGCGTAGGAGTCTGAAAGTCGTGAGTCACGGTTGGCGTCATTCAGGGCATCTTCCCTATTGGCCGCCTCACGAAGGCTATCCTCACGTAAGATCTGCTCGCCACGGATTTCAGCGATCCGTAGATGGAGATTCTGCTCATTTAACGTGATGGCGGTTCGGTAAAGAGAGTTAGCAATCGCTCTAGCAGTCTCAGCTTGCGGCTCTGTTATCGAGCCCATTTGAACTCCTTCTTGGATCTGGCGCAAGTGACCGTGTCGTTCTGTTTCAGCGTGATCATCAACCTTATTTCGATCACTCATGGCAGTCGACTCCTCAGATCTCGCTCGATTTTGGGAGGCTATCATATCAAGAATGAACTGATCATCAATACGGTATCCTTCGGCTAACCAACCTTCCATCGTCTTCTTGTCGCGGGCAAGCATCTCGCCCAGGCAATCACGAGATTCCTGTGCTCGTAGCTGGACTATGGTGGCGTAAACGGAAGCCAAGAAGAACGTAGAATGTATTAGGATCCAGTGGAGCTTGAATGTTGATGTCATGGTTTCTTGGAGACGAGTTCAAGATTCGAGAGTTTCCAAATCCCGTCGGTTGAGTTCTTGCTTGTTTGCCTTGCTCGTTGAATGGCCTATCCGGAGCTTAGTGTTGGCAACCTTTCAGCAGCTGAAGTACCAGAACAGACCCTGCCCTTGTTTGATCTATAGAAGAACAGTATGGTGGCTTTGTAAGTAATCGGGTAGCATGGGCTTAGCTATGAACCAGGCAAATGTAGAAAAAGCAAGAGGGTGTCTTGGGTTTCCAAACTGTATTCCCAGGAGGCTGAATTGCGTCGCTACTAGCGCGCTTGTAGCAGGCTAGTAGCATCTAGAGGTGGGGCGGAGAAGGAGCGGGACCGATACGAATTAAGTGAATTCTATCGACACCGAAACCTAGGTTGCTTGGGAAAAACGTTGGGGTGGCGAAGAGCTTTGGCGTTCGGTTCGGAATGGTAATTTTTCTTGAAGGAGTCTCGCTGGAAAAGGGGTAGATCTTGTAGTCGATTTGTGGGATAGAACTGAGAGTAGGAAGGTGTTTTGGAATAGGGTGTGGATGTGGGATGAGACGGCCTCGTTACCGGTTCCAAGGGCTAGCCAGAACGGAAGTAATCAGATGTGGATTTAGAAGGGAAGGGACGAGGGGGAGGTTTCGGGGAGGAGAGGGAACAACGGGGAAAGAATGAAGAGGATGGATCAGAGTCCGCTCTTGAGCGGCGCCGGATCATCGAGTTCACTCATCATTTTTCTCATCGCCTGGCTGAGGAGCCTTAGGGAGCAAGGAGTCCTTTCAGGGAAATCGTGCTTTTGATCGTTTCACCAAGTCCCCCACCCGGTTGTCAGCCTGAACACCAGAACTCCCAGACGGCTAAACCTCAGAAGCCCTGCGAGTGATGATTTGAAAAAGCAACTAGTCTGCCCGGACTTCGTCGCCTTCGGTTGCGATGCCTTCAATGATGTCGGCGGCGACGGTTTGGCCTCGGAAGGGACCGGTTACTTTCACCTTCGCAACTTTCTGGCCCCTACGATAGATGAAGAGGACTTGGTCCATCTTCGGGAGCGCTGTCAGGGCGTAATCTAGGACGACAAATCGGAGGGGCTCATTGACGGTGGCCACAATCCCAGTAGGGCTGGTGATTGGAATGATTACCTGGCCGTCTTGGCTGGGGGCGCCGATGGAAGGCTCAGGCTCGGATCCTTCCGTCCACACTGGTGCCGCTTCTTCCTGTGCCACTGCATTGGGTTGGCTCGTACTGCATCCCGTCACGAGACAAGCCGTTGCTAGTAGAATGGTGAACCATCGCATACCGGCATTTAAGTGCCTTTTTGCCGAGCGTCAACCGGCAATCTTGACTTGAGTCTTTCTAGGGTCTGATTGGTGTATGGAGAATGGGTAGCGGAATTGAGGTTGTCTTTGGGGGCGGGGTAAACCTGAGGCGTTCGTTGCGAGGATGATCGGGCGCCTTGTGTGCATCAAAGGGGGTAAGAAAAGAGGTCGGCATTCAACGTGGTTCGTGCGCTTTGAGTGGTCTTCTTTTATTGAAAGCTGTGGTGACGAGTGGCTCGCGGGTACGCTCGCCCTACCGGGGCTGCTGCAGAATGCGTTCCCCGCCGGGCTCCAATCTGTTCCAATCCGTGAAATCTGTGGTTCGTCTGCCACAGCTGGCCCTTTTGCTTGTCTTGCGATCGGGTTGCGTTAGGTTGCGCCGGGTGAAGATTCTTTTCATTGGTGACATCGTAGGCTCCCCGGGGAGGCGGATTCTGCGAGAGCGCTTGCCGGGGATGCGCGAAGAGCTCGCGCTGGACCTGGTGATCGCAAACGGGGAAAACTCAGCTGGAGGCGCGGGTATCACGCCCGAGATGGCGGCCGAGATTTACGATACGGGTGTCGATATCATCACCACGGGCGACCACCTCTGGGATCAGAAGAGTGTGACCCAATTGCTTGAATCTGAATCTCGATTCGTTCGCCCGCTGAACTATCCCGCCGGAACCCCCGGACAGGGTTTCGCCGTCTACACCCACCCCAATAATGTGAAGGTCGTCGTCGTCAATCTGCAGGGTCGAACTTTTATGCCCGATCTAGAGAATCCCTTTCTCATGATGGATGAGATCTTGCCCCAGCTCCGGGAGATCTCGCCGAACATCATTGTGGATATGCACGCCGAGGCTACGTCTGAGAAGATAGCGATGGCCCGTTTCTTGGATGGTCGGATCACGGCTCTCATCGGCACTCACACCCATGTTCAAACCGCTGACGAGCACGTCTTTCCCGGGGGGACTGGCTTTCTCTGTGACGCAGGATTCACAGGCGGCCAAGAAAGTATTCTAGGCCGCGAAATCAAACCGATCGTCCAACGCTTCCTCACCCTTCAACCTCAGCGTTTTGGCGTGGCCAAGCAGAGGATCCATCTGAAGGGAGCCCTGCTAGATATAGACGAGCTGACCGGGAAGTGCCGGTCCGTGACTCGGGTCTCGGAGGCACTTGATTCGGAGCACGTGTAGCGGCAGCTCAGGTTGTTGGCGAAGCGGGGACGTTGCCGCCTTGATCGGCAGTCTCGAGGGTGATGCCATCCTTCGTGCACCGGGAACAGATGCCGTACGCAGGGTTTTCGGCGAGAGCTTCGGCGGAAACAACAAAGAGACGATGACAGGGTACGTGGATGCAGTTGGTAAAGTTGCGGGTTTGAACGCCGGTGTGTTCGCAGCGACCAACGGGTTCTTTGGCGAGCGCAAACTCATCGGGCACGACCATCCGTTGATCGAATACAAAACAATCCCCTTCCCAGTGGTCCCGACCCTCGTGTTCGAGGTAGCTGACGATGCCACCATGTAGTTGATACACGTCTTTGAAGCCGCGCTCTTTGAACAAAGCGGAAGCCTTTTCGCATCGAATGCCACCCGTGCAGTACATCAAGAACTTCTTGTCTTTGAGATGGGAGTATTGATCAACGATATCCGGCAGATCCCGGAAGTGTTCGATGTCGGGTTTGATGGCGTTCTCGAAATAGCCGACGTCTGATTCGTATCGATTGCGAGCGTCGAAAACGACCACGTCATCCTTCTCGCGATCGAGCATCTCCTTCCATTCCCTCGGGGTGAGGTGGGTGCCCGTGCTCTTGTTGGGGTCGACATCTTCTTCTAGGCCGAGGGTGACAATCTCCTTGCGAGCCTTGATCATGAGCTTGGGAAACGTCGTCGCATCTCCGTGGCTGATCTTAAACTCCATGTCCGCGAATCGTGGGTCGGCCTTGAGAACTTCCTGGTAACGTTCTGTGGCCTCTGAATCGCCCGCCACGGTCCCGTTAATCCCTTCTTCCGCCACGAGAATTCTGCCTTTCAATCCGAGGGATTCGCAGAGTTGCCGATGAGCCTTGACGAAGGACTCGGGCTCATCGATCTGAACGTATTTGTAGTAGAGAAGAACAACGAGGGGGAGGTTTTCGCTCATAGACTTCAGATTGTTCAATTCAGTAAAAAACAGGGACGAAAGAACTAGGGCCTCGCTCAGCCTTCGTCAAGTTGCACTTGCCAACTTTCCAGCAGGGATTGCATTTCTTTGGAGGCCGTTCCTTTGAGCGCCTTGGTCGATTCGAAACCGGAACCGCGTTCGGTCACGACCAAGGGTTCGAAGCTGACCCAGTGGTCATTCGGCCCCACATCCATGATGATGACCTTCATACGGATATACGTCTCGGGATTGACGAAAGAGCCGTAGCGCATCGTGGCCCACTTGGAAGCGGGGCGATCGAAATCCATGGTGCGTCGGTCGGAGTCAACGAGCTCGTAGTCGTTTTCGCTCACGTATCGAATGAGCGATTGGCGAACGGTATCGGCATCCATACCGGAAACACCGACACCCCGTCGACTATCACCGAGTCCAGACTCGGTTTTTGGGGTCGCACAAGCTGTGAAGAAGAGGCTGAGAGCGAGCGAAAGCAATGGGATCTTCGTATTCATTCTTATTCTAGTGTGGGCAGGCTCTTACGACTAGAAGCTCGCATGCCGGCTCAGGTTCCACGACTCGTAGACTTTGTCAGGCAGCTCGTTCAGGAAGCGGGAGGGCTGTTGCATGATATCCCCTGTGCGTCCCTGAGTGAATCGCATCAGGGGGTAGGAAAGATACAGTTCGTTCTTCGCCCGGGTGGTTGCGACGTAGAAGAGTCGGCGTTCTTCCTCCTCTGCCTCTGGGTTCTCGAGGGAACGGGACGAGGGAAAGAGTCCATCGCAGAGCATCACCACGAACACAATGTCAAACTCCAGACCCTTGGCCTGGTGAATGGAGGTCAATCGGATGCGTTCGTCATCGTCCGTCTCCGGGGCGCGGTCCTCGACATCGAGATTTGTTTCGAGGGCGAGTTGCGCCAGAAATTCCTCCGGGCTTTCAAATTGTCGAGCGTATTGGGCGATCTGTTGAACGTCTTCCAATCGATTCCGATAGTTACTGTAGACTTCCTTCAAGTAGTCCTCGTAGCCGGCGTCGATGACGAGCTCGATCATCTTGCTGGGAGAGGAGCGAATACTGGGATCCTCGAGTTGGGCAATGGTGGCTGAGAGTTGGGCCCAGGCGGACTTTCCTTTTTTGGGAACGGTTGCGGCACAAGCGACGAGGCTTTTGGCGACCTCGATATCGGGAGCCGCGACGCTTTCTTCGGATCCCTCCTCGTCGGAAGGGGCGTCGGCGCGATCAGGAAGGTTCTCGGCAAACTTGGACCAGAGTTTATCGGCCGACTTGGCGCCGATGCCGGGGAGCATCTTAGCGAGCCGCTTGAAGGCGAGTTCGTCTCGAGCATTGACGACCAACTTCAGGTAACTGGCGACGTCCTTGATGTGGGCCTGCTCAAAGAATCGAATGCCACTGGTGATGACAAAAGGAATGTTGCGGCGTGTGAGTTCGAGTTGGATCTCCATAGCATGGAAGTGCGAGCGGTAGAGAATCGCCATGTTGTCGAGCTCGGTACCCTCTTCTCTGAGCTCTAACGCGCGTTGGGCCACGAAAGCAGCTTGTTCGTTGGCATCATTGCAGGTGACGAGGACGGGTTTGGTTCCCGCATCGCGAACGGCTTGGAGCTCTTTTTCGAACTGGTTGACGTTGGCTGCGATCGCCGAGTTGGCCAAGTTGAGAATCTCTGGCGTGCTGCGATAGTTGGTCTCAATCTTGAAGGTCTTGGCACCCTGATATCGGTTGGGGAACTCAATGATGTTGGTGTAGTCCGCCCCCCGCCACGAGTAGATGCTCTGCGAATCGTCACCGACGACCATGACGTTTCCGTGGCCTTCACCCAGGAGATCGATCAGATTGCTTTGGAGTTTGTTGGTGTCTTGGTACTCGTCGACTAGGATGTACTGAAAGCGTTGCTGGTATCGCTTTCTCAAAGTTTCATCGACAGTGAGGAGCTCAAGCCAAAGGACAAGCAAATCATCGAAGTCCATGAGTCCTCCAGTGCGTTTCCTGTCGAGATAGCGCTTTTGGACGGCTTCGATTTGAGGCGTGAGATGTTTGAAGTAGCCAAACTGTTCCTGAATCATCTCATCGACCGGGATCAAGCGGTTCACCGCTTGGGAAAAAATATCGGCGATGACTTCAGGCTTGGGAAAGCGAGTGGCTTTGACATCGATCTTTTCCGCGGCGATGCACGCACTGAGGAGTTCCTTGGCGTCCTCTCGGTCCATGATGCTGAAGTCTTGGGGGTATTGGATTGCCTTGGCATGTCGTCGGAGGATCCGATTGCCGATGGAATGAAAAGTGCCGCCCCAGAGTGTGGTGAGCTCCTGTCCGAGGAGAGAGGCGACTCGGTGCATCATTTCCTTGGCCGACTTGTTGGTGAAGGTCAGCAAGAGAATGCGTTCGGGATCCACGCCGTGCTCGATCAAGTACGCCACACGATAGGTTAAGGTGCGCGTCTTGCCCGCCCCTGCTCCGGCAATCACCAAGGCAGCACCTGGGGGGCAAGTGACCGCCTCCCATTGCTGTTGGTTGAGCTCCTCTTTGTAGTCGATCTTGAGATCAACTTCAGAGCGATAGGGTTGAAGCACGTATTCTTTAGCCATGCCGCCAGCTACCAAAGCTGATTTCGAATGATAAAAAAAGGTGAAAAGCGATCTGGGCCAGGGATCGGGTTATTCTTGCCGGATCTTGCTTGGTTCGCGGGTTCGAAGATGTGTAGACACTTGATCGCCTTGTCGGGAGTCGGATGAAAGCGACAGCTTCGCTCTCGCACTCCAAGTGGCGTCCGCATAGCGAGTGATATTTGGAGTGCTGAAACACCGCTTCAGCTTTTCCCTTAGTAGGAGCTTCTATTGACCAATGGCGGCGTGTCGGGAGGCGGTGAAGCAGTGGATGGTGCCGAGGTCGGTGCTCACAAAGAGCCGATGGTCGCTCCCGGTGAGACCGAAAACGCGCCCGTTGACTTCAGCATTCCAGACCATTTTTCCGCTCTGCGCCTCGAAAGCGCCCACTCGGCCTTCGCCCCCGGCGATCAAATGATTCCCAACGAGAATGAGATCCAGGGGATAGTCGCAAGGCACTTTCCAGAGTTCGCACTCTCGCATTTGCCCGGAGTATTCATCGATGTTTCGGCCTAGGGTCAGAATCTTCTTACGGATATCGCTGATCTCTGATGCATTCGCATCGGCGGGCTTTTTTTCGCGCAGCTTTTTGAGTCGATCCGAGAGGGATTCTTGTTCTTTGAGAGCGGCTTTGCGTTGGCGGGCAAGGCTCATGTAGCGATCCCGATCCAAAGCCGAAAGATCGTAGTCGGAATGGAGGTAAGACTTGCCGTCAGCGACGATCATGTGATTGCCGGAGAACTGAGCGAGTTGATCGCTAACCTCGCCTTCGACGATGCCGAGCTGACCAACTTTACCGGGGCCAAAGATCAGAGCATTACCCGATAGCAGCGCGTAGGTGCCACCTTGACCCTCGACGACTCGGAGACGCTTGCCGTCCTTGATATCGAGAATGACTGGATTGTTCCGTCCGGTTGGAACGTAGAGTCGGGTGGGAGAAGCGAGCATGTAACCTTGTGCTGGGAGGTCAGTTTGGATTTGGCGCCAGAGTACTTTTCCGGTCTCTAGTTCGAGGGCACAGAGGTGTACTCCCTCAGAAGGAAACATGCCCCCAGCGGTGTAAATCACGCCGTCTTGAATCACGACTCCCGCTCGGGCAGGCCAGGCAGAGATCACTCGCCCGTTGCCGGCGATGCGATAGTCACGGGGTCCCACGCGCACTTTCCAAATGGTTTCGCCCGAGCGTGCGTCCAGACAGTAAATCCGACCATCGTCGGAACCGAAATAGGCTCTGCCTTCGTGAATTGTTGGCGCAAAACGGACGGGTCCTTCGGTGAAGAAAGTCCATTGTTCACGGCCGGACTTGGCGTCGAGACAATAGACTTTATCGTCCGCGGACGAACCGAAATAGACGAGGTTGTCGGCACAGACCACTTGGAAGGCGTAGTCGAAGGTCTGGCGAGATTTGAGATCGTAGACCTTATTCCATCCGTCCCACTTGGCTTCTCCCTTCCAGGCCGGATCGGGTTGATGTTTTGATTGGAAGGTCCAGGCTTCATTCAGAGGAATGGACAGGGAGTCCTTGCTGATTCCACTCCGGGCATTGTCTCCCCGGTAGGTCGGCCAATCCGCGAGGGCGGGCACGCTAAGAGTGAAGACCGCGAGGGCGGTGCAGAGACTGAGTGAATGAGATTGGTTCGATTCCATTCGGTTGATCATTTGGGTTCAGAGTGACCATTCGAGGGTGTTTCCACCAGTCGACCCGTGTCGAGCTGGATCACGCGGTCGGCAAATTGATTAGCTGCCTCACCATGAGTGACGACCACAACCGTGCCGCCGGCTTGGTGAAACTGACTCAGGTGCTTGAAGACTTCGTCGGTGTTCTTCGGATCGAGATTGCCGGTCGGTTCATCCGCCAGAATCAGTTCAGGTTGGTTTAAGAGCGCTCGACCGATAGCCGCTCGTTGACGTTCTCCGGCCGATAGTTCAGCGGGGCGGTGATAGAGTCGGTGCTCGATCCCGAGATCTTTCATGAGCGTCTTCCCTCTTTCACGGACGGACTCTTCTGCTTTCCCGGGATGGGCGAGTAAGATGTTGTCCAGGACGTTGAGATACGGGATCAAGTGAAACATTTGGAAGACAAAGCCAATGGAACTGGATCGGAGTTGGGCACGCTCTTGGTTGGAGATACCGTAGAGGTCTTTCTCCATCAATTGGATCGAACCTGAGCTCGGCCTCAGCATCCCCCCGAGGGCTAGCAAGAGGGTCGTCTTGCCGGATCCACTGCCACCGCGAACCACCAGAAACTCGCCTTTGGCGATCTTGAGATCGAATTGATCGAGGCTCCTAACCTCCCCGGAGCGTGAGGGATAGACTTTGGAAACAGCGTCGCAGGTGATCATGGCCTAGTCTTCTCTAAGAGTGGTTGCGGGGTCTTGAGCCACGGCTTGCATGGCAGGAATGAAGGAGGCCATGGCCGCAAAGAGCGGTGCGGCCAGGAGCGCATAGCCTAACAGACTCCAGTCGGTCTGAATCGCCTTGGCCGTGACTTTAAAGATCTCAACGCCGACGCTGAGTGCGAGGGCGTTTCCGAGGGCGAAGCCCATCGTGGCACCGATCAGTCCGAGTAGAATGGCTTTGACTAGGAAGAGGCTTGCGATCTTGCCCGAGCCGTAACCCAGCGCGCGCAAGACGCCAATCTCGCCGCGTCTTTCGCGAACATTCAAGGCCGCCATCACGCCAACCCACAGGGCGCTGACGACGAGGAGAAAGGGCGTGAGGAAACCGAACTTGTTCTCCACCATCTGACGTTGTTTGGCGCGGGCGTCGGCTTGCACTCGGTCCTGGATGACGCGCGCTTCGGGGAGCACCTTGGCGAGCTCTTGCCGTAGAATCTTGACCGGTTCTTCGTCTGCGGTGAGGCAGAGGCAATCGATCGCTTTGATCTCGTTGATCTGGCCTTCTCGATCGAGAATTTTCTGAACGTCTACTAGGCTTCCGAAAATGTAGATGTCTTGTTCCGTGCCGCTTTCGACCAAACACTTGGCGATCGAGAAGCTGTGGTCACCGAGACTGAGTTGGTCTCCTGGTTTGAGACCGAGACGTTGAGCGACTTGGAAACCAAGCTGGAGTGTGCCCTCTTTGATCGAGTAACCCATCGGCCGCTTTTTCTTGTCGGCCGAAGTGATGGTAGGAGCCACGCCGAGGAGAATCACCTCTCGTCCGTGCAACTGGAAGGGCATCTTGAGTGAGGCCATCAAATGGTTGTAGGACATGAAAATTCCTTCCTGAGCGGCGAGGCGGTTCACAGTGTCCTGCCCCATCGTCTCTGAGGAATAGCCATCAAACCAATAGCGGTCCATGTCGGTGGCCTCCGGGATAATGCGGAGATTGAAGCCGAGGTCTCGTGTGATTCGTTTGGTCTCGCGCTTGGCGGCTTCAGCGGTCGTTAAGAAGCCGACAATGAACGCCACGATCCCCGCCAGCCCGAGGAGGCTAAGGACGGTATTGGCTTTCCGATGCCAGAGTTCTTTCAGAATCATGAGTGATGGACTGGTGGAATGATGAACGTGTGTGATGGTCTCCCGCTTAAACGCCCTGGCCTCGGACAATGATGAATCCTCCACCGATGAGAGCGATCAAACCTAGCGCGAGGATGGTCGCAATGGGGATCGGGAAAGGGGTTCCCGTCTTTGACTCATTGGAGGCAGTGTTCTCTGTGAGAGCGGCTTCGGGGCTCGTTTCCTCAGTCTGAGATGAAGCAAATTCAGCAGCCATTTCGTTCGAATCAGCGGTCGTTGTCGGCGATTCCTCAGGAACAGGATCTGGCTCCAGTGCGGGAGTTGGCTCTACGTTGACCGGATCCACTTGTTCTTCGCTGTAACCGAGAAACAACGTGTCCATGGTCTGGTCGGAGCGGGTTGCTACCTCGCCTCGAGCGTTGGGTCCGCGGGCGAGGATGCGGCTGATCTCGGCCTTCACCAAAGGATTCTCGGGATCGAAAGCGAGTTTGTCGTAGGCCTTTTTCTGCTGATCCGAGTCCCAGCGTAGCGGCACCATCGGGCCCTGCATCCAGGAGCGATCTAGATCGCACTCACAGTCCTGGCCAATGAGAGCCATCATTTGCTGGAGTTTGGTTCGAGTGATCAATCCTCCTTGCAGAGGCGGACCCAGTCGGCGGCCTCTGCCGATGAGAATCGCCGCCTGGGGTTCGTCGGTAAGGTCTAGGTCAAATCCGAGAGACCAAAGCAGGATCGACTCACGGTCGCGCTCTGCTGAAGAGATGGTCAGGACCGCAGGAGGAGTATCGACCGGCTTTGGCATCTTGGGCATGAGTTCCTGAATCGATTCGATCGCCCCTTCCACAGCGGTCTGAGCCGCGTTGTTTTGTTCCGGGTCCGTTGACTCCAAGAGCACGATGACGGCAAAGGCGTCGAGCACTCGCGAGAGCAACCACTCTCGTTTCGGAGAGCTTACGGTGGATTCCATCAGCTCCCACAGGGCATCTTCGGTGATGGGTTTGTCGGCAACCCCGGGAAGCGGGATGCGAAGAGATTCGCCTTCGGGTGAACGCATTAAGGCAGCCGGGAAGTTTTTGATCCCAAGATCCTCAGCCATCCAGAGAGAGGGATGTTCAGGTTCTTGTCCGAGGTGGGCTACTTGAAGGCTCAAGTTGCTCTCGAGAAAGGTCGCGGTTGCGATCGTCCTCGCGTCTCGAACCTTGGTCGGCTCTGCCGCCTTGGAGAGATAGAGATAGAGGCCGTACTGTTGCTCCTCCAGATCGACGAATCCCACGTCGCGAACCGAGTATTTGCAAGCCAACGCTAGTCCAGCGAAGGAGACCAGAGCCAGGCAAGCGAGACGGAAACGCGCGGCTGGATTTCGATTCAACATGCAGCAACTCTACCCAGTTCCACAGGTGCTGCAATCAACATTTCTGCGAACTCTTAGCGTTCGAAAAGAGCAATCTTTGAGGTCGTAAGTGAGGAGGCGCCCTTTCAAGGGATCTCCAAAGCCGGCGAGGATTTTAATTGCCTCAAGAGCAGCCATCCCGCCGAGTGAACCGGAAACGGCTCCGAAAACAGGGAAGCGGCGGGTCCAGGTTGTTGAGTTGTCGGGATAGAGACAGCGTAAGCAGGGGGTTTCGCCTGGAATGATGGTCGTGAGATGGGCCTCAAGTTCGTAAACGGCGCATTCGACCATGGGGACACCGTGGCGAATGGCTGCTTGGTTGAGAGCGTAGCGCTCCTCGAAGAGTGGGGCCGCGTCCACGACGAGATCGACTTGCCCTACGAGATCGTCCGCGTTCTCATCTGACGCATTCTCGGGGATGGCGACGATTTCGAGGTCAGGATTGAGATCGCGGAGGCGACGTTCGATGGACTCGATTCGGGGTTTGCCGATCCAATCTCGTGTCATGAGAAGTTGGCGATTGAGATCGCTCGGCTTCACGTTCCCTGCGTGGGCCACCACGAGTCGCCCGATTCCAGCGGCTGCGAGTTCATAGGCCACAACCCCGCCCAGGCCGCCGCACCGAGTGACGAGAACGGAAGCGTTCTTCAACTTGGCTTGCCCGTCCTCTCCGAATCCGGTGACGGGGACCTGCCAGCTATAGATCTCCTTTTCTAGAGACGAGAGCGCTTTGACGGCTTGTTTGGATGACATCTGGCGATTGGATATGGCGTGTTTCGAGAACGCGTTGTGTTATGAGTCCAGAACGCTCAGTCGGCTTTTCAGACTGTCGCTCTTAGGATTCAAACTCCTTGATCAGATCACGAATGAGCAGTTGCTGTTGAGGTCGATCATCGGAGCGCAGGGCTTGCCAGAGTTCATCCAGACGATTTTCCGGAATCGATTCCTTGATTTGATCTTGTATGGAGTCCAAGAGGGCAACCGGAGGGGATTTGTAACACGTGCGTCTGACACTGAATAAGAGTGATTTGTACTCGCACCAAGGAACGAACGAAGGTGAGAAGCTCGGTTCCTGTTCTCGGATCCATGCCTCGAGAGCCGTGCGCTCGATTGTTGTGGTTCGTTTGATTCCAAAGTGCGTGATCTCGCGTGAGATCGTGCCGGAAACAGGGCAAATCTTGATGGTTTCTACCCGGTATGGGAGGTGAGGCCAGCTGATACCGATCACGCTGACGACGGCGAAACTGGCTAGCAAGATCCAGCGAATCTGCAGCGGGGTCAGGCGGAAAGTCTTTTTCATGAGGGCCGCGAACGAGCTTTAAGATTCTATAGAGAGTGACGAAATCTCCTTAAACAATCGCACTGCTGGCAAGGGGGCTTCGTTCTCGAGTGGAATGCTCATTCTTTCGATTAATCTATATCCAAAGCGTGTGTAGAGTTTTTCTCCAGCCAGGGTCGCCGTGATTTCGATACGACTGAATCCCTCTCTGACGATGGCCGACTCGCAGGCATTCATCAAGGCTGTTCCGATCCCTTTTCGAGCGAAGGCAGGATCGACGAAGAAGGCTCTGATCTTGGCAGCGTCGGTTTTCGGATCTAGCCGGGTGGTCGGCCGTTTTCTGCCATGGCTTCCGCCGAATTGCGAGAGTCGAAAGCTCCACCCTCCGCAGCCGACGATCTTGCAATCTATTGTGGCGACAAAATAGGTTCCATCTTCGATAAGTTGCTCGTCGACCCCGAATACCGGTCCGAGCGCGGCTTTGATCTGGCCCGGCTGATAGAATTCGCTTTGAAGCTTGAAAGAAGAGCTCGGAATAAGGGTGTCCATCTGAGGGATATCATCCCTCGTTGCCAGGCGAATGCTGAAGGAGGCGTCCATGAGGGGCTATAAAGCGAGCGGGTGAGGATCACCCTGGCGACTTGATTGACACTCAAGTTCCTTACAAAGAGCCGCGCTCGGAATGACTCGTATTGAGGGGCCCGGAACGATTAGCTGATGCCAAGTGTGATGGTGATGTTCGATGATTTGAGAAGCAGTGAGATGGGTACGGTCAGCCAGCGTGTGACCCTCTTTGATGACGGTGATCGCATAGTTGAGGCTCGCCGCTGCTCGAATCGTTGTGTCGACACAGAAGTCCGTCGCCCATCCGCCAATGATAAGATGTTCGATTTCGAGGTCCTTGAGAGTCGCGTGGAGACTCGTTTGGTAGAACGCGTCGCAAGTCTTCTTTGGGATGATGAGGTCTTTGGGGTGAATATCGATATTCGGGAGAAACTGCCATCCTGGAGACCTGGGAGTGAATGCATCATCGCTTGAGCCGTGGTGCTGAATATGGATCACACGACCCTCAGCTTGACGGACCGCGGCTGCGACATGGTTGATCACGTCAACGACTTTATCGACGTTGATTGGCTTTGGCGTGCCATCGAGCATGCCGCGCTGCATATCGATTACGACCAGGGCCGCCTGTACTGCTGCGGGCCCGGCCTTCTGGGTCGATAATTGATTCGATGGATGAGGATCGTTCATTTTCCAGAACCCTGGTCTTCGATCGAGCTGGCCTGTCCACAATGGGAACAATGAGGGAGAAGCGAATGACGAACATTCTGGCAATTCGAGCATTTGTCGAAGAGACCGGTACCGCAAGCAGGGCACGTGTAGGCTTCCTCTTTATTGGAGGCGTCACCAGTCACTTTGAGC
The DNA here is from genome assembly GCA_964342405.1 of uncultured Verrucomicrobiota bacterium. Classification (GTDB taxonomy): domain Bacteria; phylum Verrucomicrobiota; class Verrucomicrobiia; order Limisphaerales; family AAA164-E04; genus UBA2970. Next base: position 327,857 of record CAYFGX010000002.1, on the reverse strand, counting down.
TTGGTCACCGAGCGACGTGTCCAGAAGAGATACTTTCGGGGGCCCGTTCGAATGGGGTATTCGCAAATGGGACAGAGGAAACGTTCGTAGGCCTCCCGATACTGGTTGATCAACCACTCGGTCTTCGGGAAGGCGATGCCTCGGATAAAGTGGATGAGCATCTTCCCGACGACGACAAGGAGAGCGCCGATGAGGATGTATTTGAAGTAGCGAGAAGGAAAATACTCGTGAACCACAAGGCCGACTTTGAAGAGCGTGGCGAAGCCCAAAGCCAGGAAGAGCGGAAAGTAGATGCTGTTTCGTTTCTTAACCAGTAGAGTTGCGGCCACTCCAAGAACGGGCAGCAGCATCGCGAGCTGCCAGAAGGCAAGCTTTAGCCGATGCTCGTCGACTTGGTCTCGGTAGGCGTCGCGAGCGGGCGCGCGTTGTTGTTCCAGTTGTTTCTGAGTATCGTCAAGCTGAGAAACCAGGCCTTGTTTTTGGTTGAGGAGCTCGGCGCTCGATTGGCTGGACTCCTGATATTGTCGTTGGTTCTCGAGAAAGAGATTGAGGGTGGATGTGAGATTCTCTTGCTCTGCTGCAGAAAACGCCACGTTGTTTTCTAGTCCGAGTTTCTGAAGTTCCAAGAGTTGTGTGATCGTTTGTTGGAGGCTGCGGGAACCGTCTCCAACGACCCGTTGTTCTTCTGATTCATTCCCGATACGACGGTCCAGATCCGCAATCTGGAGTTTGAGTGTGTCCGCTCTCAGCGTCAGCTGTTCGTCGACGAAGTTGGCCTCGATGGCGTTGTAGTCAGGGCCGTCGAGGGTTCGAATGTCACCAACGAGAAATCCCAGTAGCCAGTAGATCAAGACACTGAGACTCAGCGTCAAGGTGCGGATGACCAGCCGTTGCCACCAGGTGCCTTTTGAGTGGGGGTTCGATTTCATGCCGTTTGATCTCGTAGCATTTGCAGAAGGGTTGAGACCGTCTTCCAATTGCGCGTCGTCGCCGGAAGGCCCGTTTGACGTTCCAGGAACTGATTATTGAGTTTGGTGCGGCCGTAACCATTGGGGCAGTAAACGAAATAGTGGCCTGCGGCGAAGCGGGCTTCATCGCCGTTCTCTTGAGTGAGGTGACCTTCCGGACGACTGTTCGTTTTTGGTTTCGTGAGAAAGGTTAAGTGGAGCCACTTAGAATCGTATTGAGATTCGTCGGTGAATGGATTCGCACGAACGACGTTCTCGAACGCAGTTTTCGTGTAAAGGAAGACTGTGATTTCATGCCCCGTAGCTTCCTTGAGAGCATTCGAAATGAGCGCAGGCTTGAGGGCGTTTGGTGAGATCTCAAAGACAACGTTCCCGCTCTGCAGGTAGCTTTCAACGCTGCCACCACCGAGATCTTCAAAGATCTTGCGGAGCTCAGCCATCTTAAGCTTTCGATGACCGGCAACATTGATGCCCCTGAGGAGGCAGACATGTCGTTTTGTGTTCACTCTGCGGGTTGCTCTGAAACCTCGGGAATCTTTCGGAGCCCAGTTCTGCAATATTGGTTGAGCCAGCCAGCTACCTCGGATCGGTCCTGGTCGGAGAGCCCGCCAAAAGGGACAGTGATCTGCTGGCCGCTATCGAGAGACAAGGACGCTGTATCGAACGCGACCCAATCCGCGCGGCTCACATTGGACCAGTCGACCTCCTGCCAGGCACCGAACCAACTCGTCCGAAAACGAATCTTAGCCTGGTTCACTAGGATCACTCGCCAGTCTCCCCACACCATCCAGGCAGCCAGCGGAAGAAAAACGGCCAAGGCAGTCTTAGTCTGAAACAGAAATGGGAGTCCCAGAGTTGAAAGGATCAACATTCGGGTCGGGAATGGAACCTCGTAGGCTTTCACGGATGGCAGTGATTTAGTTTTGCTGGAGAACGAGTTTGAGTGTTCCTGACCAGTCGGGTGTTACTTCGGCATTTCGTTTGGTTGGCGGGTGATGGCAAAGTAGATGACATAGAACCAACCGAAGAAGCCGGCCAGAAGCGCCCAGAGTATAGATCGGTTTCGTTCCCAAGACATGATCGCTGCGAGAGCGGCTCCGAGACTGATACCGGCAGATTCAGGTGAGACGTGTGCGAAAAACATGAATGGAGTGCTCCTTTCTCTAGTCTATTTGAAACCTTGAATTCAAAGTGACTTCTCTTGAGATTTGTTCTCGAAAGCCTTTTCCAGCCTCAGGAGAGAGTCACGAATCTCGACGAGAATCTCGTGGCTTGAACCCTGTCCAAGGCTCAGCTCTGGTTCAGGCCTTTTGCTGGAGCTTTCCGTGCTGGCATCTCGTTGGAGGAGTACCGTCTCCCGGAAATCCTCTGCGTCAACAATACCCGTGAGAGAGACCAAAGAGCCTGGCCCGGACTGCCCTGCTGTTTCGACGGTGAGGGTATGGAGTCCAAACTGCCGCATGATGGGGCCTTGGACCATCCCCATGTCAGTGATTTTTTCGAGAGGGATGGTCTTCTCAACTCTCACGAGAATTCCCTTTTTTACTTTCAGTGCTTTTGAAGTGAGCGTGCACTCCATTTTTTCAAGATAGCGTCCCGTGAAAAAAAGCCCGAGAGGTAGCCAGAGTAGAAGCAACGGAATACCGACGATGGTGCAGGTGAGCACGATAATGCCCGTTAGCAACCAGTAAGTGCAGACCTTGGGGTTGAATGCCGCTGTCCGGATGATTGTTTCATCAGTCATGACTGCAACAGTCAATCATAGGAAGCCCTGGCTCGCCATTCTAATCGAGGGGTAATTGAGTAACCAGACTGGGTTCCTTGAGGCCGACTCAATTCATTCGATGAAACAGTAGTTTAACCGACCAGCGGGAGATCGGACCGCAGAAAGCGATTGCTGCGAAGCGGCATTGAACGCGGACGAACAGATCTGAATTTAGTATTTGGCTGACTCTGCAACCCACGATTTTGGCCCACACCTGACGAATCAGATCGGGGCTGTCCGCGGAGGTGGGCAATCGACCGGCGATGGCTTCTAGGGACGCGATGGCTTCTTTTTCTTTCCTTTGTTGAAGGAATGTTTTGAAGAGTTCGCTTCGGAGCCAAAGATCGTTGGGTTGGATCTGGATCAGTTGTTCCAGAATTGGGGTGGCTGCCTCAAAGGACTTTTGTGCGTTGAGAAGTTGCGCGTAGAGATTAAGAAACGAGATGTCGTTGGGCATCAAATCTAGGAGCCTTTTGATCCGCTCAATCCCTTGCGGAATGTTGGCTCGATGCAAGTCGAGCTTAGCGAATCCAAAATCGGTGTAGATATGTTTGGGAGCAACGGCTTGTGCTTTGGCCAGGACAGTTTCAGCTTGTTCGTAGCGTTGATGGTCGATCAGGGCATCCGCCCATTCTACATAACCCTCTGGTGTTGGGGGGCAGACTTGAGAGAGCCGGTTTAGGCAGGCTTCCGCATCGGTCGTTCTCCCGAGGGCCTTGAATCGATTGGCCAGAATTCGCAGGCCCGCCAAAGGAACTTGTTCTCGTTTAACCGCTTCCTCGAAGAAATGGATCGCTTTGGTTCTTTGCTGGTTATCCCAGTAGGCTCCCGCCAGATTACGAAAGGCCCAATAAGGAAGATCGCTTGTTTCGCTCAGCGCTGATTCGTAGTGGGCGATTTCATCGGTCAGGAGGCCCTTCTTGGCCGCCTCCTGAGCTAGGATGAGTTGCTTTTTAGCCAGGGGAAGGCTGTCTGGCGTCAGCCTTCCCCGCAACGTTTTCACGCGGTCTGGCTGCGATTGGTTCTGGCGCCAAAGCTGGGTCGCTTCCTCAATGCTAGAAGCCAGAAGGTGCCCCCACTGTCGCAGATTACCGTCCCGCATCAGGGTGAGATGACTGCCCGGAATTTCATGTCGGACCACCTTCTGGAGACACAGTTCCCTCCATCCGGCGTAGGGGTCGGCCAGGACGTCTGACTGTTTGGAGGTGGACTGAAAGAGATAGAGATTCCCCGGGTAGGGATAGGGAACGTAGCTTCGAAGCATGTGGATGCAGAGGTGATCGATGCGGTTGGACTCCGGCTGATACTTCCTCCTTCGGAAACACCGCATGAAGGCGTCTGTGTTCTCGTCGACGAGACCGACGAACTGGGGCTCGTGTCCTCGATGGATCAGCTCGCGCGCGATCTGGAAAGCGACCTGAGCCCCGAAAGAAATTCCCAGAAGACGAAAGGGACCCTGAGGCTGTTTTGCGAGGATTGTATCGGTCAATCGAGACGCGTACGCTTCCATGTGATTGTCTGAAACATCCGCGCCCGACGAGGGATGCCAGTACAGGGCATAGACCGTTTGAGCAGAAGGAAGGTTTCGGGCAAACAGGCTCGCGAACCAATTCAGGCCGTTCACGGCGTGGACAATGAACAAGGGAGCCGAGTGATCCCCTTCTTGAACGGTTTCGATCAGCGGCAATTCACCGGTGGCAATAAGCTGTTCGACGAGCTCTGCCATGCTTCGGATAGAATGGCTTAAGACCGTCTCAAGCTTAATCGGCAGCGTAAGTCCGAGGTCTCGCTGGATTTCAATGAGAAGCGCGACCGCCTTCAAAGAGTCACCACCGAGGACAGTAAACGGTAAATCTGTGCTGGGATGTTCGGTGCCCAGGAAACGAGCCCAAATCTCGGACAGGCGTTTTTCTAGATCCGTGGAAGCATGTTCGTTCTCATTGGAAAGAGAAGCCGGATCGAAGTTTGGAGGAGGTAGAGCGGAACGATCCACCTTCCCGCTCTGCGTCATTGGAAGCGAATCTAAACACTCGAAAGCACTTGGAATCATGTGGGAGGGAAGCGCTCCTTTGAGCAAGTTGTGCCAAGTAGCGCTCGATCGTTCGCAGGGTTGGGAGCCTTGCTCAAGAACAAGGTAAGCGGCGAGGCGGGTCGCGCCTGTCGAGTCTGGTATCGAGGTAACGGAGCAAGCTTGAACTTGAGGAAGTGCTTCGATGGCGTCTTCGATCTCTGCGAGTTCGACGCGATATCCTCTTATATTGACCTGATCGTCTCGACGGCCTACGAATTCAATTTCTCCGTCGGCCCGGAGCCTTCCCAGATCACCAGTGTGATAGATCATCGGGTGATCTTCGAGATCGGTCGAACTGAGCTGATTTCGGACGAATTGATCAGCAGTGACTTCGGGTAGCCCGTAGTATCCAAGCGCCACGCCGCGTCCACTGATGCAGATCTCGCCCTCTTCGCCCGAAACGACAGGGCGGCCATGAGAGTTCAAGAGAAGGACCTTCATGTTTTCGATCGGTTTTCCGATCGGAACATTGGCGACATTGGTGGGATCGATTTCACTGATAGTGACCACGCCATCGCCTTCGGACTGTCCATAGAGATTCACGAGCCTCACGGGAGCCGGAAAGGCCTGGCGCAACCAAGTGACGACCTCGGGAGTTGCCGGTTCACCTCCGGTGCCAACCAGACGGATAGAACTTTCGAATGGTAGCGTGACAGAGTTGGCTCCCAGGTGTTCGGAATCATGGGGCCACGCCCGGGCGCAAGCTCGCCAGAACGAGGGAGCGTGATCCAGCAGCGTCGCTTTGCTTTGTAGCGTCCAGGATAGGAGTGTTTGAGGTGTGCGACTTTGTTCTGCGTTTGTCATGGCAACGGAGGCTCCGCTGGCGAGCGGCATCAAGAGTTGCCTAGCCGAGACCACCAGGGCGATCGAGCCGCGATAGACATAGGTATCGTTCGGAGACAGCTCCAGGGCTTTTCCCAAGGCATTGACGTAGTGAGAGAGATTCGCGTGGCTGAGCATCACGCCCTTCGGCATTCCCGTCGAACCGGACGTGTAGACCAGCAAAGCCGGTTGCTGAGCATCGTAGGTGACCTTGGGATTGGCTTCCGTCTCAGGAACGTCCGGTAGCCGCAGTGAATCCACGCTGTAGAAACGCCCAGGCCAGTCCTTGCTGTCTTGAATCAAAGACTCTTCCGTTAAGAGGGCTTTTGGTTCCGAATTGGTGAGTATTCTTCGATTTCTAGACTGAGGATCAGCCGCTTCGAGGGGAACACAGGTGGCGCCCGTCTTTAGAATTGCGAGTGCCGAGATGACCATGGAGACAGATCGGTGTAGATAAAGGCCGACTCGGTCGCCGGTCGAGATCCCTTCCGCGAGGAGGAAGTGGGCGAGTCGATTCGTTCGTCGGTTGAGCTCTGCGTAGGTAATGGATTTGCTCTCGAAGCGGACAGCGATGGAAGCAGGAGTGTTCGCAGCCCAAGTTTCAAAGGCAACGATCACGTTCCCTCTCTCCTGTGCTGATGGCCTTTCAATCATGAGATCTCGCGGCGAACCCCCCCGAGGAACACCGCTTTCCTGGTGGTGTTTGCGAGACGGGGACAGGGTAGTCAACGTCGGAGTTCAGTAGCAATAGTTCGGATTTCTTTCAATCGCTTTTGAAGCTAATCCGAGTGCCTCGGATAGGAAAATGGATCTTTCGCAGCATCGACGAGGAATCGCGCGAATGGACTGAACCCGGTGAGAATCCACTGTCGGGTCTTACTCGAGATCCCACTCGTGAGGAAGCCAGACCACGCCGTTGTGTTGGCGGTTGAGCATGAATCCGGTCCCGAGTTCGTCCTCGCCGACCACGTCGAGAACCCGAATGCCTACCCGGCGGTCATACTGAAAATGTTTGGCGTTGAGATTGGCCGAGATGCGATAGCGGCCTGGTATCAGGCAGAGCTCCGGGAATCGGAGCCGAACTCGACCTTCTCCGTTGACGTTCTCCAGTTTGAGCCCCTCGATGCTACTGAGGCTGGCGAACACTCTAACGTTCTGAATGCTGTCCTCGAGAATGATTCCGAATCCGAGTTGCTCGACCCGTTTTCGGGTCTTGTAGCCAATCTCAACGACGAGGGTCTCGCCCATGCGGAAGGTTCGGCTCGAGTCCGGTTTCTCGTGATGTAAGGAAACCTGAGTGATCCAGGCGTCTTTGTCTGGTGGAGGCGCGAGCTCGGTGTCGTCGTTCCCACTGACCGTGTCGAGATAGCGGTCGATAATGGGGCCCGTAGGGCCGGAAGCGACGAGTTTGCCTTGGTCAAGCAGGAGGCAACGTTCGCACAACTCGTTCATGACTGTCATGTTGTGTGAAACGAATAGAATGGTGCGGCCGCTGCGCGCCACTTGTCCGATCTTACCCAAGCAGCGTTTTTGAAACTCAAAATCGCCGACGGCAAGCACTTCATCGATCACTAAGATTTCCGGTTCCAAGTGGGCTGCGACGGAGAAAGCGAGGCGGACATACATCCCGCTGCTGTATCGTTTCACTGGCGTGTCGATGAAGCGTTCGACGCCGGAGAACGCAATGATCTCGTCCAGGTTCTTGGTAATTTCTGAGCGGGACATTCCGAGAATCGCACCATTCAAGTAGATGTTCTCGCGTCCCGTAAGCTCGGGATGAAACCCAGTGCCCACCTCCAGTAGGCTAGCGATGTGGCCTCGAATATGAATCTCCCCGAGAGAGGGTTCCGTGATCTCCGAGAGAACTTTTAGCAGAGTGCTCTTTCCCGCGCCATTGCGCCCTATAATTCCCAATACTTCTCCTGGGGCGACGTCAAAAGAAATGTCTTTTAGAGCCCAGAATTCCTCTCGTTTCTCACGTTCCCTAGAATTTCCTCCCAGCAATCGCTGAAACCCATCTGAGATCTGCTCCCGCAACATGCGCGTCGAGAGAGAAGCCCCGAGAAGGTAACGCTTCCCGACTCCTCTTACACTGACTATGGGATCTCCGCCTGAGGACATTTCTATTGAAGGTTCTAGATGATATCGGCGAAGCGCCTTTCCGTACTTCTAAAATAAATGGCCCCGGACAGGAGAAAGAGAAACAGCATGGCAAGACTGATGGCGAACCCCGTCCAGTGAGGTTCAAACCGATCACCCAAGACACACCAGCGAAATCCGTCCATTACTCCTACCAAGGGATTGAGGGAATACAGCAGGCGATATTTATCGGGAACGACACTCGAGATGTAGCCGACTGGGCTCAGCAACATGACGACTCTCAAGAGAAAGGGAACCACGTATTTGATGTCACGATATTTTACGTTCAATGCACTCAACCACAAACCAACGGCGATCGCAGCCGCGAGACCGATAAGAAAGAAAACTGGAAGTAAGAGCACCTGCCAGTGGAGCCCGATCATATCCGGGACGCTCACGAGGCCGACCTTTCCTGCTCCCCAATAGGTACCTACCGTGATCAACAGAAGAGCCATCCCAATGAGGGCATCGACGACGGTCCCGAAGGTTGAACTCAAGGGAATGATCAGTCTGGGAAAGTAGGTCTTTGTGACGAGGTTAGAGGAAGCGACGAGCGAGAGACTGCTGGCGCCGACGGCGACCGAAAACATCTGCCAGGGAATAATCGCGGCCAAAGTGATGAGTGGATAGGGCGCGCCTTGGGAGTCGAGATTGGCGAGGCGTCCAAAAATGATGGTGAAAACAGCGACATTAACGACGGGCTGTATCACAACCCAAAGCACCCCGAGAGCCGTTTGTTTGTAGCGGATCAGGATGTCTCGCCAGGAGAGAAAAAAGAACAGTTCTCGAAAACGCCAGAGCTCCTGAAAGTTGACTCCAATGAGACCGTTCTTCGGCTTGATGACTCGCATTTTGTCCTTAGGAGCGGGAGAAGGCATTGTTGTTTCTCTTCGTGGGGTGCGATGTCAATCCAGGTCGTAGAACGACCTTGTTTCAAGAGGGTAATGCGTCTTGGTCGCCTGCGATGGCTCTAGGACTTGTTCCGCTCGATCGTTGGCTGCGAAAGAAAGATGGGATTGGTTCGACGAAGATTTGGCGACTTGGTAGGCCATTCATTGACCTGTTCGTAGATTCCGAACAGGTAGTATCCATGGGACTCAAGAAAGCTCTTCAGGCTTTCGAACGGAACGTGCAGTTCGTTCTTTGGATTCATGCCAGCTTCGACCTCGACGATATCGACACGCTGCTCTTTGAGTAAGCTTGTCGCTCCATTCAGGACGTCGAGATCTCCGCCCTCGGTATCGATTTTCAAGAAGTTGATATGGTCGACCTTCTGCTCGTTGCAGAAGCTGTCCAGTGTGTCCACTTGGACCTCCTCTGATGCTTTGCTTGAGTTTGCTTCATCGGAAGATTCATCGAGCAGGAAGCTTCGGTCCGAAGAATCTTCGATGGCCATTTGAGCCGTCTTTTTCGAAGACCCGAGAGCGAGCTGAAAGCACTGAACAGTTGGATACTGCTGAACGTTTTGTTGAAGCTGCTGAAAGGTGTTGGAGCTGGGCTCGAAGGAGTAGATTTGAGATCCGGGGAACTTGTCCGATAATTCTGTGGCTGATTGTCCGACGTTGGCGCCCACGTCAAAGATGATGCCTGCGCGAAAATGCGGCAATGCTTGTCGAATATCCCAAGCGTAATCGAGACCGGGTGGAATGTCTCGATAGATATGCGTGCCCGTTAGTTTCTCGGCAGCTCTTCGAAGTTTGCCCAGGAGGCTCATTTTTGTCTCTCGTCTCGTCCCAATGTTTAGGCGATTCTCCACGAATGAAAAAGATAGAGAAGAACAAAAAAACGGGTAATTCAACATCGTGAGAAAGCGAGTGTTTCAGGCGAATGGCTTTCGTTCTGAGAAAGTCGTGTGGCAGCTTGAGCCGCGAGAAGAACGCTGCCGTGATCTGAGGTGATGGGAATCCTTCCAGGTAGGCTAGGGTACGAAAGCTTTGACTCTGTGAATAAAATGATAGTTTTGGTCTCGATGTGGACGCGATTTGTATTGGCTCTGTTGAGTGTTTTCATGGTGCTGGGTTCTGTGCCTCGGATCGCGGGGCAAGCGTTCGGTAGTCCTGGCGATTTCGCGACCTATGCGCTTCCGGTGACGGAGGGCGTCGGTGCATCCCAAGTCGTAGGGCTCAAGATTTCTTGGGGGGATTGGGAAGGTGGAGCTCAGTGGCTTCGGTTGGAGATGGAGAAAGCCGAGGGGGAAATCTTTGGCTGCTGGATGAAGCTTCGGCACTACCCGTCGCCTGACAGAGACCGAGCGGAGAAGACGATTCTCCGGTTCATTTTCCAGGAATCCGATTCACCGGCGTTGGAGTATGTTTCGTCTGAGACGGGAATGGCCCTACTGCCAGGGCATGGCTATTGGCCTTTTCTGATGCCTCGAGCTGTAGATGATCGGGAACGGAGTTTTGTTTTTCCTTCACGGGTGATGCTTTTGGGACATCTGATGCATCGAAGCTCAGTCGGAATCGATGTTCCAATCAGTGTGCCGGAGGCCAACAGGATTGTTCCGCCTCTCCACCTCGAGATCGGCGCCAAGTATGATACCCGCGACAAGGGTTCAGAACGACGCTTTGATCGGTCGAAAGTGGAAACTGAACGGTATCAGGCGAGTGACTATCCGGTTCGATTGGCGGCAGGACAGACGACGTTCAATGTCCCAGCAGAACACGTCGATCTGGTTCGTTTTCATGATGTCTTCTATTCCGGAGACAATCCGAAGACCATGAAGATTCCTGAGGCGCTCTATCGCAGCAACTACCTTGGGCCAAACCCGGATTACTTAGATGAACCAGCGGTTCGAACGTCATTTGCTTTGCAGGATGAACTGGAGAAAGCGCCCGGGCTTTCATCTGAAGTTTCAGTGGAGAGTGTGTTTAAACGTTTTCAGGACGTGTTTCACCACTCGAGTAAACAGGATCGTCCGCTCCGCTTTCAGAGGGCTTTGGCTTCCCGAAGCGACTTTGATCTAGGAGCGATGTCCGCTGAAAGAGAGAACATGTGGTCTTGGGAAGTACACCTCTCGTCGGGTGCTTACCAGCTCTCTGCCAATGAGAAAGGGGCTCCTTCGGGCATTGTCTATGAAGGTCGAAGCGCGAGTAGCCGAGACTTAGCGCTCTTCAACAGCGGCACAGGTGCTCAGATTCCTACCCACGATCAGGAAGCCTGGCTTGATATGGTTTTTGGAATGATGAGAGGGGCAGCGAGGACAACAGGGAAGGATTGGGGCATCGCAATCTATGGACAGTTCCAGGTTCCGGAGGTGTACCGGGCTCTGACCTACGCCTACGACCTAGGCGCTTCTTACTTCCTTTTTTGGACGGGCGATCGTGGGCATCATGTTCCTTATTCCGAGCAGCTCGCGTATTCCAAGTTTATCCGAACCTATGCTCAGCAGCATCCCGATCGGGATCTCGATCGCCTGAAGCGTGCGGCTGAGGTAATCATCCTTTTTCCCCCGGGCTACACCCTTCTATCAAAGGAGCCCATGTGGTGGGTGGAACCATTAAACTATGAAAAACGAAACTCCTCAGGGCTGCAGATCCGCGAGGTGCTGAGTCGGGTTGCGGCAGAGATTGAGCGATGTTTTCGTCAGGGGGTCTCGTATGACCTAGCATGGGACCTGGATCAGCTCGATCTCAGTGGCTATCGGGAGATTATCCGCGTGAAGCCGGACGGGCGTGTTCTCGTGAAAACGAGAGGCGAAGAATCTGAATTCAACACCCCGCGATGGCCGATTCGACCGGAAGGCGAGGCGCCCGGCCTGGAGGTGGCCCTTTCGACCCATGAAGGCGAGGCACCCTTGTTTTTGGTAGCGGAAGCGAAAGTCACCGAGAAGCTTTCCCCCGTTTACTTCAGTCCTCAGCACGACGAAAAGGGAGTCTGGCGCAATACCAAGGTCATTTGGCAGTTGTATGGGCCTGGGCCCGATCGCTACCGCAACGTCAGTAGCCAGGTCGATGCAGACAGTGGGATACTTGCACTTGAGTTGGAAGAGCCGGGCCTGTATCGGCTCCGCGCCAGTGTCGTCGATCGCGCAGGGCGTACAAGCGTTCGCTGGACTTCCGTCAAGGTTGACCTCAGATAGGAGCCTGATTCCGGTCGAGCGGGCCCTAGGGTTGAATGAATCCGTGATAGAGGCCCATATAGTATGGGAGCAGAAAGACCGTGCCACAGGCTAAGACATTGCCAGATCCGGGGTAGTCAATTTGGAATGGGTCGGTGTTCCAGTGGTTAAAATGTCGCTCGTCTACAGGAAGTGCTTTGCCGTTTACCCGCGTTCCCCGAATCCGACTGGAAGACGAAAAAATGTCGATAGCCTGCTGCTTGGGAAGACGGATGATGTCGAGTCGGTGACTGTTCTCATGAGCCCAATTGGCTCGATCCAGAGGGAATGCTTTCAAGGTATCCATGGATTCGTTCAACCAATTCTCCCACGGGTCGACGGAGTGATTGCCCCAAGGATCTGATACGAACTGGTTGAGTGCGCAGGCCGCGTAGGTGAAATTGAAGAAAGGATTCAGCTCGGGTTGCTCAAGGGTCCAGTAAGGGTAGAAGGCTTTCAGGAGCCGAGACCGAAGGTCGGAGTCTTTGGTAAAGCGGAGTAGACTGTAGAAGCCCATAAAGGCCATCTCATCGTCGGATTGATTGCCCGACCCGATTCCTCTTTGCGTTTTGGGCACCATCGCGTTGGCATCGTAGGCATGGTCCTCCCGAAGCGAAGCGATGTGCTCGGAATAGCGAGCATCTTGGGTGACGTATTCGGCTACGGTGAGGTAAGACAGCAAGCTGAGAGAGTTGAGACCCCGCTCGACATACCAGTTCTCGTCGCGATTGAGACTGCGAGGATTGAAAATGCCCCATCGTGTGGGCTGCCCGTCGTGGTCCGTCAGGTTGAAGTCATTAGCGATGAGATGATCGGTTAGGGACTTAACCACGTTTCTGACGGCGTCTTTCTCGGTTTTCCTTTTTGCGACGAGATCGTAGTAGAGACCGTAGAAGAAATAGTGCCCATCGAGCTCATCGGAACTCGTGTCGCTCTTCCAGTACCATTGACCATCCACGCTCTTGGGCCATCGAGGTTCATAGACTTTCCACAGTTGATCATCCTTCTGCTTTTCACGATCTCGTTCGACGCGTCCCTGGTTCGGATCCGGGAGTGATGTGGCGCGAATGGATCGAGCGACATAGCCCGGGGGCGGACTGTTATCCCCACCTTGCGTGACCGATTGCAGAAAGCTGAGCGCTGTGAAGGCCTTTTGGGCTCGCACTTTGGCCTCGGGGCTTTGTGTCGCAGCGAAGGCAAAACATTGTCCGGCTCCATACATTGCGGTCCACAGTCCGTCATTGTCGTTGTCTGAACGGATGACTTCATTGCGATCTCCTGGGCTCTGGAGGCGGATGGGAGCCAAGTAACCAAACGGCGTTCGCTTGATCAGCGTTTCGACCTCTTGTTCGTAGAGGGCTGCTTTCTCGGCGAGTGTCATGGGCTCGAAGCGGATACACGAGATCCCGGACTTGGTCCCGATCCATGCTCTTTGATCGGAGTCGATGGTGATACTCGTAACCCAATCGTTTACCAGCCAACGCTTGCCTTGCCGATAGTGCCATTTGCCCTCGTGGAAGCGAATGGCACCTCGGGTGGTTCCGAACCAGACAGCTCCGTTTGAACCGGAGGCTGCACAGGTGAATTCATTGAAGGGCAGTCCATCCTTGCCCTCCATGAAATGCCATTTGGAATCTACATCTCTGTAGGCAAGCCCTGCCAGGACGCCAAACCAGAGTTGTCCTGTTTGATCGTAAGTGACTGCCCGGACGTCATCGAGTCCCCAGTAACGGCCGAGCCCGTCTTTGACCCGCAGGCGTTGCCATTCACCGTTTGGACTCCGTTCGAAGATGCCGTCTGATCCGGCAGCGATCTGGGCCCCGCGTGGACCGGTGGCGAAGTGACTGAGATTCTTGCCTGATGGTTGAGGGGGATTGTCTGCTGTTCCCTTCGGCCTTCTATCTAACTTCACCCACTGATCCGATTGATAGACCAGAGATCCGGTGGCCAAGGAAGCGACAGGGCGATCGTGTGAATCTAACTTCAGCGACAGGATTTCTCCGGTCTGAAGGCCGGAATCGATGTCAAAATGTTGGGCAGTCTCTTGTCCGAACGCTCGGTCCTTGTAGGGCTCGACCTCGGCTTGGCTTTGGATGAAAGCGGGCAAGGTCAGGAGCAGAGTTAAGCTGCGTATGATCATCGAACGATTAAAAGCAGGAGTGGAACGAGATTCAAGGTGCGAACGTGACGAATCACGAAGGGGCGCATCGAGCTTCGCGTTATCCTCGCGCCCAAGCTCGGGTCACCTTTGCTAGTCCGTAGAGACAGACGAGGATCAGGGTTGAGTAGACAAAATGGAAAACGTAGTGGGGATCTGCCCCGGGCTCCCCTGAAGCTAAAAAACCGAAGCTCGCAAATAGGAGGAGAACGAAGAGTCCACAAAGGCGCAGGAAAGCGATTGGGCCGCTGGGAGAATGGGGTCTGCGAGCGAGCCCGATCCCGACCAGTGTCAGAATGAGAAAAAAGAGTCCGACAGCAATGTAGCTCATACAGTGATGACTATAGCTGCCCTGCTGAAATGGCGTGAATCGAAATCATCGATGGTGACATCGAGCGCCGTTGATGTGCCGTTACCCGCAAATGAAGGCGAGGCGTGACACTATTCGCTAAAGAAGCGTTTTATGGATTCAAGGACCGCCTTGATCTTCGACGATTTCCCACGGCCACGGCCATCGTCTCCAATGGGTCGGCAAGGACCCGAACAAAGTTCGCAGAAAACCTTCGGGCGCCCTCCTTTCAGACCCAGGCGACGGACACATGCGTCGCACAGAGTGTGGCCGCATTGACTGCAGAGGTGAAGTGCCAAGGTATCGGGATGTCGTAGACAAGCGGAACGTCCATCGGGTAGCCAACTAGGTTCCAACTGCTTTGGTATCTCGATTTCGGGAACCGTGACTTGGACTGGTTGGGTATCGAACTTCAGGCGGACATCTCCAAGCATGAACTCGTTTCCTAGATCTAGCGTCGCTTCCGAAATCTTCTCGCTTCCGACGAAGGTGCCGTTGGTGGATCCTAGGTCTCGGATGGTGACAACCCCATCCGTTTGGAGATCGATTTCGGCGTGATTTGAAGACACCGAGGGGTGGTCGATGATGATCGCTGCTTGCGAGCTTCGACCGATGACATGCTGTCCCGCTTCAACAGATTGGCAGAAGGTCTGATCGATTCCTTGGAGATAGTAGCTCATCCGGTCTGGTGTCGTGGGCCATCCCAACAAGATCAGTCTCAATCTGCAAGCAAACAGCGCGGAATCTGTTCGGCCAGAGAGAATCTGCTAGAACTTAAGCCGCCTGCCTGATTCACTCGGGCTCGTTCATGAGTCAAAAGCCACTAGTTGTATTCGGGCTCTATGGCCCGGTGCTGGATCGGGGTGAAGGGCCGAAGCGATGGGAGAATTGGCGGCCGACCGTTTCTTTGTTTCAGCATGAAGACTTCTTAGTCGATCGCCTTGAATTGCTCGTTGAACCCAAATTTGAAAAGGCGGTTCAGCAAGTGGTTGCTGATGTGCAATCCGTTTCCCCCGAGACCGATGTCTCGACGCGCCACGTGAGTTTCAGCGATCCATGGAATTTTGAGGAAGTCTTTGGAACCTTGCATGACCTGGCTCTCTCGTACCCTTTTTCACCTGAAGAAGAAGACTACTTGGTTCACATAACGACTGGCTCTCATGTGCAGCAGATCTGTCTCTTTCTGCTCACGGAATCCCGTCACTTCCCGGCGAAGTTGGTCCAAACCGCTCCACCGAAGCGGCGGCCTTCCAGATCGCCAGGGGGGTACTCCGTTATCGATCTGAACCTTTCTCGCTATGATCGTATGGCGGATCGGTTCGAGGCGGAAACGAAGGCGCACCTCAGTTTTCTAAAATCTGGAATCGAGACCCGGAATCAATCTTTCAATCAGAAGATCGAGCGAATCGAGAAAGTCGCGAACAAGTCGAAAGCCCCGATCCTACTCATGGGGCCGACGGGTGCTGGCAAGTCACAATTGGCCAAGCGAATCTACGAACTCAAGAAATCTCGGTACCAGTTGCAAGGCCGCTTTGTTGAAGTGAACTGCGCCACCCTTCGCGGTGATGCCGCGATGAGCGCCTTGTTTGGGCATCAGAAAGGGGCCTTCACTGGAGCGACCCACAAACGGGATGGGCATTTGATGTCGGCTCATGAGGGGCTACTCTTCCTAGACGAGATCGGGGAGCTAGGCCTTGATGAGCAAGCCTCACTTCTTCGAGCCGTTGAAGAGAAACGTTTCTTTCCGATGGGCTCGGATCGAGAGGTGAGCAGTGACTTTCAATTGGTCGCCGGAACGAATAAGGACCTACAGACAGAGGTGAATGAAGGACGATTTCGTGAAGACTTGCTGGCCCGCATTAACCTGTGGACATTTTACCTTCCGCCCCTTCGCGAGCGGCCCGAGGATATAGAGCCGAATCTTGACTACTAACTAAGACAGTTCACCAAGCAGAATGGCACTCAGGTGCGATTCAACAAAGAAGCCAGAAAGAAGTTCCTCGACTTTGCCTCCTCGTCTGAGGCTCTTTGGAACGGAAATTTCAGAGACCTCAATGCCGCGGTCTATCGGATGGCAACCCTAGCCGATGGGACTCGGATCGACACGCCCCTAGTCGACGAGGAGAGAGCTCGTTTGATGGAGTCGTGGTCACAGACGAGCGAGAGTCTGGGTGCGAGGGAATGCCAAATCTCCAAGGTATTGACCGCGGAAGAAGTCGCCAAACTAGATTCGTTTGATCGGGTGCAACTGGACCACGTGATCGGCGTCTGTTTACAGAGTCGGAGCCTCTCCGATGCCGGCAGAGCCTTGTTCTCCGTGAGCCGGATGCGTAAGAAAGGATCGAATGATACGGATCGGCTCCGGAAGTATTTGCTAAAATTCGGGATCACCTGGGCCGACATTCACGCCCTCCCGAAGGGGCGGCGCTCAGGGGCATAGGGACCGATCGACAGTCACGTAAGGAGCAAGGACTCGTGAGGTGTTTACGCGTTGACGAAACCAGTTGAGAGTGAGTTCAATCTGAACCTAGTTTCAATGCGACGCCTCAATTCCAACCAGCAATCGGCTTCATGCGCTGTCGCGTGGATGAACCACCGTGTGCAGCGTCATGTTCGAACCGGGGTTCTCCTGGGTTTTCTGGTGCTGCAAGCGTTCGAGGGCGTCCGAGCTGCGGTGAACTTTGATCGGCAGGTTCGCCCGATCTTGTCTGAACATTGTTTTCCCTGTCACGGGCCAGATGCGGAGCAGCGTCGTGCAGGGCTTCGCTTGGACACCCAGAGCGGGCTTTTTGATGAGATTGGGGGTGTGACTCCCGTCGTTCCAGGACAGCCGGATCGGAGTGAGGCTTTGGTGAGAATTCTTCATTCGGATCCCGATGAGATCATGCCTCCTCCAGATGCTCACAATCCTCTGAATCCAGAACAGATTGCATTGCTCCAACAATGGGTCAAAGAAGGCGCGGTCTGGCAGCGACATTGGTCTTTTGAGCCGATTCGCAAACCCGCTTTGCCTGAGGCTGCCGATCCGACCTGGATTCGGAATGAGATCGACCTCTTTGTTCAAAAGAGACATCGGATCAGTGAGCTGGCACCGACACCGGAAGCATCGCGATCCGAGTTGGTTCGTAGACTCTCACTCGATCTGCATGGCTTACCGCCGGATTCCGCCGTCGTTCAAGCCTTCACTTCAGATGCGCGTCCCGATGCCTACGATCGATTAGTAGATCGGCTCTTTGCTTCGCCCCGATATGGTGAGCGAATGGTTTGGGATTGGTTGGATGCAGCTCGCTATGCCGATTCCAACGGCTACCAGGGTGATCGTGAGCGAACGATGTGGCCCTGGCGGGATTGGGCGACTCAAGCCCTCAACCGAAATCTCCCTTTTGATGAATTCACGATCCAGCAGTTGGCTGGCGATCTCCTTCCCGAGCCCACTGAGGAACAGATCCTCGCGACCGGCTTTAATCGGAATCACATGATCAACGGCGAGGGCGGGCGAATTCCGGAAGAGAACCGCGTGGACTATGTTATGGACATGGCGGAAACCATGGGGACGGTTTGGTTGGGACTAACCGTCAACTGTTGTCGGTGTCATGATCACAAGTTTGATCCGCTCAGTCAGCGGGACTACTACGGCTTGTTCGCCTTCTTCAACCAGACTCCTGTGACCGGCGGTGGAGGAGACCCGCAAACAGCGCCGGTGATGGAAGTTCCCTCGGAAGCGGATCGTAGGCGACGTGTTGATCTCCGGCGTTCTGTTGTTGAGATAGAGAAACATGTCGCGATGATCGAGAAGGCCGTTTGGGGGGATGCCCCCTCCGCAACCGACGATCCTGATCTGGCCAAGATCTTGAAAACAGGAGTTTCCCGCCGGACGGATGCCGAGCTTGAGACTTTGATGAAGCACGTTCCTCGAGGTGAAGCAGCCTATCGAGTGGCGCTTGAATCTTTGAAGAAAACTCGGAACGCACTTAATGCCGTCAATCGGCGGATTCCAAAGGTGATGGTGATGGCCGATCGCAAGGAGCCCAGAGATTCGTTTATTCTAAATCGTGGGCTCTACAATCAACCAGGAGACGAAGTAACCGCAGCGACGCCCACGTCGCTCCCGCCGATGCCAGCGAGCGAGCCACGGAATCGTCTTGGATTGGCGCGGTGGCTGGTGGCGCCATCGAATCCGCTGACGGCGAGAGTCTTTGTCAACCGGCAATGGTCCCTCTTCATGGGGCAAGGACTCGTGGCCACACCGGAAGATTTTGGGAGTCAGGGGGAGCGCCCTTCTCATCCGGAGCTACTAGATTGGTTGGCCTTGCGATTTATCGAATCGGATTGGGATATCAAGGCACTTCACCGAATGATTGTTAAGAGTGCAACCTATCGCCAAACCTCTCGGGTAGACGGCGACAAGCTGAGTCGGGATCCCGATAATCGGTTCTATGCGCGAGGGCCGCGATATCGATTGCCATCTTGGATGATTCGCGATCAGGCCCTTGCGGCTTCCGGCTTGCTGATTGATACGATCGGTGGACCTCCGGTCAAACCCTATCAGCCGGATGGAGTCTGGGCTGATTTCAGTTTTGGCAAGAAACGTTATCAGGCCGATTCCGGGGCCGCTTTGTACCGAAGGAGTCTCTACACGTTTTGGAGACGAATCATTGGTCCCACGATGTTTTTTGATGCCGCTAAGCGTCAGACTTGTGTTGTGAAGTCCGCTCGCACGAATACGCCGCTTCACGCCTTGGCGACCCTGAATGATGTGACCTATGTTGAAGCGGCTCGGGCCCTGGCCGAACGTGTGATGAAAGAGCACGACGCCGTCGCTGATCGACTGGGCCTCGCGTTTCAATTGGCGACCGGGCGCTCTCCAGACGCGGAGGAACAGAAAGTTTTGCAAGGGAGCTTCGAGCGATCTTTCGAGGCCTACAGCGCGACTCCAGACGAGGCAAAGGCTTTTCTCTCGCAGGGACAACGGCCTATCGATGCGGGGCTGGCCGTAGCGGACTTGGCGGCCTACTCAGCGGTGTGCAGCATGATTCTCAATTTGGATGAAACCCTTTCGAAACAATGAACCCTTCGTTTGAACAAAGTCAGTTTTTGACTCGTCGGGAATTTTTGGGGCGAACGAGTCTGGGCCTCGGGACGGCGGCACTGGCGACTCTCCTCGGAAAGGACTCGAAGGCAGCCTCGGTCGGTTCAGAGAGCGGTGTGTTGGAGGGGCTCACGCATTTTGCGCCTAAGGCGAAACGAGTGATCTACTTGTTTCAGAACGGGGGGCCCTCCCACGTGGAACTCTACGACGGTAAAGACAGTTTAGCGGCCCTTCACGGACAGCCGGTACCGGACTCTTTCGTTTCGGGAAAACGGTTTAGCACGATGACAGGGAAACCGGATGGCAAGCTGATGCTCGCACCTGTGGAACCGTTTGAACGCCATGGCCAGAGTGGCGCTCGGGTGAGTTCTTTTCTTCCCCATATCGCTTCCGTCTCAGATGAACTCTGTTTCATCCGAAGCATGCATACCGATGCGGTGAATCATGCCCCGGCCATTTCACTCTTGTTGTCTGGTGGACAGATTCCCGGAAGACCAACGATGGGGGCTTGGCTCAATTACGGGCTTGGGACGGCGAACGAAAATCTGCCGGCTTATGTCGTGATGACCTCTGTGACTAAGAACACCACCTGTGGCCAAATCTTCTACGATTTCTATTGGGGATCCGGCTTCCTTCCATCCCAACATCAGGGAGTCAAATTTCGCGGCAAAGGAGAGCCGGTGCTCTATCTGTCGAATCCGAAAGGAATGTCTCAATCCGTGCGACGAGGTTTGCTTGATGATTTGGCGGCGTTGAATAGGAAACAGTTTGAGGACTTTGGAGATCCGGAGATTCAGTCGAGGATTGCTCAGTACGAAATGGCTTATCGTATGCAAACGAGTGTACCGGACCTCGCGGATTTTTCAGATGAATCGGAGGCCACCCTCAAAATGTATGGCCCAGATGTGAAGGAGCAAGGGACCTTCGCCTACAATTGCTTGATGGCGCGGCGATTGATTGAGCGCGATGTTCGTTTTGTTCAATTGATGCACGCAGGTTGGGATCAGCATAATAGCATCACAACCGAGTTATATAATCAATGCCGAGACACGGACCGGCCCTCTGCAGCATTGGTGCGCGACCTGAAGCAGCGCGGGCTGCTCGAGGATACACTGGTGATTTGGGGGGGCGAATTCGGGCGAACTCCTTTCATTCAAGGAGCCCTCGATAATCGAAAACGCTGGGGCCGGGATCATCATCCCTACGCCTTTACCATTTGGATGGCAGGAGGCGGGATTCAGCCGGGGCTCAGTTATGGTGGAACGGATGAGCTTTGTATGAATGCCGTCGATAATCCCGTTCATGTTCACGATCTGCAAGCGACGATCCTTCACCTTCTCGGGATCGATCATGAGCGTCTGACGTACAAGCATCAGGGGCGTCGGTTCCGATTGACGGACGTGCACGGCGAGGTGGTGAACTCCATTCTGGCATAGGGCCATGAGGGGGACCGGCGCTTAGTTCTTGTGCCGTCTGAGAATCAAGAGAGAATTTGGGCCATGGACTACCTTTGGGTCGGACTGGGAAGTGCGTTAGGCGGGATGGCTCGGCATGGGATCGCCCTCATCACGCTGAAGCGGTTTGGTCCAGCGTTCCCTTGGGGAACTTTGGTGGTGAATGTCTGCGGCTCTTTCTTGATCGGATTCCTCTCTATTCTGGCGATTCAAGGGCGGGGTCCATTTGGGGCCGTTGCTGTCCAGCGATTCTTCTTGGTGGGATTACTCGGAGGTTTTACGACGTTCTCTTCCTTTAGTTTGCAGACTATGCAACTGGTTGAGAAAGGGCACAATCTCGCGGCAGCCCTAAATGTGATTGGCTCCCTGGTCAGCTGTTTGGTTGCTGTGTGGCTTGGACTTCGACTCGGGCGTTCGGTCTGGTCGTAGCGAGCCGTAATTCTTCTGCTTCGGACGGCGAGTTCTAACCGGTCCGTCGACCGCGATTCCGGGCTTGGCGAGTTAGCGTCTCCTAGGATCGGACGGATGAAGAAATTCCTTTAAATCCGGCTTTAGCCGACTATCTTTTCGAACAAATCCCTCACGGATAGGAAGAATTAATAGAGGACGAGTATGAGCGAGAGTAACAATTTTCCGAAGCTTCACAACGCAGCATGGCCCGGTGTGGTTGGGAAAGGCCCGGATTCGGAACCGCCTATTGATCTGGACACCATGCTCGATTTGACGGCTGCCGCCGAGGTGGATGGCCAGAAATTTGAGGGCACAGATCTCTTTCTGAGCGATCCCCACGTCAGCATCGATTCCACGGAAGACGATCTGAAGAAGCTGGCTGAAAAAGTGCAGTCGAGAAATCTGGTCGTTGGCTCTGTCGTGGCACCCGTTTGGCCTCCGACGGGCGGTGGCTCGGCAATGGGCGACGAAGCGGAGCGCGGTAAGTTTGTGGAACAAGTTCGCAAGGCAGCGGGCATCGCTAAGACGCTCCGAGAAATGGGCGTGCGACCTAACGGCGTGATTCGTATTGATTCAGCTGTCGATGTCGCGAGTTGGGCAGCTGACCCGGAAGGCACCAAGAAAATCGCCGCAACCTTTACCGAGAGCTGCAAAATCGCCGCTGATCATGGCGAAACCTTAGCCGCTGAGGGTGAGATTTGTTGGGGTGGAATGCACAGTTGGAAGGAAATGGTGCGACTCCTTGAGACGGTCAATCAGCCGGATGTTCTCGGTTTCCAGGCGGACATGGCTCACACCCTTCTCTACACCCTCGGATACAACGCACCGGAAGACCGAATTCTTCCAGAGGACTTCTCGTGGGATGACCGCGATACTCTGCAGAACGCATTGAAGACGTTGACGGCTGCATTACGACCTTGGACCACCGACTTCCACGTTGCACAGAATGACGCGACCGTGAAAGGATCGGGGTCGCATGACAAAACCGGTCGGCACTGCCTTCCAGATGATCCGAACGGAAAGCTATCCATTGCCCAGGATGCGGGCCACTGGCTTCGTGATGAGAATGGTGATTTGACCAAGAAATGCCGTCATATCTGTTGGGATGGTTGTATGTTCCCGAACGACGTCATGACGAAGCCAGAGACCTGGAACAGCATTCTTGCCTCGATGGTGGCAGTGCGGAATGCGCATGGTTGGAGCGAATAAAGGATTTCCAGGGATATCGGACATAAACTTCCTAGAATTATGAGCGAGAAGAAGAAGCTGAATATTGGGTTGATCGGATACGGATTCATGGGGCGCACCCACTCCAATGCTTACTGTAAGGTGAGTAATTTCTTTGATCTGGAGTACACGCCATGCCTCAAGGCCGTCTGCGGCCGGAACGGTGAAAAAGCTCAAGCCTTTGCCTCCCAGTGGGGTTATGAGTCCGTCGAAACCGATTGGAAGGCTCTCATCGCACGAGACGACATCGATGCGATCGACATTTGCACACCGAACAACACCCACGCGGAGATCGCGATCGCGGCTGCCAAGGCCGGGAAGATGATTTTGTGTGAAAAACCTCTCTCGATGAACACCGCTGAGGGTGAAGAGATGGTAAAGGTAGTTGAAGACGCTGGCGTGGCTAATACGGTATGGTACAACTATCGCCGAGTCCCTGCCGTGACCTTGGCGAAGAAGCTGATCGATGAGGGGCGACTTGGTAAAATCTTCCACTACCGAGCGAACTTCCTCCAGGATTGGACGATCTCATCAGATCTTCCCCAAGGCGGCGAAGCCTTGTGGCGTTTGGATGTGAATGCTGCAGGGTCTGGCGTGACTGGGGATCTCCTCGCTCACTGTATCGACACGGCCATTTGGTTGAATGGAGGAATCACGGATGTCAGCGCGATGACAGAAACCTTCATCAAAGAGCGCGTTCACAACCTGACGGGAAAAGTGGAGAAAGTCGGTATCGATGACGCTTGCACATTCATGTGCCACTTTGGGAACGGATCTTTGGGCCTCTTTGAGTCGACCCGCTACGCCCGTGGACACAAGGCGCTCTACACGTTCGAAATCAACGGTGAAAACGCGTCGATCCGCTGGGATCTTCATGATTTGCATCGAATGGAGTATTTCGATCACCGCGATGACTCTTTAGTGAGAGGTTGGCGCTCGGTTCATGTGACCGATGGTGATATGCCGTACATGGACAAATGGTGGGTACCTGGGTTGCAGATTGGCTATGAGCACACCTTTGTGCACCAGGTGGCCGATTTCTTAGATGGACTAGGTAAAGGTACTCCGACCAGCCCGACCTTCCGCGAAGCGTTGGAGACTCAGAAGGTATGTGACGCGGTCCTAAGCTCGGCGTCCTCGCGTCAGTGGGTTAACGTGTAACCTTCGGGGTTCGAACTCGATCAGAAAGAATGAATAGATGCGCTCCTGGGTGCGTCTACCTGAGGAACAGACTCTAGATTGACCATGAAGATGTATCAAAAGACTATGCTGGGTGCCCTGGTGGGTGCGTTAGTGATTTCGGGCTCGCTTGCGGCTGAGGACGTGGATGTGAGCAAACTTCCAGCCTCGGCTGACAAAGAAGTTGATTTTGTGAAGGAAATCAAACCGCTCTTCGAAAAATCCTGCTTCGGCTGTCACGGTTCGAAACCGCGGGCGAAGAGCAAGTACTTCATGAACACCCGTGACGTGACCTTGAAGGGTGGCAGCAGCAAAGAGGCTGCAGTGATTGCTGGAAAGAGCGCGGAAAGCCCTCTCGTTCACTTCATCGCGGACTTGGTGGAAGAGTTGGAGATGCCGCCTGTGAGTAAGCGAGAAAAGTATCCTCAGTTTACCAAAGAGCAGATTAGCTTGGTCCGTGCTTGGATTGACCAAGGTGCGAAGTGGCCTGACGGAGTGAAGTTGGCCATGCCCAACTAAGGCCCCTGACAATTCCGAAATCTTGCAAAACGGTCCACTCAACAGTGGGCCGTTTTTTATTGGATCCCGAGATCCTCCAGAGCCTGTTCGACGGATTCGAGGGGAAGCCCGACGACATTGCTGAGGGAACCTTCGACTCGGCTCACGATTTGTTCTCCCCCGTCTTGGATGGCGTAAGCCCCGGCCTTGTCCAGGGGATTCATCTGGCCGAGATATCGCTTAATCTGGTCAATGTTTAGCGGTCTGAAACTGACGTTTGTGACCTCTGACCAGAGCTTCTCTTTCTTCATGGCTAGGTTCACGAGACAGACCCCTGTAAAGACTTGATGTGTCTTGCCCTGGAGTGCCTCCAGCATTGTTACGGCCTCCTGCATGGAAGCAGGTTTGCCGAAAGACTCGTCTCCCAGAGCGACGACCGTGTCTGAACCGAGGACCCATCGATCGGGATGCGCTGTGGCAATGTCCAAGGCCTTAAGACGGGCGTTCTCTTGGGCTAATGGATTGGGCCCGGCCGCGGATTGGGTAGACTCTTCGGCTTGGCTGCTTTGAACCTCGAATGGTATCCCAAGCATGGCGAGGAGTTCTCGTCTTCGCGGCGACTGGGAGGCAAGGATGAGTGACGCGCTCATCCCTTAATCAGAGTTTGAATCGAATCGAGCTTGCTGGCGAATTGCTGATCGTCCAGGACCGGAGAAAGGCTCTCGGGCTGGGGCATCTCGGGCTCAAGCTCAACCCATGAACGGCATCCGCCGTACTTAGGCAGCATAGGGATCTCGATCGGGGAATCGGTCTTGTAAGCCCGCACAATCATGAGGAAAAGAGCTTTCTTTTGACCCCATTCAAATCGTTCACGGACCACTTCTTCTCGCCAAATATGATGGTCTGCAAGTCGAGAGATTTGATCCCAATGTTCCAGTTCATAGTGATCCTCGACTCGGGCAAAGGCTGAGACTGAGAATGAGGATTCGTCGTTGGGATCCCTCTTGATCGTATCGTATCGAAGCTGTGCGGACTCAATGACCGACTCCCTCTGTTGGTGGAACTGCGTAGGGAAGAGCCAGAAAGAGTCCGACGCTACCTGGAAGCCCGCCTTGCCCTCGCGGATGCCCCCTTTTCTGAGGATAATGATTTGATCCCCCTGAGCGAGGGCGTCAACCACCACTGTCCATTCTTTGAATGCTGTTTGCATTGCCGGTTTTTCTAGAGCGATCGGTTGGAGATTGCAATGTTTCAAGTGCGGTGAGTCTGGAAGTGGGCTGCTTCGTGTGAAAGAAGTAGTAAAACGCTTTAAGGTTGACATCCCGCTTAAGAGAACCCATTGAAGGAGTGGTATGACTTCTAAGGAAGCGTTGGTAGCTTTGAATATGCTCGAGGGGATAGGGCCTATCGTGGTGCGTCGTTTGTTGGAGGCGTTTGCGAGTCCTGAAGAGATTCTGGCAAGTAGTCAGGGTCGGTTGATGCGAGTGAACGGAATACGAGAGGAGCAAGCAAGCGCCATCGCTAATTGGGAGGAACGAGTGGATCTTTCGGGAGAGATTGCTCGATGTGAA
Organism: uncultured Verrucomicrobiota bacterium; assembly: GCA_964342405.1. GTDB lineage: Bacteria > Verrucomicrobiota > Verrucomicrobiia > Limisphaerales > AAA164-E04 > UBA2970. The sequence continues at coordinate 302,018 of CAYFGX010000002.1, read as the reverse complement.
GCATTTGGCTGCGAGATTGTCTGCGGCCTCGATGAGGCCTATCCGAAACAGCTGCGTCAGATCTATGATCCTCCGATCGTTCTGTATGTGAAAGGATCGATCTCGAAACAAGATCAATCGGGGATCGCGCTCGTGGGCGCTCGAAGATCGACACCCTACGGGCGAGAGGCAGCGCGGAGACTGGCGCAGCAATTGGGAGGAGCCAGCGTAACGGTCGTGAGTGGAGGAGCTCGGGGAATTGACTCAGCCGCCCACCAGGGAGCCCTACAGGGGGGAGGCCGTACGCTGTGTGTTTTGGGCAATGGGATCAACCGGATCTATCCGCCCGAGAATCGGGAGTTGTTCGAACGGATCGCCCAGAACGGAGCGATCATCACCCAGTTCCCTTTTAACCGGCCTGCTGATCGACAGTCCTTTCCGATTCGGAATCGTATTGTTGCCGGGATGACGTTGGGAACCGTGGTGGTTGAAGCAAACGGCAAGAGTGGCGCCTTGATAACCGCGAACATGGCAAATGACTATGGGCGCCAAGTATTTGCTGTCCCGGGCCCGATTCACTCTCCCAGTAGCAAAGGCTGTCATGATTTGATTAAGAACGGTGCAAAACTGTGTGAATCGATGGAGGATATTTTGAGCGAATTTGAGTACCTCTTCCCTGCCTCACCTCAGCGTGCTTCAGGTCATCCGGTCGCTCTGAGCGATGGTGAGCGTCAATTAATGGACTTGATTCAGCAGGGCGAGGTTCACATCGACCAACTTGTTCGGGACTCAGGGCTTTCTGTTTCGGCTCTGAGCGTCATGCTCCTGCAGATGGAAATGAAGGGATTGTTAGTTCAACAGCCCGGTCAGATTTACTCTGTGATAGGAGGCAGACGAGACGAGTGATAGGCGGCGCTGTCGCTTTCGTGCTTTACGAGTGCTAGTGTAAGAGCGAGTCTTGCCGTTGTCATGAGACACCTGACAAAAGAAGAGCGGGAAGCTCTGTTCCCCACGACATGCCATTTCAAGGTGATTACGATTTCCCTTGAGGGGATTCATCTTCTACTGAATCAGGCCCTCGAGTCGAATGGGATTTCGGATCGCAAGTTTCAACCCAGTGCACAATCTAAGGGCGGCAAGTACATCAGTTACGAGATCGCCTTGGAGCTGGAGACCCACGAGCACATGATGCAACTGGATCGTGACTTCCGTAGCATCGAGGGTGTGAAGATGGTCCTTTAAAAGAAAAACCGGCTCCTCATCTGAGAAGCCGGCCACGAATTAAAGATACAAGATCTTGGAGAGCGAACTTAGTTAGCTGCAGGTGCGTCGGTAGCGACCTTGAAACCCGTCTTGTTGATCGCAGCAACGATTTGCTCTGACTTCAACTTGGCTGGGTCGAAGAGAACGGTGGCTTTCTTGCTTTGGTGGCAAGCAGCGCCGTTCAAAACACCATCCAACTTGGTCAAGGCTTTGCTCACTTTGCTGGAGCAAGAACCGCAAGCCATTCCATTGACAGCCAATTCAATTTGCTGTCCTTCAACTTTGACACCAGCTTTCTTGAAAGCAGCGAAAACTTGCGCTGGCTTCACCTTGGCAGAGTCATAGGTCACCTTGGTGATGTGGGATTTTGAGCAGCTTTCGGCTTTCACACCTTCGAGGCTGGTCAAGACCTTGTCGAGAGATGCGCAGGTGGCTTCACAGGCAGCGCCATCAATCTTCAGCGTCAGTTGCTTCTGGGTGCACTCGGACTTGGCACAAGCAGCTGCGGTTTCAGTCTTTTTGGTTTCACCTGCAGATGCAGAAACGGACGCGAGAAGCGCGATAGCGGTCAAATATTTTACGAACTTGATCATGACTATTCTTGTTATGTTTCTTTGAGATCGTGTCTCACAATTGACACATTGCCCTATATGACACTCAATCTTGGAATTTATTTCAAAGAATTTTGGCGTTTTTTTGGCGAGCAAGAGATCCAAAACTGGGGGTAAAGGGGTTTTTTCGACCCAATTGCCCAGTTCCATCGGGATTCTTTCGATTCAGGATTGCCTAATTCCAGATCGCTCAGTTAATTCGCGGCATGACATCTGACGAAGCCCTTCAGCTATTTCGAGATACGGGAGCCCTGCTCAATGGGCATTTTCTGCTTCGTAGCGGCCTGCACAGTCGGGAGTTCTTCCAGTGCGCCTTGGCGTTGCAGCAGATGCCGATCGTAGAGAAGTTTGGGGCGGCCATTGCTGAGAAGGCGCGGGATTTAGGGGCGACCACCGTGGTCGCGCCGGCGATGGGTGGGCTGGTGATCGGTCAGGAGATCGCCCGGCAACTTGGACTGCGATTCATTTTCGTCGAAAAAGAGGCCGGTTCTCTGGTGATGCGACGCGGATTCAAGCTCTCCAAGGACGAAAAAGTACTGATTACTGAGGATGTTGTGACCAAGGGCGGCCGAGTTCAGGAAACGATCGACATCGTGGAATCCACAGAGGCTTCGATTGCGGGCATAACCGTTCTGGTCGATCGATCGGGTGGAACGCTTCGCTTCGATTATCCGCTTATGAGCCTGATTCAGATGAATGTCGAAGCGTTCGCTCCGGATCAACTACCCGAGGATTTGCAAGGGACCCCGGCTGTTAAGCCGGGTAGCTAGGGACTGGCGCCTCTATTCTTTTACGGTGGGGAGCTTGGCTGCAACCCATCCCTTGTAGCCGTCGGCGATGTGGTAGACGGTGGTGAATCCCTTTTCCTTAAAGGTCTTCATGGATTTTCCCGAACGTCCACCGGAGGCGCAGTGAACAAGATAGCCTTTTTTGGGGTCGAGCTTCCCGATTTCCGCTGCAAAGTTGTCTTCAAAGAAGTCGATATTCTTCGCTCCTTTCAGGTGGCCTGCGGCATATTCTCGCGGCGTGCGAATGTCTAGAATGATGAGTTTAGGGAAACGCTTCAAAATGCTGGCGGCTTGAGGCGATTCCACGTCGTAGTAGCCTTTTGGCGCCGGTTTTTCGGCTTTGGCATCCTTGGAGTCGTTTGCGCGAAGGGAAAGCGTCAGTACGAGGCCGAGCAGGCCGATCCAAGCAGTCAAAGTTCGAATGTTTCGCAGCTGTTTCATGATTTGAGGAAAAGTTAAAAGGCACCTTGCAATCAAGCTCAAACCGCCGAAAAAGCGTTTTGACAAGGGAAAGTCTGCCGATCAAGATTGAACATCTCACTCCACAGCGGGTCGAAGGCAGAGTCGCTGAGCAGTGGACCGGAGTTTGCCCTATGAATAGAGAGCCAATATCATCCTCGACACGAAAAGGGGTTTTGATCGCGTGCAGCATGATTGTGATGGGTCATCTGTGGCTCCAAGCTGGAGAGCGGGTGATCTTCTCCAACTCTAACAACAGCAAGATTCGCATCCCGAAAAAGGAGCTTCAAGACGATACGGTAACGCCGAATACAGAAGGTTTTAATCGGGATCATAGCTCGGTCGATGGTGTTTTCGCCCATTGGCAAAACCCGATGAATTCGCGGTCTGGCGTGAAGCAGAAGGAGAGACTCTTGAAGGCGCTGGACCGGCAGAAGAATTGGATGCTGCAGGATCCTGAAGATTTACTGAGCTCCAACGATTTTTCTTCATCCGAGGGTGACTTTGATGACGTCGATTTCTCTAGTCGAGAAAGTCGCTATGGGACCGGGTCCAAGAACAGTTTCTCTCGCTATTACAACCGACGGGAAAACAAGAATCGATTTGGAACGCGACGCAATCAGCGTCGAGGCTCCGATTACGGCGATCGGTCAGAGGATAGAGAGGACCTCGAGGACGAGAAAAGTGAGCGGCCGAGCGATTCTTTCGTAACGGCCAATTATTTTAGTGCCAAAGTGGACAATATTTTCGATGCGCCAGAGGAAGCGAATGAAGTCGCTGATGTTCAGGAGAAGGTAGTCGAAGAGATGATTGAACTTCCGAGTGCTCAGGCGAGTTTGAGTGGGATAGTTGACCCCTTTACCGAGCTTGGGATCCGGCCCGAACAGCAACAGGCACAGGCGACCGCTTCTGAATTTGAAAAACTCTTGAACACCACCGTCATGGATATGACGGCTGGGTCCCAGACCGGGATGGAGGCGGGTGGTATTGCAGCGCAGATGGATATTGGGGGCGCAGGGCAAGGCAATCCAGCCGCGCAGGCGGCGATCCTCGATGGCTTTCGCCAAACAATCAGCTCGGGGCTGGGAACGCCCTCTGCATTGGAAGGAGCTCTGACGGGTTCGGCCTTTGAATCGGCAGTCGGCGCAGGACGGAGTAGCATTTTCGACGGCGCCCCGGCACAGCCCACGGTCATGGATCGGCCAGCGATCTTCAGTTTGCCAACGCGCTCCTTCTAGCAACGCCCAGTGCGGTGCTTTCCTCTCTCAAGAGACTAGGCGTCCCACACCATCACGGAAACCGCTTCTCCCGCCTGTAGCTCGGCGCCCGGTTCGACGCGAAGCCATCCGTCGGCTTTGGATAGACTCTGAAGGGCGTGTGAACCCTGGAGGCCAGCGGAGGTTACGCCATCTTGCTCACCGAGTTGGACCCTGAAAAAATGAGGGCGATCCGCTCGGTTTGCGATGGCTTCGCTCAAGCGGCATTCCCGGGTCTCGGGCTCGAGCTTATTGGCTCCCTGCATCTCGAGGAGGGCGGGCCGGACGAGGACCATATAAGTCGTGACTGCCGAAACCGGATTGCCAGGCAGTCCAAACAGCGGTTTGCCTCCAATCTCTGCAAAAACGAATGGCTTGCCTGGTCGAAGGCGTACACGCCAAAAATGAATGTTCCCCTCCACCGCTTCGATGGCAGGCCGGATGAGATCGTAGTCTCCGACAGAAACGCCACCACTGGTTAGGACGACATCATTGTTCTTCGCGGCGATTTGCAGAGCCTCTTTTGTGCCTTCCATCGTGTCATCCACCAGAGGATAGATCTCCGGGATTGCTCCCACTTCCCGCACGAGTTCGGCAAGCATGAGGCGATTGCTCTCGTAGATGGAGCCTGGGGATAAGGGTTGGCCCGCTTCTTGGAGTTCATGCCCGGTGGCGAGAATCCCGACTTTCGGACGGCGTGACACTTGGATTCTGGCTTGACCGAGAGCGGCTATCAGGCCCAAGTGACGGGTTCGTAGCCGAGAGCCTGATTCGATCAGCTTGGCTCCTTCTTTGACGTCCTCCCCTTTGAAGCGGATGTTTTCCCAGGGCTTGACGCTATCCTTGCAGAGGATGTTGAGGCCGTCTTCGAGCACTTCGGTATCTTCCTGCATGATCACGGCGTCCGCACCCTCCGGGAGGAACGATCCTGTGAATATCCGGGCGCAAGTGCCTTTCTCAACGGTGTTCTCACCAATCTGTCCGGCCGGAATTTTGTCGATCAGTCGAAGTTTGGCAGGATTCTCTGGCGAGGCCTCTCGGATGTCTTCGGCCCGAACCGCATAGCCATCCATAGAAGAATTGTCGGCGACCGGTAGATTGATCGTCGAGGTGATGGATTCCGCGAGGACTCGTCGGTTTAGGTCGTTGAGATCGGCCGCCTCGGTCTCCAGCCTCGGAACTCCATCTATCACGCGGCTTAGCGCTTCCTTAAATTCCAGCATTTTTGTTGTGGCCCCCTTGTAGCAATTCCGGTCAGCATGTGCCAACCTGTTAGTGACTGGGATGAGTCTGAATTTGTGAGTAAGCCAAGCGTCAACCCGTATTATGGAGAGAGCGGTTCTGATCGAGCCTCAAGAGTGAGGGCTCTTTTCGATCGGATTGCCCCTCGCTATGACTTGGTCAACGACGTGCAGAGCTTCGGCTTGCATCGATTCTGGAAGCGTCGACTGATTCGTCAGGCTCAATTGAAAAAAGGCGAAAAGGCGTTAGACGTCTGCTGTGGGACTGGAGACATCACGCTATCGATCGCTCGACAAGGCTTGGAGACCATCGGAGTGGATTTCTCTCCTGGGATGCTGGAGCAAGCTCGCCGGCGAAACTCAGCTTCGGCGCAGGCTACCTTCATTGAGGCGGACGCTCTGAAACTTCCGTTCGGGAACGATCACTTCGATCTTCTAACGATCGCCTACGGGCTGCGGAACATCGAAGATTTTGAGGCCGGACTCCGCGAACTCGCGCGTGTATTGAAACCAGGTGGAAGGATGCTGGTGCTAGATTTCGGGAAGCCGGACAACCGTCTATGGCGCCGCCTCTATTTCGGCTACTTGGGGTGGATGGTGCCCTTGTTTGGTTCGGTGTTCTGCGGTGATTCGGCTGCCTATAGCTATATCCTCGAGAGCCTTAAACACTATCCTGCTCAACAAGGGGTTGCCGACCAGATGAAGGCTATGGGCTTCGAAGCAGTGAAGATCGACACCATCCTCGGTGGGGTGATGTCGATCAATCTGGGGCGTAAGGCAGCCGCTGCTCCCAAGGAATCTTGAGGTCGGATTGGGGCCGTGCTACGCGATGAGCGCCAGGTTCCCGTCAGCGAACCTGGCGGACGCGAATGGTGTAACGTTTGGCCTTATCGTTTGAAGAGACGAAAGAGACGCTCTTCTGTTCAGCCTCTGTCAGAATGAGAGAATTCCACGGCGTCTCGTCTCCGGTCGAGAACCCGTTTTCATTCTTGAAGACGCAGCTAATCTCGACGTGAATGCGGCGCCCGTTCCGTCGATTGCGAACATTCGCGACCACTTCGAGGCGTCCGTCCTCCTTAACGGTTTCTTGCAAACCTGCAACCGTAACGGAACGTTGAGTCTTGCGGTCCATGAGGACGAATAACTCGTGGTTTTCGTAGTCGTACTTGGCGGTATTGATCGGCTTAAAGGCACCTTCTGTTCGGCATCCAAGTGGGCCACCGAGTGTGATCGCAGCCGTCAAAAGGAGGGAGTTAAGGATTTTTCTCATGGGCTTGGGTTCTATTTTTGGAATTCTGAAACAATTATGACGGTATCATGGGGGGGCGCATTCACTTCAATGCGAAATGTCTTGCTCCGAGACGGGATTGGCTGTCGTTGATCGTTGAGAAAACTGACTTCAATGTCGTGCGGTCCTGGAGGCAGTCTCATGGATCCAAAGGCCAAGAATTTGGGTAAGTTATCCCAGGTTCGCGTGTCGGCCCGGGGGCTTGTTGCAGCTGAAAAGAGTTTACTCACCAAGCCGAACGCTGCGATTCCGAGGCCGGCTTCTTGGGTGTTTCGATCTTGGGCGAGGATGAGCCCACTCACGAGAGCGACATCTCCAACCGTATCCGTCGCCTCCTTGAAGACGGCCTGGTTGGCGAGAATGTGATCCATGACTCGGCCGCCGCGAGTGGTGGCTTGATACGATAAATCATCCATCGCACCCAGATGAATCGATTGCGTGTTCGCCTTCAGGATGACTTCAATGGCCTCGGAGCCTCCGTCTCGCAATTTAAGTTTCTCTTGGTAGTTTCCGGTGGCGTACTTTTCGGGCGCTCTGCCGTAGTCGACAAAGAACAGCACGTTGCCAACCGTTTCGTATCGATCGGGAACGACGAGCTTGGCGGAGTTGGTCGCTCGAAGGTAAGCGTCCGAACCCCCACCGCTTAAACGGTGAGAAGCCAGGCCGTCGAGGTAGTCTAGCACAACGTAGTCGCCGGCATATTCTTTCCCATCCGCATCACTGTCTTCGATCTGGGCGCTACGGAAGCAGGCGCGGGCGTTGTCCAGCTGTCCCTGTTGCCAGTAAAGCAGACCTCGGTAGTAGAAGGCCATCGCTCGTTCGTAAGGTTCTCCAAGAAAGGTCTTGCTCGCCTCATCCGAGAAGTAGCCGCGGGCTTTCTTCGCCGTTCGATCCTTGCCGTATCGGCCGCCTACACGATCTAGCGCAGCATCCAAAAGGGCAGCGGCCGGCTCGTATTGGTGGCTGCGAATTTGCTCGAGCGCCGTCCGATATTGCCAGAGCACTCGATCCTCGGCTGGCCCCTGATTAATCGCCGAATAGCCGTCAGTGATCGGATCCCCTGTTCGAATGAAATCCGGTGTCGACGTGGTGGCACAGGCGGCTCCAAGTAGGGCGAGGGCCAGAAATGGAACGAATTTCCCCACGTTGCCCTAGCGGTAGGCTGCGTCTTCGAGGCCCTGCTTCTTGATCTCAGCGGCGTCCTCCCAAAGGATCTCGGTCGTCCGTGCGTCGATGAGTTGGAAGCTGTAGAGGATATAATCACTCACGCCGGCAGAGGTTCGTGTGGTCAGGCCCTCGAGCTTTCCAGTGAGGAAATAGTCCGCTCCTTTGAACTCTTGGATTCTGGGGTCCGTCTGACTGGTGAAAGCGCCGGCTCGTTTTTGCTCCCGTTCAGCTTCCAGCGTCGCGAGGCGTTCGCGGGCCAGGAAGCGAACCTTCCCACGTGCCTTTCGGTTGAGTTGGGTTCGGATCCGGGTAAGAAAAATGTCCTTGTTGATCGGAAAGCGGGTTTCGTTAATCACTGGGTCCAGGGCGATTCGAGGTATTTGAGTCGCGTGCTGGATCTCGGGAGTGTCGAGAATTGTTCGAGCCATCGTATCGGTGACTGTGACTAGATCTTGAGATTCAATCCCTGTTCCGGCGACGAAACCGCGTTCGTCGGCGTTCATCTCAGTGACCGGAACGCCCGAACGGGGCTGGAGACCTGAAGAGGCGCATCCCATACTCAAGGCAAGAGCTAGTAGGCAGAAATAGTTTCTCATTAGATGTTTATAGTTGTTCCAATTTATGAGACTTCAAGTCACGCAACGCTATGGGGGCGATCATTGAGTCGCTCCTGACTTCGCTGGAAACCGATCTCGATTTAGTTGCTCGTCACTCTGAAGTCAATTCTAGTAGACGGTGTTTTTCCAGAAGAATTCATTTTTCTTGGGAGGAAACTGGATTTCAGTGTGTTCTCCGCGTCCGGCTGGTCTTCGTCTGGCGTCCAGTTGGAATGTTAGCAGGTAAATTACCCATATTTAGAGTAAACACCACTTTACAGCGTATAATTAGTGCCGTAAGCTAATTAGCGCATGAGATCTGATTCTTTAAAACAATACGTAAATCTTCGCCAAGCTTTGGTGAAGGAGAAGGCTGAGCTGGAGGAGCGTCTTGCTCAGATTAACGAAGTGTTACACAGCGAGGGGCCTCCTCTTCCCGGCTTGGGACTTGGACTAAGAAGTAGGTCGGTGAAGAGAATTCGAAACAAGATTTCACTTCGAGAGGCGGTTCGCCAAGTGACGGCAAAGAAGGCGCTTACCAAGGCAGAGATTTTGGATGCCATCGACAAGTTGGGCTATAAATTCTCTTCGGACAATCCAGTGAACTCTCTAAATGCGGTCTTGTATGCTAACAAACAATTCAAGAACGCAAATGGGCGGTTTAGCCCAGCCTAAGTGTCTTCTTGGTGTCAATTGCTTCTGAGGCTCCGGTGATGCGGGAACTCGGAAACCGAAAACACGCGAAATATCTTAAGAATTAATCGCGAAGCGCCCTTGTCAAACAGGGGCGCTTCTCTTTTATTGGGGCCAGATGCTCGCTAAACGTGTCATTCCGTGTCTCGATGTTCATGACGGTCACGTCACTCGAGGAGTCCAATTTGGCAAAGCCGAAGCGGGAGAACTCCGCAATGTTGGAGATCCCGTCGAGTTGGCGATTCGGTATAATGAACAGGGGGCCGACGAGATGGTTTTCTTTGATATTACCGCTAGCGCCCATGGTCGGCAGACGATGGTGGACGTGATCGAGCGCTCAGCAGATCAATGCTTTATGCCGTTGACTGTGGGTGGCGGCATCCGGACAATTGAAGATATGAGTGTCATGCTCAAGGCGGGAGCCGATAAGGTGAGCATCAATTCAGCGGCGCTTTCGAACCCGGACTTGATTACGGCCGGGGCCGAGAAATTTGGCAGCCAATGCATTGTGACTTCCATTGATGCGAAGCGTGTGGGGGATGAGGAGTGGCGAGTTTTCTCTCACGGTGGGCGGAAGGATACCGGAATGGACGCTTTGGAGTGGGCGAAGAAAGCGGTCAGTTTGGGAGCTGGTGAGATCGTTCTGAACAGTATCGATGCTGATGGTACGAAGGCAGGCTATGATCTGGAGATCACCAAGAGGGTTAGCGAGTCTGTTTCTGTTCCCGTGGTAGCGAGTGGCGGAGCAGGAAATCTGGATCACATGGCCGAAGTCCTGATCGATGGAAAAGCGGATGCGGTGTTGGCCGCGAGTATTTTTCACTTTGGTGAATTCACAGTGGGTGATGTGAAAGGCCATCTGGCGTCAAAAGGCATTCCGACGCGAACAATTTAACTCATGAGTAACGACGATCTAAGCGACTTTATCTCTCAACTTAAATTCAATGCGGACGGGCTGATCCCCGCTATCGTGCAAGACCATGAATCGGGCCAGGTGCTGATGATGGCATGGATGAACGAAGCTTCTCTGAAGTCCACGATCGAGACAGGGAAAACGCATTTCTGGAGCCGCTCTCGACAGAAATACTGGATGAAGGGTGAAAGCAGTGGTCACACTCAAGCGGTGAAGCGAGTCTCCTTTGACTGCGATGGCGATACTTTGTTGATTCAAGCAGAGCAGATTGGTGCCGCGTGCCACGAAGGGTATAAATCATGTTTCTTCAGAGCGCTCGGCAAGGGCGGTGAGATCGATGTCACGGAAGAACGCCTGCAGACCCCTGAAGAAATCTACGGAAAGAAATCGTCTTGAGTCCATCTCTCCGTCGTATTCCCTGGGTGTCAAGGGACGGACTCTGATGGTAAGCAAATACAATGAAGAAAGAATCGAGCATAGACCTCGGCCCCTATCTATCCACCAATAGACTCGTCTCTTTCTTCCTTTGCTCATTGTTCTGGATTGGTGACTCACTCCGAGCTCAACCCAGTTCTGGAACCGTAAGCGGTGGATGGCGAATGCCGCTTATGGAAGACAATCGAATGAAGACTCTTCTCACTGGTGAAGGGGCAGAACCGCTCGAGCCTGGCGTGTTTCTAGTTTCCAAAGTGAAGATTCAAATCTTCGACGATCAGACACCGCCCAGCGCTCGAATGACAATTGATGCTCCCGAGTGCATTTTTGATTCCAGGGAGAAGAATGCTTCGTCCTCAGGTGCCATCGCACTCAAGTCGACTGACGGACGTTTTTCGATCGAGGGAGAAGGTTTCACTTGGAACCAATCGGTTTCTTCTTTGGCTATCTCCAATAAGGTTGAGACCTTCATTTCCCGGACGGCCCTCCAATCTGAATCTGGAAGCGGGGCGCCGATTCGCGTGAAGTCTGATCGGTTCCTTTACAATAAGGAGACGAACGTGGGTGTTTACAGCGGGAACGTTGAGGCTCGAGAAGGAACTCGATTCAAGATGGCCTGTCAGCGCTTGGAAGTAGAACTCCCGGATGAGCAGGATGCCCCTCAGAGAATTGTCGCGAGCGGTGCGGTTGAGATCGAGATTGAAGCCGATGGCCGGCAGACGTTTTTGAAGGGCTCGGAAGCCTTTTATGAGTCTGATGGTGAGTCAGGGAATCTGAAACTTGGTGGAAGCCCTACGTGGAGTACAGATCTTTACTCCGGGGCTGGTGAGCAAATCGAAATTCGTGATCTGAACCTGAAGCCAAGCTTTTCGGTAGAGGGGGCGGCGACGATGACGCTTCTAGTGGCTGAAGGGCAATCGACTTCGAGTGGTGGGCAGACGATCTCCATGAATTCGGAGTCGTATCAAGTGGCTGAGTCTGGTGCAGAGTTCTCTGGAGGCGTTGCGGCGAAGTCTAATGCCGGTTGGGACTTATCGAGTGAGTATTTGTTGGCGAGCATCAATGAGGAAACCCAAAGCGTAACCAAGATCGTGGCTCGGAATGAGGTCAAGATTCACCAGACGGTAGAGGGCGCACGTGTCTTTGCTGGAGGGGATCGAGCAGAATTCACTCCCGAGGATGGAGCTTTTTCGGATGCCTTAATCATCGGAAATGCGGTGGTTGAGAATGCGGAGTTTCAAGGTCGAGCGGATCGCATTCGACTCCAGAAGCAAGGTGAAGGTGAAGCTGTGGTGGCAGATGGTCGAGTGTCGGTTCGACTTCCGCGCCTTTCATCAGAACAGGGTGGCTTCCTGGGCTTGTCCATGGGCAGGCCTTCCAAGGGTGCTCCAGCCGCAGAAAAAGACGGAGGCGAGTTAGTTATCACCTCCAATCAATACCGGCTTGCGAATGGCGTGGGGCAGTTCGAGGGCAACGTGGTGGTCAAGGACCTTGATGGCTCCATGTCGAGTCGATCCCTTGAAATTGCATTTGGTGAATCGACGAGAATGGTTCGATCAATGACCGCATTGGGGAATGTAAAAGTAGTGAATCCTGAAGGCGAGCTCAGTTGTCATGAACTTGAAGGGCGGTTCAGCGGAGAGGCCAACCGTTTGGTCCGCCTGGTAGCTAAAGATGCGGTGGAGTTTCGTCGGGTCAATGGGGTGGCAACAGGAACGCAAGCAGTCTTCGACGTGGTGGGACAAGAGGTGGAGCTGACGGGGGACCCTGAGTTACGGACGCGAATCGTGAAGGGATCTCTCACGCAAAACGTTCTCACCACAGCCGACGTGTTGATTTGGGATCAAGCGAGTAACACGTTCAAAGGACGCGGAAAGTATAGAAGTCGGACGCTTGCCAACGCGCCGGTCAGCTCTGAACCCTAGTTGTTGGAGTCACGGCGGATATATTAGACGACGGTTATGCCAGATTCATCGAAAGAGACTTCTCAGACTAACGGCGGAAGCTTGCTGTCCACGGAAGGGCTCGAGAAAAGCTTTAAGCAACGAAAGGTGGTCAACGGGGTAAGCATTACGGTGAATCCAGGTGAGATTGTCGGATTGCTCGGGCCTAATGGAGCGGGCAAGACCACCTCGTTTAATTTGGTTGTTGGCATATTAAAGCCAGATAAGGGAGATGTCCTGTTCAGTGATCAGCCCATCACGACGCTGCCCATGCATCATCGGGCGAAACTGGGGATCGGTTATCTCACTCAGGAGCCATCAGTCTTTCGCAAGCTTACCGTGGCTCAGAACATTATGGCGATATTGGAAACCTGTCAGATGGATTCCAAGCAACGCCAAACTCAGCTACAGTTCCTGCTTGATGAGCTCGATCTCAGCCATTTAGCCAAGAGTAAAGCCTATACTTTAAGCGGAGGAGAGAAGCGTCGGCTTGAGATTACACGGGCCTTGGTGACGAGCCCGAAGTTGCTGCTTCTGGATGAGCCCTTTAGCGGGATTGATCCGATCGCGGTGTATGAGGTTCAGAAGATCGTTCGTCGTCTCAAGGAGCAAAACTTAGGTGTTCTCATCACCGATCATAATGTGAGAGAGACATTGAAACTGGTGGACCGGGCTTACCTGATTCATCAAGGGCGGGTGGTTTGCGAAGGGAGTGCTGAATTCTTGGTCAACGATCAGCATGCACGGGAAATCTATTTGGGGCCGGAGTTTAATCTATAGTCGGGTGGGATTCGCATGAAGCAAGATACGATCACGGTTGAGAAGTTTTACACGGATCACGCCAGTGAACTTCAGCTCAACTTAATTGCGGGGGCGGAGGGTCTCAAGAAGCTCATCAAAGAACCGACCGTAAATCGACCGGGATTGGCGATTGCTGGTTTTACTCGGTATTTCGCAAGTAAACGAATTCAGGCTCTCGGTAGTGCCGAAACGACCTATTTGAAATCGTTGAAAGCAGCCGAGCGACTTTCGCGGTACGATCAGTTGTTTTCGCACAAGATGCCGTGCGTGGTATTCTCGCGAAATCTAAATCCGGATCGTGCTTTTCGGGCAGCTGCGGAACGAGCTCGAGTGCCGATTTTCAAGACGCCACTCATCACGATGAAATTCATCAATCTAGCGACGCTTGCCCTCGAGCTGATGTTTGCGCCAAAGGGTTCCGAGATCGGCAGCATGGTCGATATTCTCGGGGTTGGTGTGATTATTCGAGGCGAGAGCGGCATCGGAAAGTCCGAATGTGTGCTCGCGTTGATTGAGCGTGGTTACAGTTTGGTGGCAGATGATATCACCAAGGTGGCTCTGATCGACAACCACTATGTGATGGGAACGAGTACGGAGATCACCCGAGACCACATGGAGGTGCGGGGTATTGGAATCATCAACGTGGCTGCGATGTTTGGAGTGCGGAGTATTCGCCACGAGAAACAGGTTAATCTGATCGTAAGCCTCAAGCCTTGGGAAAAGGATCAGGACATTGATCGATTGGGAATGGACGATGAATACGTTGAAGTGCTTGGTGTTAAGATCCCGCACATCACCATCCCGGTCAGGCCCGGTAGAGATCTGGCTCGACTAATCGAAGTCGCGGCCTTTCAAGCAAAACTCAAATCTTCAGGCTATAATCCAGCCAAAGAGCTTAACGAGCGCCTCATTTCTAAGATGTCGAGCGGACAAAGTCGGTAGATTTGCGTTGGCAATCTTCCGAAATCTGCCCAAAATCGGTTTTTTATGGGTGAGGTAAGTAGTGCTTCAACAATGACAAGGGAGTTTACGGTAGGCAACAAGCTGGGCATTCACGCTCGGCCTGCCGCTCTATTTGTCAAGGTGGCGAATCAATTCGACGCCGATGTCTTTGTTGAAAAGGATGGTGAGCGCATCAATGGCAAGAGCATCATGGGGCTGATGATGCTGGCCGCCGGTCCAGGCTCGGTGCTCACAGTTGAAGCCTCTGGCGGAGATGCCGAAGCGGCTCTGGACAAGCTCGGCGAACTCGTTGCTCGGAATTTTGACGAGGAGTAAATCCGTTCTTGAGTCATTCAAGATCTCTGATTTGCAGCCTTGATTCGTTTCAGCGTTGCGGTGGTGGATTTTCCTGGAACGAAGGATAGGATGACTATCTCTCCTCCAGCCTCCTCGACAACTCGACGCTCATTGCTGTCTAAGGTTTCTACGGTATAGTCCCCTCCCTTCACGTATTGGTCGGGTGATGCTTGCTCAAGGAAGCGGTCCGCTCTGACTTCCGGAAAGATCGAGACTGCTGTGACACAACCCAATGATGCGAGGACGACGGCGCGGTCGTCCTCTGGGTTAATGGGGCGACCTTCGCCTTTGAGCGAACGAACACTGTCGTCACCATTGAGTCCTACCAGGAGGGCGTCGCCCAAGTTTCTGGCGGTTTCCAGATAGCGGACATGTCCCGCGTGGAGGAGATCGAAACATCCATTTGTGACCACCAAGTTCAATCCTTGTTCCCTCATACTCTGTCGCCAGGCTCTGAGATCGCTGAATGGGATGATCTTCTGATCCGCTTGAAAGGCTGGTCTTGAGTTTGCGTTGGGAGTTTCTCTATTCACGAAAAGGCACAGTTTCAGTTTCGAGGTGTGATTATACAGCCTTGTGCCCGGTAGAACCATGCGATTATTCTCGGCCTGATGAGCACGAAGAACGTAGGTTTTACTCATGAGGATCCGTGGAGAATCTTCCGGATTATGGCGGAATTCGTCGACTCTTTCGAATCCCTCTCCAATGTAGGCCCGGCCGTGACTGTTTTTGGCTCCGCCAGAACAAAGCCTCGAGATCCCGATTACAAGGCGACTGTGTCTCTTTCCAAGCAGCTGGCTAAGAACGATCTGGCTGTGATCACGGGTGGTGGACCGGGTATCATGGAGGCCGCCAATAAGGGTGCGGCCCAAGGAAAAGGGAAGTCCGTGGGACTCAATATCGAACTTCCCTTCGAGCAGAGCGGCAATCGATTCGCCAATCTTCCTATTAATTTTCACTACTTCTTCTCGCGAAAAGTCTGTCTGGTGAAATACAGCATGGGCTTCGTCTACATGCCCGGTGGATTTGGCACTCTCGATGAATTCTTTGAAGTGCTCACCTTGGTGCAGACGCACAGAATTCCTCACTTCCCGCTCATTCTATTCGGATCAGATTACTGGAAAGGTCTCGTGAAGTGGATGAAGTCGACCCTGAAGACGGGAGGATACATCGGGCCAGACGATCTCAAGCTTTTCAAGATCGTGGATACTCCTGAGGAGGCAGTGAAGCTGATCCTGGCTTATCGGCGGCGCGTTGGAGTTCCGAAAGAAGTCCCGGCGAGCTTCCAGTAGACCGTCTCACAGTTCTTATCAGCAGAGCTTTCAGACATGAGAGTTCCCGAGTCTCCTAGCAGATTAGGGTCCCATAGGATGTATCAGTATACAAAGTTAAAGAACGGCATGCAGATCGCAACGGCCGAGTTGCCGCATATGGCAAGCGTGTGCGTGGGCCTGTGGGTTAATGTAGGGGGACGGCATGAGACGGTGGAAGAGAATGGAGCGGCTCATTTCATCGAACACTTGCTGTTCAAGGGAACGCCAAACCGGAGTGCGCGTCAGATTTCCGAGGAAATTGAAGGTCTGGGTGGCTATCTGAATGCCTTTACCGCAGAAGAAAACACCTGCTACTACGCAAAGGTTTCCTCCGAGCACACTGAAACGCTCCTTAATGTTCTTTTTGATATGTTCCTGAACGCGGAGTTTCAGCCGGGTGACATGGCGAAGGAACGAGAGGTCATTCTCGAGGAGAACTCGATGTACCTCGATCAGCCCCATCAACTGGTGTTGGAGAAACTGAACGAAATCCTTTGGCCTCGCCATCCGTTGGGCCGCTCCATCACGGGGTCAACCCGTTCGCTCCGACGGCTCAATCGGGCCCGTCTGCTCGACTTCAGAGACCAACACTACACGGCTCCGAATGTATTGCTTGCGGCTGCCGGTCGAATCGATCACCGGACCTTGTTGAAGCAAGCGCGGCGATTCTCAAAATCGGTTCCATTGGGGCAGCCAAGCTCCTTTGAGCGGTTGCGGGCTACTCCTCAACGATTCAACTTCAAGTATATCTCCCGAAAGGTCGAACAGGCTCAGTTGGCCATCTGCTTCAAGACTTGTTCGCGACATGATCCTCGCCAATATGCCTTGCAAGTCTTGAATACGATCGTGGGTGAAAACATGAGTTCGCGGCTGTTTCAGGTTCTTCGCGAGGAACATGGACTCGCCTATTCGGTGTATAGTAGCTTGGGTAGTTTTGATGACGGGGGGACACTTTCGATTTGTCTTGGTCTCGATCCCGACAAACTTGAGTTGGCCTGTGAACTTGTGGAGCGAGAATTGAGACGGTTGCGAGAGGAGGTCCCAGATGAAGATGAAGTTGGGCGTGCTCGGCGGTATTTGATTGGTCAATTGGATCTTCATTTGGAAAACACAGAGAACCATATGATCTGGGTTGGGGAGCAACTGCTCGGTTTTGGTGAAATCCGATCCGTCGACTCTATCAAGGAAAGTATCTTGGCCGTATCAGGCGAGGACGTGCGTCGTGTGGCGGTTGATTTCTTCTGCCGAAAGCTTGCTCGGGTGGCGGTCGTTGGCCCCAAGATGAAGGCGGATCGGCCGAACGACTTCTTGCGGCACGAAGCCTTTGCGGGGTGAATTGAATTTTGGTTTGAGAGTCTTCGCGACAAAGACCCGGTAGAATGTGGGTGGCCTTTAGAGAATGCGCACACTAGTCAGAGAGATTGAGACAGAGCACACGCCGCTGTCTCTTGCCAGCTTGCTCAAGGACGAGACCGGCGTGGTCCTCCTGCAGTCAGCCTTGTTTCATGGTCCTGAGGTCCGTTTCTCGTATGTCGCCTTCAATCCCTTTCTCCGCTTTGAAGCTCACGGGAGTCGCTGTCAAGTTGCTTCAAAGCATCATAAGTCGGAGCATTTCTGCAATCCTTGGGTCTTACTGGAGGACCTTATGCAAAAATACGAGTTGCTTGAGGATTCGGACCAACCTTTTCCTCTTGGAGGCGTGTTCGGTTACTGGGGATATGAGCTGAATCGAAGCTTGTCTTCGAAACTCACCTCCAAGGCCGAGAGGGATCTAGAACTACCGGATCTTTGTGTGGGGTTCTATGACAGCCTCTGTGTCTTCGATCATCAGTTGAATAAGGCCTTCATCGTGTCAACAGGTATGGAGGCGGATGGCTCACGAAGTTCCGAGAGGGCGCTGCAAGAACTGCGAAGATGGGAAGGAATTCTTACCCTTGAAGTCCCACCCCTGGAAGTGGCCTCTCGATCTGTCCGGCTCAATGAGGGTGACGTCATATCGAACATGTCGCGGGAGAGTTTTGTCAGGCGGGTTTCAAGAGCAAAGAAGTATATAAACTCGGGTGACGTGTACCAGATCAATCTGTCTCATCGTTTGGAGGTCGAAGTTGAGGCGGCAGGATTCGATCTGTATCGTCGTCTGACAGAGGTTTCTCCTTCTCCCTACGCGGCTTTCCTCCAATTTGGAAGTCTGGAGATAGCCTCCGCTTCTCCCGAATCGTTTCTCAGGCTTTCTGGTCGACACATAAGAACGCGGCCCATCAAGGGCACGCGACCGCGAGCAGCCGATCCGGAAGAGGACGCGCGATTGACCTACGAATTGCAATCGAGCCAAAAGGAACTTGCGGAACTCGTGATGATTACCGATTTACTCCGCAATGATCTTGGCCAAATCTGCGAGTACGGTTCTGTTTCGGTTCCCGAGTTGATTCGTTTGGAACGATACCCCCAAGTTCAACACTTGGTATCAACGGTCGAGGGTCGCCTTAGGCCGGACTTGAGCCATACTCAAGCGTTAGCCGCTAGCTTTCCGGGTGGTAGCATTACGGGAGCGCCCAAGTTGCGAGCGATGCAGTTGATCGATGAGTTGGAGACCCTTGCAAGAGGACCGTATACGGGAGCAATCGGCTTCATCGGATTTAACCAGGAGTCTCATCTCAGTATCGCCATCCGAACGGCTGTAAAACAGGGTGGGAAGGTTTACTTCAGCGTGGGTGCCGGGATTGTTTCCGATTCTGATCCGGAGGCTGAATATGAAGAGACTTTAGCCAAAGGAAGGGGATTTATCGAGGCACTGGGTTTGGGACAACGCAACGAGCTTGAGAGACGAAGGGGAATCCAGCCCAAGCGATCGGTCGATAGATTCTGATTCGATGAAGGTCTGGTGGAATGGTGAGATCGTTGATCAGGAAGACGCGCTGGTATCCGTCTTTGATCGAGGATTTCTGTACGGGGATGCTTGTTTCGAAACGCTGCGGGTCTACGACGGAAAGCCGGCTTTTTGGGACAAGCATGCGACGCGGCTGAGCCAATCTTTAGCGGCTCTTTCGATTCCGCGCCGAAGCTCGTCCGCGGAGCTCCGTGATGCTGCGACTGCTTTGGTCGCTTCCGGTGATCTCCAGAATGCCGTGTTGAGGATTCAAATCACTCGCGGGCGTGGCGTTCGGGGGTACTCGACCCAAGGATGTGATGATCCTACAGAGATGATTTCGCTTCATCCTCTTCCCGCTCGAGCGCAAGGAGAGCGACCGGCGTGGCGTTTGAAGACGAGCAGTCTGAGAATCGATCCTGGCTCGCCTCTGCATGGGCATAAGTCGTCGAATAAGCTGTTTCAGATTCTGGCAACGCAGGAAGCAGAACAGGCAGGGCGAGACGATGTGCTGCTTCTGACTAGCGATGGACATGTCGCTGAAACGAGTTGTGCGAACGTGTTTTGGTTCGATGGCGCCACGGTCTGTACGCCACCTCTTAGTGCCGGAGTGCTCCCTGGGGTTACTCGAAGTGTGGTTATCGATCTTTGCCGAGCCCTCGGTTGGGAATGCGAGGAGCGCTTAATAGACAAACGTGTTCTTCTTGAGCAAAGGGGAGTTTTTTTGACTCAAAGTGTTTGCGAGATCATCGTGGTCAGTGAGCTTGATGGGCATCAGTTAAATCTGGCTGAAGAGATCGACAAGCTCGCGTCGGCATATCGTTCTCTTGCGAAAGCGTCTGAAACTTGAACTTCCGTACTCCGCGGTTCATATTTCTCCAGGGAAGGAAACAATCTGCCCAAGCTTGAAAATTGAGAATTGTCGTTGCTATCACCGGCGCGAGCGGAGCCCTTTACGGACAGCGCTTGCTCGATCATCTGTCTTGCGAGACGAACGAAGTTCATTTGCTGATGAGCAACTACGCCCATCAGGTGATCAATGAGGAACTCCCGGAGGGATTGGTCCTCGACCCCCGAGTCAAGAAACACAGTCTCAAGAGCATGAATGCTCCCTTCGCGAGTGGGTCGAATTCCTTCGATGCAATGGTGGTGATTCCGTGTACTATGGGAACCCTTGGTCGAATTGCCCACGGATTCAGTAGCGACCTCTTGCTCCGGACGGCCGATGTGCAACTGAAGGAGAAGAAGCAGCTTATTTTGGTCCCACGTGAAACGCCGATCAACCTGGTGCACATCAAGAATTTCGAACTGCTAACTCTCGCAGGTGCCAGTATCATCCCAGCCAACCCATCTTTCTACTCGCGACCGGAAACAATTCGCGATCTCGTCGACACTGTCGTGGCTCGTGTTTTGGACCATTTGGGACTGAAACAAGAATGGGTTCCTCGTTGGCAGGAGGAGTTAGAGTAAATCCCCGTTTGTGGGTGAAGCGAGAATCGCCTTGATCTAAGAGCAAATCAAACACCACTGTAGCCGCCGGATGTCCTTGAGCGTCATTACCACCATTCGAAATTGGGCCGAGATGATTAAATTCTCGCACACCATTTTTGCCCTTCCATTTGCGATTGCGTCGATGGTTGTTGCTGCTCAAGAGAATGGCGGTTGGCCTGGGTGGCGATTGTTTGTTCTGATCCTCCTCGCCATGGTGACGGCCCGTACGTGTGCTATGACCTTCAACAGGATCGTGGATCGGCGTTGGGACAAGCTCAATCCACGGACCAAGAATCGGCATTTGGCCACGGGGAAAGTTTCGCTCACAAGTGCGATCGTTCTTTGCTCTCTGAGCGGATTATCGTTTGTGGTGGTGTGTTGGTTTATCAATACCATCTGTTTCTATCTTTCCCCGGTGGCCTTGTTTGTGGTCTGTTTCTATTCACTAACGAAACGTTTCACCGACTACACCCATGTGTATCTTGGGATCGCTTTGGGCTTGGCTCCCCTAGGGGCCTGGTTGGCGGTAAAGGGCAGTCTATCGCTGGCGCCTGTGGTGATGAGTTTAGCGGTTGTCTTTTGGTTGATTGGTTTTGATATCATCTACGCCACCCAAGATTATGAGTTCGACAAGTCCCATGGTCTCCACTCAGTCGTAGTGGGATGGGGGGTAAAGAATGCGCTGCAGGCCGCGTTCATTTCCCATTTTGTCATGTGGCTGCTGCTGGCTTCTTTTGGACTAATCCTTCGCTTTCGTCTGGCCTTTTTTGTGGGCTTGTTCGTGATGGCGATTTGTCTCCTCTTCGAGCATTGGTTGGCTCGGAAACGGAGTTTGAAATGGATCAATTTTGCTTTCTTTCGACTCAACGCTTTGATCAGTATCATCTTCTTGGTTGTCACGATAGTTGAGGTCGTGTTTCCCATGTTTCGAATCCGAATATGAATCCTCTCATTGCTCAGAGCGAATTAGTCGATATTTATCAGAAGGTCGTCGCCGATGAACGGATTGACGAAGCCGATGCTTTACGTCTTTTTGAGTCGAATGACTTGAATGCGGTCGGATTCATTGCCAACGTCGCGAATCACCGGCGCAATGGGAAGCGGGCTTCTTATATCGTCAATCGCTACATCAACTACTCGAACTACTGCATCCTGAGCTGCCAGTTTTGCTCATTCTCTCGAAAGAAAAGAGACAACGATGGATTCCAATTGTCCATCGATGACATGGTGAAGAAGGCTCAGGAAGCCCTCGATCTGGGCATTACGGAGCTTCATATCGTGGGCGGTTTGCACCCGTCGCTGCCCTTCGATTATTACGTGGATATGGTCTCCCGGCTGAAGGCGTTGAGCCCTAGCCTGGAGTTGAAGTGCTTTACGGCGATCGAAATCCTCCATCTGGCCTGGTTGGCGAAGCAATCGGTGCGAGAAACGCTGGTGCAATTGAAGGCGGCTGGCCTGGGCTCTCTAACCGGTGGAGGAGCCGAGATTTTTGATGACGAGGTTCGTAAGCAAATCGCTCGGGGAAAAGAGTCGGCGGCGGAGTATTTGGATGTCCATCGGACCTGGCATGACATCGGTGGACGGAGTACCTGCACGATGCTCTATGGGCACGTAGAAACCCTAGAGAACCGCGTGGATCATCTCCGGCAGCTGAGAGTGCTTCAGGACGAATCAAAAGGATTCACTGGATTTGTTCCCCTAGCCTATCAACCGGAAGACAACGGCATTCCGGTCAAGCATCCTCCAACGGGTGCCGACTCTTTGAAAACCATTGCAGTCAGCCGAATCTACCTCGACAACATTGATCACATTACGGCGTATTGGGTCGGCCTTGGTTTGGGCTTGGCACAGGTTGCATTGAGCTACGGTGCTGATGATCTTCACGGCACGATCATAGAGGAACACATCTTTCACATGGCGGGAGCAACGTCGCCCCAAGAACAAACTCGAGCATCCATGGTGAAAGCGATTCGGGAGGCCGGTCGGACCCCTGTTCAACGGAACACGTTTTATGAGCCGATCGACGAAGTGGCTTCGCAACCATCCTCAGGCCGGAAAGGATCTGACTCAAAATCCGCCCAAGGCGTTGGGATTCTCGAGGAAGCACAATGACAGACCTTGAAACCCCTCCCGTCCCGGTCGAGTTGGATCCGCGACCCCAAATTCCAAGAGGCGTTCGCATCGGCTCTGTCCCCTACCTAAACGCGGTTCCACTCACCTGGGGACTGGAGAAGAAGATAGCGTTTCTACCGCCGAATGAACTGGGGATGAGTCTACGGGCCGAAGATTTGGACGTCGCTCTGCTCAGCATAACGGAGGTACTGTTTCAGGACCGTTACCGAATTCTTGATGGCATGGGAGTCTGTTCTCGAGGTGCTGTGGGCAGTGTGTTCCTGGCTCATTCCTCGCCGATTGAAGAGATTCGCGAGATCTATTGCGACCCCGCTTCATTAACTAGTGTGAATCTCCTCAAAGTGCTGCTGCAACGTCGGGGCGTTCAGCCAAAGTGGCGTGTATTGAAGAGCTATGAGGAAGCGAGGGAGCGAGAGAATGTCTTACTGATTGGTAATCCGGCGATTCGTTTCTTGTCCCAGAATATTCGGCATCATGTGTGGGATCTTGGGCAAGCGTGGGAGGAAGAGATGCACCTGCCTTTTGTGTATGCCGTATGGGTCGTGCGACGAGAAGTAACAGACGCTCGGTTGTTCGCTCAGCTGCGTGAGGCTAAATACAACGGAATGGAGAAAATGGATCAGATCATCGCTTCATACACAGAATTTGATGCTCCCTTTCGGCGTCAGTATCTGACCAAGAATATCCACTACCACGTTGGGGATGAAGAGAAGCGAGGGATCTCGCGTTTCGTCCATGAGTTGCGCCAACTTCCGAAGCTCCGGGTCTTTGATCCGGAATTCATCGTGTCGGTTTAGGCCGAAGCCAAGGGGCGGATGAAGAAGTATTTGCAGGTTCTGAATGTTGGTATTCAGAACACCCTCGCCTATCGTCTCAACTTCTTCTTTCGGGCGGCCTTCAATCTTGTTCCCTTAGCCGCTACGATCTTTCTGTGGCGAACCATCTATGCGAGCAAGCCGGTCGATAGTGACGTTGCTGGCTACGAGCTCGCTCAAATGATTTCGTACTATCTTGTGGTAAGCATTGTCGATGCTCTCACCGCGGTGAATGAAGACGATTGGCAGATCGTGGCTGAAATTCGCGATGGTCAGATCAGCCAATTCTTGTTGAAGCCGATCAATTACTTGAGCTACCGACTCGTTCTGTTTGGAGCAGGAAGGATGGTTTACTTAATCACCTGCATGATTCCGCTGGGCGGATTTATCCTGTACTATCATGGGTATTTTCAGTTGCCGAGCGATGCTACGGTCTATGTATGGTTCTCGCTTTCTGTCGTGTTGACCGGCTTGCTGCAGTTCTTCGTTTCCTACACCATGGCTCTTTTGGCTTTCTGGATTCTGGAGATTGATACGCTCATATTCATCCTGTTCGCAGTTGAATATGTCGCCGGGGGGCACTTGTTCCCACTAGATCTTCTGCCTGAGTCGATCAGCGCGGCGCTTGTTTACACGCCCTTTCCCTACTTGCTCTACTTCCCGGTCAGTATTTTTATCGAGCGAACAACCGGTGATTCGCTTACCCTGGGCCTCTTCATGCAGGTGTTCTGGGTTTTGGTAGCCTTCTTAACCGCACAGTTTGTGTGGAATCGAGGGATTAAAAAGTATGGGGCAGTCGGGGGCTGAGCATGATTGATTCGGAACAGACAGCTCAGGAGAAATCGTTTCCTACACGTGGTGTGCTCACGAGCCTCAAGCGATATGCGTCGATCTATGGAGCCCTATGGCAGAACTCGGTCATGCGAGATATGCAGTTTAAGATTAACTTCTTACTGTGGATCGTTGTGGAGTTCCTTTGGTTCGGATTGCAGCTCACCTTCGTGGCGGTTATCTACTCGCACACGGATCGGATCGCAACTTGGTCTAAGTGGGAAGTGGTGTTGCTTACGGGAGCTAGTCAGTTTATTCAGCAGTTCTTCCATGCAATTTTTCTGAACAATATCGTGGGGCTTTCCGAGCATGTTCGAACCGGCCGACTCGATTTCATGTTGCTCCTACCGATAAATTCTCGCTTCTTGATCTCGTTGCGAACAGTAGATTTGGGATCTTTTGTTGGCGCTGCGGGAGGATTGGTTGTGATGGGTTTTGCCTGCTTCAAGATGGCGTTAGTGCCGAGCTGGTTTCAAGTGATTGGCTTTCTGCTTCTGTGTTTCGTCGGCATTCTAATCCATTACTCACTCATGTTTCTCTTGTCATGCATCAGTTTCCTTTCCGTAAAAGCGCAGGGCATCGTGTGGGGCTACTACAATCTCTTCAATATCGCCCGGCTGCCTGACAGTGCGTTTCAGGGCATGTTCCGGATGTTTTTTACCTTCGCAATCCCGATGTTGCTTGTCTCCAATGTGCCGGTGAAGCTGTTCGCCGAAAAGCTCTCCTCCCCTTGGGAAGTCTTGAGTCTGATTGGTATGGCGGGATTGTGTCTAATCGTGTCAGAGATCGGATGGCGCTGGACGATTAAACGGTATACGAGCGCCAGTTCCTGAGGCTTATCTGATGGAATTCATCAGACCTGAGGATGGTGAGTAGAGGTCGAGATTACTCGTTGATCTACAATTCAGTGGGTGCTTGAAACCGGTGAAGTTGTGAGCTTCGGCCCGTGTGTTAGTGTGTTCTCCTAACGCTCTTGGGTAAGACTAGAAAGTGGCACTAGTCTTGAGGAGGAAGATGAGAACCAACTCACAGAGTGCAACAACGGCGATCGCGACCCACGAAGCGGCGTTTTGGAAAACGAGGCTTTTACGTTTGGGGCGGGCGATTCCAAATCTAAGTAAAGCACCGCCGATGCTCAGGAGATCGCCGTTTCTCAAGGGTGCGGATTCGGCGGGCTCAGAATTGATGCTGAGAGATCCTTCCCCGAGTCTGGAGACACAGGGGCCCTTTCCGTCTTCAAGTTCGAGAACAATGTGATCTGGCCAGATGCCTGGCTCAGATAAGGTGAGTTCGGCCGTCTGGTTGTTTCCGATCACGAAAGGGAAGGAGGCGATATCGTATCGCTTTCCCTTCTCCGTACCCTTAACAACCGTCAGACAAAACATTAATACAAGCGCCGAGGGGCGTTGATAATGTCGCCCGGGTAAAGCGGAATATCGAACTTCTGGTTGTCTCGTGCTTTGTTGTAATTGAAGGTAAGCGTTTGTCCGTCTACGCGGGTGATCTTAATCCGATTTTTCTTGGCGAAATCGTTAAGACCTCTCGCAGAGGCGATTCCATCAAGCACGGTCATATTGCCAACGTAAGGATAGAGCCCGGGCACGTTCACTTCGCCATCCACAGTGAAGTATCGTTCTTCGGCTTTAACCGTTAAGGAGATACGAGTGAAGATGCTCGGAACATAGAGACCGACGAGTTTCTCGCGGAATTGCCCGGTAGTCAGCCCGGCAGCCTTGACCGGTTGAGTGAGGAATGGTGGCTGAACGGTGCCGTCTTGTCGAATTTGCTCGACGTGGGGAATGGGAGGAGCAGGAATCCCTGAGTAAGTAATGACGATCCGATCACCCTCAGTGAGAATATCGGGGTTCGCATAGTTTACATTGGTTGGGGCCGGGGGCGGATTTCCAGGACCGGCCGTGCCGTCGTATCCACATCCAGGCAGTAGAATGGCTACGAGAGCAGCCAATAAACAGGTCGTTGCGATGTTCCAGCTTGTGAGACTCTTCTTCATGTATCGATGCACTGCTTTGCGATAAATGCTTCTTGAGAATTAGAATTTCTTCTTCAGATCGAGATCCTGACGACGGGCCGATTTACCCGAAGACGCTTCGCCATTCTTCTTGCTGTTCTTCTTCGAATCGGTGGAGTCGTCCGACTTGGAGTAATAGTCGTAGTAGTAACCACTGTAGTAGTAGTAGTAGGAATCTTGGGAGATATTGATGTTATTGAGCACAACTCCGAGAAGGTTGCCTCCCACTTTCTCCACCATCTGTTTCGCTCGAACAGTCATCGCCTGAGGGTACTTGCGGTACTGGATGACCAGAATCGCCATATCAACCTCACTAGCCAGAATAGATGCATCACTGACACCCATGATTGGTGGTGAATCAAAGAATACGAAATCGTAGCGACTCTTCACTTCTTGAATGAAATCTTTCATCTGACTCGAGTTGAGAATTCCCATGGAGCTACTGGGCAGCTTTCCGCTGGGTAAGAAGTCCAAGGTAGGGAGATTGGTGGTCTGGACCAGATCCTCAAGTTTGTCGTTCTTCATGAGGTAGTCCGTCAAACCTTTGGCGTTGGAAACTCCGACGATCTTATGGAGGCTGGGTCGCCTTAGATCGGAGTCTACAACCAATACTCGATTGTCGTTCTGAGCGAAGATGGCTGAGAGGTTGAAGATCGTGGTCGATTTACCTTCACCAGCGCCACCGCTAACTACCGTCATCGTTCTGGCTTGGTCATCCTTTCGTGAAAACAACACGTTTGTCCTAAGTACGCGATAGGCTTCTGCGTGGGGACTATCTGGTCCTTCCTCGAGAAGTGATCCGACATTCTGCGGGATGACACCAAGCACGGGTGCACCCAGTGCCTGTTCGACATCATCGATGGTCTTCACACTGGTATCGAGGTACTCGATGAAGAACGCGAGACCCACACCAACAACAAGACCAACCAGAACACCGAGCGCGACGTTTAGGCCGATATTCGGTCGAACGGGCTTCATGGACGGTTCGGCCGGGTCGTAGATTTCTACGATGGAGGATTTCGGCAGCGTTGCATCCACGGTTTCTTGAAGCATTCGGACGAGAATCATATCTCTAATTTTTTGGAGATTCTCTAACTCACGCTTAGCTAGGAAGTAAGGACGGTATTTTGCGGTGTTCGTGGCGTCCTGTGACTTAGCTTCCTCAACGGCTACTGCGAGATTATCAACTTGTGTTTTTGCCGCGCTGAGTTGTGTTTGGAGACCGATAAGGATGCCATCAAGACGATCTTCGATTTGTCCATCAAGCTCGCTCTTGAGGTCAAGGAGGCGTTGCATCTCGGAGTGCTCGGGACCATAGATTGCTTTGCTGGTAGCAATCTTTTGCGAGGTCATATCATATTCATTGAAGAGTCGCGCGAGATTGACGTCGTTTGGAACGGCGGTAAGCGCCGACTTACGCAGCTCTTCTCGGGACAGTTTTGAGAGTTGGTCGAGGAGAGTCTTGTACCGTACGTAAGAAGCGAGTGCTGTTGTGCGTTCGTTCTCGAGTTTCATGACCGTTTGAGGGTCAATCGTTGCTCCAATTCCACTTCCCTCGGGACTGTAAAGATCCGCTATTCCAAGTTCCATCTTGAGCGTGTCGACTCGGGCTTGGGTTTCCTTAACTTTATTGTTCTGTGTCTCGAGCTGAGTGGAGAGTGCTTCAATGCCTTTTTGAGACATCGTACCTTGGTTTTCAAGGCGGACAGCTTGGTATTGAAGCGCAATTTCGTTGGCAATATTCGCGGCCTCATCGCGATTTTCGCTGTAGGCCGTGATCTCGATGATACTTGTGTTTCGGAACTGTTCGATTTGAATCAGTCTCTGCAGCACCATGTAGGTCTCATTTGTCGTGAGTGTTTCCGCGTTGTAGCGTTCTGCCCAGACTTGGTTCAGTCCCAGGGAGTTGATCACTCGATGGAGAACTTTCTTTGACTGGATCTTTTCGAATTCAGTTTGGATGA
The DNA here is from genome assembly GCA_964342405.1 of uncultured Verrucomicrobiota bacterium. Lineage (GTDB taxonomy): Bacteria > Verrucomicrobiota > Verrucomicrobiia > Limisphaerales > AAA164-E04 > UBA2970. The sequence continues at coordinate 273,844 of CAYFGX010000002.1, read as the reverse complement.
AGTATGGGTCGTACTGCATCGAAGCTTGAATCCCAAGCAGCGGAGCGATGTCTGAGTTGTCTTTCTCAATGGCTATGCGAACCGTACTTGAGTAGGTTGGCTTGAGAAGGAAGGTCACCACTGTAGTGGTCAGGACCACGAGAAGGAAGACTGCGAGAATAACGGTCTTCCTGATGCGAATGATTCGCCAGTAGTCAAGAAAGTGCAGCTTCGAGTCCTGCTCTTTCTTGTTGTTATTGTTTTGCTGCATGTCGTCAAAAAAAAGGAGGCCAGAATGTAGGTTCTAGCCTCCCTAACACTGTGTTTAAATCGCTCTTAGATTAATAGCTTGCTCGAAGCCCAATGTAAACGCGATTTCGATCATAACTTCTGAAGGCATCGAGGACGCCAGAATCAAGATCGTCAAAGTTGTAGCCAGCTTCAGCTGCCAGGAATTGGTTGATCGCGTAATTGATGTTTACACCGAAAGCCCAGTATTCATCGTTCGCTCCGTCAACTCCTGGTCCGCCGCCCTCGTAACTACCGTTGAGGAAGGTGCCTTGGAGTGAAGCCATGAGTTTGGGGGTGATGCGATGATTGATCGCACTGTAGATAACAGTTTGCTCTTGATCGAGAATCAGTGAGCTTGCGCCGGCGAAGGCCAAATCGTTTCGATTTCGTTCATGCTTCACACCCACTTGGATGTTGCTTCCCTCGGCATAGCCATAGCTGAGTTGGGCATCGGCAAATGGGTTGGTGACGTCGTCGTCAACTCCAGCGGGAGCGTTGGTAAAGTCGGTGAACTGAAGACCCACACGAGCTGAACCTTGCAATGCTGGGGTGAAAGAATGATCAACCCCGAGATAGGCGTAGTGACCGTCTGAGTCTCGAATGTCAGAATCAAGCCCGGAGCCAGGAATGATTTCGTCGGCCGTGTATCGGACGGCTTTGAAGCGGTAACCGATGAGACCCACGGTGTTCGGGTTGAACTGCTTCATGAGATGGACGAGAGGTGTATGCTCGACACGATCAAGAATTCCGGAGAATCCAGGATCATCGTAGTTGATCACTCGGTTGGAGTATTGTCCAAAGAGTGAGAAGGTGTTGTTCAGAGCTTTGGTGACTCCGATGGCAGCCTCATTATGAATGTAATCTTGTTCACCTCGGATAACACGTGTGCGTGCACCGTTCGCAATAGTAGGCTCCTGGGCTACGCGGAAAGTATCGGATAGTTCAAATCGGAGTGTTGGTGAAGCGTCGTGGACAACATTGGCAGAGACCGTGTGGGATTCGTCACTACTATCTGGCTCTCGATCTTCGAACCAGCGAAGTCCGAAGGTGTAGCCAAGACCGATCTGAGTCTGATCACGGACAACATTGTAATTGATCGAAGGAGATACTTCGATTCCGAAGCTCTCCTCTGCGATGGCGTTCGGGACTGTGGTGATGTTGTCATCGTAAAAGCCCCGAAGTGATGCTGAGATGCTCCACGGTTTCGATGTTTGGTTCGGGCCGAGTCCGACCTGCGGTGCTGCCTGAAGTGTGGCGGCACCGACAGCAGCAATACCGGCTGAAGCAATTAGTTTTTTCATACCGTACAAAAAATCCTGTTAAATCGTGTTTCCCGGGTTGGTCTCTTTCTGATACGTCAGGTGTTTTTAGTGTCCTCCCTTGGCGTTGTCAAACAGAAATCATTGATCACAAAGGAATTGCTCCGTCTTTAGTTGCGGGCTGAATTCCAGCGTGGCCAATCCGTAAGTATTAGTTGATCCGGCATGAAGCCGTCATCGACGTGGAGTAATGGAAATCCTTTCGGGAGATTCTTTCTGAGTGTCACATCCATGTGTAAGCGACCCCAAGCCCAATTGGAATTCCGGACCATGTCGGAAACAAATCTCCCATCAGTTGTGATGGGAGTCAAATAAAGACCGTTAATAGATTTGAATCGATCGTTGATCGTATAGAAGTCGGGCTCGAGGTTGCGGGTGAGCCAGAGGCACTTCTTGTCGGCGTACCAGCCGATTGCCCAAGGCATGTCGCTCATCATCAGTTCGTCTTGCTCAAACCAGTGTCCGACCCTTTGGATCAAAGGTGGGCTGTATGGCGGATACGCCACGGGGCTGTTCCTCGGTGGCAGGATCCTGAATATCAGGGGAAGACAAGCGAGTCCAGCTGCGAGGAGACAGACGTAGAAGTGGGCTCCAGCAAAGCTGAGGTTTAGTTGGTCTAAGAGTAAGAAGAACAATCCGGCTCCAAACAGGTAAGCTAAGGGGATGGCGAAAACGAGGAGGTTCTCTGTATTGATCTCCGGGGAGTGGTCGGATAAGTGGGTTCTGCCCATGGCCTGCACGACTGTTAGTGCGATAAGGGTGAGCAAAGCGAAATGACGGACTCGATTGAGTGAGCGGTTTGTGAATGGAACCAGGAACCCGGCGAGGAAGAGTGCCGTGAGCCAGCTTCCACCCAATCGCGGAAGTTCATGTTCGGCAATGTGAGCCGTGTTTCGAAGGAATTTGCGGATGGATTCCCTCAGAGAGATGGAGCCGATATCGGCCTCAAGAGTTCGTTCGAGTGCAGTCCCAGAATACCGGCTCGATTCGTGAATGGGGGCGTATCCCGCCGTCCCGAAGAAGTTGCCGCTGAGTTGATGGTTTCTCAAGAGCCATGGACTGATGACAAGGAGAACCATGACGAGTGTTGTCCCAACTGAGATGAGGCGCTTCCCGGGGAGGTAGAAGATGAAGAAGAGACAAGTTGGCACGATGAGCGCGAGTAGTGAGTAGCGAGTCAACGCCAGAGCGCCGAGGAGGATTCCCGCAATTCCTGTGAGGATCGCGTAGTAGGCAACTCCTCGCTCCTTACGTGCGGGATTATCTTTTTCTTCGTAGTGGTCGACTGGGTGACCAGACTCCAGTTTGATAAGAACGGCGATCAGTAAGAGAAACAGAAAGAGAGCTAGGTTGGTCGAAAGACCAGAGAATGAAAAACGCCAGAGCAGATCTGTTCCCAAGAATACGATCGTTGCGAACCAGGCAATGGAATCATCGAAGAGTCGACGTCCAATGAGAAAGAGTGTGACGGCACTTAGGACGAACAAGATCTGATTGACGATCCCGATCATGACTTCGGGTTGGAAATGTCTGAAGTTCTTGGAACGCAGTTCGGGGATGGAATAGTCGAACGGCAGCACTTTCATGGCCGCCGCGAGGAGGTAAGGGTAGAGCGGCGGATTGGCCAGGTCGGGGTGTGGGCCCTTGAGGCTCATGGGATCGTCAGCATCGCCATCGTTCTGTTTCTGTACGAGGGCAAGGCTGAGTGGCCGAATGAAGTTCGTTGTGAAGCCTTCCCCTTGTTCGATGTTATGCGCTACTTGGCTCAGGTCCATCGCCTCGATGGATGCGAAGCCCGTCTTTTCTCGGAGATTATAGATGGCGAGAATCGCGATAAAAAGAAGTATTCCGGCACCTATAGGGAGATAGCGACGGTCTTCGCCGACCTCAAATCGATGAATGATATCCTGAATTGTCTGCATTCGCTCTTCAGTCGCTGATCTTCAGCTTGGCGATTTTTCGATGTAGTGTCCGCCGGCTCATCCCGAGTAGTTGAGCTGCTTCAGTCTTGTTTCCTTTGGTCTGTGCGAGCGCTTGTATAATCAAATCCTTTTCATTGCGGGCGACTGATAAGGCGCCTCCCAGCTTTGGCTCACCGCCAGTGGTCACTGGAGCTTGCTGCCGAAGCGCTGCTGGCAGGTCTTTCTCTCCTATTTGCTCACTGGTCGAGAAAACTACTGCATGCTCAACTGCTGCTCGCAATTCCCGGACATTCCCTGGCCATGGAAAAAGGGTTAGGAGTTCCAGAGCTTCGGGCGAGTAATCCTTCACCTTTTTTCCATTTTGGCGAGCGAATTCTTGGAGAAACTTTTGGGCCAAAGCGGGGATGTCTGTGGGCCGTTCCCGGAGCGGCGGCAGCATAATTTCGACGACCCGGAGTCGGTAGTAGAGATCCTCGCGAAAGGATTCGTCCTCAACAAGCTTCTGGAGATCTTTGTTTGTCGCAGCAACGAGTCTCACGTCGGTCTTCTGAGTCCGATTGGAGCCGACGCGTTCAAAAGTTCTCTCACCCAGAATCCTCAGAAGCTTGATCTGAGTCGAACCATCTATCTCGCCAATCTCATCGAGAAAGATGGTGCCGCCATTTGCTTGTTCGAAGCGGCCAATCCGACGTTCGTGAGCTCCCGTGAAGGCACCCTTCTCGTGACCGAAGAGTTCGCTCTCGAGGAGGTTTGGGGAGAGGCCAGCACAGTGCACCGTGATGAGTGCGTTGTGGGACCTCGGACTGAGTTGATGAATGGCTTTGGCGATCAGCTCCTTGCCGGTTCCACTTTCTCCCGTGATGAGAATATTGGCCATCGATGGGGCGACTTGACTGACGATCTCGAGCACCTGTTGCATAGCGGGTGACTCGCCGACGATGCTCTTGAGGTTGAATTTCTTATCAAGGCGCTTCTTAAGATCTGCATTCTCAACTTCGAGGTTTTGGATCTTTAGTGCTCGGGCAATCTTCTTCTCAAGATCCTCTAGCAACATCCCTCCTTTGGAAATGTAATCGTCTGCTCCGTGCTTCATCGCATCGACGGCAATGTCTTCTGATCCGTAGGCGGTCATTAGAATGCAAACAGGGGGTTTAGAGAGGCTCTTGGCGCGAACGATCAAAGCCAAACCGTCTTCCTTTGGCATCTTGTAATCCGTGAGGAGAACGTCGAAAGGTTCGACTTCCAGGAGCGTGGTTGCCGAGGCCGCGTCCTCAGCTAGATAGACGTCGTATTGATCCTCGAGCACAGCGCGAAGGCCTTCGCGCTGGGTCTTTTCGTCGTCGACGATTAGAAGCTGTGGCTTTGATGAAGTCGTCACGTTATTGTTTGGAGCGAGGACCGGTTGAAGCAGACTGGGCGGGCTTCTGTTTGGAGACTGATGTTGCCAGCAGTTTGGGCCCTTTGGATTCCCGAGGCAACCAAATGGTGAAGGTGGTGCCTGCTTTTTCACCTGCTTGAACATGGATGCGTCCCTCGTGTTGGTCCACGATTCGATGGACGATCATGAGCCCGAGGCCCGTTCCTTTTTTCTTGGTCGTGAAGTAGGGTTCAAAGATTCGACTGATCTTCTCCTTCGAGATCCCGACGCCTGTATCCTCAACGACAAGCGAGACGCCTCCGTCCTCGTCGATGGTGCGAACCGTCAGTGTGCCGCCTCGGGTCATTGCTTGCATGGCGTTTTTAATTAGATTGACTAATACTTGTTTAATCTGACCTGAGTCAATCAGTGCCCTCGCTGGTCGGTCCCAGCGCTGGTCGATCACTTCGAGGCCACGATTCTCTAGCTCCGGTTGCAGGAGGTCCAGCGTTTCTTGCACCACCATATTCACGTCGCTTAGCTTCAACACTGGCTTGACGGGGCGAATGGCTGCCAGGAATTGTTTCACGATGTAGTCCAAGCGAGAAATCTCTCCTTTGGAAACCTGCAGATAGTGGCGGAGTTTCTGGATCGCTTCCTTAGCATCTGGCCCCAGTAGAGAGGTCTCCGAAGGGGGTGCATCAGCTTCGATGAGTGTGTCATCGAGTTGATCGGAAGGGGCGAGTTTATTCAGTTGGCGTTCGAAGAGTTGGAGGTGGATATGGAGGGCATGAAGGGGGTTTCCGATCTCGTGAGCCACGCTTGCGGCGAGGAGTGTGAGGGCTTGCACCCGCTCGCTTTCGATTGCTTCGAAGGTCTCTTTTCTGGATTCCGTGGCGTCATGGAAAATCAGCATCACGCCCGCGCTTCCCTGAGATTTTCCATCGAGTGGAGCAGCGACAACTTCGAGAAATCTGTCTTGGGGATATGAGACTTCGATCTCGAAGGAGTGGGCTTCGGTGGACCCGCTCTGGTCTACTTCCACGATGGTTTCCCAGTCGAGGCACGGGATGAATCGAGTGATCGGTTCATTGGTAGAGCCCTCCTCGGGAAGACCTAGAAGCTGTGTGGCCGCCCGATTGAAATAGAGAATCTTTCCGGACTCCTCGACCACGATGACGCCGTCGTGAATCGTATCGAAAAGGGTTTCGAGGAACTGATGCTCCTGGGCGAGGCGTCCGACGACGGCGTGAATGCTTTCGGTGTCGAGGCGATCGATTCTACCGAGAGCTTTTTCTAGAAAACTTGAATTCGATTTGGGCACGTCAGCTTACCTGATTGTTTTCTGCGATCGCTACGACTGAATCTCAGAGCCACTTCTTCCGTTTGAAATACCAGTAGGTTGTCCCGGTGGAGGCTGCGGTGAGAATCGTTACGATGAGATACCCCCACTTAGAAGTGAGCTCCGGCATGTGGTTGAAGTTCATGCCATACCAACTGCCAACCATCATCATCGGGGTTGTAATTAGGGTGATCATGGTGAGCAGCTTGACGACCTCCCCTGTTTGGTTTGATGACAGATTAAGGTAGACTTGGAGGATGCCTGTGACGGAATCGGTATAAGTCTGCGCTCTCTCGTAGATCTGAAACAGACCGTCGTAGACGTCTCGATAGTAAGGCACCATCTTCGCTCGAATCAGTTGGAACTCACCCCGAGCCAAGCGTGAGAGGACTTGTCGCTGCGGTTCCATGATTTGCCGTAGATGGAAGACCTCCTTCTTAACCTGGATGATCTTGTTCAGGCACTCCTTTGGGGTGCCATCCAGAACCTGCTCCTCGATTTCTGATATTTCGAGAGCAAGCTCTTCGAGCGCCGGTCTGTAGTTGTCAACGAGAGCATCCAATAATAGATGAGCTACACGGTCAGGAGCTCTTGCTACGTTGGACTTCTTTCGCCCGCAGATCTCGAACGCCTGCTCGATGCTTCGGAGCGCTTTGTCGTGAAACGTGACCAGAAACTTCCGACCCAAGAAAAAGTTGAGCTCGCTCGTCGCAAAGACTCCATCCTTCCGCGAGTAGTCGACGGCGTGAATCACCAGGAACAAATAGGGCGAGAAGAGATCCTCATCCTTGGGGAGATACTCTTCGACCTTCGGAGTGGAGCTTTCATTGATGCAATCCTCGATCGATAGAGGATGAAACTTGAACACATCCTGGAGCACCATTCGAACCTCCTCTGGACTTGGGTCCTGCAGATCGACCCAGAGAAAGAGCTGAGTATCGGCCAGAATGGTTGGCATCAAAAATGGCTCAATATTCTGGCTATTCAACCGGCCCTGAGTTGAGAATGTGTATGAGCGAATCATTTTTGGTGCGTTCTCCCGCGTTCAGATGGCATTTAAGCCAATCTGACGGCGAAACGTCGATCTTTCATTGAGACAGAATGTTCCACGTGGAACACTGGGCACCGTCCCAAGGACGGATTACGAGCAGCAATCTTGCTGATCTATCTCCTGTGGACCTCTTTTCAGGTGCACCATGAGGAGGCTGACATCTGACGGAGAGATGCCTGAAATCCGAGCAGCTTGCCCGATCGTCTTCGGCTGAATGTCCTTCAGTTTCTGCCGAGCCTCGTTTCTTAGGCTGGAGATCGTCGAGTAGTCGATCCAATCGGGAATCTGTTTCGATTCCAGCTTTTGGAATTTCTCAACCTCCTGTTGTTGGCGAGAAATGTAGCCCTCATATTTGATTGAGATCTCGACTTGTTGGATGACTTCCGAGGACAGAGATTCGTCTTTGGATGGCAAGTCTGAGTAGTGAACGTCAGGCCGTTTGAGAAGTTGGGTCATGCTGACGGTTCCATCTCGTGTTTTTCCGAGTCGATCGATTTCGCCCTGAATCGCTCGACGCTTGGATTCGAATCGTTCGAACCGTGTGCCTGAGAGCAAGCCGACAGCATGGGCGTGATCGCAAAGACGGAGGTCAGCATTATCTTGGCGAAGCAAGAGACGGTATTCAGCCCGCGATGTAAACATACGATACGGTTCTGATGTTCCCTTTGTCACGAGATCGTCTATGAGGACGCCGATGTAAGCTTCGTTTCGTTTTAATATGAGGGGTGCTTTCTCCTGAACTTTGAGGCCGGCGTTGATCCCTGCAATCAATCCTTGAGCACCGGCTTCTTCGTATCCGGACGTACCGTTGATCTGTCCGGCTAAGAAAAGGTTCTCGCAGGCTTGGGTCTCTAAGGATGGGCTGAGTTGTGTGGGGTGAACGAAATCGTACTCCACTGCGTAGGCGGGTCGGAGAATCTCCGCCTCCTCGCATCCCTTGATCGAGCGCACCAAATCGATCTGCAGTTCGTAAGGAAGACACGTTGAGAATCCGTTGACGTAGAACTCATCCGTTTTTGTTCCCTCAGGTTCCAGGAATATTTGGTGTGTTTTTTTGTCGTTGAAACGGACAATCTTGTCCTCGATGGAAGGACAATAGCGTGGTCCCGTTCCTTCGATCTCACCGGAATACATGGGTGACTTGTGAAGATTGGCCTCGATTAACTCTTTGGTCCTCGTAGTGGTCGATGTGATGTGGCAGGGCAGCTGTCCGCCGATTTCTTCGAGAATCGAACCGTTTGGGTAGCGTTTCTGCCCTGAATCAGCATCGGACTCATGTTCCACGTGGAACAATTCGTCTGCCCAGTAGCTAAAATAGGGCACGGGCTCATCGCCCGGTTGTTCTTCGAGTTCAGTAAAATCAATCGATCTACGGAGGAGTCGCGGTGGAGTCCCGGTCTTCAGTCGGCCCAATTCGAGACCGACTTCTGCGAGTGAATCCGAGAGTCCCATTGCTGCCGATTCACCAGCGCGACCTCCCTTTGCCTGTGCCGCCCCAATATGCATCAGTCCCCGAAGAAAGGTCCCGGTGGTGATGACAACGGTCTTACCGAGGTAGCGGACGCCAAGGTTTGTCTCGATTCCAGTTGCTCGTTTATCCTCGAAAAGGATGCGGCCAGCTTGACCCTGGATCATGGTCAGATTCTCTTGGCGCTCGCAAATCCACTTCAGTCGAAACTGATAGGCCTTCTTATCACACTGAGCCCTCGGTGCCCAAACCGAGGGCCCCTTGCTGGTGTTCAACATTCTGAACTGGAGTCCGGATAGGTCCGTGTTGATTCCCATCTCCCCACCCATGGCGTCGATTTCTCTTGCGAGATGCCCTTTTGCAAGGCCGCCGATGGCAGGATTGCACGACATTTGGCCCACGGTATCGATGTTGATTGCAAGCATGAGGGTATTCATTCCCATGCGAGCAGCTGCGAGCGCAGCCTCTACACCGGCATGACCGGCACCAACAACGATGACATCAAAGGATCTAGGATAAGTGAACATCGGGGCAGATTACGAAGAGAGTGCGGAGAAACGGGCGGATTGAGGATTCGTGGCGTTGGGTTCTGACTGTATATCCCCGCGATTTGAAGCAAGGTGCTGACATATCCGAAAGACGATCTCAGGAGCATCCGAGTTGTCCAGATCGGAGACGATTTCTTGCACAGTCAGACCGTTTGGTGCTGCTCGCTTCAGGCAGGCTAGGATCCGGCTTTGAAGCTCGATGACTTCTCCTGCGGCCTTTTTGCCTGCTTCCACACCGGGTTGGTGGTAGGCATTGATGCCAATAATCAAGGCGTAGAATCCAACCGCTCTCTCAAAGACGGCAATCAAAGCCCCGACGCTTCGGGCATCGACTTGGGGAACGGAGATCGACATGGATTCGCGTCCGGACCCGGTTAGAGCCTCTTGCGTTCCGACGAGAAAGCCAAAAAGAAAATCGCCGGTTGTAACGTCGCTCTCAACCATCAAGTCTTCGCCACTGCGATCTTTCAGGACTTCGATGAAGGTGGCGAAGAAATCATTTCTGCCATCACGGAGTTGTTGAATATAGGCGTGTTGATCCGTGGATCCCTTGTTCCCGAAGACACTGATGCCCTGGTTGACGGTCTTGCCCTCGAGATCGAGATCTTTTCCGAGAGACTCCATGACGAGCTGCTGAAGGTATTTCGAGAACAATTCCAGGCGATCTTTGTAGGGTACAATCACCATGTTCTTCTCTCCCTTGCCTTTTCCGCTGAGATACCAGAGGGCAGCCATCATGGCAGCCGGATTCTTTTCAATGTCCTGAATCCGAGTAGCTGCATCCATTTGCTTCGCTCCGTCAAGGAAGGCGTCAATATCAATTCCTTGGAGGGCGGCTGGAAGCAAACCCACCGCTGACATTTCACTCGTTCGGCCGCCGACCCAATCCCACATCGGAAATCGTTTCAGCCAGCCCTGTTCTGCCGCCACTTGATCGAGCTTGCTGCCTACACCGGTCACGGCGACCGCATGATCTGCGAACTTGAGTCCCGCCCGCTCGAATGCGCGACTGGCCTCGAGCATTCCATTTCGGGTTTCTTTGGTGCCGCCCGATTTTGAGATCACCACTGCCAGGGTTTGGTCGAGTTGGCCCTCGAGGGCTTCGAGAACGGACTCAATACCATCGGGATCCGTGTTGTCGAAGAAGGACAAGCGGAGGCGATCGCTTCGGGATGAACACAAGGCCTTGCCTACAAATTGAGGCCCAAGAGCAGAGCCGCCAATTCCGATGATCAACAGATGCTTGAAATCTCCTCCGGCTCCCTTGATCTCGCCTGCGTGGACGGAATTGCTGAACGCCTTGATTGCTTGGACCGTCCCCTCGATCTCGCCACGTGTGGCCTCGTCGGGAGATAATTCCGGAGCTCGGAGCCAGTAGTGTCCTACTTGCCTATTCTCGTCTGGATTTGCGATTGCCCCGTTCTCTAAGTCCGCCATTGCAGCAAAGGCTGCATCGAGCTTTGAAGCGAGACCATCGAGATCGCTTTGCTCGAAGTGCATTCGGCTGAAATCGAATGCGAAATCCAGGTTTGGAACCGGAATCTGCCAACGCGTGAAGCGTTCCCATGAGTTTGTGCTCTTCATATTTGTGTGATTGTAACTCGTTATGAATAAATAGTTTATCTAGCTTCCGATTTGATACGGCATTTAAAAAGCGTGGGTCTGCTATCGCTTTTGTTCGCGTATCTGCCTTGGCCGTTGTTGTCTGCGAGAAGCCAGAAAGTATCGCCCTCGACCATGAGTCCCTCCATCACGCCAAAGAAGGGAAGAAGCGTCTGATATCGGTGTTCCTTGGCGAACTCGACTTCGTGGTAGCGAATCAGACGATTCGGTTTCTTGGTCTGTGTATCGATCTGTGCAATGGTCTGCTCCTCTCGGAGCAACGCGTAGAGTTTTCCATCGTCCCAATCGAGACCGGAAAAATGAGTATCCGGCCATGCCGTGCCACCCGTCCTGAAGGTGAAGCTCCCCTTGGTCGTGTTTGTCTTCAAGTCGACCTCGATAATGCGTCCGTAGCTGCGCTCATTGGCGACGTAGATGGTTCCGTCGCCAATGGCGATTCCTTCGAAGGACGCATTGATGTCGCTCTTGTTAAAATAGCTCGAGAAGGAACTAAAATCGATCGGGATCGCATCGATGAGACCTCTCGCTGTGAAGCGAAGGATTCTTCGGGCATGCTCGTCGCAGGCATAAAGGAGTCCGGTTGAGTCCGTAGCCAAACCTTCCATGTCGAAGCGGCGGACGCCGACGTTGAGCTGATCTTTATCAACGAGGTACCTGGCGTGCTTGATCAATTTGGCAGAATCTGATCCCTCTTGGAATCTCACTCCATATACAGCCAGTTCAGAGTCACGGACCACGAGGATTTCGCCCTTGGGGCCTCGTTCGATTCCGGATGCATCGAAACGGCTCCCTCTAGAATCAAGTCGCCAGCTTTGCTCAATCTCTAAGAGCTCGGTCGGAATTTTCGGGGCCGTTTCTTGAGCCTGCATGAGCAGGACATTTCCGAAGCAGCAAAAGAGAGACGATGACAGGAGCCACCGGGTCCAGGGGATATAAGTTCTGACACGACACATACTGACGATACGCCGGACCAATTAAATCGTTTTGGCCCATTGAGATAAAGGAGTTAAAGGAAAAATCTCAGAGATGTGCTCATCATTTGCAGAAACGAGATCGGCGTACAAAGTTGTGAGTCGTGCAATCTGTGCTTCGGCGCAGAATCAACAACGTGTATCCAGAATCCGGGAGAATTTTCTGGCGGAAATCGAACCCGGCTGATAAGCCCAGGTCTCGTTGCTTAGATCTCTACCGAACGGTAAAGAAAAGCAAATAAGCGACAAGGTAGGACGCTGGTCCGGCGAACGCTCAGTCGCAGCCTTGTTTGTAGGTAGGAAGTAGTATGGAAGAAGAATACAGCCAAGTCATTTTCATTTGCACCGGAAACTATTACCGGAGCCGACTCGCCGAGGAACTGTTTAACTTCTACGTTCAGCAAACAGACCTTCCTTGGGAAGCGACCTCTCGTGGTATGGTTGAAAGTGGAGGCTTACGGGGTATTTCGCCTTTCACTTTTGAGTACCTAGAAAAACGTGGCTTGTCGCCCCACGTCGATCCGACCCGGAATCCGATGCAGCTCAAGGTCTCGGATCTTGAAGAGGCCGATCTGTTAATCGCCTTGAACCGCGAGGAACACGAGCCAATGTTGCGGGAAAGATTTGGGCAAATCCCGAAGATTCTTGAACAGAAAGATAGGCTCCGATTTTGGAATGTCTGCGATGTGCCTGGAGAGCAGAATAGTTTCTCACGCTTTTTCGGAAGACAAAAGGCTCGGCCGACTCAATCTCCAGAGAGTGGCACGGAGCATATTGATTTTGCGATTCGAGCTCTGATTCAAGAGATTGATCGCAAAGAACCTTAGACTCGTCGCTCTCGGAGGTCAGACGATGGCCCGGAGGCATGGACGGAGAAGCGAGCTTCAACTCACCGTCGATCGTTCCTGATCGGCGGGCTTTCGGCAGTTCAACTTAGATGCAACTAATTTTAATTGTCTAGGCAAAGAAAATTGGTATTCCAGGCTGTGCGAATCATTCTCCGCAAAAAACTTAGGTTCTTTTCAACTCGTTCTTTTCTCCTTGAAGGTGATCCATATACTCCAGGCCCCTGAGAAATGATAAAGGACACTGACGATTTAAGAATTCAATCTCTTCACCCTCTGTTGCCGCCGGCAATCCTGATGGAGGAGCTTCCGATAAGTGAGCGAGCTTCGGATGTTGTGGCGGAAGGACGCCGCGCGGCAGAAAGAATAGTGCGCGGAGAAGATGATCGGATCATGGTCATTGTGGGGCCGTGCTCGATCCACGATCCAGAGGCGGCTTTGGAGTATGGCGAGAAGCTCGTGCAGGTGAAGCAGCGTCTAGACAAAGATCTCTTGATTGTGATGCGGGTCTATTTCGAGAAGCCCCGCACGACCGTTGGCTGGAAAGGTTTGATAAACGACCCGGGAATTGATGGTAGTTTCCAGATAAACCATGGTCTTCGGCTTGCCCGTAAGCTCTTGATCGATCTCGCCGAAATGGGACTTCCTGCGGGAAGTGAGTTTCTTGATACGATCGTTCCTCAGTTTACCGGTGATCTAGTAGCCTGGGGCGCGATTGGTGCCCGAACTACCGAGAGCCAAGTGCACCGTGAGCTAGCCTCTGGTTTATCCATGCCGGTTGGATTCAAGAACGGAACAGACGGGAGTGTTCAGATCGCGATCGACGCTGTAGGTGCCTCGTGCCAAAAACATCGATTCCTGTCCGTGACCAAACAAGGCTTGGCTGCGATCGTTGAGACTCGGGGGAATGATTGCTGTCACCTCATTCTTCGTGGCTCGAACAAAGGACCTAATTTCGATGAGGCATCGGTTGCTGAGGTGACTGCCAAGCTAAAAGACTCCGGACTCTGGCCGTCCGTGATGGTTGACTGCAGTCACGGAAACAGCAAGAAAGACCATCGACGTCAACCTGCCGTTGCTGAGGACTTGGCCAAGCAGATCAGCAATGGATCTACGGAGATCTTTGGTGTGATGTTGGAGAGCCACCTCGAAGAGGGGAAACAGAAATACACCACGCCCGAAGAATCTGATTATGGCAAGAGTATCACCGATGCCTGCATTTCTTGGGAGCAAACGGAACCCATCCTCGATTCCTTGGCAGCAGCCGTAAGAGACCGTCGAGAACGAGCGGCCGGTGCTTAACCGAGTTCGTGTTTCAGAGGCAAAGGAACGAGTAAGGACGACTACCCGTGTTGAGAACCGGTAGAAAGAAGAGGGAGTTGCGACCTGGTGGACGCAGGCAGCTCGGGCGATTCACGAACGGTTTGCCCGCTAGCATACCTTTCCCAGATTTCACAGTATCCCAACCTCAATGCTTGATTTCTCTTTGAGGTTGGGGCATCTTGCTCCCCGATAAGGCCTCCTATGGCTCCAATAACTCTACAACCAAAAACCTCAGCGGCTAGTGATTCTCTGTCCTGCCACGTTCTGTCTTTCACTCGAAAGACGGCGAGTGTTTGTGTTGTAGGGTCTATTATTATTATCGACTAGAAACTGGCGCTTCGCCGGTTTTTTCCTCTCGCCTTCTCACGGCTGCACTTCTAACCGTTTACCAACGATCCCATGGCTAAGAAAAATTCCAAAATCGAAATCTACGACACGACCTTGCGTGATGGCACGCAAGGCGAGGGAGTTAACTTCTCGGTGGCCGATAAGATTCGTCTCGCCGAACGCTTCGACCATTTTGGAATTCACTACATTGAGGGTGGATGGCCGGGATCCAATCCTCGTGACATTGAATTCTTCGAGCTGGCTCGGAAGCGTCGATGGAAAAAAGCGAAGATCGCGGCCTTTGGTTCCACGCGACGGAAGGGGGTCAAGGTGCACAAGGACGCTCAAGTGGAGTTGTTGCTCAAGGCTGAGACTCCGGTCGTCACGATTTTTGGAAAGACCTGGCTTTTGCACGTCCAAGAGGTCATCAAGACGACTCCAGAGGAGAATCTCAAGATGATCGCCGATACGGTCCGCTACTTGAAGAAAAATGGACGCTACGTGATCTATGATGCGGAGCATGCGTTTGATGGTTTCAAGGACAGCCCTGATTATGCTCTGCAAACTTGGATCGCCGCTGCTGAAGCTGGAGCAGATACGGTAACGCTCTGTGACACGAACGGCGGCAGCCTACCGTCTGAGGTGCAGCGCATCACTCAGGAAGCCGTAGAGAAAGTCGCTTGCCCGATTGGGATCCATACCCACGATGATATCGGCCTCGGTGTTGCCAACGCTTTGGCAGCGATCGATGTCGGAGCAATGCAAGTACAAGGAACGATCAACGGATACGGTGAGCGGACCGGAAACTGCAGCCTCACTTCGATCATCCCTAACGTGGCTCTCAAGATGAACCGGCCCTGCGTGCCGAAGAAGTCGATCCGGTCTCTCGTGGATCTTTCGAACTACGTGGCGGAAATCGCAAACTTGGCTCACGAAAGTCGACGACCGTGGGTAGGGTCTTCAGCCTTTGCTCACAAAGGTGGCATGCATGTCAATGCAGTACAGAAGGTGGCTCATAGCTTCGAGCACAGCCAGCCGGAAACCGTGGGCAACCATCGTCGGATTCTGATGAGCGACTTAGCGGGCCGAAGCAATATCGTCATGAAGGCCCAGGAAATGGGTTTCAACATCGATAACAGTACTCCCGAACTCAAAGACATCTTGAAAGATGTCAAAAAACTTGAGCACGAGGGCTATGAGTTTGAGGCGGCAGAGGCTTCTTTGGCGCTTCTCATACATCGAAGAATTAAGGGAGTTTCGCTACCCTTTGAAGTGGAAGGCTATCATGTTTCCATGCGTCGAGATGACCAGACTTCTGTCTGTCAGGCGACGACTAAAGTTCGTGTGGGAGACGAAGTCGCCCATACCGTTGCTGAGGGAGACGGACCCGTAAACGCGTTGGACGGGGCCTTGCGATTGGCCCTTCGTCAGTTCTTTCCCAAGCAGGTAGGACCGGTGAAGCTGATCGATTACAAGGTGAGGATTCTGGACTCCTCCAGTGGCACGGCGGCCAAGACGCGAGTCTTTCTCGAATCCTCCGACGGGACGACCAGTTGGTGTACGGTTGCCGCCCATGACAATATCGTCGAAGCCAGTCTCCGAGCTCTGATCGACAGTTTGGAGTATCGGTTAATGATTCAGAAGCCAGCTGTTGCGTCCAAGGCTAAGAAGAAGAAAGCGCGGCGTTAGGCTTCGCGTGATCCAGAAATCTACGAACGAGTGCTCTATGTCCGACATCCCAAAAGCATACGAACCGCAGAACTTTGAGTCCAAATGGTATCAACGATGGTTGGACCATGATTGCTTCCAAGCGGATCCACAATCATCGAAGCCTGCCTTCTCCATTGTGATCCCTCCGCCCAATGTGACCGGCGTTCTTCACATGGGACACGTGCTCAACAATACGATCCAAGACATTCTTGCGAGGAAGGCGAGAATGGATGGTTGCGAAGTGCTCTGGCTTCCAGGGACAGACCACGCGGGAATCGCCACCCAGGTTGTGGTGGAGAAACGGCTGAAGAAAGAACAGGGTCAATCCCGTCATGATCTCGGCCGTGAGAAATTCATCGAGAAGGTGTGGCAGTGGAAGGAGAAGCACGGCGGAATCATCATCGATCAGTTGAAGAAGTTGGGCTGTTCCTGCGACTGGTCGAGAGAACGATTCACCATGGATGAGGACTACTCGCGAATGGTGGCGGAAACCTTTGTAGATCTCTATAACAAGGGGCTGATCTATCGAGGGAAGCGAATGGTGAACTGGTGTCCGGTATCCTTGACGGCTCTTTCAGATGAAGAGGTGATCATGAAAGAGCAGAAGGGGCTTCTCTATTACTTCAAGGTGGAGATCATTGAAGAACCGGGAACCTTTCTCACCATTGCAACCACCCGACCCGAAACGATCCCAGGTGACTCAGGAATCGCCGTCAATCCGAAGGATCCCCGTTATGCGAAATACATCGGGAAACATGTCCGTCGACCTCTGCCTCGGGAACTCTCAGATGACGAGAAGCAAATCCCGATCGTCGCGGATGAGCATGTTGATTTTGAATTCGGAACAGGTGTGCTCAAGGTGACCCCTGCGCATGACAAAGCCGACTTTGAGATCGGCGAGCGACATTCTCTAGCTGTGATTGAAGTGATCGAATCTGATGGGCGCATGGCCGAGGCCGCTGGCGCAGATCTCAAGGGATTGGATCGATTCAAGGCACGGAAGGTAGCGTCCCAGGTGTTGGATGAAATGGGCCTGTTGGAGAAAGAAGAAGCCTACACCAACAATGTCGGATTCAGCGAACGTGCGGATGTTCCCATTGAGCCTCGTCTCTCGGAGCAATGGTTCATGAAGTACCCGAGCGCCGCACAAGCCAAGGAAGTTGTGGACTCCGGTGAAATGAAGTTTTTTCCGGAACGTTGGACTAAGGTCTACGATCACTGGATGGAGAACCTGCAGGACTGGTGTATCAGCCGACAGCTTTGGTGGGGGCATCAGATTCCGGTCTGGTATCGTGGTGATGAGGTTAAATGCCAAGTGGATTCCCCAGGCGATGATTGGACTCAAGATCCAGACGTTCTAGACACCTGGTGTTCTTCATGGTTGTGGCCTTTTGCCACGATGGATGAGGCTACGCTCAAAAAATTCTATCCGACCTCAGTACTGGTCACCGCCCCTGAGATTCTTTTCTTCTGGGTGGCTCGAATGATTATGGCGGGCTTGGAATACAAGGATGTGAAGCCCTTCGAGACGGTCGTGCTTCATGGCATCGTCCGAGATCGACAAGGAAGAAAGATGTCGAAGAGTCTTGGCAATTCCCCGGACCCCTTGGATTTGATTGCGCAGTACGGAGCAGATGCGCTTCGGTTTGGAATCATGCGTTCGACACCCCGCGGGCAAGATACGTTGTTCGACGAACAGAATGTGGAGCTGGGACGAAACTTCTGTAACAAGCTTTGGAACGCTTGCCGCTTTCGTCAGATGCAAGGCGGCGAAACAGAAGCTGAGTTGAATGAAGGCCTTCTGACCACGGATGACAAGTGGATTCTATTGAAGCTAGGTCGTGCGATCGACGAGGTCACTGCCTCAATTGAAGAGCACAAGTTGAACGAGGCAACCAATGTTCTTTATCGCTTCTTTTGGAGTGAATACTGCGATTGGTATGTCGAGGCTTCCAAGGCGATACTCTATGGAGAGGACGAGGCTCAGAAAGCGAATACCTTGGCGGTCATTGATTTTGTCCTGGGGAACACCCTGCGACTCCTCCATCCCTTTTTGCCGTTCATCACGGAAGAGCTTTGGCAGGGAATGGGCTTCGCCACGGAACTTCCCGAGGAGCAAGGAGGCTTTACCGTGATGAACGCCCGCTGGCCGAAAGCCTTTGATCAAGACTTCAAGGACTGTTATGGACTCGATGACTGTTATCTCGAGTTTGTGGAAGCGAAGTATGCCCTGGTGAGAGAAGGACGGAACCTTCGAGCGGAAGCAAACATCGCTTCAAACAAGCGGGTGCGCTTCGTCATGAAGAATTCCCGCGAGATCATGCCCCATGACGCGAGCGTTCTCCAGGGCTTGTTGAATGCGGAACCCCTTGATCTCGATCCCGACTACGAAGCGCCTCAAGGAACACCAAGTGTTCACTCCGAGCTGGGAGATCTCTACTTGCCATTGGAAGGCTTGGTCGATTTCGAGGCCGAGGTGGAGCGGTTGACCAAGGAAGCCGAGAAGATCGAGAAGGAGATTGAGAAGGCCAACGCTAAGTTGAGCAATCCGAATTTTGCCGCCAAGGCACCTCCAGCCGTCGTTGATGAACATCGGAAACGATTGGCAGAATGGGGTGACAAACTGGCTCATACGCAAAAGAGTTTAGAAGCCGCTCGAGCTGCCTTGAAATCCTAGTCCGTTCAAGATCGCGAATTCCAAGAATGAACACTGCAACGCTGGATACTTCTCAAAAAGCATTCGAGTTGAATCTCGATAATTCTGTCTACGGGACGCTCGCTGAAATCGGAGCGGGCCAGGAGGTCGCGAGATGGTTTTTTCGTGTCGGCGGAGCCTCGGGGAGCATCGCTAAAACGATGTCAGCCTACGACATGCAATTCAGCGATGCCATCTACGGCAGTGCCAAGCGCTATGTCAGCCGTGAACGTCTGACGACCATGCTGAGTCGGGAGTACGAGTTGCTTTTAGAAAGACTCGATGAAAAGCGGGGTGACAGTTCTCGCTTCTTTGCTTTCGCCAATACCGTTGCAGCCAAGAGTTACCAGCGCGACTCTGACTCTCATGGGTGGATGGGGGTACGTTTTCAGCACGAACCGAAAGCGGAATCGTCTCAGGTGATTATTCATGCTCGCCTCCTTGATCCCGAAAATATTCAACAACAGGATGCTCTGGGAATTATCGGTGTGAATCTGATCTATGGCGCCACGGTTCTCTTCAAAGATCCAGATTCGTTGATTCGTTCGCTAGTGGATGGGTTGACGGATCGCCGCATCGAGATCGATATGATTAAGATGACGGGGCCCGCGTTTGAGGGATTGGACAATCGCTTGATGGCTCTGAAGCTCGTGGAGTTTGGTGTGACCCGGGCTGCGATGTTTACGGCGAATGGAGAGGTCGTCCAACCGGCTGAAGTTCTTTATAAGCGTCCCGTGCTTGTTGAACGGGGATCCTTCAGACCTCCGTCCAATGTTCATCTGGACATGTTGGAATGTGCCCAGGCACATTTCATTCAAGAGCCTCAGAACGAGGGCGAGGAACCTTTGGTTCTTTTCGAGATGAACATGAAGCAATTGGTCGGAGATGTCGGCGTGGATTCCAAAGACTTTCTCGACCGGGCTGATATTCTCGCTTCACTGGGGCATCCTGTATTGATTTCCAACTACTACCGATTCTATCGGCTCGCCAGTTACTTGTTCCGATACACGAACAAGATGGTTGGTCTGGTCATGGGAATTCCGAGCCTACAGGAGTTATTTGAAGAGAAGTATTACACGGATCTCTCTGGTGGTATTCTGGAGTCTTTCGGACGGATGTTTAAGAATGACTTGAAAGTCTACAGCTATCCGACCCGGCACAAGAAGACGGGAGCGACGATCACGGCAGAGAACCTCCAAGTCGCCTCCCATCTCAGACACTTGTATCGGCACCTCGCCGAGAATCAGCGAATCGAGTCGATTCGGGGATATCGCGAGGAATGCCTCGAAGCCGACCATGATGATATCATTCGGGGGATTGAGACCGACAACGCCACCTGGGAGCAATCGGTTCCTGCCGATATTGTCGCGCAAATCAAGGAGCGACGTGCGTTTGGTTTCGCATCGCGCCCGATGAGTGCCAGTGCTTAGCCGCGCTGAAGGGCTCAAGATTTCCTTTCTCGTCGAATGAGCGCTGATCCTCTCGCGACAGTTTGGGTCATTCTACGAGATGTTTGTTTCCCCATTCTGTCCGTGATTGGATTGGGATGGTACTTCGATCGGCGTTTCCGGCTCGATCTTGAAACGCTGGTAAAGCTCAATATCTATCTGTTCGTCCCTGCCTTCATCTTCGTAAGAGTGACGAATTCTGAGGTGGCGACAGGTCTCGGTTTACTGATCGTCGGATTCACGATCACCATGATCGGTTCGATGGGATTCCTGAGTTTGTTGCTTGCCAAGCTTCGCGGCTATTCGACTGAACACAAGAGAACCCTGCTGTTGACCAGCATGTTCTACAACAGTGGGAACTATGGTATCCCACTGACGGCCTTAGCTTTTCCAGAGTTCGGACCCGGAGTACAAGTGTTCGTTCTGATGACAATGAACATTGCGACTTTCTCGTTGGGACTCATGCTTGCGACGGCGGAGCCGTGCCCGAAGAATAAGTCTTTGCGACTGAGCTTAGGGCCAGTATTTCGACAGCCATCTCTCTATGCCATATTCACGGCGATTGGACTGAAGCTCGCTGACTTTCCTATTGATGAGGTTGTGTTTATCTGGAAACCGGCCGAGTTTCTCGCGGATGCTCTCGTTGGGCTCGCCCTGGTCACGCTCGGCGTGCAGCTTTCCAAGACCAAGCGATCGGAATTTCGTGGGCCGCTTGTATGGGCGCTTTCGATTCGTCTCCTAGCCGGTCCCGTGTGTGCCTTGATTCTGGTTGGAATCTTTCGTTTTGAACCGGCGATTGCGGCGGTACTGATTATCGGATCGGCAGCGCCAACGGCGGTGAATACGGCCCTCTTGGCCCATGAATTTGATGCCGATAGCCAAACGGCTGCTGCAGCCGTTTTCTACTCAACGCTGCTGAGCTTCATTCCTGTTGCCGCGCTTCTCTTCTGGATCAGGCTTAGTTGGAATCTGTAGCCTGCCCGCGAGTGGCTGCGAGACCCGTGGACTAGGGATCCAAGGGGCTCGGCCAATCGCTTGACGGAGTTCGAGCTTCGTTGAGGATACGTTCCATCCGACGAGTAGTCCTTCGATATCGTCCGGCAAGATTCTTTGTCTCGGTCGGGTCGCGGTCGAGGCGATAGAGCTCGGTAGCTTGACCTGGGCCTGAACGAACGGCCTTCCAGTCTCCACTTCGCGCTGCTTGAGCGAAGTTCTCTCCCTCGTGAGTCTCCCAGTAAAGATACGAGTGCTTGGTCTGACGGCGTCCTACGAGTGTCGGGGTGAGGGAAATGCCGTCGCCCGGGTCGAACTCTGAAATGCCCATTAGGTTGGCGATTGTTGGGTAAAGATCCCAAGCAGCGCAGATGTGTGCACTGGTTTTTCCGGCGTCGACCGTACCGGGCCAGCGCACGATGAGTGGGACGCGAATGCTGCCTTCGTAGAGCGCTCCACCTTGATGACGGTGGCTGCCGGTTGAGTTGAAGAAGGAAGGATCGATGCCCTCGGTGGCTTTGGGCCCCCCAGAGCTTGTGAACAGAACGACCGTTTTCTCATCGAGTTTGAGTTGTTTGAGTGAATCCACGATTCGTCCAACTTCACGATCGAGTCGGTACATCATGGCAGCCAAGGTCTTTTGTGGCTTGGGCCAGGTTTCGTTCTTGTAGGGTTTGTCAGTGGGAGATTCCAGCGGCGGAGCTGGGAGTGCGTAAGCGAGGTAGAGAAAGAAGGGCTTGCGTTGGTTCAAGTGAACGAAGTTTGTGCTGGCCTGCGTAAAGAGATAAGGGGCGAAGGTATCTTGCTTGCCGTGCGTGTTTCCGGACCAGAAGAGGTTGGTCTGGTTGCGCCAGAGCGTGGTTGGGTAGTGAGTGTTGGCGGAAGATTCCGTGAGGTAGCCGAACCATTCGTCGAATCCTTTCACAGTCGGGATGCCCTCTGAGCCCGCATCTCCGAGTCCCCATTTCCCGATGGCTGCCGTATGGTAGCCGGCCTGTTTAGCCAGCTCACCGAGTGTTTGATCCATTGAAGCAAGCGACAGGTTTTTGTCGCCGCGGATACGGGCCGAGCCGGTATGTTTTCCTGTCATGATCGTGCCGCGGGAGGCCACACCAATACTGCTTCCGGCGTAGTAATTGGTAAATCGGAGGCCCTGTTTCGCGAACTGATCGATGCGAGGGGTTTGGAAATGAGTTTGTCCGTAGGCTCCAAGATCCCCGAAACCCAGATTCTCTGCCACGATTAGGATCACATTGGGCCGCGACAGTTTCCGGTCGGATCGCTGAGCTTGAGCCGTGTGTATGAGCAGGCTGAGTGATAGGATGATTAGGCAAAGGAAACGCATCGTTGGGGCGGATGAGAGCATTTTTTGGGCGAGGATGAAATTCCTAAATGGTTTGGGACGATTGATAGCGAATTAACATAGTGAGACGCGATGCTTCTCGCTCAATGTAGTGCTGGCCAAGGGTTGGGAGCCTCCATGAGTTCGGCGTCGAGATCGAGATAGTAATCGAGGCGCCGGTCGGTTTCTCTTTCATTGATCTCTCGTGCCATCAAGAGGTACGCGGCGTAGTGGTTGCCTTCTGATTCGACGAGACTTCCGTAGAAGCGGGAGAGTTCTGGATCGCTTGTCTGAAAGCCGTCTGCCAAAAGTTGGAACTTTTCGCAGCTGCGCCCCTCAATGAGGCTGCAGCAAATCAAATGATCAATCACTTGCTCGCGCTGCCCGCCTCGCATGGCCCGCATCAGCCCTTTAATCCAGGGGCTGGGCATGGCCGGACCATAGGGGATCTGACGGCTCCGGAGAAGGTTCATGACCAGTTGGAAGTGTTCAAGTTCTTCAATGGCGATGGCATTCAGCTCCTCGACCCGTCCGTAGAGCTCCGGATAGCGCTCAAGGGTCAGCGCCGTGGTAGCAGCTCGTTTCTCAAGATGGGCGTGATCGACGAGGACGGCCCCGATATTAGATTCAATTTTGGAAAACCAGTCCGGAGCGACCTGCGCTCGCAACATTAGCATCCCTTTCAATTACCTGGACGATGGCTACACGCAAGCGAAACCTCATCCATTGCGGGAATGAGTGATTGGAGGTATTGGTTATGGATGTTTCCGCACATTGTGCTTAGCGAAGAAATCGACTGGAAGCCCGGGCCCTATGAGGGGGTCGATCTAAAGGTGCTCTACAAGGACGAATCCAGTGGTGCCGTCACCGTATTGCGGCGTTTTCGAGCGGGTGTCACCGTGCCTGCACATGTGCATCGTGAAGCCAATGAAACAGCCTATATCTTGTCAGGTGAATGGGAGGAATCCGGCCTTGTTTACCGGAAAGGAACCTGTTTCCACGCACCTAAGGGCGAAGAACATGGACCGCATAAAGCCTTAAACGAGGTGATCAGCCTGACAGTGTTTGATGGTCCTTTGACCGTTGATTAGTAGACGAGGAACAGTCCGTGCAGCGCCTAAGGGATGAGAGGCCATAAAGCATTGCCATTCGGCATAAAACTGTAACAAACTGGCTGCGTTTGAAGTCTGGCTAAGGGTATGGCATCGGTGATTTGTATGAGAAATGAAATCCAGAAACGGTCCTTGAGCCAGCAGTTTCAGGCCTTGTTGCTGGTTCTCATATCGAGTTTCACTGTCCATCTTGCCCAGGCCCAGCCTTTCTTGGAGGGACCACAGTCCGGACAGCGCGGTGGGTCGGGAGCCCAGGGCGGTCGAGGCTTGGGGCAAGAGAAGCTGATCTCACGCCGAGGGCCTTCTTCGCGGGCAGGAGTTCCAGAGTGGGATGTGGCTGAGACCTTCCGTGAGGATATTTTCACCTTTGTTCGTATCAAATACGGAGGAGGAGGTTGGGGGCGCCGGGGTGGAAGCTGGAGGGTGGATTACCCTGCGGCCGATCTCAATTTCTCATACCGACTTGAGCAGCTGACTTCGATGAAGGTCGATCCGGAGGGTGAGATTCTGGAGTTCATTGATGACCGGCTGTATGACTACCCGTTCATCTTCATGATCGATCCCAGATCTTTTCGTATTTCGGAGACAGAAGCGGAATCACTTCGTCGCTACTTGTTGAATGGCGGCTTTCTCATGGTGGACGATTTCTGGGGCAAGCGCATGCTCGGGGACTTTTTGGCGGAGATGGAAAAAGTCTTTCCGAATCGGAAAGCACAAAAGCTGCCGCTAAGTCATCCGATCTTCAGCTGTGTTTTTCCTCTGGATAAGTTTCCCCAAGTCCCCAGTGAAGACTCTGCCCATCGAAATCGAGGCACGGCTTTGGAATCGTGGGAGGATGAAATCTACAATGAGACTCCAGCCCCAGCCAATTATCAGGCGATTGTCGACGATAAAGGACGGATCATGGTGCTCATGTGTCATAACACCGACCTGAGCGATGGATGGGAGGAGGAAGGGATCAGCCAATGGTTTTTCTCAGCCTACTCGGAGAAATACTCCTATCCCATGGGAATCAATATTGTCTACTACGCTCTGACACACTAGTCAGGCAGCCCTTTCGGGAGCTTAAATGTGACGGGAGTCGTCCTCGTCCTTCTTGGTGTAGCCTGACTCCTGTCGCTTGAAATTCACCTCATTTTTCTTCACATAGGCTTGGAAGACGTCGTCAGCGCTCATTCCTAATACCTGGGCCAGGCTGATTAAGAAATGGAACAGGTCTACCACCTCGACCCGAGCGTTCTGTTCGTCGAGCTTTTGGTATTTTGCCCACCATTTCCAGGGAACACTATCGGTCAGCTCCGCTAGCTCTTGTGTCATTGCCCGAGTGTAGTTGAGGACCCAAGTCGTCTTCTCTTCGTCACTCAGGTCGTCTAGCTTCACGCCAATCCGTTCATTGAGGGCCCGCTGCATGCGGAAGAGTTCGCGTAGTTGATCACTGCTTTCCATTGGCGCGAGCGTATCGCGAAACGAAGGATTCATCAATGTTTGCTCGAAGTCGGTAGATTCATCATGAACTAAACTTGCGAGACTTTCAGGGCAGGCCTATAAGTGGCGCCATGCTATTGCCTAAGTTGGTTACTCTCGGCGGTCCGGTGATGTGGATCCTCCTGGTCACAAGTGCGATAGCGATCTCTGTCTTCATCGAGCGCTTGCTCCACTATCACCGAGCGCAGATCAATTCGATGGAGTTCATTGAGGGAATTCGCAACGTCCTGCGTCAGGCGAACGTGGTGGAGGCCATCTCGATCTGTGACGCGACGCCAGGACCTGTCGCCCGTCTCGTGAAGGCGGCCGTGTTAAGTCGTGACTCTGGACGCGAAGGGGTCCGTGAAGCCTTGGAAGAAGCGGGCCTCATGGAAGTCCCTCGCCTAGAAGAAAAGTTGAACCTACTGGCAACGATCGCCCAGATCGCTCCTCTGATTGGGTTGTTTGGGACGACCTTGGGCATGATCGATACTTTTGGCGTTGTTTCAGATAGTGGGCTCTACTCGGAAACGACAGATTTGGCCCGGGGGGTTTGGAAGTCCCTGATCTGCACCGCGACCGGGCTTGGAATCGCGATTCCGAGTTATGCCGCCTATAACTATCTCGTGAGCCGAGTGAATTCCATCGTCCTGGATATGGAGAAGGCCTCGACCGAGATCGTGAACATCGTTTCCGAGACCAAGGTGTGAGATGAAGTTCCCCCGAAACGCAAAGATCTTCAGAGGTCAGTTGGATGTGGCTCCCTTTGCATCGGTGTTCTTCCTTTTGGCCTTGTTCATGATCTTCAGCTCTCTGTTGGTTTCGTCTCCCGGTGTGAAAATACAGTTGCCCGAGCTGACCGGAACGAACTTTGCCAGGGCCACCTTGCCCAAACTGGATGTGGCTGTGACCTCGGCGGGAGATATCGTGTTTGAAAGCCAGGTCGTTGCGAGTGATCAGTTGAAGGACAGACTGCAGTTCGCAGTCGGGCGATTCACCGCGACGATGCCTACGAACGCGCCGACGCTTGTTTTGCAAGCTGATAAGAACGCCGACCTGGAAACGATTCTCCAGATATGCCAGACCGCTGCTGAGGTAGGAATCAAACAAACGATTTGGGCGGGACGGGCGCAAGCCTTCAGCCCGCCTGTCGTGCCAAACGCACCGCTTGAATGAGCACAGCGAGTCCAGAGGCTTGGTCGATCTCTAAATGGTTTGCGATGATCGGATCGCTCATTGGTGTGCAAGCCCTGCTCGTCTTCTTGTTTTCCGAGCGCGAGACGCTTCCCGAGCAAGCATCGGCTCCCCCTCCCGCTGTCTACTATTTGGGACCAGGCTGGGATGAGCTGCCCATGATCAATCGAGTCCTCGCCCGAGACGCTTCTCTACTGAGCCGCCCGCATGGTCACAGTTTCACTGGCGCCCTCTGGGAGGAAGCTCTCGCACCGGAGAGGGATTACAAAGATTGGACCGAAGAGCCCCGGTATTTCCAACGGAATCAGTATACGGCGGGTGCCGCCTTGCGTGCGCACACGCGCGAGCAAGTCATTCCTGGGTCTGTTGTGTCTCGGTCGATACCCGAACTTTCGAGTGCGGAACTGCCTCCGCCGCTTCAGCCGCGAGAGTCTTCCTTCGTGGTAACCGGGGAAATCCAGAATCGACGTCCGAGGGAGTTTGAATCCCTCCCCGCCTGGTCTCACACGAACTTGGTTCAACCTACTGTGATCTCGGTCGCTTTGGATCAGTTCGGATGGGCTCACTCGGTCCTGATGGTTTCCAATAGTCTTCCGGTGGCCGATGCGCATGCTCGACAATGGTTGCGGCAAACCCAGTTCGAAAGCTTGCCAGCGCGAAACGATGGGATTGATCCCGGCTTGAGTTGGGGCGAGATCACGTTTCGATGGGCCACTCGCCCGCTAACAAATGCGGTCCCAGCTTCCGCCCCGATCCAATGACGCTTACCTTAAGTGAAATTCTGTTTTGGTATGTGGCTCTCTTGCTCACGGGGATTGGCTTGGTTGGGCTCTACTCCGAGTTCAGGCGCCGCCGCTTCGAGCCGCCTCGTAGTGATGACAATGTTTTTCGCTGTGGGGGTTGCGCCTATGTTTATACGGATGATCCCAACGTGGAGCGATCTCGATGCCCGAATTGCAGTGAGATGAATGCCAAGTTCAATTTTTGACGACGCTTCTCTTTTTGTCTTGGTAAGAAGTAGCTAGACATCGTCAAGATACTGATTAAAAATTAGAGGATCTCTGACGCTTCCGAGATTCGAACTTACGATTCCGTTAGGCTATCGCTGCAGCGAGCGATTCTGAGGCGGCCAAGTGCGTGGGCGGCTGTCGCAATGATGGTTGGTATCTTCTTCGCTGAGCGGATTCCCGGCCTTTCTTGGCCGTGGGTTGGAGCCCTCGTCGGTATCTTCGTGGTCGTCTGGATCGTTTGCCCTAGGAGGATTTATTGGAGCGGCTTAGCCATAAGTTCGCTTGGTGTCGTGCTGGCCTTTAAGGAGACTCGCATCCGTTCAGAGAACGATTTGCGTGTCTTAATCGGAAATACGCCTCGATTAGTAACACTGGAAGGAACGATCGCTTCGGTTCCCTTGATGCGAGCGATCGAGGACGGGATGGAGGCACAATTTCGGACGCACTTCGTTCTGAGCGTATCGAGAATTCGGAATGGCTCTCGCTGGCGTCCTGCGGTCGGTCGAGTCGCCGTTCGGATCGATGCCCCAAGCCTATCGGAAGTTCATCAAGGCGTTTCAATCCAAATAACTGGGGCCCTTCGGCGTCCGGAATCCGCCCGGCTTCCGGGTGGATTTGACTACCGACGCTATCTCCGACTTCAACGAATCTACTATGAAATCCAGAGAGAAGCGTGGGAGCCGCATGTGTCGATTCTCGCTCGCGACCGGGGTGTTCCCCTGCCTCAGCGATTTCAAGCATGGGCTCGGAGTTGCTTGAGTCGTGGTCAGAATCCTGAGTCACGGTCGATCCGTTTAGTCTGGGCGATGGTGCTAGGTTGGCGAACATGGTTGACCGCCGATGCGAAGGATCCCTTCATGCGTTCAGGCACCTTGCATCTGTTTGCGATTAGTGGGCTTCATGTCGCCCTGATTGCTGGTTTTATGGTCGTGATCGCTAAGGCGATCCGGATTCCTCGCCGGGCAGCGGCAAGCATGATCATTCCTCTGATCTGGTTCTACACTCTCGCGACAGGAGCTCCAGCATCTGCCATTCGTGCGTCCACAGTCGCAACCATTGTCCTTTTAGGAAGAATTCTTGATCGACCGCCTGACGCATTGAACTCAGTTGGCTTGGCGGCAATCCTGTTATTGAGCTGGGAGCCCCTTCAGTTGTTTCAAGCTGGCTTTCAACTATCGTTCACGGTCGTTGTCACCTTATTGGTGCTGTATCCAAGGCTTGAGGGCCTCGGTCTGAGATTTTTCTCGGATGAAGACTTGGTGCCCATACAACTGCGATCGCCGCTTCGTCGCATGGCTCTCCGGCTTTTCAGACGATTGTGGTCGGCGATGAGTGTTTCGCTTGCAGCTTGGTTGGGTTCCTTACCGTTGATAGCGACGTACTTTAATTTGGTAACGCCTCTAGGTGTTGTTGCGAATCTTGTCTTGATTCCGCTCGCGAGCCTGACGATGGCGAGCGCGATGATGTCCTTGTTGATGGGGTCGTTTGTTCCCGGTGTCTCCCACCTGGCAAACTCCAGCGCGTGGTTTTGGATGGAAACGATGATTCGATCAAGCGGGGCGATCGCGGAGTTCCCGGGAGCGGCACTTTCCATTGGAACACCGCCAGTCGCAGCCCTTTGCATATACTACCTGACCCTTCTGTCTGTTTTGACGATCTCGGAATGGCGTGCCGCCGTAATGCGATTGATGGTAGGCGCGGTCGCTATCAGTGGAATCTATGCGTGGAATGAGAATGCGAGGCGAGAGACCACCGAGCTAAACTTTCTACCCACGACGCGGGGTGAAGCTATTTTTATCGACGCACCGGGTAAGGATTGGGATCTCCAAATCGATGGTGGTCCGAAGTGGAGTGCTCAACGATACGTGATGCCGTTTCTTGAGTCCTTCGTAAGGGATGAAACCTTTCCGAATTTCTTGCTCACCCACGGCGACAAGGAGCATGTAGAAGCTGCAGCGGAAATCTTGAAGAAGCCGCGAGATACCAAGGTCTTCATCAGCCCGCTTCGGTTTCGATCCAGCTTCTATCGTCAATTGATCGACGACTTGAGCGGCAGTGCCTATCAAGTAGAACGTGTCACTGCTGGGAATGAACTGGCAGCTTGGACGGTTCTGTTCCCGGAGGCGACTAGTAACGCGAGCCCCGCCGATGCCGCCCCACTAGTCTTGCTCGGACAAATAAACGGCTTCAAGATCTTGCTCCTTTCGGACCTCAGCCGAGACACACAGAAGGAGCTTCTAAATCGAGATCCGGCCCTTGAGGTGGATCTTCTCAGTCTCAATCTTCCATCCGATATGGCGGAGGCGAACCAGTTCGTACTGCAACAGTTGAATCCCCGAGTCATCATTGTCACCGGGAGCGATACTGGCTTTGGAGAACGCTGGGTCCGCCTACTCGCGGACTCGTTTTCTAAGACGCCAACCAGGCTTTACTTTACCGGAACGGACGGTCTGGTGACCGTCAAGATCCGACAGCGTGAGCTTCAGCTAGAGACGATGCGAACGGCTCGAAGACTTGAGCTCATTCCGCGATCGAACTGAGCCGATCATTGAGTTCCAGCATGATTCACGATGGCAGCCGAGGACCAGCCTCCTCCGAGTTTACGGGCGCCTGATAGACCGAACAATTTTCTGGCCCCGGATGATTGAATTGATAGATTGTCCCCGCGCACGCAAGGCTCCCATAGCTCAAGTGGATAGAGCAGCGGTTTCCTAAACCGCGGATCCGGGTTCAACTCCTGGTGGGAGTACCATTTCACGAAACACTCGCTTCGGTCTCACCGATCTATTCAAATCCGGCGTTTCGGATCTTGTCTCGTGGATGAGGTGGCCGAGGGGAAAGATCCTTCCTCAGAAGCTCCTCAAGCATCCTTCTGTTCATTGGAGAAGATCAATTCTACGCGAAACTCGCCTCCGCGCTCCGAAGCGATGGCGAGCTGGCCGCCCAGAAGCTTTACTGATTGGCGAACGAGTGACAATCCCAAGCCACAGTGCCGACCCGGGGTGGGTCGGGCGCTGTCGCCGCGCCAGAATCGCTCGCAAGCCCGCTCCGCTTCAGCCTGAGTCAGACTGCTTCCTCCGTTAGTGATCGCGATTCGCCGACCCTCGTCGCTCGTGGCACCTTCAATTCGAATCACGTCCTTGTTCCCGCTATGAACCACAGCGTTCTCGAGGAGATTTCGCAGAATAATTCGCAGCAGGGTTGGATCGGTATGGAGGGTCATCCCTGCTTGGATCTGATGGTGTATCGTAGTCCCTTGGGCCTCTGCCTGAGCTTTGAAGTCACGCCAGACTCGTTCGATTGCACTGCGAAGGGGGATTTCTCGTTGGCCCAGGCGAAGCTTTCCACCTTCAAGTCGGGCCAAGGTCAACATGCTCTCAACCGTTGCCTCCATTTCTCGGGAGATGGTTAGGCAATCATCGAGCGTTTGACGATAGTTCTCGGCTTGCCGATCTCGACTTCGCGCCAAGTCGATCTTAGCTCGAATTCCTGCCAAGGGGGTTTTGAACTCGTGCGCTAGATCTGAGCTAAATGCTCGCTCACGAGCCATACTTGTAGAAAGCTGATCCAGAAGCTCATTCAACCGATCCGCAGCTGGGCGCAACTCTTCTGGCAAGGGGCGCGCAATGCGATGTCCCATCTGATCGCTGTCAACTCGGTCGATCTCCTCTGCCAACACGCTCAGAGGACGAAGTTGTTGCAGCACGATTCGATGAAGTGTGACAGCCATTGCTATCAAGGAGACGACGTAGACGATCCCTAGGACAACGGCCATTTGTCGCAGCGTCTCGTTCAAATCTTCGGCTGGACGGGCAAGAGCAACGATCACGCTGGGTTGCTGTTTAAGTCCTTCTGAAAATCGGGGAGCTGAGGCAATCTCTTCCTTCAGCTCCGTCACTAACGCGTTATCACGTTTCATCACCTCTGCAATCACGATCGGATCGTAGGGGTCTTTCGGCCGCTTCTTTCTGGGAAGCATATCGGTGATAAAGCGCTCCACGAGGTCGACCTTCCTTGACACGACTCGGAAATGCTGGTCCTTCAGCCGCATCCACCGGACCGTACCTAGCTTATCTGGGAAAACCAAATGGGCGTCGTCGTTCAGCAGATATTTTGAGCGAAACAAAGTTTGCCCATTCAGATTCTTAACTTCAATGAGTGGTCTCACCTCCACCAGATCTGCAGTACGAAACGGGCGAACACCCATCTCTTCGATCTTGTTAACAAAAAGGTTCACGTCCTGTTCCGGATGACGTAGGTAGCCCGAAATATCCGGAATGGACTCCAACCTCTCGACCATACTGATATCAAAGTGCTTCTCGAGGCCATATCGCATGAGACCATAGGCGCTTATCAGGCAAATCGTCATGACGATAGAGCCCCCAGTCACCGCTCCCCGTACAAGCGACTTGCGCAACGAGCTATTTGGATTTCGATTCGAATACATATCCGAGTCCACGACGGGTCTGGATCAGTGCTGACTCTCCCTCGACAGACAGCTTCTTGCGCAGCTGCGATATGTGCACATCGACAGAATTGCTCGTTAGCTCCGCCTCCGGATCATAGACCGCCTCCCAAATCTCGGTTCGCGTCAATATCTGTCCTCGTCGGAGCGCCAACAATTCGAGAATGCTATACTCGCGTCCGGTCAATTTGAGTTCCTGCCCCTCCCGCAAAACTTTACGAGTATTGAGGTCAATTTCAATGGAGCCTTCTATGATGGTGGGGTGCCGAAACCCATGGCGCCTTCTCAGGAGTGCCTTAATTCGCGAAACCAACTCTGCCAGAGCGAACGGTTTCGTGAGGTAATCATCGGCCCCACTGTCCAAGCCCATAATTCGATCGTCCAGCTCATCTTTGGCCGTGAGGATCAACACCAGGGCATCCTTCCCACCTTTTCGGAGCCGCTGTAGCAGTTCCAGTCCATCAAGCTTAGGCAACATGATATCGAGTACGATGGCATCGTGCGGTTCTTGCTGAGCGAGCCAGAGCCCTTCCTCGCCATCGACCGCCTCGGAAACAGAGAAACCCAGTTCACGCAGGCGCGCCGATACCGACTCGCGGATCGGGGCATAGTCTTCAATAACCAGAACTCTCACAGACCTTCAGCACAACATACGTTAGAAACATTAAGGGAAGATGAAGACGCAAGTTTGTTCTCTTCATCTTCCCTTCATCTTTCACAAGTTACTCTACCCTTAATTCTTAATCACCGACAGCATCTGGACCAGAATCTTAGAATGAAACCTTCGCGCACCGCCGACGACGCGTACCTCAATCCACGCCCGAGTCAGTCCAGAATCCTCGCTGAAGCAGCTCGGACAGAGCAGCAGCTTCGACGAGACTGTTTACTCGCGATTCAGCAAATTGCCTCGGGCGTCTCTCACCGATTTAATAATCTCCTAACAGTCGCACTTGGAGGCGTCTCTCTTCTGAGCGCAGGTTCAAGCGATCCCGATTCTTTACGTAACAACCATCAACTGATTGCTGATATCGAGGCCGCTCTAACGCAAATGGCTTATCTAAGCAATCGATTCAACGAAACAGCCGTGATCTCCTGCCGTGACCCGGAGTTCGTCAATCTTATTGTGAATCCGATCGTTCGCGATGCAATCCAGTCGGTACCTGGTGTCCCAGAATCCGCCTCGGCGGAGATCTCATTCGACCTTCGTTCTCAGCGTCCGGTCCTCGTAAACGGGACGCTACTCAAGGATGCTGTTAAGGCTCTGATTGAGAATGCGCAAGAAGCCATCGATGCTTCGGGGCATATTCAGATCAGCACCTGGGACCGCGAACATCAAGTGATCCTAGAAGTTTTAGACGATGGCATGGGTATGGATATTCCCACTCAGAAAAAATGCTTTGAACCGTTCTTCTCAACTAAAGGCACCCATTCCGCCGGCCTCGGTTTGACCTCTGTGCAGCTTGTGAGTCATCTTCATCACGCTGAGCTGGACATCAACTCCCTTCCGAACCAAGGCACGAGCGTTCGGATGATACTTTCATCTGCCGATCCTAGCTAGTGCGAAGGCCCAGGCCGAGGGCTCGAAAAATGTCCAGCAAATGTTTTGCTTGCAATACATAGAAGTGTAATGCATAAGAGATCTATGATAACGAAGGAACTCGTCGCTGCATCGTCTCGTCCCCTTGTTTTGTCGATTCTCGGTGAGGGTGAGAGTTATGGGTATGCGATTATTCAGCGGGTGAAGGAGTTGTCGGAAGAACAGCTCAACTGGACGGATGGGATGTTGTATCCGGTACTCCATCGGTTGGAGCGAGAGGGGCTCATTGTTTCGGAGTGGCGGACTCCTGAGTCGGGGCGGAAACGCAAGTATTACAAGTTGAAAGCTGAGGGCCGTGCTGCTCTCAAAGTCGAGCAGGAGCAATGGCTCCAGGTTCACAAAACATTGACGAAATTATGGAATCCAAGAATCCGTTTTGCCTAGCAGATGCCATTCGAGATTGGAGAGCACAGTTCCAATCGGGAGACTCAGTTGCAGTCTACGATCTAGATGAGTTGGAATCTCACTTAAGAGATTCGTGTGAGGAATTGGTCGAGCTGGGTTTGAATGAGGAGGAGGCCTTTCTTGTATCCCGAAAGCGAATGGGTTCGCCTGCCAGCCTCGGCTCGGAGTTCGGCAAGCTCTATCCTAGCCGGCAGTGGTCTGTCCGTGTGTGCTGGATGTTGGTAGGCTTTCTGAGTTTCCACCTCGTAGGCGATCTTGCTGGCGTGCTCTCAAAGGTGGGCGGCATGGGGGCTTCTATGTTGGGGCTAGGGGCCACTTGGGCGAACGCTCTGGGTGTTCTGCTCCTATTGTTGCCTTGGTTGGCATTCGCGGGATTTCTTTTTCGCCGTTGTCAGGGCGGATTTGGCGGTCAGGGAGTTCCGTTCTCGTGGTTGTTGAGACAGAAGCCGGCGATTTCAATGGCCCTGGTTGTTGGGGCATTCGTTGGATTGTTTGTTTTAGGGCAGGCGATCACGATTCTTTTCTACCGGACGCAGACACCGATCGATGGTGCGATGTTGTCGAGTTACCACACGACTCAAGCCGTGGCAGGTTTGGGATTAAGCTGTTGCCTGATGGCTGGGGGGACCTTGGCGGTTCTCAGGTTGCGACGGCGCATCCTCTCCGGTGGATAGCTTTGGCCGGCGGCGAGCGCCGCCTGAAATCAAGCCAATCCTCCAGGCTTGCAAAAAATGTTTCGCTCGGAATGATTCCGCAGGAATCTTAGTGCAAGTGTTATGAGCGAGAAGAAGTGTCGTTGGGGTTTTTTAAGTGCCGCTTGGATCGGAATCAAAAATTGGCAATCGGTTGCCTTGTCAGGCAATGGTGAGATTGTAGCGGTCGCCAGTCGCGAGAAAGCGAAAGCGGATGCGTGGATCGACGAATGTTCGGCCCATGTCCCATTTCCTCAGAGGCCTGAAGCGGTCGAAGGATACGACGCATTGCTGGAGCGGGATGATATCGATGCCGTTTACATTCCCTTGCCCACGGGCGTTCGCAAGGAGTGGGTTATCAAGGCAGCGAAAGCTGGAAAACATGTCTTGAGCGAGAAGCCCTGTGGGACGTCCCTTGAAGATGTTGAGGAGATCGTGGCGGCATGCCGCGAAGCCGGGGTGCAGTTCATGGACGGTGTCATGTTCATGCATAGCTTGCGCTTGAAGGATCTTCGGGCCGCCATCGATGATGGAACGAGCCTAGGGAAACTCCGGCGCATTAATTCTCAGTTTAGCTTCTGTGCTCCCGATGATTTCCTGCAGGGTAACATTCGGATGCACAGTGATCTCGAACCACTGGGTTGTCTGGGTGATCTAGGCTGGTACAACATCCGATTCAACCTTTGGGTGATGAACTATCGGATGCCCTCCTCGGTCACGGGTAACATGCTGCAGGGAGCTTCCCGACCAGACAGTCCAGAAAAGGTTCCTACGGAGTTCTCCGGTGAAATGTTCTATGACGACGGCGTCTCTGCGAGCTACTACTGTTCTTTCATTACGGCGATGCAGCAATGGGCGAATCTGTGCGGGACCGAGGGCAACATCCACCTCGATGATTTTGTCGTTCCCTGTTATGGGAGCGAAGTCGGGTTCACGGTTGCCAAGATGACGAGCAACCAGTACGTCTGCGACTTCAACATGGAGCGCCGTGAGAAGCGGGTGATCACTCAGGAGTACGGGGGCAGCCATCCGACAGCGCAAGAAACCGGTCTTTTCCGCAATTTCGGAGATCTTGTTCTGAGTGGCAAACTAGATCCCGAATGGGGCGAGATCACCATCAAGACTCAGAAGGTCATGATGGCCTGCCTGGAGTCAGCCCGTCAGGGCGGCAAGGTCGTCACGCTCTAGGAGATCCTGGCGCGCAGCCTACGGAAGTCCGCCGGTGGCCATTCGGCCTAGTTCAGTTCGAGATCGTTGTTTCGGACCGCTGCCAGTTTGGCCTGCAGTTGCTTTTGCAATCGCTGAAGCTGATCGGCGTGCTCAGGGCTGTCCGCGAGGTTGGTGTATTGTTTTGGGTCCTTCTTCAGGTCGAAAAGTTCTCGGCCACCTGAGGCATCCTCATTGTATTGGATGTAGGCCCAATCGTGTTCCCGAATCAGGAATCCTTTTCGCATCGGTGCGACGCTGAATGCGGCGTCCCGGACTTCGAGGTTTGGATTGTCGAGGAGAGGCGAGATGTCTTTTCCTTGAAGTCGAGGTTGGGCGGGCAGATTGCAAAGGCTGGCGAGTGTTGGGTAGAGATCGAGGAGCTCGACCAGCGAGTGACAAACAGCTGCTTTTTTTCCCGGAACGGAGATAATGAGTGGGACTGCTGCGGATTCGTCTCGCAGACTGACCTTTGCCCAGAAGTCATGTTCTCCGAGATGATATCCGTGGTCGCTCGTGAAAATGACGATGGTTGAGTCGTCCAGCCCCGTTTGCTCCAAGGCATCGAGGACTTTTCCAACTTGGGCGTCCATGTAGCGAACAGAAGCGTAGTAGCCTCCGACTGCTTTCTTTTGACGGCGGATATCCATCTTCATGTTCTTGCTCGTCTTATAGTTGATGCCCGCTGTAGGGATGTCATCCCAATCGTTGGGGAACTTCTCTGGCAGGATCATCTTCTCATAGGGTAGGAAGGGCTCGTAGTAAGCTCGGGGAGAGACGAAAGGGACGTGAGGGCGAACGAAACCGACGCCCAGGAAGAACGATTCGTCTTTGTGCTCCTGGATCAAAGAGACTGCCTTGGCAGCGGTTTTACCGTCTGAGTGAACCAAATCATCTCCGTCTGCCTCGACGACGACGAAAGTGTTGCCTCCCATAACGGGTTTGCTCCCGTCGGGATTGCCCTCGAGGGTTTCTCCCGTCCCAGGCGCTTTCCACTCGGGACCAGGGCTGTTGAAGCGTTCTGTCCACGACAAGGCATCATCGGCGCCGTGGCCACCGTCTTCGATGCCACCAGGAACGCCCATGTGAAAGATCTTGCTCACTCGGGCAGAGTAGTATCCATGGTTCTTGAAATGTTGAGACCAGGTGGAGCGATTGCCGATTTGGGGTCGGGGGTTTTTGTAACCCAGGACTCCGGTTGCATGTGGGTAGTAACCGGACATAAAGGAGGCACGGGATGGTCCACAATAGGTGCCTTGGCAAAATGCTTGAGTGAAGCGGGTGCCCCGTGCAGCAAGCCGGTCGATGTTGGGAGTTTGGCAGACCTGATTGCCGTAACAGGAAAGCGCGGTCGCTGTCAGGTCGTCAGAAATGATGAACAGAACATTGTAGGGCTTACGGGGCTCCGCATCGGCGTTTCGAGCGGGCACTAGTCCCAGTAGGAGAAAAAACGTTCCCAAGGTGCATGGCCAGGAAAGGAGAAACCTTCGGTTCATAGGGTCGTTTTAACCAATGTGTGCTCTGTCTGCAATGGAGCAGTCAGTCGTGAAACACGGGGGCCCGTGAAGTCGATTGGCTGCGAATGGATGCGGCCTCTCTCATTGGTTTCGCTCAGAGGGAACGATTATTTCCCATTGACTGGCTGGTGGGCTGCCACTACTGTCCCCGCTCTTTCCGGGGTTCCAGGGGCCGGACGTCAACCACTTCGCGGTTTTTATTTCACCTGCCCTTCCCCTCGTTGGTTTTATTCTATGTTAAATTTATTTGCGAAGCGTGCCGCTTCGGCCAAGAACGATATCCTTTCGGGATTAACAGTCGCACTGGCATTAGTGCCTGAGGCGATCGCTTTCGCCTTTGTAGCTGGGCTGCCGCCACACGTAGGTTTGTATTCAGCGATTATCGTGGGATTCATTACGGCTGCCTTTGGAGGTCGGCCGGGCATGATTTCCGGAGCGACGGGAGCGATGGCTGTCGTGGTGGTCAGTCTAGTGGCCATTCATGGGATCGGCTACCTCGTTCCGACTGTGATATTGTGCGGGATTCTGCAGATCATTGTGGGCCTGTGCCGGCTTGGGAAACTCATTAGACTGGTTCCCCACTCCGTTATGTTGGGCTTTGTTAATGGACTCGCGATCGTGATTGGCTTGGCTCAATTGAGCAGTTTCAAGACGCTAGGGGCTGATGGAAAACTTGAGTATCTAAGCGGATCGCCCCTTATCTTGATGCTCGTTTTGGTGGCCATCACCATGGCGATCATTGCTTTCTTGCCGAAGTTGACAAAGTTGGTCCCGAGTTCTTTGGCTGCCATTCTTGTCGTGACGGGATTGAGCTGGGGAATCAATCAGTTCGCCAATGAGAAACTTCACATTCCCGGAACGCAGACCGCTACCCTGACGGTCGGCGATCTCTTGCTTTCGAACCTTCGTGTTCAAGCTGTTACCGAGGCGAGTGCCGAGAAGATGAGTGAAGCCCGATCGGAGGCCTCGGAGCAAGCTGCTTTGATCGGGGCTCAGTTGGTTTCCGTGGATGCAGCCGATCGGTCCATAGCTGATGAATATCAATTGTCGTCTGAAGAGGTCCAAACCGCTGTAGCAACCGTCAGTGAAGTGCCTCAGAGCGGATTTCCCCGTCCTTTCTTTTGGCAGGCTGCTCTCGAAGTGCCCCCGCTCAATTGGGAGACCCTTATGATCATTCTTCCCTTCGCCTTAGTTCTAGCCGGTGTGGGGCTGATTGAGTCTTTGATGACCCTCTCTTTGATCGATGAGATTACGGAGACTCGAGGACGGGGCAACCGTGAGTGTGTGGGTCAGGGTTTGGCAAACTTTGTTTGTGGCGTTTTTGGAGGCATGGGCGGCTGCGCGATGATTGGTCAATCGTTGATCAACGTGAACTCGGGAGGACGAGGTCGATTGTCCGGGATCGTAGCGGCGGTCTCTTTGCTGATTTTCGTACTCGTTCTCAGTTCTTGGATCATGATGATTCCGATCGCTGCCCTGGTCGGCGTGATGTTTATGGTGGTGATTGGGACCTTCGAGTGGTCCACCCTGCACACTTGGAAAAAGGTGCCTAGCTCGGATGTGTTGGTCATGATCCTGGTCGCGGGATACACGGTGGTGTTCCACAACTTAGCGATGGCTGTGATTCTCGGTGTTGTGGTTCAGGCGCTGGTTTTTGCATGGAAACATGCGACCCACCTTTTTGCCGACAAGCAGCTGAATGAGTTCGGATCGAAGATTTACCAACTCCACGGTCCCGTATTCTTCGCTTCGATATCGAGCTTCAACGGATTGTTCGATCCCGCCAATGATCCAGATGATGTTGTCATCGATTTTTATTACTCTCGGGTTTACGATCAATCGGGCCTGGAGGCTATCAACAAGCTTTCAGAGAAGTATCGTAGTTTGAATAAGCGATTGCACCTTCGGCATTTATCACCGGAGTGCCAGCAACTGCTTGATCGAGCCGACGATATTGTGGAGCTCAATCTATCCGAGGATCCAAACTACCACGTTGCCACTGACCGTTTAGGCTAGGTTGGAATTTGGTGCGGGCAAAGCTGAGCGTGCTACGGTCGGCCGGCGATGTCGTCTGTTGTGCCGCCCCAGTCATTGAGCTTTTGCTCGGTCTGGGAAAACGTCTCGTTTTCGAGGTAACCGATGATCTCTCCCACCAGGTAGATGGATCCGCAAACGACGAGCAAAGGCGATGTGGTCAGAGCCGCGTCTAGGGCGTCTTTGCTCGTGGCGTAGCATTCTACGGTAGCCTCATCGCTGGCTCCCTTGATAAGTTTTGTGAGGGACTTGGTGTCGAGGGATCGGCCGCTGGAAACGGGTGCTAAGTAGAATCGATTGGCCAGCCTCGTCAGACTGGGAATCCAATTCTCTATGCCCTTGTCTTCCAACACTCCCAAGAGGAATGCGATTTGTCGATCTTGCCGAAAAGTTTTGAGAAACTCGCAGAGAGCTGTGATGCTTGGTTCGTTGTGAGCACCGTCGAGTAGAATGCACTGTCCCTCTCGATCGACAGTCTGAAGGCGGCCTGGCCAACGGACGTGACCTAAACTTTCCTTCCGTGAGCTGACTGGAACCGGAACCTGCTTATCCAGTATCTCAACGGCACGAAGCGCGAGCGCAGCGTTCTCCTGCTGATGCCTACCGAGCAATGAGAGCGGGGTGTCTGCCGTTAGAGCTTCGACCTCATTGTTCTCAATAGAAGTCAAGGGACTGGAGACGCTCGCAGCTTGGCTTCGAATGATCTGCGCCGCCTTGGGGTCCATTACACCATGGACTGAGGGAGTGTGTGGTTTGATGATTCCGGCCTTCTGAGTTGCGATAGCCTCAATGGTGTCCCCGAGCCACTTCTGATGATCAAGTCCGACGTTGGTGATCACGCTAAGTATCGGCTGTACAATATTCGTCGCGTCCAAACGGCCGCCCATCCCAGTTTCCCAGATGACGATATCACAGTGCTCCCTTTGAAAATGAAGCAGCCCTAAAACAACGACGATCTCGAAGAAGGTAGGATGATGCTCGATCTTAAACTGACTCAAGGCCTCTCGGATCTCGTTGACCAACGCGACGAGAGACTCATCTGGAAGAAGAGATCGATTG
The DNA here is from genome assembly GCA_964342405.1 of uncultured Verrucomicrobiota bacterium. Lineage (GTDB taxonomy): Bacteria > Verrucomicrobiota > Verrucomicrobiia > Limisphaerales > AAA164-E04 > UBA2970. Next base: position 233,535 of record CAYFGX010000002.1, on the reverse strand, counting down.
ACCTGAATCCGCTCTCCGAAATGAACGAGATGAGGCGACGTAAACAAGCCAACGCGGTATCCGGCTCTCCGGTAAATGCACTCCAGCATAGCGCACACAGAGCCTTTGCCATTCGTGCCGGCGACATGAATGAACTTGAGATCGGCTTGAGGGTTGCCGAAGTGTCGGGCCAGGCGCAGCGGGTTTTCAAGCCCTAGCTTGGTTCCGAACAGGCGGAGCTCGTAGAGGTAATCGATCGCTTCCGCCGCCGTTGTGAGGACGTTGGGCGAAGGGGACGAGCTCATCTCACTTTGACTACCGGTAGCAACAGTGCTGGATTTGCTGAGGCCTAGGGACGACGTTGGAGCGACTCATGACAGGCCGCGATAAAGCCTCGGAAAAGAGGGTGGCTGGCACTGGGCTTACTTTGAAATTCTGGGTGGTACTGACAGGCAACGAAAAAGGGATGGTCCGGCAATTCAACCAGCTCGACGAGCTTTCCTTCGGTCGTTGTGCCGGCAATGGTCAAACCTGCTTTCTCGAACTGCTCACGGAAATTGCTATTGAACTCAAAGCGATGTCGGTGTCGTTCGGAAACGGTCTCTTGTCCGTAGAGTTCGGCGCTTCGGGTGCCCGGCTTGATGCGACAGTCTTGTGCCCCGAGTCGCATCGTACCGCCTTTGAGCGTGACGTCATGTTGCTCATCCATGAGAGCAATCACTGGGTGCTTCGTCTCGCTATCGAACTCGATCGAATGAGCCTTTTCGAGACCCATTACATTGCGAGCGAACTCGATCGTTGCCACCTGCATGCCGAGGCAGAGACCGAAGTAAGGAACTTGGTTCTCCCGTGCGTATTTCACCGCAGCGATCTTTCCCTCGATGCCGCGTTCGCCGAATCCTCCGGGAACCAAAATGCCAGCTAATCCCTTGAGGTGGGGTTCAGCACCATCTTTTTCAATGTCTTCGGCGTCGATCTTTTCAATCTCGATTCCACAGTCGTTAGCAATGCCGGCGTGAATAATGGATTCATAAACGGATTTGTAGGCATCATTCAGCTCGACGTATTTTCCAACCACACCGATGCGAACATGATTTCTGGGTGCGACGAGCTTACGAATAATCTCTTGCCAGTGCCCCATGTCAGCAGGTGGGACATCCAGATGGAGATGCTGGCACACGAGGTCATCCATGCGCTCTCGTTGGAGCATGAGGGGAACTTCGTAGATTGAATGATCGACGTCTTTCTCTTCAATGACTGCTTCGAAAGGAACGTTGCAGAACAGAGACATCTTCTGTCGAAGTTCTTTGTTGATGGGTTTCTCGCACCGACATACGAGGATGTTGGGGGCCAAGCCAATCTCTCGCATTTTGGCGACGGATTGTTGAGTGGGCTTCGTTTTGAGCTCTCCGGCGGCATTGATAAAGGGAACGAATGTGACGTGAACGAAGGCCACGTTGTGGGGGCCAACATCAAGGGCAAACTCACGAATGGCTTCCAAGAATGGCAAGCCCTCGATATCGCCTGTCGTTCCGCCGATTTCTGTGATCACGATGTCCGCTTCAGAGGTTTCTGCTAGCTCCCGGATTCGGTTCTGAATTTCATCTGTGACGTGCGGAATCACCTGCACGGTCTTGCCGAGGTAGTCGCCTCGTCGTTCCTTGTCGAGAACGGCCTGGTAAACCTGTCCACTGGTCAAGTTATTGAAGCGGGTGAGCTTCGTGTTGGTGAAACGTTCGTAGTGGCCAAGATCGAGATCGGTTTCGGCCCCGTCATCCAGGACATAAACTTCTCCATGCTGGAATGGGCTCATGGTACCAGGGTCGACATTGAGATAAGGATCGAACTTCTGGAGTGCGATCTTCAGTCCGCGGTTCTCGAGCAAGGTACCCAGTGCGGCAGCGGTGAGACCTTTGCCGAGCGAACTGACGACTCCGCCGGTTACGAAAATGAATTTGACGTCTTTAGACACAGATTTGTTGAGGCTGAGTAAATGAGGTTAGGAAAGGAGTAACGATTCGACTTTGCTCACGTCTTCGGGAACATCAACTCCGATACTTTCGTAATCGACATGGAAGACCTGGATTCCGATGTCGTTCTCAAGAGCTCGAAGTTGTTCCAGCCGTTCTACTTTTTCGAGAGCGGACTCAGGAAGCCCGACGAGTCGTCGAAGCGTTTCCTTTTGGTAGCCGTAGATTCCGAGGTGTTTGAGAAAAGGGTAGCGAGTGAGCTGCAGCTCTTCGGGTTCGTCGGCGTGTTCTCGCAAGTAAGGCACGGTTCGGCGAGAGAAGAGAAGCGCTTTTCCGGAGCTACTGACCACGGCTTTCGTGACGTTGGGATTGCTGTATTCGCTGACATCTTTGATCGCTGTCGCAGCGGTGGTCATCGGCATCTTCTTGAGTCCCTCAGCCACGGTATTGATCACTGTCGGATCGATGAGGGGCTCGTCTCCTTGAATGTTGACGACACCATCGCATTCGATCTTGTCGGCTACCTCGGCGACACGATCGGTACCACTTGGATGGTCCTCTCGTGTCATCTCCACTCGGCAGAACGATTGAACGGCGTCGCAAATTCTTTGGTCGTCCGTCGCCACGATCGTTTCAGCCAGACCGCTCGCCTTTTCGCATTGCTCGACAACACGCTGGATCAAGCTTTTCCCAGCGATGGAGACCAGTGGCTTCCCGGGAAACCGGGAAGAGGCAAAGCGAGCAGGAATGATTCCGACAATTCTCATTTGGATGCGAACAGAGTAAATGGCGATGGATCCGTGAGATCCATCAAAGGAACCGTAGGCTAGCAGAACCCCGAAAGACCGCAAGCGCAGGATCGTCGAGAACGAAGATAGATTAAGAGAAAGCGCCTCGGAAGGCGCTTTCTCAGGTGATTGATGCGAGAGAAGGTCTCTCGTTCTGACCGATCAACTCGGATCGACTAGTTTCCTCCATCCAGAAGCTCGATGAAGCTTTCGGTCTCTTCAATGGATGTGTTCATGTCGGCAATCAACTGCCCGATTTCCTGCTCGATGTTCAGCGCTTCGTCCTTGAGAGAACCAATGGCTTGGGCATTGAGATTGTGCTTCAGATAGAGAACGTAGTCCTTCATCTGGGTGAGCACCGGGGGCATGGCGGCCTCCGCTCGAACGAGCGAGAGGTAGAGCTTTTGGTATCGAGCCTGAGTATTGGTGAGCTTAGAACGGCTGTTGCTCTTTAGCGTCGGGCTGTTGATTTCTTCAATCTCACTCTCCCACTCCGCGAAGAGATCAGCGGCCAGTTGTTCGACCTTTTCAATGCGGCCTGAAACTCCATCGGCCATCGAAACACTTCGCTCGTAATTGTCTTTGAAGGCGTTGTAGCGCTTCTGCAGTTCACCGCCGTCAGACCCGGTCAACTCTTGGAGCTGGGTCAGGGTGTCCTTGAATTGCTCACTGGCTTCCTTTTGCTCGCTATTCGCGTCATTCAGCGATTGCTTCAAGAGGTCGCGCTTGTGCTTCCCGAAGCTTTCCATGACCGCGTAGTAGGATGTGCGGCAACCCGTTCCGGTCAAGAGGGCTACGAGGAGCAACGTCATCCAGGCGCCGGCCCGGTAAGACGTGAAGTTGAGTTTTAAGGAAGTGATAGCGCGAAGCATGACGTTAGGAGCGTGTTAGAATTTGTAGCCGATGCCGGTGATGAGGCGGAGATCATTGGATTTCCGGCCTGGAGCAGGCTCATTATCGTAGTTGTCTTGCAGGGAAACTCGGAGGCTCATCTTCTCGGTTAGGTCGGACTCGATTCCGATTTCACCGACCAAGAGGAAGTTGCCGAACTCTTCTACCTGAGGCAGGTATTCCAAGCTTTGCCAGATTCGGGCTCGATCACTGATCTTGTATTCAAATCGTTCACCCGCTCGAAGGGTCAGGTAATCGTCGCTGCCCGACCCGAGTTTCTCGAAAATGTAACCGGGACCGATTTCAGCGCTGAGCTGCATTCTGTCGTTTTTGACGAGGTAGTAACCGTAACCAGCACTGAGGCTCAGTCGGTATTCCACATCAGCGATAGAATCATGCAGCAGATCCGCTTTTCCAAAGAAGTAGGAATCGGAATCTCCGATAAGACGATTGTATTGAACCGTTCCTCGAGCTGTTTCGTTGTTTTTGACGCTGTCGACTTCACCATAGCTTCCGTTGATGCCTGCCGAGAGCTCGTTGAGTTCCCATTTCTTCAAGCTCAGGAGGCTTGCTGTAGCCAGAACCGTGTCGCTGTTTCCCTGGGTTAGTGTGAAGCCGAGTGCGGCTGATGTCTCCCATTTGGGCTTTTCTTCAACCTCGGCTTCCGCTGCAAAAGTGCTTGTCAGAGTGAGATTGGTTGCCAAGACGACGCAGGCAAGTTGGAAGGTTCGGTTTATCACGCGTTTTACGTTCATCATTGAAAAGTAATCTTGTTTCTTGGGTTTAGTCGATCAGACGCATCGGCGTTGCAATTATTCACCTACTTCTTTTCAGTGGACTCAGCCGTCGTTCCTGATCCTTCGCTCAGGGCCTTTTCGATTCGTTTGAGGAACAAGTCTACGGCTTGTTCTTCTTTCTCACTGAGTTCCATAGCATCCAATTTGCGGATGGTTTGGATCGCCCCAACGTAACGCTTCTCCTTGAATTGATTATTGGCCTCGACGAAGAGCTTCCGGACGGCAAGCGCCTTCTCGGACATTTTCATTTCGGGGAACTGGACCTTTGGGGGGCTAGCGGCAACGGGCGTGGACACCTTCGGCGATGCCTTGGGTTCTAGACTAGCCTTTGGTTTCTCTTTGGCAGTGACAACGGCCGGAGTCGCAGGCTCCTTGGGCTCGGGCTTGCTTTCTGAAATTTCTTCCGGACTGGCGTCTTCACTCGCTGCAGGAACGGATGGAGCGGACGTTTCGGGCGTCGATGGCTTTTCGGAGATCGTCTCGGGAGACGGGGCGTCCTTACAAGCTACGAGCGAACTCATGATGATCATGACGGTCGCAAAGATCGAGAGTGTCTGGCTTCCTCGTTGGTGGATTGCCCCGGTTTTACTTGGGAATGACATGATTGTACGGATCGAATAAAGGGGTGTTTACTACGTCCAATTGCATACCCTGTCAAAGGCAATCTGGCTCCCACGAGGGGCGAAAACAGGAATTGTCTTCGATCGGGGGATTCTCAATACTGAAGCGTCATGAACATCAACTATCGACTCTCTACCATCACCTGTGCCCTCTTAGCCTTCTTTCTGATTGGGGCTATGAGTCCGCTCTTGGCAGATCATCACGAGAAACTCCTCCGTCATGTTGTTTCCTTTAAATACAAGGAAGGTACAACCAAAGAACAGATTGCTAAGGTCGAGAAGGCGTTCGCTCACCTGAAGAAGACCATTTCAGAAATCAAAGCTTTCGAAAAGGGAACGAACAATAGCCCAGAAGGACTGAACAAAGGGTTCGAGCATTGCTACCTCTTGACCTTTCACTCGGAGAAAGATCGGGAGGTTTACCTGAAGCACCCTGATCATGTGGCCTTTGGCAAGATGCTGGGCCCCGTGCTAGCGGATGTGTTCGTGATCGATTATTGGGCGCAACATTAGTAAGTAGCTTGAGAGCAGGAGATGGGCAACCGGTTGCACAGGAGGGTATTGTGGAGTGTCTTGATTGCCGGTACTTTCTTGGCTCAGAACCCCGCGATGTCGGATGCAGACACAGGCTCCGCCTCCTCCCTACCTCGCGTCCTCATCATCGGCGACTCAATATCGATCGGCTATACGCCCTTCGTGGCTGAGTCTCTGGCGGGGCGAGTGCGGGTGCACCATCACCCGGGAAACGCCCAGCACACTGGGACGGGTCTCGAGAAGCTGGACGAATGGTTGGGAACGGAGGGCTGGGACCTGATTCAGTTCAACTGGGGTTTGTGGGACCTTTGCTATCGCCATCCGGAATCCGAGGTGCAGGGTCGACGTGACAAAGAGCGCGGTCAGTTGACTACTTCCCTCAAAGTTTACGGTGAAAACTTGGAACGCCTCGTCAAGCGTCTTAAGGCGACGGACGCGAAACTCATCTGGGCAAACACAACGGTCGTGCCGCCCGGGGAGGCGGGACGAGTATTGGGGGATGATCTGCGATACAATCAAGTGGCGGCCGAAATCATGAATAGGCATGGAATTGCGATCGCAGATCTGAACACCGTGTCCCGAGAATTCGAACCGGATTGGTTCGTGGGTCCCGGGAACGTCCATTTCACGAAAGACGGGTATCGGGCCTTGGCCCGATTCGTCGAGCGAGGCATTGTGACCGCCCTTGGACTAGCTGAAACACCGGCAACGAGATGAGGTACTCTCTTGCCAACTTAGCCCGGTTAAGGTCGGTGGGATTCTGGCTAGGGAGCCTAATCGCCATCTGCTTGTCTTTGAGCTGTAACGCCTTGGGAGAGGCGCTCGATGCCAAGGAAATCGTTCGCCGCGCCCACTTAGCCGCTCAGCAGAAGGGACTGCAGGAGCGGGTTTACACCTTCTTGCGGGAAGTTGTTTTGAGTGATGTGGATTCGGAGGGAAAGGTATCCAAGAAACAAAAGAAGACCTTCCGGGCTTACACCGATGAGCGGGAACAAGAACTCCTAACCGTGAATGGCCGGCCGGCGACTGCGGAGGAGATTGAGAAGGAACGCGAACGTGGCCGAAAGCACAAGCGACGTTTTCTCAACGCAGATCCAATGAACCCAGCTGCCACCGGGGGGCGCAAAGAGAATCTCATGGATCGGAATATCAAACTCTTCCGCGATAAGTTCCAACCCCGATTACTGGGCGAAGAGAAGGTCAGGGAGCGTTCTGCCTACGTGCTCGATTTGCGGCCGGATGAGGACTACCGAATCAGCCATCGGATCGTCGACCGAATCTTTAATCAGCTATCCTTGCGAGTTTGGATCGACCAGGAGGATTTCGAGGTCGCCAAGCTGGAGGCGAAGCTCCAAGACGATGTGACCTTCCTGGGTGGGATTGGGGGCGCGGTTAAGGATATTAAGATCACGGTGAATCAGGCCCGATTGGGTGCCAATCAGTGGGTGGACCAAGCGGTCCAGGCCTTTTTCGATGCCCGTGTTCTCTGGAAATCCTACCATTTTGGGATGAAGAGTGAGTCGGCAGACTTCCGGTTGGTGGAGTGAGTCTCACCGATTCTGCTCTCTAGGTGGGGCGAGAGTCGTCGCGAGCCGTCGGCGCGACAGTGATCGCCACTCCTGGGAGAGTCGCGACGCCCTACGACAGAACCCCCTAAGCGATGTCATTCAGGAACGCGGATGACGTGCATTGGCCCTCTTATTTCAATCCCTCTCACCAATAACAACGGCTTGCGAGGACTCCCGCGGTGACTTTTTCCACCCGCCTGATCGCGAGCCATGGTTCGTTGTGCACCCCTTCAGTGGATTTAGCTTGTAACCTTTTGGCTCGCGGAGAAGACTTAAAGCTTAGTCCTTGCGATTCGTGCACATAAAATCGCGAGCTTCAACTAGATCTAGAAACAATGAAATCATTCAAATCAATCCTCGCAATTGCCGCATTGGCTCTCGCCATTCCGTTCGCCGCATCTGCTGCTGACGGTGAAAAGAAAGCTAAGAAAGAACGCACCACCAAAGGTACCCTCGTTTGTGCCAAGTGCTCGCTGAAGAAGACCGAGTCTTGCCAAGCTGCCCTGGTCATCGATCGCAAGAACAAAGAAGGCAAAGAAATCAAACGCACCTTCTTGTTGACCAACAATGACGTTGCCAAGGCGTTTCACAAGAACATCTGCTCTGGTGACAAGGTGCCTGTAGCCGTCACCGGCAAACGTGAAGGCAAAGGCAAGAACGCCACCATCACAGCTTCCAAGATCGAGAAGGCAAAAGCCAAGAAGAAAAAGGCATAAGGCCCTTCCTCATTCATTTTGCAGCCCGGAGGTTTCCTCCGGGTTTTTTTATGTCGTCTCCTTTAGGGAGTTCTTCGCTCAGTGATTTGGCTGCCATGCTTCCGTGAGTGTGTAGATGGCAAAGGTGGCGAGCCAGTGTTCTCCCTCGTAGTGCCCGCTGAAGATGTAGCGGAAACCCATGTCAGCATGGCTTTGAGCGAGCGCCGTGAGGTCTTGAATCCACGGATCGTCTTTCTTCAGGGCGTCAGCAATTCCCTGAAGACACCAAGCCCTCGATAGATCGAGTCCAGCCAAGTGGACAATCTTGCCATCGGTTACATCACTGACTTCAACCGGGCTGAGAAGGCGGCTCAAATCTTCGCGACTTGAAGGGAGGAAGTTTCGGATCCAATCCGCGTAGTCAGCCGCCGAAAGAATACGCCACATCAGATCGGCTTCATTCAGTCCGGAAGAGAAAAAGTCTTGTCCTGAGGGCTCGTAGGCGAAGGGGTATTGAGTGTCCTTGAGATAGTAGTCTTTCGCTCGGCTGACAATCAGCTTCTCGAGGGCCTGATTTCCTGTCCCGCGCGCATAGTCCAAGGTGAGGCTCAGCGCAAAACCCGTATCCGGATGAACGCCTGTCCGGATTGGAAATGTGAGCAGGGGGATGTATTCGACTGTACGCCGAACGAGTAGAGTTTCCAAAGGTCTCAGGTTCTCTCGCCACTGCTTGCCTTGGACGTCATCCCATTCCTCCAATTCCAGTGCGAGGCGGAAGAACCAGGCCCAGCCATACATCCGTTCGAAGCTCTTGTTGTGCTTCGCGGCGAAGTAGGCTGTCTCTGCCTCGAGGTTCTCTTTCGAAAGGTGGGAGTCCATCGCACACCGAATCCTCTCTGCATGTTTTTGGTTGGGATACATCTTGAGGAGCCTGATGAGCATCCAATGTCCGTGCACGCTGCTATGCCAGTCGAAAGAGCCGTAGAAGGCAGGGTGCATGGCTTTCGGGGATCGTACTGATTCGGGGCCAGCCATCACATTGGAGGGTTTGTTCGGGTATTCGATGTCGATGTTCTTCAGGGCAAGCTCGGCAAACGCATTGACTTGGTCCGGGCTGAGGGACGATCCGATTTTTGGCATTGATTGACTTTGGATAAGGTTCAGGGGAAGCAGAGCGAAGAGCAGGAGGAGTCCGCTCGTTGTCAGATGCAGACGAACTTGTGAAAGGCCAATGAGAAGGCGATTAGGGATTGGTATGAAGTTTGTCATGAGAGGGTCTGAAGTTCGTGGTGTGTTGCCGCCAGGAGAAAATGTAACGGAGATGCATCTCGAGATAGGTCCACCTCACTGAGGTTTTTTCTGGTCTATTTGATGCCTCATCTCTGCGATTCGCGGGAGTTGAATACCGAGCGTTTCTCCATATTTCAACATCGCTCCAGCGAAGAGCTCGCGCTCGTCTCGCTTGTCCGATCGCTCGAAGTCCCTCTGAAATGATGTCTTGGTTTCGTAGGGAAAGCCATCGGCCTTGGCGAGCGCTACTTGAGTGATGTCCGATGGGAGATCGACCTTGAGGGCGCTCGCGACGCCCACAATCTCCGCCATGATTTCTTCCACTCGCTGCCGTAGCTCCGGCGTCTCCGTGACTTCACCCAAAACCTTGTCATAGGCTGCGGTGATCAGACCGAAGGAACAGATGAACGTGAATTTTTCCCAGATCGATGACTGAACGTCTGGGCTCCATTCGAAACGCACCTTTGCTTCCGTGAGTTTATCCAGAAGCTCCTGTGGAATGAAATCCGGCGACTGCGGGTCGGGTCCTAGGAGAATCTTACAAGCGCCTCCCTTCTGCGTGACGACGCCGGGGGATTCGATGTGGGTGCCGACATAAACACACGCCGGAAACACCTTGCCAGACTTTTGAATTTGACGAATGCGATCGTAGACATCGACGCCGTTCAGGAGCGGGAGCACAACAGTATCTTGGCCGATCGCGGTCTTCATCCGTTTGATCGTTTCGGCCAAATCAAACTCCTTCACGCAAAGGAGAATCACGTCTTGTTCGTCGAGTGATTCCAAGTCGTCCGTCGCTCTACTGGGCTGACAGGTAAAGGAGCCTTCTTTCTCGGTGTTGAGTGTGAGACCGTTGGCTCGAATCGCCTCCAGATGCTCTCCCCGTGCCACCATCGTGAGATGAAGCTCAGGATCCTCATGGCGTAGCTGACACAGCTTTCCGCCGAAATAGCCTCCAACACCACCACAGCCTATGATAGCGATTCGATTCATCGCTCTGCTCCTTGCTTTTTCACACGGAGGAGAATCCCAGATTCCTTCCTTGGCTCCAATCATTTCCTGATCTGGGAAGTCGCTGCTGCAAAAGAATCCTTTGATTCTGTGTAACCTTTCCGCTTCGATTCCTCAGGTAGGGAGTATGACTGAAGAATCGTCCAACAGAATCTGTCCCGAATGTAGGGCGTCACTTGCTCCCGACGCTCCCGAGGGCTTGTGCCCTAGCTGTCTTCTGAAACAGGTCGCAGATTCTGAAGCGCCAGAATCCAAATCGACGGGAGCGCCTCCGCCCAGTTTCGATCGTCTGGCAGCGGCGTTTCCGGAGTTGGAAGTTCATGAGTTGATTGGTCAAGGGGGCATGGGGGCCGTGTTTCGGGCGACTCAGAAGCGAATGAACCGATTGGTGGCGCTCAAAGTGCTTCCGGAACGGCTGGGCAAGAATCCAGAGTTTGCTGAACGTTTTGCTCGCGAGGCGCAGGCCCTGGCGCGGTTGAGTCATCCCGCAATCGTCACGCTACACGATTTTGGTGAGCGCGAGGGAATCTATTACTTACTGATGGAATATGTCGACGGGGTGAATCTTCGGCAAGCCATGCAAGCATCTCGCTTCTCTCCGGAGCAGGCTCTCAAGGTGGTTCCCTCTCTCTGCGATGCGTTAGACTATGCCCATCAACAAGGGGTGCTGCATCGAGACATCAAACCTGCCAATATACTGCTCAATGCGAAAGGCGAGGTGAAGCTGGTGGATTTCGGCATTGCGAAGTTGGGTGGGGGCGATCGTTCTGACCTCACGCTGACTCATACCGGTGGTACACTAGGAACGCCTCACTACATGGCTCCTGAACAGATAGAGAAACCTCGAGATGTGGATCATCGAGCTGATATCTATTCACTGGGTGTGGTCTTGTATGAGCTGTTGACGGGTGAGCTTCCGATTGGGCGATTCGCCCCGCCTTCGAAGAAATCGGACGCGGATCCAGGTATGGATTTAGTCGTGCTGAAGGCGCTTGAGAAGGAACGCGAGGCGCGCCAGCAATCGGCTGGCGAGATGCGTTCTGAGGTCGAGAACGCGACGAGTTTCGCTGCTCGGAAAAAGGTTGTTGAGGAACCTGCTCCGCCTCGTTCTCCTACAAACTTGAGGCCTTTGTATTTCTGGTCTCTTGGTCTGTTGCTGACATGGCTAATCTTCACGGTTGGCTATGATATTCTGAAGCTCATAGCGGGCTACGATGAACTGATGCGGCATCTGTCAATCTACAAGGATGGCCGGTTCTTCGGGAGAGTAGCCTTTGAGGGAGGGATAATCCTCGGGATTTGCCAGCTTGTCTGGATGAAGCGCGGGCCGCTATTGGATCCGTTTCCCCTGCGACATCCTAACCTACCTCTAACCCTCTACCCCTTAGCTTTAACGGCTCTGATCCTTGCCTCGATTCCAATTGCGAGAACCATGGCTATCGCTGTGGGATCTGTCTATTCCTTGGGTCTTGTTTTTGGATCGGGTGTAATTCTTGGACTCGCAAGTATTCGATTGGCGGTTCCTTCACGTATGGGTTATCGGGCGAATCCGTCGTCGTTGTTGGTGGGGAAAACGTTTCTTTGGCTAGGATGCCTCTCTCCTTGTCTGGTGCGACTCCTGTCATTGCAAGATACTAACGTCAACGCCACCGGTGCGGCATCCGCACGATCGGTGGACCTGCTTGGTCCCGAATCGCTTAGCTTGGGTTGGTTTGTGTATTCTATCTATCTGGGGTCGGTCGGGTTGGCACTGGTGGGGCAATCGCGTGCCTGGAGAAGAATCGCGATTCTTTCTAGCTGCATGTGGCTCTGTGCTGTTTTATGTGGGATCTACCAGTTCCTGGATATCACCTATCGAATGTTGGCTGTTCAGAATATGGGTAGGGGCATTCCACTCGGTTTTTTGCTGCATCAGCTGATCGTGTTCCTCGTTCCCATCGGAGCATTGGCTGTCCTTTTGAAGCCTAGATTATTGGCCCATTTTGGTCTTGAACTTCGTCGTTCCGGATTCGTGCCAATGATTCGGCAATCTTTGATTCTCACTCCCAAGACCTTGTTGCGAGCCCTCGTGCTGACAGTGGGCATCGGTGTCATCGCAACGGGTGGTCTAGCCTACTTGTTCGAGGTTGGCGGTGAAACTCTCGCCAAGAACAAGGTTGATTCGTATGAAATGGAGTTTCTTCCCGAAGAAGTCCAGACGCTGCAAACCCAAATCGAGGATCCTGCCGAGTCGCTCATGACGGTCTTGGCCGTGACTAACGATCAACTCGGAGACACTTGGTGGAGTCCTGAAGGGCGGATCACCAGCCGACCTCCTCAAGTAACGGTTGGAGCCGAAGCTGTCGTGCCCGAGCCCAATTCCAAGACTTGCCATGTCTTAGTTCGACTTGCTGAATCGATCGGAGAGCCCAGGTCGATGGAGATTTCATTTGGCGAGAATCAAAGTATTCTTCCCTTAGTTCAATACGTCGACCCACGGCACCGGATACTTACGTTTGCGATTCCTGATTCAAGGGCGGAGCTTGGTTGTCATTTCTCGGTCACGCCAACGAAATCCGTCCACCTAGGTCAGTCAAAGACCTTGGGTGATCGGCAACATTCCGCGGATGTGAGATTCCGTTGGAATCGAGATTCTGAAGAAGGTGAACAGGTAGCCGAGTGGTTTGGGAAGGCGGAAGAATGGAGCTTCGAGATGTGGGGGCACTCGATGGTGAAAACTCTCTCGATGCATACAGACAGGATTCGGTTTGAGGATAATCAGATCATTGCGAGTTACCCAGTTGAGATTGGGCCCTTCTCAACTTTCAATCTGTTTGTCCGCCCCCGGTTCAGTATGGAGATCGATTCCGTGGCTCTAGTTCCTGAGGGAAATTGAATTCAACCTTTCCAACCCTAATGTCTTCTCCTTCCACTCGCCCTGAAGATTCCGAAAGAAAAACGATTGCCTTCTCAACAACTCGTTGGACTCGGATTCAACAAGCACAAGGGAAAGATTCGGAATCGCGGGTGGCTTTAGCGGAACTTTGTGAGCAGTATTATAAGCCCGTTGAAGCCTTTATTCGTCAACGTAAGGATGTGTCGGAAGCGGCTGACTTGACGCAGGCATTCTTTGCCAAATTCTTGCAATCGAATGGAGTTCACCGAGCGGAGCGTCGGCTGACACGCTTTCGATCGTATCTCCTTGGAGCGGTGAAACATTTCCTAGCCGATCAAAGGGACTACGAACGTGCGGAAAAAAGAGGTGGCGGCGTCTCTCCTGTCCCCATGGAGGCTCCAAGTGAGACATCGCCCGTTCTGGAACTCGCCGACAGTAGCGAGGATTTGCTCGATAAAAGATTTGATCGCGAATGGGCTGTCACTGTTCTTAGGCGATCGTTGAATCATCTTCGGGTAGAAGCTGAGGGTTCCGGTAGGGGAGAACAGTTCGAGATTCTAAAGCATTGGTTGCCAGGTGCCTCAGGATTGTCGCAGACCCAAGCACTCGAGAAACTTCAAATGACTGAAGGGGCGCTGAAGGTGGCGATTCACCGACTCCGGAAACGATTTCGGGAGGCCGTGAGCGGGGAGATCGCGCAAACCGTCAATAGTGAAGAAGATCTTCGAGATGAACTCCGATATTTGGTGGACGTCCTCTCCTAGTCGAATCGCTCGTCGGTGAGTCGTGTTGAATCGTTCCCTAACCGCAAGAGGATGACGATTCAACCATGACATCGAATGGCAATGTGCGATAGTGGCTTCATGAAAGTGGCTCGATTTCTTCTTGTTCTCATTGGGGTGCCGCTCCTTCATGGAGAGCCATTTCCCCAGTTTACCTTGACCGTGATCGACCGAATCGGCAACAAGCTCGGTCAAACCGCCTTGGTCGATGTGGATCGTGACGGCGATCTCGACTATATCTGCGGGGAGGCTGACCATGGCGGGAGTCGCGTCTGGTGGTGGGAATTTCAAGGGTCAAATAGCTGGCGGCGTCACGAGATTGGAAAAGGGCACACGGATGTGGGAGGTGCAGCCCATGATGTCAACGGGGATGCTTGGGTCGATTTTCTAGCCGGTAGCGTTCTGCTGCTCAACTCGGGACAGCCGCGATCTGAAGCCTTTAAGAAAATCAACGTGGGAACTTTGTATTCTCACGACACGGTCTTCGCTGACGTGGATGGCGACGGCCAAGCGGATGTGATCGCGAACTCTGATAAGTCGGGGCTCTTTTGGTATTCGGTTCCGATCGACCCCGAGGATGATTGGAAGCGGCACGAGATTGCACTCAGACGGCACCACCAGATTCACGGGGGAATTTCCCCAAAAGGTTTTGGAGATGTGGATGGCGACGGTGATCTCGATGTGATCACAGGGCAGGCGTGGTACGAAAACACCGACGGGCGAGGCCTGCATTGGCAAGCGCACCACAATCTTTACTTCGGCTCACACCATCGTTACGGCTTGGCAGTTAAAACCTGGGTCGGAGATCTCGATGGGGATGGCGATGTCGACGTGATTCAGTCGGAAGCGGATCATCCGGATGGACGAGTCGCTTGGTTTGAAAACGATGGAAACGGAAATTGGGAGCGGCACATCATCAAAGAGGCGGGCGATCATCAGGACTTCCACTCGCTCGCTGTGGCGGACTTCGACAATGATGGCGATCTGGATGTTTTCTCCGGGGGCGGACCTCTCACCAAAGGTCGGGCGTTTCAATGTTTCATCTGGGAGCAGCGACGAGAGACTTCTGATGGGGATCTGATTCTAACTTGGAAAGAACATCTGGTTGCCGAAAAGCATTGTCACGAAGCGGTGGCTGGAGATGTGGATCGGGATGGAGACGTTGATATCGTTTTCAAACCTTGGAGCGTAGAGAAAGAACACATCTTTCTTGAGAATAGCTTGGTATCCGGGGATTGAGATTGGGAGAACCGGCTTGCGATCACGACCCGCCCCAAATTCGGGAAGCTAGTTCCTGATCTTGAAGATCAGATGGTTCTGAGTATGATCGTGAGGATCACCGGTTGGATATTTGGCAATGATGCGATATTATCATCCATACTTAGACTCTCGATGTCGAAGTGTCTGGGCGGTGCTTGTGCTCCTGACACTCGCGTCCCACTTCGGCTTCGCCCAATCGCTCACCTTTGAAGCGGATGTTCGCCCGATTCTTAAGATTGCCTGTTTTCATTGTCATGGTGAGGACGGTGAAACCAAGGGCGGGCTCGATGTTCGCTTGGTTCGTTTGATGTTGGAAGGGGGCGATTCCGGATCGGCCCTCGTGCGGCGTGATGTTGCGTCGAGTCTCCTTTGGCAACAGATCGAAGCGGATGAAATGCCGAAAGGAGATAAGAAGCTCTCACCTGAAGAGAAGGAGATCATTCGGCTCTGGATTGAGGCGGGTGCTCCGACCGCTCGGCCTGAGCCTGAAAACGTCGAGGATGCCCGCTTCACGCTCGAAGAACTCAGTCATTGGGCCTTTCAACCCGTTCAGGAAACCCACATTCCGATTGTCCCTGGGGTGCCCTCTGACACGCCGATTGATGCCTTCATCGCGAGACGTTTGGTTGAAAAGGGATTGGATTTTTCTCCAGAAGCAGACCGCGCCACCCTGATCCGACGAGTCACTTTTGATCTGATTGGTTTGCCCCCTAGCCCGGACGAGGTGGAGGCCTTTGTCAATGATCCGCGTGCGGACGCTTATCCGCGGCTGGTGGATCGACTCCTTGCCTCTCCTCAATTTGGGGTGCGCTGGGGACGCCATTGGCTAGATGTCGCTGGATATGCGGAATCGGACGGAGGAGTGGATCGTGATCCCAAACGAGCCCATGCTTGGCGGTACCGAGATTATGTCATTCGCTCATTCAATGATAACAAACCCATCGACCGTTTTGTCTTGGAACAGCTTGCGGGGGATGAGCTGATTCAATCACCCCTTGATCCCTACAACCAGCGGCAACTGGAGCTCTTGACCGCCACGGGATTTCTTCGCATGGCTCCGGATCCTACGCAGTCGAGTAACACCTTGGCTGACCGGAACATGGCGGCCGCCTCGGCGATTCAGGTGGTGAGCTCTTCGATGTTGGGCCTGAGTGTGGGTTGCGCGCAGTGTCATGACCACAAGTACGATCCGATTGGGATCGATGATTACTATCGGTTTCGGGCGGTCTTTGATCCGGTTTTTCCCCTCAAGCAGTGGCAACAACCGAGCTCACGCTTGGTGGATATGACGCCTCCGGAAATCCAGGCCGAGGCGGATCGGATCGAAGCGATTGCAAAGGAAATGGAGGCGGACCTCAATAAACGCCGGCAGGCTCTGGGAGGAAAGATTCAAGAGCTCAAGTTGGCGGATGTTCCAGAAGCACTTCGAGATGAAACGCGCCAAGCCGTGTTGACGGCGAGCAACGAACGCACGGAGAGGCAGCGAGAGTTGCTGGATCGTTATCCCATGGTCAAACCGGTGAACTTCATTATCGGTCTGCTCGTCGAGTACGACATGCCCGCCTACCGGGAGTTTGAGAAGGAACAACAGAAGATCGCTGCTGTCCGAGCCACCAAGCCGGCGTTAACCAAGGTGATGAGCACGCAAGAGCGACCGGGTATCGTGCCGGTGAGTCAGGTCTTCTTTCGCGGTAATCCTACATCGCCGAAGGAGGAGGTGCTTCCCGGTGAACTGAAGGTGCTGACGCGGCTGGGTCGGGAGGTAGCGATTCCGGACAATGAGGTCGATCTACCCACAACGGGTCGGCGACTGGCGTATGCGCGACAGTTGACGGATGGTCAGCATCCGCTCCTGGCGCGGGTGTTTGTGAACCGGCTGTGGCTTCATCATTTTGGACAAGGTTTGGTGGCGACGCCCAATGACTTTGGCCGATCTGGTGATACGCCTTCTCATCCAGGTCTATTGGACTGGTTGGCAACAGACCTTGTGCGGCATGGATGGGATCAGAAGCGGCTTCACCGAATGATGATGCTTTCAAGAACCTATCGTCAGAATTCCAAACGTACTGCCGCTCTGGATGCGGTCGATCCGGATAATCGGCTGCTGGGTCGGGCGAATCTCCGACGATTGGAGGCGGAGTCCATTCGGGATGCGATCTTGGCCGTGACGGATCAATTGAATGATCAGCTTGAAGGACCCAGTACGCCAGTGACACAGAACGGCGAAGGCAAAGTCGTCATTGGTGTTCAGAAGATTCGAGACGGGATTCCCGTTGGGGCAGATGAGAACCACCCGGATGCCTTTCGACGGAGTGCGTACATTGAAGTCAATCGAAGCCTGCCCCTGAACATGCTCTCGACTTTTGATCTTCCCGTGATGACTCCCAACTGCGACCTCCGGAGACCCACGACGGTAGCCACTCAGGCTTTGTGGTTCTTGAACGATTCACTCATGGTTGGACGTGGGGCGGCTTTGGCCAAACGCTTAAAGGCTGGTTTTGAATCTGAGGAGCAACAGATCGACGCCTTGTTCGTTTCCTTGTTTGCCCGTCCTCCGAGCCCTGAAGAACGAGAGTCCTGTTTGGCTTTCATTCGTGAACAGCGTCGTCTTCAGGCTCAGCATACGGCGAATCCAGAAAGTGGTTCGAATGCCCTTGCGACACTCTGCCAGACACTCTTAGCCTCTAACCGATTCCTCTATGTTGATTAGTCAGGAGAACGCAAACGTATGAATCCATTGATCTGTTCTAGGCGCCACATGCTCCGATCCTCTGCCTTTGGTTTGGGGTCTGTCGCGGCGTCCTTGCTTCTCAAAAAGGATGGCCTTCTGGCTGCCGACAAGGGTACGAATCCGATCAAGCCCGAGTTGGAAGAGAAGACCTATGACCTGCTTCCGAAGGCACCGCCTTATCCCCAGCAGGCTAAGGCCATGATCTCGATGTTCATGCTGGGGGGGCCGAGTCAGATTGATCTCTTTGATCCCAAGCCAGAACTGATCAAGCGGAACGGACAGACTTTCACTGGAAACTTAAAATTCGACAACGCCGCCCAGGCCAGTCGAGAGATCATGGGGCCCGCTTGGAAGTTCAATCGGCATGGGCAATGTGGGATGGAGTTGTCAGAGCTCGTTCCCCACCTTGGTCAGATTGCCGATGAGATCACGCTGATTCGTTCCATGCATTCGGCTGCAAACAATCATCTGCCGGCGAACTTTGCGCTCAACACTGGGCAGCCTGTGAGGGGACGGCCGGTTCTCGGAAGCTGGTTGTTGAAAGCATTGGGTAGCGAAACACAGGATCTACCAGCCTATGTAGCCCTCACGGATCCGAGAGGGCTCCCGCTGATTGCGAAAGAGAATTGGAATAACGGCAAACTTCCTTCGATCTTTCAGGGAACTATGGTCCGCCCGAGTGAGCCCAGGATCTTCAACTTGGATGCGCCACCCCATCTTCGCGGTGCGGCGCAGAATTCTCAGTTAGAGTTCTTGAACCGATTCAACCAAGCCCATCTCGATGAACATCCCGGCGAGAACGACCTGGCTGCGCGGCTGTCGAGCTATGGCCTGGCCGCCCGAATGCAGTTGGCAGCAAAGGAAGCCTTTGACCTTTCAAAGGAATCGGAAGCGACGAAACGAATGTATGGCATCGACCAGAAAGTAACCCGTAGCTACGGAACGCGTTGTTTGATTGCGCGGCGTCTGGTGGAGCGTGGTGTTCGTTTTGTGCAGATTTTCTGCAATGGTCAGTCTTGGGATCATCATGGATCCATTCTGAAAGCCTTGCCGGATCGCTGCCGGGAAATTGATCAGCCAGCGGCTGCTCTGGTGCGCGACCTGAAACAGCGAGGGCTCCTAGACTCGACGATTGTTCATTGGGGGGGCGAGATGGGCCGCTTGCCGGTTATTCAATTTCGAGAGGGCTTGACGAAGCGAGATAAGGTGGGACGGGATCACAATACATATGGATTCAGTATGTGGGTCGCGGGTGGTGGATTTAAGAGCGGCCATGTGCACGGTGCGACCGATGAATTTTCACATTACGCCGTGGATGGAATCGTCCACCACTATGATTGGCTGGCAACGGTGCTGAATCGCTTCGGACTCAACCACCGGGAGCTGAGTTTTCGAGTCGGACCTCGGGAACTGAGGTTAGTCGAAAACGATGAGGCGCGGGTTGTGAAGGAGCTGTTGGCTTAGCGGCCTCGTGGGGTTGCGATTTCGTTGTCGGCTCCGCCGTAGAAATGGTGCTGAGTACCGCCGATCGTAATTTTCTGTCGATGGATGAATTTGTTGGCGTTCGCCCATTCCACGTGTCCATCAAGATAGCCTTCATTGGAGCCGTCCGGAGCGTCTCCTTGCTTGTTGAAGTGATTCACGCCCCGCGTTAGAGGATCAGGATCTCCTGGGCGTTTCCAATCACCATTGAGCTTCCGGTTGATATCCGTCCACAGGACTTTGTAGTGCGGGTTGTCCGTGTTCTTCATGGCGAAGATCTGTGGCCCATCGAAGATACTTCGATCTGGGTAGTAGCTGAGGTTCGAATTGTAGTCTTCATTACCCGCATAATAGACATAGCCGAACACGCTCGATCGACCATCCGGCCAAGTCCAAAAATCGTCGCGTCCCCAGTGCTTGTTTGACGGACAGTAGAATGAGCTGCGGGGCACGGAGTATTGCTCGTGATAGGTATTTCGGAAGGTGATCGAGAACCAGTGCGGATTGACGTTGCCGTCTGCTTGGAACCAACCGTCATGATCATCTGAGTACATGATCACCCCGAGAGTGAGCTGCTTGATGTTGTTGATACAACTCGTGCGTTTGGCTCTCTCTTTTGCTTTGGAGAGGGCCGGTAGTAACATGCCCGCGAGAATCGCAATGATCGCGATCACGACCAGGAGTTCGATCAAGGTAAACCCTGCCAAGCGATTCGGCGTAGAAAGACGGCTCTTAGGGAGTTTCATGATTGAGGGAGATGTTAGGAGATTGGTTGAACTTGTCGATTCTTCTTTGGTAGAGACCTTAGCGCCCTCGAATCGGAGGCGAAGCCACTCACGGGAATCTACGAACTGTCTACTGCTCGAATCGGATCCAGTCGATGTTCATCAGTCCCCCTTTCCCAGGGTTTCGGAAGACGAGCACGATGTCGGTTCTCTCTTGGATCGGCTCGATGGCAGCAGAGAGCTGAATCTGATTGTTCCAGCCTCCTGTGTTTCGGACTTTGAAGGCAGCCAGCATCTTGCCAGACATGGAATCTTGTCTGACCTCAAGAGTCCCCCCTGCCCCGCCCGACGAGACTTGGACCCAGATCTTGTGAGTGTCAGAAAGGTTGAGATTGAAGAAGCTAGCAGTCGATCCATGACTGATGGACCCGAGATTGGAACGCTCTTTATTCAATCCGGTGAAAGCATCGCACTGTTCAGCCTCAAGCTGTCGGTGGCGGAGCGTAATCTCCGTCTCACCAACCAATGAAGCTGCGGGTGCTCTCCCCAGATCAGTATAGCTTGCAGTCAGGACTGCGTAACGGCTTTCGGGCTTCTCAGGAATGGCGATCTCGCCGAACAAACCGCGGAGGGTCGTTCCGTTTGTAGTCTCTGGTTCAAGAGAATAGATCCATCGCACCATCTGCTCGATTTGCTGTTCCGAGTGTTGGCTGTGGGGCAACATCGGAACTTCGCCCCAGACGCCTGTTGATCCGTTGATGACGCGTTGAACTGAGAGGGCGAGAGCGCCGGCTTGATCGCGATACTTTTCCGCAATTTCCATGAGGGGCGGTCCGACGACTTTCTGCGTGACGGCGTGACAGTTGAAGCAATCGCTAGATCTCATCATGGCAAGTCCCGGAGGCACGATCTCGACTTCGTCTAGCTGCTGCTTGAACTGGGCCTGAAGGAAGGTTCGTCCTTCCATCAACTCATCGTAGTCATCGGAACTTCCATCCTCCGGGTCATTGATTAACAGCTCGTAGGACAGGGTTTCACCTGGCGTGTAGAAGTCTCCGTCCAAAGGAGAGCGGAATTCAACGCGGGGTCGACTGTTTCCCACGACGATCGGAAGTGTAGAAGTCGTGCTCGCCCCGCTCGAGTCCTGAACTTGAAGGGACGCGACGTAATTGCCCGGTTCGGCAAGGCGAATCTGGATTTCATCCTGATCGCCCAGAGGCTTCCCTCCGGGATGGAGAGTCCAGGTATAGGCCAGCGCCTCGCTCTCTGGATCTCGAGAGCCCTCTGCACTGAGCCGCACTTCCAAGGGCTCTTTCCCGACGGTAGGCTCGGCATGGATTCTGGCCACAGGAGGTAGGTTGCCCCGGAGGTAGGAAATCTTGAGGAGCTGGGAATCAGGATTGGGTCCCCAGGTTTTTCCGTAGTCCAAGAGATAAAGGCAACCGTCCGGACCGAAATCTGCGTCGACAGGTCGCTGGATCAAGAACGGATCGTCGGCTCCTTGGAAGTTCGGGGCGTTCCTTTCATTGGCCAGGTAGACAGCTTCTGTGAAGTCCTCGATGCTTCGCAGGTTGTTGTTGTCGTCGAAACGGGCCCAATGCATGAAGGGCCGTTGCCAATCCCAGAAGAGGAGGCACTTGTCGAAGTGTTCTGGGAATCCGTTCGTGTCAGCGAAAGCAGCCCGATAGTGAAACACGGGCCCGGCACAGGCCGTTCGCCCCCCAGATCCTAGCATTGGGAATTCGGGGGAATCGGCGTAAGGCCAGAAAATCATTGCGGGTTGGGCTGGCGGTAGGAAGCGGGCGCCAGTGTTGTTTGGGCTTTCATTCTCCGGTTTGAGCGGATCAAAGAGCTCACCAATCTCGCCAGTCGCGTAGTCGTAGTTTGCGTAGGGAAAGTTGTTGCCCACAAAGTAAGGCCATCCGTAATTGCCTGCTCTCTTGGCCTGATTGAGCTCGTCGTAGCCGCGGGTGCCTCTCGGGCTGGTATTCCCGGCGTCGGGCCCTACGTCCCCCCAGTAGACGATTCCGGTTTCTTCGTCGACGCTCATTCTCCAAGGATTGCGACAACCCATCACGAAGATCTCGGGTCGTCCAGCCGAGCCGTCTGAGGGAAAGAGGTTGCCTTCGGGAATGGTATAAGTTCCGTCGCTCTGGGGCCGGATGCGAAGGATCTTGCCTCTGAGGTCGTTCGTATTGGCAGAAGATTTCTGAGCATCGATTGGGCCGTGATCGGGGCGTTCATCGATGGGTGCATAGCCTCGTGTGTCTGCGCCCGGGTCGGTGTTGTCTCCTGTGGAAATTAACAAACAACCATCTGGAGCGAACTCGACACTTCCTGCGTGGTGACAGCAGCGGCGACGTTGCTCGGGAAACTCGAGAATGACGGTTTCTGAATCAGCCACCAGACGGTTTCCGTTCAGGGTAAAACGGCTGAGCCGCTGACCCACGTAGTCGGTGGGCGAGTAAAAGAGATAGATCCATTGGTTCTCGGCAAAGTTCGGATCCAGGGCGAAGCCTAGAAAACCATTTTCTTGTTCCAGGAAGACATCCAGTTTGCCTGCTTCGACCGTCTCTTTCGTTTTAGGGAGATAAACGTTCAGCGTGCCGTAGTGGTCGTTATAGAAGATCCGGCCATCAGGTGCCACTTCCAGTTCCATCGGACGTGGCATCCCGCTGGTCAATACCTCGATCTGAAAGCGAAATGCAGGTGGGGTTGAAGCGGTAACGAGGACCAAGGAAAGGTGGAAGAGAGCAAGTAGCGAGACCGTTTTCATGAACTGATTTGAAGATGGGGTCGGAGCTTCTGTTGAATGTTTTAATGCTGGATCGAAGCTCATCCGATCGCACCAATTTTTTGCCAGACTTTAGCCGCGGTCAAACAGGCAAGGACACATGAGACGATGAAGCCAATGCTGGCCAGAGCGAGTATGGTCTTGGGGATCGCGCGTTTCCCTTCTAGCTCAGGGCGTGTTCCCAGGTAGATCAACGCGGCGGCCAAGGCGGGGATTCCGAGAACGGTCAGGGCTTGGGCGAGTGTGATCAGGTGGACCGTGCTCCCTTCCTTGGCCAGCGAAGCGATGGCGACGAGCATCCCTACGAGCAAGGCAGCGGTGGTGAGATGAACCGGCCATCGATCTTCGAGCCGGGCTCCTTTGCCAAGGGCATCTGACATCACCGTTCCCCCAATAAGAGCGTTCACGAGAAAAGAACTGAGAGCTCCGGCCAGAATCCCAACACAGAAAATGATTTTGGCGGCTGAGCCGAACACAGGCTCCAGTTGTCGGGCAACATCGCCGACGGAGGCTAGCGTGACGGGTTCAGCGTGTCCGTAGAAAACACGCCACGAGGTGAGCAGAATCACACAGGTGATCAAACCGAGAGTGGAAATGCTGACGATTGAATCGGTTTGCACGCGTCGGATTTCACCCAACAGCCACCCTTTCTCGCGAACCAGGTAAGCCTGATAAAATGCTCCGCCCACGGAGAAGGTTGTTCCAATCATGGCCAGAAGCGGTAGCCAGTCCAGCGGACCTTCTGGAGGGACAACGGTGTGGGTTTGGGGTTTGAGAAAAGCGACGGCGAAGTTCACGATGAAGGCAGCCGCCATCATACCCACGAGGATTTTCATGACCGATTCGATCGACTGGTAAAGATGTCTTAGGAGGTAGAGACAAAGAATCACAAGACCATTCACGACAATGAGAAGGCCGGCTCGGGCCCACACCCCGAGAGCGCTCTCACCCACGAGAGGTTCGAGGCCTCCGACCAAAGCAATGTTATTCGAAGATTGGAAGAAGGCCACGAGCGTGAACAAGGTGAGACCGACAAAGATAGATGCGGGACGGCCCAGTCGGGTGCTCAGCTCTTCGCACACACTTTTTTCAAGTACGATGCCAAGGCGTCCAGCCAGAGCGACCATTGCGATCATCAGTAATGCGGCACCGAGCACCACCGGAACACCGACGAGTCCGAAGCTCGACCCGACTTTGGAACTGGTCAGAATCGAACCGGGTCCCAGAACTACCGCTGCCACGATGATGGCCGGTCCGAATGACCTCAGAAACTTACTCATAGTTGGTTTACGCGCTTGGTGATTGTCGTCCGAAATCTGACTGAAGCTAGAGTGATGGATCCCAACTCTTGCCGTCCCAACGGACGACCTCTTCTAGCAAGGATTGCACACCGTCCGTAAATCGTTCTAGCAAGGCGCGTCCTTTCTCAACGGTAGCGGCCTGGGGACTTCCGATATGTCCTCGTGGCGTGCGATCTTTCATCGTCCACCCGCGGCTAGCCGCCCGAAAGGCTCGTCCCTGTTCTTGGGTGTCTTCAGCTTGGTAATCGCCCACGAGCTCCGGGCGGATCGCCAGCATCATGGACGTTTCCCATTCTCCGGCATGGCCCATAGCGGATTGCTCAAGGCCAGATTCCGGTCCGGGAGGTGGAGCGGATTCCCAATAGGTGCTGGAGAGCAGTAGGAGTCCTGTCTCTTCGCGATGTTTTTGGCGGAGCTCAAAGACTGCCTGGGAACCAGGGACGATATTACCGCCGTGTCCATTGATGAGGATGAGTCGTTTGAAACCGTGAACAAGGAAACACTCGACCTGGTTCTTCAAGAGATCGATATACAAGCGAGGGTCTGCAGAAAGAGTGCCCGAGAAATCCATGTGGTGATGCGAGTTTCCGAACCACTGGAGAGGCGTCAGAACAATCTGCTCGGCCATTCTCTCTTCCACGCGCTGCGTGATTTCGCCCAGTAGCAAGCTATCCGTGTGAAGGGGCATGTGGTGGCCGTGTTGTTCGTGAGCGGCGATCGGAAAGACGATCGGCGTGTCACGGGACAGGGCTTCAACCTCTGGCCACTTCATTTCAGCGAGTTTCATAGCGTTATAGTCCGTCCCACGTTCCCTCCTATTGCGGTCCCAGGTCTCGCTAGAACTCGGTGAGAACGTTCCGTTCTGTCACCGGATACCAATCGGATAGGTCACCGGCAAGCTTCGCAACCAGCTCGGGGTGTTGTCCGGCGAGATTCACCTTTTCGTGCGGATCCTTCATCAGATTAAACAACTGAGGCCGTTTCTCGGTGCGGGGATGGGTCGTTTGATAGCGATTGACTTCGCCATCGTATGTCAAAAGTAGCTTCCACTGACCTTCGATTGTCCAACGATAGAGTAACGAAGCCTCAGGCTTATGGATATCGGCGATGTCGTGGGCGAAACCCTCCCCAAAAATCTGGTCGCGGCCGATCGTGAGACCCGATCGCATGTTGGGCATGAGATTGAGGCCGGGCAAGACACCCGGCATGCGTGCGCCGGCGGCTGCTAGCATCGTGGGTACGAGGTCGATGCTGCTGACGAGTTCCGGGCGGTCTGCTGGTTCGAGAGTCTGGGGCCAGTTGAACATGATGGGTGTTCGGATGCCGCCCTCGTATGGGGTTTGCTTGGAGCGCGGTGCGTAGCCCCGGCGCTCTGGGTTCTGAATCCAGCCATTGTCTGTTACGTAGACGATGAGGGTATTCTCTCGGACGCCATTGTCGTCAATGATGTTGATCAATTCACCACAGGTCTCGTCGAACCATTCGCAGTTTGCGTAGTAGCGAGCGACGTGGGGTGACGCGACTTTGTCTTTGTATTTGTTGAACAGGCGAGCCGGTGGATTGTGAGGCGTGTGGGGAAGGAAGACTCCATACCAGAGGAAGAAGGGTTTCTCCTTCTCGGTGGCCTCTTTGACGAAGTCAGCGATAGGCTTCATTCCTTCGCGTCCAATCTTGAGTCCATCATCTCCATGTCGCCCACCCGGTTCAGGAAACCCACGCGTCATGCCCTGAGTGAAGCCGCCTCGGGAGTAGTTTCCTTCCCACCATTTTCCGCTTTGGTGACTGAGGTAGCCGCGCTCTGTCAGCAGCTCAGGGAGCGTCTCGAATCGATCGATGTTGGCGATCAATTCGGCTCGTCGCTGTTTGTAGAGATCGGAGTCACGCTCAGCGTACTTTGGTGATGGATCATTGCCGGTGACGCCATGTGAATGAGCGTAGTGACCGGTCGCCAGTGAGAGTAGCGAAGGGCGACACAGAGCGGTGGGAACGTAACCGCGTCTGAAGAGCACGCTCTCCTTGGCAAGCTTGTCTAGATGAGGCGTTTGGATGTGCTCATGACCCATGAAGCCGTAATCGGTCCATGCCTGGTCGTCGGATATGATGAGCACGATATTCGGTGTCGAAGTGTTTTGAGCTCCTTGGATCGCTAGCGGATGGACAAAGGCGCAGAGGCACGTGGCCAGAATTCCAATGGCAAAACGAGAAATGGTCATGGCGTTAGATCTTGCAGGATCCATCGCATTTGTCGATTCAAGAGCGGTTGGAATGTGTTCGCTTTTTGATTTTGGATGACGCCAGACCTTGTGCTGCGCTTTCTTGGACGCGGCGCAAGGAGATCAACGCCGCATCGGCCTGATCAATGGGAACGAAAAGATGGTCGTGATGAGCTCCGGCTACGATGTTGCAGGAAATCTTGTCCTCTGTGAGCGCCGCGGAAATGGCGGCGGTTAAACCGATGGCGGTGAGATCAGAGTGAACCGTCAAGGTGATCCACGCGAACCTGAAGAGGATCTTCAGCCCCGTCTTGAGAGCGTCTGCCTCTGACAGGATGAGTGTGGTCTCCTCGCTTTCTCGAAACTGGCCGACGATAGGAACATCTGGAATTTTGTCATCCTTGCATAGGCAGCAAAAGACGTAGACGCCCTCGTTGAGCTGCGGATTCAAGGTCTTGAGAAGCTGCGGCAGATCGGAGCTCGGTTGTGTCATGGTCTAGTGCCCTCGTCTGGTTCAGATTTCCTGTCTTGGCGTTCGGCGATGAACCAATCGAACTCTGCCTTCGCAACGAGGCCTTCCGTTTCTGTGTGCAGCTCGATCATGAAGGAAACAATGGCTCGCCGTTTTCGAGCGTATGTCTCGTGAAAGCTGTTCCAAGCTTTGGAATCGTGAACGCCTCTCGAAAAAACGGCTCCGATTGCAGGCTTGCGGTATTTGATGGCCCCGTTTCTGAGCAAGGGAACAATCGAGTCGCTTGCTAGGGTGAGATTCTCGACCAAGAACTGACCGCTAGAGGCTTCGGCCAGACTGTAGAGAGCACTGGCGTGAACGGTTCCGACATGGTTGTGGAAATGGGCAGCCGCTGGCAACGTGAGGAGACGATCGGATCCAGGCTGATTTCTTTCCAGGCCCAGGAAGTGATTGAAAGGGAGCTGGGTGACGTCATTCATAGCAGGGAAGACTAAGCGTCAATCGCGGCGGGTCAAAGAATCTCCTGGGGTTTGCCCGATCAGGTCGTTAGGCTGGTCGACTCAAGATTTGCTTTGGATCGTATGAACAACGAATCAAGACTCTCTCGCCTACCCCACCCCCTCGTCCTCATCTTCGCCATGATTGTGGTGGCTCAGATGTTCACCTATTTCTTGCCCCAAGGGGAATTTGAGCGGGCAGAGCGCAAGGTGGTTCCGGGAACTTACCAAAGTGTCGAAGCGGCATCTCTTCCTTGGCACGCGGCACTCACCTTGATTCCGAAAGGGATGGAGAAGGCCGCCGATGTGATCTTCTTTGTGTTCATTGTCGGAGGCGTCATCCAAGTGTTGCGTGCGACTGGAGCGATTGATGCTGTGATTGGAACGTCCATCAGGCGTCTAAGTCATCACTCACTGTATCTTGTTGCGGGAATGACCCTGCTCTGTGCCTTGGGGTCATCGACGGTTGGCATGGCGGAGGAATATATGCCATTCATCCCCATTATGGTGACGATGTGTATCGCATTGAAGATGGATGCAATCGTGGCGATGGGGATTGTTTATATTGGCGCAGCGATCGGATACGGTTGTGCGGCACTGAATCCGTTCACGGTCTTGATTGCCCAAGACATCGCGGGCCTTCCGTTGACATCGGGCCAAGGATTTCGATGGCTTCTTCTAGCCTTGTGTCTGGGCCTAGGCGTGCATCACCTCATGGCTTATGCGAGAAGGGTGAAGGAAAAGCCCGAGCTGAGTCTGGTAGCCGATGTCGATTATCGCACGGGATTTGAGACGCCCAGAGATTCTGCCTTTACCCCTCGGCGAGTTTGGGTGATGGGGATTTTTCTTCTGGGGATCGTGCTCTTTGTAACAGGAGTCGCGCGGTGGGAATGGTATCTGACGGAGCTCTGTGCTGTCTTTCTTGGTATCGCGATTCTGAGTGCTCTCGCCGCTGGACTTTCAGTGAATCAAAGCGCCGAAGCCTTTTGTCGCGGTGCTGCCGAGATGACGACGACGGCCTTGTTGATCGGTTTTGCCAGGACTATTGAAACCGTGCTGACCGAGGGTCAGGTCATCGATACCATTATCCACAACATCGCAGGTATGTTGGAGGGAGGAAGTGCCTCGTTCGCAGCGGTTGGCATGCTCCTGGTTCAGAGCGTGTGTAATCTGTTGATTCCATCGGGTTCGGGGCAGGCGTACGTGACCATGCCAATCATGGCCCCATTGGCGGACTTGACGGGAATCTCGCGACAGACTGCGGTCCTTGCCTATCAAATGGGTGACGGGTTCATGAATGCGATCGTGCCCACCAACGCGCTCCTGATGGGAATGCTAGCCCTGGGCCGCATTCCGTACCAACGTTGGTTGCGCTTCGTCGTGCCGCTGATGGTGAAGCTCTATGTGTTGGCCATTCTGGCGCTGGTTGCCGCGGTCAAGATGGGATACTCTTGATCGAACTTGTCGCGCTAAGCGGGTGAAAGTTCTAGGCCAGAGACCAAGGCTTGCGCATCGGTCGGGACATTAACTTTGTCGCCTCGGCATCGTTCACGAATTGCTCCTCTTTTGGATCCCACTGTAGCGGTCTGCCAAGTCGAATTGAGAGGTTAGCCAGATGGCAGACAGTGGAAATGCGGTGCCCAATATCAACGGGGAAATAAGGGTCTTTTCGCGACTTCACACAATCCAGGAAATTTCTATGCTCGCCGGCCGGATTGGTGAACAGCTTCGTCTCTCCGGGCTCGATAACGGAATTAAGAATCTTCTCCGAACTCGCTTGTAGTTTTCCGCGCCAACCTACGTTTCCGACCCAGCCCTTGGATCCGTAAAACTTCAAGCTTGGATTGCCGGAGGTGCAGGTCATCACGACGCCGTTGGCATAGCGGTAGGTCACGTCGTAGTCCTTGACGGTATCATAGAGGCCCCCTTCCCAGTGGTTTCCTTTCCCGTCGATTTCCACGGGGCCTGACCGTTCCGTATCATTGGCCCATTGAGCCGTGTCGAAAAGGTGCGTGCCCCAGTCGCAGATGATGCCTCCAGAGTAGTCCCAGATCCAGCGGAAGTGGAAATGGACGCGGTCCTTGGTGTAGGGGGCTTCCGGTGCCGGACCGAGCCACATGTCGTAGTCAAGCTCCTCAGGTATCGCCTGAGGGGTGGGATCACCGGGCTGAGTGGGTTGCTTTGGAAGGGTGACTTCGATCTTCTCTAGGCGCCCGATTCTTCCATTGCGAACGAGCTCAGCCATGCGGTGGTATACAGCTAGAGAGCGGTCCTCGGTGCTGGTTTGGAAGACTTTGTTATGTTTGCGAACCTCTTCGATGAGGATCTTCCCTTCATCGATCGTGAGGGTTGGTTTCTCGCATTGCACATCTTTTCCAGCCCGGACTGCCAGGACACTCATCAGAGTGTGCCAGTGATCCGGCGTCGAAATCATAACGGCGTCAATATCGGGACGAGCAAGCACTTCCCGAAAATCCTTTGTGCTTCCACAATCCTGGTTGCCGTAGTGCGCATTCACCATATCCTTCGCCCGGTTTAGATGATTGCGATCTACGTCACAGACGGTGACAATTTGGGCGTCGGTGAGTTTCAAATACTTTTTGAGATTGTGGTTCGTTCCATGCCCACCGACGCCAATAAATCCGACGGCAATCTTGTTGCTCGGAGCATCCGCTCCGAAAAGGTGAGCAGGAAGGAGGCTTGGGGCGACGCCTGCGGCCAGCATTCCCTTGATGAACGAACGACGGTTTGAGTGCGCTTGCTTCATAAAGCCAAAGTTAAGAGGATATCTGGAGGGTATTCCAGGCTTGAGGCCTTGTCATCTTCGAAATCGGTTCTGACGGAATGATTCGAATTTTGCCCGAGAAGTGGGCACGAGCAGAGAGATGCGCTGGTCACTGTCGTGCTTCTGTCGTAGTGTTGTCGGCTCTCTTCCGTCGGGTTGCCGGAGCGCTTTCCCTGCTACTTGGGTATGTTTGGTGTTGGTTGGAGAACGATAGGTCGTTGGACTGAGATATGAGAATTAATGCAGAGCTAGCCATTGAGTTGCGAACGGATCGCGCTTGGTCACAGGAAGAATTGGCGATCGCCGCCGGGCTCAATCTGAGAACCGTGCAGCGTATCGAGAGTGAGGGTGTGGCATCCTTGCAATCCAAGAAAGCGCTCGCGTCTGCCTTTAATCTCGAGGCCAGTGATCTTGACTACCACGAAAGACCCAAGATGATGAAATACGAATACAAAGTGCTCAAATATGAGATGAAGTGGAAGTCCTTGGAAACACGCTTGATGACAGACTTCGAGGCGATCGAGAAAGGACTCAATGAGCTCGGTGCCGCGGGGTGGGAGTTAGTGAAACAAACGAGCGTTCTTGGAGCGCACGGCTATACCAATGCCATCGTTGTGACATTGAAGAAACCGAGTCATTAGATGGCGAAGGACGGGCGAACAGTCTTGATTGTGGGGGCTGGCCCAACCGGGCTGACGGCAGGACTTGAGTTGGCTCGTCTGGGCGTTCGCGTCGAGATCATCGACCGGCGGGAAGGCGGTTCCACTCTTTCCCGTGCGGTCGGTATTAACCCGAGAAGCCTGCACTTACTCGAGGCATCCGGAGTTACATCACGCTTGCTCCACGAGGCCGTGCCGATCCGTTCTGTTCAGTTCTTTCGACAGGAACTTGCCTGGGCGACGGTGCCGCTTACTTCGGCTCGAATACGGTATGGCCGGAATGAGATCTTGGGCTTACCGCAGGATCGGACTGAGTCCATTCTGCGAGATGCCTTTCTCGCAGCTGGCGGGCGACTGCGATACGGTGTCGAGCTGGCTCGATTGGAGAATGGCGAGAAACGAGCCATCGCGCATACGTCTGGCGGAGAGGAGATTCCTAGTGACTTTCTGGTCGGCGCGGATGGAATCCGGAGCACGACCAGAGATGCTGTGGGTATTCGATCTCATGGCTATGATCTGGACGAACAGTGGTCCATAGCCGATGTCAACCTCGACCATTGGGAGTCACCAACCGCTCTTTCTCTCTGTTTGATGTCTCGCGGGAAGGTGGCTGTTGTCGTCCCTTTGGGTGGAGAGCGCTATCGGCTTGTTTCCAATACGAGCGAGGTGCTGACAGATATTGAAATGCCCTTGCGGGTAACCAAGATTCGGCGACAATCGTCCTTCAAAATTCGCGTTGCTCACGTGGAGAAGTATCACCTTGGAAGAGTTTTCTTGGCGGGTGATGCAGCCCATTCCCATTCGCCGGTAGGAGGGCGCGGGATGAATCTCGGAATTGCGGATGCTGCTGACTTTGCCGCTTGCCTCGTGGAAGGCCGACTTTCCGAATATGGGCGTCGTCGGTCTCAAGAGGCTGCCGCGACCATTTCGGGTTCGGAGCGAATGCGCCGTTTAATCAGCTCCCCGAATCCCGTCGTGCGCTCCCTATTACTTGGTGGGCTTAAAACCGCTTCTTGGTCGCGCTGGATCAGTGCCCGGCTCGCTGGGCGGTTCCTCAATGGCTAGTGGCGATTTGTGCGTCGATCCTGTTGTTTGTCCTTGGGGTCGTGGCGAAATTGACTGGGCGACCGTATCTCGTTTGGTATGGATTGGGTCTGCCGGGGTTGATCGGAACTTTGGTGTTCTCTCCAAACTATTTTGCCGTCCGGAATCGTTACACCCAGTGTGAGATGCGGAAGATAGACGCGGCTTCCGTCAAAGCGGATTGAAGGATTTGTCGCTTGCGTTCACTCCTCAGCTCCGAGAGGCTTGAGATGCTATGGACGGTTCCCAGGATCTCCCTTTTCGACTAGAGTCTTCGATCCCGGTTTTGCGAATGCTGGATGAAGCGAAAGGCAGGGCCTTCTATCTGGAGTTTCTCGGGTATACGGTCGATTGGGAGCATCGGTTCCGCCCGGATACCGATTCCCCGCTTTACATGCAGATTTCGCAAGGCGCCTCGGTCCTTCATCTCAACGGACATGCCGATGAAAGCTCTCCCGTTGCTGAGGTGCGAATTCCGGTTGTGGGAATCGAAGCCTACTGCCAATGGCTTGCTTCTCGGACGCCGGGTGAAGAGAAACCTGCGGTCGTCGATCCCCGATATGAGGGACGCAAGACGGACATGAATCTGTATGATCCATCCGGAAATCTGTTGACCTTCTGGTCGCCGAAGTCCGAATAGCAAGGGAGGGAAACGAATGTTGTTCCAAGACACACATCTGGCAGTTGTTCTGATGCCTTTTCTGATTGCTGCCGTCTTGTACTCCTACATCCGAAGAAGATCTCTTGCGAAGTGTCCCAATGAGACCGCCATGGCTTGGGCTGAGCTTCGCATCTCTCTCGAGGTGATTGGGTTCATGGGGGTGGTTCTCTGGTTTCTGCTTCCAGTCACCGCGACCTTAAGTACCTTTGGCTACCCAGATACGGTAGGGGCCATTGAGGATTCGTCCAAGCTGCTTCGGGTGCTGCAGGGATACAACCGTGCCCTGGTGCGAACGATTTCAATTGTCCACTTCTCCATGCTCCTGGTTCTCATTTTACTTCTCGGTCCACTTTACCGCTTATCCAAGGTCAAGACCTCAGAAACCTCTCGTCCGAGATCCCAGGCAAACGATTAAGTAAAGATGATTCGTCTCGCGTCAAAAGCGGATGCATCCCAGGTGGCTGGGATTTACAATCACTACATCGAGAACACCGTGGTGAGCTTTGAGGAACAAGCGGTTTCCGAGAAGGAGATAGCTGCCCGAATCGATGCAGTGATCCCGAGTTTTCCGTGGTTGATCTATGAGGAGGGGGATCAGATCTTGGGCTACGCTTACGCCAGTCGCTGGCATGGTCGTTGTGCCTATCGCTACTCCGCTGAATCGAGTGTTTACCTCGACGCGAGCGCGGTCGGTCGGGGTGTTGGTTCCGCCCTTTATGAGCGCTTGTTGAACGAACTACGTGCGATGGAACTCCACACGGTGATCGGTGGTATTGCACTACCAAACCCCGCGAGCGTCGCCTTGCACGAGAAGTTCGGTTTCAAGAAGGTCGCGCACTATGAAGAGGTGGGCTTCAAGTTCGATCGTTGGATCGATGTCGGCTATTGGCAGTTGAAGCTGTGACGCTCTGGGTTCGTGGCATCGTTGGCGTCGCATGATGAGGCTTGAATTCTCGGATGAAACTGGTATCAGACTACGATGAGGTGGATCTTTTTGCTGGGTGTTATGGGCTTTGCTGCCAGCACAATCTCTCAGGGCGGTCGGCAGGCCGATGCGTTGGCATGGTTCGAATTTCAGAATGGCGACCTCAGTAATGGGGCGGCGGGACCGGTTCGAGCCGTCACTAGTGGTGACGTCAGCCTAACGACGGATCGTTTCGGCAATGCCTTGCAGGCCCTGCGCGTCAACGAGACCGACTCGTTCACTGTCCAAGAGGCTGATTTCACGAGCCCGCAGGGAGTATTTTCGTTTTGGTTCTACCTTGACGAAGTTCCCACGGGACATGCTGACTTCGCGTCCTTTGACACCGTCGAGATCCCCTTTTGCGTGACCATGACACAGGGCCGACTACGGGCGAATTGGGGCACTGGCGGTGCGGGAGCCCACTACAAATTCCCCGAACCCCGTGCTCAAACGTGGCATCACTTTTCGCTTCGCTGGGAAGACTATGGAAAGGACGTCGCGGTCGCGCTCGACGGACGCTACTTCAGGCGCTTCTTGGGTGCCGAGCTCAATGGGCGAGCACTCCAAGGGAACCTTCAGTTTGGTGGGCGCCCGGGCTTTAAGGGTGCGATTGATAGCATCGAGATTTGGAACGGCACTTGGGAGCATCGAGACATCATGCTCGAGAATGGGATCAACTTAGAGGAGGACACTGATGACGATGGGCGGCCGGATGTGGAGGAACAAGGGGTTTGGAATTACGAGTTTGTCACGAGTGTCGATGGTGGGCCTGCATTCTCTTGGGCACGAGCGAGGGAATACGCTACCTCGCGGGGCGGCTACTTAGCGACTTTTCAGACAGCTCAAGAATGGGAGCAGTTCGATTTCGATAGTCTGAGCTCGATACCGTCGTTCCTGTTCGGAGGACGATACGATCAATCGCGTAAGAGATGGTCTTGGGATACCGGAGAGCCATGGACGTTTAGCGAGTGGTCTCGCCACCGAGCCGACCCGACTGCACCGGGCAGTGTGACCTTTTTTGATATTCGTCACGAGCAACGCTATAGCCCCTACTGGCTTGCCGTCTCAGATGAAACCACTGGCAACTTTCTGATCGAGTATGGTCTGAGATCGGATCCAGACGATCCGGATACCGATAATGACAAAGTGAGTGATGGAGACGAGGTCTCCATCTACAGCACGATCCCGACGCATCCAGATTCTGACGGCGACCTGATAAGTGACGGTGACGAAGTGGAAAATGGACTCAGCCCGACCATTCCCGCATCGCTAGACGAGGGAATCTTCCGAAGCCACCCAGCGCTGGAGCTCAGCATCTTCACTCGGCCAGGTGTCTTGTATCAGCTTCAACAATCTGCTGATCTTGTCCAATGGGAGAACAGCGGCTCCTTATTCGTAGGTGAAGGTGGGCTCACATCGATCTTCGTGAGACAACAAGGGACTCAAATGTTTTTTCGGCTGCAACCCTACACCCGCCATACCGACGAACCTTAACTTCTCCTTGCGTGAGAGCCCTGCGTTCGTTGTCTGTAGATTGAGTTTCAGTGACTTGGTCCAAACTGGCGCGGGGGTATCTGGCAGGAATCGTTAATAGGCTGTTCCAATTAAGGATCAGGACGCCCTTCACGATTGCGGATGTGCGGGCGTGGTGCTCTATTCGCGTCGAACTGTTCATGGAAGTCCGGGAATAGCTCGTCTGTAAAGGCCTGCCAATCTGTTGAGAGGCCATCGCTTTGTGGATCCAAGGAGTAGTGGAGGGTTCTTGCAGCTTCCTCGAGCCAATTAACGTGGGTGGTCAACCATTCCGGATCGTCAGCATTGCTCTGGGCTAGCTGATCGACGGCCTTTGCCCTGCGCTCTTTGATATAGTGAGCGACTTGGCGGGAATGATGAGTGGAATCGATGTTCCCAGCCTCCAATGCCGTGAGAACAGCGGCTTCGTCTGGTTGAAGAAGGGCAGAAGGAGAGACATTGGTAAGCACGGTCATCATAAGCGTTTTGTTGCCGGAGTCTTCAGCAGCGGTTAGAAGCTGATCCCATCGCTGTCTGGAGTCTTCATGAATTGCGCCGGAAAGTTCACTCCGAAGATCGTGAACCTCAATGATCCGGTCCATATTTGGATCTGGAGGGAGTTCACCTAGAAACTCGAGTTCTGTTGGAATGGGGTATTGATGAACTTCAGTCCTGGCATCGGCGAATCTAACCGCATTCCTACCCCGTGCTCCGGAAGCACGGCGAGGGTTTTCTTCTAGATAATGACGCCATGGATCTTCGCCGGGTGGTTCTTGCTCTCGGAGTGGACGCGGCTTGTCCAGTCTCGAGGCAGTAATTGCATCGTGGTTAGAGGGACGGGCAGTCTTTGCGTTCTCTGAGGCGGCGGGGGATACTCGGGTGAGAAAGGAGCTGGGGCGGTTTTGAGTGAAAAGCCAAAAACTCGCTGCAATCGCTAGCGCGATGATAGGGTAGACTCTATTCTTCATGGCTCTCTAATATCTTTGATCACAAATGAGGTAGTCTGCGAACGATTCTTGGAGTTTTGCGTCTCGTGTGGAATCATTGGCAATGTCTTCCAGGTCAGCGCGTTCATGGCAGGAAGCGTCTCGGTTTCTTTGATCAATTGCTATTTGTCGCCTGGTTAGCTCGGCTTGATTCGCATTCATAATGATACCAGTCCGGTAGATGGATTCGGCTATGTTACGAGCGGTCTCGGCCTCAGCCGCAGTGTAGAATCCGTTTTGAACACCTCGCTGGATTCGGGCAAGTTTGTGGTTTTTGGTATCGAGGGCGTGCCTATCTGCATTGTTACGGGTACTAATCGCTTCCATTGCTTCGCGTCTCGCCTAGCTATTCGAAGAGATCATACTTGCGATAAAGTCGTCATCAATGCGGATTCGCTCTGTTTCCCAGGTTTCCAGGGTCTTGTTGTCGCGCGCTAGCATTTCGCCGAAACAGTCTCGTTGCTGTGCAGCGAGGATTGGCTGCCATGAAGCGAACTGAGTTCCGATTAGGAGTGGTGGCAGTATTCTATGTTTGTAGACTGTGTTCATGAGGGTATCCGAGATTCGATGGGAGGCAGTCGATCGAGTGAGTCGGCTGTCACGGGTAGAGTATTAGTGGATTATTGGCTGTGATTCAAAAAGGAGAAGTAGTAAGTGATCTTAGGGCGCCTAGTGGGGTAAACTGTCGTGATAGTATTGAGGTTTTGTTAATTGGGGGCGTTCTATCGGAGGCCGGTGCGACCAATGATGACTGGCAATTGGGGCCATATGCTTGAACTCTGACTCTCGATAAGGAGGGATCGTGTCAGACGGCGGTAGAGGATTGGGCTCGAGAGTGCGTGGTTCGGTGTGTGCATCTCGTTCGTCTGATCTTGAAAGCAAGAGAAGACGTAAGTCGCTATCGAGGATCGATGAACCGCGATCCTATGGGTGGGAGAAAACCTAAAGGACTACCACGGGGCTCGGGCGAGGTGAGTTGGGCGACATCGCTTGGAGTCTGCCCCGCGGCAAGCTCTCGGTTGCTCAATCTTGCGGGCAGCTTGAAGCCAGTCGTCCTTTGAAGGCGGATCCTCCTAAGCCTGGAGGGAAGAGTGCTAGCGGGTTGACCGATCTGGAGGATCGCTCCGTCGAGAGTTGAGGTTGTGCTTGCTAGGCCCCGATGAGTTTCTTGTTGAAACGTCCCTCGTTGATAGTTGGGCGTTCGGGGCGGCCTTTGTGGTCATAGGTAAGGGCCATGTTGTCGAGGCCCATGAGACCGAGGATGGAAGCGTGGATGTCGTGGACGTGCATTCGGTCCTCGACTGCATAGAGTCCCAATTCGTCTGTTGCACCGATCGTTTGCCCCCCTTTTACTCCCCCACCCGCCATCCAGATTGAGAAGCCTGTGGGGTTGTGATCCCGTCCGTCGCCTTTTTCGCTCATAGGAGTGCGCCCAAACTCGCCTCCCCAAACCACAAGCGTCTCATCCAGAAGACCCCGCTGTTTGAGATCTTTCAAGAGTCCACCGACGGGCTTGTCCATGGATCGACAGAGCCGCGAATGATTGGCTTCGATGCCTGCATGAGAATCCCATTTGCTTCCCGTGCCACTGTAGAGTTGGACAAAGCGCACGCCGCGCTCGACGAGTCTTCGGGCCAGCAAACAGTTTTGTCCGAAGACTTTCGTTTCCTTCTGGTCGAGGCCGTAAAGTTGCTTGGTGGATTCAGACTCGCGAGAAAGATCGACGGCTTCGGGAGCCTGTGCCTGCATTCGAAAGGCAAGTTCGTAGCTCCGAATGCGTGCCTCAAGTTCGCTTTGCTGTGGATGAGCCTGTTGGTGCTCTCGGTTGAATCCATGGAGGAGCTTGAGTTTTCGGCGCTGGACTTCGTCGGTGAGTCCCTTGGGCGGGTTCAGGCTTTGGATCGGCTCGTCAGAGGCTCCCTTGATGCGCACCCCTTGGTGACTCGCTGGCATGAAACCGCTCCCCCAATTTCGAGGGCCATTGACGGGGCGGCCGGCGCTATCGCACATGACGACGAATGCCGGGAGATTGTGATTTGCTGAGCCCAGCCCGTAGTGGACCCACGCGCCCAGCGATGGTCTTCCGGCTACATTGATGCAGGTGTTCATTTGACACACGCCGCCGGAGTGATTGATGCCGTTGGTCCAGCACGAACGGATCACCGCAATGTCGTCCATGTTCTCAGCGATGTGAGGCATCCACTCGGAGGCCCAAAGACCGCTTTGACCGTGTTGTTTCCAAGTACGGGGCGCTTCCAAAAGTGGGGAGCCCTTCTCTCCCATGGCAGTAAGCGGTTCTTTGAATCCACCGGGCAGTGGCTTGCCTGCGAGTTTGTTGAGCAATGGTTTCGGGTCGACGAGATCTAGATGGCTCGGACCGCCTTCCATGAAAAGCCAGATAACTCGCTTAGCGGTCCCGGGAAAATGACTCGAAGCTCCCGGATGAGCAAAGAGCTTCTCTTGCTGCCAGAGAGCGCCGAGTGCGAGGGCTCCGAAACCGAATCCGCTTCGTTGCAGGAACTCTCTTCGGGAGAAGCCAGCCTCGGGTTGGACTGATCTGAATACGCTCATGATTGGAGAATGGTGCTTAGTCGAGGTAGAGAAACTCGTTAGAATTGAACAGGACGTGACAGAAGTCTGTCAACCGATCTTGATTGATTGACGGAACGGAATCCGGGTGTTCCAGAAACGCTAGCGAACGCTCCAATTCGGCGGGAGTAGGATTGCGGCCCCAGGTGCGTCGTATTGCCTCTCGGACAAGCGCGGGAGCAGAGTCGTCGATCTCTTGAGTCAACCGTTTCGCCATGCTCCTGGCCCGACCGATGGCATAGTCTCCATTGATCATAATCAAGGATTGCGTGGGCGTGGTAGTGGTGTTGCGAACCGCGACACTCTTCAGTCCTCCACCAAGATCGAAGGCGTGCAGGAAGGTGTCGTTACGATTCCGAAATTGCTTCATGTAAAGTGCCCGGCTGGGCTCGTCCTCGTTGCGGCTTGGGCCGCCGATTCGTTGTTCCAACTCACCGCTTGCGCTGAGCATGGCGTCCCGGATCTGCTCCGCGCGCAAGCGACGAACCTGGAATCGCCAGAGCAAGGTGTCATTGGGGTCGATCTTCTGGAACGCTTCAGCCCGGGGGTTCTCAGAGGATTGCTTCCAGGTGGCAGAATTCAGGATCAGGCGATGGAGCGCTTTCATCTGCCAACCGGAATCGATGAAGCGTCTCGTCAGCCAATCCAGGAGTTCGGGGTGGCTCGGTCGCTCTCCGTTGTGACCAAAGTCGTTGGGTGTTCTCACGAGGCCTTCTCCAAAGTGCTGTTGCCAGATCCGGTTGACCATTACGCGGGGTGTCAGGGGATTGTCATCGCTTCCGATCCACGCTGCCAACGCGGTGCGTCTTCCGGAACCACGAGCAGTTTGAGGAAGCGAGAGACTACTCTCCTCTGAGCTGAGGACAGTCAGAAATCCCGGGCTGATCGGTTCGCCTTGGGGATCATCGGGAATGATTGTGGGGCTGAGAGAACCTTCGAAATCGGATGCTGCCATGAGGGACGGGAGTGGAGGCGGTTTCAAGTGGTCGAACGCCACCAATTCTTTCTTCAGGGCTTCGTGAGTAGCCTTGTCCTCTTTCGTCATGTTCTTGAGTGGACCGCCACCTTCCTCGAGGAATTGACGTGAGACCAGGTAGGCCATTTGATGTTCGAGCGAGCTCCTTTCTTCCACCGGTTTGTTGAAGCACGCCTGAATATCGAGCGGGAACTTGTCGACGGTGAAGACCCACTTCTTATCGTAGTAGGGTTTGAGGAGAGCATCGATTTGATCTTGAATGCTTTTGGTGGCCTGCTTCCAGATCGCCATCTTGTTCGCGTGCTCTTGGTGCTCCGTTTGGGTGGCCACTTTGAGGTCGTCTCGCCAAATGAGGGGTTCGAAGAAGGAGCGGAGTTTGAAGTAGTCCTTTTGCAGAACGGGATCAAATTTGTGATCATGACATCGAGCGCAGGCCATGCTCATTCCGAGGAAGACATCGCCTGCCACATCGGTGGTCTCATTCATGATGTCGTTCCAATGACCGCGGGCGTCCCGTTGGTTGTACTCGTAGATACCAAGACGGAGGAACCCTGTGGCGGTTAAGGCTTCGGGGTTGTCCTCTGGAACCTCGTCGCCGGCAAGCTGTTCCTTAACGAAGTCGGGATAGGGCTTGTCGGCGTTGAATGCGTTGATGACGTAGTCCCGGTATCGCCAAATGTGAGGGCGAAAGGCGTCTTGGTTCCAGCCGTCGGAATCGCTATAGCGGACCAGGTCGAGCCAATATCTCGTCCAGTGTTCGCCGTATCTAGGGTCGGCGAGAAGTCGCTCGACCAGGCGCGCCCATTTGTCGGGGCGAGGATCGGTTTCAAACTGTTCCGTTTCCTCGGCATTGGGGGGAAGCCCCAAGAGAGTGAAGTATGCGCGACGGAGCAGCACCCCTGGTTTGGCTTCTGGAGCGGCTTCAATCTGATGTTCCTTTAGCTTGGCGAGTACGAACTGATCGATCGGATTTTGGCTGGAGCCGTTCGACTGAGACGGGGGCAACTTCGGTGATCCAACAGGCTGGAAGGCCCACCACTCTCGATCCTTGTCTGAGATCTTGTCTCGCTCCTCTCGGATGAGCTGGACTTCTCTGGACCAGGGTGCGCCGGCCAGAATCCATTTTTCCAATTGCTCGATTTGCCGGGCTTCGAGTGGTGCCTTGGGCGGCATCTCCAAATCTTCGTAACGAATGGCCTTAAGCAGGAGACTCGAAGACGGATCTTCTTGGTTGAAGGCATTGCCAGATTCGCCTCCCGACAAGAGTGCCTCTCGCGAATCCAACCTGAGGCCACCCTTTTGTTTTTCCGATCCGTGGCACTCCAGGCAATGTGCAATCAAGAGCGGTCGAATTTCCTGTTCGAAGTGGCGATCAGCAGCCTCCTGGGCAGAGCCGTTGAATGCAAGCAGACTGAACAGACCGAGCGACAGTTTGAATGAAGCTGAGCTTGTTTTCATGTTGATGGAGGCCGGCTTAGGTTGATTGAGCGATGCTAGTCCGTCTTTGGAGGCTGATCAAGTCAGCGTGCTTCGGCTTCAGCGGGGCGGGTGCTGCGGGCTCGGCCACGGATGTAATGTTGCAGCGCTTTCAGGTGTTGGTCTGTGAAGTTTGGAAAACCGGGCATGCCGCGATCGATTCGAGAGCCGTTTCGAACGACGTCCTTGAATAGGGCATCGACGAGAGGAACGGGTGAGGCTCGAAGGTCTGGAGCCATGCCGCCGGCAGTGGCACCACCGCCATGGCAGTATCCGCAGAGACCGTATAGTTGTCCCCCTACCTGTTGTAGATTGGGATT
Source organism: uncultured Verrucomicrobiota bacterium (assembly GCA_964342405.1). Lineage (GTDB taxonomy): Bacteria > Verrucomicrobiota > Verrucomicrobiia > Limisphaerales > AAA164-E04 > UBA2970. The sequence continues at coordinate 192,249 of CAYFGX010000002.1, read as the reverse complement.
GATCTCGAACTCTTTGGGGTCGAGGGGTTCAGGAAAGAAGGGAGCCGGTTGGGGTGGCAAGCTTGCCTTTCCAGTTAGAGAGAATGCAACGACGCGACGGGTATGGACCCCGTAGGACCAGCCAAGTTTTCCCGCCCCACCCAATCCGGCCACACTTCCGCCAAAGCCAACCAGGAGCGTCACATATTGTCGGCCATCGATTTTGTAGGTGATAGGTGGAGCCGAAATCCCCAGACCGAGATCTTGGTCCCACAAGGTTTTCCCCGAGCGAGCGTGGTAGGCCATCAAGTGACCATTTGCATGGCCCTGAAACACGAGATCTCCGGCGGTTGTGAGCGTTCCCGCGTTCCAGTAGTTATCCTGTGGCACTGCCCAGGCGAGTTCCTGTTTCACGGGATCCCAGGCTTGAAGGGATGCAGGGTATGGTTTGCCGGGCTCCGGTCCGTAGCTGGTTGAGTTTACTCCCATGCCGCCTTGGAATGGTACGGACTGCCAGGTTTTTGGATCGATCCCGGCATCGGTGTATTTGACGCTGAGATGAATGGATGGGATGTAGGCCAGTTTGGTGATTGGGTTGTAGGACATGGCGTGCCAGTTGTGGGCCCCGGCCGGGGTTGGACTCACGCGAGCCGAACCGTTCTCGTAGCGAGCGCCGGGCACTTCCACAGGGCGTCCCGTTTTGAGATCGATGTGGCTAGCCCAGGTGGTTTTGACGAAGGGTTCGGCGGAGACTAGTTTGCCGGTCTGACGGTTGATGACGTAGAAGAACCCGTTCTTTGGTGCGTGTAGGATCGCTTTGATAGATTCACCCTTGATCGAAAGATCCGCGAGGACGATGTCCATATTGGAGTTGAAGTCCCATGACTCGCCAGGCGTGGTCTGGTAGTGCCATTTGTAGTCACCTGTGTCGGGGTCGAGGGCCACAATGGAACTGAGGTAGAGATTGTCGCCTCCCTGCGGGCTACGGATCTTGCGGTTCCATGGAGAACCGTTTCCCGTTCCGACATAAAGGGTTTCCAGCTCCGGATCGTAGGTGACCGCATGCCATGGGTTGCCACCGCCGCCGTGCTTCCACCATTCACCCGTCCAGGTCTTGGCCGCTTTCGCCATCGCTTCGCTTTCGAATCCGTCAGCTGGATTGCCGGGGACGACGTGGAACCGCCAAGCTTCCTCGCCCGTATTGATATCGTAGGCGGAGAGGAATCCTCGCGAGGGACCGTGTTCGGTTCCGCCGTTCCCAATGACGACCTTGTCTTTGAACGCCTTGGGGGCTCCGGTGATGTAAAGGGCTTGGTCGAGGCCAAAGGTTCGGGTGCTCCACAGCAGGTCTCCCGTTTTTGCGTCGAGAGCGATTAATCGTCCATCCCAGGTGCCGGCGAAGATTCGTCCCTTGTAAAATGAAAGACCACGATTGTGGAACCAGCCGATCTTTGGCTTGTTCCCGATGGCCGCGCCCGACTTGGGATCGTATTCCCATATGATCTTGCCGGAAGTAGCGTTGGTGGCGCGGATGACATTGACCTGACCGACGAAGTAAAGAATGCCATCGACGACGAGGGGCGTTGCGACAAGGCCGCTATCCTTTGGCAAGTCGAGATACCAATCGACTTTCAGTCGAGAAACGTTGGAGTGATTGATATCGGTCAGTGGGCTGAAGCGTTGCTCGCTGTGGGTTCGTCCGTAGGCTAACCACTCGGCCGTGTTCGATTCATCGGCGATGGATTTGTCGTCGATGAGACTTAGTTGGGCGAGACTTGCCGTGGTCGAGGCGAGGAACGCAATCAGTGCGCAAACGGGGATAGAGTTCATGGGCGACCAATAGTTGTGTTATTGGACCACCCTGCCGGGGAATTGCTTCGGCGACAAGGAAAGGTTCAGAATCGCTTCCAGCTCTCGAGTTCGTCGAGGGAGGTAACCGTGAGACCATAGAGAATGATGCCGGTAATGGTCGCCGCCGCGAGGGCGGTCATCCACACGAAGATCAGCCCTCGTTTCCGATTACGGTCGCCGGTCTCGTGAAACTCCTGCCAGTCCGAGGGGAGGGATTGCAGCACGCGGGCACACCAGAGAATTCCCAGGACTGCGAGGATACCTACCGGACTGAGCAAGAGAAATCTCATCGTTGGTGGATGTTCCACCACTCATTGCAATAGCTGCATTTCAAGTCTCCGCTGGGTGAGACTTCAGCTTCGCCGACGTTGGCTCCGCAATTGGGGCAGTCATAGGTGCCGGGGGCGGGGCGCTTCTGCTGGCTTGAGTTGGAAACTGCTTCTGTTGGCACCGATAGTTTGCCTTTGTTCATCAGGGCTGAGATCGGCATGCCGAAGCCCATGGCCATGAAGGCGAGACCGATGAACGAACCAAAGATCTTAAAGAAAGTAGGCGGTGCTCCAAAACCATCGGCAGTCCAAAGTGAAATGATGACGGTGAGTCCGATGAAGCCGAAGATCGAAAAAAAGAAGAGAATGAAAATGGGTGGTCGTTGATTCATGGGGTCGCAATGCTTCTGGTCTATCTGGAGGATGGGAACGAATGCGGTTTCATTCCATTATAAAATCTCCTTTCGAATCGAGCGGCTTGGCATCTGGGAAATCACCGAGGGCTCGGACTGGAGAGTCCGTTCCTTCAGGCATTCTTCGCCTGAAGGAACGGCCCGTGAAATTCTCCTATGGCGTGGTTGGTTCGCAATAGCGTCCGAGCCAGTCGAAGAAAACGCGATGCCACAAGACACCGTTCTGAGGGGAGAGCACCCAGTGGCCCTCTTCTGGAAAGTAGAGGAATCGAGAAGGCACTTTCTGAACTTGAGCGGCGGTGAAGGCTTCGATCCCTTGAGTAACAGGGACACGGAAATCTTTCTGGCCGTGGATCACCAGAAGAGGGGTTTCCCAATTGGACACGAATCGATGCGGGGAGAAGCGATCGTAGTCTTGCTGAATCTTTTGATTCTCCCAGTAGGGCCCCCCGAGATCCCAATTGACGAAGAACAATTCCTCGGTTGAACCGTACATGGACTCGAGATTGAAGACGCCGCAGTGGGCGATCATGGTGCTGAATCGATCTTCATGATGCCCCATGAGCCAGTAAACTGAGTAGCCACCGAAGCTTGCGCCAATGGCACCTGTGCGCTGGGGATCGATGTAGGATTCCTCTAACATAGAATCCGTCGAGGAAAGAAGATCTTGCATGGCTTGTCCGCCCCAGTCCCGGCTGATCTGATCGTTCCATTCGCGTCCGAAGCCCGGCAGGCCCCGCCGATTAGGGGCGACCACGACGTAGCCTTGAGCCGCCATGAGGTGAAAGTTCCAACGATAGGAGAACCACTGTCCTATCTGTCCTTGAGGGCCGCCCTGGCAGTAGGTTAGAAGCGGCCATTTTTTGTTGGGATCGAAATCGGGAGGATAGATCACCCAGTTGTGAATGCGTTTCCCGTCGCTCGCCTTGACCCAGCGTTCTTCGATGTGAGGAAGATCAAGGTTCTCGTAGACGTCACCATTGATGTCTGTGATGGGTTGGGAGCTCCCTGTTGCAAGGTCCATAATCGCGAGCTCCTTCGGGCGTTCCATGTTCATGTACGAGACGAGGGCGCGATTGTCGGGCAAGAGACCTTGTAGGCTCCAGTTGTAGCGACCGTAGCTCAACTGTTTAAGAGCTCCGCCTTGTCGGGCCACGCTGAACAGCTGGTCGGTGCCTCCGGTTTCTGAGCTGAAGAGGATCCTTGTACTATCAGAAGACCAAGTAGCTCCGTGAGCCGTGCGATCCAATCCTTTGGTGGCGTCTACGAGCGAGCCAGTCTGACGATCAAAAACCATGATTCGGTTTCGATCCGATTCGAAGCTGGCTCGTTCCATCGAGTGGAAAGCGATCCACTTTCCATCGGGTGAGTAGGTAGGGTTGTTGTCGTAGCCAAGCATCCCATCGGTAATATTCCGGGTTTTGTGGGGATTGGAGATGCTGACCAGATAGACATCGCTGTCCGTCGATTCGGCCCAGCTGGAAACAATTTTGGCGGTGTAGGCAATCTCTTCACCATCGGGCGACCAATTGAACTGCTCGGATCCGTTGAAGGGTGGCACGGGACAATCCGCCTTGATTCCCTCCATGAGATCGATTCCCTCCCCTGCGCGGCCGTTACCGTTGATTGGAGCGATGTGGAGGTGAGTGTATTTGTAATCGTGCCATGCGTTCCAGTGGCGGAACATTAAGGAGTCGATGATTCGAGCATCTGCTTTGGGAAGATCGTCGTAGAGCTCGGTCACTTCTTGATCGAGTTTAATCTCTCGGGTGAACGCAATGTGCTTCCCCGTGGGGGACACTTTGAGATTGGCGAGTCCGTCTTCTCCCTCCGTGATTCGGACGAGGCCCCCATCCTTGGGGTTGAGAGACCAGGCTTGGGACGTCTCCTCGTCGCTCGAACCCTGATTGCCGACGAAGAACAGGCGCTCACCAAAGGGGGACTTTGCAAACTGCAGCTCCCCAATACTCGGCCAATTCTCGAGCCACTGGGTTGCTTGCTCTTCTCCTAGACGATGGATGTAGAGACTGGTGGTGCCTTTGTTCTCGGTTAGGTCATAGCGACGAACCGTGTAGGCGACGGAAGCACCGTCGTTGGAGATAGCGGTTCCTCCGAGTCGCCCGAGTTTCCAGAGTAGTTCTGGTGTGAGGCGATTATCCTCGGCGGAAAGGACGGATACGAGAGAGCAGCAAAGACCGAAAGCGAAGAGTCTTAGATAGTGGTTCATGGTGAATGAGTTTGTTGTCTGTCTCTCAACCTAGTCGAGTCATCCAGGGTGCAGCAAGCAGAAGCTCGGTGTGAAAAAGAGTTCTTGGTCCTTCACCGTAACAGAGGTCGCCCGGACTGACCGAACGACGCGAGCGGTCTGATATTTTAGACAGATACGACCTGTCTTGGCCCTGCTGATGAGGCCAAGATTGGCAATTTTGCGTAACTCAATTGGAGGACGAGGAGAAGCAGTCCGGTCCCTGCAGAAGCTGAGACGGTGTGGGCCATCCCGATCCTTGATGCTGTTTAATGTCCGATTCCACGATCTTTTGAGGCCTGGATGCGCTGCTCCAGATCGTGAAGATTGATCGAAGTGCTGCGATTTCTTGTTGCGTGGGCCTTGAACAAAACTATATTGGAGAGATGACTTCAAAGTGGAAGCCTCTCTTATTCAGTATTGCGGTCGTTGTTTCGGCTGCGTTATTGAGTGGTTGCGGTGGCGTGAACGCGTCGCACGGGGTTTCCCCTGCCTCAATACTCTTGCCTGGCTTAATTCATACTCCCGTAGAAGAACCTACGATGGAGCCCGAACCAGAAGAATTCGATGAGAGTATTCAGATTTCCAGTTATCAGCTGGTGTCAAACTAGCGTCAACTCATGAGATTCCCCTTGGCCCTGACGGCGAAAATCGCCGGTCACATTATTAAGCACAAGATCAAGCGTAGCAATAAGTTCGCGATGGTCCTACAGCTGGAACCTCTTCATACGTGTAATCTGACCTGCACGGGGTGCGGTCGGATTCGAGAGTATTCGACCAGTTTAAAGGACATGATGAGCTTGGAGGATTGTCTTGGCTCTGCCACAGAATGTGACGCGCCCATGGTCTCGATCTGTGGTGGAGAACCTCTGATCTACCCGAAAATCGAGGAACTGGTGCATGGGCTTCGAGAGCAGTCGCGAATTGTGTACTTGTGCACGAACGGTGTCTTCATGCGGAAAAAAATGAAGGATCACCTTGCTGCGATCTATGATGCGAGTGTCGAGCCGCTGTTGGCTGATTTGCTCAAGGAACAGCTGATCTCGGAAAAGGACATCGATACAATCCGACTCGGAAAGAAGAACGATCGGCCTACGATCGCGCCGTCGAAATGGATCTATTGGAACGTCCACGTTGATGGACTGGAATACACCCATGATCTGATCGTTGAGCGAGAAGGGGTTTTTCGGGAATGTGTGGCCGCTATTAAAATGGCCAAAATGATGGGCTATCAAGTGGCGACGAACACGACCGTCTATAAAGAAACGGATGTCAAAGAGCTGGAAGACATGTTCGCCTATCTCTCGGCTTTGGAAGTCGATGGGCACACGATTTCACCGGGTTACGATTACGATGCGGCCAAGAAGGACATGGTTTCGCGTCTCGGAAAACAGCCCGAAGATTTTTTCCTCACGCGGAAAATGACGAGGGAGAAATTTGCTCGGATCGAAGAGTGGGGCGAGAAGTTCACCATCATCGGAACGCCGGTCTATCAAGAGTTTCTTGCTGGAAAACGGGAGCTTTCCTGCTCAGCTTGGGCCATTCCTACCAGGAACATTGCGGGTTGGAAGGCACCCTGTTATCTGATGACCGATGGCCACTATCCGTCCTTCCAGGAAATGCTGGAGAAGGTCGATTGGACGAAGTATGGCGTGGAAGACGGCGTTGCCCGGGATCCACGGTGTGAAAACTGCATGGTTCATTGTGGTTTCGATCCAAGCGGCGCCCTTGGCACCAACGCGCAGCCAGGAGATACCTGGAAGAACATCAAATACAATTTCGGGGCCCGACCGAAGCCCTATCTCCAAGGCAAGAATGTGAAAGCCTTCAACGGGGTCTCAATTGGTAAAGGACACCTCGCCGAAGCCAAGGCTGCGATATCGAATCCTTCATCGGGGTCATGTGGGTCGGGGCAAGATACTTCGGAGCGCGATCGTCTCCTGGAGAAGATCGAAACAGCGAAGAAATCATAAGCTTGGAGCTCCTCTTTGAGCGTCGTATTCAGGCCTCACTCCCGTTCGCGCTGCGTCGTGTTAATGAAAATTACTACGACTACGTAGGGATTCTTTTTCTTCTCTAGCGGTTCTTTTTTATGGGAAGTCCTAAGCTTTCTAGAATGGCGAAAAGAGTTGGTTTTTCTGAGGTTTTCTTTGTTTTTTGATTCCTGTGATAGGCTTTGTTCCCTGAGCTGGCCTGTCAAATCACTATTTTTGTATTGAATTGGAAGGCGGTTCTAGACATTATGCTGATCAACGTGGCGTCGTCGCTACACGTTACTCGCGAATACAGGCAGCCGAGTTCGCTCGAATGAGGCACGCGAGATAGAACAAGCTCCACTAAGGGCCCCATCGGGATCCCCCAATTTGCAGCGGGATAGCTTTGTTTTAAGAAATTCACTACGGTACCACTATGCCCAGAGGCAGAAAAACAGGAAGTAATAGTCGTTCTACAACGAGTGCGAAGTATGACTCGCACAACGTCGTGCTAGACAAAACATATGGCGCTTTGGCCGACCTTCGACGAGAGCTGTCTGACTCAAAGACAGACGTTGAGGAACGAAAGACTTTGCTGGAGACATTTTCGAAATGTGGTGATTCTCAGCGGGCCTTCCTGCTGTTGGATGACTATTTTGAGCGCCTTTCATTAAGTCGGAAAGACTTTGCGGGCGAGGAGTGGTGGCCCAAACTTCTGGAGTGCAAAGGGAAGGCTCGTTTGGAGGAAACTGCTTTGTTGTTTTTGAGAGCGAACCGCCCTCTTCCGACTGAATTGATCGCTCATGCAAACTGGGATCGACTCGCCGAGGTTGAAGAAGCCGAGAAGGATCACGCCTTTGTTTCTGAGTTAGAAACCTGGTTGCTGCCTCCGATGCCGGTGCACTTGGATGCTCCCCGAGCGTCCATTAGGGCGATTTGTGAGGTGGTGGAGATGGAGTCTGACTCCCCGCTGAAGAAACTGAGTGTGCGCCTGGCGGTCTTTCGACCGAGGAGTGGGGAGAAGTTCCGTAGTTTGGGGGAAGTGACTGACCTCACCAACCGAGCCTCGCACGAGAGAGAGTTATTTCCGAACGAAGATTGGGAGTTCATTCAGTGGCTCAGTGAACATTATGGTGACGAAGACCAGGAGTTAACTCAGATCGAACTTCACGGTTTGGATTTACTACGATGGTTGTCTCGTTGGGGAAGTGTCGGGCGCTTGGAGCACGACAAGAACGGGGCTCCGCTGATGTTTGGAGGGCAGATGGCAGAATTGTCTCCTCAGCTTGAAAAGCTCGATGACGAGTTGTGTTTCACTCATGCTCTCAAAATCCCAGGAAAGAAAGCCCTCCCTTTGACTCAGGGCGTTTACTTTGCTGGGCAGCCTGCGATTGTCTTAGCCGGGGATGAGTTTTTCTTGCTCAAGAATGCACCTACACCGGGTTTGCTGAGTCAGCTGAATCACAAGCCCGTGATTGCAGTGACCAAACTGTCTCATCGTCTCCTGACTCATCTTCGGAAGAATGCAGTCGGTTCGAAGAGTCATTGGGATGAACTCTGCGTCTCGCACACTGCTAAGCCCCAACTAGTTTTTGAGCTCGAGAACGATACCGTCCGACTACGGCTCAAGGCCGTCAGCGATCATGATGCGAGCGAATGGCAATGGAACGGGCATGAGTGGCAGAAGCTCAGCAAAGCGAAACGGAAGAAGGGAGCGAAAACCGATAAACCCGAATTCCTTGATGACTCCCGCTTGGACGACGCAACGGAATGGCTTCGGCGGCTTGACTGGTTCACGCCTGAACCGGGTGTTTGGATTGGTGATGCCAACGAGAATTTCTTAAACGTCTTAGCCGATGCTTGGCCGGATCGACCCTCCTCAGCGGACTATCTTGGCAACACGGCCTTTCAACGACTTTTCCTTTCCCCGAAGCGTTTGAAACCGAAGTTGGTGATGAATGGCAGCGGGATCGACTGGTTGTCGGTTTCGGCCGAGTGGGAGCAGGAGGGAATGAAACTCTCCGAGGCGGATTTGCAACGTCTTCAGTCCGCCACCGGGCGTTTCGTAAAGTTGCCTGACGGAGGTTGGGTTGAGCTCGATGCTGGGGCTGTGCAATCGGCGCAGGAGACCATGGCCGAACTGGGAGTCGATGGGCTTGCGAATGATCCGCAGAAGGTTTCGCTGATCCATGCGGCTCAACTCGAGGAGGACGCGCTTTCCCAGTTCGGGAAGAATGCAAAGGTGCGCGCGCTGCGAACGAAGCTCACGAATTTTAAAGGGATCCCAACGACCGGAGTTCCGGACTCTGTTCAAGCCGACTTACGTCCGTATCAGCAGGATGGTTTCGACTTTCTCTGTCATCTGACCCATCTCAAGCTGGGTGGTATCCTCGCTGACGACATGGGTTTGGGGAAAACGCTCCAGACTCTGTGTTGGATCACCTATCAGTTGGAGAAGGGTAAAAAGAAGAAGGCGCCTGCGTTGGTCATCTGTCCGGCCTCAGTGCTTCATAACTGGCGGCGAGAGGCCGAGAAGTTTGCCCCGCACCTGAAGGTCTTGGTCCTGGAGAGCGGCACGGCCCGTCACACCCTGCGGAAGAAGATTCCCCAGCACGATATTATCATCACCAATTATTCCCTCTTGCGGCGGGATCTTGAAGCGCTACAGAAGTTCGATTTTAGTGCGATCATTTTGGATGAGGCGCAGTATATTAAGAATCCAACCGCACAGGTGACAAAGTCCGTGAAGCAGCTTCACGCGAACCAGCGTCTGGCGCTTACGGGAACGCCGTTGGAGAATCGACTTCTCGATCTCTGGAGTATCGTGGATTTCGTTCAACCTGGTTATCTTGGTAAACAAGCGAAATTCACGGAGGTATATGAGCCGAAGGGTGAGAATGCGGACAACCAAGCTAAGATTGCCCGTAAACGCCTTTCAGCCAAGCTGAGGCCCATCTTGCTACGTCGCCTCAAGACCCAAGTGGCTAAGGACCTCCCTGAGCGAATTGATGAGCGACGGGACTGTGAGTTGACGGAAGAACAACGAAAACTCTATCTCGCGGAGCTACGGCGAAGTCGTGATCAAGTGTTCAAAGCGATGAAGCAGAAAGGCTTGGCCAAGAGCAAAATGCATGTTCTGGCTGCTTTGACCCGATTGCGTCAGATTTGTTGTCATCCTGAGCTCGTGGGAAGTGATGCCGGGTCTGGCAAGACCGATACCCTGATTGAACTTCTCGAACCACTGCTGGCCGAGGGGCAAAAGGTTTTGGTCTTTAGTCAGTTTGTGCAAATGCTGCAGATTCTGGATAAGGAGTGTAAGGCGAGGGACCTCCCCACGTATCTCCTGACCGGGCAAACCAAGAATCGCATGGATATTGTGAACGAGTTCCAGAACGATAAAGAGGCGTCGATATTCTTGTTGAGCCTCCGAGCGGCAGGTACTGGTTTGAATCTGACAACCGCGAGCTACGTCGTCCTTTACGATCCCTGGTGGAACCCCGCAGTGGAGGCACAGGCGATTGATCGGTCCCATCGAATTGGGCAGACCCAAACGGTGAATGCGTACAGGCTCATTTCACCGGGCACTGTTGAAGAGAAGATCTGGGAACTGCAACAAAGGAAAGCGCAGACCATCAGCGACGTCTTGGGTGAGGAAGGGTTTGCTCGCAATCTGACATCCACGGATCTGGAGTTCCTTTTCTCTGAGGAATAGGCAGCTTGAGACTGGAAAAAAGGCGAGCGAAGTTTGAGGGAAAGATTTCTGACGGAAACCATTGACATGGCGATGCCTTTTTGGTGTCATCGCCGTTCCATTTTACGGGAGCAACTATGTACGCGGTAATAGAAACAGGCGGAAAACAATATCAAGTGGCCGCTGGTGACCAACTTGAGATCGAACGTGTCGAAGCCGAAGAAGGCAGTTCGGTGACGTTTGATCGGGTCTTGATGGTCAATTCAGAAGGCTCGGCGCGGATTGGGAAACCAACCGTCGAATCTGCAACAGTCGTGGCAGACGTTGTTTCGCACAAGAGAGGGCCAAAGGTCACGACCTTCAAGATGAAACGCCGTAAAGGCTATCACTTGACCAAGGGGCATCGACAAGAGGTCAGCGTCGTCAAAATTAAAGAAATCAACGGTTGAGGGCAGTATGGCACACAAAAAGGGTCAAGGTAGTTCTCGAAACGGTCGCGATAGCAATAGCAAGCGACTTGGAGTGAAGAAGTTCGGTGGCGAAGTTGTCACCGCTGGCAATATTATCGTCCGCCAACGCGGCTCACGTTTCCGACCTGGAACGAACGTGGGTGTTGGTCGCGATTGGACCTTGTTCGCACTAGCGGACGGTCGAGTTTCCTTCGAGAAGGCGAAGCGACGAGTGAACGTCGTGCCAGCCGAGGAAGCTGCGAGCGCCAAAAATTAGTCTATCAGACTTCAGATTTTCGAAGGGTGAGGGTTAGCCTCGCCCTTTTTTTATGTTTGTTGATTCTGTCAAAATCTATGTGCGGGCCGGAAACGGTGGTCGCGGGTGTGTGGCCTTTTTGCGTGAGGCTTTTCGACCCAAAGGAGGCCCGTGTGGCGGAAATGGCGGAAAGGGAGGAGACGTTATCCTTGAGGCAGACGTCAATCTGAACAACCTCGTCGACCAGCATTATCAACCCCATCTCCGAGCTCCCAATGGCATTCCGGGCGGAGGGAAAGGGAAAGATGGGAAGAACGCAAAAGATCTAATCGTCAAAGTGCCCTGTGGCACCTTGATCTGGAAACTCCCGGCCGAGGATGGAGGGGATGATGAGTTTGAACCCGAACCCGATGAGAAGAACCAGAAGCCGACTCCCCAAACTGTCGATCTGCACTTCGAGATCGAGTCGGAATCCGTTGACGATCTCCGGCATCATGGGGATCCAAGTCTCCGAGAGGCCGTCTTGGTGGGGGATTTGATGACCCATGGACAGCGGTTCCTTTTGGGAAAAGGAGGGCGTGGTGGATTGGGCAACAAGAACTTCGCAACCGCCCGAAACCAGATTCCCCGTTTTGCGCAGCCAGGCGAAGCTGGAACCGAAGATCGCTTTTATCTCGAGCTTCGAGTCATTGCTGAGATTGGTTTTGTCGGTTATCCCAATGCCGGGAAATCGACCCTCTTATCAGCCCTTTCTCGGGCGAAACCAAAGATCGCGGACTACCCCTTTACGACCCTGACGCCCCATATCGGAATCATCGAGCATGAGGACTACACGCGGACGACGGTTTGTGACATTCCGGGTATCATCGAAGGGGCCCACGAAAATGCCGGGCTGGGGCATGCCTTTCTGAGGCATATTAAACGCTGCAAAGCTCTCGCCTACGTGATTGATATGGCAGGTCTTGATGGACGGAAGCCTTGGGATGATTATCGGCAGCTCCGGAAGGAGCTCAAAGAGTATGATCCGGCTCTGATCAAGCGTCGTGCAATTATTCTTGCCAACAAAATGGATGAGCCAAACGCCGAAGAGAATCTGAAGCGGTTCAAGGATGAGATCAAACGGGTTCGCGTGATCCCGATGGCGGCCGCGTTTGACCAGGGACTGGTCGAGGTTAAGAAGGCTTTCCGAAAAGCAGCCTCTGCGGCCTAGAGTCGAATCAGATCAGATTCTTCACCAGACCCTTTTGGGGGGCCTAAGACGACCGACGCCACGATCGATTTCCGAATCGCGTCTTTTGATCGGAAGTTTATCACAGGCGATCGACGAGCTGATTTAACCCGACGCATTTGCATCGCAGGGGCCGATTCGCTAAGGCTCACTTCTGTATTCGCAAGGCGGGCCTGAATTGCTGGCGATGCAGTTTGCGGAACGGCCTGCTGCGGGGCTCTTGTTTCGCCAACAAATACGGGCGGCGGCGGAGGTTCTGCTTCGAAGACGGATGCGGGCTGCGTGTGCGTTGTCGGCTGCGGCTGCTCCCTCACGGGCGGCGGTTCATCATCCGCCCCGAGCATTCGGCGCAATCGCTCTTCCCAATCTTCCTCTTGCTCTCGGACGGAGCGCCGCCGTTCCTCTCGAAGTGCTGCCTCCGGGCTGCTGGTATCGTCGACTTCCAACTCGCCAGCCCTCTCCATCTCCTGAAGCCGAGCCGCTTTGCGGCGCTTCCCGAGCCAGTCCGAGATAGCGGAAAGGACCGAAATCAGAATCAGGAAAAAGAGCGGATTATCAAACACGATTCGCCGTTAGATCCGAGTTAAAAGCTGTATCTAGATTAGAGGCTGCTGGACGTCTTAGGGCCTAGGATTCGTCGCCATCCTCTTCTGGCTTTGCGATGCTATCTCGCATGCCAGTATCCGCTTGAATGTTCTTCATGCGGTAGTAGTCCATGACGCCCATGTTTCCGCTTCGGAAGGCATCAGCCATCGCGAGCGGCACTTGCGCTTCGGCCTCGACGACTCGGGCGCGCATCTCCGCAACTCGGGCGACCATTTCTTGCTCGGTCGCTACAGCGGCGGCCCGGCGAACCTCAGCTTGGGCTTGCGCGATGAGTTTGTTGGCCTCGGCCTGCTCGGCTTGCAGCTTGGCACCGACGTTTTCACCGACATCGACGTCGGCGATATCAATCGAAAGGATTTCGAAGGCGGTATTGCTATCGAGAGCCTTACTGAGCACGGTCCTGGAAATCATATCCGGATTCTCGAGAACATCCTTGTAGCTGTCGGAAGAGCCGATCGTTGACACGATTCCTTCGCCGACTCGGGCCACGATTGTATCCTCGGTTGCGCCCCCCACGAATCGGTCTAGGTTGGTTCGGACCGTCACCCGAGCGCGCGCCCGGATAATGATGCCGTCCTTGGCTACAGCGTCCACGGTTCCCTTGCCAACGTTCGGCGATGGGCAATCAATGACGCGCGGGTTGACCGATGTCTTCACAGCCTCGATGACGTTCTTGCCCGTCCCTTTCGTGGCGAGATCGATCGCACAAGCCCGGTCAAACTCGAGTCGAATGCCTGCTTTTCTTGCAGCGATGAGGGATTGCACGACCATTTCAATGCTGCCACCCGCGAGAAAGTGAGTTGAGAGATCATCAATCGAGACGGGAAGACCTGCTCGGACGGCGGTGATTCGCGTATTGACCAATTGCCCCACGGGAACCGAACGTAGTCGAAGTGCGATCAGTTCCGTGAACTCAACGCGAGCACCCGAGAACAGGGCTCGAATCCATACGCTGAAGAAGTTAATTCCCAGCAGCACCGCAAGGAAGGCGACGAGAGCGAGGAGCCCTCCGAAAACGACCCAGGCGGTGTCTGCGGCAAAGAAGAGGTAGGATGATTCGGTCATACGTTTGCTACTCCAGTAAACTCTCTATCAGTGATGATTCCTTCTACGCTACTGCCAGTCAAATCGAAGAGCAACGGGCAAAATAGCTTTTTGGCCATTTCGGCTAGGCTCGGCGAACCACAATTCGCATTCCCTCGACATGGACGACTTTGATCGGTTCGTCCTTTTCGATGGGTTCGCCCTCGGTGACGACATCGACGTGGCGCTGATCGATGATCGCCGTTCCGGAAGGGTGAAGGGGCGTAAACGTCACGCCCTCCTTGCCCAACAACTCGGGTTGCTCAGCACCGATATCTCCGATCTGTCCCTCGGACACGAAGGGTTTCGCCAAACTGCTGTCGGGGAAATACCTCAGCCAAACAAAGAAACCCACCACCAAAACTGATATGGTCGCGGCGAGAATGAGGCCCCCTTGGGTCGCCCCAAGATCTCGGAAGCTCAATGCGACCCCAAGACCAAGGCAAATCATTCCGGCCAGGCCGGCGACCATTCCAGGAAGAAAGATCTCGGAAACCAGCAGGAGGAGTCCGATGACCAGAAGGGTGATGATGACAACCATAGTGAAAGCATACCCCGCGATAGGCAGTCCACAAGCGAATTGAACCGGATAGAAGGGACCCTGATCTTCACCCCAAGTCGCCGTGGGTCTGGCTCTGTGTCGTACCTTCTGATTGCTATTCGGTTCCTTCCTCGCTAGGGTCTGGTCGATTGCAGAAGACGTTTCTCAGCGTCTGAAATGTTGCGAGATCAATCGGGGCAGTCGGGTTTAGCGGAAAGAACCTTTTCCTGGTTGAGGTGTTTGAGATACTTTGTAGGTTTGAGAGTTATGTCCATGAAGCGAGACAGACTAGGTAGTTTGCGTCGGGCCGCGTCAGTGGCACCCCTTCTTTTGGTTCTAGTCTTTGCTGTATGCTCTGATCTGAATGCTGCTAGCCAGTTTCGATGGGATGCCAAAAAGGGGCGAGTGACAGCGAACTTCCGAGATTGGCCCCTCGAGAAAGTATTGTTGGAGATCGCAGTCGCGACGAAATGGGATGTAAAAGTGCCGGAAAGTTCCGGTGTGATGGTGTCGGGTACCTACAAGGACCTGCCGCCGGGGCAAGCACTCAAACACATGTTCGGACACTTGAACTATGCTGTTTTTAGTTCCCCGAAAGGGGGCAAGACGCGCCTTCAGGTTTTCCTCCTGCGGCCTGAAGACCCCAAAGATGATTCGAAGAAAGCTCCAGCCAAGAAGCCATCGACTGCGAGAGCCAATCCGTTTAACCGAACTTCGGGCGGTAAACCCAATTATGCTGATGTGATGAAGCGGTTTGACAAGAACGGCGACGGCCTGATCAGCAACGCGGAACGCGAGGCGGCTCGCAAGGCACTTGGATCAGGGACTCGGAAGTAGCGTTTGATGTGAGTCGTCTTCCTGTTGTTTAACGGGCCAATGGCGGAATGGAAGGAACGCGAATTCGGCTTCGATAGATTGTTGGGGGAACATGCGCCAACCGCTTTGTAGATCTGGTTTTTTAGCATCGATACGGGAGAGCCAAGAAACTTGGGATGTCATTGTGGTCGGTGGTGGCGCGAGTGGCTTGGGGGCAGCCGTGGATGCGGCCTCGCGAGGGTTTCGTACGCTCCTACTTGAGCAAGCGGATTTTTCGAGCGGGACAACAAGTCGGAGTACAAAGCTTATCCACGGTGGCTTTCGGTATCTAAAACAAGGGGATGTTTCCCTCGTTCGAGAATCACTATTAGAACGTTCTCGTCTCCTTGCCAATGCTCCCCACCTAGTGCGGCCGCTTGGCTTCGTGGTGCCAACCTATCGCTGGTGGGAGAAGTTTTACTTTGGGATCGGGCTGAAGCTCTACGACGCCTTGGCCGGCAGCAGGGGGATCGGACGTTCTCGGTTGCTTTCACGGAGGGATACTCTCGAACATCTCGGCGGCCTATCTGAAAAGGGTCTGCGCGGTGGGGTTCATTACTATGATGCGCAGTTTGATGATGCGAGACTCGCGGTGACATTGGCTCAAACCGTGGTCAATCAGGGTGGGATCGTCTTGAATTATGCGCGGGTCGAAGAGTTCACTCGGAGCGAAGGAAGAGTTAATGGCTTGGTCTTTAGGGACCTGGAGTCAGACGTGACCGTTCAGTTGCGCGCGCGCGCGGTCATCAACGCTACCGGAATTTTTACCGACGAGATTCGGCGTATTGACGAGCCTGACACGTGGCCTGTGATGCAGTTGAGCCAGGGGATTCACCTGGTGCTCGATGCCGATGTTCTCGGTGGGGATACGGCATTGATGATTCCTGAGACGGATGATGGCCGGATCCTTTTCGCAATTCCTTGGAACGGGAAAGTGCTCCTGGGTACGACGGACACTCCCGTTTCAGAACCCGAACTGGAACCGGAATGCAGAGAACGTGAGATCGAGTTTCTGTTGGAACATGCGAGCCGGTATTTTCACAAGGAAATATCCCGGCGAGAGGTGAGAGCTGTCTTCGTGGGAATTCGTCCGCTTGTGAGCGAAGGAGACACTCAAGAAACTGCCTCACTTTCGAGAAAGCATCGAATCATCGTTTCGGAATCTGGTCTCGTCTCGATTGCAGGCGGCAAGTGGACGACTTACCGGAAGATGGCTGAGGATGTCGTCAACGCAGCTCTGACTGTCTCCGGGCTCGTTGAGCGGCCTTGCAAGACCTATCGACTGAAGCTTCATGGAGCGGGTCGGGGCCATGATGAGTCCTGGAAGTGGGCCGCCTATGGATCGGATGCCTCCTCCTTGCAGGAACTCGTGGACCAGCATCCTGAATGGGATCAGCTGCTGCATCCTCGCTTACCGATTCGCGTGATCGAAGTGATTTGGGCCATTCGTTACGAGATGGCTCGAACTGTCGAGGACGTCCTATCTCGTAGAACTCGGGCATTGATCTACGATGCGGGAGCAGCTCTCGAAGCAGCTCCTGACGTGGCGCGGTTGATGAGGTCTGAATTGGATATGGATGAACTGTGGGAGACTGAGCAGATCAGCCGTTTCGCCGATCTTGCTCGGAACTACAGTCTCGATCCGACCTTGAAGTTTCAGGCTCTCTAGTGCGGGGCGGCTTGTCCACGCAGAGGCCGCTCGAGGTCGTGCCCTCCTTACTTCATCGACTTCTTGACCCTCCGGGCGATCTCACCGCCGATTGCCAGTGAAGCTGTTGCAGCGGGACTAGGTGCGTTAAGGACATGGAGAGCGCCTTCTCTTTCGACGAACTCGAAATCCTGAATCAAGGTTCCTTTTGGAGACATTGCTTGGGCGCGTACGCCGGCGCCCCCCGGTTGGAGGTCGTCGATGCGAACATCGGGAACCAATCTTTGAAGTGATTGGCAGAAACGTTTTTTGCTGAATGAACGCTGCAGTTCTTCGATCGTCATCTTGGGATACTGAGCGATGAATCGCCAAAGCCCAGGAAAGGTTCCCGCGTCGATTAGATCCGCTAGGTTGATATCTGTCTTGCGATAGCCTTCTCTCGCGAAAGCAAGTACTGCGTTTGGCCCGGCTTCGATTCCTCCATGAATGAGCCGGGTGAAATGAACCCCCAGGAATGGAAACTGCGGGTCAGGGACGGGATAGATCAGATGGTTAACCAAGTGCCTCTTCTCAGGCTTTAGCTCGTAGTATTCGCCTCTGAAAGGAACGATCCGAACGTCTCGTTGCCCTCCCGAGAGTTGGCTGACTCGATCCGAATGTAAGCCAGCGCATCCGACGATGTAGTCAGCTCGAAACTCACTGTTCGGCGTTTGGATTAGCCACTGTCCTTTTCTCTTTTGAATCACGGTGACCTTCTGGTCGCAGAGGACTTCGTTGCCGGCACTCGTGATTTCCTCCACTAGTTTGGTTGTGACCTGAGGGTAGTCGACAATTCCTTCTTGAGGAACCTTGAGAGCTGCGACTCCTCCGACGTGGGGTTCGACCTGGCGCATCGCTGCCCGATCCAGCCACTTCAGACCGCTGAGTCCATTCTCCTTACCACGAACCTCGAGTGCCTTCAGGCGTTCTACCTCGATATCATTGACGGCGACCACGATCTTGCCGCAGACCTCGTGGGCAATGTCATGTTCTTGGCAAAAGGACACCATTTCCTGGATGCCGTCGACTGCCAGGCGCGCTTTGATGGAACCGGGTTTGTAGTAAAGACCACAATGGAGAACGCCGCTGTTGTTTCCCGTCTGATGGCGTCCGACGGTCGATTCTTTTTCGAGAACCGTGATGCGTTGCGAAGGGAAGAGTTTTCCGAGCTTGTAGGCTGTTGCGAGGCCGACAATCCCTCCGCCTATGATGAAAATATTTTTCTGTTTCAAAGAGAGTATCCTGATCTGGATTGAGTGGAATCGGCGTGTGCGAACTTAGACGCCAGCGCGGGCGACCGATGCTTGCATCTTCTGGAGACCAATTTTGGCTGCTTGCAAGGGATCCATTTTCCAATACTCGCGGTTGAAGAGCTCGAGTGAAAGGACAGGCTTTGCACCTACCGATTCGAAAATACCAAAAATCTCGTTCAGTGGGGCGATGCCATCGCCGGGATAGACTCGGTGTTCATCGCGAATCTTATCCTGGGGTGGATCGGCTGGGTAATCATTCATGTGGATGACTTGCAAAGCTTGGGGGCTGAGAAGTCTGAATCCGTCGAAATCAGATCCTCCCTTGTAGGTGTGGTAGACGTCGCCCAGAAAACAGGCTCTAGGGTGTCCGGCCCGAATCGCGATGTAGATCGCCGTGCTCACTTTGCCAATGCTCGGGTGACCTCCCCACATTTCGATCTGTGGGATGACACCAATCTTGTCTCCGACTTCGAGCAGATCGTGATACCGTTCTGCTGCTGCATCGGGTTCGACGGGGTCGTTGCCGGGAACACCCGCGGGCGGGGCCGCAATCCGTTTGCCGCCGATCGCAGCCAAGAGCTCCATGTCCCGAGTGGCATCAGCGAATCCCTTGGCTCGTTTGGCTGGGTCGTTGACAGCCCAACTGGCAAAACCAATAGCGCTCTCTACGGTCATGCCGTAGTCCTCGATCTGTTTTCTGAGATCGGAAAGCGATCCACCCTCGTTTACGTATTGGTTGAGTTTGCCTAGCCAGGGTTCGATTGCGTCATAGCCTGCCTTGCCGGCGACGTCGATCTCCTCGGTCACCGATAGTTCTTGTCCCCGAATGGTGCTCATGTTGAGGCAGTAACGGTATGAGCTTTTCCGTGCAGGCGCCTTTTGCGCGGTGGCACAGGACAAGAAAGCGGCCGAAGCACCGGTGAGGCTTAGAGCGCTCAAAGCTTGCCTTCGTGTGACAACTGGAGATCTAGATTCAGAATCGTGATTGGCTTGCATGGCGCGAAATGTATCGTAGTGAGACTGGGTCGAACAGTTCCAAATGAGAGCTTCTAAGAGTAAAGACCTACGCCCGAACAAAGAAGCGTTGACAGTTGCGAGACTGCCCCCCATTCTCTGCGCCAACGTGGAGAACGTTTGATGTTAGACTCGGTAACCAAATTTGAAATGACTGTCCAAGGGGCACCTTGTGGCGTCGTTGTATGGTACCGTCCTCTCTCCCTCGGTGGTGTTCTTCTTCATAAGCGAAACGCAATCGGCGAGCGGAACAGTTTGACTTCTTAGATAGTATTTAGCTTTGAATTTTCAAACCCCGCTTGCCGAAAAGGCGAGCGGGGTTTTTTGTTATGAGTGCAACCTCGCAACCACAAGCTCCGGAATCAATCGAACCAGAATCGACCACTTTGATGGCCGTTCTGCGGCGACTGCCGCGCCCTGTGTGGATGATCTATCTGGGGATGTTTATCAATCGATTCGGAACGTTTGTGCTTCCTTTTCTCGCGCTCCATATGACAGCCGAGGGCTATCATACGATCGAGATCAGCGTGGCGATGGGGAGCTATGGGCTGGGGCATTTGGTAGCGACTTTGCTGGGAGGTTACTTGGCAGATTCAATTGGTCGTCGGAATACGATCGTGGTGTCCATGTTCTCGGGGGCCGCGTCGATGCTTGCGCTATCCCAAGCAGATAGCGTCGTCAGTTTTGCTGTTCTGGCCTTCTTGACGGGCCTGACGAGTGAACTTTATCGACCGGCGAGTAGTGCGCTCCTTTCTGATCTGGTCAGAGAGAAGGATCGAGTCACCGCCTTTGCGGTCTATCGCTTTGCGATTAATGCTGGATGGGCCTTCGGTCCCGCAACCGCCGGATACTTGTCGGAGTACTCGTATCTTTGGCTCTTTGTGGGCGACGCTCTGACAGCATCTCTCTATGGGACCATCGCGCTGTTGGGACTCCCAGTGCTGAGAGCACGGAAAGAAAGGTCTCGACGAAGACGAGGCAACCCCTTGGGCGAGTTGAGCGAAAGCCTCCGCGTGGCGTTCGCAGATATCCGTTTCGTTCGTGTTCTGATTTCGAGCTTACTGGTTGCCTTTGTTTTCATGCAGATGATGACGACCTTAGGACTTGAAGTGAAACGGAGCGGGCACTCGGAAAGTGCTTACGGACTGATTCTCGGGCTCAATGGTGTGATTATTGTGCTCTTCGAGATTCCGCTGACTGGCTTTACGCGCAGACTCTCACCTCTGGGGGTGATGGCGGCGGGAAATGCACTGGTGGGACTCGGGATTGGATGCGTAGCGTTTTGCCAAAGTGTCGGCGCTTATGCTTTCGCGATGTCCATCTTCACTGTGGGTGAGATGATCGGTATGCCGGTTGCATTGGCTTATGTTTCTAAGCTCGCGCCCGAATCCATGAGGGGACGCTACATGGGAATATACGGCCTAGCCTGGGCGAGTTCCATTACCTTGGGCCCCAGCTTGGGGATGTATGCGTTTGGGCTGAGTCCCCTGCTCTTCTGGCTGGCCTGTGCCGGAATCGGGATCCTTTCAGCGATCGTTCTCCTCGTGCCGGGGCGAGCCCTCCATCGGCTCGTACTGACTAGTCCTGGATTCGCTGTGGGTGCGAATAAATATTGAAGCCCGTCGGACGAAGGAAACCAACTAGGGTCTGTCGATTTGCATGAGCGAACTCGATTGCAAGACTGGACGGCGCGGAGATGGCAGCGACGAGTGGAATGTGGGCGGCAAGGGCCTTCTGCATGATTTCAAACGATGCGCGGCTGCTCACGACCAGAAGGTGGTCATCGGATGGGAGGATTCCGTTGAGGATGCCCCAGCCGATGACCTTGTCCACGGCGTTGTGTCGGCCGACATCCTCACGGAGACAGACCAGAGTACCGTCCGGCCGGGCGAGTGCGGCAGCGTGGAGTCCGCCGGTTTGCTTGAACTCAGACTGGGCTGCATTCAGCTGGGCCGGAAGGTCTCTGAGGGTGGCGCTGGTCGTTTGAAAGTCGGAGTCTACCGGGGGCCAGTTTTCGTGGATGGCTTCAATGCTGGCTTTCCCGCAAATCCCACAGCTCGAGGAAGCGAAGACGTGTCGAGAGAGGCGCTCAAGGTCGCAGGCTGTTTCGGAGGTGAGGAACAGATTGACAATATTCTCGGGGTGAGTTGCTTCGCTTCTCGTGCAGTGAGCAATCTCCACAATCTGTTGGGGATCGGTCACGATCCCTTCTGAGAGTGCGAAGCCGGCGGCAAGCTCAGTGTCATGGCCCGGTGTGCGCATGGTGATTGCGATTGAGCGACCTCGAACTCGAAGTTCGAGTGGCTGCTCAACGCTGACGAGATCCGTCAACTGTTCCGGCTCTCGAGTTGTCGCGTAGCGGGTGATTTCTGCTGGCGCGGATGCTGGCTGTTTGGTCATGTCTGTGAGCCCGTTTTCAAGGCGCCAACGACTGATGGTCTCGCCAAAGCCAGCGAAGTGCTTCCGGTAGTCCTATGCCACCATCCCGTCCGCTATGGCGCCCTTCTCCCATCACAAACTTGTAGTCGTAGTTCATGAATTCAAGTGAGGCAGCCATCTCCTTGTTCCCCAAAGGCCAATGGCCATGAAGGTTATCGAGATCATTGATACCCTCTTGGAGGAAGATGCGAAGCGGTTTGGGATCGGTCTTTCTAAGGATAAATGGGTAGCTGTTGCCGCCTCGAATATTGGTAAAGCTTCCGATATGACAGAGGACTTTACGAAACGAGTTCGGACGTTCCCAGGCGACCGTGAAAGCAGCGATCCCTCCGGAACTGATGCCGCAAATGGCGCGGCAATCTGGATTCTTCGAGAGGTGATAGGTCTGACTAATCTCAGGGATGATCTCTTCGACGATGAAGCGGGCGTAGCGTTCTCCCATGGAGTCATATTCGAAGCTCCGGTTCTTGCGGCTGTTCTGGTAGTCCTCAACGGCTGGAATCACTCCTGGATTGATGAATACGCCGATTGTCGTTGGCATCGCTCCCTGGTGGATCAAGTTGTCGAATACGGTTGGCGTTCTAAAGGCGCCGCTCGAATTTACGTAGCTCCGACCGTCGTTGAAGACCATCAGGCAACTCGGGCGGTCCGCCTGATATTGAGCGGGGACGTAAATCCAGTAGTCCCGTTCTGTGCCTGGATAAATGCGACTCCTCCATACTTTCTTGATGACTTGCCCTTGGGGGACGCCTTCAACGACGTGGGAATCTGGTCCGAGCTGGGAATCCGCGGCACGTGTCGATGGATGGATCAGACATAAACCGAGCGCCGCCACGATGAGTGTGCTCAAACCGATGATGTGCTGCTTCATACTGTCTACTGTTTATAGGATAAGAAGATCGAGAACCGTGGTAAGGATTACTGGAAATCTCGCCATAGCCATTTCAACGTTTCGGGAAAAATAGATCCCCCGTGTTTGCCGCTGTGCGCTCCGCTCCCCCAGACCATTCGGAAGTCGTAGTGCATGAAGGCGAGTGCGGTTTCCATTTGTTTGTTGGCCAGGGGCCAGTTGCCGTGACGGTTGTCGAGGTCGTTGAGTCCGTCTTGGAGGAAGATTCGGATTGGCTTTCTTTCGGTCTTCCGAATCCACGCCGGGTAAACGTGGCCGCCTCGAATATTGACGAAACTGCCGATATGACTGACGACTTTCCGGAAGGCATCGGGGCGCTCCCAGGCAACCGTGAAGGCGCAGATTCCGCCCGAGCTATTGCCGCAGATTGCTCGGTCCTCTGGCTTGTTGCTGAGTCGATAGGTCTTTGCCACCTCGGGGAGGATTTCCTCGAGCAAGAAACGCGCGTATTGCCCGCCGAGGGAATCGTATTCCACACTGCGGTTGTTCTTTCGCCGCGGGATGCCTTCACTGCGACGCCCTCGATGCCCTGGATTGATGAAGATTCCAATGGTCACTGGCATCAGTCCTTGGTGAATCAGGTTGTCGAAAACAACGGGAACTCTCCAATCCCCCTTATCACGAATGAAGTTCTCTCCATCTTGGAATACCATGACTGGACTGGGCCGGTCCTCGTCATACTGCGCCGGCACGTAAACCCAGTAATCCCTGATGGTGCCGGGATAGATCTCGCTGGCATCCCAGGTGAACTTGGTGACTGAACCAGAGGGCACCCCGCTTTGGCGTGACGAAGCGGGGTGCTGCGGATACGTTTCGGCGGCTTGCATTGGCGCTGAGTCAATGGAACACAAACCAATGACAGTGGCTAAGCACAGCGCCATTTTTTTGGGGTTTCGCATAGCCGAATTCTGAAGAAGAGAAGGCTGATGTCAAAATCGAAACGAACGGTAAGGGGGCAATTGATCACGATGTTTTCGCGAGCGCACCTGCCCTTCTCGCTTTCCGAAGGATCACTGTGCTCGGTGCGAATATGAGTCAAGAATCAGCGCATTCTGTTGGGCTTGCGAGGCCGAGCAAGGGTTCAATCAGTCCTTTCTCTGGCTGGTCACCCACTTCCAATCGCATTCCAATTGAAATCTCGTGGCAGATGCGACATGGTCGTGGGGTTTACGTCGGAAATGAACGTTGTCTAGTGTTATGGAGTGGCTCCTGTTTGGCATCACGGTCGGTTCGGTTGCCGTTCTGTGCCTGCAATTAAAGTCGGTTTCTCGACTGGCGAGCATGGTTCTTCTCTTCGCCTTAGGCGGGACGCTTCTGCTAGCCAAGTTTTGGTGGGATGACCGCCAAGAACGGCGGGCAATAAACGATCAGCATGTCAACTCGCTTCCGGCTGAGGGGCGCCCTGGAGGATACGTTACTTCCGATACGTGCCGATCTTGCCACCCCAACGAACATGCGAGCTGGCACATGAGTTACCATCGCACGATGACCCAGTATGCCTCGCCTGAAACCGTTCGTGGCAACTTTGATCACCCTCCTTTGGAACATTTGGAAGCCCCGATCAAGTTGGAGCGTCGCGGGGATGAGTATTGGGTAGAGTTGGAGGATCCCGATTTCAAGGCCAAGCAGCAGGCAAATCCAGACATATTCGCTCGGGCGCAAGCCGCTCCTCGCGTGGAGCGGCGGATCGGAATGCTAACCGGTTCTCATCACATGCAGGTCTATTGGGTGCCGAGTGAGAAAGGCAACCTACAACACATTTTTCCGTACAGTTACTTGTTCGAGCAGGAGCGTTGGGTGCCCTTCAAGGACACCTTCCTCAGGGATCCGTCTTACCCGAGCTATACTCAGATATGGAACTTGAACTGCATGAACTGTCATGCGACAGCCGGGCAGCCGCGTCCCAATATGAAGACCCGAAATCTCCATACGCGTATGGGAGAAATCGGCATTGCCTGTGAGTCCTGCCATGGACCCGCTGAGAAGCATGTGGAGTTCTATCAGAATCCGATGAATCGCTATCAGGCAGATCGAGGTGATGAACCGGATCCGACCATTGTCAATCCCGCCAAGTTGGACGCGAAGCGTTCATCTATGGTTTGTGGTCAATGCCATGGAATCAGTTGGATTTCAAACTCTCCGGAATATCGCCAACATGGGTTTCGCTATCGTCCGGGAGATGAGCTGAATCAGAACCGCAAACTAATCCGTGCTGCTCATCTTGACCAACAACCCTACTTGAAGGAGCCCCTCCAGCAGAACCCACGTTTCCTGTCCGATCGTTATTGGCCGGACGGGATGGTTCGAGTTTCTGGACGAGACTATAGTGGAATGATGGAGTCACCCTGCCATCAGAACGGAGAGCTGTCGTGTCTGTCCTGCCATGAGCTTCATCACAATGAACCGAAGAGTCAGGCGGCCCTGGATTGGCGAGACGATCAACTGACGCCCGTTGGCCAGTCAAATCAAGCTTGTCTCCAATGTCATTCCGAGATGGGTGAAGACCTTGAAGCACACACTCACCATCCGATCGAATCGTCCGGAAGTAATTGTTACAACTGTCACATGCCTCATACGACCTATGGTTTGCTGAAGGCCATCCGGAGTCACCATATCGACAGCCCATCTGTCGAAACATCGCTGCAAACCGGGCGGCCAAATGCGTGTAACCTGTGTCACTTGGACGAGACGCTGGACTGGACATCGAATTACTTGAAAGAATGGTATGGTCTGGCTGAGCCGGAATTATCTGACGAGCAGAAAGAAGTTTCCGCGGGATTGCTTTGGCTGTTGAAGGGAGAGGCCGGCCAGCGTGCCTTGCTCGCTTGGCATTTTGGCTGGGAGCCAGCGAAAGAAGCTTCCGGGAGCGATTGGATGGGCTTTGCGTTGGCTCAAGGTTTGGTCGATCCCTACTCCGCGGTTCGGTTCATCACTCAGCGGTCGCTAAAGCGGTTGGAAGGTCTTGAAGATCTCGAGTATGACTTCATTGGGCCTGAGGCGGATCGGCTTTCCGCCTTGAATCGTGCTCGACAGAAGTGGACTGACATGCAGCGCGAGCAACCCTCGGCTGTGAATTCTAAGGTGTTACTGAACGGAGATGGGACCGTGTCGATTCAGCGTCTCAATCGGTTGATCCAAACCCGAGATAACCGAAGTATGGATCTTCAAGAGTAGCTTCGGTTGTAAAGAGTGAAGTGCCGCCTATTCGGGGATTATTGGGCCCCTATTGACTTTCGCACTTGTTCAACTCGCTTGTTTCCCGGTGAGAGTTTCGCTGCCTGCTCTAAGACTTGAACCGCTTCAGTGGAGCGGTTGGCGGCATGCAAGGCTCGAGCTTTAACGATCAGTGACTCGATGGAGGTGGGCCGGAGTTGCAGCGCGGTGTCGATCTCTCTCAGCGCGTCTTGATGTCTCCCTTGAGTCAGAAGCGATTGGGCGAGTGCTGCGATAATGTTGACTGTGCTGGGGCGAATCTCGAGTGCTTGGCGTAAACTTTCCTCCGCTTCTTTCGCTCGGTTCGGATCCTCGGAATGGGCTTTCCCCATTTGAAAGTGTGCCATCAGGTGCGATGGGCATTGTTGAACCACCGTGGCCCATTGCGTTGTGGCGTCAGCGACCTTTCCCTGTTGCAAGAGAAATCGAGCGAAGAGATCTCTCAACACGTAGTCCTCAGGGTCATTCTTTATGGCCGCCTCGAAGACATCCTTATGAATCGGAAAGGCTTCAGCAGAGATGCCGACAAGATGGTTCTGCAGTTCGCTCGCCAGGCGTTGGCTGCGCTCTTGGTGAATGGACTGCGATCGAAACGGTTCTTCGTTAAGACGGGCGCGCATTGACTGAGTCATTTGATAGTCACTCCAACGGGTCAATGTGAGCGCTTGTGCGCAGTCTCCCAGAGAGATCCTGGCTGGTCGTTGAGAGATGTCCTCTTTCGAATAAAGCTCTTTCTCGATCGCCTGAGCAAAAGAAAGCGCAACCAGGTAGTTTCCGGGAAAACGAAAGTGAACGTGGTCCCAAAAGAGTTCGTCGCCTGGAATGCCGTTGGGAGCGTTGTAGCTCACCATCGACTCGGTGGGAATGAAGCGAACTTGATTCGAGGGATGGTCCTTTGCGGTTTCGCGAATGATTTGGTTTAGCTTACTGTCGGTCCGGAAGCGTAGGCCATCCAAGTCCCGCGCTCGCTGGTAACGTTTCTGGGCGTTTGCATAGTCGGTCAGGGCCCAATAACACTGCCCAGCCAAGAAATGAGTTTCTGCGTGATCGGGGTGTAGCTCGACAGCCTTGGCGAATTCGCTCAGGGCGTCGGAGTGAAGCCCTGCCTCAAGCAATGTGCGGCCGGCCTCCAGTTGAGCGGACCATTCTTGGAGCTCGGAATCAGTCAGGTGGTCTGGATCTTCGGACTTAAAGGGAGAGCTTCCCCTAAGATTAACCGCAACGTCACTGATCAACACCTGTGCGCCGGCAGAAATTCCAGCCGAGGCAATATCCTCCAGATTCGCTCTAAAATTCTCGTACACACCTTCCAGTCGAGCGTCCGCAGCAAACACATAGCGATTGGTGAACATCGACATCCCTGACCATTCGGTTGCGGAAGCTCCGTTTTGAGATATTGAAGCGGACAGGGAGTTGATGAGCTGCCCCACTCGGGTTCGTTTCACCGCGAGGCTCGAGCGAATCAGGTTTAGATTTGCCTCCGA
This sequence comes from uncultured Verrucomicrobiota bacterium, assembly GCA_964342405.1. Lineage (GTDB taxonomy): Bacteria > Verrucomicrobiota > Verrucomicrobiia > Limisphaerales > AAA164-E04 > UBA2970. The sequence continues at coordinate 164,810 of CAYFGX010000002.1, read as the reverse complement.
AGCACCAAAAACGGTGCCCGGACCAAATTGGCCGTGGACCTCATTGTTGCCCATGTAGACGCACCAGAACTCGGATTCGTGTTTCGCGGTTTCGAGGGCAATCGGGCGGATCACGTGGGAATTGATGGCGGTGACAGCGAGGTTGATCACCTCGAAACGATCTTCCGGATGCCGGTGCTTGAGCATTTGCTCCAAGATTCGGGGAAAACCGAAGGCCGGCTCTGGATCCCCCATAGCGGCAGATTCACCGAGAATGACGATGCGATGGGTGTCGTCATTGACTCCGCTGGAAAATTGGAAGGGTTGAGGCGAACGCGAGAGCGCCCTCGGAAAGAAGCTCCAGAAGAACCGATGATTCGCTTCGAGCACCTCGGCGCCATCGACTTTTCTTGGCTGAAAGAATGAAGTGGGATAGCCGAAACCAACGAAACGAGCAGCGATCTCGAGCCCGCCGAAGAACACCACATTGCTTAAAAGCAACAGGACCAACCTAAAACACCATGTTTTCGTGTTAGATCGCCGCCCCTTGGGTCTCGTCGAACTCAGATCTGATCGCATATCTACCTTCGGAAACCATAGGCATCCTGGCCCGAACCAAGCAAGAACATCAGCTCAAAGGCCCTTCCCTGAACAGGCGAACCGCAAAACCTAACAAAATCCGACATCCAACCATGCCTAGGGGCACCTATCTGAAGGCGAAACCGATGGTCGCCCGAGAGACCCGGAAATCAGAATTATCTCCCCAAAACGTCCAAAAGCGGCCCTAATCACCTAAAAACACCCTTAAGGGCAGAAAACAAGCCCTGATCAATAAATGACAATTCCCGTACAGTAGGAATTTTTTCTTGCCACTGTGTTGCTAAAAAGCCAGTATCCCGGCTCCAATCCGTTACAAGACATGAAACCAATAATTATGCGTATCAAAAATAATTACTGGAAGTGGCTAGCAGCAGTCATTGCGACGGCTGCGATAACTTCAGCGAATGCTGGAGAGCGCACTTTCGACTTCGAAGAGGATCCAGCAGATGAATTCGAGATAACCAGTACTCAAGAAGACCTCGTTTGGGGTGGTGAGGGTGGTTTCAACGATTTCGCTGGAACAGGTAACCCTGGTGGATTCCTTTCGATCACTGAAGCAACGGGAAGCACGTCCACGACGGCTATCTTCCCCGATATTGATAATGGAGCTATTGTTAAAGCCTTCAATCTTAAGGCTGACATCCGAACGGGTAATGGCACCACGGATCGACCAGCTGACGGTTTCTCCATCAGCTACGCACGCGCTGCTGACCCATTGTTCAACGGTGGCGGTCTTCCAGGCCCCGCTGAGAACGGAACTGCGACTGGTATCGTGGTTAGCTTCGACACCTGGCAAGGAAATACCTTGACCGACGGTTCTGGTGATATCGAAGGTATCATTGTTGTGGTTGACGGTGAGTCTGTTAGCAAGACCCCTCTTCCTACTCGCCACGGTGAGTGCGATGACCTAACGAGTCTTCAAACCGGCCCTCTGGGTAGCGATGATGGTGACTTCCCACGCGGTGACCCCGGCACACTCTGCTGGACCTCTTTGGAAGTGAACATGACCGAAGCTGGTGCTTTGTCAGTTTCATACAAGGGCAACCCGCTCCTTGAGAACTTCCCGTCAAACTTCTTCCCTAGCCCAGGCCGTCTTGTGATTGCTGGCCGAACGGGTGGAGCAAACGAAATCAAGCACTTCGACAATATCGTTCTTAAGACTGACGTTCTCGAAGCCGGTGATTTGGTCTTCGAGAGTTTCTCTGCTGACGTGGATAGTTTCAGTGTTGGCGTCCGTGCTCTTCCACCTGCATCAGTTGACACCGATACGATTGAAGTAACACTGAACGGTGAAGTTGTCTCAGGTGACATCACGACCGAATCTACCGCTGACGGTGACATCACCCGTTTTGCTTACTCTCAGAAAGAGTTCTTCGGACCAAGTTCTGAAAACGTTGTAGGCTTCAAAGCTGGTAGCCTCAGCCTCGAACTACCATTCACCACGCCAGACTATGCAGTGATCGGTGCTGAGAACGCACTGAGCGGAAACTTCACCGAGCGTGGTTTCTTGATGCGAGTCCTTCAGTCACCTGTTGGAATCGGTAACAACACCGCAGAGCGTGAAGCTCACCTTGCTGGCAACGTTCTAGATGCAGACGGCAACCCTGTCGAAAACTTGATCGACGATTTCTCATTGCCAATCGGTGGAGAATACAACGCCGACGATGGTATCTTCGAGATCTCTGGCGTCATCAACTTCGAGCAAGACGGTGGCAACGCTGGTGTCTTCCAAGACCGAGGTGACGGATCAAACACGGACGTCTTCGACGACTTCATTCCTGGTATCCCTGGTCTTGAAGGTAGCACGGACCAGATCACAGCTGAAATCTTGACCGTTGTTGAGATTCCTTCTTCTGGTCTTTACAACTTCGCCTTCAACTCTGATGACGGTTTCAAAACCACCGCTGGTTCTGTGAGCGATGCTCAAAGCGCAATCGTGGTTTCTGAGTTCAGTGGTGGTCGCGGAGCTTCTACTACGCTGGGAACTGTTCTTTTCGAAGAGCCTGGTTTCTACAAGATGCGCAGCCTTTGGTACGAAGGTGGCGGCGGTGCAAACCTTGAGTGGTGGACCGCAGATCTTGAAGGCAACCCAATCGCGTTGTTGAACGACGACGAAGCAGGTGGTCTGAAGACCTACCGACAGATCCCCGAGGATCCAGCCTCCATCATCGCAATCAGCCCTGCTGATGGCACGGGTGAAGTTGCTGCTGGTGGTATCACGCTCAGCATCTCGATCAAGAACGGCTCAACGTCCTATGACGCTGGTTCCGCTTCTGCTACCTTCAACGGTGCTGACATCGCTGTCACCGATAGCGAAGAGGACGGTGTTGTTACCTTGAGCGCAGACACTGGCGAACTCGCAGGTAACACCGAATACGACTGGTCGATCTCCTTCACGGCTGGTGGCATTGCCCGAAGCGCAGGAGGTTCGTTCCGCACCACCGTTCTCGCTGGTGACGGACTACTGTTCATCGAGTCTGAGGACTTCAACTACGGCCTCGGTGACTGGGATAAAGCCAACCCAATTGGTATGGACGGCGCCTATGCTGGTGGCACCTACCAAGATCTTGGTGATGGTCTAGACGAGACTGAAGTTGATGCTGGCACCTCATACGGTGTTGATTACTTCGAGTCCAACAACGCCAACTCTCAGGCTGTTTACCGTCCTGACACCGGTGTTGAAGCTGGTAAGACCAACAACGGCACGATCGGCTTGTTCCGTGGTGCATTCGAAGTTGAGACCAACCACGTTGTTGGTTGGAACGACGCTGGTGACTGGTTCAACTACACCCGTGACTTCGGCACTGGTGGAACCTACTCCATCTTCGGTCGTCTCTCATCTGGTGGTGACCCAATCGATACCTCGTTGCAAATCGTTACGTCTGACGCTAGTGAGCCTAACCAAGAAGTTGAGACCATTGGTCACTTCCGACCAGGTCGTGCAACCGCTGGTTGGAACAACTACGAGATCTTCCCATTGATCGATGATGATGGTGAAGCTGTTGTCACGAGCCTCAGTGGCGTGACCACGATCCGTTACAACGTTAACGGCGGTCACAACGATCACGATTTCTACGTGTTCGTTCCTGCTGAAGCACCAGAACCTCCAGTTGTGGAGCCACCAGTTGTGCTTCCTCCAATCGTGTTGCCTCCAGTTCCTGGTCAACCAACCGGTCCTGGATCAATCACCGGAATCTCTCGAGCAGCTGACGGAAGCATCTCGATCGAGTTCACCGGAACCTTGCAGTCCTCTGACACAGTTGATGGAGACTACGCTCCTGTAGCTGGCGCATCCTCACCATTCGCGGTGGATGCCTCTGCTGGTGCGAAGTTCTACATCGCTCGATAAGAGACGCTGTAACTTAGCTTAACAATCACGGGCGGGGATCTTCACGGGTCCCCGCCTTTTTGTGTACTCCGCAAGCGAAGATAAGCATACCCTTTACCGCGGTTCGACTAAATCGATCTGATAAACCGGTTGCAGTTTCCACCAGGTGCCAATGGAGCTAGAATAACAGAGACGTTAATGAAGATATCACGAAGCTTACTGTTATCTGGGCTTTTCATTCTGCCAGGCGTGGCTCAATGGAGTTCTACCGTTGCTGAAGGAAGTGAGACGGGTCTGATTTCACTTGAGTCCGAAGGGAGCCCAGGATTCGAGGAGATGAACCTGGAGGGAAGTATCACGCTATTCGAGAACGAGATCCCAACACACTTGTATCGAACGAATCAGATTCTTCTGAACGGATCCGGGGTCTCGATTGGAGATGTGAATGGTGACGGTCGACCGGATATCTTTGCGACCAGTGTCGGCGCTTCGAATACGCTTCTCATCAACCAAGGAGACTGGAAATTCAATGCCGCCACTGACCAGGATGGGATTATTCTCCCCAGCGCCTATTCGACCGGATCTGTGTTGGTAGATTTGGATGGAGATCACGATCTTGATCTCCTCGTCTCGACCATAAAGCGTGGTACTTTCCTCTTTCGCAACGATGAAGGGCGGTTTGCGGACGTGACACATCAATCAGGGGTGAATTCTGGAGTGGGTGGCATGTCGATCACCGTTGGCGACTATGACTTGGATGGATTCCTTGATTTCTACGTATGCAACTATCGCGAGTCCGCCTTGATGGACGTCCCGAACGCTCGAATGAATCTAGGCACACGAAATGGCAAACAAGTCATTACCGACTTCAACGGTCGTTCCGTCAGCGAACCAGATTTGCAGAATCGATTCTACGTCGATGAACGAGGAGGAATTGGTGAGTACGGTGAACTCGATCGACTCTACCGCAATCGAGGCAACTGGACCTTTGAACCCATCTCCTTCACCGATGGCGCATTCCTAGACGAGTCGGGACAAGCATTGACGGAGAACCCGTATGATTGGGGGCTTGCGGCCGCTTTTCGCGATATCAACCAGGATGGTCTCCCCGATCTCTACGTTTGCAATGATTTTGATACGCCTGATCGCATCTGGATCAATCAGGGCAGAGGACAGTTTAAGGCGCTTCCAACAGCCGCAATGCGTCAATCGAGTTGGTTCTCCATGGGTGTGGATTTCGCCGATATCAATCAGGATGGTCGGGACGATTTCATCACCTTAGACATGTTGGGAAGTAATCATCAATCTCGAATGACGCAGCTTGGCGATATCGCTCCGGCTCAGCATTTGATCAAAAACCCTGAAGCGCGACCGCAGTTCTTGAAGACCTGTCTGTTTCTGAATCGTGGTCAGGGCCAATACAGTGAGTTGGGCCAGTATGCCGGAGTCGCTGCGACCGACTGGGCCTGGTGCCCGATCTTTATCGATGTCGATCTCGATGGTCGTGAAGATCTTTTGGTGAGCAATGGGAACGAGCGTGATGGAAGGAATCTTGATGTTGCGGACGAATTGAAGAAGTTGCGAGCGAGAGAGAACATGTCCGATGATCGGATTTTTACTGAACGCATGCGATTCCCTCGCCTCCCAAGTGCCAACCTCGCTTTTAGGAACGTCGGAGGAGGCCGGTTTCAACCTGCGCCTGAGGAGTGGGGCTTTGGGCATGTCGGCGTCTCGCACGGAATGGCCTTGGGAGACCTGGATGGCGATGGAGATCAAGACCTGGTCGTCAACCATCTGAACGAACCTCTCGGTTTCTTTCGCAACAATAGCAGTGCGCCCCGTATAGCAGTGCGCCTTCGAGGCAATGGACCGAACACCAAAGGAATTGGTGCCAGAATCACTTTTCGAATAGGGGAGCAATCATGGGCCCAAGAGATCATGGCGGGAGGACGTTACCTCTCGTCTGACGACCCGATGAGAGTGTTTGCGGTGCCTTCGTCAGCAGCGGGTGCGAAGTCGTTACAGGTCCAGTGGCCGAGCGGTGCTGTCTCGACGTTGGATAGTGTGGAAGCAAATCGAATCTATGAGATCGAAGAACCGGAGCCCTCAGGCAAAGGCCAATCTACAGCAGGTGCAAGCTCTCGAGAGAGCGAAGTGGCTTGGTTTTCAGATCAGAGTGAGAAGGTTGACTACGTTCATCAGCGTGATGAGTTCGACGATTTCTTTCGACAACCCCTGCTGTTGAGACGCTGCAGTGATCTGGACCCCGGTGTCAGTTGGTACGATATTGATGATGACGGCTTTGATGACCTCATCATCGGCACCGGCCGAGGCGGACGGCTTGGTATTTTTCGGAACGATGAGGGGCGAGCGTTTTTTGGCTACAGCCGCGCACCTTTTGATCGACCGATTTCTCGAGACACCACGTCTGTCTTGGGGGCCGAGCTGAAACCAGGAGATCCGTCGCTCGTGCTAGGGTTTTCGAACTATGAAGATGGTTTGGATCGGGGTGGAACAGTTGGAAACTATCGTTTCCGATCCAAGACACCGGCTGTGATCAAACCCGGTGAACTCTCAAGTGTTGGACCTTTAGCATTGGCAGATTGGGACGGAGATGGAGATCTGGATCTGTTCGTTGGCGGACGCTTCCTACCAGGCAAAATTCCCGCTGCCCCTCGCTCAGCTTTATTTCTCAACGAGGGCGGTCAGTTTAAGCGAGTGCCGGATGATGAGAGCGGTGCTGTGGGAACGATCGGAATGGTGAGTGCGGCTGTCTTCACGGATCTCGATGGAGATCGTGATCCTGATTTGACTCTCGCATTGGAGTGGGGTTCCGTTGAGGTGCTGATCAATGTTGAAGGCCGTTTTGCTCGTGCGACCGAGCAATGGGACTTAGACCAGTACCGAGGGTGGTGGAATGGAATTCAAGCGGGCGATTTCAACAACGACGGTCGGATGGATTTAGTCGTTTCCAATTGGGGGCAGAACTCTCCTTATGAGCGCTATTCAGCCCGTGACTTCAGGGTTCAATACGGGGACATGGATGGAAACGGTCAGGGTGACTTGATTGCATCTGCTTATGATTCCCAGTTGGATCGTGAAGTGCCGATCCGACAGCTGGGCTCCTTGGCTCGAGGTTTGCCCAAGTTGAAGCAGATCTTCTCCAGCAATCGTGCCTTCTCGGAGGCCTCAACAGAATCGATCTTAAGTGAGTTTACTGGGAATACCGAGACAGCGTCAGTGAACTGGCTGCAGTCAACCGTCTTCTTGAACCAGGGAGAGAGATTCGACGCAATTCCATTGCCAGCAGAGGCTCAATGGAGTCCAGCCTTTGGCGTAAGCGTCGCCGATTTTGATGGAGATGGTTATGAAGATCTGTTTCTCGCCCAGAACTTCTTTGGAGTTCGGTCAGACGTGTCCCGCTACGATGCGGGCCAAGGTCTCGTGATGAAGGGTTTAGGGAACGGTCGTTTCCAGTCGGTGTCGCACACGGCATCCGGAATCAATATTCTTGGGGAACAACGAGGGGCTGCTGTCGCCGACTTTGATCATGATGGGCGCGTTGATTTAGCTGTGGGGCAGAACGGTCAGGCAGTCAAACTCTACCGTAATCAACACGCTAAGCCGGGCCTCCGTGTGAAGCTGATCGGTCCCCCTGGGAATCCCACCGCTGTTGGTGCGAGCCTATGGCTGAGCGATGGCCGCGAACGTGGACCGATGAAGGAGATTCGAGCCGGTGGAGGTTACTACTCCCAGGATGCTCCGATGCAGGTTTTGACTTTTCCGGGCGTGGCGACCCAATTGAATGTTTTGTGGCCGAACGGGAAGCAGGATGCCTATCCGTTGAAAGACACGGACCGAGCAGTGACTGTCGGGCAAGACGGTATCGTCTCGAGAAACTCGAACTAGATCGTCGAATGAGCTATTCCGTTTGAGAAACGGGGGCGGGCAAGCGTGACTCAATGAGCCGGTTGTAGGTCAGCGGGATGTGATTGTCCCACCACTTGATCTCAAGACTTCGATCAAAATACTGTTTCGCAGCCACGTAGTCACCGAGGTTGACTTGATGCCAACCCATGTAGGCGACGACCTGATGTTGGTTCGGATCCAATTGAATCGCCCGTTGAAAATACGGTGTGGCTTCGTCGAGGCGACCGAGATGATCGAGGGTCATTCCGATGCCGACATAATTGAAGGCCCAGATGGGATAAATATCTGCTGCTGCTTGGAACCATTGAATGGCAGCCTCTAAGTTTTCTTGGGCATTTTCTTCCACACTGGAACCTCGGGCTCTCAGCGCTTCCCCGACATTGTAGAGCGTCTGGAAATTCTTTGGCTCGATTTGTGCCGCCGCCTGCATGGCTTGAATCTGTTCCATGGAAGCATCAGGAAGAGATTCTGCCTCCATAAGGGGGAGTTGCTCTCGGACGCTCTGGAATGAGGAGCGGGCTAGGAAGAAAGCGAGCCCAACCAACAGGAGGGTATAGACGAACTTAGAGCCGGGCCACGAAGACAGCCAGTAGCGTCCGGAAGCGAATCGCAAGTGGCTTGCAGCCAAGGCAAGAAGCGTGGTCGCAATGATGGCGTTGGCGGCAACGTGGAGGTTGAAGTCGAAAAACGAATGGATCGCCAGGGCACATCCGGAAGCGATGGAGCCGAGCACAAATGCAGCGCGATTGCTGTTTCGTTGGGAGCCAATGTCCTTAGAAGCTCTCTCGACATACTTACGAGACTGGAGGACGCCGACGACGGCCATGAACATCCCGAGTCCCACCACCGAAGCGCCGACGATTCCCCAATCGACGAGAGTATTCAGGTAGTCGTTGTGAACCCATCCGGGGCGGACCTGGATCGATTCAGGTCGGTATTGAGGAAACCGATAGTCGAAGTGTCCGGGACCTACTCCCCAAAGTTGATGATCCTTGAACATCTTCCAGGCCGCTTTCCAGATAGCCGGGCGAGCGCTTACAAAAGCGGTGGAACCGCCTTCATTCATGTTTTGGATACGGTCTTGAAGCTTGTCGCTTCGTTGGTAGATCACGGTTGCGGCGATGCCAAAGATGGCCAGCGCAACGAGGGCAGGCAGTCGGTATTGACGCTTCCGAAGCAGGAGCGCGAACAAGAGGAGCAGCGAGATTCCAGAGGCCAGCCACCCGCCGCGGGACATTGTTGCCGCCAGTCCGGCCATGATGACGAGGCAAGCGTATCCGAGGAAGACTTTGAAGGTGTAGTTGTAGCGGCCGGCAAACAAATAGGCGATTCCGAGTGGTAGGACCATCTCGAGAAATCCCGCAAAATGGTTCGGACAGATGTAAGTTCCTGATCCGCGTTCAAGATATTGGTCCGGACGACGATAGCTCCAGATGAACTCCGCTTGCGTGAAGTACTGGTAGACTGCGTAGAGCGACGTGAGCGTCGCGACAGTCAGCAGAACGAAGACAATGACCTGAGTCGTCTCCTGTTTATGGAGATTGTTGATCGCGAGGAAAAAGATCGCCGCATAAACGAGAATGCGAATGAACTCATACCTGGCGACGTATTCGAGTTCTGCTGACTGATAGCGGAAGAAAGCGAGGGCAACGAATGCAAGAATCGCCCAGCAGACGGGTGGCCAGAGAAGGCGGTGATTCTTGTTTAACCAGAATCGGAGGCTCCAGACCAGGAGTGCAAGAGCCGTTAGACTTTGGAGAATCGCGAAATCAAAAGGTCGGGCCCCCCCAATAGCGAGGGGGGCATAGATCAGGACCCCAATGATCAGGCCGATCACTCCCCATTCGCAGCACTGATCCAGTTGTTTCCGCGTCATGACAACGGGTCGCCCCCGATTTCTATGGAGACGCCCCCTTAGCTCAGCAGAGTTCGCGGATCGGTAATTCGACCCGTCACGGCGCTTGCAGCGACGGTTGCAGGCGAGGCGAGAAAGACTTGAGATTCTTTGTGCCCCATGCGACCTGGGAAATTCCGATTGGTTGCCGAGATGCACTTCATTGGCGTGTTCATGCGCCCGAAGGTATCGACTGGGCCACCGAGGCAGGCAGAACATCCCGCGTTCTCGGTCATCTTGACCCCAGCGGTTTGGAGAATGTCCCAGACGGAAACGTCATCCCATTTTTCCGTTTGAAGGTCATTGACGATTTCCGGAGTCGCCGGAACACCGAAGGTATCAATGGCAACCTTCTTACCATTCAAGAGTTTCGCAAACTCTAGGAAATCACTCGTTTTACCACCCGTGCAGGAGCCGATGTAAGCGCGATCGAGTTCGATGGATTCGAGCTCGGAGGCCTTCTTTCGTTGACCTGGGTCTGGGTGGCAAGCAACGGTGGGCTCGAGCTTGTCGAGATCCACGACGGATTCGTAGACGAAGCTTTGATCTTGATCGGCTTCAACCGGCTGGTAGTCCGCTTGGGTACCGTTCAATTTGGTTCGTTCGTCTACCAATGCTTGGGTCTTTTCATCGAATTCGAAGATCCCATTCTTGCCGCCGGCTTCGATCGCCATGTTGGCTATCGTCATGCGATCATCCATCGTGAGACTCCGAGCTCCTTCGCCATCGAACTGCATGGCTCGATACGTAGCTCCGTCGAAGCCGATCTCTCCGATGATGTGGAGGATCACATCTTTCGCCATCACTCCGGGTTGGAGTTTGCCCTCGAGGCGGAATCGCATGGTTTCCGGAACCTTGAGGAGCAGCTTCCCTGTGCCCATGACAAAGCCAGCGTCTGTGTTTCCAATGCCAGTGGCGAATTGGTTGAAGGCGCCCGCCATACAGGTGTGAGAATCAGTGCCGAAGAGAACCTCGCCTGGACGGGTGTGCCCTTTTTGAGGGAGAGCGGCGTGACAGACGCCAGCGTAGTTTTTCCCATACTGTCGCTTGAGAGTTCCTTGGGAGGCATCGAATTGCCACTTCCCGTCCGGATCATCGATGACGTCGTAAAAGTAGGGGAGATCTTGCTCCTTGGCGAATTCTCGCAGGATGTCGACGTTGCGATTGGATCGGGAATCAGCGGTGAAGATGTAGTGATCAGGAATAATGACTACTCTTTTGCGATCCCAAACTTTGGCGTCCTGTCCAAATTCGCGTTTGAATACCCCAATCGTACCCGGACCACAAACGTCGTGAGTCATGAGCACATCGGCATTGACCCAGACATTTTCTCCAGCGGCAACACTTGCCTTACCGGCTGCTCGAGCGAGAAGCTTTTCGGTTAACGTCATAAGAAGGCGGAGACTAAAGATCCCAGGGAGACTCTGCAACTCTCGATTCGTTGCTTCCGCACCCTCCCGCACCCGAGCTAGGTGGTCGATCGGTGTAATCCGGTCGCTGGGCTTCGGGGGAGAACCTTTCGAATGGCGCCCTCAGGTTGGATCCGTTAAAGCTGAGCAGCCTGGCAGCCGTTTTCGGGCTATTGTCCGAGGACACGATAGAATCCCGCTCCGTCTTCTAGTGTTACGATTGCTGTGGTGTCGTCAGTCGTTGTGAGGTCGCTCCAGTCTGCTTGCTCGAGGGACGCTTTGTGTTGGATGGTATAAGGCCCGTTGCCACCCTCCCATGTCAGACTAATCTGATCATCCGAGACGGATTCAATCCTTATCACGGGGCTTCCACCTGGTGTGGGCGCTTCGAGGGTGGAATCCAGGGCCCAAGCGAGGGCCTGGTCGATGAGCTGGCGACCTGCCTCGTTGAGCGCGGGATAGGCCTCGTCGGTGAGGAATACCATGACCCGTCGTCCGGGAGCGATAAACCCATCGATCATCTCCGATCCTGCTTCGTATGCGTAGAGAACGGCCCGACTCGGGTCGCTGGCTAGGGTGGCCCCGACGAGGGCATTCTCATTTGGCGTGCCCCAACTGAAGGCAGTCGGTGTCTCGGCCACTGGGAGGGCGCCGGACGGGAGATCCCCGGTGAGCTCTGGCGCTGTGCCTGTAATCAGAAGCTGTGTTTGATCCTCGCCAGTCCCCCCGCGACTGATGTCGGCTTCGTCCGTGGTTAGACCGAAGTCATCTTGGTTTGCTTGTTCCCAGAGAAGGACTGGAACGGTCGTGTCACGGAACTTGGTTCCGACGGTTCCCGATACGACCGTAGACGAGATAATGACCGCCTTCTTTCCGAAGGCGTTGAGGGATTGGCTGAGATTGTCATCAATCACGTCAACTTTGAAGCCAAGGGTGCTCAAGTGATCCGCGATGGCTTGGTCCCCGGGGGCCTCACTCAATTCCGGGTTGCCTACCACCATGGTGATCTCGTTCGGAGCCCCGACCAGCACGGAAGAGAGTCCGGTTCCGACCGTGACACCGACGTCATCCGTGAGCTGGGCTCTCAGGAGGTAAGCCCCGTCAGGAACGTTTTCCCAAGTAAAATCGAAAGGCGCCTCCGTGACCTCGGCGATCACTTCGTTATTGCTCAGGTAGACCACTTTCGAGATGACCCGGGGAGTGTTCGAGATCTCGACACTCAGGTGAATGTCTTCGTTTGCTGGAAGAGCGGATTCGTTTGCGGGGCTCGATAGGGTGATCGTTGGTAGCTCAGGAGCGCCGGCCCGCGTCTCGGGGGGGCCCGAGGGGCCGAAGTCATTGGGATCGAAATCTGGGTCTGTGGTGATCACAAACTTGTCGAAGAAGGCACCATCCTCTCTTCGAGCAAGCCCAATGGTGTGGAGACCGGTGGACGAGATCTCGAAGGTCATCGGTGATGGGCCCGTTTGGGGATCGCTGACCCAGATGAAATCGTCCTGCCCTGAGAATCCCGTCATACTGGCCTCGTTGCTATCTGCTCGTTCGGCGGGGCGGTCTCCGTCGAGATGGAGCCAAGCTGAGTCATCCGAGCCACCCGGGGCGCTGGCGCGGTACCACATGATGTGAGTCCCGGTTTGGGTAAACTCGAGATCGTATTCGAGCTTGGTTGCAGACTCACTACCTCCGGCACCGTTAGGATTGACCATGGAGATACCGCCCGACGGGGTGCCGCGTGTGCTGTCTTCCATCCAAAGATCGTCCAGGTTTGCCGTATAGTTCTCCGCCTCAAAAACGAGCAAGCCATCCGAACTTTGAGGAAGGAGATCACCGAGACTGTAGAATTTCGCCTGCCCGTTTTCGACGAGGTTCGGTGTGGCTGCGGTGTCGGCAACGCCGTCGACCGTAACGGTGTATTTGGTGCCTACAGTTTGGGCGCCAGTTTCTAGAATAACGGTCGTTTGGTTGGGCAGCACAATCACGTTGTTAACCGCGACTGAACCCGTCGAACCTTCAATAGAGTAGTGATCAGAATCCGCTGCGCTCCTTTCCTCCACCTCCTCGGAAAACATCAAAGTCACGCGCCGAGAGGCGGCTACGCCACCCACACTGGTGATGGTAGGAGCTTCCGTCTCTGGGACGACGGTAATGGTCGCGGGATCGGTGCTCACCGCATTGCCTTTGATGGATATTTGAAAGCGAACGACCGCGCCATCCCAATCCATTGTCAACGGGTCGATGACGAGCGTGGAGAGTGTCTCTCCTTCGATCTCGACAAAGTTATCCCCCTGCTGACGTTGCCACTGGCGGGTGACCAGGATGCCTTCAGGTACTTCCGCTGAGGCCTCGAGTGTGATGCTTGTGTTCTCTAAGCCCTCCGTGTCAACGGGGTGGAGGGTAATCGTTGCGGCTTCGCCTTCAGCGGCGGGTTCACCTTCTCGGGGTGTCACTGCCGGACCTGCTTCTCCGAATACGGTGGGGTCGAAATTTGGATCCTGGGTAATAACGAATTTATCGAAGAAAGCTCCGTCTTCTCGACGGGCAACACCGATGGTGTGGACACCTGCTTCAGTGATCTCGAAAGTCATTGGTGAGGCGCCGTCCTGGGGATCGGAATTCCATTCCCAGGTAGAACCGTTGAAGCCGGTCATGCTCGCAGTGTTTCCTTCCAGTCGATTGGGTGGACGTTCACCATTGATATGAAGCCATGCCGAATCGTCGCTCCCCGAGTCGGCCCCCGCGCGATACCAGATCACGTGGGTTCCGGTTTGGGTGAATAGAATATCGTACTCGAGTTTCGTATCTGCTTCCCCGCCACCTGCGCCGTTGGGAATCAACATTGCCACGTCACCTGAGGCTCCGGGGCGGGTCTTTACTTCGATCCAGCGTTCATCGAGATTGCGATCGTAGGATTCTGCTTCCCAGACGACGAAACCGTCGGATCCCTGCAGGAGTTTGCCAACCGCGAAGAAGCTCGCACTCGTGCCACTTGGGAGTGGGTTGGCGGAAGCGGCGAGGTCGGTGAGGTTTTCGAGCGTGACGGTGTATTCCGTGCCGACCTCCTGCTCCGATGTTAAGAGCGTGACTTGAGTGCCGTCAGAGGAGAGTTGAGCCTCCGTGACCTGGAGGCCGCCGCTGATCTGATAGTTGGCGGTTTGTGTAGCGCGGCTTGGGTCCATGCGCTCGGAGAACTGAAGCACAACCCGTGGCTGGCTGGGAACGCCGTTGATCGAAAGGAGCTCGGGGGCGGTGGTGTCTGGCGTGACGCTCAAAGTAACTTCCTCTGATTCGACAAAGGCTCCGGGCACGGCAACCACAGCCCGGATCTTCGCTCCGTCATCGGCGAAGGTTATTAGGTCGATTGTGACGGGGCTTCCGACGGCACCAGGAATATTGACTCCGTTCTTCTGCCATTGAATGCAGACAGGTGCGGTGGGATCAGACTCGAATCCGATTTCAAACGTGGCACTCCCGTTTTCCACGCCACTTCCGTCGACTGGTTGAGAGGTGATCGTGACACTGGGATTGTGCGAGTCATCAATGAGGCTTGAGAAGTAGGCTGCTGGAATGGGTTCTAAATCCGCTGCGGGCGTCTCGTCGCCGTCCATTCTCCAGGCGACCTGCGCGAAGTCACCACCCCCACCCTCCTTGTGGAGGACCATGATGAAATAGGACTCGCCGGCCTGGAGGGTCACTGGGAGTGAGGTGGCGAAGTCATCCGTTTCCGGCTCTTGAAACGGATCGCAGCAATCCAGTTCTTCGGCAATGATTCGGGCGTTGGCTTCCGAGTCGTCGCTGCTCAGATAGAGTTCCGACCCGTCGTCGCTTCGTAGGAAGAAGGTGTAGGAGCCGGTTTCGGTCGGCGTGATGAATCCTTCGAGTCGGGATCCATAGTCATTCAGGCTATTGTCCGGAATCGCGTCCCGCGAATCGAAGGATCGCAGGTATCGAATCTCGCCGGGACTATCTGGGTAGCTCGGGTCAAGGGCTAGATCCTCAGCCAGCACTCCGGGAATGTCCGGGTAAAGTGAGAGTTTGAGGAAACAAGGCGTCAATACTTGAGCTGATTGAATGTTCAAGCTCGACGTGAGGATGAAAAGGAGCGCAACAGAGCGCTTCACCAGACGAGAGATCTTCATAAACTGCCTGTAGGTATTCTTGTGGGGAACCCTTAGAGCTAACACTGGAAAGGGTTGGGAAACAACGGAAAAGTCCTGTTAGACAGAAGGCGGGGCCGACCCTCGCTTTGGCTTCGAAAGGGTCCTAGACGAACTTCGATTCACTTTCCCTGCTTGGGATGTAGTAGGATCAGTGAATCGATCGTGAGTTTCTTTCTTAAAGTTTAAGTTAATATAGTAATATTGGAGTAGATTCCTTTGTTTTTGGCTTATGGGGTCCAGTTTTGTGCCCTGGATACTCGGCAAGATTCGGGTTTCTCTGATTCGGGAAAGGCGGCCTATTCTTTTGGGCAAGGGTGGGACAACTGGCCAGCCTTCCTATTGGTTGGCTGTGGAGCCGAGCAATGAAGTTTCAGCTCTCTTGTGTCCAAGATCGCAGGATGACTGGGTCTTCCTCGTCCAAAGAGACGATTCGGCTTGCTGTGAACGGCAAGTGTGGAAACGTGACGCTAGTGAGTAAAGGCGCGTGTCTCAAGGAGATCGGTAACAATTCCGAGCTCGACAGGGTTTCCATTGGGCTGGTTGAATTGGCCGAATATCTCATGGCAGTGGATATGCTGCAAAGTGAGGTAGGTAACCAATGAAGATTCAACTTCCTAACGAGCTCGAATCTCGGTTCGGACGCCTACGTTGGCGATTGTTGCGGGTGCAGTCTCTGGAGACCGTCTTGGCGGTCTTTGTTTTCCTCGCATTGTCCTTTCTGGTGGTCTTCATCTCGGATCGCCTCGTGGATACGGTGGCGCCGATTCGGTTCGCGATCCTTGTAGCGGGCTTGGTTTTGGCTGGATTGGCTCTTTTGCGGTGGATTTTCCGCTGGGTTTTGTCGCCTCCCGGAGTCAAATACCTCGCTGTACTCGTCCAAAAAAGATACCGCCAACTTGGGGATCGGCTCTTGGGAATCGTCGAGTTGGCAAATGAGTCGGCGAGACCAGCCAATTTTTCGGAAGAGCTCTATGAGGCGGCGATCGATCAGGTCGCAACGGACGCACTGAGTTATGATTTTGAGGGAGCGGTTGCGACGCGCTTGGTGAGGCGGTTGGTCGCGGGTGGGGTTGTTCTGACCTTGGTCTTCATTCTCTTAGGGCTCTTGGTTCCGGGAGCGGCAGCCAACGCGTTTGTGCGTTGGGCGACGCCGCATCGCGAGACGCCCAGATACACGCTGGTGCGCATCTCAGATCTTGAAGCGTCCGGGGTTGTGGTTCATGGGGAGCCGTTTCAAGCATTGGCCAAGGTCGAATACCTTTCGTTTTGGAAGCCGCGATTTGTCCAAGCTCGCTTCGGGAATGAACCCCTCTTGGATGCGGAGGTTCGCGATGGCATGATTCACGTATCTGTCCCCAGTCAGCATGAGCCGCGGAAACTTTCCCTGGTGCTTGGTGACGCGTCTGACGAGTTAGAGATTGAACCGGTTCTCAGACCCAAGTTGGTCGAGATCGGAGCCGAAGCGAAGCTGCCCGCTTACTTGGGTTACCCGGACCAAGATCTCAAGATCGCGGGTGGTGTGCTTGAGGTCTTAGAAGGTAGTGAAGTCAAACTCAAGGGGGAGATCAGTCGAGAGTTGGAATCGGTTCAGCTCTCGCTCGGTGAAACGCAGAGGCTCGATCTTGCCGTGGAGGGAGCGACTTTCCAGAGTGACGCACTTGATCTCACGAATCTTTACGATGCTTCTTTGCAGTGGCGTGATTCGCTTGGCCTTGAGAATACGAACGCTTGGAATTTCACCGTGAGGCATGCTGCCGATCAGGAACCGATGATCGATCTCCCCGAGCTAGGCTTTGACACCGCAATTCTGGATACCGAGGTCCTGGCAATGCGGGTGGTGACAAGAGATGATTTTGGAGTCAATGAGTTTGGACTGAACTGGCAGACCAGTGCCGGGCCTCAACCCTCTCAAGAGTTGCTGGAGGATGAGTTTTATGATGGATCGATCGATCAGTCCAAGACGGATCTCGATATTACGTTTTACTTCAGTCCCTCGATCTACCAGATCCCAGCGGGAGCGACCGTTGAGTTCAAGGGCTTTGTGACGGACTACTACCCGGAACGCAAGCCAGTCGAATCGGCTGTCTATCGTGTTCATATTGTGAGTTCAGCGGAGCACGCGGAGTTGATTCGATCGCGCCTCGAATCGCTGCTCACGAATTTGGAAGAGATCAGTCGACTCCAGGAAGCTCTGGCCGCTGCGACGGAAGATCTGCAAGCCAACCCAGATCTTGATCCAGCGGCGATAGAGAATCGGCTGCAGGACCAACTTGATGATCAAGCGATGAACGCTGCTCAGTTGAGTCAGCTTGCCCAGCAGGGCTTGGAAACGCTCCGGGAAGCGATGCGGAACTCGAAGTTCTCCGACGAGATGATGGAGGAGTGGACCAAGACGATGTCTGAAATGCAAAGTCTCGCTCAACAGAAGATGTCTCAGGCGGCGAAATCTCTCAATGCCGCCAAGCAGAGCCCTAAGAGCCGGTCCCAAAACCTAGCTGACGCTCAGCAGACCCAAGAGGAGATCTTGGATGCTCTTCAGGAAATGCAGAGCGATGTGAACGAAGACCTCGATCAAATGGAGGCTATGACCATTGCGCAGCGACTGCGAGCCATTGGCTCTGAGCAGACAAGCATCGAAGAATCCCTGATGAAGCAAGCCGCAGAAACGATCGGACTTTTTCCGGATGAGCTCGCGCCTCGGTTTCAGGCGGCGAATGAGAAGCTCTCCGAAATTCAAACCAAGGCCGGTGAGGAATCCAAAATCATCGAAGAAGAAATCAGTCGCTTCTTTGAACGAACCGAGCGTGAGGCCTATGGGGAAGTGAGCAAGGGAATGAAAGAGAGCGATGTGATGGAGAAGCTCTTGGCGATTCGGGGACTCATCAAAGACAACGTCACCATGCAAGCAACCGAAGACCTTGCGGCATGGGCGAAGCAGTTTGAAGATTGGGCAGAGATTCTGGAGCCCGAGCCGTCCGATGATCCGAGTTCAGGCGGCGGGGGCGGCGGCGGAGGAGGAGAGGATGAACTCGATCTAACGAAGCACCTGATGGCGCTTCTCCGCGTCCGAGAAAGCGAGTTAACCTTGCGCGTGCAGACTCGATTGTTGGACGGTAAGAAGGCCGAGCCGGACTTCGTGGAAGAACAGATCGGCGAGTTAAGTGCCTCGCAGGTGACGATCCAAGATCGGCTCGTCGACGTGTTGATGGAGAATCCGCTTCCGGATCTCGATAAGGTGCTCGATGAGGCCCATGTCGAGATGGACCGGGTCCTGGAATTCTTGAGCCAGAACGAGACGGGCGATCCCACCGTTCAAGGGGAGACCCGCGCGATTAACACGATCACAGATGCTATCAACATCATCAACGAGCAGGCACAGAAGAAGAGCTCAAGCTCCTCCAGTATGTCTCAGCAAATGGCGATGATGATGCAGATGGCGGCCATGGGGAAAGGTCAGGCGATGTCCCAGACGCCTTCGGGTAGTGGGAATCCCGCCGGGGGCGACACGAATCAGGAGGCAGAAGGTCAAGAAGGGGAAGTACGCGGGGCGGCCGATGATGCTCGTGGTGTTTCGCGAGGTGCGGGCATGACAGATAATCTCCCGACTGAGTTTCGACATGTGTTCGAACACTACTATCGCGAACTGGAACAGCTCGAGGCTTCCCTTCCAATGCCAGCGGCGGTTGGTGGAACTGCAAGCGAGGAGTAAGACTATGAGAGTTCGATTGGTATCTATGGCCTTTGCCAGCATGTTGGCTTGGGGCGTCCAGGCTCAGGAGCTGTTTACGGAATCGGTAGATCTCGCAGCGACTGAAGTCGATCGAATTTACGTCAAGGCCCTGACCTATTTGAACCGCAATCAACTGGAGGATGGGACCTGGCCCGATCGACCCTACGGGGGCGAGCCAGGGGTGGTGGGTCTTGCAGTGGTGAGCATGTTAGCGCACGGAGACGATCCCAACAACGGGCCCTTCAGCCTGGCGATCAATCGCGGACTGAACTTCATTTTGGATAACCAGAATATCAAAACCGGCTATATCGGGCGAACGATGTATAACCATGGTTTTGCAACCTTGGCCCTAGCCGAAGCGTATGGTGCGGTTGAGAATGATCGATTGGGATTTGCGCTCACGAAAGCCATTCAACTGATCACCGATTCCCAGAGCCGCAATCCCAAAGGGGCCTGGCGTTATTCCCCCGAGAGTAAAGACGCAGACACCACGGTAAGCGGGGCCCAGATGGTGGCATTGTTTGCAGCTAGGAATGCTGGCCTTGGGGTTCCTGAAGAGGCCATCCAGAAGGGGCTTAAGTTCTTCGAGCGATGTCAGACTGGCGAGGGAGGATACGGCTACACTTCAGCGGCAGGGCCCAATGGTCCGCGGACCGCGATCGCGACTCTCGTGCTCGCCTTGGCCAAGCAGAAAGATACCGATTCATTCAGGAACGCCTTTGCCTATCTGCAGCGTGCGCCGCGGAGTAACAGTTACTACCAGTATTTTCTGTATTACGCCTCGCAGGCGTTTTTTCACGCTGGCCCCAAGTATTGGAACGAGTGGAATCGAAACAATATCATCGAGCTGGGTAAGTCTCAGAATGGAGATGGGAGTTGGGACGGTCAGTTCGGCGCGACCTTCTGTACCTCAGCAAGCCTCTTATCGCTCGCTCTAAATTATCGTTATCTTCCAATCTATGAACGTTAGTGACTTGAGAGGTGTGGGGAAGGCATGGCAAGGGACACTTCTCGCTCGGTGGACCCTGTTCGCGGTGTTCTTCGGCTTGGCGTCGGGTGTTTCCATGTTTGCCGCGAGCTTGAATCATTTCGTGAAGCTCTTTGATGGGTCTGCATTGCACGGAAAAATGGCGTCTCTGGATCCATCTAATGGGCTGGTCTGGGAACATGAAAATGCCATGGAACCCTTGCAGTTTTCTTTCCCGTCACTGGGTTCGATCCGGTTCAATCCGACCCAGCGTTGGAAAGGGGGGCGGCAATCTCAATGTCGGTTTCGGTTTACCAACGGTGACGAAGTCTACGGCAAGATTCTCGGAATGGACGAAGAGTTCATTGATATGGAAACGTGGTTTGGAGGCGCTCTCCGAGCCGATCGAGCGATGGTCCAGAGTATCGCCTTTCTTCAGAATGGTTATCGCGTGCTGTATGAGGGGCCCAATACGCTGAATGAGTGGGTGCTTGGTAAGAGTCCGAATGGCTGGTCTTATCAGGATGGTGTCTTGAGTGTGACGGACCGAGGAGTGATTGGGCGGGACATGGGGATCAAGGACTCTGCAAGTCTAGCCTTTGATCTCAGCTGGGAAGGAACCTTTCAACTGACGGTGACGATGCATGCTGAGACGTTGGATCGGTATGACTACAGCAAGGGGGCCTATGTCTTCTTCCTGAGTCCCCAGTTCGTGTCGTTTCAACGCATCCAGCCCGGCGCTGGAGTCATGACCCTGGGACAGGTCCGGTTGACGAATCTTGTGAATCGCACCAAAGCGAGATTCGATCTCAGAACGCACCGTGACAAATCGACCTTTGCCCTTTTGGCTGATGACGAGGTGATCGGCACTTGGAAGGACTCTCGAGGCTTTGTAGCCAAGGGACAGGGTATTTCCTTCTCATCCCAGGTGAGTCGCTCGACGTTTTCGATCAGCCGGGTTTTAGTGACCGAATGGGACGGTTTGTTCGAATCGGATTTTGAGGTTGATGCCGAAAAGGAATCCGACGGCTTGCTTCTGATCAATCGAGATCAGCCCATTGGAGTTGTGAAGGATATCCAAGACGGGAAGCTGAATTTCAATCTCCGCAATCGATTGGATGTGAAGATCCCGTTGGAACGAATCAAACAAATTCAACTCCACCAGTCTGAGCCGCGAGATGAGTCGTTTGAGCCCGAAGATGTTCGCGTCCAGGTTTCTGGCGGAGGAAGTCTTTCGTTCGCCCTTTCCAAGTGGACGAAGTCTGCCATTGAGGGCGTGAGTGAAACGTTTGGCCCGGTGAGCTTCGATCCGGATTCCATCCGTCAGGTGGAGCTGAATTTGGAGAAACATCGATTGGAGACTCTGGCCGCTCAGGAGGATCCCGAGGACGTCTGGGATTTCGAGGCTGCGGAATAGGATCGTTAGGGTTTGGATATGCAAGCATTGGTAAGAGGAATGAGCCTGGTGCGACTGCGACCGAGAATCGCGTGGCTGTTTTCCGCTTGGTTGTTGGTCCTTGCGGTGGCAGCCCAAGAAGCGAGCGATGAAACATCCGGTGATCTGCTTCGCTTGGAGAATGGGGATCAGCTTGCGGGGCGGCTCGTTTCCGCATCACCTGACGGCGGAATCGCGTGGAGACACGGATCGTCAGTCCCTTTGAGCCGCTTCCAATATGGATCTGTTGTGACGATTGATCTGGAGCCAACGGAGCGGCGCCTCCAGCCTTCTTGGAGTCGGAGCCTCATACGACTATCCAATGGGGATCAACTGACGGGACGTCTAGAGGCCCTGAGCGAGACGGATGCTACTTTCGAGACATGGTACGGTGGCGTGCTTCGTTTGCCGCGAGACCGGTGGCAGTGGATTGTTTTTGAGGACGTGCCTGAAGAACCCTTGTATTCCGGGCCCGAGGGCTTGGAAGGTTGGACCGTTGGCGATGTCTCGATGGCCCGTGTGCAGAGTGGTGACTGGGTCTATCATGAAGAAGCATTCTACGCGACCAAAGCAGCGTCGATCGCGCGAAATCTGGACCTGCCAGATCGATCTCAGATCGAGTTTGATCTTCATTGGAAGGGCACCCTCAATCTTGCATTTGCCCTCTACACGGATTACCTCCATCCGGTCAGCTTAGCGAATAAGGATACCGAGCCTGATTTTGGAGGGTTCTACAGTCTCCAGTTGAACAGCTACTTTGCCAATGTCCTGATGGTGAAGCAGGGCATTCCCTTGCAATACCTCGGCCAAGTCCAAACGCCGGCTTTTGCCAAGAAACGGAAGGCCCATATTGATATTCGAGTCAACAAGGCGGCTGATAGTATTGCTCTCTTGGTGGATGGTGCCTTGATTAAGCAATGGGTCGACAAGACGGGTTTTGCGGGCGAGGGCACGGGAGTGCGTATGGTTCATCAAGGGCAAGGGGCGATCCGCTTTGCGAATTTTCGCGTTCTGCCATGGAACGGGCAGTTTGACGAGGCGCCCGCCGTACGATCGACGGCGGAGGAGGATCTCGTGACCCTTCGCAATGGAGACAAATTGATCGGCGATGTTCTGGCGGTGGAGTCGGACAGAATCAAGATGGCTTTGATCGGTGGCGAAACCGAGATGCCGCTCAAGGAGGTGAAGAAGATTGAGTTTGCTGGTATCGCCGATCTCAAGCCGAAGTCGATTACCTATACCAACCTCGTATCGGGTCGGTTTTCTGGGGTTGGCTCGATCGATATCGATGTCCAGTCGATCGAGGCGGACCGCCTAAAGGGGCAAAGTCACAACTTCGGTGAGCTGGATCTCGACCTTCGAGCCTTTGATCAATTGAGTCTGGGGGAACGTTGATTCGTCTCTCCTCGTCCACGTGTTGCCCTCCTGTCGGTTTGACATTCCTCTTTAGAATGGCATTTCGCTGCCAACAGGGGATCCTTCGAGTTTCTCCAAAAGTTTCCTGCTGACCTCAAAACAAAGACAACGAGTTCCGATTTCTATGATTCACGCTGCTAGGTATCCGACACACTCCGCCTCTCTCAACCGACGAGTCCGTCCGTTGCTCAGTCTGATTTTCCTCTGGACTCTGGGCTTCGCTTTCACGGCTATTGAGGCCCAACCCGCTCAACGACCAGGCGGGGGAACATCACGAGGGAAGGGGTGGTTTTCTCAATTCAGCGGAGGCTATCTGCATCAACTGAAATCTGACCTGAACTCAGGTGGTGAGTTTGGGGGAGATCGTTATGTCGCCCAAGCCTCCATCGGATACCGCAAGAGTTACACCAAGCAGGTCGCGCTGGGGATTGGGTATGTCCGTGACAATTATCGCTTCGAGGGGCCGGGTATTTTCAATGGGCCATCCGCCTGGGACGATGTGCAAACGTTGAGTTTTGCAGCGCCTGTTCGTTGGGGCCTGGATGATCGATGGATGCTTTTTGTTCTTCCATCGATCCGAGTGATGGCAGAGGAATCAGCCGATTGGGGAGACGCGATCACGGGTGGAGGAATTGCCGGTGCGTCGTTCAAGGTGAACGAACGACTCACCTTGGGGCCGGGGATTGGTGCTCTATCTCAGATTGAAGACAGTATGAGTGTCTTTCCCGTGCTGCTGATCGATTGGAAGATCAACGATCGGCTGCGACTCGAAACCGGTCGAGGCTTGGGGGCTTCTCAGGGCCCTGGTTTGTTACTCTCCTATGAGTTAGACCGTGACTGGAGTCTTCTTTTGGGAGGTCGGTATGAGCGGTTACGATTTCGCTTGAGTGAGACGGGTGCGGTGGCCGACGGAGTGGGAGAAGATCGTGGTGCTCCCGTGTTCATAGGGCTTCGTCATTCGCTCGGGTCACGAGGTGAGGTCTCGGTATTCACCGGAATCGACCTTGGAGGCAAGCTCCAGGTCGATAATCGATCTGGAGATGAGTTGTTCTCCAGCGGCTATGATCCTGCACCCTTTATCGGGCTATCGGCCCGTCTTCGCTTCTAATCTGGAAGGGGGCGCCTAGAGAGCGCTCTCCTCTCGAACGCAGTAAAGGAAGTCTGCACCGCGCATCAGGATGGTGTTGTTGAAGACTGCCGGTGTGGACCAGAAGAGGTCTTCGATCTGGTTTGTTCGGGCTACTTTGAATTCAGGTCCTGTTTGGATGATGTGTGTCGTTCCGAGTTCGTCGAGGGCGTAGAGTTGATCATCGGCAATCCACAGTGAAGCTGCGACGCTGCCAGAGTTTGGCAGCCGCTCTTTGTAGAGGCGGTCTCCGGTCGAGGTGTCGTAGCAACTCAGGATTCCAGATCCGGCACTGATGTAGAGAAGCCCCTCGTAGGCAACGGGTGACGACAGGCCAGGACCCGAGCCGGTCCGTGCCCAGGGAGAGTATTTTGAAGCTTGGCCTTTTTGGTAGGGAACCGCTCCGCGCGCTCCTGCTTCGACTGTCGTGAGAGGACCGGCGCTTCCGGGACCACTGTTGCCGAAGTAAATCCGATCTGAGTCGAATGCTGGAGTCGATGAGAATGAACCCCCGAAGCCAGTCAATTTCCAGATCTCCTTTCCTGTTTGTGGTTCGAGGGAGGTAACGGTGTCGGCCCCGCACAGGATGAGTTCTTTACCGAACCGGTTCTCCCAGAGAATCGGCGTGCTCCAGCTGGTTCTCGAGTTTCGGTCGACCCGCCAAACGGTTTCGCCGGAGTCGGGCTCTAACGCTATGGCAAAGGATTGTTCATCATTGTCACATTGTAGAAACAGGAGCCCATCACCGATCATGAGAGAGCTCCCAGCTCCGAAGCCGTTGCCGGCTGGAAAGGCCCCCAGATAGCGTTCCCAGGCAGGCTTTCCGTCGAGGGTGGTTGCTGCCACAACACCTGCCGCCGCGAAGTAGGTGAAGATGTGGGTGCCATCGGTTGCGGGCGAGCTTGTCGCGTAGGTGTTGGAAGGATGAATGGTGAAAGCGGGTTTCTTGGTCGTGACCGTGCGGCTCCAATTCAGTTTACCGTCTTCAAGTCGAAGGGAATGGAGCACGAAGTCTGTCTCGGTAATCATCTTCTCGGAATCTTGCCGATAAGTGCGCATGGATGAGACTCCGCGGCGGAATCCACTCGGGCGGGGCTGATCAGGGAAAACAGCTGCAGTCACGAAGATTGACCCGTCGACAACAATAGGTGATGACCAGCCCGTGCCTTTGATGGGTGTTTTCCAGGCGAGGTTTTTCTCTGCACTCCATTCTTTGGGGAGTTGGGCACTGGGAATGACGCCAGAGCCGTCTGGCCCCCGGAACTGGTTCCAATCAAGTCCGAACGCTGTTGATGTGGCGAAGCCGGCAAGGGTGAGGGCGCCAACACGTTGCAGGAGCGGGGTTACTCTTCTCATCATCCTCTCTCATTCCCCTTTGATTCGAATTGTCAAATCTTGCCGTGGAAAAACGGCGGGGTGTGATCCGGCGGGGAGAACTGGAGAGGCTAGCGATTTACTGGCGGAGTGCCCGAATCGTTTGCGGACCAATGCCTCGAGTCTTGAGATCGATGATCGCGTCCGCGGTGAGCGGAGGCCGACCATCGATGCGGATTGCTCGTATGAAATCCGCTCCAACACCATGCCTCTTAAGCCGGAGCATGTCATCGATCGATGTGATACCGTATGCTCTCATCGCATTTTGGTCTTCCGATCGGATACCAGCGCGGTGGAGGCGAATAATGTCCTGAGTCGTGGTTGATGGATCAACATCGGTGAGACTCTCGAGAAATGCCGAGCTTATGCCGTGCCGTCTCAACTGAATGAAGTCGCCTCGCTCCCGGGCGAATGAGGTGGCGTGGGCTGCTCGGACAAAGTCAGGACTGAGGCCGAATTTGCGGAAGTGGATGAGATCTTCATGACTGCGAACCTTAGAAAGTCCGGCGAGTGACTCCGCCCAACTAATGGGAACGCCAAATCGTTTCAACGCGATGATGTTGTCGGGCATATACTCGGGATTGAATTGCCGAAAAGCCTGAACGTATTCCCCTTCAACTCCGAAACGTTTGAATTGAATCAGATCGTTTGCGCTGAAATCTGGCAATTGTTGAACAAAGCGAACAGGCACCCCGAATCGTCGAAGTTGAACAACATCCGAAGCGGAAAGCCTTGGGTTAGCTTCTCGCATCTTGCTCGCGTCGGCGGCTGGGATGTTCAGGCTCAGCCAGGTCCAGAGCTCATTTTGAGTAAAGGAGAATTCGGTCTCCTGATATTCGAGAAGGGTCTTGAGCTTAAATTCTCGTATGATTGCTGCGAGGAGGCGTTCGCTATTGAGACCTTCCTTCGTCATACGAAAAATGACGTCACCAAACCGAGGGTCTGCTTCCAGTCGAGCGGTCCCCGTCCATGGGTTGTCTCCCTTGGTCTGTGAAAGGACCAGGGAGCCGGCGTCCGCATTGAGGTTCAGAATCTCATGAGGAATGATCGGAGTCTCAGAAAACTGAAGTTGATCTACTGCCAAACTGGAGTATTGGTAGCGGGCGGAGTGACCAGTTCGTTGGATCTGGAGATTCAGCCTCTCGCCTTCCCTTGGTTTCCATGGGGTCCTGCGTGTCAGATCCCACCTCCCTGACTGGGATCCCTGGCTGGCATCCAGATAGAGGGTCAACGTTGGCGAGTGATCGTTAAGCTTCTTGAGAGGAGCCTGGCAGCCTGCGAGAGGGATCAGCAGGAGAAGGCAAGACCAATAGGATTTCATGGTATGATTGTCTGTTATCCCTTCTCTGACGCTGCTTCCAAGAGTGTATTCACTCAAATGTTGGAGCGAGGCGTCGTAGCCGCCGAGAACTCCTCGGTGCTATTGCGAGCTTTCTCTCTGAATCCGAGAGATTTTCTCGGTTCAAACCCAGGCTGTCGCCGGGTTACGGATGCAGCGTGGCCAAGTACTCTGGGAGCGTTTGGCTGATGAAGTAGTCCCAGGCATCCATGCAAGCCTCCTCGTCAAAAAC
Source organism: uncultured Verrucomicrobiota bacterium (assembly GCA_964342405.1). Lineage (GTDB taxonomy): Bacteria > Verrucomicrobiota > Verrucomicrobiia > Limisphaerales > AAA164-E04 > UBA2970. Next base: position 137,894 of record CAYFGX010000002.1, on the reverse strand, counting down.
GGAGTGATCCTGAGGAAAGGATTCTGTGCAAGTATGAGTCACCTTAATTCGGGTGCCGTCAGGGTCCTCGTCCAGCTCCCACGTGACGAATGAATCGCCGTCGTAGCCATCGTAGCGCCAGCGATAGACGAGCTTCTCGACTGGTTTGACTTCGGTGACTTCCCATCGGTGAGGGAAGGTATCGCCCTCACAATCCACATCGAAACAAGTTTCAAATCCTACCTTTGGCGTGAAATCCTTGATGGTGTCGAAATACCAGGCTCGCATCTGGTCGGGTTCCGTGATCGCCTCCCAAACGACTTCGGGTGGGGCGCTATAGATCTCTTCGACGACAATCGGTTCGCTATCTTTTTGCATTCTCTTAGGTGAAGGTTGAAACCTAAAATTTGCCCTGAATTACTGGGGCGGTCAACCCATGGCTTTCTTCCGTTCGATCGCTTCCAACAAAAAACGCCTGAGGATCGAGGCGATTAACGAGCATGAAATCACTTGAGTCTACCGATCGGTTCCCAACAACTCATTCCATCTTCCCAGAAGTGTGTCTCGGTTCCGATGACCCCGGTTTCCCGCATGTATCCCACCTCCGTCATGGAGAACGGGCCCATCTTTTCGCCGTCGTGGTGAAGGAAAATCTCTCGCTTGTCCGACTGCTTCTCTTTTCGTGAACCTTTGCCGCCAGAGGAGCGTAACATTCGGAAGCCTGTTGCAATAATCAAGCCTGAGATCGTCCCCCCAATGTGGGCCGCAAAGGCGATCCCTCCTCCAGAGTTTGGGGCCATTGTCTCCATGCCAAAACCAATGAGGTCGTTCAGAAACCAAAGTGAGATCACCAGCCATGACGGGAGGGTGAACTCACCATTCAGAAAGGGAAAGATGAGCCAAAAGAAATAGCGAAACTGAACATGGGTTTGAGGATGAAGAATGACGAATGCCCCTAGGCACGAAGAGATAGCGCCCGAGGCTCCCACCATCGGAATGCCTGCAGAGGCGGGGCTTGAGAAAATGATATGAACCGCAGCGGCGATGAGGCCGCCGACAAGGAAGAAGAGCAAGAATTTCATTCTGCCGAAACGATCTTCCACCACGGCTCCGAAAAGAAATAGGTAGACCATGTTCCCCAGCAAATGAAGGAAGCCTGCGTGAAGGAACATGTGGGAAAACCAAGTGAGCATCGTCGCCTTGTTGGGAACGAGACCGAATCGGTCGATCAGCGGATCGCTGAGAATATCTGTCTGTCCGATCTGATCAACGAACAGGAAGATCCCGATGAGATAGAGGATGACGCAGAAACCCATGATGACGAAGGTGACAATAGGAAAGCGATCCGTTCGGTAGTCGACTCCCACTGGAAACAGAAAAAACATGGTTTTCCTTAGCCCTTCGCCGATTGGTTTTCTGGATCCTCAGAACTGAGCTTGCGCAGCAGGTGGATGGTAAATTGGCTACCTTTGCCGAGTCGACTTTTCGCGGTGATCGAACCATTCTGCGCCTCCATAAGCGCCCGGCAGATTGAGAGCCCAAGTCCAGAGCCCCCTTCGCGTCGAGAGCGTGCCTTATCCACTCGGTAGAAGCGATCGAAGATGTGTTTGAGATCCTGCTCATCGATACCGGGGCCAAAATCCATTACGGTCACGCGGAGCTCAGACGGACTTTCGTCGATGACGATCCGAATGAGTTTTGATTCTGGGCAGTAGTGGATGGCGTTAGCCAGTAGATTGGTGAGGACTTGCTGCGTCCAGACAGGATTTCCTCGAACGGTGTGATCTGCAGTCGGAGTTTCAATCTCGATTTTTGCCTCCTCGGCCAAAGGTTTTATGAGATCGACCGATTCTTCGATTACGGGAAGGATCTGGAAATCGGCAGAATCCGAACTCGCCTCACCGGAATCGATTCGTGCCAATCTTAAGAGCGACTCGACGAGTTCTCCCATTCGTTCTGCGGCCTTCTGACAAATCCGAATCGCCTCCTGATACTCTTCAGACGATCTTGGTCGGCTGAGAGCGAGCTGGGCCTTGGAGCGAATGATGGACAGGGGGGTGCGGAGCTCGTGCGAGGCATCGGCGGTGAATCGGATTTGTTGGGCGAATGAGTCCTCGAGACGAGCGAAAGTGTGATTGAGCGTTGAGGAAAGTTTGCCGAGCTCGGTTCCCTCATCATCAATCTTGATGCGGGCGCTGAGGTCTCCTTGCGAAATTGTTTGCGAGGTCTGACGCATCGCTTCGATCGGTCGCAGGGAGGTGGAGATAAACCACCATCCACCGGCCAATCCAAAGACTAAGATTGCCGCTCCGATACAGCTGAGGCGGAACGTGAGTGCTCTGAGATCCGCTTCGAGGGTGTTCAGTGGTAGGCCCACGAGGAGCATTGTTCCCTCGGGAAGAAGATGGCTGAACTCTCTGAGTTGATCGCGGGTACGGAAATGATTGGAGCCCCTCAGGTGGTCAGGATAGGGCACGGAGGTGGGGGCGCTTTCAGAGAACGTGACAAGATTCCCATTTGAATCCCAAACGGAGTAGTAGGCTTGGGTGTCGCCATCAGCGCTAAACTGACTTTCCAGATCCGGGGGGAGATTGATCTCTTGCAGCCATGCTTGGTTCTGTTGTTCTTGCGGGTCCCCAGGGCTCGGTCTGAAGGACAGATGAAATGCATTCGCGAGTCGTGGTGACCAACGCTGAAGTTGGCGATCGGTGCGAGCATAGGCTTGATCCCGTTGGAGTGTGTAGAATGAAAAGAGTAGCCCGGAGATGATCAGCAGCAAGAGGAGGCCATACCACAGCTGAAGTTTCCAACGGAGCGATTGAAAAAGCTTTCTCATGCTTCGATGCAATAACCTAATCCACGACGAGTGGTGATCACTGACGCTCCCAGTTTTTTGCGAAGATTCGAGACGTGAACATCGAGGAGATTTGAGAGAGAAGTATCATCCTCATCGAAAAGGTGTTCGTAGAGTGTGGACCGGCTGATGACCTCACCGTGGTGGTGGGCTAAGTATTCGAGGAGAGCGTATTCACGACTCGTGAGCGATACGGTGTGGCCCTCCATCGTCACGGATTTCGAGGCGGTATTGATTTCAACGCCCCGTATTTTAATGAGTGGACTGGGCTCGCCAGCGGAGCGCCGAATTAGGGCCCGGAGACGAGCCAACAGTTCGTTGAGATCAAAGGGTTTTGTGAGATAATCATCTGCACCCGAGTCCAAGCCGTGCACTCGATCCGCGACGCTATCGCGAGCGGTGAGCATCATAACGGGAGTGCGCTTTTGAGCGCGGAGTTTCTCCAAGACTTGCCACCCATCGAGCTCTGGGAGCATCACATCCAGAATGATCGCATCGTAGTCAGCAGACTCTGCTTTATAGAGTGCTTCCTTACCATCCTGGGCTGTGTCCACCGCGAAGTCCTCCTCTCGGACCGCTTGAGCCAAACTCGCGAGGAGATCGGGTTCGTCTTCTACAATCAGAATTCGCATTTGGTCTGTCACCATCAATCGAACGAAAAGCTCTTTCCGTCAAGCCTCAGTGTGTGGCCTCGTCTTTTTTGCTTCGAGCTCGGGTGCTTAACCTTCGCTTAAGGTTGCTTCTGCTAGGGTGACGTTGTGATGAAGAATAAATTAGCTTTTTATTTGGGGATTGGCGTCTTGATGGCAGGGAACGCTTGGTCGCAGGGAAGGCCTCCGAATCAGGCGCAGCAGTCGGTGCAAGTCGGCAACGCGTTTGCCAACGTTCGGCCGGAGACGGCCCAGGCTGGTGCAGCGCTGACACTAAGCTTCGCTTTTCGAGCAGGGGTTCAAGCTCCTCCCGGTCAGGTGACCCCAACTGAAGCGATCTTGGGAGAGACGATCTCCCAATCGATCGTTCGTGACGGGAGTCAATTCACGGCTGTTTTCGACCTTGGGTCCGACGTTCCCACAGGTCCTGCTGCGCTCGCTGTTAGCTTTCCGGGTCCGAACGGCACAGTCACGTTTGAGCAGGCCGGAGCTGTTAGCATCGACGTTCCCTCTGCGGTAGCTGAAGAGGAACCTGATTCTACTCCAGAACCGGTTTTGATCGCGGAGGCTCCGGAGCCTGGCGATTCTGAGCCGGCAACAAACGCGGAGACTGGGCTTGCGAACCTGCCTACTACGGCTGCTGTGTTAAGCGTGGAGTCACCTAACGCGATGGGAGAGATCTTGATGCATGTCTCGGGTGATCCGGGAAGTTCTTGGCAGCTTCAAGTGACATCCGATCTAAATCAATGGTCCGATTTTGCGAGCGTCGAGATTGGCGGATCTGGAATTGCGAGTGTGGACATCTCCTCGCTTGCAGGCAGTCCGCATTTTCTCAGGGGCGTATCCTCGACTACGTTTGGGAGTTCTAATGAGCAGGCGACGGAAGCCCCTTCGAGTCAGGAGAACATCTACGCGCTATTCGGTAACGCGGTAGAGATCTATGAGGAGGGAGATGTCGTGGTGCTTCGCTCCACGGGTGTTCCAGACCATCCGAGTCCTTACTTCGGGGTCGGGCATGAGTTCTACGAGGCCTACAACGGTGACAATGATTCGTTTCGGCAGAATCCGAATTCCATCTCAGAACAGGACCTGGTCTTTAGAGTGCCCAAGAACCCAAGTCCCGCGACGAATCCGAGTGCCACTCCGCTGGGACCCATTGGGGTTTCAATCAATGGGGTTCCGTTTTTCAATCAGTATGCTGGACCGAACAACCAGCCTCTGACCAATGAGATCAATTCCTTTGATCAGTATGGCGGTCACCCCGCCCAGCGAGGGAATTATCATTATCATGTGGAACCGCTTTTCCTGAGTGCGCAGGTGGGTCGAGATGGCTTCTTTGGTGTTTTACTGGATGGATACCCTGTCTATGGACCTGAAGAGAATGGGGAGGAAGTGACGAATGCCGATCTGGACGAATTCCATGGGCACTTTGGAGCCACGAAAGAATTTCCGGAAGGCATCTATCACTATCACTTCACGGCGGAGGATCCGTATCTGAATGGGGCGGGTTTCTATGGGGATGAGGGAATGGTGACTCAGTAGGGTTGTTTGCGGGTGAGATTCTAAGCAGAGAAGGTTCTCCCATGTGGTTTCCTCGAACGATTTTACTTTGTGTCTCGGCAGGGATTGTTTCCGACCGCGGCCTGTGTTCAGAGATGAGTGCGACAACGGGGGCCTCGGGCTTCGCGGTTTCGGAACAGCGTGTACTTGCGGTCGGAGATCCACGATTGAAGAAGCAGCGCGGTCTCCTCTATCTCGATGAGAGGCCATTCTCGGGCGCCTTAGAATCGGTGGACCTGAAGGGTGTGCTCAGAGTTCGTGAGTCCTATGTGGATGGGAAACGGGATGGAAAGATGTCCCGGTGGTATGCGGGCGGAGAGAAAGAATCTGAAAGAGAATATCGTGACAATCTGAAGCATGGAAAGCATGAGGGGTGGTATCCGAACGGTCAGACGAAGTTTCGCATGCAGTTTGTTCGGGGGAGGTATGCGGGGGAGCGATGCGAGTGGTTTGAATCGGGAAAGAAGCTGGCCGTCTTCCGATACGTAGATGGACGTGAAGAGGGGCTTCAACGAGTTTGGGATGAGGGGGGAAAGCTTCGGAGTAACTACGTCGTCAGGAACGGAAGACGATACGGGTTGGTAGGGGCCAAACCCTGCGTGAGTGTTCCAGGCTTGAGTGAATCGGGTGAGGGTCGTGGGGAGACAAAGTCGGAGGAGAACAAATGAAGAGTCTTCTTTTTTCGTTCGGATTGCTTGGCGGAATTCTGTGCGCTGCGTGGATGGATGCTCGAGGTTCTGAAGTCGATGCCCCAGATCAGCTTCCTTTCTATACTGAAGCGACCTTAACGCCTCAATGGTTTGAATCCGGTAGTGCGTCTGAGGTTCCCTTACACCGAGTTGGGTCCTTCTCGTTGACGAATCAGAATGGCAAAACGGTGTCCGACGAAGATTTCGCGGAGAAGATTCGCGTTGTTGCGTTCTTTTTTACTTCGTGTCCGGGAATCTGTTCGACCATGAGTGCGAACATGGTGAAGGTGCAGGAGACCTTTCGCGAGGATGAGCGGGTGAAGTTGCTGTCCTTCTCCGTGATGCCAGAGGTCGATACCGTATCGGTTCTAAAAAACTATGCTGAGACCTACTCCATTCGGACCTCCAAGTGGGATCTACTAACCGGGGAGCGCAAGGCCATCTACGATCTAGCGCGCAATTCATACTTCGCCGAAGCCGAGACGACCGGGGCGAATGAGCAGGGTGGGATTATTCATAGCGAAAAGCTCCTGCTCATCGACCCGGACGGACACATTCGCGGGGTTTACAACGGAACGCTGGCCTTTGATATGCGGCGTTTGATTGAGGATGTCCGAACTTTGAGTCGGGCATCCTTCTAGGGTTGTGGAAACCCGGATTTGTCTCGCGGGCTAGGCGATATCCAGAACCAAGTCGAAACGCCCAAGTTTGGATCCAGGGACGGGTTCGGTGTCACTGAAATCAGATTGCAAGCGGGCCTTGACGGCTTCGTGCAGGTTCTCAGGCATCTTGAAGGGAACTGTGACCTGTGCTTGCTCCTCTTTTGAAAGTTTCTTGTAGAGCGAATCCTCCGCATTTTTTTCCTCTCCTGTGAAATACATTTGAGTCGTCAGCTCGTGATACCCTCGTCGCCAGACCTTGTAATGGATATGAGGGGTGCGAAAACCTTTCCCAGCTGAATAGTAACGCGGACGAATGGTCTTGAAGATGTAGTGCCCTTTCTCGTTGGTCACGCAGCGACCGAAGGATTGAAAATTCTTGTCCTTCTGGGCATGGTTCTCATCCCCTGCATGATCGTAGATCCCTTGGTGATCTGTCTGCCAGATTTCGACTAGGGAACCCTTCACGGGATTTCCATCGGTATCTTTGACGAGACCGTAGACGTAGATATAGTCCCCTTTCGCGCGATCTTCTCGGCTCTTCACAAAGGTGAGATCGTTGTCGATGTCAGGGTAGAAAGGGCCTTCTGTCTGGCTTGGCGTTGGTTGAGCTGCCTGAGTTGCTCCCGTAGTCAGAATTGCGGATGCTGCACCGACGGAAAGCGTCTTGAGGGCATCACGACGAGAAGCGTTGTGGGTTGAGTTTTTCATAGGATCCTCGTTCTTGATTCAAATCGCGCGGGGCGTCAAGGCCTTTGCGCAAGTCAGTGTGGTCTCGTGCTGATCGGAAATCGCGGAGCTCACTTCGGGATGGTCTGATTTTGGGGCGCGCTTCTGGTCAACATTCGATCTGCTACCGTTTGGATTCCGTGTTTTTGATGGACTTGAATAGAGGCGGGGATCAGAATTCGGTGTCATGACCACAGCTGCCCGATTCGGAGTGTTTGCCGTTCTGTTTCCCCTCGTGATTTCCGCTGATAACTGGCCGCGATTCCGTGGAGTAGGAGGCCAAGGACATTCTTCCGAGTCCAATCTACCGGTTCATTGGTCTGCGAGCGAAAACGTTGCCTGGAAAACTGCGATTCCCGGCAATGGCTGGTCATCGCCAGTGGTTTGGGGGAACAGAGTGGTCGTCACCTCGACCACGGACAAGGATCGTTCTTGCCGAGTCATCTGCTTGGATGTCGAGGGCGGCAATGTCTTATGGAATCGAGAAGTCTTTCGGCAAAAACCTCAACGGAAAGAGGGCAGAAATTCCTACGCGACGCCAACACCGGTCGTTAATGATCGGGGGGTGTTCGCCGTCTTTGGCAATGGAAGCATGGTTGCCTTGGATTGGGCTGGCACCGTGCTTTGGGTCAATGATGATGTTGAGTTTTATAGCCGCCACGGTTTGGGTGCTTCGCCGATCATTGTGGACGATCTCTTGATCATGCCCTTTGACGGGAGTAAGCGCGTAGACGAGGCCGGACAATGGCCTAATAACTCCCCTGACGAGAAGATCGGTTGGCAGGTTCCGTGGAACGAAGCCCGCGTGATGGCGGTCGATGTCGAAACCGGGAAAGTGAACTGGAAAGTGGGACGTGGTTTGTCGCGGATCGCTCACGTGAGTCCGAACCTGTACTCTCACGATGGGCAGAACCAACTCTTGAGTGCAGCCGGAGATGTGATCCAAGCGTTTGATCCGTCCGATGGACGGCTGCTCTGGAATGTTTACAGTCAGGGCGAGGGTGTGACGCCGAGTTTCGCGTTTGGAGACGGCTTGATGTTCACGTCGTCGGGATTTGAGAAGACGACCTTGCGCACAGTGAAGCTGGATGGTGAAGGTGAAGTCACCGAGACCCATATTGCCTGGGAGAATCGAAAGGGCGTTCCGACCGAATCCTCTTTGCTCTATGTCAGCCCCAACCTCTACGCAGTGACGAGTGGTGGCATTGTGACGTGCTATGATGGGGCTTCTGGGGAAATCATCTGGCAGGAGCGAATCGGCGGAAAGCATAGTTCGTCGCCCGTGCATGCCGATGGGAAAATCTACTTTCTCGCTGCTGATGGAACCTCCACAGTTCTCAGGGCCGGACGGGAGTTTCATGTGATTGCCAAGAACAAGCTTGAGGGACGTTTCCAAGCTTCAATGGCGGTAGCGAACGGGAAATTATACATTCGATCAGACAAAGAGTTATTCTGCATTCATCCGTAGGAATGCATCCTTGGGTTCGGTCGTCGAGGGCGATGGGTAGGACAATACTTTCTCAGAGGAGCGCGTTTTCACGCGAGGTACGCTGTTGCTTGGCAGCTCTCTTCAGTTGCTTATCGACTGCATTTTCTCTCTCGGCGTCGGAGGCGGACTGGACACTTAGAAGGTTCGTTCCGCCTCAAGGTACAAACTTCGAAGAGGTGCGGGACATCGTGGTGACCGGCGAGGATGGGATCTGGTTCTCTTCTTGGGGAAACGGAGTCGCGCAACTCCAAGGGGCTGAGTGGAAACTGTTCTCCGTCGCGGACCGGCATCTACCCTCAGACTTTGTCCCTTCCTTGGCTTGGGATGCGGAGAACAGAACGATGTGGGCAGGAACGGACGCCGGTCTTGTTGCCCTGGTCGGCGGACAGGCGTTCTCGGTGCCCTTGCCGGAAGGTCTAGTCGATCCGGGTTTTGAGATCACGTTCATCTATCGCTTCCCAGATGGAGAACTGTGGATCGGCGGGAGAAAAGGTACAGTGGTTTCGATTCGGCCGACCATTCTTGTCTCCGAATCTCGGGTCATCGTAGCAGAGCCCAAAAGAATCTTGGCCAGTGGGGGACATGACGGCTTTGTTGTAAGAGGGATTCTCGAAGCTCAAGACGGTTCCCGATGGGTCGCGAGGAATCGGGGCGGTGTCACGCAATACCGGGGAGGCGAATGGATCACTCATTTGTCGGACGTCATCGGATGTGAGCGGAGCGATGTGTTATTCGAGGCGCAGGATGGTCGGATCTGGGTCAGTGGTGCGGGGCAACCGTGTGCTTTTGATGGCGAGAGTTGGGTCCAGTCTCCGCATGAGATCGAGACAAAGTTTTTCACCCAACTTGATGACGGGAACTACTATCTCGGAAGTGATGAAGGCAAAGTTTTTGTAGATACAGAATCAGTTCCGTCGGGATCTCCCCTGAATGCTTGGAATGATGTGACGATCTCACGGATCAGAGCGATGGCGATTCTGAACGATGCACTTCTTTGGGTGGGAGCGAAGGAAGGAATTCTGTTGGGTACTCGACCACGTTGGCGGGAGCGGGGTGCCCGGGCGGCTGGCGCTATGGGGTCCGATTTGCTGGGCTTTTTTTGTTCGGATGATCAATGGCCTCTTTCCCTGCGGAAGGATGGAATGCTCATGGAGTTTCAAAGTGAGTCGGATTCCTGGGAGGAGCGCTTCCAACTGCCGCTGGGAAATATCGATCAACCGATGATTTCGGCTCCCCGGGACGACCTTTGCTGGGTGCGGTCTGGGCCTGAGGTGCTTCAGCTGAACCTTGCTACTGAACAGGTTGTGTCGAGGTTGACTTTGCCGGACGATTTTGAAATTCGAGATCTAGCGATGGACTTGAACGGCCGGTTCTATGTTGTTGGAGAAAACGGAGGCTATCATTTGGAGGGGCGTGAGTGGGTGCGTAGTCTAGGCGACAAAGCCATCTTTTCGATTGGCATTAGTCGAAACGGAGATCTTCTCTTAGCTCTATCGAATGATCTTCAAAGGTGGCGCAATGGTGAGAAGCTTCAGGAATGGAAGAGTAACAATCGGAATCCGAACCACGCCTTCACCTTTGTTGCTGAGTCTCAAGATGGAAGCATACTCGCCGGAACGCGTGGTCTCGGTTTAAAGGTGTTTGGTGAGGAGGGGGAACAGACCGTAAGCGTCCGGGACCACCTATTGAGCTCACGAATTCTGAGTGCCTATCAGGTTCCCGGAGGGGCGCTTTGGATTGGTTTTGACAATCTGGGTGTAGCGGTCAGGCAAGATGATCGATGGGTGAATTATTCGGCTGCTGATGGTCTTGAGGGAGGCGAGTTTCATTTCATCAGTCGTGATCCGGCGGGAGACGTTTGGACGTCTAAGTTGAACTCAAAGGTGTACCGGTATGAGGGTGATCAGGGACGACCTAAGACCACGATCACGGATGCAGCTCCGGTCGTCAGTTCGGGTGAGACAATCGTGTTTGGATTCGAAGGCTATGACGCATGGGGGCACACGCCGGAACCAGAGCTGGAATTCTCTTGGCGTCTCGTGAAGGACGAGTCGGATCAGGCGATCCCGGGCGAGTGGTCTCCGTATTCACCTGATCGGGCCGTTTCGATCATCCAAGGACTCTCCGCTGGAAGATACGCCTTCGAAGTGCGGGCCCAGGATCGAGACTTCAACGTCGACTCGAGTCCGGCTCGTCATATCTTTGAAGTTCTTCCTCCGATCTGGGCGCGGAGCTCGGTGTTCGTTCCGATTGGCTTGTTGTCTGCCTTGGCAATTGGGTTGACGTTGAGACTGATCGTAGAGCGGGGGGCCTTGCGTCGACATCGTGATCGTCTTAACGAGGAAGTGCATCGACGAACAGAGGAACTTGAGGAGGCGAACGCTTCCTTGAGTGCGGAGAAGGAGCGTTTGATGGTCACCTTGCAGAGTATCGGTGACGGGATTGTCGTGATCAATACGAAGCGTGAGATTGTTGTTTTCAATGAAGCAGCCGAAACCCTCTTCCGAACTCCGCGACAGGAAGCTGTTGGGCAATCTTTCGATTCAGTCGTAAGGCTGTGGTCAGGAAAGGGGTTGGACGAAGTGGAAAACCCGGTGCAGACCGTGTTTGCTGAACGCTCCGTGGTAACGCGCTCGAGGGATGTTTTTCTGGTGCAGGAAGACGGGGCCTCGATTGAAGTGAGTTACAGCTGTGCTCCTATTTTGGAGGCGGCTTCAAAGGCTGTGGGTTGCGTGTTTGCGGTGCGGGATGTTTCGCATTTTCGTCGCCTGGAGGAAGAATCCGCAAAGGCTAGCAAGCTGGAATCACTCGGGCTGTTAGCTGGAGGAATTGCTCATGATTTCAATAATTTCCTGACCACGATCATGGGGAATCTTTCCTTCGCCCGACTGCAGGCGGAGACGAGTCCGGAGTTGCAAGAGATCTTGAGCGAGTCCGAGGAGGCCTCTGAACGGGCGAGTGAATTGACTCAACAGCTCCTGACCTTCTCCAAGGGTGGTGCACCCGTAAAGACGACGGCATCAATTGGGGAGGCTATTCGTCATTCCATCGAATTCTCGTTGAGAGGCACGAAGATCAAACCGAACTTTAGCATCAGTTCCGAACTCTACCCCGTGGACGTGGATCTGGGTCAGCTGGCTCAGCTATTACAGAACCTGACAATCAATGCTGTCCAAGCGATGCCGAATGGCGGCGAGTTCTTTGTTTCAGCCGAGAATACCTCGACGGAACGAGATGGAGCTGAGAAAGCGTATGTGCGAATCCGCCTCCGTGATCAGGGGCAGGGCATCTCCGCAGAGAATCTTTCCCGCGTTTTTGATCCGTATTTTTCCACTAAGGAAAAAGGGAATGGTCTCGGTCTTTCAGTTTGCTACTCGATTATGAAGCGGCATGACGGTTTGATCGATATCGAGTCGACTGAAGGTGAAGGTACGACGATAAGCTTGGATTTTCCAGCTAGGGAAGAGATTCAGGCGATTGAGGAGGGCAATTCAAGGGAGTCAATGGGTCAGGAGCCTCAAATGCCCGTCTTAAAGATTCTGGTAATGGACGATGAGGGGCCCATACGCGAGCTTCTACAACGAATGCTCCTTCGCATGGGGCATGCATGTGTGTGTAGCGAGGATGGGGCGGATGCTGTAGAGAGTTACCGAAGGGCGCTGGAAAATGGGGGGGCGTTTGATGTCGTTATTCTGGATCTAACCGTTCCGGGTGGAATGGGAGGCCTTGAGGCTTTTGAGCGTATTCGAGACCTGAACCCGCGGGCGGTCTGTATCGCTTCCAGCGGCTATTCTGAAGATCCTGTTATGGCGAACCACCGCGAGCATGGTTTTGCGTCGGTATTAAAAAAACCTTATGGCGTAGATGGTTTAAAGCAGGCCCTGGAGTCGTCGATTGAAGTGATGAATTCGTAGATCGTCGGCGCTTCCAGCGCTTCGGTCAGCCTTGAATTCTACTCGTTCGCATCCGTGTTGAGATCTCGGATGGGTGTCAGCCGAAGGACCATGCCTGGGCCATTGGTGACGACGTAGATGGCTCCTTCCGGACCGCAAGCGACATCTCGCACACGACCGATATTCTTGAGAATGATTTCTTGGTGGAGGACCTCACCTTCGACGATATTGAGGAGTCTCACTTCTTCGTATTTGAGTGCGCCTACGAGCAGATGATTCTTCCAGCGAGGAAATTGATTCCCTTGGACGAAGTCGATGCCACAAACCGCAATCGAAGGTTTCCAATAGAGCCGTGGCTGCTTGAGCCCTGGCTTTGCGGTCCATTCTGAGACGATGCCACCGTCATAGTTGCGGCCATAGGTGATGACCGGCCAACCGTAGTTGTGCCCCGCCTCCACGCGATTCAATTCGTCGCCTCCCATGGGCCCATGCTCGGAGGCCCAAATGTCCCCGCTCTCAGGGTGTATGGCCAAGCCCTGCGGATTGCGATGACCGAACGAGTAGATGCTGGGGAGTGCGCCATACTGGGTAAGGAAAGGGTTGTCCAGCGGGGTGCTCCCATCTCGGTTGATCCGATGGATCTTGCCGTTGGGTTGGGATAGTTCTTGTGCCTTGTGGCCTTGGCCGCGATCTCCCACGGAGAAATAGAGTCGGTTCTGTGCGTCAAAGGCAATGCGACTCCCGTAGTGGTGACGAGTGCCCTGATAGGTTTCGCCTGGAGCTTCAAAAACGGTCTGCTGTTGAGTCCATCGATTGTTCTCGATTTGACCGCGAACGATGCGGGTCATCGCCAGCGGACGCCCTTCGCCCGAGAGGGGCGGAAGTGAGTGACTATAGGCCAAATAGATCCATCCGTTTTCGGAATACTCTGGATCGATCGCGATATCCAAGAGCCCTCCCTGCCCTTCGTGAACGACTTGAGGAAGATCACGTACGGGCTCGTCGAGTAATTGCCCTGCCAGGAGTTGACGGATGTTGCCGGGACGCTCGGTGATCAGTGCGTTGCCAGGGCGAGTGAAAGCAATGCTCCACGGAATGTCCAAGCCCTCCGCCAGAATCTCGATTCGTAGCTCGTAGTCCAGTGTGTGAACGGATTTGGGTGGCAGCGGCTTTGTGGCGCCAGATGTTTTCTCTTTCTCGAAAATGAAGGTAATCAAGTCATTGATCTGCCGATCTGAGAGAGCGGCATCAAAGGCCGGCATCGCAAAGTCCGCGATCCCGTATTTGATGTTTCTCATGATGTGACTTCGTTTCGATCCGAACTGCCAAACGGCATCGACCAAGCTTTGAGCATTGCCTCCCTGAAGATCTTGGCCATGGCAGGGAGCACAGTAATTTCGAAAAAGGGTCGCTGCTTCGGATGCGTTTTGTGCCTGTGCGTGCTGCGACAGTAGCAGCAAGGCGAGGCTGATCGTAAATGCGCGCATGATGAGAATGTCTTTTACTGGGTTGTGTAAGCCGAATCGCTACGGGAGTAATTCTTTCAGCAAGGTTTCGGTCTGGTAGACGGATCGAAGTGATTCAGTGATTCCGCCTGAATGAACGGAGATGGCTCTGGCTACTTTATCGTCATATCCGTGTCGCCAGGGAAGGGTATGAATGTTCCCATCGAAGATCAGTCCGACGAGCTCTCCCGAACGATTAACAACTGGACTTCCGGAATTACCGCCGATGATGTCCACCTTGCTGACAAAGTTGACGGGTGCTTTGAGGTTGAGAGAGGGGCGTGCCTTGAGCCATCGTTCTGGTAGATCGAATGGGGGTGTAGCCGATTGAGCCTCTGATCGTTCGTAAAGTCCGTTGAAGTAGGTTTCATGGGGTAGCCACTCGGTGCCTTCTCGATAGCCCGCGACCTCTCCAAATGCGAGCCGAAGCGTGAAGGTAGCGTCTGGATAAGTGGAGCTTCCCTGAATGGCAAACCGGGCCTTGGCAATGTCGGCGTGGGCGGCCTGTTTAACCTCACTGGCCTCGTCGAGAGTTTTGCGTGCGGCCCGTGCTTCTCGATCGACCAGTCGTGCGAGCTCGAGCATGGGATCTTTCACTTTGTTGATCGCATCAATCCCGCCTTCGAAGAGCTGCTTCCTGAAGTCCACTTGGTCGACCTTCGTGCCGGAGATCAGATCGGCAGCGGCGGTGCGAGGTGAGCGTCCGGCCAGGATCGCTCGAACCATCGGGTCCTCGGGGCCGAAGGTATCCGCAAGATAGGTAAGCCCATCGGTGAGTGTGACGAGTTCCATGTCTCGGTAAATCGGTTTGTTAGAGAAAAGCTGGAATTTGAAAGACTCCAAGCCTGCCTCACTGAATTCTCGGAGACGTTCACCGTTTGGCTTTTGCAGTTCAATCGCGGCGCGGAGGAGAGATTGTGCGATCGGATAGAGATCTCCGTAGAAGGCGCGGCCTCCTTCGAAGAAGTTGTATCGAGTGCGAACCGTCACGATGTCCTCCTGGGCCTTAGCAATCCGGTCCCAAGCATCCCCGTATTCTTTGAGTTTGGGATTTTTGGAAACGGCATCGCGAAGCGCTTTTTCCTCTTGTCGTTTCTTTGCGAAGAGATCGGGATCCAGCAGCCCGGCATGCATGCCTCCGTAAGCTTTGCGACTGTTCTGGATGCCGAAGAGGAGATCCTTAGATCGTCGCTTGTTTTCGGCGCTGCGACTTCCGTAGACGTTCAACAGAACTTCCATTCGGTTCAGCCAGGATAGAACGTCGGGCTGCAGAATGTCTCTCTCGTATTCCAGTTCAGCAACCGTGAGTAGGCGGCTGGTTCGGCCTGGATGCCCGGTTACGAAAACGAGCTCTCCGTCCTTGGGCCCGTTCGCGTTCCACGTTAGGAAGTGATCGATCTTTGCTGGTTGGTCATTTTCGTAGGCGCGAAAGAAGGTGTAGTCGAGGCAATATCGCGGATATTCGAAGTTATCCGGGTCGCCACCAAAGAAAGCGATCTGCTGGTCGGGAGCGAAGACGAGGCGCACATCTGTGTATTTCTTAAACCGATAGAGATGGTAAGCGCCCCCCTGATAAAGGGTGACGACGTCACTCCGCAGACCGGTGGCGTCTGAAGAAGCTTTTTCGATTTCGGCGATAACGCTGCGCCGCGCCGCAAAGGCAGCCTCAGGATTGTCCTCGCCTTCTACCGCTTGGTTGACCCGCTCGGTGACGTCCTCGATGCTCATGAGAACATTGAGCTCAAGATCGACGCAAGGCAGCTCTTTCTCTCTCGAGTTGGCATAGTAGCCATCGGCGAGAATGTCTCGGTCCTCGTTGCTCAGTTTTTGTAGGGCGTCTGCGGCAACGTGGTGATTGGAAAGTACGAGACCATCGCGAGATACGAAGGATCCGGAACCACCGCTGTTGAATCGAACAGACGCTTTCTGCAGGTGCTCCATCCAATCGTCGGACACTTCGAATTGGTACTTGGATTTGAGGAGCTCTGTGGGCGGCCGGTTGAAGAGCCACATCCCTTCGTCTGCCGAGACTGAAAGACTGAGGCAAAGGCCCATCAGAGCGATGACCGCCAACCGTGTGAGAGGCTGCGAGGATTTCATGTCGTCTACGTTCGGATATCTTTCCTAGAGTGACAAACAGAAAACGGGAGAAGTGCAGTCGAAGAGGCCGGTTCGACCTAAGTGAGATCCGCCCATCTTGCTGCGTCGCGAACATGGGCCACGCTTCCGTCGGCGTGGTTCCGATAGGGTCAGCCGCTCATCGAGAATGACGATGAGCTAAGCGGAGGATGTGAATGAACCGATTCGATCAACTCACCACCCTCGGTGAATCTCCAGAGACGGCTTATGCCTGCTCGAATTCCTTTAGGCGTTGGTCGATGACGAAGGGACCAAAGGGCAGCAGAGAGGCGATGAATGCGATGACGGCCCAGTGGAAAGGGAGCGGCGTTTTCAAGAGCGCATGGAGCAACGCGAAACAGAAGACCACGAAGAGCAATCCGTGAATGGAGCCTACGACAGTGACCGCCAACGGCATGCCCGCCATATACTTTAGCGGCATCGCGATGCCCAAAAGGAGCAGGTAGGAAATTCCTTCGGCTTTGCCGATGTAACGGAGACGATCAAGAATGATTTTCGCTGTCATGAACCTGTAGACCTGTGAACCTGTGGGGCCAGTTTATGGTCGCTGATACCACTGCTCAGGAAAGGTTCCTTGCTTTCCACGGTCGGGATGGCGAAGCGGGAAGGTCGGACCGCGGTCGCGTTGGAGCGGAATGGTGTGCCCTTTGCTTTCATCCAAGAGGTCGAAGAGCCGTGTATTGAGCTTCGCGATCAGATCCTGATGAGCGGCGCTGTGGATGAGGTTGTGCTGTTCGAAGGGATCTTCCTGGAGGTCGTAGAGTTCGTTGATATCCCAGAGTCCGTGATAGCGGATGTATTTATACCGCTCTCCTCTCACGCTGTGTGTGGTGGGGGTGTGAGGGTAGTTGCGTTCCCAATAGTACTCGTAGAGAAGATAATCCCGCCAGGGTATCGATTGGCCTTGGGTGATCTGAAAGAAACTTGCTCCATCGAAGTGACTGGGTGCTTTCACACCACCGGCTTCGAGTAAAGTGGGGGCAATATCGATATTGGCAACAACCTGTGAATAAGTGCTTCCGGCAGGGATAATTTCTGGGCAGTGGAACATCAGGGGAACGCGTATGGACGCCTCATAGGCAACGCGTTTGTCAATCAAGCCATGATCCCCAAATTGGAAACCGTTGTCCCCCATGTAGACGACCAAAGTGGACTCCAATTGATTGTTGTCTTTAAGCCATTTGAATACTCGACCGAGATTCTCGTCGACGGCCAACAATGTTTCACAGTAGCGGCGATAGTAGTCTTCAAGATCAAAGGATTCTAGGTTGTATCCGTAGTCGACACCGTGACGGCTGTTGCGCTGATTCTTCAGCCACATGGGTTTGTTCTTATAGTTCTCCTCGGTATCAGCAAAGGTAGGGGGTTTGGGCATCTTTTTGTCGCGGTAACGTCCGAGGTGGCGATCGGCTGCGACGAAGTCCGCATGCACTGCTTTGTGTGAAAGGTAGAGGAGATAAGGTTTCTCGCTATCTCGTTCCGTGAGCCAATCTAGGGCGTAGTCGGTGAGCTCATCGGTGATGTAGCCCTTTTGAGGAACGCGTTTGCCGTTGACGTTGAATCCATCCCGGTGGGTTTGTGGGACGACTCGAGAGGTTCCCTTGCCGTCGGCCCAATAGGTCCCTTGGCCCTTGAAGCTTACCCAGTGATCGAAGCCTCGCTGGGGATCATCAACATCTCCTCCCATGTGCCACTTGCCCACAAAGGCAGTCTCGTAACCCGCTGCTTGGAGGTATTGGGGGAAATACATGAGGTCGGATCGAACGGGGTTGTAGTTGTCGATCACTTGATGGTTATGTGCGTAGAGACCTGTGATGATTGAGGCTCGACTGGGAGCGCATAGCGAGGTCGTGACGAAGGCATTGGGGAAGTGGGCGCCGTTGGCGGCCATGCGATCCATCTCGGGCGTTTCGAGCCAAGGATGCCCGACGAAACCCATGGCATCGTATCGATGATCATCAGTAAGGACGAAGATGATGTTGCGCTGCTTCTGACCTGGGATCTTTTCGATCGGCAACTGGGCTGCTTGCAATCGGGAGATACTCCCAGTAAGCAGGGCGAACAACGCAAGAGAGAAAGTCAGTTTCATAATTGTGAACTTCTGTTGCTGGACGGCGTTTAGCCGTTGGGCCCCTACACGAGACCGGCGACTTTACGTCCCACCCAGTAAATCACCAAGAGCGTCAAAAGGAAACCTCCCCACCACGGATTGGCCCAGAGCCGAAGTCGGATCTCGCGGGGTTTGGGCTCAGGCATCGATTGCAGGGCGCTCACGATTTCCGTGAGTCCTTCTGTGCCGGCAAGTTGACCTCGAGTCACTGAGGCGATCTCCTGAAGAGCTTGGCGGTTGATTGGTTGACCGACTTTCTCGATCAGCGGTCGGGTCACTTGTAGCTCGGTTTCGAGCTTGCGCCCGTATTCCTCGGCACGCACGGTGATCTGATGAGGCCCGTCTTCTTGGGGAGCGAAAGCAGCTTCGAATACACCCCAACCTCCGGGAGTGAGTGCAAAATCGATTTTCTCCCTTCTGCCGGATGGACTGGTGACCGTTGCGAGAACGTTGCCGCTTTGCGCCGGATAGCCAGAGCTGTCGAGAACACTAGCTTGCAGATTCATGGTATCACCAACCTCCGCCACTTCTGGAGTGTAGGTCATCCGGATGCCATCCGTTTCCGATAGATGACGTTGGTGTGCCATCCAGCGAACCACCTGGCTCCAGAACCGATAGTGATACTTGTCCTCGACACCCCGTCGCCATCGCCAGGCACTGTCCGTTCCCATAAAAAGGACTTTGCCACTGCCAAATGGTCGCGTGACGAGTAATGGAATGCGGCCCCAGGCGTTGCGAATGGTTGAGTGAACGGCCAAGACTTCGGATCCGGGGCGACTTTTCTCGACCGCAGCGGACCAGTAGAAACCCGGAAGCTGTCGCCAGAGTTCATCGTTTTTCTTACCGTCCGAATCGAAACGGGTCAGCCAATGACCTCGGCCGAGACTGGACAAGCTGAGCTTTGATTCGTTTTGGAGTCCAATCCCCTGCGGGCGCTCCTCGTTTAGGATCACCGGAATGAGGTCCGCCAGTGGTCCTTCGGCAAGGGTGTGTTGATGTCCGCTACGGCCCGGTATGAAGACTAGACCGCTGGATTGTTGTTCCACGAGGCCGCGGATGAGTTCGAGATCGCTTTCTTTGAGTTGATTCGGCCCGATGCCGACGTCACCCAAGAAGATGACATCGTAAATGGAGATCTGTTCCTTGGTGCTCGGAAACGCTGACAGGTAGTGTCTTCCTCCGCCATTGGCTAGTCCGGGATGAAAAAGAAGGCAGTTCATTTGCACACCGGGATCACGGGCGAGCGCATTGCGAAGGTAGCGATATTCCCAGCGAGGTTTAGAGTCGACCACCAGGACCTTGAGGGTTTCTAGTCGGATTCCGATTTGGAACGACGACTCGTTGTTGTCGGCTAAGAGTTCATCGGGCTCCGCATCAATCTTTACGGTGAGATCCAAGGTTCCGGTTTCCTTAGGGTCCCAAACAACGGCGTCTTGGAGCTCCGTCTCGGCCGGCAAGAGAACTTCTTTCTGAGCCAAGGTCGTATCACCATCCATGAGACGTAGGGTGGTGGTCACTTCTCGCGGGAAGTCATTCCGCAGGCGGACCGGAACCGAGATGGTTTCTCCCAGGAGTCCGTAGGCAGGCGCGTCGACGTCATCGATAGCGACATCGGGAAGCGGCGACTGCCGTCCGACTGCGACCGGGAAAACCGGCACGTCGCGATCTCGGTATTGCGTGGCCACACCGATGGGTGGTAGGCCCAAGTTCCAGTCTCCGTCGGTGAGCACGATCACGCCTTTCAAATCCTCGAATTGCTGCAACACACCTTCCATCGCGAGGCTAAGGTCCGTTCCTTCAACTGGGCGGGCAGAATCGTCGCTCACAGTCTGTCCTGCCTCTGCGAACGCGCGAAGCTCGACTTGAGCGCCGTCCTCTAGGGGTGCGTAAAATTGATTGGTGAGCACGCCTTGAACCCACGCTTCTCGAGCTACCACCTGGTTGGAGACGACCACATCACTGGTTGTCATCGATGCGGAAGCATCGTGAAGAACGACGATGCTCGGTTTCTCCGTTCGCTGGATTTCTAGCACCCTTTCAGGTTTCAGGAGCGTGACGATGAGGAACGTGACAATCAAGACGCGGAGGGCTTCGAGAAATCCGATGCCACGACGGAATTGCTGTCGTTTCCAAAGTGTCCAGGATAACCAGATCGTCAGAATCCAAAGACCGAGGCCGAGGAGAACGATGGGCCATGATGCCGCGAAGGTCCAATTACTCATAGGGCAGGCCTCGGCGTAACGGATTTCATGGCGGTGGGAAGAATCAGAAAGCCTTCAGCAATCAAGAATGCCAACATGCCGATCAGGAAAAGACGCCAGGCTTCACCCTGCATCGCGTCGGATTCGTCGGACTGTTCTTCCTGCATCGCGAGTGGCATGTCCCCAAAGAGGGCTTTGGCTTGAGCGCTCTCTAAGCGACCGAGCACGTCTTCCTCAGGAGCTCGATTGACGGCGAGCCAACGATCACCGTTGCGATAGACGCCCGCGTCCCAGCGGAAATCGCTCCCCTCTGGACCGCTCACGGGGACCCATGCCTGGTCTTCAACCAGGGGATCAATTTCTCCGGATACGGCGAACGTGATCTTCTCTTGCCGACGAGCGCCGTCTTGCAGCAAGCGTTGGACGAGGGGCACCAAGATGGTGCCATCCGAAAGTGTGGACCAATCGGGGCGTGGCAAGGTGGTGAGGAAGTAGACTGCGCCTTGCCCAATGGATTTCCTGGCTAGGAGCGGACTACCATCGTTGTAGGAGGCGAGTACGGATTCGTAGCCGGTGAGCACGCGTCTCTTGGAAATATCGAGTCGGTCCAACGGGAGGCTCAGACCCTCATCGGTATCGGCAAGGGGACCCGAGATTTGGTCCCAACGTCCGATCTTGAACGGTGAGTCGGGAGCCGCTTGTTCTTCTTCGCCCCAAGCAATGTCGAGGAAGGTGTTCTCGTTGCCTTCTGTTGGTGGCAAGAACACCACGACGCCGCCTTCTTTCGCAAAGCGTTCCAACGCGGAGGCGGTCTCAGCGTCGGGGAGTCCTTCTTGCCAGACAAGAAGCGTTTGGTTGGCCCACGAATCTGGGTCTGCATTCCATCCGGATCGGAGGGTGGCAATTTTCGGGGGATCTGTTTGAAAATCACCGGCACAGATTTGCAGAATGGGGCCGGCAATCGCATCCGTTGCCACGATGGTAGCGCCCAGGTCTCCCGGTTCTCCATAAACAAAGTAGACGCTGTTGTTCCGAGGGTTTGCATCGGAGGGCACAGAAAACGAACCCCAACCAGAAACCTTCTGATCGCCGAGATCAATCCGGTGACGCCATCGCTGTTTCGCGCCCGTGGACTCGAGGGGGAGCTCCGAACTGACACCATCGAGGGCCAGTTCAATCGGGAACGAAGTGGCCTGATCTGCGCTGCGATCGATATCGAGGGAAAAGAGCATTTCGCGGGTATTCGATTGAAAACGGCGGGTTTGCTCATAGATCCCGAGGGACGTGTCAGATTGACTTTCAGCAACGTCCATAGCGATCAATCGAACCCGCACGGCTTGAGGGAGGGCTTGAAACTTTTCAACCAGTGAAGGCCATCGCTCGTCCTCCGCCTTCCAGTTGCTGGGCTGAAGATCAGAGCTGACCCAAATCTCGGCGTTTCCCGCTTGGTTTTCCACCAGCCATGATAAGGCAGATTGCAACATGGCCGGAATGTCTGCCGCTGCATCTGTGGGTGAGGTAAGTGGGTGCTCAATCAGGCTTGCGGCCTTGTTGAGGCGTTGTGGGCTGCGAGTGGATGAATCGATCAGGATTAAGTGGCTGGTTTCCTCGAATCCTTCGGCTGCTAAGGCCATCGACTTCAAGGCTTCTTCCCGTTTGGAACCGACACCAGAACTGGAGCGATGTTCCATGCTGGCTGAGCGGTCCACGAGCAAGAAGATCACGTCGGGCGCCGTTGAAACGGCCCAGCCGAGATAGCCGCCCGTGAGCGGGCGAGACAGAAACAGAATGAGTCCGAGCACGGCCAAGGTTCGGAAGAGGAGAATTAGAAACTGCTTGAGTTTCGCCTGGTTGACCGAGCTCCGTGACGCGGCCAGAAGAAACTGCATCGCTCCCCACGGTTGAGGGCGGTGACGAAGACGGTTCAGCAGATGGATAATGATTGGAAGCAAGACCAAGGGCAGACCAAAAAGAATAATGGGCTGGAGGAATGTCATGCTCTAATCGCTAAACAGTCGCTTTACGGTTAATATCCCAACGTTTCACTAGACCGGAGAGCCCACTCGGGATCGTTCGATCAGAAAGTCGGCCAAGACTTTCTCGTAGTCGTCTGTGGTCAGCACCCGTCGATAATCCACGCTAAATTCCCGACAGCCCTTTTGGAGTGTGTCGAGAAATTGTCGGAAGTGTTTGAGATATTCATCTCGAATGACGGAAGGTTCCGTGACGAGGCTGTTGGGCCCCTCCAGGTCGACGAAGCGGAGTGGGCGATCGAACTTAAAACTCAGTTCCTGAGGATCAAGGATATGAAACAAGACGACGTCGTGATGGTTGAAACAGAGATGTTGGAGGCTATCCATCAAGTTGGCGACATCACAGAAACAATCTGAAAAAATGATGACGACTGCTCGGCGACGAACTCGCTCCGCAAGTTCGTGCAGGCTCTCAACCAGGCCCGTTTGGCCGCCGGTTTTGAGAGTCGGCAGAGAGTCGAGGAGGAGCTGAAGGTGAGAGGGGTTCCGTCGTGGGGGAAGATCAATGACGGTATCCGTCCCGATGCCGAGGAGTCCCGCGGCATCGCCTTGGCGAATGACGAGGTAGGCCAGAGTTGCGAGTAGTTTCTGAGCGAAGGCCTGTTTGCTGGTTTCCCCACTGCTGAACTGCATTGAACCGCTGAGGTCGAGCGCAAGGTAGGCACGGAGGTTGGTCTCCGCCTCAAACTCTTTCAGATAATAGCGGTCTGTTCGTGCGAGAACCCGCCAGTCGAGTCGTCGCAGATCATCGCCAGGAACGTATTGCCGATACTCGGCGAATTCCACGCTAGAGCCACGGTGAGGGCTCTTGTGGAGACCGGACACGGACCCTTCCATCGCATGGCGAGCATACAGCGGTTGCGCCATCAGGCGCGAAACCACCCGGGAATCGATGAGAGATTTTGGACCGTCGGCTGCCACCCTAGGATTGTTGGCGCGTGCTTTCGACCAGTTTGTCGATGACCGTGCGGCTCGTCACACCTTCAGCCTGAGCGTGGAAGTTCGTTAGGATACGGTGACTGAGCACGGGCTCGGCAACCGCGATGAGGTCCTCGATCCGAACCAAGTAACTTCCTTGCAGGACAGCGCGAGCTTTTGCCCCTCGGATCAGGTACTGAATTGCCCGAGGTCCCGCGCCCCATGTGACCCACTCTTTGACGAAATCTGGAGCGTCATCGGATTTCGGTCGGGTGGCTCGAACCCATTGGACGGCGGTGTCGTAAATATGATCAGGAACGGGAACACGCTGCACGACCTCTTGGAACTTCAACACCTGTTCCCCGGTGATGATGTGCTTCAGCTTTGCGATGCCACCTCCGGTGGTCTCTTTGGCGATTCGGAGTTCCTCCTCAGCGGTAGGGTAGTCCACGTGGATGAAAAACATGAAGCGATCCAATTGGGCCTCAGGGAGTGAGTAGGTGCCCTCTTGCTCGATCGGATTTTGGGTGGCCAACACGAAGAAAGGACTTGGCAGCTCAAAGACCTTGCCAGAGGCCGTGACACGGTGCTCTTGCATCGCCTCGAGGAGCGCAGACTGGGTCTTGGGCGGGGTTCGGTTGATTTCGTCTGCCAGGATGATGTTGCCGAAGATCGGTCCTTTGACGAAGACGAACTCGCGACGTCCGGGCTGATCCGATTCCTGTAGAATATCCGTTCCGGTGATGTCAGAAGGCATCAAATCCGGTGTAAACTGGATTCGACTGAAGTCCAACGACATGATTTCCGAGAGAGAATTGATGATCGTCGTCTTGGCCAATCCAGGAACACCCATGAGGAGCGAGTGCCCGCGGGCCAGGATACAGATGAGAAGCCGTTCGATGACTTCTTGTTGGCCAATGATTGCCCGGCTCATCTCGACCCGCATCTCCTGATAAAGGTCGCGGAGGTCCTTGATGGCCTGCAAATCACCCTCACTGACCTCCTGAGATCCCGCTGCACCGCTGGAACCGGAGTTTTCCTGTGTACTTGATTGGCTCATAGGATAATTCTTCGGCAGCTACTGAAGGGGAGGAACTTAGCTTGGTCAACTCCAGATTTGGTCGGGTCGGGTGCGTTTAGGACAAATGCATGGCTCCAGGAGACCAGATCATGCGAGGTGCGGAGCTATCTGCGTGGCGACGTCGATCAGTGTGATTTCCTTTCTCCGAAGGGAGAATACGAGGGAGACGAGGCGCTATGGGCATCGCTACTAGCGTTTATGAGCGCTCTTCTGTCGTCCGGGGCGAAGGTCTTTTCTATTGCCAGCGATCAGCATTTCGCTCGTTTGGTTGAAATCCCGGAAAGAACGGCACACGGATCATGCGTGGCATCTCGGATGCTCTTGGGTGTTTTGTATGATTGAAGAATTTGTCTCCGACTATCGACTTTGGCCTGCCATTGGAATTCTCCTCGTTTCGTCGGCAGTCTATCTATACTGCCTGAGCAAGGGGCTTCGACGGGTCATCCATCATTATACGAAGCGAAAGAAAAAGCTAGGCCTGGAGGATTGAGGGGGCTAACGCTCCAGTGCTTGGCCTGCTGCTTTGAACGCCTTGTGGCCGGTTGAGTTGCCGGGCAGCACTTCCTTTTCCCATACCGGAAGGTGGGCTGCGTGTTCCGCAAGGATTCCCGCATTTTGAGGATCATCTGCGATATTGTCCCATTCATGAGGATCTTTGCTGTGGTCGTAGAGTTCCCTTGAACCGTCTCGGTACTGAATGAAACGATAGCGGGTGGAGCGGATCGCATAGTTGCCGGGTCCGAAACTTGTGATCGCCGGATGGCGCCACTCTTTGTCTGGATTCTTCATGAGTGGCACGAGGCTTTGGCCTTCTTGCTGGGAATCCGCTTCGAGTCCCGTCAGCTCAAGCAGAGTTGGGAAGATATCCAGCAGCTCAGCGGGACGGTTGGAACGTTGGTTGGCATTAAAGCCTGGGGCAGAGATGATGATGGGAACTCGGGTCCCATCTTCCCAGAGCGATCGCTTTGCCCAGCGCTGTTTCTCTCCGAGATGAAATCCGTGATCTGAGAAGAGCACGATGATGGTGTTGTCTTTGTGAGGGCTCGCTTCGAGTGCATCCAGAACGATTCCCAAGCAATGATCTGCAAAGGTCACCGAGGCCAAGTAGGATTGAACGGCATGCTCCCATTGGCCAGCGGACTCGACCCAGTCATGCAGCGGAGAGACATGTTCTTTGTTGGTGAGATCAATGGCGTATTGGCTAAGGTCATTGCGATCATCGGTGCGAACTTTGGGTAGTTGAATCTGGTCTCGTGGATGGAGATCGAACCATTTCTGGCTAGCATACATCGGCACGTGGGGGCGATAGAATCCGACGCCCAGCAGAAAGGGGCGTGAGTAGTTCTGCTTGAGCTTGTTGACTGCCCAGTGCGTCGCCTTCATGTCTGGCATTTTCTCGTCGTCATTGGGAAAGACGCCCCAATCCCACAATGGATGCCCGTGTGGTTGTGAGATCTTTTTCTCTGGGCGTGGACCGAAACCGCCATTGCTCCCGCCGTATTCAGTGAAGAAGCGCTTGTCGTTCCCGTGAAAAATCTTGCCCACGGCCATGGTGTGGTAGCCGTTCGCCGCGAAATGCTCGGGCAAGGTTGCCACGCCTTCGAGCGCGGGAGCTTGAGTCAGGGGAGGGCTCAGAAAGTAGATGCCGGTCGAGTGCGGGTAGCGACCCGTTAGGAGACTGGCCCTCGATGGATTGCAAACCGGGGATTGGCAGTGGGCGTTTGTGAAGAGTGTGCCGCGTTTCGCGAGGCGATCGATGTTCGGGGTGCGAGCCTGCGGATGGCCGCCCAGGCACCCGACCCAGTCATTCAGATCATCGATGGAAACCAACAGAATGTTGGGTCGCTCCGCTGCCCTTGAGGGCAGGCTTACCAGCGCGATTGAAAGGCAAAGGAGAAGTCGGAAAGAATAGAGCTGCTGCATAGCGAAGTCGTGATTTCAGCGGGTGATCTCCATTTTTTAGAACAAGCCATCAGCAGATTCGATCCCAAAAAAAGAAAATCCGTGGCCTCTTGTCATCTGCGGTTCAAAAACTTCCCTTCCCGCCTGATTCGATTGCCAATTGACTCCTCGACGGCACCTGCTGTTTGATGACGGGACCTATGGCGAAAATTGCTCGAGCTCTCATCTCAGTTTCCGATAAGTCCGGTCTCGTTCCCTTGGCGCAGACCTTGGCCGACGCGGGTGTTCAGATCATCTCAACGGGCGGAACTGCGAAAGCGCTTCAGGCCGCGGGGCTGGAGGTCACAGAACTGAGTGCTCACACGGGATTTCCCGAAATGTTGGATGGACGGGTGAAGACGCTGCATCCCAAGGTTCATGGTGGACTCCTCTATGTCCGCGGGAATGAGACCCATGAAGCGGCTGTGGCCGAACATGACATTGCACCTATCGATCTCGTGATCGTGAATCTTTATCCTTTCGAGGCGACCGTGGCCAAGCCGGACGTCACGCTTGAGGAAGCCATTGAGAACATTGATATCGGAGGTCCTTCCATGTTGCGGTCGGCGGCTAAGAATCACCGTAGCGTGACCGTGATTGTAGATCCTGCCGATTACGAGACCGTTGCTGAGCAAGTCCGAGAGAGCGGGGAGACGACACTCGCTTTGAGACAGAAACTGGCCGCTAAGGTGTACGCACGAACGGCAGCCTATGACAAGGCCATCACGACATTCTTAAGCCAAGCGTTTGACGAGGAGAGCGGAACGGAAAGCTCCGAATCCTCGATGCCCGAAAGTTTGGAGTTGGATATGCCCCGGGTCCAGGTGTTGCGGTATGGTGAAAACCCGCATCAGGAAGCGGCCTTATATGGGAGCTTTAATGACTATTTCTCGCAGCTCCATGGAAAAGCGTTGTCATACAACAACATTCTGGACCTCACTGCAGCCGCGAGCTTGATTGCTGAGTTTGAAGGGGCCTCTCCTACGCTTGCGATCCTGAAACACACCAATCCCTGTGGGGTGGGGCAAGCGGACTCTTTGCAGGGTGCTTGGGAGAAGGCCTTCGCGACGGATCGCCAAGCGCCTTTTGGCGGTATCATCGTGTCCAACACGCCGATGGACGGGCCGTGTGCTGAGCAGATTCGCGAGATTTTTAGTGAGGTCATCGTTGCCCCGGATTTCCAACCGGAGGCTCTCGAGATCCTCACCAAGAAAAAGAATCTTCGACTTCTCAAGATGCATCAGCTGCCGAACAAGGCATCCGATCTTCAGTTTCGATCCGTGGGCGCGGGCTCTGTCTTGGTCCAAGGTGCGGATACATATCTCGCCCCGGATTCAGAGCTCAAAGTGGTGACGAAGCGGGAGCCGACCGAGGATGAGTGGGCGGCGATGAAGTTTGGCTGGCGCATCGTGAAGCATGTGAAATCGAATGCCATTGTCTACACCGGTGCTGATCGCACCCTGGGAGTCGGCGCGGGCCAGATGAGTCGGGTGGATTCAAGTCGAATCGCGGTTTGGAAAGCGGGCGAGGTCGACCTGAGTTTGAAGGGCAGTGTGGTTTGTAGTGATGCATTCTTCCCGTTTGCAGACGGCCTGATTGCCGCTGCGGAAGCGGGAGCGACCGCTGCGATTCAGCCGGGAGGTTCGATGCGGGATCAAGAAGTCATTGATGCCGCCAACGAGCGGGGCGTTGCTATGGTCTTCACCGGCAATCGTCATTTCCGTCACTAGGCCGACCCATCAAGGCCGCATGTCATGGAGTGCGAGAGCTTGCTCTCGCTTTCACCGTCCATCAGGAGCTTGAAAGCATGATTCGACCAGGCAGAACATTCACTCCGGTCGGTCCACCGTAAACGCTTGGCCAATCCCAGCATAGTCATCTCCTCCAAGACGAGCGAGCGGATCCAGTGCGGACGGGTCTAGCTTGATCCCAGTCTCACCTGATTCAGCAATGACACTGTCGGCGACGTGTATCTGTTCAATTTGCCCGAGGATAAGGCCCTGAGGGGTCTCTCCCACTTCGATCACCTGATGCAGACGGCAGAGCATCGCGATCGGTGCTTCGACCAATCTCGGCAAAGACCACTGGGAGTCCTGGGTGACCGCGAGTTGGTTTTCTGTCACCTCCGAGGTGCCGAAGGGCAGCGAGGCGGCCGTTGCGCTCACATCGGCTGCTTGATTGGATCGGGCCAGATGAACGACGAAGTGGGATCTTTCCTCGATGTTTTTCCAGGTGTCTTTCTTAGTTCCGTCGCGCTTCTTTCCCACCGAGATCGAAAGGATAGGAGGCTTGCTACAAACGCCATTGAAATAAGAGAAGGGAGCGAGGTTGTGTGATCCATCCCCGTTGTCACTGAGCACCCAGGCGATCGGGCGAGGGACAATACATTGGATCATCGTGAAGTAGATCTCCTTGGGCGAAAGGGAACTGAGGTCGATGTTCATGCTGTGAAAAGCATGACACTAGATTTGTGGAGAAGCGAGACTCTCTCGTTGGTGACTCCGCAATTGATCGATTGCCCAGGCAGTGGCCCCGATTGTAACGAACAAGCCCGAGACCGTTCTTGAAACAACCAGGTCGAACCATCCCACGGTGACTCCGGTATTGAATCCGACACCGCCGAGAGCCATCAGCGAGGCGACGAAGAACCAAGGAAGCCACAGGATGATCGCGATGGAACTCAACCAAGCGCGTGTCGTATTCAGTGCGCTCATCCCGAGCCGCAGTCCGAGCCAGGTCAGAGCGTAGCTCTCGAATAGGAGGACCACGATGTTGGTCACGATCCAGGCGAGCCACCCGGGTCCGGAATAGACGGCTGTAAATCGTCCCCCAAAGATCACAGCGATGAGGAGATCCGCGAGGATGATCAGCGTGAACGGAATGAAGAAGATCTTCTTAAGTCCGATGAGCCAACCGTCTAAGATTAAGCGCCAGTCCAGTGGACTTGTGAGAGTGAGTTCGAGCATGCCAGAGCGGCGCATCTCTGTCATGAGATGAGTCGCAATCCAGGCAACCCAGAGTTTGATGAGAACGTGCCAGGAAAGGAGGACGAAAAAACTAGCCTCCGTTCGGGTGAAGAATCGGCTCAGTGACAGGAAGAGGATAGCAGAGGTGACAATGAGGGCCCCTGTCGCGACCAGCCGATGCCAGGCGCTGCCGTATTTTCGAACCAGAAGCCAAAGAATGGGGTTGTCCTCCATGGTCTCCTTATCCTCGTCTGCACTTTCAGGTCTCGATCGTTCTTGTCTCCACAGAAAGGCCCTCACCCGTTGCAGTGTCGAGGCTTGCTCAGAGACCCAAGTTCTGCGGAGTTGGTGGCTTGCGAGGCCGATGACGCACCAGGCGAGCAGGTGTTGTATGCCGAGACTCAACCAGAAGGAAGATTGAGAGACACCCGAACGATGTGGATCTGCCAACTTGAAGGAGCCAAATGGACTCATGAGTTCTCGGAATGGAATTGTGGTGGGGCCAGCTCCGCCGGTAGTTTTTGCGTCCATCAGGAGTGGAAGACTGCAAAGAAGGAGAAGCATGATGAGGCCTGCGATGGCAGCAACACGACCATCTCGTATGAGACAGGAAGCCAGCAGCCCGATACTCAATGCGAGAAAGACAGCGTTCATGGTGAGCGCCATCACTCGCACGTACTCTCCCAATGTGACGCCACCAGCCAGGATCGCGACTGCTAGGGTCAGGCTGAACGCCATGATTCCTTGCAGCGCCCCGAGGCCGGTCGATACTAATTTTCCAATGAGGAGCTCGGTCGGAGACAAGCGGGTGAGTCGAAGTAGCTCGAGGGTTCGTGCTTGTCGTTCCGAGGGGAGGGCATCTCCCGCCAAGAAGAGAGCCATTCCCATTCCGTAGAGCTGCATCAATGCGGCCATCCACCAGAACACGCCGCGACTGCTCGTGCCCACGAGAGCGATGTTGTGGGCACCTGGAAGAATCACGGCTAGTCCCACCAATGTACCTAGAAGGCCGGCTGCGAGCCGGAGGCGATAGGTTCGGGGATTCCGTGCTGCGGATCTTAGCTCGCGGTCGATGAGAGATGGGAAACCCATTGGGCTGGATCGGTTCGTCTCTGCGATCGTGTTGCAATCTGGCTACGGGAACAAGACAGGAAGTAAGAGAAAGACAAAATGGAGAATGAGGCTGAGACTGCCCAGAGTGATCGCGGCGATCGAATAAGATCGCCCCGGATTCCACACCTCACGACTGGCGCCCAAGGTCTTTGCTCCTATCCAGATGGCTAGCGCAGCCAAAGGGAGGCCCAGCAGTGGCACGAAACCTAACCAGCCCATGGCGAAGCCTCTAAGAGAACGCTCCGCGAGTTGGACTCGTTGCAAAGGATCAATCGATTGCATCATGGAAGAGAGACATCCGTGGGTGCAGAATTTGTATATCCTTTTGTCGTTCGATTCTCGAGTCTCTGTTCTTGTCGGGTCTCGAGCAGCTGCAATTCTCCTTTCAGGGCTCCGAGGGTTCGGGCGTTGGCGAAGAGCAGGAGGACGGCGAGAGTCACGAGGGCGAAGACGGCAACCGTCGCGTAGGCCGCGTCGGTCTTCTTCTGAATGTTTGAGAGCTTAGCCTTCATTGGCGCTGTCCTTTCCTCTGGGCACAGCCAGGAAAGTGAATTGCGGTTCGATGCGAACGGTCTTTTTCTTCGTCTTGAGAGTCACGTCCCAGCTCCAGGCATCCACGTAGGTTCGCGATTCTTGGGTGAACTTGCAGGTAGCCAGTTGGGTGAGAAATGGCCTGGGAGCTGGCTCACCTGATTCTTGTCTCCAAAGGGATCCATCGCGAAAGGTGTAGTCGGTCGAGCCCTGTTCATTGGGAATCGTCAAGAGCAGTTCGTCTGTTTTCTTCTCGATTTGAATGGGCCCAGTCGCAGATCGAACATCGGTTCTCCAAATCTCCCCTGCCTTAGTTGTTCGAGCGATGTCGTTGCTGTTTCGTTCAAGGTCTCGATGGAAACCCAAGAGCTTAAGATAGACGTTTAGAGCGAGGCCGAGGATCACCATGACTACGGCCAGGTAGACCATGCACTCAACCAGAACGATGCCTTGCTTCCTCAGTTGCCGGACGGGCTTTTTTTGCGGTGAGAGCTTCATGGAGTGGCTGGGATTGGAAAACGTCTCTCGACTCGTCCACCGTGTCCTGCCCGACTCGGTTTCCAGGTGAGCTCAATGGCTTCGTCTGAGCGGTTGAGAGTGAACTGACCGTCAGGGAGATTCTTGGCCGCGGCAGCGTTCACGGCGTAGGGATGCTTGCCGGGCTCGAAGCGTCGCCATTCACCAGACTGAAGAATCTCGGCTTCACCGTCGACGATGCTCATGGCCACGGCACGATAGTAAAGAGCCTTACAAAGTTGGCGTTCCTTCTGAATGCTTGAGGCAAGCGGAAGCAGCGCGATGACGACGAGTCCCATCGCGAAGGCGAGATCAAGCTGTAGGCTTCCCTGGCAGCGCGGTATTCTTTGCTTGTTCGTGTTCATTCGGCGTTGCTTTACCAAAGGGTGCCTTGGTCAATGATGCTGGTAATGACATGGAACATGCTGATCGAAAGGCTAGCTGCGATCAGTCCGTGAACGAAAATCATGGTGATGGAAAACCACTGGGCGGTCGTTTGTTCTTGGAGGCGTGCCTTCGTGTGGAGCCATTCCCACCAACCTTGTAGCGCAGTCTTGAAGCCATCGCTACGCTTTGCCGCGAGTCGAAGTCGCCAGGCGAGTTCCGGCGTCGAGTCGAGTCGTTGCAGGGCCTGCTCTAAGGTCTCGCCGGCTTCGAGGGATTGGATGCATCGTCGAACCCTTCGCTTGAGAGCGCGATTGGCGGAGGCGTGGGCGGCAAGTTCGAGCGCTTTTGCTTCAGGGACGCCTGCATCAAGTAGTGTGCTGAGCATCATGGAGAAGTTTCGCAGGAGGCGTTTTCGAACCCAAGGAATGCGGAGGACGATGCCATGTGTGATTGGAACGATCCCGTTCTCTAGCCATCCCCGCAGGCGAGGGCCGCCGATGTAAAATAGGGCCAACAAATAGAGTAATGCGTAGACGATCGCGATCACGAGGAGCACTTGTGGAAGATAGTCCACAAACGAAGCAACGACTGGAAGGGGTGTGACGCCGTAATCGTCGGCGATCATCATCATCTTGGGCCAGACCTGGATCGAAAAAATGGTGACGGTGAGGAGTGTCGGAAGTGCTAAGAACAGGGATAGCACCAGGTAGCGGGTTACATTCTGAATGGTCGACGCAGCATCGCGCAGTTGAATTTGGCAGACCGGAAGGATTTTGCGGAAACTCCCTAGTTGCTCACCTACGACCAGAGATTCGCGGATGGAGTCTGGAAGCAGGCGGGGAACACACTTGAGGCTCTCGGCCAGTGAGCGACCTGATTCGAGGTAGGCGCCGAGAACATGGAAGCGCACGCCCAATGCCGGATCCTGTGTTTGGGAAAGCTCTTTGATCGTGGCTGCAGGATCTCGATCCGTGTTCTCTTGAAGCTCCATCAGATCGATCAGGATTCGTGCCCGTTCCTGACGGCGGAGTGGAAGTGAGATGAGGAAATAGAGCCCGTAGCAGATTAAGCCGATTGTCAGAATAGCGGCCAGAGTCGTGCCGATCACCATGATCAGGGAGGGAAGAGAAGCGGCGCCCATGCTTAGAATCCTCCGAGAATGGTCAGTGCTCCGGTAAGTGCTCGAATCATGGGAAAGATCTGCAGAATCAAAAGGCTGACGGTGAAGAGGAGTGACACGGGCACGGCAGCCGAGAGGAAGAGCTCGGATCGATATTCGGCGCGGCGAGTGTAGAGATCAGCGGCTTTCTCGAATCCATCTGCGATCGCCTCACCTGAGCTGGCGATTAGCCAGACGAACAAGGGTGGAAATGCGCGGCTGTCTTTGGCCAAGTTGGCAAAGTTGCTTTCGCCGGCCTCCAAGCGTTGATGCCATTGGGTCAGGTCGGATCGAGCTTGTGTGTACGGTTCAAGGTCGTTCATGAGTTTGATCGTCTCGCCCAAGGAGAGGCCGCTCTTGATGAGGACGGAACAGGCCGCTGAGGTTTGAGCGAGATGGGCTTCGCGCCATCCTGGGAAACGCCATCCAGCGGCTTCTCGGAGCGGAGGGACGAGGAGAACCGAAAATACTATCGTGAGCATTGCGGCGAAGGTCAGCGGCGAAACGATGATGAGGATCTTGTAGAGACTCGGATCCATCAACGGTGAGTTCGGTCCGTAGTAATCTCCCAAACCGCTGGTGAAGGCGCTGTAGAGATTGGTGAAGGAGTAGGCCAAGAAGGTGGAAACACAGCAGGCGGTGAGGAGGACGACAAGCGGATAGACCATCAAGCCGCGAAAACGATTCCACAATAGGCTTGAGCGATGGTAGTGGTCTGCCAGGAGTATCAACATCTCATCGAGTCGGCCCGTTCGTGCGCCCAGCTCGATCAAGCGTTTGTAGAGTAGGGGGAAGGCGCGCTGCTTGATGCCGTCGGCAAGGTCAGTTCCGTTAGAGAGATCCTTCTCCAATTGTTGAGCCTCATTCTTCAGGGATCCTTTGCCGAGATCGCGCGAGACCTCCGCCAGTGCCCCTTCCAGGGGGACTCCACTTTTCAACATGCCCGCGAGCTGCTGATTAAAGAAGGCTAGTTCTTCTGATTTCATGTTCCGATGATGCGTTGGACTTCTTGCTCACTCGTGACGCCGAGTTGCACGAGCTTGAGGGCGGCCTCTTGCAAAGTCGGTTGTGGCTTGGAGGAGGAGGGGATTTCTTGTTGCACCTCGAGGCGCAGCTTGTCGTCTAGGGAGAGGGTCTCGACAATGGGCACCCGGCCTCGGTAGCCGGTCTGTGAACAGGCCGAGCAGCCTGTTCCTGAACACTCCGAACAAAGGCGTCGAATGAGGCGTTGGTTGACGATGACCTGAAGGACGGAAGCCATCGCGTATCGGTCTGAAACCATCACTCGCAGGCGGTCAATGACCCCTTGGCAGGAACCTGCATGAAGGGTAGCGATGACTTGATGGCCCGTCAGGGCTGCGCGAACGGCGATCTCCGCGGTTTCATCATCTCGGATTTCACCAATGACGATAACCTCGGGATCTTGTCGCATCAGGTGGCGAATGGATTTGGGGTAGGTCAAACCGCGCGGCTCGTTGACCTCGGTTTGCATGATGCCGGGGATGAGCTGTTCGACCGGGTCTTCCACTGTGATGATGTGACGACCAACCTGTTGTGCCAATTGGGCTAGGCACCCATAGATGGTCGTGGTCTTGCCGCTTCCCGATGGGCCCGTCAACAGCATGAGGCCCTGGCGTTGTTGGAGAAAGCTGTCGATCGTCGAGTAGGCATCGAGGTCGAGCCCCAGTTGATCGAGTGTTTGGACCTGGTTTTCTGTAAAGAAACGCACAACGATCTTCTCCCCGGAAACGGTCGGGTAGCTCGAAACTCTGAGTTCTTGATCGATGTCCGCGTCCTGATGGCTGATGCGTCCGTCTTGCGGAACGGAGTGTTCGTAGGTCTTGAGTTTTGCCAGGTACTTGATCCGACCGATCACGAGTGACGCGACATCGGAATCTAGGGTTTCGGCGGGAGTGATGACGCCGTCGAGTCGGAGAGAAACATCAGCGCCCCCGTTGGCCAGAGGCTGGATGTGAATGTCACTGGCTGCTTTCGATTGGGCCGAGCGAAAAAGTCGGCTCACGATTTCTGGAGCCGATGGATTCGGATCCGGATGGGATGAGGACTGCTTCGATGGGTTCACGGCGCTCTGGGTTTCGGTTAATGATGTTTGGTTCTTTAGGGTAGACCGAGAGCGGCGGAAATCGTTTTGCGGGAATCGTATTATTTTGGAATCTGCTCGAGCTCCTCCCACCGAGCATAGAGCTTCTCTGTCTCGGCTCGTGCTTTCTCGAGGGTCTCGTTGAGTGCCGTCGCCTCGTGGCCGTGTTCTTGATGGAAGGTGGGCGAGGAGAAGAGGGCTTCAATGCGCTCGATCTCTTGTTCAACCTCGAGAATTCGTTCTTCCATGCCCTCCAGCTCCTTGTTCTCTTTCCAGGTGAGCTTTCTGGGTTTCGGTTTGGGCTGGTTCGCTGCCGGGCTTGACTTGGTCGCGGTCGGTTTCGGGGCTTGGACCTTGTAACGCTCTTTCTTCTCCAGATAGTAATCGTAGTCTCCGACACTGTAGTCCACCCGTCCCTCACCTTCGAAGGCGAGAATGCCGGTGCATACGCGGTTGAGAAAGTAGCGGTCGTGACTGACGGCCATGATGATTCCGGGAAAGGAAACGAGTGCTTCTTCAAGGACGCGAAGCGTTGCGAGGTCGAGGTCGTTGGTCGGCTCATCGAGAATGATGAAGTTACCGCCGCGCTTGAGGATGGATGCCAAAAGAAGTCGACTCCGTTCTCCTCCGGAGAGGAGTTTGACTTTGGTGTCGATCCGGTCGTCGGTGAAAAGAAAGCGCTTGAGGTAGCCCCGAAGCGACAGCCGCTCATCGCCGAACATCACAAACTCGGCTCCATCGCCGATGGCATCAATGACGCGGTCTTCTGGATTGAGCTGAAGTCGATTCTGGTCCACGTAGTTGAACTTGACGAGCTGCCCAGTCTTGATCGTGCCCGAGCTCGGTTCGAGTTGCCCCATGATCACTTTGAGCAGCGTGGTCTTGCCGATCCCGTTTCGGCCCACGATGCCGATGCGCATGCCGGCTTGGAAATTGAAATCCACGTTTTCGAAAAGTGGTCGGTCTCCGTATGTGTAACCAATATTGACCAGGTCCAGGATCCGGTTTCCCATTGGTGGCGGAGGAGGAATAACGACGTCGACAGATTGCTCAACCTCTGGGCCCTTTTGTGAGGCCACCTCGTCGTATCGATCGAGTCGACTCTTCGATTTGGTGGTGCGAGCTTTCGGGCCCCGACGAACCCATTCGAGCTCTCGTTTGAGGAACATCTGCCGACGCTTCTCACTGGTGGCCTCGCTCGCCATGCGTTCGGCTTTCTTTTCCAGATACTCCGTGTAGTTGCCCTTGTAGGGGTAGAAGAGCCCAGCGGCGAGTTCGACGATGCGGTTGGTGATGCGATCCAGAAAATAGCGATCGTGGGTCACCAAGAGCAGGGCCCCTTTGTAGGTTTTAAGAAACTGCTCCACCCATTGGATAGACTCGTTGTCGAGATGGTTCGTGGGTTCGTCCAGAATGAGCAAGTCAGGCTGAGCGATGATGGCTCGGCAGAGTGCGACTCGACGGTGTTCTCCTCCCGAGAGATCGCCGACCTTGCGATCCGCCTGCGGGACTTGGAGGTGAGTCATGGTGGACTCGATCCGTTGATCGAGCTCCCAGCCATCGGCGGCATTGATTTGTTGCTCGATGCGCTCGTGGCGATCGGAGGTTGCGGGGAGATTCTCGAATTCGTGGATGAGATCCAGGATCGGTTTTGCGCCCGAACGGATCGATTCCATCACGGTGTGTTCGGGGTTGAGCTTGAACTCCTGAGGGAGGTAACCGATCCGGAGTCCGCGGCGGGTGACGACGTCGCCTGCGTCTGCTGGTTGCTCGCCGGTCAGGATCCGGAGGAAACTAGATTTGCCGGAGCCGTTTCGGCCAACCAAGCCCATACGATCTCCCTCACAAATGGTCATGGAAGCCTTCTCCAGGACCACCTGCGTGTTGTACGCGAGCTCAAGATCTTGGGCGGAAAGTAGGGCAGTCGATGCTTGTTCTGACATAGTCTTCGTGCGTTGTGCGTAAGGTGGGGGACAATTTCCTCAACACCTCACAGACAGACGCTGTGTACTAAACCGTTCCCACCTTGCTCCTCAATGAAAAAGAACAGATGGTTCCTCAACGAAACAAGTGGAACGGAATCGTGATGATTGATGGGGCGGAGGACGGAGGAGTCTGTCCGAGGTAGGGAGAGCGTACTCGCGAGCCGTTCTAGCCGAGAATCAGAAGTTCAGAAAAAGAGGCCCCTACCCTTGATTTGAGTGACGAGGGATTCCGTCACATTTTATGGGCCGGTGGCTCGCGAGTACGCTCTCCCTACCTCATTCTGCGGGTCTTACAGAGGGCTTCGTTCCACTGAAATGAAGAAGAACCGAAGAGATCAGCCTGAAACCTTCGAGCGCCTCCACTTTGGAAGTTTGCCTAGACTCACGTAGACGCCAGCGGCGACGAAGATCATGGCGATCCAAAAGCTGTCCCTAATTTGCTCTTTGAGAATCACTCGAGCCCAGAGGGCGGTGAGGAGGGGGATCAGATTGACAAACAACATCACCCGGCTCGTGGGCCAATGCTTCAAGGCGAAAGACCACGCCATGAAAGCGAAGATTGAGGGCCCGATCGTGGCGTAGACATGGGCGATAACGACCGTTGAGTCCCAGGGAATGGTCTTGGTGAACTGATCATAGATGGCAAAGGGACTGATCAGTAGAGCGGTTCGCCAGAAGATCTCGCCGTTGAGTTGGGCTGCCGGGAGCACGCCCTGGAACTTCCGCGACAGATGGCTGAAGTGGACCCACAACAAACTACCTGCAAATGCAAGTCCATCTCCGAACCAGGCTGAGCCATCACTGGAGAGCGTGGGCAAGAATAACCATATCACACCGATGAACGTGAGTGAGGCTGCGGAGAGCATGCGTTTCCAAGCGACGCGATGTCCCTCGAAGTGGTCCCACAGCATCGCGACGACTGGGGACGTGGCGAAATAGACGGCTACGTTCGAGGCCGACGTAAACTTCAAAGCCCACACGAAAGACATTAAATAGACGGTAAAACTAAGCCCTGGCCCCAGCCAAAGACGACGACGGAGAGCGGAGTCAATCCTCACTCGAGTTCCAAGCCGGGGGAAAAGGCGAACAAGCCCGAGTAGAATCGCGCTACTAACGACGAAGCGAACGCAGGTAGCCCACATCGGAGGCCATTCGGTGATCACGATCTTCGTGGCCACGTTGTTACCACTCCAAAGGAAAATCGCGAGACCGATCGCCAGCAGGATCTTCCACGTGGGAGCGATATGCGTCACGCGCTACTAAGACCAGGTTTCGGAAACGAGAGCAATGGCAATTTCGATTGACCGACCGAAAACTCGCGATAGCTTGGAACCATGGATCATTCACCAGGATTTCTAGCTTTAGTCAACGACGCGAAGAGCCGGATTAACGAAGTCACGATTGCTGAAGCGAGGGAGCGACTGAAGGCGAATGCGAACGCCGTGCTGATGGATGTTCGCGAAGACAACGAATGGAGCAAAGCCCATGCAGCGGATTCAGTCCATCTCGGCAAGGGAATCTTCGAACGCGATCTTGAGACACGCTATCCCGACAAGAACACCGAGATTATCATGTATTGCGGCGGCGGCTTCCGCTCTGCCCTAACCGCCGACGCCGCGCAAAAGATGGGCTACACCAACGTGCATTCCCTGATCGGAGGCTACAAAGGCCTCGTCAGCGAGAACTGGCCCATGACTCGGGAGTGAAGGCCGGGCCAGTCTGGAAGTCTGCCGTTAGTTGCCCGATTACTGCATGAGCGAGTTCAATTCTTCGATTTCCTGAGGCGTGGGGATCACGAAAGCTCCGTTAGCGCCTTGGTTGAGAGGGACTTGTTGTCCCTCGGGCGTTACGAGGATGGCTTCAAGTTTCTGATTTCCGTTGGCAATAATGGGATTCCCGGTTTGGTCGAGTAGTTGATTTTCTTCTCCAATGCTGTTCAGGCGAGGTTGAGAACTCAGGCGAAGTTGCTTCATCTCGCTTTCCCATTTGTCATAGGCAGCCTGCCAGCCAACGTAGGGAACCAAAGGCGTGTCTCCGAGTTTCAGCTCGTTCTCATAATCCGTTGAATACGCAAAACCTGGATCCGTCAGAGACTCCATTCCGGTGACTTCGGTGAGAATCTCATCTAGGGCTTGAAGTCCCTCGGACTCGGAGAGTGCTTCCCTGTCAGGCCATCTACGCCTTGCAGCCAGTTTGTAGAGAATGCTGTCCTTGAGAGATTGGATCTCGTCTCCCCATGTGATTGGTTCCTCGGTCTCGAGATTGATCACCGGCTTGGGGACTGTCCACGGATTTGGTTGGTGCATCATGATTTCCTCCGGGTCGTGCTTCATCGCTTGGTGATATTGCCATGTATTCTGAAAGATGCCGCCTAGAGTCACGGGGTTCTGTGCTCGATTGTGCCGCTCGAGAACCTTGTAGAGCTGCTTGAATTGCGGTGTCAGTCGAGCTTCATTTGTGAAGAACACTCTCAGGTATCCATGATTTGCGAAGACTGGATGAATAACCCCAGAGTTCCTAGCGTTGAGATGAGCTTGCTGGATTGAAACGTTAGGATCTGTCGTTGGTTTGAAGGGAAAGTTCCGCTCCCAATCAGACAGTCGGGCGAGTTCCTGCCCGCCGTCTGATACTTTAGTCAGCTGCCTGAACCGATCGTAGATTGATTCGAGGTCTTCAGACTCGTAAGAGCTCCCAACGGTACGATTCGTAGCAGTTGAGATGGGAGATAATGACTTGGTTTCTGAGTCGGGAAATATCTCTCTCGTGAAAGCGAAGACGATGATGAGGATCACCGCAGTTACGCCCGCTTTAAGGATCTTCTTGAATCTCATGCTCGATTTCGGTGCTACCAAGTTTGTTGTGAAACTGTCCAGGCCTTGACCGGAATGGAGATTGGAATAGGAGTGGGGGTGCCGACTGGAATGGCCATGTTAACAGCGGTGCCAGGGACTTTGCTCCAAGAGAGCCGACTTCCACCATTCACACGTTCGGAGTGGAGTTTGGTGTTGGCTTCGAGGAGACTAACGGTCGACGAGGATGGGCCCGTTGCCCCGATAGTCACCGATTTCTGGTCGTCATTGGTTCTCGGTACCCATGCCCAGGATGAATTCCTGAATGCAAGGTCAGAGAGTTTATATCTGACTGTAGCCGGGTAAGAAAAGCTACCGTGAGCGGCCAGCGATCGATCACCCGAGACTTCTGAGGCAATCTTGTGTCCAACGTTCTCGACTTTCTCGCTGACGCCATAGATCAACCAGTAGCCCGAACCGGTATGCTGTCCGTTGGTCCTGGGTGCGGTGTTAATCCCTGCCATATTGGGGTTGAACTGATAGGCGTGATAGCTTTGTTGAGAGATTGATTGGTACTGTTGCGTGTCAGGATTCCAAGCGATGCGAGCTACGTCCATGGTGCATCGACCGTAGCGCTCGTCCGCGGACGTGCTAAATGATTGACTGGTCGCTGAGCTACCGATCTGGGTTGTTGAGGTATAGGTTCCGGCGCTTGTTTCGAGTCCAGGAGTCGCTGTGAGCGTTTCGTTGCGCTTGGTGGATGATTGCCTGAAGACAAACGTATCGACTGCCCATTCGATCCGACCTGCGAGAAATCCAGAGCCCGCTCCGGTCAGCATGTCGATCACCCACTTCCCTGTGAGAGTGGGGGCTGCCGCAGCCCTGGTGTCGGGTGTTGTGCAGATGTTAAGGAGGCTGAGTAACAGGATGAAGAGGCTTGGGCCTTTCATCTGAACAGGGGAATGGATGGATTCTGTCATTCGCGTACTTATTGATGTTGGTTCGATCTGAGGTCAAACACTGTCTGCAAGTAGCATGCCGTATTATAGGGTGCTGCCTGGAGAAACTTGCTTCGGAGCTCTAAGTCGCTGATAGCGTGAATCTAGGAGGTGGACGCGAATTCCCTGAGGATTTTAGCTGCCGTCCATTCGGGTTGAGTTGAAGCCCAGAGGAACTCTAGTAGCGTCGCTCGTAGAACGCTACGAGCTCCGCCGATAGGTTAATACGGATGAATCGCCAGTCGGGAAATGGAGCCAGGAACGAGAGCCAAAGGAACTTGCCAACCGAACGGCTAGCGATAAGATCACCCCATCATTCGATTGGTGAGGGGTCATAGCTCAGTTGGTAGAGCATCTCGTTCGCAATGAGAAGGTCAGGGGTTCAAATCCCCTTGGCTCCACCATTCAGCTCGTCTGGAGAACGATACTGCCACAGGAAGGAACCGTAGGGCGTTTTATCTTCCTTCAAGAACAAATCTGCCGAATCGGCGGTGTTTAGATTCACGCCGCTGAGCTTGTTGACGATGTAGTACTCGACGCTGTTGAGTTCGTTGAAGGACATGGTGATTAGTTC
Source organism: uncultured Verrucomicrobiota bacterium (assembly GCA_964342405.1). Lineage (GTDB taxonomy): Bacteria > Verrucomicrobiota > Verrucomicrobiia > Limisphaerales > AAA164-E04 > UBA2970. Next base: position 96,345 of record CAYFGX010000002.1, on the reverse strand, counting down.
AAGGCTCCAAGCCCAAATCATCAATCAGCTGGGAGGCAAACGCGGGTAAAGCCTTGCCCAGCATCAGGAGCAAGTCTACGAATTCGCGCTCCCTTTTCCGCGCCATCTGGTTGAGCTTCAACACGACGACCTCAGGCGCCATGGAATACAGAGTCAGCAAGTAGTCCTGCGGATGGCAAACGTCGATGTCCCAGGCTTCCAACGCATTCTCCGGAAAGTCCTTCAGATTGAAGGTCACGATGACGCTGGCCCCCGCGCGAATTGCGGCAGCCAGGACGTGCTTGTCCTTCTTGTGGTTCTCAACCTTCTCCAGGAGATGGGCGTAATCGTCCACCGAAGCATCCGGGAACGAAGCTTCGACCTCCTGCCGCCAGCTGTTCACCAGCTCTTCCGGCCAGTTCAGCTTTCCCGATTGAACCCGCCGCGTTTCGTTCAGAATCTCTGTCGACCAACGAGGCAGGTACAATCGCGGTTTTTCGGCTAACCGGAGAAACACATCGCAGACCGCGATATTGGCCAGCACGCAGGCATCGAGGATCACTTTGAAATCCGCCTGCATCAGCCGTCACCGCCGGTGTGGGACGCGTCGTAAAAACCGGCTTCATCTACTTCTCCCATGAGCTTGTCCAGGCTCTTGCGCCGGGAGGCATCGCGTTGACGTTCGAAGCCCAACAGATCCTTGAAATAGACCCGACGATGCGTGCCGACCCGATGAAACGGAATCTTTTCCTCTTCGAGCAGATCGACCAGATGCTGGCGGGAGACGCCGAGGTAGTTCGCGGCAGCCTGTGTGGTGAACGTCTCCTCCTCCGACAGCATGACGATCGCCCGCCCTTCGTTCATCATTCGTAGGACTCGCAGCAGCGTCTCAAAAACCGGCTTGGGCAGGTTCAGGCGGCGCCCCTGTTCGTCGATCAACGCCGGTGAACCGGTCTCGGAAAGGAATCGCACCATCTCCTTCAACTCTTCCGGATCCAGCAGAGACGGGTCGAGGCGGTTCTGGCGAGTCGTTGTGATCATAGTGTAAAACTACGTCAGAAATACAGAGCTGCAAGGAAATAATCGCTATAAACGCTAAACCCCAAGGGGGTGCTCTCTTCCTTCAACGATGAATCCGCCGAGTCAGCGGCGTTCAGATTCATACCGCTGAGCTTGCCGTCGACTTCGTATGCGATCGGCGGCTTGCGAGAATTCAGATTCTCTCCGTCTTCCGAAACTAGGAGAATCGGCTCGGCGTGGGTGTATTGTTCGACATAATCGACAACTCCGCTAGCACCATAGTAGGGCACTGCCCCTGCAATCCTCTCAGACTTCTTCACAGGCCTTCTGGCGCTGTCGAGATTCGTAGAGATATCGCCAAGGCGGACTCGTTCACATAACGACCGTTCGAATGATTCCGAAATTACGGAGGCCTTCAATCCGCCTATTCTCGCGAGTAATTCAAGCTTGGATTGAACCACCAGGTCTAACGACATGAGCAGGCAAGCCTCCATGGGGGAGTTGTAGAAGAGGTTGGGACCAAGGCCGATGACACATTCAACGACGTCGCTTTCAATCATCTGCCGACGCATGGCGGCTTCGGCATCGCGAAAGAGGATGCCGTGGGGTCAGAGGGAAATGGAGCGGCCTTTCTGGGGATCGAGGCTGGTCTGGATGTGTTGCTGGAAGGCGTAGTCGGCGCAGCCTTGGGGCGGGGTTCCCCAGAGGTTTCGAAGAGGGCGCGGTCTCAGGCTTTGATCGAGTAGGGTGGGTTTGCAAGGATAACGTTGAAGGTCTTGAGCCGGTCGTTTTCCAGCAGCCGGGGTTCGGCCAGCGTGTCGGGATTGGCCTTCTCGATGGCACTCATTGCTTCCTGGATGGCCAAGCCGACGTTGACGGATTTTTCCCGGACGGTGTCCCAGTGATGCTCCCTCGGTACTTGGAAGCGGTGCTGCTCGGGGTAGAGGGCGTACTCCTCATCGCCGCTTTCCGCCAGCGCCGCGGCGTATTCCTCGTCAAAGACGTCGCAGATGCGCTTGAAGAAGAGGAGCGGGAAGATGAACTGCTTGTAGTCCCCGGCGTCGATATGACCGCGCAGCCACGTGGCCGCGCCCCAGAGGTATTTTTCGAGGGCTTGTTGGTTCATAGTGTCGCGCCTTTCTCCCAAAGTTGACGTGTTTTCTTGGTGGGGTGGTAGGCGCGGGATTTTCCGCTTCCCTGAATCTCGACGAAGCCGTCCTGCTTGAGAACGGCCAGATGGCGTTCCACGGTGGATTTTCCGATCTGGATTGCCACCGCGATTTCTGCTGCCTGCTGACCGGTAACATCCAGCAGTGCGGAGAGGATTTTTGCTCTTGTAGCGATGGAGTCGCTCCGAGACTCCTGACCTAATCCCGCGTAGTGAAGGCGTAGCTGGAGCGCCATTATTTCGGGATCAGGTGCCCCCTTATTTCCTGATGTTGCGCCCTCATTTGATCGGTTTGCACCCTCATTTCCAGTGTTTGCACCTTCACTTAGCGTCGAAGTGAGGGTGACCAGCATACCTCCATTCTCCTCCTGGAATGTCGCAGGTGGCAGTTGTGCCTCGGCACAAGATTCCTTAACGACCTCAATTCCCCGGCCCCAGGTATCGATGTATCCGGCCTTGAAGCAGACATCGGCAATGAGTGGATTGCGCGGCCGCGAGGCGTGGGGTTTATGGAGTGCTGACAAGGGGAGCTCCTCGGGGAGTGGGCCGTCGTTCCATACGGAGAGCTGGCGTTCGCTAATCCGAATCTGAATGTGGGCACTCGATTGGTAGCGTCGATGGACCATGGTATTGAGAAGCACTTCACGGAGTGCCTTCCCAGGATAGATTTGGTCTTCGTATCGCTGTAAGCCCTCGAACCGGATGGGTCTTGGCAGGTATTTGCGATCCAATAAATCAATTGTGTCTCGCAGGCTTCGGATCAGGCCTCCTTCAACAACATCCTGGAAAAGAAGATCTGAGTGGCTGCTGCCGAAACGCCCGATTTTGATACTCGCGCCAGGAAAGAATCGAAGCGGGTCGCTCCCGAAAAGGACGAGGGCCGCTCGAGTGAGTTGGTCCTCTTGGGCAAGGCGCAGTTTGTTCAGGAGATCGGCTGGCTCGATGTCGGCTTTGACCGGTAAGCGATCGGTCTTACGGGCGTCTTCGGTGAAGAGTTCCAAACTCGGTAAATCAATATCGTCGAGACTAGCTCCGGTCTCGATAGTCGCATCCCAACTAGTGCCGGCTTTCTTGAGGAGAAACTCGTTTAGGGCTGAGCCTGTAAGTTCAGATTTCACGCTTCCTGAGCGGTAGTAGTAGCGCCCGCGAAAGGAGATAGCGGTGGGCTGCCTGGGGACGAGAATCTCGATGTAATCGCCGTGGCCATCGTTGCGAAGATTGACGTCGATGTTGAGACCGAGAAGTGTGCGGATCTTGTTAGGAATTTCCTCCAGCAGCTTTCCACTGTTGGAAAGTGGAAATACCTGCCCTTGGTCATCCACTCCGACGTAGATCGTCCCGCCTTGAGCGTTGGCGAAACCGCAGACCCATTTCAGGTAGTCCTCCTTCCAACTCTGTTTCCATTCGATGTTCTGCGACTCAGGCATGTCTTAGACGTGGACGCCGAATTCCTTTAGCTTGAGCTTGAGGTGGGCTTCGGCGCGTTGGCGGAAGAGTGCGCCATGCGGTAGCACGACGGCCATGCGACCTGTCTTTTCGCGCATCGATTTAATCATGTGCTGAACCCAGGCGAGATCACCATTGCCTTTGGGTGGCACGCCCGCGAGATTGCGACCATGTGGATCGTTGGCCCAGACTTCCGCTCCCCACTCCTTCAGTGAAAAAGGTGGATTAGCGATGACACAATCGAAGGATTGGAGTCCGTCCGCATCAAAGAACGCCGGTGTTCGGAGGGGGTCGCCGCGGGCAACTTGGAACTCCTCCACACCATGGAGAAACATGTTCATTCGAGCGATCAACGATGAAGTTAGATTTTTCTCCTGTCCGAAGAGCTTTAGTGTGCGGAAGTCTTCACCGGATTCTTTCACATGATCAATGCAATCGATAAGCATTCCGCCCGTTCCGCATGCGGGGTCGTAGATTGATTCTCCCGGCTTTGGGTCTATGATGAGGCCCATGAGGTGGACGACCGAACGAGGCGTGTAGAATTCACCAGCTTTCTTGTTGGTGAGGTCGGCAAAGTGTTTGATGAGGTATTCGTAGGCTTGTCCCAGCATGTCGGGAGCGAACAACGCGCGGGAAAGAGTGTGTTGAGAAAAGTGTTCGACCAAGTCGGTCAGTAGGCGATCAGGCAGCTTGTCCTTGTTGGACCATTGCGCATCTCCGAAGAACCCGTAGAGAAAGTTCTGGTTGGCCTGTTCAATCGCACGAAGGCTTTGCTCAATCTTGATACCGATATTCGTTGTAGTCTCACGGACATCTTTCCAGTGGCAACCAGCCGGAATGGCAAACCGATGAAACTCGGGAAGCTGTGCGTATTCTTCATCTCCCTCAGACTCCTCCAAAGCGATCTGATACTCTTCGTCATAGACGTCGGAAATACGCTTTGAAAAAATAGCATGGGGAAGATGTAAGCCTTGAAATCTGAGGCTCCGATCGGCCCTTTCAAGATCCACGCTGGCTTGGCGAGATCTTGCTCAAGTTGTGAGAGGTTGAGGCCGGTCATGCCTAATCACTCTTTGACAATGCTTGCCGGATCATTCTTCTCTTGAATGCCTCGGCGAAAGTCCGAAATGTTTTTTGGAGTTCCTAGCATCTGAGGACACTGTACCCACCCAAGCCCGGAATTGTTCAACAGCATTGTTATCTCGTTGGGTAGATAAAGGGCGGCTGAAGAGCTGATAGGTGTCGAGTGGCAAAGCGGAGAGGTTTAGAATCTCAAGATAGGTCTGATCTGTTCCGACTTGGGTAGCCGTAGTGGCGACACTTCGTAAGTAGGCTCATGAGACCATCACATGAGTCGCTCCGGAGGAGGCGGTGAAGTATGAGCTTTCGGAAATGGAGACCCCGTAGGCTGGGGGGCATCGTCATCTTCCAATGCAGTATAAAAACGTGTCTGACCTGACATAGATTCGATTGTCGTCGGCAATCGGGGTGGCGTTGAATTGGCTTCCGTCTCGTAGGGAGTTGGTGCTCAGAACTTCAAAGTGAGGTTCGGCTGGCAGGACATAGGTGATACCCCGTCGGGAGATGTAGTGTAAGCGGCCATCAGCCAGGAGGCAGGAACCGTAGATTTGACCGGCACGGTTGATGCGTTCTTCGTAGACCAACTCTCCCGTCATGGCGTCGGCGCAATAGGCCATGCCGATGTTCTCGTGCATCCAGTAAAGGTGTCCGTCGTGATAAACGGGCGAGGTCACGTTGGAACCTTTGTTCGTGCTCCAGAGTTTATGTGTCTCGGTAACGTCTCCTCGTCCGCCTGCCCTCACTGCTACTGAGGCCGTGCCAGAGCGGCCACCGAGGCACCAGATGATTCCTTTGTCGAAAACCATTGAGGGCGCGATGTACCATCGGATGTCGTGCTGGCAACGCCAGAGCTCTTCGCCGGATTCCGGGTCGAGGCCGATCATTTTCTTGGGCATCGAGATGACGAGCTCTGTCTGACCGTTTGGTAAGGGAACCAGTGCCGGCGTGTTCCAGGCTTCGTTGATTTCTGGCGTCCGCCAAACCTCTCGTCCTGTGGTCTTGTCGAGGGCAATGAGACATTGGCTTTCCACGCTCGCATTCACGATGAGGAGGTTTTTGTGAAGAACCAGGGAGGCGCCTGAACCCCAACCGCTCAGTCCCGAGCCAACTTCTGCTTGCCACTGGACTTCGCCCGAGTGGTCGTAGGCGAGCACGCCACTTTTTCCGAAGAAGACGTAAAGTTGGTTCTGATCCACGACCGGCGTGTTGGAGGCGTAACCGTGGTTTTCTCGGATGCGCTCTTGCTCAGGGAGTTTGGGTTTGGTGGTCGTGTTCCAGAGAATGTCTCCTGTTCGCTTGTCGAGGCAGACGACACCGAGTTGGAGTTGGTCCATCGCGCCGTTCTCTTCTCCCGGAACATTAAAGCCAGAGTAGGTGGTGAGAAAGAGCTTCTCTCCGATCGTGACAGGGCTTGAGGTGCCGGCGCCGGGAAGCGGTGTTTTCCAAAGCACATTTGTCTCGTGATTCCATTCCGTCGGCAGGCCTTTCGCATCACTGATTCCCAGTCCCTGTGGACCCCGGAATTGCTTCCAGTCCGCTGAGCCTGAGAAGATGCCAAGAGCGAGAATGAGTAGAGCGTTTAGAGGCGCCCGGTAGTGTTGGCTCGAGTTTGGGAATCCGCAATTTCGTTTGTGCATTAAGAAGGGTTTAGAGCAGGATCGAGCTAATTGACAACCCGAATATGAGGAGGTCTAGTTCTCGATTGTTGCGTTTCGATGAACTCACAGGGAGAGATCAGATGACAATGTCGCGCCTCAATTTGGTGTTTCTCAGAGAGCCTTTTCTCGGGCGCTGAAGGATGGCATTTCGGTTTCGCGATGATCCTCAGTTCCGCCGATCTGGGGCGACGCAAAGAGGGATGAAGAAGTGGCCGCCTTGGAATCCGCTGCGATTGCCGCTTCGACGATCGAGGATTGCAGGGTCTCTGCCGATTAGTGCGTGCTTGGCACTCGGGAGAGTGGTTTTCGATTGGCTAGGGCCACGATGACTTCTGCGTTTGAAGCTGGACGCGCTGTGTGTGCGAGCGGCTGAGATGCAGAGCAGATGTCTTCAGGTGAGTAGAAGTGTTGATACTCGAACCTATTCTCAGACCTCATGTCGGACAAGTGATCCTGAAAGGCGCAGAATGACGCTAAGACCTTGTCAGGTTATCAAACTCTTCGATATACCCCCAATTGTTAGTTAATAGAGCGAACAAAGACCTATGAACGCCGACCTAAAAGGATGCAAATGCAATCAATCATAAGAACAACTCTGGCACTATGTGTCGGGCTTCTGAGTAGTGGGATCGCCTACGGCAAGGAGGAGGCAAAGTCGAAATCAAAGGGCGAAGCGTCTCCCCCGGGGAAGGCCTTCAAGGGAAAGCGAAATCCGTTTCCTCCGAAGGGGGATCCATCAGCCTTTGGACCCCTTAACTTCAATGAATTGCCTGTTGGTCTGCCGCCCGCAAACGGCGGGGCCTTTGAAGGTGGGGTGACTGGGACAGGTGCTGATGCCGCCGAGAACAACTCGATTCCAGAACACGAGCAACAAGAGAACGGCACCTTTGACGTGCCCACGAATGGGGCTCCCAGTCCGTTATTCTCGGCTGATCCATTCAGTCAAAGAATGCTTCGCTTTGAGGAGTTCGGGCCTGAAGAACTGAGTCTAAAGGGACCACGTCCCAAGAGGTGGCGCTCGCTCCCGAAGCCAGAGAGCACCGAGACTGGGCCGGACGGTGAAGCCTTAGATCAATTTCTCTCCCAAGAGGTTTGGCCGAAGCCCACGCGCTCTTCGAATACCGCGAAACGCAATCCTTGGGAGAAAGAAATCGAAGATTATTTGGGGCGCAAGTTGGCGCATCCTCCAGCTGAAGGACGGCCGCCTGGAGAAGGGTGGTCTCATCAGCGATGGGATGAGTTTCCGCCAGAGGTGATCTATCAAACTGCCACTGCTGGTGCTCGCACAAACGGTGGCTTGAGAGACAGCAAACAATACCACGGATATTCATTGGGAGAATTTGGGCCCGGTGGCCTCTACCACAACACGTCCGGGCATCCTGGCACTGAGGGGACGACGGCGGGAATTGAAGTTCGCTTTCATCCGAATATGCCGGTGCAGGATTCGACCGCACTATGGACCTTTGATGGCACCTTTCCGCCGAAATTGCTGCAATCTCGCTACGGCGAAGCGGTGATGATGCGTCACTACAATGCTCTTCCTATCGATGTGGCAGCCAACAGAGGATTTGGTGTTCACACTCTAACGACCCACGAACACAACGGTCATAACCCCGCCGAAAGTGACGGCTATGCCAATGCTTTCTTCTTTCCGGGGCAATTCTACGATTATCGATGGCCGATGATTCTAGCCGGGTACGATTCAGAAAACACGGATGCCAGTGACTCCCGTGCTGGAACACCGAACGGAAATGGTGGGGTTCGGAAACTTCGTGGCGACTATCGGGAAACGATGAGTACTCATTGGTTTCATGATCACATGCTCGATTTCACCGCTCAGAATGTCTACAAGGGCAGTGCTGCGATGATGAACTATTACAGTGCCATCGACCGTGGTAATGAAGGTATCGATGATGGGGTGAATCTCCGTTTGCCGAGCGGGACTTCGGCTGATTGGGGCAATCGGGACTATGATGTGAATCTGGTGATCGCAGACAAGGCGTGGGATCAGGAAGGACAGCTTTGGTTCAACCCGTTCAATCTTCGTGGTTTCATTGGAGATGTCATGACGGTGAACTGGCTCTATAAACCTCATTTCGACGTTCGGGCTCGAAAGTATCGTTTCAGGATTTTGAATGGCTCGGTCTCTCGCTACTTTAAAGTTGCCCTCGTTGATGAAGCGGGCGATCCGGTCCCGTTTTACATGGTAGCTAATGATGGCAACATCATGGAGCATTCGGTCTACTTTCCGGAGGGAGAACTTCCCACCCAAGGAATTGCTGAGCGCTATGATATCGTCGTTGATTTCAGCTCATTCGATCCGGGAGATAGGCTCTACTTCGTCAACACGCTGCAACACAAGAATGGGCAAGCCACAGACACGGTCATACCGCTAGGAGATATTGCAAGTGGAGCCTATGCTCCTACCGAAGTGGATGACAACGGGGATACGATCCCGGATCGTTGGGTTGGTGGAGATCCGGTCGTCGGACGCTTCCTTGAGTTTCGTGTCCATGAATATACGGGAACGGATCTCAGCATGAATCCCGCAGACTATGTCGAAGGCGAACAGACGATGATTCCCATTCGACGCCCGAGTGAGGACGAACTTGCGAATGCCCTCCATCGAACCTTCGAGTTTGAGCGGCAACCGACTGACGAATCACCGTGGGTCATTGAGACAGATGGGGGTAAGGGATTCACCATGGATCCCCAGCGGCTATCGGCCGCTCCGAGTAAGAATTCTGAAGGCCTAGAAGTGTGGCGACTCTTGAATAGCGGTACGTGGAGTCACCCGGTTCACATTCATTTTGAAGAAGGGATTATCTTGCGTCGCGACGGAATGGAGCCCCCTCCATGGGAGAAGTGGGCTCGAAAAGATGTCTACCGTTTAGGACCGCAACCAGATAGCGGTGATGTCGTTGAGATCGCGCTTCGATTCCGTGAGTTTGCGGGAACCTATATGGAACACTGTCACAATACTCAACACGAGGATCATGCGATGCTGCTGCGCTGGGATATCGAGCATCCAGGTCAGGTTAAGCTGATGCCGACGCCACTGCCTTCTTGGGATGGGGTGGGATATGTGGACTCCGTGGCATTGCCCACCGCTCGGACGGGTGATGATACTGGTGAGTTCGGTCCGGGCCTTGACGATCAAGCCGTGGAAATCTGGTTGGATGGTGTTGAGATCGAGGAGATCGATTTGGTCAACGTCGAGATTGGTGATGCGCTGCACCCAACTGAAGACGAGCGTGCGGTTGGGCGAATTCCCTTGCGGTCGGGGATCAACATCGATCATGAAGGGAATGAACGTGAAGTCTTCTTTGTCTTGCACGACATCTCTGATCGAGACCTTGCCGAGGAGATTGGAGTCGCGTGGGCGGGACGTCTCGAGTCCACGCCGCTGGCTGCTACATCAGAGGCATCGTTTGACGAGAATGGATGGACCTTCTATGGAGATCTTCCTAATCCTGTGAAGCGCGTGCATCCGGACTTTGTGGCCCTTAACGATCCGGCGATGCCTGCCCAAAGCGACACCAATGACTATTCGCCACTTCGACGGATGGTCATTGGAGGGAAGGAAGTTGTCGTGAACGCGTTCTTCATTCAATGGGGAGATGAGGATTGGGAGCATCTGAGAATCGATGTGAACTGCGACCTCCCGGATGATCCCCCCAACACGGCATGCCGCTACAATGGGCAACATTGGGGTGGAGACACGGGACATGTCTTAGAGATCAACACCACTGCTTCCGAGCCCTACGTTCGGATGAAACTTCATAAGTCTTGGACCGAAGGGGGAGATTATTTGCCTTACTACATTGTGGTGGATTCTTTCCCTGCGGGGCCGGCGAACAACATGGGGGTCATCTATGTGCCGAAACATGTTCATCTCGGAACCACAGCGGTGCCTTTGGTGCAGTTTCTACCGTCCGAGCCAATCTCCGGTGGCTACCCGCCTACGAGTGGGCCCACTCCGTTTACTGGAGGAGCCTACATTGCCCATCCAAATCTGATGGGCGGAGGGCCTCTGGGCGGTCAGATTGGAATTCCGTCTTACTTCATGCCAGAGGATGATTACAGTCCGATGTGGCATATTGGGTTCACTCACTGGATCGTCTCAGATCCTGCTGAGGTAACCGTTGTGAAAGGACTGGAGGAATTGAAGTCCCTGCGAGCCGAAGGGAAACTCATGATTCATGAATGGCCGGGGATTCGAGTCTTTGAAAATGACTATGACTTCGAGAACCCCAATTCGCCACATGTCGTGAACTGTCCGACCCCGGTGACAATTGATTTCACCGTGCATCGAGCGAATCAAAAGCTGAAGACAGCCATGGCGGAATAGTCGGATCAACACTGCTCGTGGTTTCTAACGACGAGCGTTGCCAAGGCTCTCAGGCCCGGTTGTCCTTCCGGGTCTGGGAGTCGCTCTTAACGAGCCCTTTGTCCGCTAACAAAATTGCTCCTTAGAACCTGGCCCTCTTGAATCTCGAACTAAATGAAAGCCTTCGTCGGTCTCAACTTCTGGTCCATACGGTATGTGATCCTGTCCTTTGCCCTTGTGAGTTTAACGAGTTTGTTGGGTGGCACACCTTGGGGAAGTCTCTATTTTCCGAACGTGCCTTTGACAACACACGAGGGGAAAACGGTTCGGTTTTTTGACGATCTGATTGAAGGTAAGATTGTCGTTCTGAATTTTATTTATACGACTTGTCCTGATACCTGTCCTCTCGAGACGGCGCAATTGATCAAAGTGCAAGATATTCTCAAGGAGCGACTGGGAAAAGATGTCTTTTTTTATTCCATCTCGATCGACCCTGAACATGATACGCCTGAAGTGTTGAAGGAGTACCGCGAACAGTTCGGAGCGCGGTGGACATTCTTGACGGGGCGGGAGCCGGATATCGTCAGCCTTCGGAAGAAACTCGGCTTATATATCGATGAGATTCAGGACGACTCAGGGAACCACAATGTGAACATGATCATCGGTAACCAGCGCACGGGACGTTGGATGAAACGTTCGCCGTTTGAAAATCCTTATGTTTTGGCTGATCAGATCGGGAATTGGCTGGATGGTTGGAAGCGCCCAAACAAGTTGAACAAGTATCTAAATGCGCCGAAGCTTCGGGATCTGCCTCGCGGAGAACAGATCTTTCGGACGCGATGTGCCAGTTGTCACTCTGTCTCCGGAAAGGAAAAAGAAGGAGCTTTGGGGCCAGATCTTCTCGCTGTTACGGAACGGCGGGATAGGACTTGGATTCTCAACTGGCTCAGGGCGCCCGATCAGATGTTGAAGAGCGGGGATCCCATTGCGATAGCACTCTTTGAGCAATACAATCGGCTTCCGATGCCGAACCTGCGCTTGAATCAGGAAGAGTGTATGGATGTCATCCGTTTCTTACAGAGTGAGACTGAACGCGTCCTTGGGCTTGAAACGGCGGGAGAGGGTCGGAAGATCGAGACGAAGGGTTTGCTTCCTGCGCGCTTCGATCGACAAGCTGCCCGGTCAGACGTCGTTGCCACGATGAACGCGTGGATTCGTGAAGCGCGTCCAGGAGGGAAAGTCAATGCGGGCTACCTGACCCTTGTGAACGCAGGGACGAAGAAGGTGGTGCTTCGGGAGGTTCATTGTAGTGCTTTCAACGAAGTTCAGATTCATGAGATGTCACGAGTCGATGGATTGATGAAGATGCGTCGTTTGGAGAGCTTAGCGATCCCTCTTGGAAGCAGTGTCGTGCTGAAGCCCGGTGGCTTACATTTGATGATGATGGGCGCGCGCGAACGCTTAGTGGTCGGGGAGCGGGTAAATGTCGAACTGGTCTTTGGCTCGGGCGAACGACAAACGATATCGATGGCTGTAGAGGAGCGCTGAATTCCCGCCACCATTTGAGAGAAAGTTATTTCTTTCGGTTCTTGGTCGATTCTGTCATCTGTTTCACGGACTTCAACCTGTGGAAGCAGATCTGGGTGTGAATCGGTCATGTCTTCTTTGGAAAACTATCATAGAACCGCTATCCAAATCGGCGCGTTTTGTTCGTGGGGTCTCTGTCTCCTGATTGCGTGGATAAGCGTCATTCGGGCCGACGCCGCGGAGGCTAGTGTCGAGTGGACCAGCCTTACCTTTGTGCCAAATACCAAGCTCGGCTTTCGGCGAATCGATGCGTCCACGAGTCAGATCCGCTTCGTAAACGCGCTGGATGAGAAGAGCGCGGAGCGAAATCGAATTCTCGAAAACGGCTCGGGTGTGGCGGCTGCTGATGTCGATGGAGATGGTTGGATCGATCTGTACTTTTGCCGTCTGGAAGGCGACAATGCCCTTTACCGGAATCTCGGTGCTTTCCAGTTTGAGGATGTCACGGAAGATGCTGGCGTTGGAGTGCCTAATCAGGCTTCGACGGGGGCTGCTTTCGCGGATGTCGATCGGGACGGTGATCCGGATCTGCTGGTAGCCGGAGTGGGTGCTGGGGTCCGTTTGTTTTCTAACGATGGGAAGGGGCACTTCGAGGAAGTCTTGGATTCGGGGCTCGATCGTGAGGCAGGCAGTATGTCACTCGCTCTGGCAGATGCGGATCAAGATGGCGATTTGGATCTGTATGTGACGAATTACCAAACCGTGACCTGGAAGGATTTTCCGCCGGGTGTGAAACCCCGCGTGTCTCGGGTCGGAGGAAAGCCGGTGGCATTTCCAAAAGATCGCTTTGTTGCCAGCTTGCGAAAGGACGGGAGCACAGCGATTACAGAGATTGGGCAACCGGATGGCTTCTACTTGAATTCAGGTGATGGCCGCTTCGAGAAGGTGGACTGGTTGAGCGGACGCTTTCTCGATGATGCGGGGAATGCTTTGCAGGCTGAGCTTCGGCACTGGGGCTTATCCGTGGCTTTCCGAGACTTCAATGGAGACCGGCTTCCGGATCTGTATGTTTGCAACGATTTCCTCTACGGAGAGGATGACTTCTTTTTAAATCAGGGGAGTGCGCGTTTTCGGCGTGTCGACAAGGGCGCTCTCCGCCACACGAGTTGGTCTTCGATGGCTGTGGATGTTGCGGATATCAATCGCGACGGCGATTTCGATTTCATGGTTGTCGATATGCTGAGCCAGGATCTGACGCGGCGTTTGACGCAGCGCGCCAATTACGAAACCGGATCTCAGTTGCGAAAGGTCGGCCTATTTCTTGATCGTCCTCAACAACAGCACAATACCTTGTTCTTGAATCGTGGAGATGGAACCTATGCTGAAATCGCTCACTTGGCGGGGGTTGAAGCTTCTGAATGGTCGTGGAGTCTCGCTTTCCTCGATGTCGATTTGGACGGGTTTGAGGATGTCCTCATCGGGAATGGACATGCCCATGACTTGCTGGATGGCGATGTCACGATGGACGCCATGCGTGCGATGCGCTCAGCACCTCGAGGCCAAGCGCCTCGAACGCTTTTGATGTATCCGAGGCTCGACATGCCAGATGTGGCTTTTCGAAATCGTGGAGATCTGACATTCGAGGATGTGAGTGCCGAATGGGGTTTCAATGTTGAGGGCGTCTCTTCGGCCCTCTGTCGGGCGGATCTTGATCAGGATGGGGATTGGGATGTGGTGGTGAATCGACTCCAAGCTGAGGCATTGATCTTTGAGAATGTGGGAGATCAGCCGAGGATCAAGGTATCGTTGCGGGGAAGTTCCTCGGATACCACGGGCGCGGGCTCCTTGGTGCGTCTCATTCCTGAAGGGGACAGTGACAGCGAGATGCCCATGCAACAACAGGAACTGGTCCTTGGCGGGCGTTATCTTTCCTCCGATGCTCCGGCGCTCGTCTTCGCCGGGGGTGGCGCCGGTCAATCCTTTCGCCTGGAAGTGGAGTGGTCAAGCGGACGGCATAGCCGCGTTGAGGGTGTCCGGGCCAATCGTCACTATGTTGTTTCCGAAACAGGAGATTTGGCTCTGAAAGATCCATCCAGCGGTTCTTTGAAGAAGTCGACGAAATGGTTCCGGGATGTCAGCTCGATTCTGAAACATCGACACGAGTCGGTGAACTTTGACGATCGCGTCAGGCAAACCTTGTTGCCACGGGTGCTGAGTCAAATGGGACCTGGGCTTTCCTGGGCGGACGTCGATCATGATGGTTTCGAGGATCTACTTGTCGTTGGAGGCCTCGGGAAAACGTGGTCTGCGTTGATGAATCAGAGTGGGGAGCGGTTTCAAACGATGCGGTTAGAAGCATCCAGTGGGGATTATTCAGGGGGGCTTTGGTTGAACACGGTGGGCGAGACCTTTCAGTTCTTAGTGGGGCGGTCCAATTATCCAGAAGCGAGGCTCTCACAAGCGTCGGTGGAGCTGTTCGATTTGAAAAAGGGATCGAGCGAGTTGGCTGGAAGCCTTCCGGGGCAAACAGCCTTGGTGGGACCACTGGTCTCCTTGGACTCTGATCAAGATGGGGATTTGGATTTGTTTGTAGGCGGGCGGTTGAATCCGGGGCGATATCCAGAGCCGGCCATCTCACGATTGTACACCAACAATAGCGGGCGATTCGAACTGGATTTAGAGAACAGCCGAGCCTTTGTAGAGTTGGGCATGGTGAGCGGGGCCGTGGCGTCAGATTTGGACGGAGATGGTGATTCGGATCTAGCCCTCGCGGTTGAATGGGGAAGTGTTCAGGTTTGGGTCAATGATGGAGGACGTTTTATTAACCGATCGGATGCCCTCGGCCTGTCCCAGTTGAAGGGGTGGTGGAATGGGGTCGCGGTGGGAGACTTTGATGAAGATGGAAGGATGGACCTGGTGGCGACGAATTGGGGAAGAAACACGAAGTATGAGCGTTACCGAGCGCATCCGATCCGATTGAGCTTCGGAGATATCGACCGAAACGGAACGATGGAAAACTTTGAGCAAGTGTATGATGTTAGGGCCCATCGATGGGGGGGGGTTCGGGACCTGATTATCATGGGGACCGCAGTTCCGGCGCTTCAGCAGAGAACCCACTCTTACCGAGAGTATGCCGAAATGGGGCTTGAGAAAGCGTTTGGTCCGGGGATTCGATCGCTCGAGCGTCTTGAAGCGAATTGGCTAGAGTCGACGGTGTTCTTAAACCGTGAAACGTCGTTTGAAGCCGTTGCTCTGCCGATTGAGGCACAGATGGCCCCGGGATTTGGCGTTTCTGTGGGAGATTTCAATGGGGATCTCCATGAGGATCTCTTTCTGGGGCAGAACTTCTTTGGGACGGATCCTGGCATGCCACGGAATGACGGGGGGCAGGGCCTCTTGCTAGTGGGCGACGGGAGGGGTGCGTTCACCAGTGTGCCAGCTTTGGAATCCGGGATTCGGGTCCTAGGAGAGCAGCGAGGTGTTGCGACCGCAGATTTTAATCGCGACGGTCGACTTGATTTAGCGGTGAGTCAAGTGGGCGCGGAAACAAAGCTCTATGAGAATCTTGCCGCTCCCAAGGCACATCGAGTCTCCTTGACGGGGGCTCCCGGAAATCGTCGAGCGGTGGGTGCTGTCCTGAGGATTGGCGGAACTGAGGGAAGGGGACCACGCCGGGAGCTGGCGAATGGTTCTGGGTATCGATCGCAGGATAGTCTCGTGACGCTATGGCCGGTGGCGGACGTGGAGCAGAGACTCGAGATTACCTGGCCCGATGGTCTTCGCAGCAGTATTTCTCTGACTGGTGAGGCGAAGGAGTGGCGCGTTGCCTGGCCGGGTGAGAAGGATAAGTAGTCCCTGGTGCTGGAATCCAGGGAGATGCGCGGTGCGAAAAAGCCGTTGCGAAAGGTCTGAAAGCTCGGAATAAATCCTGTTCCTCGCGACTCGAGGTGAGGCGAGGCAGACATTTCTTTGCGAAACAGGGCAGGGTGTAGGCCCCTTGAAATCTCCCTAGACTTCGTGATGATCTGTTGTTAGACAATCTGGCGTCGTTACTGGAGCGCAAATCTTCAGTTAGAAAAGTTTTTGAAGTGATGAAATACCGATTAGGACTAGTTTTGGGGCTCAGTCTTTCCCTGAGTCCATTGTTGGGCGTTGAAAAGGCCGACCTGGAAGATGCGAGCACAAAGAGGAGCTATGGGCTCGGGGCCAACTATGGCAAACTCCTGAACCGTCAATCGATCGAGATCGATTTGGATAGCTTTGTCGATGGCGTGAAGGACGGACTCGCGAATGAGTCTTTGCTCTCGGATGCGGATATTCAAACCGTGTTGAAAGAGATCACTGCAGAGCTCCGGGCACGAAGCGCTCAGAAACGAGAGGAAGCCGCAGCAAACAACAAGAAGCAAGGGGAAGACTTCTTGGCAGCCAATGCAAAGAAGGAAGGGGTGGTGACACTCAAGAGTGGACTGCAGTATAAGGTCGTTCGAGAAGGTGAGGGACGGATCCCGACGTCCTCGGATACGGTGAAAGTGCATTATCGAGGCACGCTGATCGATGGCACCGAGTTCGATAGCTCTTATAAGCGGGGTCAGCCGGCAAACTTCGGCGTGACGGGCGTGATCAAAGGTTGGACCGAAGCGCTTCAATTAATGAAGACAGGGGCCAAGTGGCAGTTGTTCATTCCCTCAGAGCTAGCCTACGGAGCTCGAGGAACGGGCTCTAACATCGGGCCTCATTCTACTCTAGTTTTCGATGTGGAGCTGCTCGAGATCACGACGCCTCCCACACCGAAAACGGCTGTGAAGCCAATTACCAGCGATATCATTAAAGTCCCCTCGGCTGAAGAATTGAAGAAGGGCGCGAAGATCGAGGTGATCAAGGCGGATGAAGTGGATGACTACATCAAGAAGCAGGGCGACGAAGCGGAGCCTAAAGAAGAGTAGGCCAGATCCTTTCGTTATTCTGTCCTAGCGAGGATTGCATTTGGGTGGCCTTTTTAGCGGGCCACCCTTTTTTGATTTCTGAATGGCATGAATGAATGAGATCCGTAGTTGCCTCGAATGACTCGGATCACTGGTTTCTCGCCATGCGTTTATCCTGCTGAGAACGGAGATTTCGAACTTGATAATTTCCGATGCTGATGTCCAATGGTGGAGTTGGTGAGCGGGTTTTACTCTCAAACCACCGAGCAAGTCCGCCCGCGAATTCTTAAACCCCAATCTATGAACACGTCAAAGAAGTTACACCCCAGCCCCAGTATCACGGGTTTTACGCTGATCGAGCTCCTCGTTGTGATCGCGATCATTGCGATTTTGGCGGGCATGTTGCTCCCCGCTCTTGGAAAAGCGAAAGCAAAAGCCCAAGGGATTAAGTGTCTCAGCAATAACAAGCAGCTCATGCTGGCTTGGACGATGTATGCGGATGATGACGACGGCTGGATCACTCACGCCTATGGGACCGCCCACGGGTGGATGAATACGAGTACGCTCGACTACAGCGCGAAAAGATCCAACTGGGATTTCAATCAAGATATTGCACAGAGTCCGCTGTTTCCATACACGGGAAATTCGCCCGGTATTTTCAAGTGTCCCGCAGACAAATCATCAGTTGTCGTGGATGGAAGGCGTCTTCCTCGCGTTCGTAGCATGTCCATGAGTTCTTGGGTTGGAGGCAATGATGGGAAACATACTTGGTACGGCGGCACCGAATGGCGCATGTATCTGAAACTGAGTGATTTTGTTGATCCAGGCCCCGCTCAGACTTGGGTTTTCATTGATGAACGTGAAGACAGTATCAATGATGGATTCTGGGTGACCTGGATGCCGGATTACCCTGATCCGACCTCGACTCGAATGGTCGACTATCCCGCGAGCTACCACAATGGTGCGGCTGATTTGTCGTTTGCAGACGGTCATGCTGAGATTCGAAAATGGAGAGATCCGCGGACTGTTCCGACCCTCAAAAAGAATGGAACGATCCCATTGAATATCCCGTCACCCAACAATCAGGATGTGCTGTGGATTCAAGACCGCACGACACGATTGGTCTCAGGTGGCCCTTTGCGATAAGCGCGATCGCTTGAGCTAACGGAAGCGTCTGCAGCGAGTCGTCCCAAAGCCGTCTAATGAAAAAGAAAGCTCAGAAGCCGAGCGGAGCGGCTCCTAGTGGCTCCAAGCCCTCGGCTGCTGGGTCACTCGATTCGTTGGTGCGGAAACATCTCCGAATCGGTTGGGTGGGCTTGCTGATCTTTCTCTCGTTGGGGATCGTGCTGGAATCACTCCACGGGTTCAAAGTGGGCTATTACCTGGACGTCTCGAATCAAACGCGACGTTTCATGTGGACGCTCGCTCATGCCCACGGAACCCTCTTGGCTCTGGTGAACGTTGCCTATGCGGTGACGATGCATTTGTTGCCATCATGGGCCAGGAAGGAGAAGTCGTTTGCGTCGACGTGCCTCCAAGCAGCAACGATTCTGATGCCAGCTGGGTTCTTCCTTGGCGGGGTGTTTATCTATGGCGGCGACCCAGGGCTCGGAATCTTCCTGTTACCTGTGGGAGCTGTCTTCTTGCTCATCGCCGTCTTTAAGACGGCATCCGGTATCAAAAGCGGCTAGCGAGATCGTTCTTCGTATCTAAAAGAAAAAGCCTTCGGAAGGTGTCTTCCGAAGGCTTTTTTTTGGCTCGTTGATTGCCTCTGAGACTAGCGTTTCTTTTTGGCTGCTTTTTTCTTGGTAGCCTTCTTCTTCGGTCCACGCCCCTTAAAGGTGAGTTCCGCGACGCCAGACTTATCGAGCTCGCCTAGGCCGTGCTTGATCATGAGATCGTATTGGGACTTGGTGGCCGCAGCGAGTGGGAGATTGAGTTTCTTCGTCTTGCCGAGATCGAGAGCGATGCCGGAATCTTTCGAGGCATGAGCGGCTGAGAAATAGCAGTCATGATCCCGGATTTGCATATCTTCCCCATCCGTTTCGAGTACTCGAGAATTGGCCCCGGTTTGCGAGAAGACCTCTCGCAGCATCGTCAGATCGTGCCCGAGTGCGGCACCCAGTCCTAAGCCTTCGGCGAGACCGGCGGTGTTGATATTCATCACCATATTCACGAGTGCTTTCACTTCGGCAGCCGAGCCGGCTTTTCCGATGTAGCGGTTGGATGCACTGAGTTTGCTGAGGATCGGTTTGATCTTTTGGAACGCTTTCTTGTCCCCGCCACACATGAGGTAGAGGGTTCCTTCTCGAGCTTGAGTGATGCTCGAGGCCATACACGCTTCGATGCTGGCAGCACCAACTTTCTTGGCTCGTGCCTCGATCTTGACGTGGGTCTTTGGGGAAATTGTCGCGCAATTGATAAAGGTCTTGCCTTTCGCACCTTTCAACAGGCTATTGCCTTTGGCAGCGAAAATCTTGTCCATCGCCTTGTCGTCGGTAACGACCGTGATGATCACGTCGGCGAGGCCGGTTACCTCGGGAAGGGTTTTGCAGCTAGTGGCTCCTAGTTCTTCTGCGAGGGATCCGGCTATGTCCTTGTTGAGATCAAAGACTGCGGTGACTTTGTATCCACAATCCTGCAGCCGGCGGGCCATGTTAGCGCCCATTCTTCCGACTCCTACTACACCAATCTTCTTTGCCATAATTTAAGCTTCTTTGCTTCTTTTCGATCTGCCCACTGCGAGATTGATCGAATCCATCTCGGACTGACGGGGCTCAAAAAAGGAAAAATAGGGCTTTTTCACCGACTTAGCACGTTTTTTGTTGAAATGCCGGACCCATGAACGTGGGTGCTCGGTAAATCTCCTTCGGAATAGAGCTGCATGGGAGGAAACGGGCACAAGTGAAGCGATTGTGAGACACAACGGGGCATTGTGCCTATGTCCCAGTGAGACATTGTGGCTCGAGTTTTAGGCTCGCAACGAATAGGACGCTGGGTTGGATGGGGTGTAACATATTGCTGTAGAGTTAGTTAAGATCTTTTTTATCCTCCTGGCATTCCAATTGCTGAAGGGGTTGGCAACAAAAAGAAAGGTTTTTGAATGGCAAAGGTTCTGGGAATCGATTTAGGCACAACCAACTCTTGCATGTCTGTCATGGAGGGTGGCGAGCCAGTAGTATTGGAGAATTCGGAAGGGAAGCGAACGACGCCTTCGATCGTTGCTTTCACGAGCTCGGGCGAACGGCTCGTCGGTGATGCGGCTAAACGCCAGGCAGTCACCAACCCCAAGAACACCGTTTATTCGGTGAAACGTTTCATGGGGCGAAAATACGACGAGGTGGGTGAGGAAACCAAGCGAGTGCCTTACAGCGTCGTCAAGGCCGATAACGGTGACGTTGCGGTTGAAGTTCAAGATGGTAGTGAGACCAAACAATTCAGTCCTCCCGAAATCTCTGCCATGATCTTGAGTAAGCTCAAGGCGGATGCTGAGACCCGATTGGGAGAGACGATTTCGCAGGCTGTTATCACCGTACCTGCTTACTTCAACGACTCACAACGTCAAGCAACCAAAGACGCGGGGAGAATTGCTGGGCTCGAAGTGCTTCGAATTATCAATGAACCAACGGCAGCGTCTCTCGCTTACGGTCTCGATAAGAAGAGTGACGAGAAGATCGCGGTTTACGATTTGGGTGGCGGAACTTTTGATATCTCGGTGCTCGAAATCGGCGACGGTGTCTTCGAGGTGAAGGCCACGAACGGCGACACTCACCTTGGGGGTGATGACTGGGATAATCAAATCATCGACTGGGTGATCGACGAGTTTAAGAAAGATTCCGGCGTGGATCTTCGTAGCCAGTCTGACGCGATTCAGCGAATCAAAGAAGAGGCTGAGAAGGCCAAGATCGCTCTTTCCAGCACTCAAGAGTATGAGGTGAACCTTCCCTTCATCACCGCTGACGCAAGCGGTCCGAAGCACATCAGCATGAAGCTGACCCGGGCTCGCCTTGAGCAACTTTGCGACAGTCTCTTCGAACGAACCATCACGCCAACCAAGGCTTGTTTGGAAGACGCCGGCATCTCGACCAGTGAAGTGAACGAACTTGTGTTGGTTGGAGGAATGACCCGTATGCCTCGCGTGGTTGAGACCGCAGACAAGCTGGTGGGTAAAAAGCCTCACCAAGGGGTGAACCCGGATGAGGTTGTGGCGATCGGAGCGGCGATCCAAGGCGGTGTGCTCAAGGGTGATGTTAAAGACGTGCTGTTGCTGGATGTGACGCCGCTGTCTCTGGGTATCGAAACGCTCGGTGGCGTTTTCACCAAACTGATTGAGCGAAACACCACGATCCCGACCCGCAAATCAGAAATCTTTTCAACCGCAGCGGACAACCAGCCTGGTGTTGAAGTGCACGTGCTTCAGGGCGAACGTGAGTTTGCGAAAGACAATAAATCGATCGGTCGATTCAATCTGACAGACATTCCGCCCGCACCTCGAGGGACACCCCAAATCGAAGTGACCTTTGACATCGATGCCAACGGTATCCTGAATGTCAGTGCCAAGGATCTTGGGACGGGCAAGGAGCAGAAGATCACCATCACCGCCAGCAGCGGTCTCAGCAAAGAGGAGATCGAGAAGATGAAGCGGGACGCCGAAAGCAATGCTGACCAAGATAAGCAGCGACGCGAAGAGGTGGAGACTCGCAATAAAGCAGACAACGCCGTTTACCAGTCCGAAAAAATGCTTTCGGATAATGGCGACAAGATTTCAGCAGAAAACAAGACCAAGCTTGAAGGTGCCGTGAATGACGTCAAGGAGGCGTTAAAGGGGACAGATTCAGCAGCGATTCAAACCGCAGCTGATAAGTTGAACGAGACCTGGCAAGCGGTTTCTACGGAGCTTTACCAGTCTGCCGCCGCGCAGCAAGGTCAAGCAGGTGCTGAAGCGCCAGGAGCTGATCCAACGGCGGGCGGAGCGGAAGCATCTGCCGAGGGCGGAGCGGAAGCCGAAGCTGCTTCTGAGAGCGACGACAAAGGGCCCATCATTGATGCGGAAGTCGTCGAAGAGAAGAAAGACTAGGCACGTCGGAAAATCTCACACACATAACTAAACCAATGAATAGCGTCCCGATCGAAATCTCTGTGAGTGCAGGGTGCGATCGAGACGGTCATTAATCAAAGACCAATAATACACTGATTATGGCAGCAAAGATACGACCACTCGGAGATCGGGTTCTTGTCGAACCAGCCGAGGAAAAGGAACAGAAGAAAGGCGGAATCATCATTCCCGATTCCGCAAAAGAGAAACCAACCGAAAGTGTTGTCGTTGCCTTGGGCACCGGCAAAACGAACGACAATGGCGAGAAGGTAGCCTTCGAAGTCAAGAAGGGGGATCGCGTGTTGGTAAGCAAATACGGTGGAACTGAGATCAAGATCGACGGTAAGGAATACAAGATCCTTAACTCGGACGATATCTTGGCAGTAGTCGACTAATTGAAATTTAATTGTAGAAAAAGACTATGGCTGCAAAACAACTAGAGTTCGACGAGAAAGCACGTCAAACGCTGCTCAAAGGTGTAGGCAAACTCGCCCGCGCCGTCTCAGCAACCCTCGGTCCTAAGGGCCGCAATGTGGTATTGGACAAGAAGTTCGGTTCTCCTACGGTCACCAAAGACGGTGTCACCGTGGCAAAGGAAATCGAGTTGGAGAATCCCTATGAAAACATGGGTGCTCAAATGGTTCGCGAAGTGGCAAGCCGCACCAGTGATGCTGCTGGTGACGGAACGACCACGGCAACGGTATTGGCTGAAGCTATCTACCGTGAAGGTTTGAAGTACGTGACCTCTGGTGCCAACCCAATCGGCATCCAGCGTGGTATTCAGAAAGCCGTTGACGCTGGTGTGGCTCAGTTGGCCAAGATCGCCAAGCGCGTCAAGGACAAGGAAGAGATCAAGCAAGTTGCAACCGTTTCTGCCAACTGGGATCCAACCATCGGTGAGATCATCGCTGATGCCATGGACAAAGTCGGTAAGGACGGCACGATCACGGTTGAGGAAGCTAAGTCCATCGAAACGACCCTCGACGTTGTCGAAGGTATGCAGTTCGACAAGGGCTATCTCTCTCCTTACTTCGTGACGGATTCTGATTCAATGGAAGCTCGTCTTGGGGATGCCTACATCTTGATCTTCGAGAAGAAGATCTCGAACCTGAAGGATCTCCTCCCATTGTTGGAGAAGGTCGCCAAGACCGGTAAGCCTCTCATGATCATTGCTGAAGATGTTGAAGGCGAAGCCCTCGCAACGCTCGTGGTGAACAAGCTGCGTGGCACCTTGAACATCTGTGCTGTGAAAGCCCCTGGCTTCGGTGATCGCCGCAAGGCCATGCTGGAAGACATCGCTATCCTTACCGGTGGTCGTTGCATCACTGAGGATCTCGGAATCAAGCTGGAAAACATCCAGGTTGAAGACCTTGGCCAAGCCAAGTCGGTCGTGGTGGACAAAGAAAACACCACCATCGTTGAAGGTTCTGGTAAGTCTTCTGACATCCAAGGTCGAGTGGGTCAAATCCGACGACAAATCGAAGAGACCACCTCTGACTACGATCGCGAGAAACTGCAAGAGCGCTTGGCCAAATTGGCTGGTGGTGTTGCCGTGATCAACGTGGGTGCCGCAACCGAGACCGAGATGAAAGAGAAGAAGGCTCGCGTGGAAGATGCTCTTCACGCAACGCGTGCTGCGGTCGAAGAGGGAATCGTCCCTGGTGGCGGTGTTGCTCTTCTCCGATGCTTGCCAGCGATCGAAAAGGTCGAAGGGAGCAACCACGACGAAGAAATCGGTGTTTCCATCGTCAAGCGTGCTGTTGAAGCACCGCTTCGCGCCTTGTCTGCAAACGCAGGTGAAGAAGGCTCGCTGATCGTTCAGGAAGTCAAGAAGAGCAGGGGAACGAACGGTTACAACGTGGCCACTGGCGAGTATGTTGACTTGGTCAAGGCTGGTGTTGTTGATCCTAAGAAGGTGACCCGAACGGCCTTGCAGAACTCAGCTTCTATCGCTGGTCTCTTGCTGACCACCGAGTGCTTGATCACTGAGATTCCTGAGCCAGAGAAGCCAGCTCCTGCTGGTGACCATCATGGTCCTGGTCCTGGCATGTATTAATTCGGTTTCGAATTACATACATTCTGTTTCAAAAGAGGTTGGCTTTTTGGCCAACCTCTTTTTTTATTCTTCCAGTGGAATTGATGATTCTTGGGCGATTCGCTAGGGTTCAGAGGCTGGTCCTTGGAATCTGCCCGATTTGGGGATTCCGATGCCCACTTGATGTATGAGTGAAGTGAACGGAAAAGGGGAATCCGCTGCCATTCGCGTCACGCGCCTTCTAGCGCGGGCAAAGAGCGGAAACACGATTGCTCGCGATGAATTGGTGGAGTCTGTCTATCACCGCTTGAACGGATTGTGCCAAGCGCTGAAAAGTAAGTATCCAGGGGTTGTCGCTTATGAACAGACGGGCGATGTAATGGGGCAGGTTTGGCCGAAGCTACTGCGAGAACTCTCGACCAAGGAATTCAAGGACTCGGCTCACTTCTTTTCCTTTTCTGCCACACTCATTCGAAACGTACTGATAGACCTGTTGCGAAAGCATTACGGTAAGAATGGCAAAGGATCTCGGGAGGTTTCCATAGGCACGAACCGAGATGAGAAGAACGCTGACGAAGGTCGAGCGTTTCTCGTGGAAGGGCGAGACACGAATTCGCCGGATCGAGATGCCATGAGAGCGGAAGTCCACAGTGTGATTCAAGGCCTCCCCGCCCAACACCAAGAGATGTTTGATCTCAGGTTTTATCATGGCCTGAAGGAAGCGGAATGTGCGGAAGCGCTCAACGTGGATGTCCGGACGATTCGGCGCCGTTGGCGGAGTGCTCGATTAGCCTTAGCGGCGGAACTGGCAGACCTGGAGTCTTGAAGGAAGCGTTCGATGCTATGAGTCAGGAGGAGCAGCCAAATCTGAGTGAAGGAATCGAGGGACTCCTGGATGAATGGGAGGATCGTAAAAGTCGCGGCGAATCGCCCTCGCCGGCTGAGTTATGCGCTGACCGGCTTGATCTGTTGCCCGAATTTGAACGCCGTCTCGCAGAGTTGGAGAAGGTTGGGCTTCTGTTAGAGAAAGAAGGTGGCATGGAGCGAGACTCCGTGGAGCCCTTCGATCTGATACAGCACGAGGAAGTTGAGCTGACTCTCAATCTCAATGAACTCACGCTCTTCGATTTGGGTGGAATGGGTGTGGTTGGCCGAGCTAAGGATTCGGGCCTGAGGCGTGATGTGGCTGTGAAGTTCATGAAGCCCACCAACAACAGTCCGGTGAACCAGGAGCGGTTCTTAAATGAAGCTCGAGTTACGGGACGCATGGCCCATCCGGGGGTGCTTCCAGTTTATGGGTATGGTCGGACTTCTGATAACATTCCATTTTACGCGATGCGCTATGTCACAGGGCCAACTTTCGAGGAAGCCATCAATGACTACCATCGCGAACGAAAGAACCAGACGCGCCGGATGCAAATCGTCGAGCTTCGAAAGCTTCTGAATCACTTCGTTTCGGTTGCCTACACGATTGCCTATGCCCATGAGAGGGGCGTCGTTCACTGTGATTTAAAACCGCAAAACATTCTCCTGGGCGCCTTTGGCGAGACGTATGTTATTGATTGGGGGCTTGCGGTGGGGATCTCGCCTTCGAAGCGGAACTTTTCAGGAGTTGCCGAACGCCGGGACGCGCATGGAGCTGGAACGGAAGGATTCTCCCATCCTGAGCAATTGGAGGGAGTCCATTCACCTCACCGGGCTTGGGACATCTATGCTCTTGGGGCCGTCTTGTATAAGCTGTTGACCAATCGAGTGACGACCGATGCTCGTTTGCGCGGCCGCTCAGAGGAAGAAGGGAAGGGAGCCGCGGATGAGATCCGAAAACCCAGAGTGGTTGATCGATCGATTCCAGCCCCTTTAGAAAGCATCTGTCTCCAGGCCTTGGGAATCGGGGAGGGACATCACTATGAGCGTGCCAGCGAGCTGGCAGACGATGTCCAACGCTACCTTTCTGGAGAGGCCGTGGTAGGGCACACCGAGGCGTTCTGGGAGAAAGTCTCACGCTGGCAGCGCAGTCATCAAGGGGCTACGAAAATTGCCGGTATCCTGCTCTTGATGCTGATATCGGTCTTGGTATTGAGTTCGCTCTCGCTGTGGCAGTTTGCGCAAACCAACGAAGAGAAGACCCGCGAATCTCTGCAGACTGCAGTAAAATTGGCAGCGCAGACGATTGCGCTGGAGATGAACAACCGTTGGCAGGCGCTCAACTTAGCGGCTCGCGATCCGAAACTCCTCACCGCTCTAGAGGCTATGAAGGCGGGTGAAGATCGCGTGGGCTCCGCCCTCTTGCAGGCCCGGATAAAGTATCATCGTAATTCCTTTCAGAACCTAAAGTCCGACTCCTGGTTTCTATGTACGGCTCACGGGCAACAGGTTGCACGGTTTCCGGTGAGCAATCGTTCCACTGGACGGTTTTACGGCCATCGAGATTACTTCCACGGTAATGGCCAGGATTATCCGGAGATGCTGGCTGAGGATGAATTGCCAGGCGACCCTCCGTATATTGAGGCTCCGCATCACTCGGTCGTTTATGAGAGCACGTCGAGCCGTTCCCTGAAAGTTGCCTATTCCGTGCCCGTCTATGTGAATCCCGGAACGGATGAAGAGGAATTTGTGGGGGTCATTGGAATGTCGGTGAAGCTGGGCGAATTCAGAATCTTAAGTACTGGTCTCTTGGAGAATCATCATCTCATCCTGGTGGATCTTCGGGACGATTGGCTTGAGGAAGAGGCTCGCAAAGGACTGATTCTTCATCACCCTCAATTGGGCGAACAGGTTCGAGGTCAGCCGGGCGATGAGGCTCGCGCTCGGCTCGCACAGAAGCTCGTCACTCGCTTGATCAATCTTCCCGCGAACGATCCTGGCTTTTACCTTGAGGATTTCGTCGATCCCGTAACCAATTCTCAAAAAGGTGCTCTAGCGACCTTTGCGAAGGTGAAGGTTCGAATCGATGGAGGAACCGCGGAAGACTCCGGCTGGGCGGTCATCGTCCAGGAAGGAAGTGCAGCGGCTAAACTTCGTGAGTGATTCGGATGATCGGTCCAAGTGCGCCTCTTTTGGCGCCGAATGATTTCGGTCGCGATGTCGCTCCCTGCTCTGGTAGAGAGTCGAGCCTTCTTCGAGTTAGAACTGGAGTGAAGCCGCGGCTTGCTCTGCCATCTTGAGGACTTCATCCGGTAGGATGCCCAAGTAAAGCATTCCTGCGATGCCTGCGGCTACGGTCAGTCGAATAGGCGTCGAGGTAGCGATAGGAGATGTTTCTACCGGATCCTTCGACCAGTAGATCGCTCGGATGACGCCGAAATAGTAATAGATCGAAATGGCCACACCGACCACGGCAACGCCAGCGAGCGCGTAGTAGGCACTGTAACTGGAAGCCTGTTCAATCACCGCTCTGACTAGCAGGAACTTTCCGAAAAACCCTGCGAGGGGTGGAATGCCAGCCAACGAGACCATCGAGAGTGTCATGGCAAAGGCCAGGAACGGGGATCGTTCGTTGAGACCTGCCAGACTGGAAATATCCTCCGTTCCGGTGCTCTTGCTGACAAGCATGATCACCGTAAAGGCGGTAAGGGTTGTGAAGAGATAACCGCCCAAGTAATAGAGAATCGCGGCCGACCCGGCAGGGCTGAGAGCGGCGATTCCGAGCATGAGATAGCCGGCGTTTGCGATACTAGAGTAGCCCAAGAGACGTTTGAGATTCCGTTGGGGTAGGGCACAGAGATTTCCATAAAGGATCGTCAGTGCAGCGATCCCCATGAAGAGATGTTCCCAGCTGAGCGCAAGCTCCGGAACCGCGGAATAGAGAACGCGGAGAATGAGAACAAAACCGGTAGCTTTTGAACCGATTGCCAGGAAAGCAGTGGCTGGGGTGGGCGAGCCTTGGTAGACATCGGGAACCCAAATCTGATAGGGAAACGCCGCAATCTTGAAACCGAGGCCAGCGAGAACGAAGAGCATACCCAGCTTGAAAATATTGGACTCGAGGGCGATGTCGCTGCTGGCGGCAATCTCAGAGAAGGCCATGCTGCCGGATGCGCCATACACCAACGCGATGCCGTAGACGAGAAATGCTGATGAGAGGGCACCAAGGATCAGATACTTCACGCCGGCTTCCAACGACTGCATCCGGTTCTTCATGAAACTTGTCAGGATATAGAAGGTGATCGTCACCACTTCCAGGGAAACAAAAACCATCACGAAATTGTTAGCCGAGGCGGCAAACATCATTCCCGAGAGGGCAAAGACACTGAGCGTATAAAACTCGGAAATGCCTGTTTCGATCTTGGGAGCAAACTCGACAGAAATCAGGAGGACCCCAATTGTGGCCAGGAGGAACAATTGCTTGAAGAAGAGGGCCAAGTGATCGTGCACGAACATTCCCCCAAAGGCTGTTTGAGGGGCATCAGAGATCGGAACGAAGAAGGATCCGATTAGAACGAGACCCAATCCTGCAGCTCCAAGGTATCCGAGGAGATGTTTTCGCTGCGGGGGCGTCCAAAGATCAAGGAGGAGGAGCGCCACGCCCAGAAGCACGACGGCAATCTCAAGAATGCTGAGCGATATGTTCATTTATTCTCGGGTCTTCAATCAAAAATCGATACGAACAGCGTCGGGGCCGGCCTGGCCCAGAAGGGTGCTCGGTGGGTTTGAAATCTGCGCTTGAGTCTCATTTGCTTGTTCGATGAGAGGCTGAGCGCTCTGTGAAATACGATCGGTCAAAAGTCTTGGGTAAATACCGAAAAGAACGAGGAGGACAACCAAAACCACGAAGGGGAGGCGACCCGTGAGACCAGTGGAGTCTGTGAGAGATTCGTTCTCAGGGGCAAGTGCGCCATGCAGAATGTTGCGAATGGCTCGAAGGCAGTAAACAGCTCCGATGATCAGTGCTCCCCATGCGCCTGCCACCACAAACCATGGGAGGGAGTCCCATGCTCCAAACAATACGAGGACCTCGCCTGCAAAGTTGGCGAATCCAGGCACTCCACAACCCGCAAGCATGGCGATGATCAAACAGACCCCGATGAAAGGAATCTTCTGGAGTAAGCCACCCAGCTTGTTGATCTCAACGCTTCCTTTCTCGTGATGAAGATAACCGCTGATTCCGAAGGACAACGCCGCTAAGAGACCGTGAGCCACCATGATGGCGACGGCACCCGTAATGCCAATGAGGCTCAAGCTCGCGATACCGAGGAATGCCATTCCCATGTGGGCGACGCTCGAGTTCCCAATCAAGAAATTGAGATCCTTTTGACGCATGGCGACCCATCCGCAATACAAGATGTTGCCCAGAGCGAGGAAGCAAAAGACTTCCATCCAAGCCCGGATACCTTCTGGCACGAGCGGAACCGCGAGTCGAATCAAGCCATAGAGCCCAAACTTCTTTAAGACCCCTGCGTGGAGCATGGCAGCTGCCGTAGGGGCGGCTCCGTAGCCGATGGGCGCCCAGGTGTGGAACGGCCACAGCGAAACCAGGATGCCGAAGCCAAAGAGGAGCAGTGGAAAGATCATTTTCTGCTGATCGAGAGCAATCGGATTCTCTTTTACGTGCTGGGTCAACTCGATCATGTCGAAGGTTTGAGCCCCAGATTGGACGTAGAGTGCGACGAGGCCGACGAGGGCTAACATCGCTCCGAGCGTGAGGTAGATCGTAATCTTGAAGGTGGCGTAGTTGCGATCTTCGCCGCGCCCCCAGACCCCGATCATGATAAAGGTCGGAACCAAGGCAAGTTCGTGGAAAAAGTAGAAGAAGAAGACGTCAAGGGAAGCAAACGCTCCGAGGATGCCACCAGCCATCACCAAGAACAGAAAATAGAAATCCCGTTCTCTCCGGTTGATTCCCCAGCAGGCAAAGCTGGCAGCGAGAGCAACGGCCGCTCCCATGAAAATCAAACCGACGTTGATTCCATCCACACCCACTTGGTAGTTGATCCCGATGGACTCGACCCAAGCGGTTTTTTGGTAAAATTTGAATCCTCCAGGGCCTGAAGCCATTTGCGGGTAGAGGAGAAACATCCCTAGCGACAGGAGGAAGGTGATCCCCGCTGCTCCCCGCGCAATGATCTGATAGAGATAGCTGTAGCCGCGCGGAACGAGTAGCAAACAGAGTGCGCCGATCAGCGGAGTCGCAATGATAAAGGAAAGCAGTGACATAATTGGCTAGAGAACATAGCGACCAACAACAAAGTACATGATCGCTGCAATTCCAATGACGAAGAGAAACGCGTAAGTGTGGATGTTGCCTGATTGGAGCATCCTGAGTGCGCGGCCAGTAAGGTCAGCAGAACCGTGAGCGCCTCGCACAACGAGACCGGTGAGCACCCATCGATCTAGCCAGGCAGAGATCTGAGAGAGCGTCTCGTGAGTGATAAGGATGAGAAAACTGTAGATTTCATCGATGTAAAATCGATTGCGCAGAATGGATGAAAACAAGCCGAGGTGGCGTTGAATCGGGTCGGCTTCTGCTTTCCAGTAAAGAGCGAACGCGACACTTGCGCCGACGGCGACGGCGAGGAAACTAAACGCCATGGCCAAAAGTCCGTAGGTGTGTTCACCGTGATACTCGATCTCGAGTCCATGGCTCGCGAAACCCTCGATCCCTAGGAATCCGGCGATGGCTGAAGCAACGGCAAGAACGACCAGGGGAACAGTCATGATTGAGGGTGATTCTTTCGCGGTTTCAGCGGCTTCGGTTCGAGCCTCGCCATGGAAGGTGATGAAGAATAGGCGGAGCATATACCAAGTGGTCAGCGCCGCGACAATCACACCGATACCGAAGAGGATGCCGTTGCCGCCATGAGCTGTATCCGCTGCCGACGCCAAGATGGCGTCTTTACTGAAGAATCCGGAGAGTGGAAACACGCCGCAAAGAGCGAGAGTCCCCAGAAGGAAGGTCCAGTAGGTTGTGGGCATCTTCTGCCTCAGACCACCCATTTGCCAAATGTCTTGCTTGTGATGAACGGCGTAGATGACCGATCCTGCTCCCAAGAAAAGCAGTGCCTTGAAGAAGGCGTGAGTGGTGAGGTGATACATCGCTGCCGCTGGGGCATGCACGCCAACAGCCATGACCATGTAGCCGAGTTGGGAAAGGGTCGAGTAGGCAAGAATGCGTTTGATGTCATCTTGTTGCAGCGCCATCAATGCCGCTAGAAGAGCGGTCAATCCGCCGATCCAAGCGATGATGGTGAGGGCGTCTGGAGTGAAGACAAAGTAAACTCTGCAGAGCATGTAGACACCAGCAGCGACCATCGTTGCGGCGTGAATCAATGCACTGACCGGAGTGGGTCCCTCCATCGCGTCTGGAAGCCAAACGTGGAGAGGGAATTGAGCGGACTTACCGACCGCACCGCAGAAGACGAGCAGGCCGGCAACCGTTGCTGTCGCTCCGAGGATCTCGGGGTCTGCCGTGAAGATCTCCTTCAGGCTGTCGAAATTCAGCGAACCGGCGACCGCCCAAACCATGATGATGCCCAGAATGAAGCCGAAATCACCCATACGGTTCGATAGAAACGCTTTCTTGGCTGCATCGGCTGCCGATGGCTTTTCAAACCAGAATCCGATCAGCAGATAACTCGATACACCGACCAGTTCCCAAAAAATGAACATCTGAATGAAGTCGGTTGCCAAGACGATTCCGAGCATCGAGAAAGTAAACAAACTGAGGCTACCGAAGTAGCGGGAGTAGGACTTGTCACCATTCATGTAGGTTTGGGAATACCAGTGAATCAAGGAGCCGACGCCAGTGACGACGAGTAGCATGAGGATGCTGAGTGAATCTAGACGAACACCGAAACCTACATCCAATGCACCGGCTTGTAGCCACGTGATGGAATCTTCAATAGCGGCGCCATCTCCCATGAGATGGCTGAAAAACAAGATAACCGTGAGCACGAAACCCAATCCGATCGCGCCGATCGAGACCTTGGCGCTGAGCTGTTGGTCCTTGTGGGTCACAAAGGCAATCCCCAAAGCGGAAAGCAGGGGAAGAAAGAGAATGATCCAAGCGAGGGTCAGCATGTCGTCGGTCCGGTCAGAGTTTCAAGGTTGCGAGATCTTCGACGTTGGTCGTTTGACGTCGGCGGAACAAGGCAACAATCAGTGCGAGTCCCACGGCGACCTCAGATGCAGCCACGGTGATGATGAAGAACACCATTAACTGGCCATCAAGGTTATCGTTGAAGCGTGAGAAGGCCACCAATGCGAGATTGGCCGCGTTGAGCATCAGCTCCAAGGACATGTAAATCAGAATAAGATTGCGCCGCATAACGACGCCCATCAGCCCAATACTAAAAAGGAGAGTGCTGACAACGAGGTAATGTTCGAGACCAACTTGCATCTAGTTTAGCTCCTTTTTGCTCAGTAGAATCACACCGACCATCGCGACCAAGAGCAGGATGCCCATGATTTCGAATGGCAGGACGTATTGGGTGAAGAGAGCGTTTCCGAGGACATGGGTGCTTCCCTCCAACTCGGGGGCGAGGCCATCACCGACGTTCGATGCCGTGATCGTTCGGACCATGATGAGTGCGATCGAAAGCAATCCAATCCCTCCCGTGAGCATTCCGAAGAGCTGAAATCGTTTCTTTTCCTCCTCGGCGACGTCTAGGAGCATGATGACGAATAGGAACAAGACGATGACGGCTCCTGCGTAGACCATGACTTGAATCACAGCCAAGAAGAAGGCGTGGAGCAGAACAAAGAGACCGGCCATCGATACGATGGTCATCACGAGGAACATCGCGCTTGTCACTGGATTGCGACTGAACGGA
Source organism: uncultured Verrucomicrobiota bacterium (assembly GCA_964342405.1). Lineage (GTDB taxonomy): Bacteria > Verrucomicrobiota > Verrucomicrobiia > Limisphaerales > AAA164-E04 > UBA2970. The sequence goes on along the minus strand of CAYFGX010000002.1, from coordinate 63,317 downwards.
TTTGCCACAACCAACAGCCCAAAGACGAGCGTGAGGGCAGATAAAACGTAGAATAAAATGTCTGTCATCGTGAGAAAGCTTCGCTGAGGAATCCCACTAGGCGACGCCTTGTGCCTTCGCCTCTAGTTTCTTTTTCTCCCACTTCTTAATGCGATCAATGTGCGTGCCGCCAAGATCCAGGAGTTTGTCTTTGTGATAAATCATCTCTTCCCGGGATTCACCAGTTAGAGAGTAATCCTTTTGTAGAAAGATCGCTTCCTCAGGACAGACCTCTTGGCAGAAGCCGCAGAAGATGCAACGCAACATGTTGATCTCGAAATCGGCAGGCTCCTTCTCGACGTTCCCAGTGGATTTGTTCACTTTGGGGCCAGGAGGTGTGATCTTGATGGCCTTTGGTGGGCAAACGAATTCGCAGAGCTGACAAGAGACACACTTTGTTCGGTCTTCTTGATCCTTCACCAAATAAGGCGCACCGCGGTAGCCCTCGGGAACGACCCATCGTTCCTCGGGATACTGCATCGTGACCTTCTTCTTGAAGAAGTGCTTCAGAGTAACGCGGAAGCCGCTGAGAATCGCCGGAAGATACAGGCGCTCCCACCAACTAAGTGCTTTTCGTTGAACGATCATCTTTTCGCGTCTTTATCGAAGGAAAAACAGCAAACAAGCCGTGATGACAATGTTTAGTAGCGCAAGAGGTAAAAACCGGCGCCAACCAAGATCCATGAGTTGATCATAGCGGAATCGCGGAAGCATCCAGCGAACCCAAATGAACAGCACCATGAAGAGAGCAAGTTTCGCAATGAAGATGCCGATATGAACCAATCCCCCGAGGATTGAAGTCGCGGGTGTGTTCAGCCCCCAGAAGGGAAGTGTCCAGCCACCCAAGAAGAGCGTTACCATCAGGGCCGAGACCGAGATCATGGCGGCGTACTCGCCCAAGAAAAAGAGGGCGAACTTCATCGAGCTATATTCAGTGTGATAACCTGAAACCAACTCGGTTTCTGATTCAGGCAAATCGAATGGAAGTCGGTTGGTTTCAGCGAATGCTGCTACCAAAAAGATGATGAAAGCCAGGGGCTGCTTGAAGATTAACCAGGCGCCGCTTGCTTGATACTCAATGACTTTTCCAAGATTGAGATCGCCCACGAGCATGAATAGAGGGACAACCGACATTCCCATCGCAATCTCGTAGGAGATCATTTGGGCGCTGGCTCGAATGCCTCCGAAGAAAGGATACTTTGAGTTGGAAGCGTAACCGGCCAGAACGATTCCATACACACCGAGCGATACGACGCTAAATGTGAAGAGGATACCCACGTTCAGGTTTGCGATCACCATGCTTTGAGCTCCAAGATTGGAACCGAAGGGAATCACCGCAATCGTCAAGAAGGGAGGAATCATTGAGACGGCTGGAGCCAGCCAGAAATAGACTTTTCGGACATGATTGGGCGTAAAATCCTCTTTCAGCAGGAACTTAAGCCCATCTGCGATCGGTTGCAGTAGCCCGAACGGACCGACGCGATTGGGACCGATACGATCTTGAATAGCGGCACAAATCCGTCGCTCTGCCATCACAGAGTAGGAGATCATGGGCATGATGACGGCCATGACCATGGCTACTTTGATGAAGCCAAAAAGTAGGACCGATTGGATCGGGCTTAATTCGCTTAGCGCTTCCATTTAGAAATCTCTAGATTTTGACGTCGACACCTAGATCACCAATGTCGGACCACTTAACATCGGCCAGGGCTTTCGTTTCGGCGGCCATCTTGTTGAACAGCCCCTCAGGGTTGTTGGGATAGGATTCGCCGGTGACCTGGGTCAGGATATCTGCCAAAAATTCTGCCTCAGGAGTTGCTTCTCCTGGTGCCTCAACCGCTTTTAAGAACCGTTGCAAGCGACCTTTCACGTTGATGAAAGAACCGCGTTTCTCTGCATGGGCGCATCCAGGGAGGAGGATTGAGGCTTTCTTGGTCGTTTCATTCGGGAGAATGTCAGACACGAAGAGGAAATCGAGTTTATCGAGGAGTTTATCGCTGATTCCGTGTTTGGTGACGTCCTCACCGAACACGATCAGATTCTTGATCTTGCCTCCTCGAATCCCAGAAGCGATCTCTGAGAGGTTTTCACCCAACTTCGATTTGCTGAAGCCGGAAAGCTTGACTCCGTTTGTGTTGGGATTCTTGTCTGCGTTGACCAGGAGCTTGTCCGCTTCCCCGGTGCGCGCCGGAGCATCGGTGGACGCATCGAGATGATCGGCAAGTTTCTTGAGAAGATAGAGTTCCTCGGTCGTCTGTCGACCGGATCCGACGATTGCCGTGCTTCCCGGCGCGGCGTTGTTAAGCTGCTCGGCCACGCTCGCGATCGCTTGTTGCCAAGTAATGCCTCCACGACCGTTTTTCTTGGGAGTCGTGAGGCGGTTCTTGTCGGCAATCCATTTGTAATTCAATCGTCCAGCATCACACATCCAACAAGCGTTGACTGCGTCGTTGTCGCGAGGCTCGTAGCGATAGATTTTCTCCTCGCGGGAACCGATCGTGATGTTACATCCAGTGCCACAACTCGTGCAGAGACTCTTGGTTTCTTTGAGGAACCAAACTCGCATCTTGAATCGGAAATCTTTGGATGTCAGGGCACCAACAGGGCAGATATCGACGGTGTTGAGGGTGTAATTATTGTCGAATGGTTTGCCCGGAAAAGTGGTTAATGTGTTGTAAGACCCCCGATTAACAAAGCCGAGAGCATCGTCGCCGGCAACATCCTTTGAGAATCGAATGCATCGTGAACAGAGGATGCATCGTTCGTCGTCGAGCATGATCCGGGGGCCGAGGTCAACCTGCTTCGGCTTGTGCACCTTGGTCTCTGCAAATTTGCTTTCGGTTTGACCGTGTTCGACCGAATACTCCTGCAGCTTACACTCACCTGCTTGATCGCAAATCGGGCAGTCAAGCGGGTGATTCACCAGCAAAGACTCCAGCACAGATTCGCGCATTTGCTTGGTAGCATCTGAGCTAGGATAGATCTCCATCCCCGGCGCAATTGGGGTCGCGCAGGCGATCGCACCACGGGGTGTGCCAGGCTCGTACGGAAGCGTCATTTTGCGGACCTGAGGGGTCCCATCCTCGTTGAGGATAGGTTTACGGTCACGGCCCATCGCAGGCATCCCAAATTCCACAAGACACATGCGGCAATTACCCGCCACGGGAAGTTTTGGGTGATAGCAGTAGTGAGGCACTTCCACGCCGGCGATCTTACACGCCTGAATCATGGTCGTGGGAACGGGCTTCCCGGTCATCGGATCGGGCATCGTCTTGGGAACGGATACCTCTTTACCATCGATCTTGATGGTGATCATCTCGACGGGAGGAGCGCTTGTTTCTGTGTCCTGCTTAGCCATGGTTTGAAAAGGGTGCTTCGGTATCGTTCTAGGTCATTCTGGTTGTGGCGGCTGTCTGCGCCTAGACCTTAGTCGGACACCTCCTCGGCCTTTCGTTCTTCGTCAGCGGCACCGCGGGCCTCGAATTCCGATTTAAATTTCTTAACAAAACTGAGGACGGGCCATGAGCATGCCTCACCGAAGGCGCAAATCGTTCGGCCTTGGATGTTCTGGGCGATATTGAGCAAGTAGTCAGCGTCCTGTTTGCGTCCTTCACCGTGCGTCATTCGGTGAAGCGCTTTACTCATCCACAGTGAGCCTTCGCGGCAAGGCGTACATTGACCGCAGCTTTCGTGAGCGTAGAACTCAGATACGTTTGAGAGGGCATCGACGATATCGGTCGAATCGTCCATGACGATGATGGCACTGGATCCGGACATGCTTCCGGCGGCCATCAAGGAATCAAAATCATAAGGCAAATCCAGGAGTTCGACTTCTTTGTCTTGCCCCTTCATTTTGAAGGTCTCACCCGCCTTAAAAACTTTCGCCGAGGAGCCGCCGGGGATAACGGCTTTCAATTCGCGCCCCTCTCTCAGCCCGCCGCCAAAATTCTCGTGGAAAATGAGATCACCGATAGTCGCTTTTCCAACTTCAATCTCATAGTAGCCCGGTCGCTTGACATGACCGCTGAGGCTGACAATGCGAGTGCCCGTATTGTTTGGCGTGCCAAGCTTAGCGTACTCTCCGCTCCCGTTTGCTACGATGTGTTTCACTGCGCAGAGCGTTTCCACGTTGTTCACAATTGTGGGACACATGTAGAGGCCGAGCACGGCGGGGAAGTAGGGTGGCTTGATGCGGGGATAGGCTCGTTTTCCTTCTAGCGACTCGATCAATCCGGTCTCCTCACCGCAAATGTAGGCTCCAGCGCCGCGATGAACGTGGATTTCCAAGTCGAATCCGCTCCCTAGGATATTTTTGCCGAGGAAGTTATTCTTCCTCGCTTCATCGAGAGCTCGATTGAGAATCTTTGCCCCTTCCACGAACTCGCCGCGGATATAGATATAGGCGAGATTCACATCGTTCGCGTAAGCGGAGATGATCATTCCCTCGATGAGTTGGTGGGGATCCTTATGAATGATCTGTCGATCCTTAAAGGTGCCAGGTTCCGATTCATCGGCGTTGCAGATGAGGTAGATGGGTTTCCCACTTCGACGATCGACGAAAGACCATTTAAGACCGCAGGAGAATCCGGCCCCACCTCGGCCTCTCAAACCGCTGGCTTTGACCTCTTCTCGAATCCACTCTTGGGGAGGAATAACGCCTTTTCCTTCGACACGTTTGCCCTTCAACTTCAGCGCTTTGGCCAGAGTCTTGTAACCGCCATGCTTCTGGTAGCACTCGATATCGTTCGAGTACTTGGGCTCGTCGGCGTGCTTTAAAATGAGGCGATATTCTTCGGGCATAAACTCTCGCTATGCTTGCTTGACAGGGGTGCCAGAGGGGTTACTTTGAAGTCGCGTTTGCCGGATGGTGTAATGGTAGCACAGCAGTTTCTGGATCTGCTTGTCATGGTTCGAATCCATGTCCGGTAGCCACCGCTTGGGCGCTTCCTTTCCGTGATTCAATCCTTCTGTTTCTGACGCCACCATCTACGCTCTACTTCTTTGAATCCAGTATTTCGTCCGCTTTTTCTAAGCTGACGCCTTCGTAGAAATCATCGTCGCACATCATGACAGGCGCCGTGCCGCAGCTGGCGAGGCACTCGACGAATTCAACGGAAAATTGACCGTTCTTCGCCGTTTGAAGCCCGTGAGCTTTGGCGTCAACTCCCACTTTCTTGCAAATGTGTGAGTGGAGCTCTTTTGATCCGCCGAGCGCGCAGCTGAGCGTGCGACAAACCTTGATCACATGTTTCCCTGCCGGTTCTTCACGAAACATCGGGTAGAACGTGACCAATTCGTAGACATTGATCGGCTGGAGACCGAGTTTCTCTGCGATCCATTCCATCGCCTCTCGTGAGACGTAGCCGAAGTGATCTTGAATGGCATGAAGAAGCATCAGAGAAGCGCTGCGCTTCTCTGGATACTTCTTAATGGTCCGGTTGATCTCGGTTTCTAATTTTTTCGGGACTTCGAAACTCATCGGTCGCTCTCTCCCATGACAAAATCGATTGAGCCCAGAATCGCGACGGTATCGCTCATCATGGAACCCTTAAGCATATATGGTAGTGCGCTCAAATTGACGAAAGAGGGGGCGCGGATCTTAAGCCGGTGAGGGGTTCCCCCTCCCTTGCTCTTGATGTAGAAGCCGAGTTCCCCTTTTGGATTCTCTGCACCAAAGTAAACTTGCCCTTTCGGGGCGTCGACACCCTGTGTCACCAAGATGAATTGGTGAATCAGTTCTTCCATTCCAGTCAGAACCTTTTCTTTCTCCGGCAACACGGTCTTCCCGTCGTCGATAGACACGGGGCCGTCTGGGAGATTTTTGAAACACTGGCGGATGATGCGAACGCTTTGTCGCATTTCTTCGATTCGAACGAGGTATCGATCGTAGCAATCGCCCACGGTTCCAACTGGCACGTCGAAATCCAAATCGCTGTAGACCAGGTAAGGGTGGACTTTACGTAGATCGTGATTGCTGCCTGAGGCCCGCAGATTGGGACCGGTGACGCCGTAGTCGATGGCGACATCGAGTGGCAGCACGCCAACATCTTTGGTTCGGTCGACGAAGATCTTATTTCGGGTGAGCAATCGCTCTGTTTCGTCGAAGTTGATCTCCACTCCGTCGAGGAAGCGTTCGCAGTCTTTGACCCAGTTTTCGGGCAAATCACGGGCGACTCCGCCGATACGGGTATAACTTGTCGTGAACCGTGCGCCTGTGAGCGCCTCAATTAAATTATAGATCTTCTCTCGTTCCGTGAATGTGTGGAGGAAGACGGTCATCGCGCCGACATCCATCGCAAAGGCGCCCAAACCCAATAAATGCGCGGAAATACGGGCTAATTCACAGCAGATAACGCGGATATACTGGCATCGAGGAGGGAGCGCCTTGTCGATGCCCATGAGTTTTTCGACGGCTAAGGCGTAGGCCACGTTATTTGCGAGTGGGGCCAGGTAATCGAGTCTATCCGTGTAGGGAATAAACTGTGTATAAGTCATGTTTTCGGCGATTTTCTCATCGCCGCGGTGGAGGTAACCGACATCGGGGTCCGCTTTGGTGATGACCTCGCCGTCTAGCTCGAGGATAATTCGAAGCACACCATGGGTCGAAGGGTGAGACGGACCCATGTTGAGGGTGAGTTTTTCACCCTGGAGATCGGTGAGTTCATCGTCGGACTGTGCTTCGGCGGCATTGATGGCGCTTGCCGCACTTGCTGCTGCGTCCTTGATCTCGATGTCTTTAACTTCTGCCATGACTCAGATTGCGCTTTCTTGCCCGTCTGATTCCGATAAAAATCTCTGTATTAGGAACTTACAGATTTTGCTCTGGGTTCGCCTCGTTCGCGGTCAGCGGCTCCAGGAGTGGTGACGAAGGGCCCTCCTTCAAGCGGGGCAGGTTTTGAGAACGCGACCTCGGGGAGATCGGTGGTCTTTCCTGCGAGCGGAAAATCTTTTCGTAATGGATAGTAGGGATAGCCTTCCCACATAAGGATTCGACGCAAATCCGGGTGGTTTTCGAAGCGAATACCCATCATATCGTAGATTTCGCGTTCGTGCCAATCTGCTGTCCGCCAAACACTTGTGACAGATGGAATGCTTGCCGATTCCTCTGAAACTTCGGTGGTGAGTCGCAGGTGAGTCTGGTGCTCGTATCCGTAGAGCTCGTACACTACCTCGAAGCGTGGGTCGTCTCCGTAATTGTCGACGCTACTGATATCGACCAAGTAGTTGAAGCCGAGCTCATCCTTTGCGAACTGGCAGATTTCCTTGATCTGGGAGGGGTCTTTGACCGGTAAAGTTGTTTCACCCCGAAATTCCGAGCTGGAACCGATTGCAGCCGAGAAAGCTTTCTTTAGCTTCTGCGCGAGTCGTTTTGCGGAAGTGCTCATGAGAAACAGGGAAGAGGGTCCGAGCCGATCGGCTAGACCTCGGCAGGTGCTGCTTTTTGTGTTCGAATCAGGGGTTCTTTGCCCACTTTGCCTTGAAGCTTCATTAGGGCGTCCAATAAGGCCTCAGGTCGAGGGGGGCATCCGGCGACGTAGACGTCTACAGGAACAATGTTGTCGACCCCTTGTAGAACGGCGTAACTTCGATACATGCCGCCGGTGGAAGCGCAAGCACCCATGGCGATCACCCATTTGGGCTCGGCCATTTGATCGTAAATTCGGCGAACCGCCAGGCCCATCTTGTAAGTGACCGTGCCCGCGACGATCATAAGATCGGACTGCCGTGGGGAGAAGCGCATCACTTCGGATCCGAATCGGGAGATGTCAAAACGGCTCGATCCTGCAGCCATTAGTTCGATGGCGCAGCACGCGAGTCCCATTGGCATAGGCCAAAGAGAGTTCTTGCGGAACCAATTGAGAACGGCGTCCGCCTTGGTTACAATGACGTCGCCTTCAATCTTGGTGTTGTATCCGATTTCTGTCGGGTTTGCTGCCATAGGATCCTTAGTGGTTGCTAGGACTAAAGTGAAACTACCGGTGCCAAAAATGCCAGGCAAGTGAATTTGTGATTTTTTTCACAAGCGTATTGACGTCTTCAGATTTTCTCGGATAATGATGGTCGTTTTCGGGGGAAGGAAGAGCAGGCGCGCTATGTTGTTTGTTCTTTCAGCTTGCCGGATATGACGGTGACTCGGTAAGAATATCCGCATTAGATTTAATGGCGGGGTGGCCAAGTGGTAAGGCACGGCTCTGCAAAAGCTGTATTCGTCGGTTCGATTCCGACCCTCGCCTCCAATCCCATCTCGGTATGGATGGGTTGCGGATATTTTAGTTGAGGTTCCTTGTTTCTTCGCTGGGAGGCGGAGGGGAGGGATCTTTTTCATTACGAGAGTGGTCTCTCTTACTGCTCGAGCCTCGAGGAATGGGCTTGGCTGGGTGGGGCTGATTGATTGATTAAAATTTTTAACGAATGTCCGACATTTTTCCAAAGTGGACGAATAAGTTGCCTGGCCAGGTAATTCTGGGGGCGCTACTCGTCGGCGCAGCTGTGGTGGTTGGGGCGACATATTACGCCACGCCGAAGTACACGCGTGTGGGCTACAAGCCGGTTCAGCCGGTCGCATTCTCTCATGCGATCCATGCTGACCAGTTGGGCCTGGATTGTCGGTATTGCCACAACGCGGTTGAGAAGTCCTGGTATTCAAACGTTCCAGCCTCATCCGTTTGTATGAATTGCCACAATCAGGTTTTGAAGGACGACCCGAAATTGGCGCCGGTTCGGGAAAGTTACGAGACTGGCGAGCCGATCCCTTGGGTGCAGGTCCACAAGGTGCCTGACTACGTCTACTTTAACCATTCAGTCCATGTGAACCGTGGCTTCAGCTGTGTTGAGTGCCATGGTCCTGTGAATAAGATGGACGAAGTATACCATGCAAAGCCTTTTGGGATGGCGTTCTGTCTCGAATGTCACCGAGATCCAGCAGGCAAGATTCGTCCGTTGGACAAGATTACAGATTTGGATTGGACCTGGAGCGAAGATGCTGCGGAAGCCGCAGTATTGCAGCGTGAAAATGGTGAACAGCTTGTTCACGACTGGAGGGTTGAGTCATTAGTGAACTGTTCCGCATGTCATCGATGAATACGGTTTCACCTACCACGAAAACGTCACAGACTGGGCCAAAATACTGGCGTAGTTTGGATGAATTGGCAGATACCCCCGAGTTCAAGCAGTGGGTAGATCGAGAATTCCCGGAAGGGGCTAGCGAAAACGAGGGGGGTGTGAACCGCCGCGATTTCGTGAAGCTCATGTCGGCCTCTTTCATGTTGGCGGGCTTTGGCTTGACCGGCTGTCGGCGCCCTGAAGAGACGATTATTCCGTTCTCGAAGATGCCTGAAGGCTACGTTCACGGCGTTGCGAAGTATTTTGCGACAGCGATGCCCGTGCGGAGCAGCGCAGTACCGTTGCTCGCTAAGTCTGCCGATGGTCGGCCGGTGAAGCTTGAGGGGAATCCTGAGCATCCGGTTTCGAACGGTGGGACGGATACCTTCGCTCAAGCTTCCATTCTTAATTTATATGATCCTGACCGGTCACGGGAAGTGCTCAGTGGCGGTGACGCGACGACTCTCGAGGCTGGCTTAAAGCATCTTGATGAGATCGCTAGCAAGTTTGCTCGCAATCGCGGTCAGGGGCTGAGCCTTTTGAGTCGGGAATCAAGTTCTCCTACCCGTCGTCGGCTGCAGAAACTCCTGCAAGAGAAGTTGCCCCAAGCGAAATGGTACGAGTACGAACCTGTCAGCTTTGGGGCGAGTTCTGAGGCGGCAAGTCTCGCGTTTGATCGTGGTTTAGTCCCGTCTTACGACGTTTCCAAGGCAGAACGGATTATCTCCCTTGACTGCGATTTCCTCGGTGACGAGCAGGACGCTTACATCAACATCAAGGGGTTCGCCGATGGGCGTGCGGTTGACGCTCCCGGCGATCACATGAATCGATTGTATGTAGTCGAGGGCTTGATGACTCTGACGGGATCAAATGCTGATCATCGTCTTCGGGTGCCGACCAGCGGGGTGTTCGCTGTGGCAGCTGCGCTCCTAGCAGAGGCATTGGATCAGAGTTCAAGCGACTCAAGCGATTCCCAGGTTGAAGCGCTAAAGAACTCTTTGAAGCAGATCGCCGCTACTGCCAACGTTTCCGGCGAATGGGTGTCCGAGGCTATCAAAGATTTGGCAGCGCACAAGGGGCACTCAGTTGTTCTAGCTGGATATCGCCAGCCGGTCGCAGTCCATCTCCTGGCTCTGGCTCTGAACACAGTCCTCGGCAACGTCGGGCATACCGTTCATTTTCGATCTTCTCAATCAGGTGCCGCCGGCACGATCAGTGAACTGAAGGCAGCCCTCGATGGTGGCAGCGTTGATACGCTCGTTGTTTTGGGTGGAAATCCCGCTTACGACGCTCCTTCGGATCTAAATTGGGCCGCCTCCCAGAAGAAGGCTGGCGAGGTAGTTCGACTGGGTTACTATGCCGACGAGACCTCAGAAGGGGCTACTTGGCACATTCCAGAGCTTCACTTTTTAGAGTCCTGGGGGGATGCTGAGACAGCAGACGGAACGCGTGTGCCTGTTCAGCCGCTGATTGCGCCTCTCTTTGGCGGGCTTTCAGAAATCGAATTGATCGGGCGCTTGTTGCAACTTGAAGACGCCAGTGGACACAGTTTAGTTCGTTCGAGCTTCGACGCTGAAGTGAGCGGAGCAAATGACGAGAATTGGAAAACCTTTCTCCATGATGGTTTTGTGAGTTCCTCATCGAACTCGACGGTTTCTATCGGATCTGATCTCTTCAAGTGGAGTAAGGTCGCTCCTTCTATCTTGAACGCTGACACGGCTCCTCCACCAAGCAAGGATGCACTGGAGCTTGTGTTCCATCGCGACGCCAGCATGGATGATGGCCAGTTCAACAACAATGGTTGGATGCAGGAGTATCCAGATCCTATGACCAAGTTGACTTGGGATAATGTGATCTTGGTAAGTCGGAAAACAGCCAGCGAGCTAGGAGTGTCCAATAACGATGTGGTGAAGGTCACATCTGGGAATGCCTCCATTGAAGGTCCGATTTGGGTGCAGCCAGGTCTGGCAGATTACACTCTGGGATTAGCGCTCGGCTACGGCAGAACGAAGTCTGGTAGAATCGGAGGATTCAAAGGGCAAGCCGTTGGTTTTGATGTCTACCCCGTGCGAACGAGCAGCGCTCCTTACATCGCTGCTTCGGCGACTCTAAGTGCCACTGGAGCCACTCATGATCTCGCGGCAACGCAAGATCATTGGTCGATGGAGGGTCGAGCAATTGTTCGCGAAGCGAATCTTGAGCAGTTTAACGAGAAGCCAGACTTCTCGCATAACATGGATCTTGAAGCGCACGGTGCGCATATTCCTCACGATGACCAAGGAAAACCTCTCCCAATTTACAAGCATCCTTACGATGCCCGCGAATCGCTGAAGAGTGAGATCCATCAATGGGGAATGACGATCGACCTCAACCGTTGTGTGGGTTGTTCAGCATGCGTCATTGCTTGTCAAAGCGAGAATAACATCCCGATCGTTGGTAAAGAACAGGTTGCCAAGAGCCGGGAGATGCACTGGATGCGAATCGACCGCTATTACAGTGGCGGGGTGGAAGCGAAAGCTGGTTTAACCGGACTTGAGTCCGATGCCGATCAACAGAACCAACGTTGGATCGATGATCCTCAAGTGGTGACCCAGCCCATGCTTTGTCAGCATTGCGAGAGTGCTCCATGTGAAAGTGTTTGTCCTGTGAACGCAACGGTTCACGATCACGAAGGGCTCAACGTCATGGCATACAACCGCTGCGTTGGAACCCGATACTGTTCCAACAACTGTGCTTGGAAGGTTCGACGATTTAACTTCTTTGATTACAACAAGCGACCGCTTGAATCACTCTACGACGGGCCCTTGGCGGAACGACCGAAGGATGATCTAGATATCGTCGCAATGGCTAAGAATCCACAAGTGACAGTTCGAATGCGCGGTGTGATGGAAAAATGCACGTTCTGTACGCAACGCATTGAAGAGGCCAAGATCAATCAGAAAGTTGCGGCGCGAGATTCCGGTAACGTTGAGGTTCCTGATGGAACGTTCAAGACCGCTTGTGAGCAGGCATGTCCTGCAGATGCGATTGTCTTTGGAAATACCCTAGACCCTGAAAGTCGGGTTTCGAAACTAAAAGCAAGTCCAAGGAATTATGCCGTTCTCGGCTTCCTTGACACCCGACCACGAACGACTTACCTGGCAAAAGTACGTAATCCAAACCCGGCCATGCCGGACTATTACGACATGCCGCTCAGTACGAAAGAATACTCAGAGAGCATGGGCGATCCATTTAGCGATCATCATGGAGCAGCACACGGAGAGGGGCACGGCGATGCTCATGGTGCTGAAGCTGGTTCAGCGAACGGAGAAAGCGGAGGGCATCACTAGATGGAAGCTGCAAAACAAAATGGCGTCACAGTCGCTCCGCCACCGCGTGAGCTAGAACGCGAACCTTTGGTCTTAAACAATCGTTCCCTTGGGTGGATCTCGGATCGCATCTGCGGCATTGTTGAGGACAAGACCCCGACCTGGTGGTGGGTTTCGTTTTTGATCAGCTTACCCACAGCGCTGATTAGTTTTATCATGATTGGTTACCTCATTTCCACAGGTGTGGGTGTCTGGGGACTGAACCATCCAATTGCCTGGGGCTGGGCCATTGTAAACTTCGTCTGGTGGATCGGTATCGGTCATGCCGGAACCTTGATTTCTGCTATTCTCTTTCTATTGCGGCAAAAATGGAGGACTTCCATCAACAGGGCTGCTGAGGCGATGACGATTTTCGCCGTGATGTGTGCTGGTATCTTTCCAGCGATTCACGTCGGTCGTATCTGGTTTGCTTGGTGGCTTTTCCCGCTTCCGAATGCGAACGGACCAATCTGGCCGCAATTCCGTTCGCCCTTGCTGTGGGATGTGTTTGCAGTTTCAACATACTTCACCGTTTCGTTGCTATTCTGGTACATGGGATTAATTCCTGATTTGGCAACGATTCGTGACCGCGCGAAATCAGTTTACCGAAAGTTTTTCTACGGTCTCTTTTCCCTGGGTTGGACCGGATCGAATCGTCACTGGAGCAACTACGAGAAAGCTTATTTGCTGCTCGCAGGTCTCTCAACTCCTCTGGTTCTTTCCGTACATAGTATCGTTTCGTTTGACTTTGCAGTCTCGCAGCTGCCGGGTTGGCACACCACTATCTTCCCGCCTTACTTTGTTGCCGGTGCTGTCTTTTCCGGTTTCGGAATGGTGCTGACCTTGATGGTTCCGTTGCGATCGATTTTCAAACTCGAAGAGATCATCACGGTTCGCCACATCGAGCTGATGTGTAAGGTGATTCTAACCACGGGTTCGATCGTTGGTTATGCATACGCCATGGAGGTGTTCATCGCTTGGTATGGTGGCAACCCTTACGAAGCTTACGCCTTTCAGAACCGAGCATTCGGGCCTTATTGGTGGGCCTATTGGATCATGATTAGCTGTAACGTCCTGAGTCCACAGTTCTTCTGGTTCAAGAAGATGCGCACAAACATGCTCTACGTGTTTATTCTCTCGATCTTTGTTAACATTGGAATGTGGTTCGAGCGCTTCGTGATCGTGGTGACTTCGTTACACCGAGATTATCTCCCATCAAACTGGGGTTACTATTCGCCATCATACGTCGACGTTCTAACCTACGTAGGCACGTTTGGCTTGTTTATGGCGCTGTTCTTACTGTTCATCCGGTTCTTGCCGTTGATCGCCATTTCCGAAGTGAAGGGTGTCACACCGCAAGCCGATCCCCATCATCCATTGGGCGGAGCTAAGGAAGGGAAACACTAATGAGTGGAGTAGGACGACAATACGGCGTGCTCGCCGAATACGACACTCCAGCAGATGCAATGGCAGCTGCTGAGAAGGTCCGCGATGCAGGCTACACCCAGTGGGATGTGCACACGCCATTTCCTGTTCATGGCATGGACGAAGCCATGGGATTGAAGAATTCCAAAGTCGGTTGGTTTGCCTTTTGCGGGGGAGCGACCGGTTTCTTTGGTGGTAATCTCATGATCTGGTTCATGAACTCGTTCAATTACGGCATCGTTGTGGGTGGCAAGCCACTCTACAGCCCTCTGTTTGCCTTCCCGGTCAGTTACGAAATGACCATTCTCTTTTCGGCCTTTGGATCGCTTTTTGGCATGCTCTTCCTCAATCGGTTGCCGCGGTTGCACCACCCATTGTTGAAGAACAGACGCTTCGAGAACGTCACCCATGATAAGTTCTACGTGGTGATCGAGTGCGCGGATCCCAAGTATTCGGAGGAAGAAACCCGCGCGCTTTTAGAGGAATCAGGGAGCACGCATTTGGAGGCCGTGAAGGAATAGAACGATGCGATACTTTCTTGCCATATACGTTTTAGCCATCGTCGGAGCCGTCAGCGTCCTCGGACTTCGTGGGAGCTACTCCACGAAACCTCCGCTAGAGGTGTTCCCTGACATGGACCGACAGAACAAGCTGCGTCCTCAAGCGTCCAACGGGTTCTTTGCAAATGGGCAAAGCTCTCAGCTTTATGTCGAGGGCACGATTGCTCGCGGGGATGCTTACCAGGATACGCCGTTCAACACGGGACGAATCACTGGAACAACGAATTTTGTCAGCACGATTCCAGTCGCGATTAGCGAATCCATGATGGAACGAGGCCGACAACGTTTCGATATTAATTGCACGCCATGCCACGGTAAAGCGGGTGACGGAAAAGGAATCACGACCAAGTATGGTATGGTTGCCGTCGCAAATTTCCACGATCCCCGCATCGTCAAAATGCCCGCTGGCGAGATTTTCAACACAATCACCCATGGAAAGAATCTCATGGGTTCCTACGGCGCGAATATCGATATTGCAGATCGATGGGCCATTATTGCCTACATGCGGGCGCTTCAGCGTTCGCGCCTAGCCGTATTGGATGAGATTCCTGAGAACGAACGAGCCGCTTTGCAGTAGAATTTAAGATGAGCACGCCGACGGACAATAAGGAAAAAGATCGACTCGATTTGTCGAAGTGGGCAAAGCTGCCCAATCAGCTCATTGGGGTAGGTGTCTTTACTGCGATCATCGGAATCATCATTCCTTCGTGGCATAAGACTTTTGCCTATTCTTATCTCACGGCCTACATGTTCTTTCTGAGCTTGGTTCTGGGTTCGATGTTTTTGGTGATGGTTCATCACCTCTTTGATTCTTACTGGCTTGTGCCCTTGAGGCGTTTCCTCGAACACATGTCCTGCGCCATTCCGGTGATGGTCATACTGTTCATACCCATTGCCCTCTTTGCTGGATCCATATACCCGTGGATGAGTTCCGAGGGACATGATCACTCCTTGGAGATCAAGTCGTTCATGTATAACCCTTATTCATTCTACATCATGGCGGTGATCTTATTTGCCGTTTGGTATTGGTTGAGTAACGGTTTGAGGAATGCTTCGCTGGAGCAGGACAAGACTGGAGCCGCTTCTTGCACGCACACGATGCGTCGGTATGCCGCTGGAGGAATTTTCGTTTTCGCAATTTCCCTGACCTTTGCAGTCTTCTATTGGATGAAATCTTTAGAGCATCAGTGGTTTTCCACGATGTATGGGGTTTACTATTTCGCCGGAAGTGTTTGGACGACCTTAGCGACGACCTACGTAATCGCATTTGTGCTTAAGGGCACAGGGCATATTGCCCCAATCATCCAGAAGAGTACTTTCAAGGATATTGGAACGCTGTTTTTTGCCTTCACGGTCTTCTATGCCTACATTCATTTTTCGCAGTATTTCTTGATCTGGAACGCAGCGATTCCTGAAGAAACCTTCTGGTATGTCAAACGTGAGAACGGTGTTTGGTGGAGCGTTGGGATGTTGATTGTGTTTGGGCACTTCTTCGTTCCGTTCCTATCTCTCCTCCGAATCGACGCCAAGAAATGTTTGCCGATTATGATTCCGATGGCCGCGTGGGCGTGGTTGATGCATTACGCGGACATGTCCTTCAATGTGAAACCGGTTTACAACCCTTCCGGTGAAGGAATCTCCTTTGCAAGTCTCGTGCTCAGTATTGGAACGATGGCTGGAATGGCAGGTTTCTTTGCGAAATGGTTTATCAAAGAATTCAACGCCCACCCCGCCTTCCCTCAGAAGGATCCTCGGGTTGCCGAGACGGTTGGTGTCTATGTTGAGCCACTCTCCGCGTCGAACCAATCTGGGAAATAGAGTTAAGTCTCAAGAATACCTGATTAAAGGGAAGACCTGATGAATTTAGAGAATCGAAACGGACAAAGAGGCTCAACGTTGCCTTATTTCATCATCATTGTCGGTGCCTTTCTCGCGATGGCAGCTGTGCTCTGGTTCACTCGAGATGAAGCAAGAGCTCCACTTGTTGGATCGGATCGAGCCGTTTTGAGACACCAGAATTTGGCTGAGAATTGCGCAGAAGGCGAAGCAGCATTGACTTCCTATGCTGTGGTGAATGCAGAAAAAGGTATTTATCAAATCCCTGTGGATCGAGCGATCGAGACGGTGATTCGAGAATGGAAACAACCTCAGAAGGCTGTTGAGGTTCTGGCAGAGAGAGTGGACTTGGCCACCTTTGTGCCGCCACCCCCACCGGAAGCTCCAAGCGAATTTGAGTAAGGATGGTCTGAGAGAGACTCATGAGTGAATCTATCAATAACGGGAATGAATCAGGGGCAACGAGCCCGGGATGGGAGGTTGAGATTCCAGTTCAAGAACTAGATCGATCCTGTCGGATGCCAGTCTTGTTCATGCTTTGGAAGGCCGCAGGATGGCTTTTCCTTGGATCTCTTCTGGCTTTTCTAAACTCGATCCGCTTCCATGCGCCGGATCTCTTGGCCCATTGTCCTTGGCTCACGTATGGAAGAATCGGTCCGGCAGCCAGCACGGCTCTTGTATATGGCTTTGCTCTTCAAGCCGGGTTTGGTATCGCGCTGTGGTTGATGGTTCGAATGGGGAGAAGTCTCCTCGTTCAGCCTGGCTTCGTCTTTCTTGGGGCAGCCTTCTGGAATATTGGTGTTTTGGTAGGGTTTGTCGGTATTCTCATGGGCGACGGCTCTTCCTACGCTCTTTTTGAATCTCCTAGCTATGCCGTTCCGATTCTCTTCGTGTCCTACACGGTCTTGGCTGGACTTGGTTTAGTCACCTTCATCCGGCGTCAGGTCAAGAGTCTGTATGTCTCTCAGTGGTTCGTGTTCGCGTCCCTCCTGTGGTTTCCGTGGATTCTGAGTACGGCAAGTTTGCTGCTCCACTATTACCCGGTTCGTGGTGTGACGCAGGTTGCCATTGCTGGCTGGTATGCAACGGGCTTGGTTACACTGGTTTTGGGTGGTATTGGCTTAGCAGTCATCTTTTACCTTATCCCCAAGATTTTGCAGAAGCCCCTGCACAGTCACTTTCTTGGCCTGTTCGCTTTCTGGCTTCTCTTGTTCTTCGGTGGAGGAGCAGGAGTTCTATCGGGAACGACAGTTCCGGCATGGATTTCTGGACTCAGCGCTGTGATGAGTTTCTTTGTCTGCTTCGCGAGCATTCTGGTGGCGCTCAATCTCTTTCAGACCGTTGGCAGTGATGTCGGCAAACTGATGACCGGTGAGCTGCGTTTCGCATCAGTCTCAGCTCTATCGTTCCTACTGTTGGGTTTTTTAAACGCTCTGAATGCTTACAGCGGTGTTACGGAGATTACTCAATTCACGTTGGTGCTGCCAGCATTGCAACACTTGGCCGTCGGTGGATTCATCACGATGGCGATTTTTGCAGCGGTCTATCATATTTTGCCTCGGATTCTCGACTCTGATGGAGTCAGTTCAGGGGCTGTTAGTCTGCACTTTTGGGTGACGATATTGGGTGTCGGTTTGACCGTCGCTGTCTTAGGACTTGGAGGATTGATTCAGGGACAAACGATGAACGATCCTTCGATTCCGTTCACCGCTGTTACTAAATCGGCCTTGAATTTCCTACGCATGGAAACGGTGGGCTCTTTACTGCTCTTGGTTGGTAGCGTCCTCTTTCTGGTCAATGTAGGCCGAAGTGGCTGTCAAGTTCTGTGCTGCGGTGATGGTGGATTGTTATCCTGCTTGAGCGACAGCGAATCAGAGGACGAGACTGAGGAGTCGTCACCACCAGCGGCTTCCGCAGAGAAGAAATCCGCAGCGCCCAAACGTGCCGCGAAGAAGGCCAGCAAGAAAGTAGCGGCTAAGAAGAAGACGGTTGCCGCCAAGAAGAAGCAAGCAAAGAAGGCTGCGAAGAAGTAATGAACAACGGGCTTTTACTGTTTTTCGGTATCCTAGTAGCGATGGTTTCATCGTGGTTTGGCTTTGTCCACTCTCCTCAGGTGCAATTCGGCAAGCATGTCCCTGAGGTCGATGAAGCAACAGGAAAGAGTTTTCCGGTGCCACGAAGCGGATCCGCTAACCGCGGTCGGGACATCTATCGTCAAAATGGATGTGCCAGCTGCCATACACAGCAAGTGCGTCAGAGTGGGTATCACTTTAGCGTGGTTGTAGATGATTTCGGCACCAACACTGTGCAGGTTAGTGAGCTGCTTCCCTCGATTGACTCAAATTACACCGCAGGGAATGATCTGCCTGCAACCCCTGTAAGCTTGAAAGAAGGGGTGGATTTGAGAACGGCTGAGGGTGTTGTAAAGTCGCTCACCGAGGCAGGGGCCGCCGCAACGGCGGTGATTGAGCCTACTGGATCTGATATTGAACGCGGCTGGGGATTGCGACGAACCGTCGGACGCGATTATCTGCTTGATGCTCCTGTTATGTTGGGGAATCAGCGCATTGGGCCAGATCTTGCCAATCTTGGCAATCGGAACCCTGATGCGAACTGGCATCTGGTTCACTTGTTTGATCCTCGGAAGGCTGTCGAAGGTTCGGTGATGCCGAGCTACAAATATCTCTTTGAGAAACGAGAACTGACAGGTCAGCCAGCCAGTGATGCGCTACGATTCAATGGTGATCTCGTGATCGATAGCGAAGGGCGCCAAGTGATTCCACGTCGATCAGCCAGAGATCTGGTCGCCTATTTGATGAGTCTCAGACTCGATAATCCTATCTTTGAAGCGCCCGGACAGGAGCCCGAAAATACTGCGAGCGGAGATTCGGAAGGAGCGGAGTCTCCAGAGGGTGAAACAGGCGCAAACGAATAAATCTTAAATCATGGCAGACTCTTCCAAGCAGGATTCGAGAGAATTGGAACCGACAGCTTCAAAAGCGCCCGTGCCGGTTGGGTTCTTAGTGGCGTTTGTTGTGCTGGTCTATTTGGGGACGTTGTATTTGGACAGCAATGCTGGTGGTTTCAATGCGAAGGTGTATGAGCCGTTCGCATCTTACGACGTCGTTAAGGCCGTCCAACCGAAAGGAAATCTCGATCCACGGTTCGAGAAAGGGCGCGCAGCTTACGCTTTGTATTGTTCACCCTGTCACCAGAACAATGGTGCCGGAAGCCCAGGGCAGTTTCCTCCTTTGGCCGGTTCCGATTGGGTGAATGCTGAAGGCCCGAACCGAATCATCCGATTGATTCTAAACGGATTGGCAGGGCCAATTGTCGTGAGTGGTGAGGATTGGAACCCACCAGCACAAATGCCACCTTGGGGTCCAGTCATCACGGATGATGAGGAGTTGGCTTGTTTGGTGACCTACATTCGCGGAGAGTCAGAATGGGGTAACAGCGCAAGTCCCGTTTCAGCGGAGCAAGTGGAAGCTGTGCGAGCCGAGTCCGGTAGCCGTACCGCTCCTTGGACTCAGGAAGAGCTCTTCGCTACACCTGAGCAGTAAGGCGCTGTTTTCCAGATCGGCTTGGTTCGATCAGTGTTCAACCAGTAGTAGATTGCGTCTCATGGTTCACGTTGGAATAGGCTACGATGTTCACGCCCTGATTGAGGGGGATTCCCTCATCATCGGAGGCGTTAAGATTCCCCATAACAAACGGCTGAAAGGCCACTCGGACGCAGATGTCTTGCTGCACGCGATCTGCGATGCGGTGTTGGGCGCGATTGGCGAGCGGGACATTGGTCAGTTCTTTCCCGATACAGATCCTCGATGGAAGGGCGTTGAGAGTAGGATTTTTCTCGAAGAGGCTCGCCGGCAGGTCGGTTTTCACAAGGGAACGATTGTGAATGTGGATGCCACGATTATCGCTCAGGAGCCAAAGCTGAATCCATTCGTGCCAGAGATGGTTCTTCAGATTGCCGAGGCCCTTCAGTTGAGTCCGGATCGAGTGGGTGTCAAGGCGACGACCAATGAACGCATCGGCTTCCTCGGACGTGAGGAGGGCATCGCTGCGATGGCGGTAGCCAGCGTCGATATCAATCGTTAGCAATCCGGCTTCGGAGTTTCTCGAAGCGCTGGCTAGCGGTTTCCCACACATTCCGGTCAGTTGCCAGGTAGGTCTTCATTTCACTCGATTGTTTCACGAGTTTTCGAGCTTCCTTTAAATCTTCCAAGTGACCCAGTGCTAGGGCTTGGATGACAATGTTTCCCGCTGCTGTTGCTTCCACGGGGCCAGTCACAACAGTGCGCTGTGTCGCATTTGCTGAGAGCTGATTCAGGAGCTCATTCTTTGATCCACCACCGACAATGTGGAGGGTTCTGATCGGGTCATTCGTCAAGGTCTCAAGATCTTCGATCGTTCGTCGATACAAGAGCGCCAAGCTCTCGAGAATGCACCGTGTGAACTCTCCTGGAGTGTGAGGAGGAGTTTGATCGGTTTCTTCACAGTAGGATCGGATTGCCTCTGGCATATCCGCTGGTGCCACGAACCGACTATCGGTGGGGTCGATCAAACTTTGGAGTGGTGCCGCCCCTTCGGCGAGCTTCGTGAGCGTTCCATAATCCATCGAGTTGCCTTCTTCCTGCCAGATGCGGCGAGATTCCTGAAGGAGCCACAGTCCTGATATGTTCTTGAGTAGACGAATCGTGTTTCCATAGCCGATTTCGTTGGTGAAGTTCAGGTCGCGACAAGCGTCAGTGAGAATAGGCTGAGGCCGCTCAACACCCATTAAGGACCAGGTGCCCGAACTCAGGTAGGCCCAGTTCTGACCCTCAGCCGGAACGGCGGCGACCGCTGCGCCTGTATCATGGGAACAGGTAGCGACGATATCGAGGGCGCCCAATCCTGAACTGGATTGAAGCTCAGCTTTGAGTGTTCCGATTCGTGTGCCTGAGGGAACGATGTCTGGAAACAGATCGGTGGGCAGGTTCATTCCGTCGAGCAATGATTGGGACCACCCGGAGGTCCGAGGGTTATAGAGCTGGAAGGTGCTGGCCATGGAGATTTCGACCACGGGTTTCGCTCCCAACATGAAATTGAAGCCATCTCCGACTCCTAGAATCGTTTTGGCTTTTGACAATCGTTCTGGATCTTCCGATGCCAATTGAAACAGCGTATTGAGTGACATGAGCTGAATGCCGGTTTCCGAGAAGATCGTTGGCCAGCCGATTGCTGCCAACGCTTTGTCCATTCCTCGTTGGGTGCGGGGGTCTCGGTAGTGATAGACGGGCTTCATGTGTGATTCGGACTCATCCACCAGGATGTAGTCGACGCCCCAGGAATCGCAGCTAATACTGGCGTAGTCGTGCCCTCGTGACGCCGCGATCGAGAGGCCATGCTTCAATTCTTCAAAAAGCTGTGAGATGTCCCAATGAATGGAATCACCGTTCCGAATCGGCCGATTCGGGAAGCGATGAATCTCTTCAAGGGACAGTTTTCCATCCTCAATGATTCCATGTACGAGGCGGCCACTCTCGGCGCCGAGATCGCAGGCGAGATAATGTTTCTGCATGTGTGCTTAGGGTGATTTTGACCTCATAAAACCAGTGAGACTCCGACAGGACAACTGCAAACTCTCATCAATGAGCATTGAGTTCCCTCGCTCGAAGCGCTGGTTTTGAAGTCATGAATTTAGATGAAGCGACGAATTGATTCCTCGCCTAGAGTGGCGATAAGCTATGGGTTCGGGTGTTTATCTATGGGTAAAGGCGAGATCAGCTGGAAAGGACGATTTGAGGACGGGCGTCGGCGTCAGGTTTATGCCAAGCATGCCTCAAAGAAGTGGCGATTCTTCGAGCGTGAAAAGCGCTTCGAATCGTGGGAACCTGTGGAGCATCCGTCTTTGGAAGATTGGCTATCGTTGCTGGATGGCGTCGAGCGGCGTGTTCATCGCCGGCTCATCCCGATCGACGAGATCCAGAAGGTCAAACGGCGGATCAAGGAGTTATTTCCAGAGGCTGAACCCTAATAGTGCGCGATGACCTCGATTTCGATCTTAGCCCCCATCGGTAAGGCTGCGACCTGAATTGTGGAACGAGCGGGGAAGTTCTCCGTAAAGTACTGACCGTACACGCTGTTGACGGTTTGAAAGTCGGCAAGATCTGTGAGAAAGATCGTAGTCTTGACGATGTTCTTATAACAGAGCGATTCGTACTCGAGAATGATTCCGATGTTGTCGAGAACTCGCTTAGCTTGAGATTCTATATCGTCGCCGACTAGATTTCCGGTGCTCGGATCAACCGGGATTTGCCCCGCCGTGTAGAGAAGGTTGCCGACTTGAACTCCGTGATTGTAGGGACCGAGGGCCTTGGGTGATTGCTCGGGTGAAAAGGGGCGTTTTTGACTCATGAGGGTATTTGGTTTCTGGGTTCTCTGAGGTTTAGTGCGGATTGGAATTCAGGTCAAGATTCGGTGTCAATTGTGCGATATTTGCGTCGTTGTCGTGATGTGCGAAGATTAGAGTTGAGGGTGGCTTTGGCCACTGCGATATTTACCACACATGTCCTTTCGTGAAGTAGTCAAGATCTAGTGAAGTCCCCCAAAAATCCCGAACGTTTCGTTAATCGAGAACTGAGCTGGCTCGAGTTCAATAGCCGTGTGCTCGAAGAGGCGACTGACGAGTCGAATCCGTTGCTAGAGAGACTGAAGTTCCTCTGTATTGTTAGTTCGAATTTGGATGAATTCTTCGAGGTTCGGGTTGCTGCATTGAAGCAGCAGATTGAGAGCGGTATCACAGAGCGAGGACCGGATGGGAGAACACCAGCGGAGGCATTTAAGGAGGTCAGCCAGCGAACGCGGGAGATGGTTCGATCTCAGTATCGAACCTGGTCTGAATCCATTCAGCCCGCCTTAGCGGAGGCTGGTATTGTATTCTCTCACGTATCAGAACTCAGCGCTGAGCAAGGAGCGTGGTTGGACCAATTCTATTTCGAGCAGGTTGCTTCCGTACTCACTCCGCTCGGGATTGATTCTGCCCATCCTTTTCCAGATCTCTTGAACAAGAGTCTCAATGTGATTGCGGAAATCCAAGTTGGGCCAGCGGACAACAACGAGACGAGGCTAGCCATTGTTCAGGTGCCGCGAATTCTCTCCCGCATCGTGAAACTGCCGAGTAGCGGAGAGATTCAACAGTATGTGTTCCTTGAAGAGGTCATCTTTCGCCACCTGGATAATCTCTTCCCGGGAAACAAAATTCGCGGGCATTGGTGTTTTCGAGTGACCCGCAATAGTGAGCTGTATATCGACGAGGAATCAGCCGCCAGCATGATTAAGGCTGTTGAACGAGAGCTCTTCAATCGACGAAAGGGAGCCGCTGTCCGCTTGGAAGTTGAAGCGGGTTGTCCGG
This sequence comes from uncultured Verrucomicrobiota bacterium, assembly GCA_964342405.1. Taxonomy (GTDB): domain Bacteria; phylum Verrucomicrobiota; class Verrucomicrobiia; order Limisphaerales; family AAA164-E04; genus UBA2970. Next base: position 39,606 of record CAYFGX010000002.1, on the reverse strand, counting down.
ATTCCATGAGGAAAAAATTGGTCGATTCCCTGAAGCTCTCTGATGCCGACGTGTATCCAATTGATGGTCCTTTGGACCCGATCCCTCTGATGTCGGTTTATGGCGATGAGCATCCGCCCGAGCTCAAGGACGATCCTTTCGTTGCACCCGTTGCACGGGCTCTTCAGGGGTGTGACGATCTGTTTGGTCTCCTTCGAGAGAAGGACGTTTTGTTGCATCATCCCTACGAGACCTTTTCTTCGGTGATTGAGTTCATTGAGCAAGCGGCTGACGATCCCCGAGTATTGGCGATCAAGCAGACTCTCTATCGCTCCGGATCTGACGATCGGATTTTCGATGCCCTGTCCCGGGCGGCCCGTCAAGGGAAGCAAGTCACGGTGATCGTCGAATTGAAGGCGCGGTTTGATGAGGACAACAACATCAAGGCGGCTCGATTGCTTGAAGAGCAGGGTGTCCATGTGCTTTACGGTATGGTCGGCTACAAGATCCATAGCAAAATGTGTCTTGTCGTTCGGCGCGACGATGATCGGATACGCCGGTATGTTCACCTGGCGACCGGCAATTACAACCGGACCACCGCCCGAATCTACACGGATATTGGTTTGCTGACAGCTCGCGAAGATCTCGGGGATGATGTTGGGAGTTTGTTCAATCTGTTGACGGGTATTTGCCAATTTCAACCGATGAAAAAGCTCCTCGTGGCTCCCTTCAGTTTGCATCGTCGGATGGTGGAACTCGTGGACAACGAGACCAAGAATGCGGAGCGAGGTTTGCCCGCGCGTATCATTGCCAAGATGAATGCTCTGGTGGATCCGGTGATGATTGATGCCCTCTATCGCGCTTCCCAGGCTGGAGTGGAAATTCAATTGATCATACGTGGGGTTTGCTGTCTCCGGGCCGGTGTTCCCGGTCTAAGCGAACGGATCGAGGTGAGGAGTATTATTGGTCGTTTCCTCGAACACAGTCGGATTTTCTACTTTGAGAACGAGTGTCGACCCAAGGTCTACGTTGGGAGTGCCGATTGGATGCCCCGAAATTTCTTTAGTCGGATTGAGACCGTCTTCCCGATAGAAGATGGTGTCCTGCGGGATCGCATCATCAATGATGTGCTTGGCGTTTCGTTGCGGGACAACAGCAAGAGTCGTTTGCTTCAACCCGATGGCAGTTATCGCCGTTGCCAACCGGCTGAGGGCGAGGACATGCGATTGAGCCAGAAGGAGTTTATGGCGAACGCCACACGTGCGACATCCGGTCTCGACACGACCTTGGATTCCGCTGAGGAGCCCAGAATTTCCATGAGTGTGCGAACGGAGCCGGAGGTGGAAACGCGGTGATTCTCGCAGTTCTCAGATCTCACCTCTTCGTTGTTGGGTGTAGTTTGTTGCTTTTGGGCGTGTCCCGAATGAGAGGGGAAAACTCTCTGACTACGCCCAAGCTCGTTCTTGTGACGCTAGATGGGGTGCGTTGTGAAGAGTTGTTCGGGGGATTAGACCTGTCGGTAATGAAGCATTTCGCGCAGAAGAAGAAACTAACGGCTCTTCCATCCTACCGGGCTTTTTGGGCCGAGACTGCTGAGGAACGACGCGAAAAATTGATGCCTTTCTTCTGGAAAACCCTGATGCGGGAGAAAGGGTCGGTGATAGGAAACGAGCGTCTAGGCAGCGTGGTTCATCTCCGGAATCGATGGCGCGTTTCCTATCCCGGGTACTCTGAATTACTGACTGGCCGAGCTGAGGACAAACGGATCACCGGGAATGCTGCCGTCTATAACCCTAACCAGACGGTCCTAGAATTCATTCAAAAAGCTCGGGGCTTGGACTACCATCAAGTGGCGGTCTTTGCATCGTGGGACGTGATGAAATTCATTGTTCAGCAGAGTGAGAATACATTGTTTACGAATGCTGGCTTTGATCCATACGAATCGAACGATCCCGTTTTGCGGGAGCTATCGAAAATTCAATTTGAAACCAAGACTCCCTGGGATAGCGTCCGCCCGGATGCCTATACGAAACGATTTGCAATTGATCATTTCGAGCGCTATCGACCTGACGTGCTCTATCTGTCCCTTGGAGAAACCGATGACTGGGCTCATGACAAACGCTATGACCGCGTTTTGGAAGCCATTCACCAGGCGGATGATTATTTGAAGCAGCTCTTTCAGTGGATCGAAGGCGAGAGTGACTACCAGGGGCAAACGACTGTTTTGATCACGACGGATCATGGGCGTGGAAAGACACCGTTCACTTGGCAGCACCACAATGATAAACTGCCTGGAGCACGCAGTACTTGGATAGCTGTCGTGAATCCCTATCTCAAGAAGAGAGGGGAATGGAGTCATCATAGGAGAGTGCACTCAGCTGAGGTGGCCTCTACTTTGGCCCGTTTTGGAGGGCATGATTACGAGGCTGATAGTCCAGGGGCGGAAGGTCCCATTGAGTTCTTGTTTGCCGAGTGACCAGGGAGTTACGGGGCTGCTTTCAAAACCACCCGCCGGAAAGATCGGTCCTCCTTTTCGTCGATCTCATTGCAGGGATCACCCGCTATTTTCTCATTTCCGTCGTCGCTCAAGATATGCAATTCCTTGGTGCCCGTGTCGGGAAATACCAGGATGGACTCTGGGTTCAGATCTTTCGGCAGGGTAGCAAAGATGCGTTTCGGGCGATCGTCGACTCCGTTCCAGGCGAAGATTTGGGGGTAGCGTTTGCCTTGAGTGGACTCGGTCGTTAGAAAGTAAGTGGAGTGATGGCGCTCGAGCCCGCGAATTCCCATTCCTCCAAGTAACAGCTTTAAACCCTTTGAGAAGCGGGGCTTCTCTCCCAAAACGACTTCCTCTGGATTTTGGATTGTGACCAGCAACGTTGCTCCCTGATGAATTGGGTGGCGGAACCCGATCATGAGACCTCCATCAGGTGTGGATGTTAGGCCTTCAATATTCAACCCGTCACGATCATCGCCCGGCTTCTTTGCAGCTGCATCGAAATCGACGCCTTCAAAGAGGTAAGAATTCTCAAGGTCCTTCAGCAGCTTGGTGTAAGGTTCCCCGTATGGGGTAAGTCCCGGGGTTCCGCTCGAATTGGTGTAATTCAGAGCGAAGAGCTGACGGCGTCCCTTTCGTTTGTCTCCATCCTTGGATCGAGCATGGGAAGCGATCACGAAGACTCTGTTTCCGATTCGGGTCATTCCTTCAAGGTCTGATTCGTCATCCTTCTTTTTCAGGTCAAGAAACTTTCGAACGTTCACTTCATCGATCGGCTTCGAGCCCTCTCCTCGAGGATAGATCCTGAGTATACTATTCTCATCATTCGCAACGAGGAAGTGTCGCTCATCCAGTGCAACTCCGGCGGAGCCATCGCAACAGTGGGTGTGGTGAGCAATAGATGTGACCTTGTAATTCGTTGGGATGATATTTGGCAGGGCCTCTTTGGACTCCGCTTCTCGGCTCGTGGCTTCTGAAGAGCCCTCACTTTTGCTCGGAGAGGGGTGGCATCCGCCGGTGAAGGAAATGCAAAGCAAAGCCATGAGGACTCGTATCAAGGTAAGACAAGTTTTGACCTTAGGCACTTGTCGATGAGAGGCGTTAGATGCGAATTTCATTCAGTTCCAAGCGAGCGTACCGGTGAATTCATTCCTGCCTGGGGATATCTAACACTGGATCGGTGTGACTGCAACAATAGCTGTGAAACGAGATGGACGGAATTGCATTGGGAGGCTTCTAAGATGGAGAATCCAAGCCTTACGTGAATACGGTATCACGTCATTCTCTCTCTCGAAAAGACCTTTCGACCCTCGGCGTGTTTCGTCATCGCGGTTGTCACGATTTGGGCCGGGATGCTTTTGCCTGCCATCGGAAACGCGAATGCCAAGGTTTCAGGAACCAAGTGCCTGGATAATACGAAGCAGCTCGCTCTTTGGTGGATCACGTATGCGGACGACCATAAAGACAAGTTCGTCTCGAACACGCTTGGCCCCAGGAACTCCTCGCCCCAGACTGTGGTGGTAGTCCGTTTGGCAGAGCCCTGCTCATATCATTCACTACTCATGCCTAAGTGCCCTCATTGGGTTCAGATTTGACGCTTTGGTTGCGGGTGCGAAGCAGGCGAGGATGCCTGTCATTGAAACAATGGCGATGACCACAACATAGGTTGTCGGATCCCAAGGTGTTAAATTGTAGAGGACTCTCGAGGGGATACCCTGAACGACGGCGAATGCGATGAGAAGCCCAGGAACGCCTCCGATCGCGAGAAGGCGTAGGCCCTGCCCCATCAGGAGGTTTCGAATCTTACTTCTTCCGGCTCCCAAGGCCATTCGAATGCCGACTTCACGTGTGCGTTCCGCAACTGTAAAGGAGACGACGCCATAGATTCCAAGGACGGCAATGATGACCCCGAACGAGGCAAAGAGCGTGAGGAAAATCATTGCAGACTTTGGTCCCGCAAGGCGATCCTGAATCAGATCGGGAAGATATTTGGGAGGACTAATGGGCTGGTTCCGATCAATTCGTTTGATGATCTCACGAATTGGGTTCGACGCTGCTTTCACGTCGTTGCTGGTTCGCACGAGGAAGCTCGCTTCGCTGTGATAGTTGGAGTGCCTGTAGCTGGCGTAGAATTCCGGCTTTGGATTCTGAAAACTCGTTAGCGGACTTCTATCACGCACGACACCGACAACAGTCATCCATTGATCCAGGCTTCGAATGTGGACGTCGAGTCCGATGGGGTCGACTCCTTCCAGGTATTCTGAAACAAACATTTCGTTGATGAGAATTTCTGGTTGCAGTGGGGCTGCATCCGGGGAAAGAGAGCGACCGCGAACGACATGAACACCGACCATCTCTGGCAGGTTGGCGGTCGTAAACCAGCTGCCTGATAGGGCCGTCCGCTCGTCGGTGCTATCTCGAAAGCGGACTTCTTCTGAGAATGAGAAAAAGGTTAAGGGGCCTGAGAAGGACGCCGCTGCCTCTTCTACTCCGGGATGTTGCTGCAGATTCTCAACTCCCTGGGTGACGAATTGACGGGCACTTTCGGAGGTGCGGTAGTTGGGCTGTTGGAGGCGAGCTGTCAGCGTCATCATTCTCGAGGGATCAAATCCCAATTCCGTCCGTTGCATGTTGAGATAACTTCGCGTCATAATGGCCGATCCGACGCACAGGATAATAGCCATCCCAACCTGGGCCGCCACGAGCAGGTTTCTCAATCGGTGTCGCTGTTTTCCAACCGAAGCGTGACTACCATCTTTGAGGTCTTCATTGAAATCAGACTTGGAAGATTGGAAAGCGGGAAGTACCCCGACAAGGGCGCCGAGTAGGATGGCGGAGATTGCGGAGATCGCGTAAAGGCCCGGGTCGAATCGTGCGACTAGATGCCGTGAGTTAAACAGCCCCCAAAGGACTTGAGAGACTGAGAGTCCCAGTCCGGCACCAAGCAGAGACAAGAGAAGTGTCTCGGAGAGGAGTTGGCGAATGATGCGAAATCGACTCGCTCCGATGGAGAGGCGAATGGCGATTTCTCGTGCTCGACTGGTGGCTCTGAGGAGTAGCAGGTTTGTGATGTTGAAACAGGCTATCAGGACGACGCAGACCATGATGGCGCCCGCGAAGATAAAGACCCCCATTGCTTCCTGCTGACTTTCTCGGCTGAGCTTCGAGAGGGATTTTTGCAACGGTGCCATTCGGGCTCCAGTGAAACCGTTTGCCGCGATCCGTCTTTCGAATTTGGTCGGTGTGTGCTGAGATTCAAGTGCTTTGGAGAGAGCCTTGAGCTCGTTTTCTGATTGCGAAAAAGATCCTCCAGTCCGACCGACCACGGCGACTTCAGCAATGCCACCACTGTTCGAAGTAGGTTTCGTGAGAGGGAGCCAGATGTGTGTGTAGCCTAGGGCCGTGTGGTCCATCCTTGGATCAAGGACACCCACGATTTCGTAATCTTGGTCGTTCAGGCGAAGCTTTCTTCCGATGACCTCTTTCTCTTCAAAGAATCGTTCTCGCCAGATCTTGTGAGTGAGAAGGATGACTCGAGCGTTTCCTGGTTCTTCATCGGCATCGTTGAAAAGTCGGCCCAGGTGAGGGGGGATTTCTGTCATTGCCAACAGAGAGGCCGTTCCCTTCATGGCCGAGAACGTGTAGGGCTCGCCCGTCCCCGTCATGGTCATCGGTCGTGCTCGATCGAAAGCTCCCAGGGCTTTGAATGAATCCAGAGACTCTTTAAAGGCAGTGTAAAACCCGTAAGGATACTGATAGGAGTTGAACGTTTCGGAGAGTCGCCAGAATTTGACGAGCTCGTCACTTTTAGGAAAGGGCAAGCGGCTTTCAGATTGAGCCTTCAAGGAGGCATAGATCGTACTAATCGCACCGACAAGTAGACCGATCGTCAGTACAATGATGAGATTGGAAATCGGATGCCGAAGAAGCCGCCGACTGGAAAACTTGAGATCTTGCCACATACGAAATGTACTTTCTCCCATCTTCTCAAGCTGTGAACGTGCCAATTGCCTCGGTACGGTCAAAGATTGAAAAAGTGGCCTGAATCAGTCGGATTCACCCTCAGTAGCAGACCGATTGTTTTCATGTCTGCGGGAAACCTTCTCGAAGATGGGACGGTCTATTCCGAGGGCGGGAAAGCGAGCCACAAAAAAGGAGGCCATGGGCCTCCTTGTCAGTCGTTTTCTAGTTTGCTGAGCAACTTGGTGGGACGAGACTATCTCGGTCCGATCAACTCGACGAAGTTCCCGTCAGGATCGCGGCAGACCACCAAGGCGTTCTTTCCGCCAAGTGGGACTGGGGTTTTGCCTTCGAGTTTAACTCCGGCCTCTTTGAGACGTTTGATCGAGGCGTTGAGGTCGTTGACGTGGAGCGTCAAGTAGCTGAACCCGAAAGAAGAATGGATGAAGGTCTGATCAGATTTTGAGCCTCCTGCTTTGGGGAACTCCATTAGCTTAAGCTGTGTCCGAGTTTTTCCCTCGCCGAGGACGAGGACGCGGACCGTTAGATCATGGTTGTCGACCAAGCCGAGACTGGTGGCGAAGGCGGCAGGAACGTCAAAGCCGTTGACTTCAGTGCAACCGATCACGTTTTTGTAGAAGGCGACTGACTTCTTCACATCGCTGGCGACAATTCCCAAATCAGCGGCTGCCGAGGAGAAGACGGGTTTCTCTTCCGCGATCGTCTGTGGGCTCGTGATGAGCATTGTGGCCAACGAGAAGGCCGCGGCGAGGTTGAGTGCTGTAGACTTGGAAAGGAATGTGTTTAGGGTCATGTCAGGAAGCTACCAAAGAAGGGGATCGATTCAACTTCAAAGAGGTGTTCGAAGCTCAAGTAGTCAGGATTCCCTCCTCTCGAGGAGGCGCTGGTTTTCGCCGACGGGTGCACGGGTGGGCAAGATGTAGTTTGGAATAATTAGAGAGTTCTACCGGTGGGAAAACTTGAGAATTGTTCTGAAATCATTCTTATTGCTTGACGTATTGTGGCGTATGGGTAAAACCATAGGCAGCTTTAATTAGGAAGAACAATGCAAGTCGGAACATCATCAGTCAAACCACAGGGACTTTGGTCCTGCCGGCCTCGTGTGGCTGCGGGCGTCTGCGGTATGACGTTTGGGATGGTCCGCTTTACCCATTCGATTGGGGCCCAACTGGGGAGCAAGTTCTTCTAAATCACTGATTTTAAATTGATTTTGAAAAAACCTGCTCCCCGAAAAGGGAGCGGGTTTTTTGTTTTTTAGGTAGAGGCTAAAGAGTTTTGAACAGAGAGGTCCGAGATGGATCAAAGGTTTTAATCAAGTATCAGATTGTTGATCGGAGTATCCGATCTTTTGGTTGGGGGGACGAGCGCGGCTGAACGCGCTCCAGGGAGACTGTTTTCTACTGTATAAATAGTCACAGGCTAAATATGTCTAAATATAATGAATAAGTTGACACTGTTAGATCATCCGTGGGCAGCGGTCTTTGCGACCAACTCGGGGAATGAAAGACTATTGTGTCATACGGATTTGAGAATGAGAGACAAGTAACCATGAAACCAGCTTTGATAAGACATCGATCATCGCCCATTCACCGCCGATTGGTGCAGAGGAAGCTCGATCTGTGGACGCGGTCTAATCCGGTTCCGACTCCACAGTTTCTCGAGATCGCGTCTGATGATTCTTTGGAGGGGTTCGAATGCCCGATTGAGTTTGAAAGTGTCGCCGGATTGGAATCGGAGACCCATCGAGAATAGAGATTCTCGGACAAGTGATCGCCAAGGAGGTCATCACGGGGCAGCGCAGCGAGGAAACGTTCCTTGCTGCGCTGTTTTTTTGTGAATTCTGACTTCATACTGGAATTAATCTCCGTTTCCTCTTAGGAATGTTTGGGTCGGTGGCGAAACGCTGCCTGAGAGACTGTATGGACGACCCAAGCTTGATACTGAGTCACCTGGATTCGTTGCCTCGCACAGTTGTGAAGGCAGGGGAGACCATTTTTGAGCAGGGTTCCCGTTCGGGCGTTTTGATGTTCTTGATTGACGGGAGCGTTGAGGTGTTGAACGACGGGGTCATTGTAGACCACGAGTCCCGGCCGGGCAGTGTGTATGGGGAACTTTCTATTCTGCTAGATAATCCGCACATGGCGGAGGTTCGGGCTGCCACTGACAGCACCATTGTCCAGGTCGAAAGCCCCCTTGATTTCCTGCGAGAACACCCAGACATCACGCTTCAGGTTTGCCGAACGATTGCCGAGCGTTTGACTGCGGCGACTCGCTATTTGGTCGATGTGCGCCGGCAGTTCCACAAGGATGAAGGCCACCTGGCTATGATGGATAAGATACTGACCACCTTGATCCATCGAAATCCGAAGGCCGTTAGTTCGGAGCGAACGGCAATACGTCCGGATCACTAAGGTCGGCCGTTTCACGCCCCTCGCTGGAGTCGAAAATCGCACTCATTTTTTCGAGATCGAGCTGGATCGTTGTCGGCACGGGACCTGGTTGGCTGCCTGGGTTGCAGACCCAGGTATTGTGAAGCCGGTCCACCCAACCTCCTACTTGATAGAAGGGTGCAGTATGGATATGACCTGAAATGACAAAGGTCGGTTCGTAGCGTTCGATGAGTCCATTGAGGAACTTGTCCCCACCGTGCCTCTTTCCCGTCCATGAAACGCGGCACTTGTCGGGGGGAGCGTGATGAATCCACACCCACTTCTTGTGAGGGAGATGGCTGTGCTTTTCCAGCATTTGTGCCATGTCTTCGCGTGATTCTGGGCCGTCCCACCAAGGGCAGACTGAGATGAGCAAATCATCGTCTTGAACCTTCTGCCAATCGACAAACAAGGTCTCGGAACCCAAAGCTTGTAACCAGGCTGCGGTGTATTCCCCCGATTTCGTCTTGGTTTCGCCATCGTGGTTACCAGAGCATGCAATCACTCGTGTCTGCTTGCTCAGTTTTTGAAGGTACTCTTCGATGACGGTGATTTGCAGTTCGAGGTCCAGATACCCGGCCACGTTCAGCAAATCACCAGCTAGGACGACATAGTCGAAGTTCGGTGCGACCTGAAGTAACCAGTCGAACTGCTGAAGATTGTAGTGGAGATCTGATGTAGCGAGTAGTTTCAATCGAGCGGAGTCTATCGACGCATGGGGTCGGTCCTAGGTCAAGCTTTCCTGGCAAATTTTGCTCGGTCTGGCTGGCCCCATTACCGCGACTGGGCGGTCTGCGCGAGAAGCTCGAGGCACTCAATCAGTGCTCTTCCATTATGATAGCCGGCTTTCCATGGGCTCGCCTTGCCTCCATGAGGGTTTCCTTGCGGATCAATGGTGCTGAACCAATCTCCAGCCGTGGTATCTAGTTGGTGCTGTTCGATCCAATCGTGGGTCTTGAGGAAAACCGTTCGGTACTGTTCCTTTCCGGTGGCTTCGTACAGATAGAGAGCCGCCACTAAGGCTTCCGCTTGGACCCACCAAACTTTGTCCCGCCGGTCGGCGAGTCGATTGAAGAGGCCAGAGTCGTAAAATCCTCCGTTAATCTTGTCGTAGCCGTATGTTAGAGAATAGGAAAACAATCTCTCGTAGAGGTCCAGGTAAAGCGCATCGGGTATTTCCAGTGCCTTGCAGGCGTCCATCAGTAACCAAATATTTTCCAAGTCATGACCGTAGGACACCCGTTCGTATCCCTTGTTTAGCACCGGTTTCCAAGACCTTGTGTACTTGTCCGTGCAGGCACTGAGATTGGGACGCACGACTGTTCGGCTTTGAATCGTGATCAGCTCTTTGAGGCGTTCTCGAATTCTCTCGGATGGGGCTGCTCGATAAAGTGCGGTGAAAGACTCTAGAAGATGAAGGTGGGTGTTCATTAGCTTGAACCCGGAATTCACACCCATGTATGAAGGCGCCTTGTTGGGGGACCGCGCCCAGTCTCGTTCGAATGATTCCAGGTAGCCGCCGTACTGAGGGTCGTAGGCGTGAGTCTCTAGGAGTTCGAAGAGTCTGAGGGCGAGTTTGATCGCTTCGGTATCCTTCGTGGTTCGCGCCAGTTCTGCGAGCGCATAGATTGCGAAGGATTGTCCGTATAAGTGCTTCTTGGGCTTTCTGATTTCAGTTCCGGTCGAACTGACTTCCCAGAAGAAGCCGCCGTGATCTGGATCCCACATTCTTGTTTTGAGGAATTCGAATCCTTGTTTGGCGGCGGCAAGATGTTGCTCTGGAAGGTATCCTGCCCGAGCAAGTCGGGCGAAGAGCCAGATCATTCGTGACTGGCTGACGATCATTTTCGTAGGGTTAGGCAGCAGTTTTCCCTCAATATCGTGGTTTAGGAGGAACCCTCCATTCTCCTCATCAATGGTTTTCTCGAGCCAGAAGGGAATGACATGCTCGGTTAGCTGACGCTCAATCTGGGGCTGGACCGAGTTCGCCAAGGAGGAGATGTCTTGCGCCTTGATCAGGGGAGAAAGGAACAGCAGAATGGTGGCTGATCCGAGGATACCTTGGAGCTGCATGGCTCTGTTACTACAGCCTGAACATCGGGCTGGCGAGAATTTATGAGATGGGCGACGATGTCCGTTATGCCCGAGATCTATTCACGAATACCGTTATGAAAAAATCTTTAGTCATTCTCAGTGGATGTTTGTTGCTTGCCTTCAACACACAGCTAAGTGCCGAAGGAGTGCCAACGGTCCGCGAGGAAGTGTTTGGCACGACCAAGAACGGTGAAACCGTGCTTCGTTATACCCTTAGAAATTCGAACGGCATGATTGTGCGGGTGATGAACTGGGGGGCTATCGTGACTGAGATTCTGGCTCCAGATCGTCACGGACGATTGGAGAACGTGATTCTGGGCTCTGGAGCGTTTGAAGATTACCGAAATGGTTTTGGTGGTTCGGCAGCCGTGATCGGTCGGGTCGCTAATCGAATTGCTGGAGCCCGCTTCGAATTGGATGGGAAGGAGTATCGACTGGCTGCCAATAATGGGCCTAACCACATTCATGGCGGACGCAAAGGCTTCGCAAGTGTCGTGTGGGCTGGATCGATTGTTGCAGCGCCCGAGGGGGCCGTCGCTGTCCGCTTCGGCTATCACAGCCGAGATGGTGAAGAAGGGTATCCCGGTAACCTCAACACAACGGTGACCTACACCTTGGATTCAACGAACCGACTGACGCTCAGCTATCAGGCGACGACAGATAAACCTACCATCGTCAATCTCACGAACCATGCGTACTTCAACTTGGCGGGCAAGGGTGATGTGATGGACCACGAGGTCTTGATCAACGCTAGTCACTATACCAAAGCAGATCGACAGTTGATCCCAACCGGAGAGATCGTCTCGGTGAAGGGCACCCCCTTGGACTTTACAGAACCGATGACGATCGGAGCTCGAATCAACGATCTCAAACCAGGAATGTCTGGCTACGATCATAACTATGTGATCAACGGGGGGAGCGAAGGGTTGGTCTTTGCCTCCCGGGTCAAAGAACCTGAGAGTGGGCGAGTGATGAGCGTACACACGACGGAGCCAGGCGTTCAGTTGTATACAGGAAACCACCTTGGGCATCGGGCCTTGTGTTTGGAAACGCAGCACTATCCGGACTCAATCCATCATCCCGACTTCCCATCTGTGGTGCTACGCCCTGGGCAGACTTTCAAGAGTGTGACCGCGTTTACCTTTTCGACCGAATAGGCCAGTCAGAAAGAGATCTGAAGGAATGTCGATGGATTTAGATTCACTGAGAAACCGTTTCGCCGGTAGTCACGTTGAGTTCGAGAAACGGGGCAAGGACTTAGCTGTGGTCCGACTTCGAAATGCGTATGGGGCTGTTTCGGTTGCCTTGAATGGGGCTCACGTCCTGGACTACTGCGGCCCTGACGGCGAACCAATACTTTGGCTCAGTGAGAAAGCAAATCTGGAGAACAGCAAACCCATTCGGGGCGGGGTGCCGATCTGTTGGCCCTGGTTTGGGCCACACGGGAATGACAGCAAAAAACCTGCTCACGGATTGGCCCGTTTCAGTCAGTGGGATTTGATCCGTGTCTCGGAGGGAGCGGATGATGGCATGTTGAGTGCGGAGTTCAGTCTCAAGGATTCAGAGCAAACCCGCGAACTTTGGCCCTTTTCGTTTGAACTTTCTTATCAAGTCCGATTGCTATCGGGGGCTTTGGACTTAGAGCTCACGACGCGCAACTCTGGTGATCAGACGTTTCAACTTAGTGAGGCGCTCCATACTTATTTTGGTCTTCGATCGATTCACTCAGCGGCCGTTGAAGGCTTGAGTGGTGTTGACTATCTCGACCAGTTGAGCGCGATGGAGCGAAAAAGCCAATCCGGAAAGGTTCTATTTGACCGGGAGGTGGATCGAATCTACCTCGATGTTCCAGCAAAGATTTGGGTTGAGGGTTCGGCCACAGGGAAGCGAATCGAAATCGAATCTCGCGGGAGTCAATCAGCCGTTGTGTGGAATCCGTGGATTGAAAAATCGAAGCGAATGCCAGATTTTGGCGACGAGGAGTATCTGGAGATGCTCTGCGTAGAAACCGCCAATGCGGGGCCTCATGCGTTGGTCGTCCATCCCGGCGAAAGCCACGTTCTAGGAACGACGATTCGGGCCGCCTCGTAAGGACCGAATCCGCACCTCTACGCTCAGCAGAGGTTCCCCTCACTTTGGGTAACAGGAGAGTGTCAATCACGGGGAGCTCACTCCGCACCTGCCTTTTTTTACTAATCTCGCCGTTGGACGGAGAATGTCTAACCCTATCTGTTTTGATGAGGGCGTTGTAACGATTTCCGGTGTGTAGAGTGAAACAAACCGACGCTGGTAGGTTCGAGGGTCTTGCAGTCCTCGTAAGTTCACTGGGAATCGAAGCTCATTCAATGGGACAATCGAACGTCTCAGACCCAGAGGCGTTCGATTGTCAGGAATGAACTGAATCAAAACATTTTGATAATTGGCTTCTAGGTATGAACAAAAGAGAACGCTTTTTACGAACGGTAGAATCCCTCTGTGATCATTGGCCTCGGGAACGCGTGATCGCTACGTTGAAAACGGCGACCGGATATGAGGAGGAATCTTTGCCAGAGAACACCGGGCTTGCCGCTTTGCAGGTTGTCTGCGGAGTACCCCCTGTCATGATTCTATCCCATCACGGACAGTTAGAATGATTCGGTCCGGGAGGTGAACCAAGGACGGGTGCTTTCCCGAGCCCGTGGCTACGCTGATCCCAGAGCCGGGGTGGATTCTGGTCGAGCTTCCTCGAGGATGACGTGAAACCGGAACTCGGAACCCTGGTCCGGTGCGCTCTCCACGCGAATCTCTCCGTCCATCATCTCCACTAAGCGTTTGCAGATGGCGAGCCCCAGTCCGGTTCCTCCGAAACGTCGCGTGATGGATACGTCCCCTTGGCTAAAAGGGTTGAAGAGCTGAGACTTGAGCTCATGGGACATCCCAACACCCGTATCGGATACCGAGCAGTGAATGATCCATTTTGGCGCCTTTGAAGGCGTTTGATCGATGGGCTCAGCGTCGACCGTGATGGCAACAACGCCGTCGGAGGTGAACTTGACGGCGTTGCTTACCAGGTTGAGTAAGATTTGCCGGATGCGCGTCGGGTCTCCGAGGAGGCTAGCGGGCAACTTCTCGCCCACCGAAACGAGGACTTCGATCCCTTTCTTGTCCGCGGTATTGGCGACGAGCAGTTTGGACTCTTCGACGATTTCCCGAAAAGAAAAGGGAACGCGTTCTATGTCGAGTTTTCCAGATTCGATTTTCGAAAAGTCTAGAATGTCGTTGAGAATACGAAGGAGGTTCTGAGCGCTACCCCGAACCGTTTCACCGTATTCGCGTTGTTGTTGATTAAGGTTTGTGTCCAACAAGAGATCGGTAAAACCGACGATGCCGTTCATCGGAGTGCGAATCTCGTGGCTCATCATGGCCAAGAAAGCGCTCTTGGCCTTGCTAGCCGACTCTGCCGTTTCGATGGCCGTGAGCAGATCGCGTTCAGCGGCCGCTCTGCGAGAGACTTCGTGCGTGAGGTTCTCGGTTTTTTCGGAAAGCTCTTTTGTGCGTGACTCGACCAGATCCTCAAGCGAATCGATCAGATTGGTAAGGGTCTGGTTTAACTGTTGGATCTCTTTGGGACCCCCGTCAATTCCGGCGTAGGTTTGCTTGTCTCGGGTGGCTTGATCCGCCTGACGAGCGAGTGCCATGATCGGGTGCGAGATTTGTTTCTGACTCCACTTGAGCAAGATGATCGAGATGGCAACGAGGCCTAGCGTTGAGAGTACAAAGCCATAGAATTGGCCCTGTTCCGCTTGGAGGGTGGATGTTCGGAGTCGTTGGTAGTCCAGGTCCATGAGCTCTCGAAGAGATTCGAACCCGGTAACCGTTTGCTCAGTGAGCGTCTCGTAGTTTCCGAGAATTTTGGACCGGGGGCTCGGAGGCGCGTTGGCCGTGCCGTTTTCGAGGCTGATATCCTTGATGATCGGTGATTCGGTTTTGTCTTGTGTCGTGATGCTGTTCTGGGATTGGGCCTGCTCGTTGAAAATGGGCTCATCAAGGAGGAAACTGAAGTCATTGACCGTTTGTTTCAGCTGCTCGATTTGGTCTTGTTGTTTGGAGGTGAAGGCGTGTTCTTCGAGAATTATGAGCGAGCGGGTCGTAGCGGCGTGTTGTTGGCGGAGGTCCGGCTGCAGGATCGGTTGCTGGGCGGCCAGGAACAGATCGCAAGTCGTGATAAAGTTTTTCAGGGTGTCTTCTGCGATAGAGAGCCTGGCAAGCCCGATCGCGGCCTGGCCGAGGGAACGTTCGAGTGTGCTCCTTTCGTTTCCTTTGTGCCGCTGATAGGAACCGAGGGCGATTCCCATAACGGCACCGAGTAGGATTAAGACCACTAAGTGAACCCGGATGCTCATCGTCGGAAGGCGCCTGCCTAGCGGGCTCGCCTTTGCTTGAAAGACTCTTGAATCGAAGCGATATCCTGGCCCCAGACGACTCGAGCGAGTCCGAGAGCTTTGAACCCGGAGCGCATCACGGCTCCAACCAGCTTCTCTGACTTGCTAGGAAGGCTGAGCTCTTGGATCAAGCCTTTGGCTCCCTTCGATTCCCAAAGTTCGAGAAGATCGTCCTCGGAAAGGCCTTTCAAAGCTTGTTGAAGAGCGCCGGTTTCGATCTCGGATTTCCAACGACTTCGGCAACGCTGAAAGCGAAATGTCGCGAGCTTGAGATCGGCATCAAGAATCCAAATGATCTCCGCTAAGCCCCAGTCAGACTCTTCTGTCCGGGATTGTACGTAGCCTAGTAGGGTGTCTTTTTGATGCACCGCATACATGGTATGCGTCGTGAACTCTCGTGAGTCGAATTCGATGGGGAGCTCGAGTTTGAGGGTGCGAGCATGTTCGGGCGTCACTTTACGCAAGTGCGAGCGGAAGCCCGTTGCCGAGGGAAAGATCTCTTGGATGATCCGATTCGGATCTCGCAGCGAGCAATAGGCTTGTCCGTGTGCCTCCGAAGTCCACGACACCGCGAGCAGTGCCAGGAAGCTTAAAATGGAGAGCCGAGTCATCATGGATCTAAAATCGATAGCGAAGTTGCATCAAGAATACCTGATTCGTGGGGATTCCTTCAAGTTGCCAAAGCTCTTGGGTGAATTGAGTGCTAAAGGCCCAATGGTTGTCAGGGGCGTAGCGGACTCCGATTGCAGAGCTTCCGCTTTCATCCCAAGCTCCTGCTGTGCGTTGACGGATCCAGCGAAATTGGTTGTAGACCAGGATGGTTTCTCGGGCGTTGCTTGCGTTGATCTCTGCCAGGAGATTGACCGTGTCCTGGCCAGCCGTTTCACCAATAGAGGCTTCACCAAGGAGGCCGATCGGGCCCATATAGTGTTGGCCGTCGACGCCGATCCGCCACCGATCCTGAATGCCGCCTGTCGGACGGAGGAGCTCAGCTTGGTAGAATGACACACCGTATGAGCTCGTTCCCCAAAAGTTCTCCGTATCAATTGGGGTTCCAATCCGTCCCGAGAGGGCGTAGGGATTTCCTTTGGAATGGTAGTCCATCCCTGAACCACGACTCAGACCAACCTCGTATTGAAAGGTTGGAAAGGTTCCATTGATGGTCGCTCCCCAATCCAGTTTTTGTCCCAGATTCGATGGATGAGAAAATTGTCGGAGTGTTCCGTTGGAGTTTATCGAGGCTTCAAGGCCGTAGGGGATCTCAAAATGGCCGAGCTTCACATTGAAGCGTCGGGTGGGGCTCAGATGGAAATTGACCGACGTAATTTTTGCGAACAAATCCCAGTCATTGCCGCCCTCGTAGACGGGGATGCCGAGTGGGTGATTTTCAATTCTGCCAGCGTATACTTGTAGGACAATCGTGGCGATATCCCGATTCTGATTTGACCACTTGCCGTAGGCATCAAGCCCTGCAACAAACTCTCCACCCCATTGCTCATGCCGATCCGAGTGAATCGCCCTTGTATAGAAGTCTGCGGTAGCTTGGTAGTTGAGAAAATCCCGCCAGTGGCCGTTGGTCTCTTCAGTAAGGGTGACATCGGATGCGACAGCAGCATGGCAGATCAGGAGCCACTTGAATCCGAGTGCGAAACGCACGAAGAGTCTTTTTCGAGAGTCTTTCGTCACCGGGTAAAGATATTGTGAGCCAAACCGATCAGCTGTCGAGTTGTGATCCGAAGTTGAAACGCGGTGGGTTCTCCGTTCTTTTTGAGAGCGCCATTTTAACTAACTGAAGGCCTGTTTTTTAAAATCCTAGTTGGGAAACAGACAAGGAGTCCAGTTCGTTTTAGATCGCTTCGAGTTTTGGAGATATGCCGCTATTAAGGGGCAGCTCGAGTGAGGCCTGGGTTGTCACCCGGATCTCGCGACTAACGACCAATCTCGATGAGCTCCAGCTCATGAACAACCGGCGTGAAAGCATTCCGGACAGCCTCAACGAGCGGCTTGCGTACTTCCTCTGTCAATGCCGCCGTCAGTTCGATATTCGTCTTCCCTTCCGGTCCGTGGAACAGCGATTTGATCTGGCGGGTTTCATATGCCTGCTTTTTCCCGACTGCCGTATCCACTTGTGCAAAGGCCTCGCTAAAGGGATTAACGGGGAACTCGTCGGCCAAATTGATTCCCGCTTCGAGTCGTGTCTTTGAGAAATGCTTACTCTCGTTACCCCACCTAACCGTGTATGCGGGTGCGGTGAGATTGGAAACTTTGAGTATGAAGCGATTGAGCGATTGGTTGAATGGAACCAGATTCATTCCGGCTCGGATGCTGCTATCCGAATCGATCGCTCCTGTGGCACAGAAGGGGTAGCGATGACTTCGGACCGTGAGCGTTCCCTCGTTGGCCTTTTCAAGTTCATGTCCGTCACTGATACGAGCCTGGCCACTTGTGTAGTTTACTTCGATGGTTCCGATATCTCCCGACAGGCCCATTGCCTCCAAGAAGGCGAAGGCCATGACCAGCTGCCCGGCCCATCCTGGATGGACGCCGTCTTTGCCGCAGATCATGAAATCGGATCCGAACTCCGTCTGTGCTCTGTGTCCCTGCACTAACATCTTTTGGAAAACATCTGCAAAGCCAGTTCGGTGTTTCTGAGCGAGCGCAACATCAATATTTCGAAGTGCCATCAGGCCGAGATTCAGGTCGAGGACCGTGCCCTTGGCCGAGCGAACCCAACTCGGCATTTTGCCAATTGTGCCGGGCGAGCCCTGGATGACGCGAACGCCGTGAGCCTGGAAGGTTTCGATGATCTCCTCGGAGCTTGCTCGATAGACGTCCCCGATCTCGTCCGTGAACGGTTGATAGCGATGATCATTCATTCCGTAACACGTTGTCGCGATCGATGGTTTAAACCGAAGGACGTCTTGGATCATCCGACGCTGAAAGCCTGGGGCTCGCTCGCCACTCCAGCCAAACTGTCGGACCGCTATTTGAAGTTCAGGAGCGCATACAGTGAGGTAGGTCTCGATAATGCGAGAATACATCTTTTGTTCGGTGATCGAGTCCCCGCAAATCGCGAGCCGATCGCCGGCCTTGATCTGAACCGGCTGAGGGTAGGGCGCCCGTGAGAGGCGATACGGTTTGAAGTTTGGATGAGACGGAAGCGTGACAAGCTCGGAAGCCAGGCAGGTGTTTACGCAAAGAAGCGTCGCAACGAATCGAAGGAAATGCATGGGCGGAGCCTAGCCGATCGGTATTTGAAAAGAAAGCTGTGAGATCGTCGGCGTAGGCTTTTCTGCTTGCGGTGCCTCCTTTCAGGGGAATTGGATTTTCAAAACCTTCCGAGCTTTGCTACCAAACCTATTGTGCAACTAGCAGAGAAGAATCGGCGAGCTTGGAATGCTGCTTCGAAAGCCGAATGTGATTGGTCGGTTCCTGTCACTCCTGATGTGATGGATCGGGCAATGAAGGGGGATTGGAGCGTTCGCTTGACTCCGAAGAAAGGAGTCCCCCTGGATTGGTTTCCACCGCTCGCCGGGCTCAAAGTCCTGTGCATCGCTTCTGGAGGGGGGCAGCAGGTGCCTGTTCTCGCGGCTGCCGGTGCCACGGTAACGAGTCTTGATCTGTCAGAGGAACAGTTGGCTAAAGACGAACTTGTTGCCTCACGTCACGGTTTGGAGATTCGCACGATTCAAGGGGACATGATGGATCTAGATAGATTCTCCGAAGGGTCTTTCGATATGGTGTTCAATCCCGCTTCCAACCTCTTCGTTGCCGATGTAGAGCCGTTCTGGCGGAGCTGTTTTCGAGTGATTCCGCCCGGAGGATGCATGCTCTCTGGGTCGATGAATCCCGTGTTCTTTCTCTTTGACCATGAGGAGGTGCACGCCAGCGGCGAGCTACAGGTGAAGTTTCCCTTGCCGTACTCTGACCTAACATCACCAACAGAGTCCCAACTGGAATCCATTCGGAAGCACCGTCAAACCGTCGAGTTTGGCCACACCCTCGAATCCCTGATTGGTGGTCAACTTCAAGCCGGTTTCAAACTCTCGGGCTTCTACGAAGACTACTGGGATGATGACGTGACCTTATTGAATCTCTACTCACCCACATCATTCGCAACCAAAGCGATCAAATGAATTGTTTCGCGCGACCCATTTGTGAAAACGACGAATCCCAATTGTGGAATCATAGCCGCTCTTTATTCTGTGGCGGGCGGAAGAGGGCGATATCGTATTCCGGTCGGATTGATTCGTTTCCTTGTTAGAACTTGTGTAATTCTTGGGCTTTTCGTGTGCTTATCTCCTTGCTACATGAATTCAAAGGGGATTCTGGTCGTCGCTGAGTTGTCTGGTACGGGAGTTGCATTTGGGCGGTGAGGCATGCCGCTCGCTATCGATGTGTTATGGAACGCCGAAGCGAGAGGGATGATTTGAAAAGCCATGAACGACCTTAAACTGATCCTACGCCAACTCGCCAAGAGTCCGGGTTTTACCACTGTGGCAATCGTTACGCTGGCCCTAGGGTTGGGGGCCTGTGTGACGACCTTCAGTCTCGTGCATGCGGTCGTCCTTAAGCCGCTACCGTTTGATCAGCCGGAGCGCTTGGTCTGGATTCAGAACTGGGCGAATGGATCTTTTTCGGACCAGGCGTCGCGGATGGACAACTATCTAGATTGGAAGACTCAGACGGATTCGTTTTCCGATATTGCGGGCTTCTCCCCGTTCCACGATGTCGAGCGAACGATCCTCGCGGGGGAGGGGGCTCCACGGCGTCTCTTTGGCGTTCAGACGACCCACAATTTTCTCGATGTCCTCGGTGTTGAGTTGTTAAGAGGACGAAGCTTTACGGCGGAAGAATGCCTGCCCAACGGAAGGAAAGCTGCGATCATTAGTCATTCGTTTTGGCGGGACCATTTCGATCGAAGTTCAGAAGCTATTGGAACGCCCTTGTCCATTAATGGTGCTCCGGTTGAGGTGGTTGGAATTCTGCCTCAGAACTCGTCGATAGACCTTGTCGTCTCTCCAGGGAGCTCACCTGACATCTTGTTGCCGCTACCAGAGACCGGGAAGATTCTCAACTGGGGCAACGTTGTCATCGGGGTTGGACGATTGAAGGATGGGGTGTCCCAGGGACAGGCCCAGGAGGAGATGAGAGCCCATGCGGCTCGAATACTTGTTGAGGATCCTGAACGGGCGGGCTTCTCTCCTGAGACAGGGGCGGCGCTGATACCTTTGAATGACTATATTCGGGGAGGGTTTCGGAACGTTTTTTTCATGATTACTGCTGCGGTTCTCTTGGTATGGCTTGTGGCGTGTATCAACCTTTCGAATCTGTTGTTGGCTCGAGCGGATCGGAGGCGTCAGGAGTTTTCCCTGCGGGCGGCACTAGGGGCCACGCGGGCTAGGCTCATCCGGCAAACGCTATCCGAGAATCTCCTGTTGGCACTAGGGGGATGTGGGATCGGAACGCTGCTGGCGAGCTACAGTATCGCCTTTATTACCCGGCTCGACGTGTTCGATGTGCCGCTCCTGAAAACCTCAGAATTGAATGTTGTTGTCCTGACCGTTGCCGTCGGCATGGCGCTGCTATCGGCAATTCTCTGCAGTGTGTTTCCGGCTTGGCGTCTTTGGCAGTTTGAGGCTCCACGACTTGCTTTGCACTCTGGATCTCGTGGTACGGCAGGTATGGAAAGCGCACGCTTTCGTCGCGGACTCGTGATTACAGAACTTGCTCTTGCCTGTGTTCTCTTAGTTGGAGCCGGGCTCTTGACTCGTAGCTTTGCTAACGTTGTGGGACTGGATGTTGGTTTTGAGTCTGAGAGTCTGTATTCTTGGGAAATTGATACCAGTCGCGAATTTAGCTCGAATGACGCTCGAAATGCCTACTTCGATGGACTGCGCGATCGGGTTGCTCAGGTAGCCGGAATCGAGTCGGTTGGATTGAGCGATAGTGTGCCATTGGGCTTCAAACGTCATTGGCCCTTGGATGCTCAAGGGGTGGTGTATCAAACGGGGGATTACCGCGGCGGATACGTCCGCTTTGTCGATGACCATTGTTTGCGAACGATGAAGATTCCCATCATCCGAGGACGGAACTTTAGCCCGACGGATCGGATCGGAGCCGAACCCGTCATCTTGATCAGCGAGACTTTGGCGCAGCGCGCTTGGAAAGGGGAGGATCCTTTAGGAAGAATGGTTCTTGTGAGTGGGCAGCAGGAGTACCGCGTTGTTGGTATCGTCGGCGATATTGCCCATGCGATGGACGCCGCTGCCCAGTCGGACTTCTATCTTCGCCTGGAGCAATGGGAACGGAATTTTTGGATGGCTCCGAATCTGGTGATTCGTTCTTCGTCTCCTCGTTCACAGTTGTTTGAAGATGTTCGTGCCGCGATTCGTGCTTTTGATCCCGCTCTCCCGGCAAATGAGTTCATTCACCTGGCGGACACGATTGACCGAGCGGTTGCGCCAAGGCGATTGATCATGGGAATCCTTGTTTGCTTTGCCTTGTCCGCTTTGCTGCTGGTCGCGGTCGGGATCTACGGGCTCATCGCTTATCATGTCGGTACGCAGACCAAGGAATTCGGCATTCGATTTGCGATTGGGGCACAGCGTCATGATGTATTCTGGATGGTGATACGAAGCGTGCTCCGGATATTTGTGATCGGGCTACTCATCGGATTGGGCGGAGCCTTGGTGGGGACTCGGCTGCTCGAGAATCAGCTGTTTGGGATCACGGCTGGAGATCCGATAACCTATTTGGCGGCCATGATTCTAATCGGTGTCATTGCGCTTGTGGCTGCCTGGGTGCCCGCTCGCCGGGCTGCCAATGTCCAACTGACCGAGGCCCTCAGAATCACGACTTAGTCCGTAGGGTTGCTTCAGCCCATGATCTGTTGCTAAGCCTGGTTGAGGGCATCCTCTTTCCGGTGACCACGCTTGGTAGCTACACTGTTTGGACGATCCGCCGTCGAAATTCAGAATACTTCTACGAAGATTATTGGGATGACGACGTGACTCTGCTAAATCTCTACACACCCACATCATTTGCGACTAAAGCGATTGAGTGAATTTTGGGTCACTCCTTCACTCGTTGGAGGAAAGAAAGATAAGAGCTCGCTTCATTTCGATGTCGAATCCCCCGAGCCTTAAAGCTCTTGCGATCGCTAGTAGCGCGCCTATAGAGCTCTACTAGCTTTCTCGTGTGTTTTTCTTTGTCCTCCATTAGAGCGTTGCGCTTCTTATTCAAAGATTTGTTCTGATCGAAGGGCTTTCATAACTGGCTGATAGTCAGGGATGTGCAGGGTAAGGGGATTCTTGAAAGGTAGATCGAAATAGGTCGTTCTTCCCAGTTGGTATTGCTCTTGCACAGAGCGTTCCGATGGGAGATGTAGTCTGGAAATGGAATCGCTCTATGCCTGAGAATCAGGCTGTTGCGGCAGCGCCTGAGTCGGTTGACTGTGAGCGCGAGAGATCGGACCCTCGCGTGCAGATTCAGCTTCCTTTTGGGGCTCGAGCATCTAGTCATCCCGGTGATGTTCAAGGCCCCTCTATCAATGCATGGATAAGCGAAAAGCACGATACTGCCAAGAATGTCTCGGTAAGCATAGAACGCGGTGCTCGAGCTCAAACTCTAGTTTCGATGGCGAAGCCCTACGGGCGGCTGTGCATCGTTAGTCTCTTGGTTGCCTTGGCTTGCTGGGGGCTTAGCAAGCTCGTGTTGGACCTCCCTCAATCACTCCGGTTTGGTGATGTTGCCTTTCTCGCTGTCTTCTCGCTGGTTCAGTTTTTCGGTTGGTTTGTTCTTCTTCTGCACATGATTGGATGCGTTCGCTTGAAGAGAGCAGGCCGGGGGCGACCGAACAATGATCCTATAACCACGAAGACAGCAGTCGTGATGCCGATCTACCACGAGCCTGTTGGTGACGTTGAACGTCGCCTTCAGGCGATGATCGAGAGCTTCCGTGAGACGGGATTAGCTCGATTCGTTCAGGTTTTCATTCTGAGCGACAGCGTTCGAGTGTCCGTTCAGTTTGATGAAGATGCGATGGTCCGTCGTTTGGAGGCAGCGAATCCGTGGATCATATTGCGACTCGTTCGACGTTCGAGCCGAGCCGATTTCAAAGCCGGAAATATTCGCCATTTTCTCGAGAGATATGAAAAAAAGTTTGATTACTTTTTTGTATTGGATGCCGACAGTTTGGTGACGGGAAGTCGGCTCATGCAGATGATTCGGCGCATGCAACGAGACCCTCGGCTAGGCATCCTGCAAGCGTCTGTATTGCCTCTGGGTGGGAGATCGCTTTTTACTCGGGTTTGGCAGTATTCATTGTGGCGAACAACCCCGCTGTTTTGTGCCGGCTTAGAGTGGGTCATGGGGGACCTTTCGGTCTATTGGGGGCATAATGCACTCATTCGGGTGGCCCCGTTTCTTCAGTATGGCCGGCTACCGATCTTGCCGGGGCGTGCTCCTCTTGGAGGTAGAGTCCTGAGCCAAGACATCGTTGAGGCGGCGCTCATTGGAAGAGCAGGTTACAAGGTGGCATGGGAGATCGAACCCGGAGGGTCGTTCGACGAGATTCCTCCGGATGTCATCCGCTATGGCGAACGAGATCGTCGTTGGTGCCAAGGGAATTTGCAGCATAGCTGGCTTGTGCTCGGGAAGGGTATCCGTCTGATGCATCGGCTCTACTTTGTTTATGGGATCATGACGTATCTCATGAGTGCCCTCATTGTCGGGCTTCTCGCCTGTGGATTCCTCGAGCTGGCTCAGGAGGCTACTGATTCGCCAGCGAAATTAAGTCTTTGGCTCCTATTGGGGGCCGTTCCGCTGCTGCAGTGGCTTCCGAAGGTTCTCGGATTTTTCTTTTGGTTTCGAACGGAGGAATCGTGGTTCCGTCAGGTGCTAGGGACTCTGGCGGATATTTTCCTGAGCTCGCTGCTTTACCCGCTTCTCATGTTCCTCCACTGCCGTTGCTTAGTCTCCTTGTTTTGCCGGAGAGACTCCGGGTGGAACGGACAGCAGCGAACGCATGGCCGAGGGATTGAAAGGGGTGAAGCGATCAGCTGTTTCTGGCTGTCGACTCTAATCGGGGGAGGACTCCTATTGGCTAGTTGGATCTGGGCTCCTCGTTTTCTCCTGTGCTCTTGGCTCCTGCTGGGATCTTGGTTGTTCTCCATTCCGCTCTCCGTTCTCAGTGCGGAGGGGAAGGTCGGCGAATGGCTTCAACGATTGTTTGTGCTTCCGTTTGGGAAGGCGGATCAAGACTGGATTAGTCGGTACGGATTTGACGCAGATCCCAAAAGTGAAGTGGGTTCGGTCTCATAGCCCAAGGATCGAAGTGCGAAAGTTTGATTTATGAAGAGTAGACAGTTGTATCGATCATATATGGCTCTTGCTAGCCTCCTTCTGTTAAGGCTGAGTGAAGGTGAGAACCTTGCCCAAGAGAACCTGGCTGAGATGTCCGATTGGGCACACTACAGTGTGGCTGCGCAAGTGCCCGAAAGTGCGCTTCGTCTGGAGGGGGCTCGGATGACCTTGGAAGGAAACGGAGCCGATATCTGGGGTAAAGCAGATTCCTTTGACTTTGCCTATGTGCCTTGGATTGGGGACGGGGTTTTTGTCTGCCAAGTGCTGGACTTCAGGGCGAGGCATGAGTGGGCCAAAGCAGGCATCATGTTGCGTGAGGCGCTCGCCCCTGACGCAAGTCACGCCTTTGTGAGCTTGGCTCACCTAAAAGGTGTGAATTTTATTCGCCGAGGAACTTCGGGAGGGGAGAGTGTTGACGATAGCCATCATCTATCACGGGCTGTGTTACGGGGGGAGTCTTCCACCTTTGTGCAGCGAAGTCTTGACGCACCCCCGGACGCGTCTGGGGCTTTGAACGCTGTGGCGGGACTCAGGTGGTTGAAACTCGTACGACAGGGTGACGTGTTTCAAGCTTTCGATTCCGAGGATGGGTTCGACTGGCATTGGTTGGGGACCGATAGAATCTCGATGCCGCCGGAAGTTTTCGTGGGAATCGCGCTCAGTAGCCATGACCCAAATACTCTCGCGACCCTTCAAGTGGATTCTTGGTCCGCGACTCAAGATCCAGTGTCTTTTGCTGTGACGCCGGTAGCTGATGCGGCGAGATTCTCTTTCGGTAGTGGAAGTGGTCTCAGGGGGGAGTACTTTAGTGAAATCAATCTGAGTGGTGAGTCCTCCGTGAGGACAGATCCCGTGGTCGATTTTGAATGGCAGAAGGCCGCGCCCTTCCCTGATTTTCCACGAAACCAGTTCAGCGTTCGCTGGACGGGTGAGTTGGAAGCGGATCTTACTGGACTGCACTACCTTCACCTGCAAAGTGATGATCGAGCGAGATTATGGCTCGATGGCTCTCTGCTGATTGATGAGTGGCGTGAACACGCGCTCCAGGAATCGACTGCTTTGGTGAGCCTGGAGGCTGGTCGAAGATATTCCCTCCGGATTGATTATTTTGAGAATCGGGGAGATGCCTCGATCCGGCTTCTATGGAGTCATCCGATGCGTCCCAAGGAGACCGTTCCGACCCACCGACTCTATCCTTCCTTGAAGGATTCGGATGGGGATCAACTGCCAAATGCGTGGGAAGAACGCTTTGGATTGGACGCGGTTGATGCTTCGGACGCGGATCGTCTGGCCGTGGGTGACGATCTGTCCTTCATTGATCTCTATCAGGCGGGCGCCGCCCCTCGCAGCTCTAGTCCTGTCGGTCGTCAGGAATACGACGAGGGTTGGGTAGGCCTCGATATTGGCCCGGTCGGTGACGTGGGATTCTCGGAGCTTAACCTCGAACGTCAAACGGCTGCGCTTGCGAGCTTTGGGGTTGCCGTTGGCGAGGTGCGTGACGGCTTACGGTTTGTCTATCGGAAAGTGGAAGGCGATTTCGCGTTCCAGGCGCGACTCGATAGTCTCGATTCTGATTCTGCTGCGGCGCTTGCCGGCTTGATGGTGCGCCAGAACCGTCTTCCGGAGAGCCCGTATGTGTTCTTGGGCGAAAGACTTGATGGGCAGCTAGAGCTTCAGTTTAGGGAACACGCGGCAACTCTGGCAGCGAGGCAGTTAGAGATTTCCTCCGGATCTTGGCTTCGCGTAGAGCGACAAGGCGCCGTGTATCGACTCTACGTCTCTAGCGATGGACAGGACTGGAATTGGATGGCGACTCGAGAGTTGATGGGGCCTGGTCCGGTATGTCTCGGGTTGGCCGCTTCTAGTGGAAGCGGGGCCGTCTCGGTCCGGGCCACTTGGAGCAATCTCGAGCTACTAAGCCTTCCAAAGATCAAGAAACCCAAGACACCGAAAAGAGGCCGGGGTGACGGCCTGGCAGCCACCTTCTTTTCCGGCGGGCGTGAAATGAAGCGCTCGGATGCACAGATCGATTTTGACTGGGATGAAGAGGCCCCATTCCCTGGATTTCCTTCGGATGATTTTGGAGCTCGATGGGAAGGTGTTCTTGAGGTTCCTGAGGATGGCGAATACATGCTTGAAGTCGTGTCCGATGATGGGGCCCGTTTGTGGCTGGATGATGTCTTAGTGTTAGACGATTGGCGCGACTCTGGCCTGGTATCGGATCGTGTGCGAGTTCGATTGAATAAGAAGCGGCTCTACAGGATTCGCTTAGAATACTATGAGCGTGAGGGAGAAGCGATCATCCAGTGGTATTGGAGCAGCGAGACCATTGCCCGATCTATTGTACCTCAGGACCGCTTGTTTTCCTCACCCGAAAGACTGCGGGAATCGTTCGAGGAGCGTTTGCTCACTCGAGTAGCTGACTCCGCCGTTTATGATCGTTCCGTATGGATTTCGGGGAACGAATCGATTTTGAGTTTGCCGGGCGAGGATCTGGACGACCGACGAACTCTTGATTGGCGGGATGTGTCGCGTGAATTGGAGCAGACGCTACTTCCAGAAAATGCGATGCCCTATCGAGGTGCTTGGGAGCAGGTGGACACGCACTTGGTGGCGGGTTCTCGAAACGGTGGCTTGGGATTTGAGTTTTCGGTGAGTCAGCCGGGAATCTATTTCGTGGAGTTGAGTGGTGGGGCTTGGATGCCTCATCGTGACCCGCTCTATTCGATTCGTCTCCTGCTGGACGAAGTCGACGTGGGGAACGTGAATCTTCTTTCGGGCTCGAGAGAAGTGGCTGGTCTTCTGACGCCTTACCTGCAATCGGGAGAGCACTCGCTCAACCTGGAGTGGGAGAATGTTCAGTTGTTCCGGCATTTCAGGTTCGATCAAATCCGCATCTACCGCCTGGTCAGTGATAAGCGAGGAAAGAAGGCGTTCGATCACTGGGTTGATGCCGAGCTAGAGCGTGCGAATGTCCTGGATGAGCCTCCCAAGAAAGTCTTCGTTTCGCCTCATTCGCTTGAGGGCCGTTCCTTGTTTGTTCCTTTGACCCGAGTCCAAATCGGGGATGAGCTTCTTGCCGTCCAGGCGGCTGCCGGCAAACGGTGGTGGGCGGATGTGCCGTTGCTCGCGGAAGGGAAAACGGAGGTGGAGATTGAATTCGAGAACGGTGGTAAGCGCGAGAGTGTGACCTTGGAGTGGGTCCCGATCGATATGGCAAAGGAAACGGGCCTGACGGTTCGAGAAGGTGCATCGGTTCAGTTCGTTGCTGATCAGAAGGCGAAGGGCAAGAAAGGGAAACAACCGGTTGATTATTTCGTCGATTCAGAGATGAGTCTGACTTCGCTGGTGAGTGAATCGGTTATGATTCGATTTGATCAAGCTGGAACTCGCACGGTTGTAGCGCGCTACACGGATGACAAAGGGAAGGCAGTCGAGCAAACGCTTTTGGTTGAGGTCTTGCCTCGCATCGAACTCGGAGCGATTGCCGCCTTGGTAGGCAAGTATAGAGATCTCAATCTGCCGGCGGGCGTTCAGGGGCTCGTTGTGGAGGCGGGCCAGTCTGTCGATCTGCGGGCTGCTCATCCAAATGAGCTTGATGGCGTGGCGACAGTCTCCGCTAAACAGGCTCGAAAAGGGTATCTGACTTTTCGGTCTCATCCTGGCGGACTGCCTCTCGGGACTTTGCGGGTGGATGGTTTCCGCTTTTCGCATGGCTTGGAAACGGGAGGCCTGATGCCGATCAAAACCTTCTTCGATGGCACGAAGTTGCTCGAAACCACCTTGGTTCTCTCTCCAGTTGTTTCGAATCTAGAGCTGACTGTCGAAGCGGCGACAGCGGGAATTCTTTTTGAGGAGGGTGTGGGACGGCGGCGGATTCGAAGTGAGGCATTTAATGAGCTGGGTGAGTTCGTGGTCCGGTTTATCCAAGGAGCCAAGTCCATCACCGGGGTCTGCCATCGCATAAGAGTGACTCAGGATGAGGTAATACTCGGGCAGTACTAACAGCGTGGACTTAGGATTGAGATAATGAAGAGGTTAAAAGTTGCCTTGGTAATTGGTGTTGGGTTGGTCCTTGTATCCGTGATGTTTCGCTATTTCGGGGGGAGAGCCTCAGAAACTCTGGCTCCATCCGGCGATGGCGTAAAAGGCGGGCTCGGATTCGATTCAGTAGCCGAGATTTCTCCGGTCGATCAAAGTCTCAGCGAAAAAGATACTCGAGGGAAGACCTCTGGTGACGAAGTCGAATCCTCGTGGCAGGGAGGGGACGCTCTGCCGGAACGAATTCTCGCCTTTCATCGTTCTGTTGAAGGCCATCCATCGGGATCTTATTCCGCCTGTGAGGCCTACCTAAGGGAGCTGCGCTTTGTCGCGGGCGCAAAGGTCGGGCTCGATGAAGCAATGGTTGCGAACGAAGTCATGGCGGCTTTGGTTTCGTGGCCGGGCAAAGAGCACAATGCAGTCCCATTGCTAAGGCAACTGATCGAAGACCCTCAGCAAAGTCCCGTTATCCGTGACTATGCTCTTCAGCATTATGTCACCCATCAACAGAATCGGGTTCGTGAACACCCGAAGTCCCGTGCCACTCGGCAAGGGGAGAGGGAGCTACTCTGGAACTTGTTGGGCCACTCCGAAAACGGTTTGAGGGGGACGGTGCTGGTAGGATTGGGAAGCCTGTCGCGTGATTTTGACGCGAGAGAGCGGAGTCAGTTTTTTACGGCTTTGGAGTCCGCAATCTTCGAATCGGAAGCATCAGGCGAGTTACGTGCCAGTGCTTTTAACCTTGCCCGCGAGCACGGACTAGAATCGGTCTTGCCCGTAGCCTGGGATGTCGCTCTCGACGGCGAAGAATCTTTGCTGGTCCGGGTAGCGGCTGCTCGTTTTGCCGCCGAACTCGAGGATCACCCACATGCCGATGCAGCGGCAGTACGGATGGAGGAATTGCCCTATGGGGTTTCACTTGCGTTGGAGAAAGGACGCGTGGCTCGAAGGCAATCTGTTGAGGTGAACTAAATCTAAGGATCTGAATCGAGCGATGAAACATAGAATACAACTATACTGGAGCCTGCTCCTCTGTGGGACGATTGGTATTTGGGCGCAGTCCAATGTGCCCCCAACACCCGATGCTCCAAGTGGTGTCAATGCAAGTGCCATTGGAGGTTCTGGCGTCAGTATCTCATGGTCCTCAGTACATGCCGCCGCGCACTACACAGTTTACCGGCATACGGGAACCCATACCACCGGAACCTACATCGGGATGACCAGCGGGACTGTTCTGAGCGACAATGTCCCCTTCACGCCCGGTACCTTTTACTATCGAGTACACGCTTGTGGTACGGGTGGTTGCAGCAATCCTTCAGCCTTCGCGAGTGTCTATGTGAACTCCAGCGGTGGGGGTGGGGGAGGTTCCTCGTTTGCGGTCCCTGAAGGTGTCGATAACAACGATCTGATTTTTACCTCCGGCGGCAATAGTTCCTGGGGACTGGCGTACACGTCCAACGCAATATATGACGGCGACGCAACCTACAGCGGCACGATCGGGCATGGTGGCGAATCCTGGTTCGAGGCAAGCATCGCGGGACCTTCGGAACTTGCTTTCTGGTGGCGGTGTGAATCTGAACGGCACTATGACTACCTTCATTTCGAGGTCAATGGAAACGTGGTGCAGCGAACCTCAGGCAAGACCGGCTGGGTGGAGGTAACGTATTCCTTGCCGGCTGGACAACACCTCGTTCGATGGAGGTATTCCAAGGATGGAAGTGTCTCGCATCATGGAGATCGGGGTTGGGTTGACTATGTGCGGGTGACGAGCAATAGCACTCCGGATGATGTGGAGGTCGATAAAACGGATTTTCAAGATGGGCTGGGCACTTGGAGGGATGTGGGCCCTTACCGATGGACGCGAGTCCACGGTTTCACGCCGTCCGGTTACACTGGACCCTATTACGATCATAGCCGGAGGAGTTACGATGGAAAGTTCCTTTACCTCGAGTCCTCGTACACCGCGGTCGGTACGACCTCGATTCTTGAGAGTAAGGAACTCGATGGGTCGCAAGGCCCCATCAGTTTCGAGTTTTGGTACCATATGTACGGCTACGGAATGGGGAATCTCTATGTCGACGTCTGGGTGGGGAATCAGTGGGAAACCCGCTGGGTGCGAAACGGGCAGCAGCATTGGTACTATAGCACTCCCTGGAGCCAGGGAACGGTCGATCTCTCTGACATCAAGGGACCCACGCGCATCCGGCTTCGCGGCGTCACCACTTGGAACCCTTCTCACTACTATCATCATCGTGGGGACATGGCCCTTGATGATCTGGTGATTAGCCAGAAGATTCTCCCAATTCCGGAGCCAGAGATTGACTGGGATGCGCCCGATCCCATTCCTTTCATCAGCTCCCTAACCTTTCCAAACGATCCGTTCCTGGTCCCTTGATTCTGTAATTTTCGAGTGCTCAGCGACTGTGATTTAGCGATTAACAAGAAGTATGCAAACATATAAGAACATTTCGGAGCGATTGTTCTCTGCGGTGCTCGCTGTGACGAGCTTGAGTAGCCTGTGGGTGCTGGAGGCTCAAGAGCCCTTCGTTGGGTCAGGCTTGTTTCGGCCTGGAATCGAGGCCGTCGGGTCGGTGACGGTTGAGGATCAAGAACGGTTGAACGAGCTTATCAGGGGGGATCATTCGGAGGCGCAGAGGCCGCAGGGGCTTCTGGCGGATGAGCGGAGAGAAGAGGTCCTTGGTTTGGATGAGCAGGTGGTGATGGCGGAGCAGTTTCTAGACTCACACCCGGACTCTCCTTTTGCCGCCGGGCTTCGGGACCGACTGGGAAGCTACTTTGAGTCGACGGGACATTTCTCAGAGGCGCTCGATCAATGGCGTGAGGTGGAACTGTTGACCCAGGACCTGCCCCCTGGGCAGCGCTTGCACGATGCGGCTCTGAGCGCTCGGGTGTTGACGCTGGCGGAGCAAGGCAGGTTGACGGAGGCCGCTCGATTGATTGAGGCAAGTTCGGATGTTCCTCGAGGAGGGAATAGCACGGGTCGATGGCGTCGGGCGCAAGCGATTATTGCACGGGGGACCGCTGACGCAGACAGCCGACGGCGTGGAATTGAAATCTTGTTGGAAGCAGTCGGTGTGGACGGAGCCAGGGCTATGCTGGAACAGGGGGCCGCCGCTGATCCAGCCGTCGCCCAAGACCCCTCTCCATTTGCGGCGGGGATTTCACTCGCCGAGATGGCTAGGCTGATGAATCAAGAGAGGGAGTCGTTTCGTGTGGCCCAGGGAAACGGTGATTGGTCCCCGATGGTGCCTTCCGTTCTTCAGTTGAGGCTCGGTGCTTTTGTTGCCGTGACGGCGGCCGAGGGGGATGGTTTCCGTGTCAGTAATCCAGCGGCGGGTCGGCCACGATGGTATTCAGCAGACGCGTTGCGGGCCGAAGCCTCGGGCTATGCCATCGTGCCGGCTGACGCACCCGAGGCGGCTTGGGCAAGCGTGAGTTCTGCAACGGCGAGTAGTATTGAGGGCCTACCCAGTGATTGTCCGCCCTTCGATGATGAGGACGCCAATTTTTGCCTGGACGAGGCCTTGGGATGTCTTCCCGCCAGACCGTCGGATGGGCCGAATTGTGAACTCCAGCCGGGCATCGCAACATGGCGAGTCTCAGAGCCCTTTCTCAATGTCTGGATCGAGGACATGCCACTGGAATACGTCCCGCCCAGAGGCCCCGCTGTGCGATTGATCCTGAGCTGCCGCCAACGTCTGGGAGACGATTGGGGTTACTATCCTGGGAGTCAGTTCGGACATGGCGTGCATGCCAGTTGGCGTTCTTCTGCAGGAGCCTTTGGAGGCTTGACCTATTTCGTCTATCACCCGAACGGCCGAATGGCGTATTACGAGTTCGAGACCTCATCAACGACCCTGAGTGAACGCAATTATTGGGACAATTCACGCCTCGAACGCCTCTTTGTGAATGGTCTAAACGCCGGGTACGTGTTGCATCGCCCCGACGGGAGCCAGTTGCGCTATGAGCACAATGTTGGGGGTGCCTTTTTACTGAGTCAAAAGGTCGATCCTCAAGGCCTCGCTCTGACTTTTGGCTATGACGGCGCGGATCGCCTGATCTCAGTGAGTGACGCAGGTGGGCAACAGACTCATCTTTTCTATCAGGGCAGCTCCATGCTAGTGCATGCCGTCCAAGCGCCCGGAGGGAAAATCGTGCAATTGGGTTACACGACCGGTTGGGGTGGTGATGCGTATTTGAGCCAGATCACCGATCCGGTCGGAGTAGTCAGTGAGCTAGCTTACCATGAGGGTTGGGTGAGTTCCCTAAAGACCCCGTATGGCGAAACCACCTTCGAAGCCGGACCGGCATCCTCGGGATCGCTCAATCGTTGGGTCAAGGTTACGGAGCCCGGGGATGTGACTCACATGTATGCGCTCATTGATACTGATGCGTCCCGGATGCCCTCTGAGTTCAGGGCGGATCAGGTACCTCAGCCCTCTTTTGCAAGCACCCTGGATCTGGGCTACCGCCAACATCGCAATACCTTCTATTGGAACCCTCTGCAATGGAGCGCTTTGGAAGAGAAGGATCTCAGTCAGATGGATTGGGACGAATACAAGCAAGCTCGGATCCGGCACTGGCTTTGGGAAGAACAACGGCATCTGGATTCACTGAGCTATGAACAAGGTCCAAGTCCTGACGGCACGATTGAAGGCCCCATCCTGTTTTACGACTACGCGGACAAGCCCGCCCCTTACCGTACCGGCAGTCAGATTCAACCCAGCGTGATCGCCTGGTTGACTGGTGAAGGGGAGACTGCCTACGCCCGCTTCGATCGCAATGAGCTCGGAAAGGTGATCATAGAGCGGGAATCCATTCTCGAGTCTGATGGCACTGTGGGTGAGCGAGAACGTCGTTTCGAATACGGCGTCGATGGAACTGATTTGCTTTCCATGACCAATTGGAAAGGCGACCTGATTCGAACCTGGGTCTACAACACTGACCATCAAGTGACCCGCGTCACAGAGCACCTCGATTCGACTCAGTTCCGAACAACGAACATCAGCTACAACTACCTGAAACAAGTTTCTCGGATCAACACGTCGACCCTCGGAGATATCCGGTTCTACTATGACTCGCAAGGCTACCTGATTCGGCGATCCACCTCTCCGGGTGGTTTGGAGAACTTCACCTGGCAGAATGGAAATTTGGTGACTTATCAAGATCCCCGTTACGCCACTCGGAAGTTCACCTACGACGGGCTCAACCGTGTGACCCGAATCGATCATGGTCGCCTCTACCACAGCAGCAATCTTTTCGGGAGCGAGGAGTTTCGTTATACCATGAACGGTGAAGTCTCAGGCAGTCCAGGAATGGACCTCACCTACCACAAGAATCGCGAAGGTGATGTGACCCGATACCAATACAATGCGCGACGCCAGCTAACCCGAACGACCGATGCCCTCAACCGCGACACTCATTACTCATACTGTGATTGTGGGGCGCTCGAATCCGTGACGAATGCCCTGGGAGAAACCATCACCTTGGTCCGGCAACAGAACGGTCGCGTGACGGAAATCCAGGGTCCGTCCAATACCTATACCTTGGCCTACAACTATGACCTGTCCGGTAACCTCATTCGAGTGGATGACGGTGTGACCGAGCGCCGATTCCGCTATGACCATCAAGGGCGCCTGATCGGTACGGCGTCGCCCGCCGGGCCCCTTGACACTCGCCACTACGACGAAGACGGCAATTTGATGCAAACCACCAATGCGGATGGAGAGACGTGGTCAATGAGCTACGATCGCTCTGGACGTTTGACGTCGGAGACCGCCCCGGGAGGGAGCGTTTCCCGATGGGTTTACCGCCCGAACGGACTGGAAACGGCCATCGATCCACTACGCCAACGAACCACCTACATTCGCGATGCGTGGGGGCGGCCCGCCATCATAACGGAACCCAGTGGTCTGAGGCAGATACGAAGCTACGGACCCGGAGGCGAGCTACGGAGCATTACCGACAACAATGAAACGGTTCGCTGGAGCCATGATCCATTGGGTCGCGTGATCGAGCGACGGAATAGCCAGAACTTCGTCACCGATAGCTACACCTACAATAAGCGCGACCAACTCACGAAGTGGACGACACGAATTAGCTCAATTGGAGCTAGCTATGAGTATGACCGAGTCGGTAACCTGATCAAGATGAAGTCAGGATCAGGCACTCCTGAAATAGACTATGAGTACGACGCCCTCAATCGTTTGGTCGAGATGAGGGACGCCAGTGGAGTGACTCAATTTGCCTACACCGCTGATGGTCGCTTGAAGACAGAAGACGGGCCGTGGTCGAATGACACTGTGGAATGGGGCTATGAAAATGGCTATCGTAAGAGCCTAACGATCGGGGGCTCTCAGAACTCTCAAAACGCTTGGCAGCAAGACTACGCCTACGATGCCAGCGGTCGCCTTGCCACGATTGAAAATCCGGTTGGGAGCTTCGACTACGCCTATCTCCCCGGCTCAGCCAAACGGCAGTGGCAAGAACTAAGCTATCCCAGCGGCAGCAGAGTGCAACGGCAGTTCGATACCCTAGGACGTCAAACGCTCACCGAGCTGAGGACATCATCAGGCTCGGTGCTCAACGCCCACGCCTACAGCTACGACGCGGCTCATCGACGCACGCGGCATACCCTGACTCACGGTAACTACTGGCAATACACCTATGACGGTCTGGGCCAACTGACGTCGGCCAAGGGATACGAAGCGAACCAGACGGCTCGCATCCATGAACAACTGAATTACACCTATCGTAGTTCGGGAATGAGAGGGAATCTCAATACCCGGACACGGAACGGAAGAACCACCGGGTTCATCTACCTCAACACCGACAACGCACTCTACCAAGCGAGTGTCCGTGAACCGGCCTATGTGACCGTGAGTGGCTTAACGGCACCGCCAGCTACCAGTGTCACCGTGAATGGTAATCAAGCGACGGTCTACCAGGACGGTAGCTATGCGCGGGCGGACGAAGATCTTGCGCGCGACGGGGCCAATCAGCGTATCGACATCGTGGCAACCGGTCCGGACGGCGAGAGAAGGCGTAAACGTCTGGACTACGATACACCGCTCCCAGCCGCGAATATGTATCAATCCAACCGCATCAACTTCCGCTTGGATGCGGCCGGCAACATGACCCAAGTTGGGAACAACAGCACACCCGGCACGCGCTACTACCAGTACGACGGCTATCGTCAACTCACGCATGTCTACGAAGCGGACCGGTGGCGGACGGAATACGTCTACGACGGACTGAATCGCCAACGCGTTCGCAAGCGCTTCCGGAACGAAGGAGGCAACTGGGTCTTGAGCGAAGAGCGCCGTTATCTCTACGATGGCCGCCAAGTCATTCAAGAACGGGACGAGAACAACCTTCCACTTGTGACCTACACCCGCGGATTGGACCTCAGCGAAAGCCTGGATGGAGCGGGTGGCATCGGTGGACTTCTAGCCTACACCGAACACCAGACAGACCAGCCACGAACTGCCTACTACCACGCTGACGCCAACGGCAACGTGACTGCGATGATCAACCGCCACGATCGTCTCGTGGCGCAATACCAGTATGACCCCTTCGGCAACCTCCTAGCCCACATCGGCCCCCTAGCCGAAGCCAACCCCTACCGCTTCTCCAGTAAACAAGTCCAACCCGACAGCGGGTTGTATGCTTACGGTTACAGGTTCTACGATCCGTCATTACAGCGCTGGATCAATCAGGATCCGATTGGGGAACTTGGTGGGATTAACCTTTATGGGTTCGTCGGGAATGATCCGGTGAACCTTGTTGATCCCGATGGGAGAGCTGTTTGGGGTTGGGTAGCCCGAGGTGGATACTGGGTAGGTGGCGCAATCGGCACCAGTTACCTATTCGAGAAGTATGCACAACCCTACATTGATGAGGTAGTTCAAGATATCTACCTTTGGGATCCGTACGCGGGCGCTACCGTTGAAGCAACGTTCAAGACGGGTGAGTACGCTATGATGGCGAAGAACATCCCGGGCAAAGTTGCTGGGGGTGTGTGCAAGAACGTAGTTAGGTTCTTAAAAGAGGCTCGAGGTAAGGGGAATAATGTGACTGTCCGGACGCAGAGGGAAGCCGAAAGGGCAATCGAAGAAGCGCGTCCCGAAGTTCCTTGGCGTAACACTTACGAACCCAACAAGACTGGGAAGGAAGTCCATCCTCCCGATGGCAGTGGAAATGCACCAGGGCATGATAGTGAGCTTGGTCATATCAAGTGGCGTGACTGGACAGGCGGAAAGAAAGAGGGTGCCGAAGGCCACATTTATTTCGAAACCTATCGAAAAAAGTGATGATTGAGAATGAGGAATCAGAAGGCACGCCGTTTCCCGGAAAACGGCTTCCAGACATGGAGGTCAAGGAGATTTCGAAGCGGTTCTTGCTGGCGTTCCGAGCCGAAGAAAAAGGGAAGTTTCTTTCAGGGATTCCCACAGCTTGTTTAATCAAAGGTCCCGACACGCCAGACATCCTTGGCCGAGAATCTTTCTTAGGTTTGAATCGAGTGTTTTTCCTACTCGAGGGTCCGCTTAGAATTTTCGAAACCTCGGCCTTAGCCGTTCAGGCTTTTGTTGAGGGAAAGGATGTTTGGGAAGACTATAATATCTGTGTCTTCGATGAGTCCTATGAGTGGTGCATTGGAATCACACATAATGATACGATCTTGGTATCTGATCAAAACGGTAAATTCGAGAGTCCCGCTCTGCCTTCGATCCCGTAGTATGAACCCACAGGCCAACCATAGCACCAGCAGTGCCAGGTAAATGGATCGGCGCAGAATTGGTAATTGGGGGCAGGTCTCGACATTCTAGTGGGGATAGGGGTCGGGTCTCGACATTCGACAAATGAATACTTCTCTACCGGATACTATCCTCTCGCGAAGCTTCCCGAAAAAGTGCGAATCGCTGGTCAAGAAATAAAATGTTGAATGTCGAGACGTGACCCCAGGGCCTCAACAAGCTGATTTACAAGGGCTTCCAGAGAATTGGATTGCTGGGCTAAGAACGGATTGGGAGATTCTTGAAGAGATTTACTCAGCCGCAGTAGTACTTAGTCAAGGGGTAATAAATGAAGATGGACGAGAGTTGGTGTCCTCTGCAATCAATCGAATCTCGATGCGAATTGATGAGGCTCTGTCAGGAAACCATGAGTGGGGTAGTTAATCTCCGTAATGGCCGTAGCTTATGAACTCATGCGCCGACCATAGCGCCAGCAGTCCAGGAATAACTCGGTCAAACAAGTTGCTGGCCCGGTGCCTAGCCGAAGCTTTTCAAAGTAGACCGCAAGTGTCGCGATACTGGGATGATAATCAGGTTAGCTCAGTCGATATCATGACGAGTGAAAACTCTCTGCAGAGAAATGTAACTTCTTACGCGACGATTGGGCTCTCTGATCATCCACTGATGAGGGACGGCGTTGATACCTGTTACCGACCGAATTACCGTCGTAAAAAGTGACGTCATTGGGATCGTAGGAAAAAAGTGAGGAATAGGGGTCGGGTCTCGACATTCGACAAATGAATACTTCTCTACCGGAGACTATCCTCTCGCGAAGCTTCCTGAGAAAAGTGCGAATCGCTAGTCAAAGAACAAAATGTTGAATGTCGAGACGTGACCCCGAGCGCTTTTAGAAAGTGACGTGATTGAGGTCGTATGAAAAAAGTGAAAATGGCCGAGGTGGGGTCGCAATATGTGACCGAATAGCCACGCACTGGTCTTAGGCCTGGGCTTAAAGAAGAGAAGTAAAACGCCCCCGGCGATCGTATTGGGATCTCCGGGGGCGTGTTGGTGTGTGTGCCCTAAGACAGGTTGACGCCTGACGCTAAGATTAAGCTTCACGGATGTTACACTGCCTATGGGGAGGATAGCCTAGCCAAGAATCTGAGTGAAGATCTCCCTGGAGTTACTGTTGTTGGATTGGCTGGGATCTCGATTGGGTTGTCAGACGGTATCTGGGGATATGGGCAGGCTTTCTCGGCGATCTTGCTAAGGGAAATGTGATAGGTGTAAAGATTGAATTTCTGAATTGTAAGCCACTTTCTGGTAGACCTGGAAGCGGTGGTATGATTCCAAAAGTAAATGCGCCGAAAAGGAAACAAGTGCCCAAGCCTTACCAAGGTACAGTGGGGGATTAAGGGATAGTTCAAAGTGAAGCAATTGAAACTGAAGGACTCCAATCAAATCGTCAGACTGTGCTTCATTGCCTACGGCCTTCTTTTTCTTTTTGCTGGAGTTCTACTGGTGACGCCCCCTCGAAAGTTGCCTTATCTTGGTATTTTGGCATCGCTGTTGGTATTCCCGATTCTAAGAGGTAATAAGATCGCGAGAATATCTGCGATTGGGCTGCTGGTAGTAACCATTTTTCTAACTAAGAAGGAAGTTGAAGATGGGCGGAAATATCAACGTCTAATTCAAGAAGTTGGTAAGTCGATAGATTAGTTCAGATGGGGATTGGCTCCATGGCTAAACATGGTGCATTCTGATACTGTTTACAACTGCATGGGAAATAGGGAAATAGGGCCACGTCTTAACATTCAAAAGGGGAATAGGGGTCACGTCTCGACATTCGACAAATGAATACTTCTTTACAGGAGGCTATCCTCTCGCGAAGCTTCCCGAAAAAGTGCGAATCGCTGGTCAAGAAATAAAATGTTGAATGTCGAGACGTGACCCCAGGGCCTCATTCTCCCGTGACCCCAGGGCCTCATTCTCCTGCAGGGTCTTCGCATTGGTAGCGGCCCAGTCGGACTCACGTTCCCTCG
>CAYFGX010000001.1:88026-470568 GCA_964342405.1 uncultured Verrucomicrobiota bacterium | reverse complement strand
GTACGTCCGGTGGTGTGGGAGGACGGTGAGGCGATCCCTCACCTCCTACCCGATGTTAAGGACAGTTTGAAAAGGGAAGGTCTAGGCCTTCGAATAGAGTTTGCTGCCGCTTTCGGTGAACTCCTGGGATTTCTCTTCCATCCCAGATTCGAGTGCCTTCTCAGCTGTGATTCCGTTCTCTTCGGCGTAGCGTCGCACGTCCTCGGTGATTTTCATCGAACAGAAGTGAGGACCGCACATACTGCAGAAGTGAGCGCTCTTGGCGCCTTCCTGGGGAAGGGTTTCGTCGTGAAATTCACGGGCGCGCTCGGGATCCAATCCGAGGTTAAACTGATCTTCCCATCGAAACTCGAAACGCGCTTTGCTGAGCACGTTGTCGCGATATTGTGCTCCGGGATGTCCCTTGGCAAGATCCGCCGCGTGAGCCGCGATCTTGTAGGTAATCACGCCTTCTTTGACATCCTGCTTGTTCGGGAGTCCAAGATGTTCCTTGGGGGTGACGTAGCAGAGCATCGCACAGCCATACCAGCCGATCATTGCCGCGCCAATACCGCTGGTAATATGATCGTAACCAGGCGCAATATCGGTGGTGAGAGGGCCGAGTGTGTAGAAGGGGGCCTCGTCACACCATTCGAGCTGTTTCTCCATGTTTTCATGGATCATGTGCATTGGCACGTGACCTGGCCCCTCATTCATGACTTGTACGCCGTGTTCCCAGGCTCGACGGGTTAGTTCGCCTTGAACCTTGAGTTCGGCAAACTGGGCTTCGTCGTTCGCATCGGCGATGGAACCGGGGCGGAGACCATCGCCAATGGAGAAGCTGATGTCGTAAGCGGCCATGATCTCGCAGATGTCGTCCCAGTGGGTATAAAGGAAGCTCTCCGTGTGGTGGGCTAGGCACCATTTCGCCATGATTGAGCCGCCGCGTGAGACGATTCCGGTCGCTCGTTTTGCCGTGATGGGCACGAAGCGAAGGAGAACGCCGGCGTGGATTGTGAAATAGTCCACACCTTGTTCAGCCTGTTCGATCAAGGTGTCCCGGAAGACTTCCCAATTGAGATCCTCTGCCTTGCCGTTGACTTTCTCCAAGGCTTGGTAGATCGGGACGGTGCCGATGGGAACGGGAGAATTCCGGATGATCCACTCGCGAGTAGCATGAATGTTCTTTCCGGTTGAGAGATCCATGACCGTGTCCGCGCCCCATTTCGTCGCCCATCGCATCTTCTCGACCTCTTCCTCAATACTTGAGGCGACAGCAGAGTTACCGATGTTGGCATTGATCTTAACCAAAAAGTTGCGTCCGATAATCATCGGCTCGGATTCAGGGTGGTTGATGTTAGACGGGATGATAGCTCGTCCACGGGCCACTTCGTCGCGCACAAACTCCGGTGTGATATGCTCGGGAATCTTGGCCCCCCAGGCTTGTCCCGGATGCTGTTGATTGAGTGCGTTGCGTGGTGCGTCCTTGCCAGATTGAGTCCTCAGCGCCTCTTCACGCCCCATATTCTCGCGAATTGCGATGTATTCCATTTCAGGAGTGATGATCCCTTGCTTGGCATACCACAACTGAGTGACCGGGTGCCCGGCCGAGGCTTTCAACGGTTTTCGCTTGAGTGCGGGGAATTGCTTGAGGCGATCGGAGGGTTTCTTACTCCCAGCGAGTTCGGCATGTTGGGACGAAAGGTAGCCGTCATCCTCCGGTTTCGTTTCCCGGCCGGAATACTCTGTTACGTCGCCTCGGGCGAGAATCCATTCACGTCGAAGGGCCGGCAAGCCTTGCTCGACATTGCCTTTGAATGCTGGATCTCCCCATGGGCCGCTTGTGTCGTACACTCGAATGGGCTCGTTTGGCTCGAGATTGCCATTGAAAGCCCGAGTTGGCGCCTGGCTGATTTCACGGAAGGGTACTTTGAGCTCTGGATTGAGCTTTCCCGGTGTATAGACCTTCTTGGAATTGGGTAAGGGATCGGTGCTGCTCGGTTCGATGGAATCTTTGGATGCGATCATTGGTTTGCCTTTCGTGTCAATTGGCAGCGGGAAGGGGGTGGCGGACCACCGGTGTTTCCTACGCCAGCATTATCTGGTTCAGGTTTAAGGGTCTTTCAGGATTTCTCCTGAAACTCTCAGCCGTGTCCCTTCCAAGAGATCAGGGACCGAGGGCTCCCCGGGTTCGCTTGAGAACCTAGAGGGCGTAGCCAAAGGCGTCAAGTTTGGGGGAGTGACAAGAAGGGGAGATTGCGCTTAGAGTTGCTGTCATGACACCTAAAAACTGGTCTCGCCGGCGGTTCTTAGAATCGCTTGGAGTAGGCGCCGCCGGCTTGCCGATGATGAGTCGAATGTCAGAAGTCCAAGGCCAACTCGCCGGGGAACGGCCCTCGGCTCGGACAGATCAGGTTGAGGTGCTCAATCCACGTGGGCGAGTGCCGCTAAGCTTTATTATTGATGACTCAACCTGTCTGGTAAACCTCGCCCATTTCTGTATTCCACAGTTTGCCGAGGTGTTTCCTGATCGGTATCGGCAAAACTGGCGGGCTCTACCGCGAGAAATCCCGGATTCCTTTGTGCGCGAATTTGGCGAGTGGTGCCACAACGCAGGGGTGAAGGGGAAATACAGTGTCGTGCCGTATCCCGCTTGTGTCGGCTGGATGGATCGAGACATCCCTGGTTGGACGAAGCGAGAGTTGCAGTCGAGCCTCGATTTAGTCCGTGACCTCATGGTGCCCGATTGGGATATCCATCCCGAAATGGTGTCGCATACCTGGGTCATCGACACGAAGACAGGCCGCCCGTATGACGAGCGATCCGAGTACTTTATGGAGAACTGGCGCTGGACCGACGGGAGATCGGTAGATGAGCTGGCAAACTATCTCTCCTATGCATTGAGAGTCTTGAAGCGGGCTGGTCTGGAGTGTGAAGGGATTACGACTCCGGGCGGATTTGGCAATCGAGTGTTGCCCCAGCTGGCGCAAGCCACCTTAGAGTCCTGTCGTGACGTTTACCAGGCGGAGATTCCTCACTACTTTAGGCATCTGTACACGGACGAACGGAGTGTGGCCCCGCGAGTGGAATACGTGTCTGGCTTGGGAAGCGATGATCCCAGATGTGTTGTTTCCATTATTGGGTGTACGGGGGACTGGTTCGGCGGCTGGGACGGACTGACTCCGGGCTCCGTAGATCGTTTTATCACGCCAGATCTTTCTGCTGGGCGAATGGTTGAGGTGATTGACCGAGAGGAGCCTGCGATCATGGTCTGTCATTGGCCGGGAATCTATTACAACGGTGACAAGCTAGGGTTCAATATTTTCAAGGAAGTCGTCCGTCGGGTTCACGCGAAATATGATCACGTGCGCTGGATGAAACTTAGCGAAATCTCGCGGTATTGGGCGGCGAAGGAGCTGACGGGGATTTCCCTGTCAAACCAGGGCGTTCAGTTCGATGCTCCGTACGCCAGTCCTGATTTCACTCTGAGAGTTGCAAAGCGCCCGAGCAAAGCCCCTAGGCTCCAGTCCGATGGTGAGGAAATGGTTTTGCGTGAAGTGTCCAACGTCCGTCAGCTAGATCGCAATACGTGGGCCCGAGACGAGGGGGCAACTTTGGTTTGCGTGGATCTCCCCAAAGGCACCTCGACGCTTCACTTTTGAGCGGAGCTGGAGACGGTGCGTGCGGCCAGGAAAGCTTTGAGCTTCTCGGCCATTTTGCCGCCAAACCCGGGGACGTTGCTGATCTCTTCAAGGCTGGCTTGTTTCAGCTTTTGAACGGAACCGAAATGCTTAAGAAGTGCCGTTTTTCGGGTGTTGCCCATTCCCGGGAATTCGTCTAGCAAACTCTCGGATATCTTCTTGAGTCTAAGCTGAGCGTTGTATGTGTTCGCGAATCGGTGGGACTCATCCCGGACCCGTTGAAGGAGCTTGAGGGCACCCGAGTGGTGGCTGAGGCGGAGAGGAGTGCTTTCGCCCGGAAGGTAGATCTCCTCGAATTCCTTAGCGAGTCCAATGATGGGTATTCTAGCTAAGCTGAGTTTCTCAAGTTCTGCCAGGGCGGCGTTCAACTGGCCCTTGCCTCCATCGATCAGAATCAGATTGGGCATGTTGGGAGGGATGGGCGGGATTTCACTGGATGCTTCTCCCTCAACAGATTCTGATTCGTTTGCTAGTTGTTTGTCTTTCGCTTCTTTCTTGAGTCGGGAATAACGCCTCCGAATCGTCTCGGCCATGCAGGCGAAGTCATCTTGCCCTACCACGCTCTTCATTTTGAAGCG
The DNA here is from genome assembly GCA_964342405.1 of uncultured Verrucomicrobiota bacterium. Taxonomy (GTDB): domain Bacteria; phylum Verrucomicrobiota; class Verrucomicrobiia; order Limisphaerales; family AAA164-E04; genus UBA2970. Next base: position 466,310 of record CAYFGX010000001.1, on the reverse strand, counting down.
GCGGTAGCTGGATCGGTCGGGGCGACCGTCTTTGAAGCTCACCATTGAGGCGACCGCGAATGTGCCACTAATGTTTGAGATATCGAAACCTTCGATGCGAGCGGGTGGGGCATCCAGTTGGAGTTTCTTTGCGAGTTCGTGTAGATCCTCGTCGGGTTTGATCGCAACAGGTAGTTTTTGGGGAAGGCGATCGTAGCGTCCTCGTTTCTTGGTGCTGTTGCGAAGGTCACTGAGCATATCTCGGAGTTCGGCTGCTTGCTCAAAGTCGAGTTTGGCGGCCGCTTTCTTCATCTGCTCTTCGAGGTCTTGCTCCATTTCTTTGGACTGCCCGTCCAGGAACTCACAAGCTGCTTCGACTTGTTTCAGATACTCGTCTCGGCTGACGTTGTTGATACAGGGCGCAGTGCAGCACTTGATGTGTGCATAGAGGCAGTGCTTGTAATCCTGCTCCGTTGGATTCAAGGGGCGGCAACCCCTTAGACTGAACTTCTTCCGAACGTTCGTCATTGTTCGTCGGATCGCCCCGGAACTCGCGAAGGGGCCAAAGTAACGGCACCCATCATCTTGGCGGATTCTCGTTAGGGTGAAGCGGGGGATGGGGTCGCGGAGATTGACCTTGAGAAGAAGGAAACGTTTGTCGTCCCGAAAACTGATGTTGTAGCGAGGCTTGAATTCCTTGATCAGTTTGCCCTCAAGGAGCAACGCGTCCGCTTCGCTCTTTACGTTGTGCGTGTCGAAGTCGTGAATGGCATCGATCAGAGCGACGAGCTTGAGATCCCAAGAATGTCGCCGTGAAGGGTGGAAATACTGACTCACGCGCCGTCTCAGGTCCCTCGCTTTGCCCACGTAGATTACCGTGCCAAAGCGGTCCTTCATCAGGTAAACCCCCGGCTTGTGGGGGAGCTGACTGACCTTGTTACGAATGTGATCGTTGACGGGCACGAATCAGACTAGAACTCTGCCGAGCCCGGTGTTCGAGCGAAGGGGATCACGTCGCGAATATTAGAGACGCCAGTGATGAACATCAGCATGCGCTCAAATCCCAAGCCGAAGCCGCTGTGTGGCACAGAGCCATATTTTCGCAAGTCCATATACCACCAGTAATCTTCTGGGTTGAGATCGTGCGCATCAAGGTGAGCTTCTAGTTGGCTTGCCCGTTCTTCACGCTGGCTGCCGCCAACGATTTCTCCGATTCCTGGGACAAGGACATCCATGGCAGCGACAGTCTTGCCATCATCGTTGGCTCGCATGTAGAAGGGTTTGATCTCCTTCGGGTAATCAAAAACGGTCGTCGGGCACTTGAAGTGTTTCTCGGTGAGGAAGCGTTCGTGTTCAGATTGAAGATTGGCTCCATATTCGACCGGATATTCAAACGAGTGTCCGGATGCGAGGAGGATATCGACCGCGTCCGAGTAGGACACTCGTTGAAAGGGACGCTCGAGAACAAACTTCAATCGTTCCTGAAGGCCTTTGTCGACGAACTTGTTGAACAGGCTCATTTCCTCGGGACAGGTTTTCATGATATCCGCTATTAGATACTTCACGAATGCTTCTGCCAAATCCATGTCGCCGTCCAAATCGCAGAAGGCCATTTCTGGCTCGATCATCCAAAACTCGCTCGCATGACGCGATGTGTTCGAGTTCTCGGCGCGGAATGTGGGCCCGAAGGTATAGACGTTTGAGAGCGCGCAGGCGAAGACTTCTGCCGGAAGTTGACCGCTCACGGTGAGATAAGAGGATTTGCCGAAAAAATCGTGACTGTAGTCAATGAGCCCGTCGTCCCCTTTTTTTGCATCGTGTTCCAGCGTGGTGACCCGAAACAGTTCCCCGGCGCCTTCGCAATCACTCGCTGTAATGATCGGGGTGTGGATGTAGATAAAGTCGCGTTCATCGAAGAAGCGGTGAACGGCTTGAGCCAATCGACTTCGAACGCGGAAAACGGATCCGAAGAGGTTCGAGCGGGGACGGAGATGCGCGATTTCTCGAAGGTATTCTTGGCTATGCCCTTTTTTCTGCAGCGGATAACTCGAATCCGCATGTCCGACGACATCGAGTGACGTGGCTACGATTTCCCAGGATTGCCCTTTACCTTGGGAAGCGACGAGTTGTCCAGTGATGGAAACGGCGGCTCCGGTGTTGGCCTCGCTAATCTTCGGGTAATCGGCGAGCGTGGCGTCGACGATGACTTGAATGTTCTTTAGTGAGGATCCGTCGTTCACCTCAACGAACGAAAAGGCTTTGGCGTCACGACGCGTTCGAACCCAGCCTTGGATCAAGATTTGGTCTTTGGGCTCAGAGCTGGCAAGGGCGTGCTTGACGAGTGTTCGTTTCATCGTTGTCTATCGATTCCACCAAGGAGCGGTGTTTCCGTAGGCTGTAAACAAAATCTCGCCTTGGCTCCAGCAAAATTGGTGAGAATTGCGACCTTGTCAAGGGAGCTGCGGAGCTGCAATTCATGGCTCTGGATTTCTGCTGGAGAGTTGAACTGTTTTTGGGGATCTCCGCCCCAGTGTCTGGCAAAACAGTAACCAGCATGCGTATAGAAAGGTAAGCCCAGAAGCAGCAGGGGCAAAAGAGCGATCCCAAGGCAGACGTCCCTTCTGAGAGAATATGACGGTGTCGCTAAGGCACTCACCCTGCCCCGGATAAAGGGCGCTCTGACGAATCGATCCTTGATGATCAACTGATTGAGAGATTCCTGATGAAGCAATGCGGAAGATCGGGACTTGATATTCTCGTGCTCGCACCGGTGCGATCCGGGCATGAAGTTCATGCTCACGTCTCCCCCAGTCGGTGACGTCCATGGTGGGGATGATGAGTGCTTCCGCGCCCTGCCTGATGAGTTTATCGATGACTCGGGTAAAGCTTAAGTCGTAACATACGGCGATCCCGATCCTTCCCCAGGGGGAGTGCCAGACATTTTGCGATGGAGCAGGGCGTCCGTCTGAAAAAAACTGGATGGGTTCTGACTTTCCCTGCTTAAAGACGATTTCTCCCGCTGGGCTAATCACAAAGGCAGTGTTGAAATACTCTTTGCCTTCGATGGGGTCTTTTCCTCCAATGATCAGATACTGTTGATTGTCTCGACACCATTTTTTGAGCGCTTTAGAAGGGGGAGATTGCAGAGAATATTCGCTGAGTACGATGAGCTCGATTTCTGGATTTGACCCTTTGAAGCGAGTGAGCTCGTCGAGGATCTCTGCTTCAATCGGAAACTCAAGCTGGATGCCTCCCATGCGACAAGCTGATTCTGTATTGAGTCGCCCAGTAGCTGAGCTTGGTTTCGTTGTGAACAAGGTTGCCAGCAAGGCAATGGAAAGTCCGGCATGGACCACTCTCCATCGACGCTCTCGTTGGATAATCCAGGCCGCAATGAGGCAGAGCCCGGCTCCGATTCCATAGTTGCCGAACGGTGCGAACCAGGCTGGGCCCTGTTCGATGAATCGAGAGCCGAGTGTGAGCCAGCTAAACTTGAGAGGGTAAAGTTCGCAACGGATGTATTCCAGCCCGAGCCAGATGATTGGGATTCCAGCGAGACTGATCTTCTCCCCAAAGTGGACCCTGAACTGTCTGCTCAATAAAACAAAGAGGCCTATCCAGAATCCTAGGACCATCCAAAGGAATACCGCCGCTGGGCCGAAGATAGCCCAAAAGAACCTGAGCTGCAGTCCGAAACCAATCGTGCCGACGACGAAGCCCGCATAGAATGCGGTTTTTGTAGAGCGCAAGGAGCTGAGTTCGAGTAGGCCGATCGGATAGAGAATCAGCAACGGAATGGTGAGATCGTACTGCTGTCCGAGAGTGAAACTGAACGTGGTAATGAGGATCCAACATGAAGCGAGTTTTGCGTTGATTGAACGCGCTGGATTTCCGTTGTGTTCGGGCTCCTGTTCATGATCCATCATAGGGCAGAAGGCGCCGATGGGGCGTGGGTTTAGGTTTCTAGGATCTTAATCGTACGGTAGCGTACTTTGTTTTTGGGGCAAGGGGTGCATTGATTCTCATGATGGGGATATTGAGTTTTTCGATTCACTGGATAGGGCGAGAGTGAAGTAGCCTTGGAGTGAAAGAGAGGAATGATATGAAATCGACTGAATTGAAGCGGACTCTACTCAAAGTCTTTATTGGTTTTCTCATAGCCACCGCCGCTATGGCCATCATTTCGGTAGTGATGGGTGATCTCGGTGAATTTCAAATGAAGGTATTGGTCACGACGCTGACCATCTCAGCGGCTAGCATTTGCGCAATGTCAGGCGCTGCCTTCGTTGAAGGTCGGGGGCAGAAGGCGTTGGGAGGGGTGGGAATGGGGCTCTCTTTTGTTGCGGCTGCCTTGGTGATTGGAGGTGTTTGGGGAGGGGCGAATGACGTGGACTATTGGAGGACTGCGATGTCGTTTACCATCCTTGCGGTGGCCTTTGCCCACGGATTCCTTCTATGCCTCCCGCGGTTGGTATCGGCCTATCATTGGGTCTTTATTGCGGTGCCAGTGTGCATTGGTGTGTTGGCAATCCAAATACTCTCTCTAATGTGGGAGGTGGCTGATTCGGAGTTCTTCATTCGGGCCACCACGGTGAATTCGATTCTGGTCGTCCTCTTGACCCTGGTAGTGCCAATTCTCATGCGAATCGGAAGAACCCATCGCGGCAGTGAGAAACAGAGGCTCGTCCTCACGCAGCAGCACGAAAACGTTTTCGCTGATCCTGATGGTGCCTTGTATCGTGTCGAACCCCAATCTGAATGGGGAGAGGAAGATTCAAGTGGGCAGTCGAAAGAGAAGGAGAGGGCGATTACGCCGTAAGCGTGCTTCAACCGAAGAGCTTGGGGGGGAGGGAAGTCATCTGCCGGGGCCTAGCGGTGGCTAGATTTGTCCCCGGGAAAGTTTGCTGGTAGTAGCGAGTGTCGCATGAATAATTGACGTCACTAGAGCTTGTGCTGAATGGCTTCGCGAGTTTCAGTGTCGAACGTCACAAATGAAGAGACCCCGGTCAGGCCTCCGAGGATTTCGCCTGGATTGATGATCGTCGTATTCTTGACCTCCGAGATTTCAAAGGTGTGGTTGTGTCCAAAACACACGACATCGTATCGACCTGAATCAGCAAATACGCGCCCGATGTTATCGTAGTGGTTGAGGCCGAACTTGCATCCGCCAAGTTCTAGCTCCGCCATCTCTCCGTGCAAATGAATGTGAGGAAAAGCCTGGCTGTTTTTTGTGATTCGAAAGAGATCCCCGTCGTTGTTACCAAAGACGATGTGAATATCCTTGTTGAAGCTCTTCCCTAGCTCGTTGATCACGAAAGGGGAGCAAAGATCGCCGCAAAACAGGAGGACGTCGGCGTGTTGGAGTTGCCTCAGCGCCTTTTGCAAGGCGCTGAGGTTATCATGAATGTCCGAGAGAATTCCGACCAGCATATCGGTGGAATTTAAAGTGCGAGGTTTTCGGGGATATTTACGAGTGTGTAATAGACTTCCTCGTGGAGTAGGGCGACCCCATCAGCGTTCGCGAGGTTCTTCAACTTGAGTTCGTGCACGTAGCCGGCCCTCAAAGAATCGATCGTGAGAACAACGCTCATCCCGTCGTCGGAGACTTTGGCAGAGGTGACCTTGATCTTCTTCTTGTCATCCTCAGGGCCGCCGTAGCGGCTTTCCAGCTTGTAGGTGTAGCTTTCACCTTCGTAGTTGGCTGGATCGCCGGCTTTGCTGGCGTCTACCTTCTGAGTGAAGGTAAGTTTAAACCCGTCAGGGCGAGCATTGATGGAGTGAACTTCGAAAGGTGTCTTTCCGGTCCAATGCAATCGCTGAATACCCCAGTTCTTGTTGCCACGTCCACCCCATCCGGCGTTCGACTGGCCAACGAAAAGCGAGTTGTCTTTCCCGAAACAGATTCGAATGATGCCGCATTGAAACTTCTCCCGGAACGGGATGCAGGCCCCTTGCCAGTGTCCATCGACCTCTTCCAGAACCACTCGCATGACCGAGGCATGGTGTTGGTCTGCAACAAACAGCTGGCCTGCGAATGGTCCAAAAGCACCCTCGGTCTTATCCCACTTTAACCCGCTCGGGCTCTTGCCCATTTTGTCGTAAGGAAACCAAACTGCGGGCATTTTGAAGTTGGGGTTTTGCAGGTGCATGTCCTTCATCCAAGTTCCTGAGACAGGCTGGGGGAATTCGTCGAATGGTGCTCCGGCTTTTTCCTTTGTGATGAGTCCGTGTGGGTGGCCGTGGTAGTCGCCGAATTCGAGATGCGAAAGCTTCGATGCGTTGCACCACTCGCCTTGATTGTCGGTGTAGAAGACGTCGCCCCAGGGGCTGTCTTCCACGCCAGCGGGAGAACGAAGCCCCGCGCTAACGGGGGACATTTTGCCTGTCTCGGGATTGATCCGAACAGCCCACCCACGCCAATCAGCGCGGCCGTAGGGCTCCCCGCCGAAGGGTTTATTCGTGGTCACCCAAAGCTCGCCATCTGGGCCGAGGCGGGGTCCGAAATTGTATTCATGGTAGTTACCACTGATTTCCCAGTCGTCACAGACGTTCTCAAAGACGTCACATTGATCATCGCCGTCGATGTCTTTCAATCGCGACAATTCACCGCGTTGAGCGGTGTAGATCCAACCGTTGTGCTCGAGTAATCCAAGAGGTTGGGCGATACCTCGAGCCCACAATTTGAATTTGACCTGTGAGGGATCGCCGTAGGCGTTCTCGATGATGTAGATTTCTCCCGTGCGAGTGCCTACCATCATGCGTCCATCTTGGCGGAGCATCATAGCGCCCACTTCCATTCGGATGTCATCCGTGGGGAGTGTCTCGATGCGATAGTAGTCTGCTTCGTCGGCGGTGGCGCTGCCCAAGGTGAGGCCAGCGAGCAGGAGAGCGGTGTAGGTTTTGAAATGCATAGCGGTTCCTCGTCTCTTTACCATTCGATGATTTGGGTTAGCGTCGTCTTGCCGGCAGCAATGGGGACAATGATTTGTTTCCGTCCATCGACGGTGCGAATGATCGGCTTGATTGGAGCGGATCCTTCGAGGTGAATAATGGCGTCGCCGACTTGGAAGGACTGTCCGCCTTGTTCGCTGATGGAGTCGCCCTCTGCTGCCAGGAAGTAGAGGTTCTGATCTGAATCATTGCTCAGATTGAACGACCGCTTGAGAACGGCTCCACCGGGACGAAGCTGTGGCTCTGGTTTTTCTTCAATCGTCATTCCGGCGAGCTTATAGCGGAAAGTCGGACGCCGATCCTCGCCCAGTTGATATCCCAGGAACTTGCCGCCTGTGTCACGACTGCTCTTGTCAACGCTAGGCCAGGCGCTTTGAGGTGACGAGAGCGAAGCGAATGCAGGGCCGGCGGGAAGATCGAGGACGTCTTGTCCCAAGGGACTCAAGAATTTGTCCGTTCGTCCAGACTCGACTCCCGAGTGATCAAAGAAGCGACCTCGCCACACCTTGGCCAGACGCATCACGTTGGCGTCGAAGGCCGTGCTCAGTTTCTCAGGGAAACCGGTCAAAATAGCGCGAGGTCCGACGTCTTCCATGAACGTGCGGTGAACAATGGGCTGATCAAGGGGAGTTAACTCCATGGCAACGTCTCCTGCCAGCGTGATGCCCTCGGGAAGCGGAAGAGAATTTTTGAGAGAGAGATACGACCACAGAGCCCCGATCTGTCGCTTCGCATCCCCTCCTAGAATATCTTGAAATGGGGATTCTCCATCCGGCCAAAACTGAGGCATTCGTGTGTCCTTATTGAAAGCGGCTGGTTGGAGCAGGAAGGTCTCAAACCAACTTGGATTGACGCGATCAAACACCGTGGCTAGGTCGATGCCTTGAATGGCCAACGCGTCTTGCCCGGCGATCCGATGACAGGTGATGCAGGCCAGCCCAGTTGTGCCCACCAAGCGGCGGCCGATTGCTGCATCGGGCTCGCTGAAGTCTGGGTTTTCGTCTGGCTGAGGATGTCCGTCTGCCGCTCCGACAGATTCAAGGAAGGCGCTGAGGTTCTCTTTCCCGAAGTTGGGCATCCGCGTTTTCATATAGTGGCGAACGTGTAACTTCTGTGAGCTCAAGATGCTGTGAAGGGCACTCGTCTTTAGCTTTGCCCCAACTTTGGAGAGTGTGGGGGGGATCTTACCTTCCTCTCCCAGATCGATATCTCCAACGGTGTTGAAGAACTCGGCGCCAATGGAATCGCTTGGACCGCCAATCCCATCTCGTTCATGGCAGGCGTAGCAGTTGAAGGTTGCGAGTGTCTTGGTGACTTGCCGGGCTGCGGATTCAGGTTGGGCGAGCGCGGCGCGGTTCTTGAGTGCCGCCATGATCTGTCGTTTTTGCCCTGAGCTCAATTGGTAGTCTGGGAGTCCCTTCTTGATGTTGTCGCTGAGGCAACCGTCGGCACTCGCTAGATCCAGATCGACGAGATTCTTGGAGGCAGACAGTGGTGGAGCTCCTTCTAGTTGGTGACATGAGGCGCAACGCATGGCTTGGAACATCCGTTTTCCAATCATGGCCTTCTGATTGTGGACCTTAAAGGACATGGTGTTGAGCGGGACCATGGGGTTGCCTCCGGAGCGGGTGAAGAGGGTTGCGGGGATTCCACGACCGCGGCCGCGGCTCTCCTTTTTTCTCCAGAAGACTCGAAGATCGCCTCCGGCGCCGGCGTTTGAGTAGGCGAGCTCGAATTTGTGGGTGCCCTTTTCGAGCGCCAGGTTGCCGCCCCGGAAACGCATGCCGTGGATGCCCCCGTTGTCGACAACGAGCTGATCGTTGATGAGCAGCCAGGAACCATCATCGGACTGCGTTCCAAAGGTGTATTCGGCGGTTTCGTCGATCCGAATATAGCCGGTATAGCGGAGGGTGTAGTTGTTAGATCGACGCTTGAAAGGCATCTTGATCGAGAGATTATCGACCGCCGCTTTGTTCTTGGGCGTCATTTTCGAAAAATCTGGAATCTTGTCTCCGGCGGCGACTTCGTAGTACTCGACGTTTAGTCCTGGTAATGCGGCAGGGAGCGCCTTCTTCGACTGAGGGTTTTCCAATTGCGCGCGAAGGAGATAAACGCTGATCGCCCTTGCTTCGTCGACGCTCAACCAGAGTGATGGCATACGACCTGAGGGGCGAACCTTGTGAGGGTCGAGAAGAAACTCGGTCAGCGCATCGACGGTAGTTTTCGTGGCGAGGTCTCCGAGTGGCTTGAAGTTTTCGCTCTGCTCACTCTCTTGTGGTCCGTGGCAGGCGACACACCCCACGGAGTGAAAAAGCTCTTTGCCCTGGGCGACAGTCTTCTCGCCGCCTCCACTCCGGGAGGGTTCGATCGGCCCCCCAAGCGAGGTAAGAAAGTGGGTCAAGTAATCCACAGCTCCATCACGTGCAATAGCATCGGAGGAGTGGAAGATGCTTGGCATCGTTGTGCCGGGCTTGGTGCTATGCGGGTTGGTGATGAATTTTCGGAGATACTGAGGGGTGACACGGGCTCCCACTGCGCTGAGATCGGGACTGTCTTTACTCCAAATCCGGCTTTGACTGCCGTCACTTTGTTGATGGCATTGAACGCAGTTGAGTTCGCCGAGGAGCATCTCGCCCGCAAGAACGTCGTCTGCCGCGTCGCTGTTGGCGAGGCGGTCTAGTCCGGGTACTACCGGCGCGGCATGGAGTAGGCTGGAATACGCGACGGTTGCAGTGATTCCGGCGATCCGCTTCCCTAAATAGGAGTCTGGGAAAATTGGCATGCCGGAGCTTTGTCGAAAGCCGGCAATCTGTCAACTGACGGTGAGGTGAAATCAAATCCTTCGTTGTTAATCTCAGTCTTCATCGGTATTTTTCGGGGGTATGTCTGACTTTTTGATGCGAAATGGGCGGATTCTAGGTCGCTTCTTGCTCTGTTGGCTGCCAGGAGTTCTGCTTGTTTCTACGATCACAGAAGCGGCCGCTCAGAGCGCGCAATCTGATGCTCTCTACAAGCGGACCATCTCGGCCTACAATGCGGGCAAGTTGGATGAGGCGCTCAAGCTAGCCGGTGAGGCGATTGAGAAGGAGAAAAACGATCCTAAACTCTATCTTGCCCGCGGGTATATCTACCAGTATGAGCGAAAATATCAGCAGGCCGTGGACGACTTCACGCGAGTATTGGAGTTGGATCCGAACTCCTTGGATGCCTTGCAACGTCGGGGAGAGGAGAATTTTAAGCTCGCTCGGTTTAAGGAGTCAGTGGCGGACTTCGAACGATTCGTTGCATTGCGCCCTGACCGGCGGCCTTATCACTGGCAGTTGGGAATCTCCTATTACTACACGGGCCAGTATAAAGAAGGGATCGAACTTTTCGAAAGTCATCAAACAGTCAACAGCAGCGATGTCGAGAATGCGGTCTGGCATTTTCTCTGTGTGGCAAAGGGGATTGGTTTAGAGGAGGCAAAGAAGAGATTACTCCCGATCCCAAATGATACTCGCGTTCCCATGATGCAGATTTATGCACTGTTTGGGGACAAGGGGACAGAGGAGGCAGTCATTGAAAAAGCACATGAGGGCCGACTGATTGGCGGCGCCCGAGCTCGACAGATCTTTTACGCTCATCTCTATCTCGGCATTTATCATGAGATTCTAGGGAACACGGAAAAATCCTACAGCTACATCAAGAAGGCGGCACAGCAATACAAGGAGAACGGCTATATGGGCCAGGTTGCCCGTGCTCATCGGATCTGGCTTGATCGGAAACGGGAGAAGAAATAACCCCACTAGGGTGTGATTGTCCCTTGCCTTCGTCGTCGAGGGTTTGAGAAGGTGCGTTGAACAAGCACAAAAATTGAATCGGTATGAGAACCTTAGTCATTGGAATAGATAGCGGCACTCAATCAACCAAAGCGCTGGTGGTGGACGCTTCATCGGGGCGGGTCTTGGGTGAAGGAGCTAAGGCCTACGGTTTGATCGACGGGCTTCCGCCCGGGGCCAAGGAGCAGGACCCAGCGACCTGGGTAGAGGCGACGTCATTCGCAATCAAGAAAGCTCTGAAACAAGCGAAGGCGAAGGCCTCCGAAGTGCGTGCTATCGGGGTCAGTGGGCAACAGCATGGATTTGTACCGCTGGATAAATCCGGGAACGTGATTCGTCCTGCCAAACTTTGGTGTGACACCACCACGGAAGCTGAGTGTGCGCAAATTACCGAGAAGCTCGGAGGCTTAAAGGCATCCATCAAGGCGGTAGGTAACGCAATCCTTCCTGGATTTACAGCTCCCAAGATTCTCTGGCTCAAGAAGAACGAGCCGAAAAACTTCAAGCGTTTGGCCACCGTTCTCTTGCCTCACGATTATCTCAATTTCTGGCTAACCGGACGCGCGGTCATGGAATACGGAGATGCCAGTGGGACGGCACTCCTCGACGTGCGGAAAAGGAAATGGAACGCGGATGCGATGGCTGCGATTGATCGCTCTTTACATAAGAAACTTCCTAATTTAATCGGGAGTGACGAACCTGTAGGAACCGTACAGGCGGGTGTTGCCAAGAGCTTGGGTCTCGGTCCTGACGTGCTCGTGAGCGCGGGTGGAGGGGACAACATGATGGGGGCAATTGGGACTGGGAATACCAATCCTGGCGTCATTACGGCAAGCTTCGGGACGAGTGGAACGATTTACGCTTGTGCGGGCAAACCTGTGGTGGATCCCGGCGGTGAAATCGCCGCCTTTTGTGATTCGACGAATCGATGGCTTCCGCTTTTGTGTACGATGAACGTTACCGTGGCGACTGAACTGGTTCGGTCCCATTATGGCTGGACTCATGATCAATTTGAAAAGGCCGCGCGAAAGGTGCCTGCAGGTAGCGATGGACTCTTCTTGCTGCCTTATCTGGAAGGCGAGCGAACGCCCAACGTGCCCGATGGAACGGGCGTATGGTTGGGGGTGAATCAACGGACCAGTCGACCGGGACATTATGCCCGTGCCGCAATGGAAGGGGTTACGATGGGGATGAATTACGGGCTTTCGAGGCTCTCAAAGTTGGGTGTGAAGCCAACCCAAATTCGCGCGACCGGTGGCGGGGCGAACTCCAAGCTCTGGCGACAGATCATGGCGGACGTTTTTAACGCTGAGGTTGTGACGCTCAAGGTTGGTGAAGGTGCCGCGTACGGAGCAGCCCTCCAAGCGCTTTGGTGCTTGCGTCGTCAGGGAGGAGAGGATGTGTCGATCCACGAACTGACGGAACGCTTCGTCCGAGTTGACAAGAAACAGAGGGCCTTGCCGAATCCTGAGAATGTGGCGACGTACCAAGAATTGCAGAAGCTGCAGGATGCATCTTCGAAAGCCTTGAGAGGTGTGTTCACTCAACACCGCCGGCAGATTTCTTGATTGGCTGAGCCCGTTTGGCCAGGGTCTGAGTGAAGCTCTCGAAGGGGAGCGAATTCCGGTTTCGGCATGAAGTATCTCGAATCTCTGTTTCGACTTGGTGAGAACGAGACGACGCTCCGTAAAGAGTGTCTCGGGGGCCTCACCAGCTTCGCAGCAATGGCCTATATCCTGGCGGTAAACCCGTCGATCCTTGCTGCGGCTGGGATGGATGCTGGGGCCTTGGTTACCGTGACCGCACTGAGTTCAGCGCTCGGCTGTTTTTTGATGGCCGCTCTCGCGAATTATCCTATCGCGATGGCTCCAGGCATGGGAATGAATGCGTTCTTCGCGTTCACCGTTTGCCAAGGGATGGGCGTGCCGTGGCAGGGTGCTTTGGGCATCGTTTTTTGGAATGGCCTTCTTTTTCTAGGCCTTACGTTTTCTGGAGTTCGTGAGAAAGTCGTCGACTGCGTTCCTGGTGGAATCAAGTTGGGCGTTCAAGCCGGTATCGGCTTGTTCATTGCCTTTATTGGACTGCGCAACGCGGGGGTGATTGTAGACAACCCAGCGACGCTTGTCGGCTTAGGGAATATGCATGCTCCGGCGAGCTGGCTGGCCCTCGCCGGGATGGGGGGGACGGCTATTCTTGTGGTTCGAGGTGTCCCGGGTGGTATCTTATTGGCGATCTTGTCCGTGTCGCTGGTTGCTTGTTTCGTTCCTGGTTCAGAAGGGAAGGTGGCCCAATTGCCGGTTCAAATCTTTTCTATGCCGCATTCACCCGTAGGGACGAGCTTCGCTATCGACTGGAGCTACCCGTTTAGTCACTTCCGAGAGGCATGGCCGTTGATCTTTGCTTTCTTATTTGTTGATCTATTCGACAGCTTGGGAACGCTTTTGGGAGTGAGTCGATCGGCGGGACTCCTCGATTCCGAGGGGCGATTGCCTCGCATGAATCGGGCCTTACTTGCCGATGCGGGGGCCACGGTCGGTGGGGCCTTGCTGGGGACTTCACCGGTGACTTCTTACGTTGAATCAGCCGCTGGCGTGAAAGCAGGCGGGAGGACGGGCCTGACTTCCGTGGTCGTTGGGTGTTGTTTCTTGTTGGCTCTCTTCGCTTCTCCTCTGATTTTGGCCTTGCCGCCCCTGGCTACGGGGGCAGCGTTGGTTGTGATCGGGTTGAGTATGGTGGAGGGAATGCGTCACTTAGCCTATGATGACTTGGGGGAATTCTTGCCAGCAGTCTTGACGATGTTGGCGATGCCGCTTTCGTTCTCGATTAGCGATGGGATCGCGCTCGGCTTTTTGAGTTACGTGATTCTTCAGGTGGGGACGGGAGGGGCGAAGAAGGTCAAACCCTTGACCTATGTCGTGACCCTTCTTTTTGGTCTCCGCTACCTTTTTCTTTAGGGCTGAACGTGGCTTGCCAATCTCGCGTCTAAGCGCGCAGTCCGACTCTCGTTACCAGACCTCGACTGGCCCCTTGGGTACAGGGATGCTTTCTCTCCGGAAGACTTCGGCTTCATCGGCAAAGTCTGGCTTCAGCACAGAAGGGCGGTAGCGTTCTTGGAGCTCACCGTTGTCGTCCAGGAATGATTCGCGCCACTCGAGGAATTGGGCGAGTAGCTTGTCGAACTCCTCTTTGGATTTAATGTGAATGACACTTCGATTGAACGGTTTCGCGGGGCCAAACCGTTTGGAATACCACGGAGCGACTTTGCGAAACATGAGGCACGCGCGCGATTCACCGAAAACCTCGATCATGAGGTCGAAGTGTCGGCACATGACGCGGAGACGTTCTTCGAATTTGGGTTCTGGGGCCAGGGTGCCTGTCTGGAGGTAGGAGAGCGTGTTTTTGAAAATCCAAGGGTTGTAGAATGCCCCCCGTCCAATGCTAACGCCTGCGCAGCCCGTTTCAGTCAGCATGACCTGGGCGGCTTCGGAACTCGTAACATCACCATTGCCAATCACTGGAATCGATGTGACTGCGTCTACGACGGAGCGAATACCCGCCAAGCTGACTTTGCCTTCGAATCCTTGCTGCCGAGTTCGGCCGTGTACGAAGATCGCAGCTACGCCGACGTCCTCGAGCGCTCGTGCCAAATCGGGGGCGGTGATATTGTTGTGATCCCAGCCGAGTCGCATCTTTGCAGAGACGGGGATCTCGAGTGCCGAGACCATTGTCTTTACCAACTGGGCTGTGCGACCGATTTCATTCATCATCGCCGATCCGCCGCCCACGCGGCAGACCTTTTTGACGGGGCAGCCCATATTGATATCGATGGATGCAATCCCTCGATCTTGGAGCATCAATGAGGCATCGCGCATTTCCTCGGGGACGCTTCCAAAAAGCTGAACGGCGAGCGGTTGATCTCGCTCATTCGTTTCGATCAACTTGAAGGCCTTCGGATTCTTCTCCAGCAAAGAGCGGGCATTGACGAGATCTGTTGTGGCGAGATCAAGTCCGCCGAGTTCCCGAATCGTCAATCTGAAGGGCAGATTGGTATAGCCCGCGAGAGGGGAGAGGAAGAGGTTGGATTCCAGTTGTCGTGAGCCGTAAGTCAACATGGCGGTTTGCAGCGCTGGGAGACACAATAAGCGAGCCTGGATGGATGGGCAACAGCTTGTATGCGAACGCGAGATTGCTTGGGTAAAGCTTGCATCTTCAACCCAATTGGCAAATCTTGAGGGCATGAAGCCTCGTGAAAGAACACTCGGGTTGATCTGTGTCGGTTGGACGGTTTGTTTGCTCTCTATGCTTGGCGGAGAATCCCTATTTGATGGCCACTCGTTTGATGGCTGGAACGGCAATTATCGGTATTTTCGAATCGAGGACGGTGCCATCGTGGGGGGAATGCACCATCATCGAATTCCTCAGAATGAGTTTCTTGCGACCGACAAAGAATACGGTGATTTCGAACTTTCGCTGAAGTTCAAGTTGGTTGGTGAGAACATCAATGCCGGGGTTCAGATTCGGAGCCAACGGATACCGAACCACCACGAGATGATTGGCTATCAGGCCGATCTCGGGCAACAGTATTGGGGGAGTCTTTATGATGAGTCGAGGCGTCGAAAGATTCTGGCTCAGGCGAATCTGAGTGAGCTGGATGTGGTGCTCGACCGGAAGGGGTGGAATGATTATCGCATTCGATGTGTTGGACCGCGAATCACTCTTTGGATAAACGGTTATCAAACCGTGGACTATCTAGAGCCAGACTCAAGCATCTCGCGCTCGGGAAAAATTGCCCTACAGATCCACTCGGGTCCACCCGGAGAGGCTTGGTACAAAGACATTAGAATTACTGAGCTGAGCGCTTCTGAAGGAACCTTGCAAGCTGGAGTAAGGGGCGTGGCTACCCGGGCTCGAGGGCCGGTGACGATTGATGGCGATCTCTCCGAGTTCTCCCAGGCATTCGGGACCCCGATTGGTTACTTCCAAGACCAGTGGGAGGATCGAGCGGCTCAGTTCTTTTATATGTGGGATGAGAACGCCTTTTATGCTGCGCTGAGGACCCTGGATACGGCGCCGGCCAATCTCGCCCCCGACAATCGGCTTTGGGAAGGAGATGGTGTCGAGTGGTATTTCGATACCCGTCGTGGCGACGAATTCCGCGGCAAGACCTGGGAGAAGGGAGCGGTACACTGCTATTGGGTGGGGCTTGAAGGAACCGATGTGGTCCCTCGCTTCTGTCTCCGACCTGGTTACCTCGATGCGATTCCGCAGAAGGGAGTCGAGGTAGCGTCGCGGAGAACGTCGGTGGGGATGGATATCGAATTTAAACTTCCTTGGGAGAATTTCCCGGAGTTCCGCCCCCAACTCGGCGAAGTGATCGCACTGGATGCTGAGCTTTGCTACAGTGATGGCGGACCGCGAGTTGATCGAGATTTTGTCTACGGCAGTCCTCTCTCTGTTCAGCAGCCAGCCAGCCTTGCCAAGATTCAACTCGTTGATCAATTGGAATCCAACCATTGGGCGCAGTGCGGTGCCGTGATGATGCCATTGCGCTGTGACACTGCTTGGGGACAAGAAACGAAACCGTTGGTGACGGCAATGATGGCGTTGCCTCCAAACTTTGCTGATCAGATTGGACGTGTGATTTTCCGTGTGAGTGATCTCTCGGGCGCTTCTTTGATCGAAACAGTTGGGGATATCGAGAAACTCGCTGGGTACGGCGGGTTCTCAAGATTGGTTGCGAAATGGCCCGTTGACCACGCAGATCCGGGGCGGCATCATTTGTCGGCCATTGTATTGGATAAGAACATGCGAGAGCTGTGCCGCGTTGCACCACGAATGGTGAGCGTTCGAATGCAGAAAGGTTACTAGGAAGGATTTCACGTTATGGGGAAGATCAAATTTGGAACGGATGGTTGGCGTGCGGTCATTGCTGAAGACTTCACGTTTGAAAACCTAGAGAAAGTGGCTCAAGCCACGGCGGACGTGTGGAAGCGGCAACGGATTAAGGGGACTAAGAAGAAAGTCATCGTTGGCTACGACCGGCGTTTCCTCTCCGGCGAATTTGCTCAAAGAACAGCTGAGGTCTTTGCCGGCAATGGTTTTGATGTCATATTGTCGAGCGAAGCGGTGCCGACACCTGCTGTGTCTTATCATGTCAAGCGTGCCCGTGCGATCGGCGGAATCATGATCACCGCGAGTCACAACCCGCCAAACTTCAACGGATTCAAAATTAAAGCTCACTTCGGTGGCTCTGCAGACTCAAGTCTCTGTCAGAAAGTCGAGGCCATGCTCGATCGCAATCCCGTGAAGTCGATTGGATTACACGAGGCGAAGAAAATTCAGAAGAAGGATCTCACCCAGGCTTACTTCAAGGCGTTGACGAAATTGGTGGATTTTCCCCGCATCTCAAAGTCGAAAGCGAAGTTTGCCCATGACGCTCTTTATGGGGTGGGAGCAGGCTGCTTCGATCGACTGCTTGAAGGGACAACTTGTCAGGTGACGACTTTGCGCGGGGAGCACAATCCTGGCTTCGGGGGTATCAATCCTGAGCCCATTGCTTCAAACTACGGAGCGAGCACCGCTTATCTGAAGAAGCGGCCTCATGACATTTGTCTCGTGACGGACGGGGATGCGGACCGAGTCGGGGGCATGGATGGTCGTGGTAATCCGCTGACGACCCATCAGATCATTTGTCTGTTGTTACGACATTTTGTCGAGAATCGCAAAGGCGGAGGCCGAATCGTGAAAGCACTGACCACAACCTCGATGGTAGACAAAATGTGCCAGCACTATGGATTGCCGCTTCTCGAGACAGGGGTCGGATTCAAGTATATCTGTTCCGAAATGATCAAGGGTGATGTGCTCCTAGGTTTCGAAGAGAGCGGAGGGATTGGTTTCCCAGGCCACGTTCCCGAGCGAGATGGAATTCTGGCAGGGCTAATGTTGTTAGAAATGTTGGCCGTTGAGAAAAAACCTCTCACAAAACTCTTAGGAGATTTGGAGAAGACCTTTGGTCCCCATCGCTACGCACGGATTGATGGACACTTTCCTCTGGAGAAGCGAGCTGATCTCATGTCCTATTGTGCGAAGAATCCCCCTAGGGCTCTTGCTGGTTCGCCGATCGAAGAAGTGAAGAGCTTTGATGGAGTCAAATATGTTGCCGCGAGTGGGGCATGGTTGATGTTGCGGGGATCTGGGACGGAGCCGGTCTTGCGAATTTATGCCGAAGCGGATTCCGATGCGAACGCTCAGAAGCTTCTCAAACAGGGGTTGAGCCTAACCAAGAAAGTTTGACGCTTAAGCGCTTGATCCTGAGCGCGGGGGGTGACAGAGTCCCCCGGCATGAAAAGCAGTGGTCAGGATCGCGAATCCCACGTCAGAAGCCTGTTGAAGGGACTGACGTGGAGGATTCTTGCGACAGCGTCGACGATGACGATCGCATGGGCAACCACCGGTGATGTGTCGTTGGCCCTCAAGATTGGTGGAATCGAATTCTTTGCGAAGTTCTTCATCTATTATTTTCACGAGCGACTATGGCTGCTCGTTCCTCAAGGGGCGATTCGTCGGCTCTATCGCCGTTCAGGTTGAGTCAACACGGATTGGGTGGGCTTGCTCGTCTTGTGACTCGTCTCTCTTGCTGGCGGGTAGGCAATCTCGTGAGTGCGGATTTGAATGACTTTTCCAAAGGATGCGGCCGACAGGTCTAACTTGCCTTTGGAATTTCTTCGAGAGCCTTTAGACAATACCATTCGATTGCCGGAGTGATTGTGGGGTGGAGCTCCTTCAGTTCTTCGGCTGAACACCAACGAATATCTAAATGTTCTTCCTCTGCTAAACGCACTTCAGAAGTATCTGTTGTCGCCCAGTAGATCATTCCGATGTGTTCGTGCTCATTGGTGATCCGGTGAATGTCCAGGAAGCGAGGTGCGATGAGCGCGCGAGTTCCATCTCCGGTGGTTGGGGGGCGCTCGCCGATGAGACGGACCTTTAACCCAGATTCTTCCTCTGTTTCTCTTATTGCCGCGATTTCAGGATCCTCATCCAATTCGATGTGCCCTCCGATAGGGAGCCACTTTTTAAGTCGGCGGTGATGAACCAAGAGGACTTTATTCCGGTGAACAACGAAGACCGCGACGGTGAAGTCTATTTTATCGTGGATGTGAGGCATATCTTTCGTTCTGTTCGAATTCAGTAACTCTTCGTTTGAAAAGTCTGACGGATCTCCTGCTGCGACTTGAAGAAAAAACGCTCCACGAGTGTGGAGCGTCTTGTGATCGATAAAAAATTAGGAGTATGGGGACTACTTCATTCTGTTGAAGGTTTGTTGGAGAATTTCCCAGTCTTCCTTCCCGGCAACTTTTTCTTTGGCGCCGCTAATGATCGCCGCTTCATTGGCGTTCTTTGTTGGCCGGTTCTCCTGGTAGAAGATTCCGAAGTAACCGGGGAACGGGTCGGCAGCCAGCGCGAACGCGGCTTCTTCGCTCGAGACATCGTGCTCGGCGGGGACTTCCTTGAATTCGCCTCCCTTACGAGGGTTGGACGCGTCGAAGGCGCCAGCGTAGAATTCCACGCATTCGCTCAAGCATTCGATCACGCTAAATCCATCGTGGTCCATCGCTTTCTCCATCATATCGAGGAGATGCTTTGGATTGGTGCTCGTTGATCGGGCGATGAAACTGGCTCCAGCAGCGACGAGTTGCTTCATCGGATTGATGGGGCGATCCTTCGCTCCCTGTGTGTCGGTCTTGCTCTTGAACCCAATGGGAGAGGTTGGTGAAGTTTGCTTCTTGGTTAGACCGTAGACGAAATTGTCCATGATGACGTAGGTCATCTTGATGTTTTTGCGTGCCGTATGATTGAGGTGGTTGCCGCCGATCGAGAAGGCATCACCGTCGCCCCCAAACACGAAAACATGGAGGTCGGGTCGCGACATCGAGACGCCGGTGGCGAATGGGAGAGCCCGTCCATGAATGAAATGGACACCGTGCGCTTGGACAAAGTAGGGGAAGCGGCTTGAGCAGCCGATGCCAGCCACAGTCGTGACCTTTTCATGCCACATCCCGCGTCGTTCTATCAACTTGAAGTAGAGGGCGAGGACGGAGAAGTCACCACAACCCGGACACCAGGTAGGGTGATCTGCAGCAATATCCTTCTTTTTGAGTGGCTTTCGATCTTCGTCCGCAATGGGAGGGACGGTCGCGATGTTGCCTGAACGTTCTGCGATATTCGAAGGTGTTTCGCTCATTCTCTTGTTACAATACTTACTGCTGGAAGGCTTTAGGCGAGGAGTTCTTGGGCTCTGCTAAGGATTTCTTTCACCTTGAAGGTGAGTCCATCCGTTTTGGTGATGCTCTTAATCTTAGGATCGCAATAGCGAGAGCGCAGGAGTGTTGCAAGTTGCCCGTAACCGTAGAGCCCTTCGTCGTTCATCTCGACCACGAAAACATGATTGAAGCCTGAGAAGACATTCTCGAGACCATCGGGAAGCGGGCTGATGTGTCGAATTTGCAAAGACGAAATGCTGTCGCCGGCCTTTCGAGCTCGGTCAACGGCTTCGCGGATGGGGCCCATGGTTGACCCCCATCCGACGAGCAGGATATTTCCTTCGGGAGGGCCATAAGTTTGGGGGGTGGGCAGGGATGCAGCCAAGTCCCGAAGTTTGTTGCGACGTTTTGCGGTCATTTCGACGTGCAACTTCGGGGAGGCGGTAGGGTGACCCGCTTCATCGTGTTCGAGACCTGTTACAACCGGGTATTTCCCGCTGGCGATGCGAGTCCCGGGCGGCAGGTGTTGAGGGACGCCACTCGGGCGCTCCAAGTCATAAGGTTGATGCTCGGCCACGGCTTCGAAAGTGGGGGAGATGTCCTGGCAGAGGGCCTTCAAGTCTGGTTCGTCAAAAGCCTCGATTCGAGTCGCGATGGATTGGTCGGTGAGAATGATGACCGGCACGCTATAGTTTCGAGCGATGTTGACTGCCTCAATAGCTGTGGTGAAGCAGTCTTCCACATTCTGTGGGGCTAGGACAACTCGAGGTGCATCTCCGTGTCCGCCGTAGCAAGCGATGAACAGGTCGGATTGTTCCACATTCGTCGGCATGCCCGTTGAAGGGCCGCCGCGTTGAACATCAATGATGACGAGTGGCATTTCTGCCATGACGGCCCAACCCAGGGCCTCGGTCTTGAGTGAGATGCCGGGACCGCTCGATCCGGTCACGGCCACTCTGCCGGCGTAGCTCGCACCGATTGCTGCTGAAATTGACGCAATTTCATCCTCACATTGAACAAAAGTGCCGCCATATTTGGGCAGTTCCCGTCGAAGAAGTTCCATGATATCGGACCAGGGCGTAATAGGGTAGCCAGCTCCGAAGCGGACTCCTGCAGCGATGATTCCGTATCCCAGGGCCTCGTTTCCGGTCATGACCAGCTGATCTCGAGTCCGAGCTTCGCTGTCCATGAATCGGTAGGTATCGAGCAGATCACCCAACTCGTGCTTGTAGCCTGATTGGAAGGCGTTGAGCGCGTTCGTGACGACGCTGTCCGGCTTGCCCTTAAATCGTTCTCGGATAAGGGTTTCAAGCTTCTCGACGTCTAATCCAAAAGTGTTGGCAATCAGGCCGAGAGCGAAGATGTTTTTTCCTTTGTCTCTGGCTGTGCCCCCAATGGCTTCGATCGTGAGGCTCGTGATCGCAACCCCCACATGATGATATTTTGTGAGCAGCGCTTCGTCAGGTTCGACGTGGTCTGAGTCGTAGAGGACAACGCCGCCTTCTTTGAGTGACGAGAGGTGTTTCTCGTAGGAGTGTTGGTAGAAGGCAAGGAGAACGTCCGCCTCATCTCCTGCGGTCAATACTTCCCCGGAACCGATGCGGACTTGGAAAATCGATGGCCCTCCCGAAATCGTAGAGGGGATCGTCATGAAAGTCATGACTTCCTGTTCGCTTCGCCCAGCTAATCGAGCGAGGAATCCTCCGATGGACTGGATACCATCCTGTGAGTTCCCTGCGATTCGAATTACTGCTTCTGAAATTTGGGAAGTTTCTGGGCTGCCGCCGGATGCTTGGGCGGTTACGGGGGAGTCACTCATCTGGATTCACAACTCATTAAATATTCTGATATATACGTATGGAAAACATAGGAATTTGCTGTGAAGTCTGTCGAGAAATTAATTGGTGAAAAGAGGCTCAATTGTGGCGAGTTCTGCATCTGTGGGGATGGTGTTCCCAGGGAGTATTTCGGTTGGCGGCAAATCTGCAGGGGCGCCAGAAGTTTCTTTTTATAAGTTTTGCTAATGCAAAGTGGTTGCGTTGCGGGTTTTGCTGATTCCAGGAGGGGGGGTGAAAACCGCTTGTCTTCGGGAGTTGGTCTGCTTCGAATAAGAGATGCTAGCTCAGGGTTCTTTGGCGGTGGCGCTGCGGGTGCGGTTTCTTGGTTTTATTGATGGTCAAAGTGGGGGGGCTTCGGCGAAACTGGGCTCGGTGAAAGCGGAATTGCAGCAGAAATACGACGAAGCCATGTTTCTCTTTAGTCAAGAGGACTATGACTCTGCGATTGAGCTACTTCAATCGATCCTGTCAGAAGATGCAGAAGCGTTTGATGCTCTCCTGTCGCTTGGCATGGCGTTCTGTCGTCAAGGAAACTTTGATCGAGCGATTGCCGAGGGGCATAAGGCGGAGTCACTGAGGCCGAATGAGCAGCTTGTTCATACGAACCTTTCGTTGTTCTACATGCGGGCAGGGGAGAAGGAGAAGGCGGAGCATCATGGCCTCCAGGCACGGATTGCTTCCTGGAAGGGGAACATGGCGCCGCCTACCGCCGACCAGAAGCAAGCGGAGTCGGAATTATCCATTGCTCAACCTCCTCCGAAACCGGTGAAGACTCCGGAGAAGTTTCCCGACATGCCTTGGAAAAAAAATGGTTAGAATCTGCGTGAAGCTCATCCCTTAGTTGGGTCGTAAATGATGGATATGAGTATCGGATTCTGTGTCCTAAGTCGTTGGCTATTTGTGATATTGGGATGTCCGCGTTTGACAATCGAATCTTCACCGATAGAATCCGCCCATCTCCCTTCTGGATTGGATGGGGTTAATCCTTAGCTTTTAGGAAAACCGTGGCCGTAAAAGACGATTATTTAATCGATTCACTCATTGATATGGGCCTGCTCACTACCGAGCAGGTTGACGAGGTGCGCCCTGAGGCGGAAAGCGCGGGCGAGGGTGTTTTAGACACTTTGATTGCCCGCGGTGAAATGATGGCCGAGAGCATCACGACAGCCAAAGCGGCTGAGGCGGGTGCGGAGGTGATCGAGCTGAGGGAGATGCGTCTCGAGGACGACGTGATTGCGGCTGTTCCCAGAAACGTCGTCAAACGCTTTAACGCTGTCCCGGTGTATGTTTCCAGCGACTCCGTCACCATGGCTGTATCCGAGCCATCGGACCTGGAACTGATTGATGGCCTTCAGGTCGCCTTAGGGAAGCAGGTGGAAGTTCGTGTCGCAAGCGAGCAAGAGATTGAGGATGCGATCTCGCGGTATTATGGCCAGCAGCGGGGTGACGATTCGGTCAGCAAGATGATCCAAGACATCACCGAGGGTGAGGTCGAGATTGGAACCATGGGGGCCCTTGAGGAGGATCAAGGCAAAGAGGTTGAGGCGGATGCTCCGATCATCAAGCTGGTGAGTCAGATCATTATTGATGCCTACAAATCGCGGGCCTCTGATATCCATCTGGAGCCGATGGCTGATCGCTTCCGGGTTCGTTACCGGATTGACGGTGTGCTCCACGAAGTGGATGCCCCACCGAAGGCTTTACAGGGCTCCGTCGTTTCGCGGTTGAAGATTCAATCCAATATGTCCATCTCCGAACGGCGCATTCCGCAGGACGGACGTATCAATACCGCTGTGGGTGAGGGGAAGACGATTGACTTACGTGTTTCCTGCATTCCGACAACGCATGGAGAAAGCATCGTCATGCGTATTTTGGACAAATCTGGACTTCGTCTTGGTTTGGCCGAGCTGGGATTTTTTGCGGATGATCAAGCCACGTTTGAGCGCTTGATCGGATTGCCTGACGGTATCCTACTGGTGACGGGGCCAACCGGTTCCGGGAAAACGACCACGCTTTACTCCTGCTTGCACTTTATTAACCGCCCCGACCGCAAGATCATCACGGTGGAAGATCCGGTTGAGTATCAGCTCGATGGTATTAATCAGGTGCAAGTGCACGAAGCTGTCGGTTTGTCCTTTGCCCGCGCTCTGCGCGCCATGCTACGTCAATCTCCGAATATCGTGATGCTCGGGGAAATTCGTGACTTGGAAACGGCGACGATCGCGATCAACGCGTCTTTGACGGGTCACTTGGTGTTTTCCACTCTGCATACAAATGATGCCCCAAGTGCTGTCACTCGATTGGTTGACATTGGAATTAAACCCTTCCTTGTGGCGTCTTCTACCCGGGCAATGATGGCTCAACGCTTGGTGCGAAAGCTTTGTAAGAATTGCATGGCGCCATACACGCCGGAACCTGGAGAACTGGAAAGTATCGGTCTGGATCCTGCTACCGTGAAGGATCCAAACTATCAGAAGGGAACCGGTTGTCCGCAGTGCAACAATACAGGGCACCGAGGCCGATTTGGAATTTTTGAGGTTTTTGTGTTGGACGATGCGGCTCGCAAACTGGTGTTCGACCAGGTTCCTAGTTCAGTGCTTCGAGCGAAAGCGCGCGAGTTGGGAATGACCACTTTGCGTGAAGACGGGGCAAGGAAAGTAGTCGCTGGATTAACCACGACGCAGGAGGTGCTCCGCGTTTCCGTGGCTGATGAGGAATAGGATGCAGGCTTTGCCTGAGGGAAGATAAGACCGGGTTTTTGTTAGTAGATTATGTCGTATCAGATGTCAGACTTGTTGCAGCTGATGGTCTCTGAAGGATCATCCGATCTGCATATTCGTGTGGGTATTCCACCGGCAATTCGCGTGCATGGTACTCTTCACAAGGTTGAAGGACCTGCCTTGAGTCAGGAGGACTCTGAGGAGTTGATGCGTAGTATCACGTCCGAAGATCACATTCAGCACGTTCGTGAAAAGGGTGGGGCTGACTTTGCTTTTGCATTGGGTGATGTGGCTCGGTTCCGTGTGAGTGTTTTCAAAGAGCGCGGCGACTTCGCCATGGTGTTGCGACAGATTCCAAGTACGCTCTTAACAATGGAGCAGATCGGTATTCCGCCGTCCGTAAAGGAGCTCCTCTACAAACCTCGTGGTTTGGTTCTTGTGACCGGTCCCACGGGGTCTGGGAAAAGTACCACCTTGGCCTCGATGTTGAACATTCTCAACGAGGAACGCGAAGATGCTCATTTGATCACGGTTGAAGATCCGATCGAGTATTACCACACGCACAAGAAGGCTGTGATCACGCAACGTGAGGTTCATGTTGATGTGCCGAGCTTCTCTGAGGCGCTCCGTCGAGCCCTGCGTCAGGATCCGGATGTGATCTTGGTGGGGGAGATGCGTGACTTGGAAACGATTGAGGCTGCAATTACAGCTGCTGAGACGGGTCACTTGGTGTTTGGAACTCTTCACACCACGGGAGCGGCTAAGACGATTGATCGTCTGGTGAACGCATTCCCGACGAACCAGCAGGAGATGATTCGAATTCAGCTGTCGACGGTGTTGCAGTCTGTGATTTCTCAGCTCTTGATTCCGCGGTCTGATAAACCGGGCCGCGTTGCCGTGTTTGAGATCATGGTGAACACGCCTTCCATTGCGGCGCTGATACGTGACAATAAGACTTTCCGAATCAACTCCGACATCCAAACCGGTGCCAAATACGGCATGGTGACCTTGGATGGTTACCTCCTGGATAAGTATGCGCAGGGTGTGATTTCCGAGGAAGAAGTGATTACCAAGGCGCAGGATCCGGCAACCATTCTTGCCAAGCTGCAGGAGATGCAGGAAGCAATGGCCGCTGAAGAGGAAGAAGCCTAATTCATCGACGAGACTAGTATGTCAGATATCTCCGCCAATCCCCTCCTAGGACTGCTTCAAGAGCAGGCTATGTTGGATGATCTCCAACTGGAGGAAGTGAATGATGAAGTGACCAAGAGCGGGAAATCCGCTTTTCGCGTGATTCAAGACTTTGGTCACTTGGATAAGGATACCTTGCTAAATGCCATCGCAAGCCACATGGGGGCGATGGTGGTCGAGGTCAATGAGCGGACCGTCACGCCTGAGCTCAAGGAGATCATCAACGACGAGACGGCAAAGTCTTATCAATGCATTCCAGTAGCGATTGAAGACGGGGTTCTTCAGGTAGCTTTGGCGGACCCGCTCGATCCTTCCCGCATTGACGAGATGGGCTACGTCATTCCCTATCCAGTCCAGATGGTGGTCGCGGATCCGGAAGCCGTCGAGAAAGCTTTAGTGGCTTCGTATGGCGCGAGTGGGGGTTCGACGATGGATATCGAGAGTGGTATCGCTGATATCCTGGAGGAATTAGGGGTTGAATCGGATGATCCCAATGCCGGTGCTAAGGTTACCATATCCGAAGATGCACTTGATATTTCCGACGACGAGGATAGTGCCCCGATCGTTAAGTTTGTTAACTTGGTGCTGACTCAAGCGGTTCAGGATCGAGCCAGTGATATCCATTTTGAGCCGTTCGAGAACGAATATAAGATTCGTTATCGTGTTGATGGTGCGCTCTACGAGATGTCGCCTCCGCCCAAGTCAATGTCGGGCCCGATCGCTTCCCGTATTAAGATCATGTCGAATCTCAATATTTCCGAGAGTCGATTGCCACAGGACGGTCGTATCTCGGTGAATTTGGGGGGGCGTCAGATCGATCTTCGTGTTTCGACTCTTCCGACTTCGTACGGGGAATCGGTCGTGCTTCGTGTTTTGGATCGAACGGCTGTTACGCTGGAGCTTGAATCACTCGGATTCCCTGAACAGATTCTGGAGTTTACTCAACATGCAATTGATCAGCCGAATGGTATCTTTGTGGTGACCGGTCCGACCGGTTGCGGTAAGACGACCACTCTCTATTCCTGTTTGCGTCGGGTGAATCGCCCTGGGCACAAACTGCTAACGGTTGAAGATCCGGTCGAGTTCGATATCGAGGGAATCATGCAGGTGCCGGTGATTGAATCGGTCAATATGACCTTCGCAGCCGGATTGCGTGCCTTTTTGCGTCAGGATCCCGATATTATTATGGTTGGGGAAATGCGTGACTTGGAGACCTCTCAGATTGCCATTCAGGCATCGCTCACGGGTCACTTAGTGCTTAGTACCTTGCATACGAATGACGCTCCAGGAACCGTGACTCGTTTGACCGATATGGGCGTCGAGCCTTTCTTGGTTTCGTCTACTTTGATCGGTGTGATGGGCCAACGCTTGGTGAGAACGATTTGCGATCGTTGTAAGACGCCATTCGAGCCGACTGAACAACAGTTGGATCAGTTGGGGCTGACACCCGCTGACGTTGAAGGTAAGAACTTCGCGTTTGGTCGAGGATGTGGTGAGTGCAATGACTCCGGCTATCGAGGGCGAAAAGGAATTTTTGAGTTGTTGCAAGTGACAGATGCGATTCGATCGCTGATCAATGATCGAGCGCCTTCGGTGGTGTTGAAGCAGAAGGCGGTAGAAGAGGGGATGATCACCTTGCGAGATGATGGTCTTCGCAGTGTGTTCACCGGGGAAACGGCCATTGATGAAGTGCTGAAGTACACCTAGGAAACAGAATTATGCCCAAGTTTAACTACGTTGCCATGGATTCTCGGGGGAAGGAGACCAAAGGGTCTCTGGACGTTGCGAATCAGAATGAGGCCATCAGTCGCCTCAAGGAGATGGGGTATTTTCCGACCAAAGTGACGGAGGCTGCCGGAGACAAAGCCAAGGGAGGCAAAAAGAAGCCTGCCAAGAAGAAGGGCAAGAAGAAGAAGGGGAGTATCAACATCACCATTCCGGGGCTCGGCGGAAAGGTGAAACCCAAGGTGTTGACGACATTCACACGTCAGTTGGCAACGCTGGTTGATGCCGGCCTGCCCCTACTTCGTGGTCTTCGTGTGTTGGCGAAGCAGGAAAAAAATGCAGCTCTGAAGCGAATCATTGATGATTTGGGCGATAGCATTGAGGGGGGAAGTACGTTCTCCGAGGGGCTTGCTCAGCATCCTAAGGTTTTCAACAAGCTCTTTATCAACATGGTGAAGGCTGGTGAGCTCGGCGGTGTTTTGGAGGTCGTGCTGAACCGTTTGGCTGAGTTCATGGAAAAAGCCGAGAAGATCAAAGGCAAGGTGATCGCGGCTATGTTCTATCCGGCTGCGGTGATGGTGGTTGCCGGTGGTATCTTGGTTCTTTTGATGGTTGTTGTGGTTCCGAAGTTCAAGCAGATCTTCACAGATATGTTGGAAGGTGCTGCATTGCCTGCGTTTACGCAGTTCGTTCTGAACATTAGTGAAACCATGACGCAAAACTTTCTTCAGACCGCAATCGGCGTGATTGCTGCATTCATTGTCTTGAAGATTGCAATCATGACAAAATGGGGGCGATGGGCCTTTGATAAGTTTAAATTGAAGTTCCCTGTTCTAGGGCCGGTAGTCAGCAAGGTTGCGATTTCGCGGTTTACTCGAACACTCGGTACGCTCGTTAGTAGCGGCGTGCCGATCTTGCAGGCCCTAACAATTGTCCGTGAAACCTCGGGCAATGTGATCATCAGTAACGCGGTGACGATGGTCCATGAAAGCGTGAAAGAAGGGGAAACGATCACGGCTCCACTCGACCAATCAAAGGTGTTTCCTCCGATGGTCATTAGTATGGTGGACGTGGGTGAGCAGACGGGTGCTTTGCCGGAAATGTTGATGCGTATTGCGGATAACTACGATGAAGAGGTGGATAATGCGGTAGCCGCAATGACCTCGCTGTTGGAGCCGATTATGATTGTGTTCCTGGCTGTCGTGGTGGGTAGTATCGTTATCGCACTCTTCTTGCCTTTGATCTCGCTGATCGATCAATTGGGCGGCAACTAGATTACCGAATCTTCCTGATCGGAAATGGCTGCCGGACATCTGCCGGTGGCCATTTCCATCGATTCAAAAACCTCACGAGCCGGGAAATGCGTATTTCGATGCTCTGCTCGAAAGTGAATTGGTAAGGTTCGGGGATTCAAAAACATTGAAATGTTGGCATGAATATTTCTTATAAAAGAGATGTCGTGTCAGTAAAGAGACCAATTTATGAGTCTCTGTCTGGAAAAAGCGGCCTTTTGGGGAACCTGAGGTCTGCTGACAGTTGGGCAGAAGACTTGATTGACATCAGGTTTTGGGGCTGCGGTTCCCGATACGCTTGATGGTTGAGAAAATGAAACTGAAAGCCAAACAGATGAAACCTTCGAACTTCGAGGCACGGAATGGTGCTAACGGTGGCCGCGTGGGGTTTACTTTGATCGAACTTCTAGTCGTGATTTCGATCATTGGTGTGCTGGCAAGCTTGGTGGTCGGAATATCGGCCTCCGCCTCGACGAAGAAGAAGATTTCAGCCACCCAAGGGAAACTGAGCGAACTCGAAGTGTTTATCGAGAACTACAAAGCGTCCGTGGGTGGTTATCCCCCGGATTCAAGATTTGCCAACGGGCAGATCAATACGGTTACCAATCAACTTTTCTACGAGCTGACAGGAACAGTTTATCAAGGGGGAATCTACACCTCGAATCAGGACGGGCAGGGGATTAATCGACAGGTTTGTCGTAGCTTTTTTGGTGTCGATGGGATTCAAAACACGGCGAAAGAGTCCAGCAAGGCGAAATCTTTTGCAGAGTTCGGTCAAGGGGACTACGCACAGATTACAGCCAATGGCGAGGTGCCGGTGAATCTCATCGTTGCACCTGTGCGCTGGCAAGCGACACCCGTTGTAGGGGTCGATTCATTGGGGAGAAATCTTGAAGATTACCGGCCCATTAAGTCGCAGAATCCGGCCTTGCGGTTGTTGAATCCGTTTCAGTACCGGTCTAGCGGGCGTGATCGTTTCAATCAGACCAGTTTTGATCTCTGGGTTGACATCCCAATCCGTGGGAAAATCTATCGAATCAACAACTGGAGCCAGGCCCCGAAGGTGATTAGTCGCGCGGACTAATTTATCAAAAATCTGGCATGGATTCTTCTTTTAGTTTAGCGTAAACCGCATTCAGCAGGCCAATTAGAAAGTCAATGAAAGTTACGACACAGCATTCGGCAAGTCACGCAGGGCGCGGTTTTACCCTGATTGAGTTACTCGTGGTGATCGCGATTATCGGGATCTTGGCGGGAATGCTTCTTCCCGCTCTCTCAAAAGCCAAGCAAAGCGCTCAGCGAGCCAAGTCCAAAACGGAAATCAGCGCGATTCAGGCAGCGATTACCCAATACAACAGTACCTACAACCGACTTCCGACGGCTCCTTTCTTGCGGAAACGATTGAGCTCAGACAACCCGGATTATACCTATGGTACCTTTTACATGAGTCCGGATGGAAGCAGCCAATTGCTTCGTAACAAGCGGAATCAAGTCCTCCCCGCGGTGGGAAATTTGACTCAGCGGGTCCCGAACTCTAGTAACGCTCAACTAATGGCCATCCTTCAGGATCTTGAAGTGTTTCCCAGCGGGATGCGCACTCAGAACCAGAATCACAGTCTGAATCACCAGCGAATTCCTTTTCTAGAGGCAAAGTCAGCTCCTAATACCGCCTCTCCTGGAATTGGGCCCGATGGCGTTTATCGCGATCCGTGGGGCAATCCTTACATTGTTACCTTGGACTTGAATTACGATACCAAATGCTTAGATGGATTTTATAGCCAACCAGCTGTGTCAGCGAAGGCCGGTGCTGTTGGTGGTCATAACGGTTTGTTGCGAAACGAAGAGAATCCCAACCTCTTTGAATTTCGTGGCGAAGTGATGGTCTGGTCTTTTGGACCGGACGGATTGGTTGACCCGACTGTCAATGCGTTGACGGGTGCCAATAAGGATAATGTGTTGAGTTGGGAGTAAGCCGGTCTAGATAGTTCCTATTTCACGAATGAAACCCAACCCATCTAGCGTTCGAGCAAGAGCCTTCGGAGGCTTCTCGCTGATTGAGCTCTTAGTGGTTGTCGCGATCATAGGACTTCTAGCTTCGGTAACCTTACCAGCCCTTAAGGGAATCGGTAAGTCCAACGCCCTGATGGGCACCAATCGACAATTGCTCGATGATTTGGCAATGGCTCGATTGATGGCGATCAACAATCGTACGACCGTCTATTTCACCTTGCTCGCTCCCACCGTAATGGATCGAGGCCTTATCGATCGACTCGGCGGTTCTGAAATTGATCGGCTTCGAAATCTGTGGGAAGGCATGTATTCTGGATACGCGATCTACGCCCAGCGAAGCGTAGGAAGTCAGCCTGGACGCCCTGAACCCAAGTATCTTTCCAATTGGAAATTCCTTCCTCCAGGCATCATTTTCGATCCTGACAAGTTTATCGTCGAACGGGGTAGCGAAACCCTGCGCGATCCGGTCATCCGACCCTATGCTCTCAGGGAAATTGGGTTTCCTCATCCAGACAGTGCGCCTTTGCTGATGCATACAATCGCCTTCAACGCCCAAGGGCAGCTGGTTTCTGGTCGTGATGAAGTGATCACCTACATTGAAGGGAATGTTGCGTATGTTCGAGATGTGGATGGTAACATTATTCCTGGGCCCTTAGACATCGTTGACAAGTCGCAAGGCCAGCGCCACCACATCCTAATCAATTGGCTCACGGGCCGGGCGCGTTTGATTCAACCTGAGCTTCCATAATCTTTAGCATGACTGGTTTGTCAAAACATCGAAATGCTTTCCGAGTTTGTTTCGGTTCGAAACGAACTCGCGGCCAAGAAGCGTTTACGATGGTGGAAATCGCGCTGTCGATCGCAATTGTTGCGTTCGCGATGGTCGCGATCATTGGTGTCTTGCCGACCGGTTTTCAGGTGCAGCGCGACAATCGTGAGGAGACAATCATCAATCAAGATGGCTCCTATCTTTTGGAGGCGATTCGGAGCGGTGGACTGGGCTTGGATGTACTGACCAATTTCGTTGAGCGGATCACCATTAGTAATCGATTGGATCGGTATGTAGGGAGTCGTTTCCCGGTGACGGGCAATGAGATCCCCTTGGTCAATGGGCACTTTATTGTGGGGATGCTATCTGTTCCCTCGATTCAAGTCGTGGGTGAAAATCGCAATGGGTTTCCACTTCTCGTCACGAACGAGGTGACGGCGATGATGCGATCGATTTCCGGAACAGCAGCTCAGCGATTTCAGAATCAGCAGTTCAGAGAGAACTCGTTCACCTATTTGGTTACGTCGACAATCATGCCCTACGTCCCGTTCACGACCAACGTGCTTGCACAGAATCGAAATTTGAATAGCACGAACCGATTTGAGACGGCCCGGAATGTGATGAGCAATCTTTACGATGTTCGCCTGCACTTTCGTTGGCCTGTCAATGAGTTCGGTCAGGGCGATGATATCGGCTACCGAGTCGGGCGCAAAGAGAAGGTGTTCCGGACTCTGGTCAGCGGGCGTTTGATGCAAACCAACGGGTTTCCGTTCTTTAACCAAAACAACACTCGCCTAACGAATCTGTTTCACTTCCAACGTTCCAGTTTTTCACCTCCTTTGAGTGCAAGATGATGAGGGTATCGTCAGATCGAAATGCAATAGTCCATCGAGGTCGGCAAGCCTTTTCGCTTGTTGAACTTCTCTTGGCTGTCTCGCTGATGTCGCTCATCGTTTTCGGCCTTTACTCCATGTTCAATGAGACGCAAAAGGCGCTCAGGACGAATGTGAATCAGGTCGACGTCTTGGAAGCTGGTCGAGCCGCCATTGAGCTGCTTGTGAACGACCTAGAGCAAGCGACGTCACCTGGTCTGGGCGTTTTTCAATCGCTTCCCGTCGTGCCGGCTACCCCGCCTCACTTTATGAGCGGGATCATGACCAACCGGGTTGGGGGACAAATGAGTGTGGCCATGCCGGTTACGCAGGAGCTCGCCGATGGAACTCTGCGAACGAACGTTCTCCACGAAGCTTTTTTTCTGACTCGATCAAACCTCAATTGGGTGGGGAAGGGTTTTTTCATTTCCCCGTCGACCAACGCAGTGGCGTTGACCCCTGGAGGTGAATTGAACTACGGGACGCTCTTCCGGTTTTCTTCTCCCAATGTCAATTTCGGTGCAAGGGACTTGTCCCAGGTTTTCCAGCCTCAACGCCGAATGAATACGAATCTATTTGTCAACCTCTGGGAGGCATACCGACGAGCTAAGGCCGACCCAAGCTTTGCTGTCTCCAATATTGTGGCTTCGCCGCTCATCGAAGGTGTGGTGCACTTCAAACTTCAACCCATCGACTCGCTTGGAAGACCAATGCGTTACTGGACGAACAACGCGCTGAACGAGAGTGTCAATTTCAGGTATCCATCGGTTGCTCTGGTTAGAGATCAAGCACCGGGGGCTTCTACTTTCGTCTCTGAAACCCGCTCTGCTTTTTACGGCGATGCGTTGCCTGCCTATGTTGAGGTGGAGATCGGGGTTTTGGATCAGACGACTTTGTCGCGGGTGAAGGCCCTCGGGAATGCGGCGCTGTCGAAAGACTATTTGAATCGCCAGGCGGGCGGGGTTCATTTGTTCCGACGAATGGTTCCTCTTCGTACGGCACCGAAAATGCATAGAGCTCTTTAATGAAGATTCGATCATCAGAGCAAGGGGTAGCCCTCATCATAACCTTGATCATGTTATCCGTGGTCACGGTCATGGCCGTCTTGTTCTTGGGCGTGAGTCGTCGAGAGCGTGCGGCTGTGACGGTGACGACGGATCAGATTACGGCCAAGTTGATGACGGATGCTGCTTTCGCCCGAGCTGAGGGCGAATTGGTTGCCCGTATGTTGACGGCCAGTAATGAGTTTAACTACGACTTTCTTGTCTCGACCAACTTCTTGAATTCCAGTGGTTTTGAGCCCACCGATTTTGGTTTTGATTCAAACAATGTCAGCTACGTGACGCGGGATGGTTCGCTCCTGGACCGATATCGACAGGCCGTAAACATTGGCAACCTACAGTTCGATCCTCGTCCACCGGTTTACATCCAGACGAACGCGAACCCTAACGCGCCGCTCGATTTTCGATTTTACTTAGATTTCAATCGCAACGGTCGATTCGAACCCACGGGCCTGCTACCGGAGCGTGGACCCAATGGATTGCCAATGGCTGTAGATGGCGTTCCGCAGTTCAGCCACTTCGTTGGAGATCCTCAATGGATCGGGGTGCTTGAGCATCCGAACCTTCCTCACTCGGCGACGAATCGCTTTATCGGTCGCTACGCGTATCTGGTCTTGCCTGAAGGTAAGTCCCTCGATCTCAACTCCATTCACAATCAGATCAAACAACCTCGAGCGAATTCCGACTACTTCGTTCGTAACCAAGGGGTGGGGCCTTGGGAAATGAACTTAGCGGCTTTCTTGGCGGATCTTAATTTCAATGAATGGGGTGGTGTTGACGGGTATCTGTATCGACCTCCGCTCAGTCCATTAGCTAACTCAGGTACGGCATTCAATGATGCCGTTTCCATTCTGAGTTACCGACTCAACCAAGAGGTCCTTCCATCCTTCCAAAGCTTGGCAAATCCTGGGGCGAGTATTTTGCAGCGCGATTTTGTCGACCAGTTCGCCAACGGTCCGTATCTGGGCGAGAATTCATGGCTCTCAGCGGACGTGATGGATGATCCGCGGGCAGAGTATTGGGGCAGTGATTTCAGACGGGCATACTATGACGTTCAAGAACTGTTCAACCCGTTCAAGGTTTCTCTCAATCAAGCACCGAATGATAGTTTTGTGGCCCGATTGAACCGAGCCAGCTCTGGTCGGCAGCAGCAACGTCGTAGCACCTATGATCGCTACACTGTATATCGTTTGCTCTCCCAGCTTGGTGTTGATTCTGAAGTCGATACCGATGCGCGGACGATGTCTTTGGCGCTGTTGGATGGTGAGCCGGTCTTGACCGAACGCAAGGCAAGCAAGCTGAGCTTGAATTACAACAACCAGAGAACCCACCAGACGAACTTTGTTGAGTGGAATCCTCGCGAATTCTTCATCTCTGCGGCCGAACGAATGTTTCGGTCGAACATGAACACTAATCCACCGAACTTTGCCATCACGAATGCTGTGGGCCAAAGGGTGGCGATTGCCGGTACGAATTTCTACACGGTTGGAGACACCTATGTGAATCGAGATTTTTCGATCACAAACATCCAAGTGTGGCCAAGAAAAGTGAATGGTCGGCACGAGTATTCCGCCAATGTGCATCAGCTTTTGCAGATGGCCGCCAACATCGGCGATGTGGTTACCACGAATCGCCCTGTTGCTCGTTTTGCCACCGACAATCTGCAGACATTCCCTTTGGTTTTTCGCCCCCGATTCCAGCGTGACGATGACGGCACGGTCCGCATTTTCGACTATGCGGAAGTAGGAAACAATGCTCGTGAACAGATCGCCCGGCCTTGGCGAGATCTTGACATTCCCGCTGACCGCAATGCCCTTGGCCCGGATGATAACGTTTACGGCATGCCATGGGTCGTAGCGGCCAAGAAGGGACTTCCGAACTTTAACGAGTTTGGTGTCCTCACGAGTTTGGAAATCACGCGAAAGCTAGAAATCAATAAGACACGGGCAAACGCTCCCGTCAGTCTCTGGCAAACCAACCAGATGATGGTCTTGAGCGTGTCGAATCTGTTTGGGGTTGAGTCATGGAATTCTTACACCCAGTCGTATCCTCGGGCTCTTCAGGTTCAGGCATTTGTGGAATGCTCCATGTCGATCACGAACGAGAGAGGGCAGGTGCTCGCAGCGAATCGGCTGAACATGATGCCTCCGATGGCGAATATTCCCGCTAACACGTGGTCGAATCGTCAGTTCCGTCTCCCTCTCTTCACGAATTATACACCGGTCGCCAGTGCTGCCTATAACCATGCGCTGGGACGATTGATTCCGGTCGTGCAGAACAACCGACAGTCCGTCGAAGGCTTCTTCCCGGATGCTGGGTTCCCTGTGGGGCAGATCGGTATTGCGATGACGAATCGTGTTCGCTGCATCATGTATGATCCCGAGTTCAATCGGATCGTGGACTTCGTGAATTTGGACGATCTGGGAAGTGGTTTCGACGTGACTCAGGAGGTAATTGGAGAGGTTTCTTTGGGAGGCCAAACGAGCGAATCTGCGGCCTACTGGTCCACGAATCGAATCGGCGGCGTCCAGGATGTGTTCGCGCCTACGGAGGGCGTGCTCAGTCAAATTTATGCTTCGCTGGGTGAGATTCCTGTTTCGAGCCAGATATGGAACTCATACGTGGGGAGAGGCGCTGGTCGGGACCGTGAAGAAGCCATGGACCTTTTCCGGGCCTTCCTCGGGTTTCCTCCTAGGTTTCTTTCCCCGAATGCCTTGTCTGACGCCTTCCAAAGACTTCGGGATCCTCGCAAGAGTTGGGTTCGCCAGGTGCCATTCACACCTTCGGTGCGCAAGTCGATCTATCTCACATGGCAGGCAAATGATCCTCTGGTGCATTACACCGTTGAGGATCTTCAGGACAACGAACAACTGTCCTCTCAGTCGCTGTTCATCATGCCCGGCCAACGCGTGCCGTCCCAGAATCTGCACAATCTCGGTATTCCCGGAGAAGCCCCAGGGGAAGTGAATCGTCGCTACCGACCGTGGCCTGACATTCAAGGTGCGGCACCGCTGTCCTATAATATCGCGCACAAGGATCCCTTGATTCGGCAGTCAGACGATTGGCAATTCCCGACGAATAAGTTTCCGAATATCGGTTGGCTTGGGCGTGTGCATCGGGGAACGCCTTGGCAGACGATCTACCTAAAGGGGTACCTCGGCACCGATGGTAACGGTCGGATGCTAACAGTGAACGATCTGCCTGATGCCAATCGTTTTCGAGTTGCGAATGATGGGGTGAACTACCCATTCCAAACTCTGAGTGTGAATCTCAATACGGGTGAGGAAGTTGCGGATCCAGATCCAAACGTCATCGCGGAACCCGAAAAGGTCAACAACATGGCCATCGCAAGGCTGAATTGGTTCCGATGGTCAGGAAGTTTCGGCACGCATCCAACAAATGACTGGAAGATTCTAGAGCACTTCACCACAGCCGTGAATGATAATGCCTCAAGGGGGCTGTTGTCGGTCAACCAGCCGGGCTTGGCTGCATGGTCTGCCGCCCTGAGTGGCGTGACTGTGCAAACGAATGTGAGTCCAAGTTCGGTCAGCTTGAGGGATCTCGATGGTGTTTTGGGAGCGGAGTATCGCTCTCGCACGATCCAGCCAGCAGGCCTGCTGGGAATGCCTGGCTTCAATACGGCTGGCTCACCTTTAGCGCAAATTGTGAACGGCACCAATGGAATCAACGCCACGAGAGCTCGGTTTGCGGGCGGACGGTTCCGTAGTTTAGGGGACGTGTTAGCAACGCCCGCTTTGAGCGTGCAGTCACCTTTCCTCGCTTGGACGAACAATACGATTTATCAGGCCGGTATGGATGATTTTGCGGTGGAGCGAATCCCTCAGCAGATTCTGTCTCTTTTGAAGGCAGATGAGCCACGCGTCACGGTGTATGCCTACGGGCAAACACTCCGTCCTGCTGATCAATCTTTGCGAACGGAGCCTTCGCCCGATCGTTTATTTAATATTTGTACGAATTATCAGATCACAGGTGAGTTTGTCTCCAAGCGCGTTCTTCGCTTTGAAGGAAGTGTGACGAATCTCAACACTGTGGTTGAAAGTGAGATAGTCATCCCGGCTGACTAAGTTCAGGGTTTTGAGGGAACTGCTGGCCGAAAGAGACCGTTTGTATTGGGGTTCTGTTTCATAGCGCTTCCTCGAAAGCTCTCCGTTGGTAGGGGAAATCAGTTAGGGTTTTGGGTCGAAAAGTTACAGAGTTGATGAAGCGTTTATCTAGTGGAACATGGTTCTTGATTAGCCTGATGCTCCTTGCCTTGGGAGCGTTCTTCTGGCTTTGGGGGGATCGTGCCCGAACGGAGCGAGGGGCTCCGGCGGTGGGGCCGGATATCGTGTTCACCAATGGGCAGGTGCATCTACCCAAGCTCGGGAAATCGAAGTACTCGATGCTCACTCGCCTGCAGCCGTCTGCCATCCAAGATGCTTTTACCCGAAGCAGCATTGCGCCTGTTTCTGCTCCGACGGCAAGCCAACCAAATTCTCTGCCTGCCGATCCTCGGTTCCCATACCGGCTTCGCAATACGCTCGAGTCTGTTGGTGATCTATCGCAGTCGGAAACCGCGATCCTTCTCAATAATGCGCTCTTGGACACCTCAAAGGACGTCCCTCTCAATCTTCCTGCTCATTTGATGGCTTCTGATGAGACCGAGAGCTATCTCTTGCAGTCTTCCGGTCCCTTTGATCGCGTGTTTGACGAGGATTCCCTGGAACGCTTGGGGGTTACCAAAGTGGCCTACATCCCACACAACACGTGGATCGTGCGCATGAAACCTGAGATGTCGCATCGCTTGAAACGATTTCGCGGGACGCAAGCAGTGATTCCTTTCGCTCCTTACTTCAAGTTGAGCGACCAACTGCTGGAGTTTGCGGTGACGGAGGCTCCTATTCCGGGACGACTAACGCTTCAGTTGACCCTGTTTCCTGGGCAAGAAGAAGCCATGTTTAGGGCCTTGGAGGCGATGGGAACAGAGTATCTCCAGGAGGGGAAATCACCTTTCGGATCCACAGTGTTGGTGAAAGCCGAAAGAAGCGCGCTGAGTGAGATCGCTTCACTCGACGGTGTGCTGACGGTGGAGAAAGCAGCCCCACGTGTTCTTGCCAATGACCTCACCCGTGTTCGACTCGGGATTGATGATTCTACGACAAACACCGTGAGCACCAATTTCCATGGTCTAACGGGTAAAGATATCCTTGTGGGGATCAATGACACAGGTGTCGATGCCGCTCATCCTGATCTAACTAATCGCGTGTTCTCAGTCGAGCGGGATAATTTACGGGATCCCGACGGACACGGAACCCATGTCGCAGGGACGATTGCGAGCAGCGGTGCTTCATCACCGATAATCACAAATGCATTTGGGTCTGCCACCAACGCAAACTTCCGAGGCATGGCTCCTGACTCGGAACTGTTTGTTCTGCCCATTGATTTGATAACCGGGCCGCTCGTTTCTGATGCGTTTCTTCAGGAAACAGCCGCGGAGTATAACTACGTCGAGCAAAGCCGAACGAATGCGCTGATTTCCAACAACAGCTGGTCGCTTCGAAACGTTCGCGAGTACAACAGTAGCGCTGCTTCCTTTGATGCTGCGGTTCGTGATTCCCTTCCCGAAATGGAGGGGGATCAACCCGTGCTTTACGTGTTTGCCGCCGGTAACGCAGGTAGCGGTAATCAGATTGGACGGGGAGGGGAGCCCGCCTCGATCGCTTCGCCGGCTACCGCCAAGAACGTGATCACGGTCGGGGCTTTGGAGAGTCTTCGATTCATCACCAACGAAGTGGTCACTGGCTTCATCGATGAGGTCATGACGAATGACATGGGGATGGCCATTACTAACCAGACTCCAATCATGGAGCGTCTCTTCCAACCGCCGACTGATAGTGCCACTCAGGTTGCTGATTTCTCTTCTCGAGGAAACGTGGGAATTGGCATCGAGGGTGATTTTGGCCGCTTCAAACCAGACGTTTTGGCCCCGGGCTCATTTACGATCTCAACAAGCCCAACAAACTGGACGACCCCGGAACAATTCTTGGACGTTCAGGCAAACACAATTTCTAACCAAACGGCAATCAATGGTGAGCTCGTGCCCTATACCCTCCTTGCCCGCCAAGGGGTCGCCGAGATCGAAATCAATGTGCTCCCGAATGCGGCTTCACCTGATAGCTTGCCTCGAATGCCCATTTACGCTCGGTTCGGTGCGATTGCGACGACCAATGATCTTGTAGGTTTTACGAGTGTCGTAATTAGTGATGCGGAAGATTCACCCATTCCGGTGCAACCTGGTGCCTTGTTCTATTCGATCGGTAACCCGCTCGAAGATCCCGTTTCCTTTGATGTCGAAACCAAGATTTCTGTGGAAACTGAGAGTGACGGATACTTTGAGGAGTTGGCTAAGTTGAACGATAGTCTCGGCCCTTATTATCGGTTTGAGAGCGGAACAAGCATGGCCGCGCCTGCTGTTTCTGGCATGCTGGCGCTTTTCCAAGAGTTTCTGCGAGATAATGGACACAACGCGAGTCCGGCTCTGTTGAAAGCTCTGTTGATTAACGGCTCGCGCACTGCGAGTGAACTCTACGACTTTCAGATTGATCCCGTGATCAATTTCCAAGGTTGGGGTTCGGTCAATTTGGGGAATAGCTTGCCGGATAGCATGTTTGAACCAGAAACGTCCGATGGTGACACTCAGGCGAGTATCGAGTTTTTTGATCAGTCGCCCGAAGACGCGTTATCAACAGGTGAACAGCGGAGTTGGAATTTGACCCTGAATACGAATGGGGCTCGGGCTTTGCCGTTGCGCCTCTCGCTGGTGTGGACGGATCCTCCTGGAAATCCGAGTGCGGGTATCAAGCTGGTGAACGATCTGGATCTGGTTGTTTCCAATACGGTATCGGGCGAGATATTCTATGGAAACAATTTCCGACCAGACGAGCTATTCACGTCAGTGACGACTACCAATGGACCTCCAGTTTTGGATAACGTGAATAACGTGGAGAATGTGTTCATCTCGCCGCCGCTTGGAACAAATTACGTCGTCTCTGTTGTTGCTCGTCGAGTCAATGTGAACGCAGTGACCGATCATCCAGATGGAGTCGTGCAGGATTATGCGCTGGTGGTGTCCTCCGGTGATAATCCTGACATTGAGGCTCCGTTCCAGTTGGAACCGATCGAGGATGAAGTGCCGGAATATGTTGAAATTCCTGCCTTGATTTCGATTACTAATAGTATCCCGCGTTTGTCTGATCGCGTGGGTGCCAACGCCCCATTGCTGGGAACGACAAATGGTCTTCTGCCTCAATGGCAATTCTATGTCTTCACCAATTCGCTTCCGTCAACGAATGACGTTGGCTTCACGAATGGTCCGAACGTGGCCTTCGTGACGTTCCTACCGCCTAATCTCGGCCGACCCAGAAACTTGGAAGCGGATGTAGATCTCTTCGTCTCGCGGGATTCTCGCCTGCTTGATCTCAATGAGAATGTGATCAACGAAGCGTCAAAATCTACCATGCCCGGCGGTAGTGAGGTGGTCATCTTTGAGAATCAACCCCTCGGGGATGATGTGATTTACTATATAGGTGTGAAGTCTGAGGATCATCAAGGGGGGCAGTATGCCTTTGTGGGTATTTCTCAAGAGGATCCCTTTGATGAAGAGGATGCTAATGGGAATCGAGTCCTCCGTGGGGTTCCCTTGAATCAGGGAATCATCCCCGATGGGTCTCCCAATGAACCCGGTGCGGCGCTGACTTTGGCACTCGGAAATCCGCTGAACGGACTGACGGTACAAGCTGCTGTGGCGGAGCTGTCGCTAATTCACGATGATATTGGCGATTTGCTCGGGAATGTGAGCCACAACGGGACGAGTGTTGTCTTAAATAATCATACCTTGTTCAACCCCGATGGTACCTTTGGCGATTTGGATATCGTTTACGATGACCTTGAGGCCCTTGTTCCCTCATTCCCAACCGACGGGCCAGGCAGTTTGATCAACTTTATCGGGGACAACGGAACGGGCGTTTGGTTGATGAGCATGGTGGATAATGCGCTCACACATACGGGCCGGGTATTCGGCTTCAACATGATTCTGACGCCCAACCGTTTGTTGGAAGGTCAAGGAATCACAGGAGTCGTTCAACCTGAGTCGTTTTCCTATTACGTCATCGAAGTTCCTACAGACGCGAGTGCGTTGGACGTGAACCTGACTGAGTTTGATCTCCCTCTAGATCTCTATCTCCGCCGTGAGGAATTACCGACGCAAGGTCAATTTGATAAGCGAGCGCTTGGGACAAACGACTCTAGCGGCCTGACACTTCGGCTGACGCGGACCGATATCCCGCCTTTGAATCCCGGACAGTATTTTGCCGGTGTCTACAATCCTAACTTGGTTCCTGTTGAGTTTCGTCTCACCTTCGATTTTGAGCGGGATCTCCTGATTGATGCTGAGCAACCCTTCTTCGCTGAAGAACTGGCAACTCCCATCACAGATGATGCCATCACACGTTCCAGTATCTTCGTTTCGGATACTCGGGGAGTGGCAGATGTGAAAGTTGGATTGCGAATTGACCATCCGCGAGCGTCAGACCTTACGATGCACTTAGTGAGTCCGTTGGGTACGAGGGTACTCTTGTCTGAGAATCGAGGTGGCCCAGATGCAACGGGTTGGGGTTCTGGGGATGCGGAGCTTGCGACCTATGGCGGTTTTTCAGATGACGTTGAAGAGGCCGAGCTGCCGATCAAGTTCGCTCCGCCGCCATTCTCAACCAACGCAATCGTTGAAACCTTCCGTTACAGTGGATTTGAGGAAGAGAGGGCCGGATCGAGGTTCTTGCCTGGCGAAACCTTCTTGGCGAACGCCGATAGCAATCTATGGGAAGTCGTTCAGGGGCGTGCCATCATCGCTGGTGGAGGAAATTCTCGAGCAGCAGAGGGACTCAACTACCTGAACATGGGAAGCTCAAGGGTGGCGACTCAGCTGCCAACGGAACCAGGGAAGAAGGTTGATCTCTTTTATTCCACGCGTTCGAGCGCGGGACGCGGTGCCCCGATTGGTCGAATCTTCTTGGATGGAAGGCTCGCTCAGATTGTCGATGGATCCTTCGATTGGCGTCGGAACACGCCGGTAAGATTCACCCCGAGTCGGGATGAAACCCTTCTGGAACTGGCCATTGTTCGAGGACGGCCTGCGATGCAGATCGATGACATTGAGATCCGGGATGCAGCAGCGATCAAGTTCTTCCAGCCAGAAGAAGAGCTCGAGCGATTTGTCGGGCAGCCTGCGGTAGGCGATTGGACCCTCGAGATTTGGGACAATCGTGCCGGTGCTGCCGAACCGCAGCCGCTGCTACAGAATTGGCAACTCCTCATGAGTCTTGCCGAAACGAACTTCCCTGCCACCGCGCTCAGCAACGGTGAATGCGTGACCAATCTCGTCGTTGGCGATGAGATTCAATATTACATCGTGGATGTGCCTCGAATTGCTACGATTGCAACGAATTGGTTAAGTGGTACAGGAGATCTCGTCCTGCTCTGGAATGAAGATGGTGTCCCAATGGGAGAATCTCCACCGGATGTCTTTCCTCCGATCGACTTTAATGGTGAAGACGCGGGCGAAGGGATGGTTCTGTCTCTCCAAGGTCTCTCAGTATTCGATCCTGGCACGAACCAGTTGGCTTCCTTTCCGACGCCACAGCTTCGACCCGGGCAACGGTATTATCTGGGTGTTAAGAATGCCGATCCCACGGAAGAGAATCCTTACGAAATCTGTGTTCAATTCGATCAGGATGATGTGCAAATAACCACGCTGACCAACAGTATTGCCTTCACCAATGTCATCGAATTCACCGACGAAATCGAGTTTCAGTATTATCGGTATCAGGCGGGGTCGAATGTGCTCTCGATGGATATTGAGATCTTTCCGGAAGACGGAGATGTGAACGCAGTCGAGAAATTCGGCCTCCCACTGCCGAATCTGAGACGATTTGATAACCGGGCAGAAGAAATCGGATTGGATCCTGAGCTGATCACGATCACCAACCGTGCGCCGGCGACGATTGTTCCAGGGGATTACTACATCGGTGTTTACAATGTAGAGCCGAATCAGACGGATGCGAGATACACTATCTTGGTCACGGAAACGACGGCTCCTTACAACGTGATCCGTCTCCCGAATGGCGATCCGATCGACTTCGTTGTGGGAGAGAATTTTGGCAACGAGGAAGCGTTTGTCGAAAACTACTTCCTGATCAGTATCACCAATCCTGCGGTCTCGCAGGCCCGCGTGGATCTTTCGAGATTGTCGGCGGGCGCTCGAATCGTGGCGCAAAAGGATGCTCTGCCGACCTTCGATGAGAATGCCCAACTTGCTGTTGCTAACCCGGATTTGCCTGGATCTGGGAGGATCGTGATTCGGACGAATGCGATTCAGACAAATTTGATCGGCGATTGGTTCTTTGCCGTGCTCAACGATGATCCTGAGGATTTGGAGTTCACAATCACGGGGTCAACCTATTCAAACAATGTTCCAATCATCGATTTGGTGAACTTGAATTGGGTGACGAACACGGTCGTTCCAACTATTCCCGGTGAACCGCGAGAAGTGGACTACTATCGATTCTCCGTGAGCGATCGAGCTCTGGATGTTTCGTTTATTGTGGAACCGATTATTGGGGGAGAAGCTGCTGACGTTGATCTGTTGGCTCGAAGAGAGTTTATCCCTCTTGAGGACCTATTTGATGCGGAGAGCTCGACGGGAGGTGTCAGTGACGAGGCCGTATCAATGGGGCCTGGATTCTCGATGCCTGTTTCCCCAGGTGAGTGGTTGCTTGGTGTCTACAACAATGAGGAGGAACCGGTCACCTACCGTATTCGCGCACAGCAAAATCTGGATCTATCGGCAACCCGACTTGAGGATGGAATTTGGGTGACGAACACAATTCCCACTGTGCCATTAGGGGAGCTACCGATTCTCGATCTCTATGAATACAATATCCGCACGGAGGCGACATCAGCTACGTTTGAGTTGGAGCCATTAGTTGGCGATAGCGAGCCAGGAAATCTTGATCTCGTGCTTCGCCAGGGTGACTTCCCCGATCCTGTGACTTTTGATGCGATCAGCACGAGCGCAGGGAATGAGCCGGAAGTCATCACGTTGGACAGCGAGTCCTCACCGGTCATCGATTCAGGTCGATGGTTCCTCGGGGTGATCAACCGTGAGAATGAACCAGTGCAGTATAGGATCCGTGCGACGCAAGTCTTGCCGGTCGATCCGGGCGGTCCCATCATGCGAGTCATTGACCCAGAGGTGCTGTTGATTGGGGACCAGATTTGTGTGAGTTGGGATTCCGTTCCCGGAGTCGAGTATTTTGTCCAAGGGAAGGTTCGCATTGATGATCCCACCTGGGATGGTCTACGCGGCCCGATCGTTGCGTCGCTGGATCGGACG
The DNA here is from genome assembly GCA_964342405.1 of uncultured Verrucomicrobiota bacterium. GTDB lineage: Bacteria > Verrucomicrobiota > Verrucomicrobiia > Limisphaerales > AAA164-E04 > UBA2970. The sequence goes on along the minus strand of CAYFGX010000001.1, from coordinate 421,372 downwards.
ACGGAATGTTTCGACAACACGATCCCTTATCAGTTCTTCCGTATCATTTTCTTTGAAGGCGAGGAACCGCCAGCCGAGGGCGACTTTGTTGATACCGGACTCGTGCTTTCACCGACGGATATTTGTGTTACCTGGGATGCTATCGTGGACACGACCTATACCGTTCAGGCCAAACGCTCAATCGATGATCTCGATTGGGACACGCTGTCTGTGGTTGTCGCGGACCAGACAGACATGCAGCACTGTGTGTTGCTTCCAACGGAGTATCGAATCTTCCGTGTGGGTGTTGGCGTGCTTGGGACGCCGCTTCCTGTCGACGAATTCATTGATCCAGAATTGGTGTTGATCGACGATCAGCTGTGTCTCCGGTGGCCTTCAAATGTGGGTGAGAACTATACCGTCGAGGGAAGAACCTCGCTCGACGATGCCTCTTGGGTTGAAATCACGGTGCTTCAAGCCGTTGGCCTTGAGTCCGAGTATTGCGTGTCCTTGCCGACAGATTTCCGATTCTTCAGGATTCGTCGTGGAGGCGACTTGCCGACGATTCCTGAATTCATTGATCCGATGCTTGATGTCGGGGCAGAGGATATCTGTCTCACTTGGATGGCGGACTTGGGACGAAGGTATACCATTCAAGGACGTCAAACTTTGACCGATGATGCTTGGATTGACGTCGAGGAGCTTGTCGCTAGTCAAGAGCTTGAGCGCTTCTGCATCAGCCTGCCGACTGATCTGCGATTCTTCCGAATCCAGGTTGGCGACTTGGTGGAGCCTACGATTCCAGATTTCATCGATCCTAGGATTCGGGTTTCCGAGACGGACCTCTGCGTGAGTTGGGATTCAATCGCTGGATTTGACTATGCTGTAGAAGGAAAGGCAGACCTTGTCTCTGAGGCCTGGACAGAAATCATCGTTGTCTCGGCGACGGGAGCCGTCAGTGAACACTGCCTGGCACTTCCGACCGAATTCAGGTTCTTCCGAATTCGAGGTATTGGACCGACGCCGGTCGAGCCACCTCAGCCGCCGCAAGAGTTTGTGGAGCCGGGAGTCTCGCTCAACGGGGATGAGATCTGTTTGGATTGGAGTAGTGTTGCAGGGCAGACTTATACAGTCCAAGGCAAGCGCAGTGTTGCGGATGAATCATGGACCGATTTGGGCGTGGTTTTGGCTGACGCCGACTTAGGAAGCTTCTGCGTGTCGGTGACCTCAGAATTCCGATTCTTCCGAATTGCGGTGACTCCCGTTATGCCGCCCGGGCCGGTTCAAGGAAGGGTGATCGATCCGACCATTGGTTTCACGGACAACCAAGTCTGCTTAAGTTGGGAAGCCGTTGTTGGAGGGCGTTACGCTGTTCAGGGACGAGCAGAGCTCACTGATCAGGACTGGTCAACCTTGTCTGAGATTGTCGCTGCGGATGTGAATCCAGAGTTCTGTGTCGACCTGACCACGGAGCATCGGTTCTTTAGAGTCGTGGAGCTCGGAATGGAACCCGCTCCGGTTGATCCTCCGGTGGACGCTGTGGGGTTCATTGAGCCATTCATTCGTTTGATGGCCGATGATATCTGTATTGATTGGGTTTCCCAGGAGGGTGTGCGCTATGTCGTGCAAACGAAAGCCGCCATCGACAATGCGGATTGGGTGAATGTTGAAACGCTGGAAGCGACGGCTCAGTTGTCTACGGTATGCGTGGCTGGTGCCGATGCGATTGGGTTCTATCGGGTAGCAATTCTTGAAGGCGAGGATCCGATTGTGCCGGCTCCCGAGCCTGTCCAGCCATTGGCGGTTGAATCGATCACTCGAGAAGCCGGCGGAGTGACTCTTTCCTGGAGTGCTGAAGCGAGCCAAACATTTGTCGTTGAGTTTTCTGACGTGATTCCTCCGGTTTGGCAAAGTAGTGAGCCGGTCAGTTCTGACTCAGGTCAGTTCAGCTATTCCGACAATGGTCAAACCGGTGGGGAGCCGAGTCCGAATCGGTATTATCGCCTGCGTCAGGTTATTCCTTAAACGGACGGACTGTTTTAAATCATCTTAAATGCGAGGTCTCCTGAGCATGAGGGGCCTCGCATTTTTCTTCTCAGGTTGGATTCGGCATCCTAGCCTCTCGCTGTGAACGCTCTTAGCTTGGATGCCTGCTCTTCGTTGATTGATCTTGCTCTCGAAGAAGATCTAGGAGAGGGAGATGTTACGTCGCTGTCTGTTATTCCCGACTCCCTCGAGTGGTCTGCCCGAATGGTGGCTCGCGAGGAGTTGACGGTAGCGGGTATTCCTGTGGTGACGGAGGTCTTCCGCCGTCTGGATGGAAATATTCAGATCATCGATTCCGTTGAGGACGGGGACCGCGTGACTGCAGGGGCGACCATTCTTGGGCTGAGGGGGAAGGCGAGAACGATTCTTTCAGGTGAACGAGTCGCACTCAATTTTGCTCAGAGGCTGTCTGGCGTGGCCACTCTCACCCGGCGTTATGTCGATGCAGTGGCGGACTATCCCTGTGAGATTCTTGATACGAGGAAAACGACCCCGGGGTGGCGGCAGCTAGAAAAGTATGCAGTCTTGTGTGGGGGCGGGACAAACCATCGTGTGGGACTCTTCGACATGGTGATGATCAAGGACAACCACTTGGCAGTCCTTTCCGAGTCGCCGAATCCGATTGAAGCCGCTGTTGCTAAGGCTCGGGCGGCGTATCCTTCGATTAAGGTCGAAGTTGAAGCCGACACCGTCGAGCAGGCAGCTGTGGCGGCCGAGGCGGGGGCGGACGTGATTCTGTTGGATAACATGAGCGTCAGTGATCTGCGTGAGAGCCTTGAACGAATCGACGGTCGGTCGAAAACAGAAGCAAGTGGCGGCATTACTTTGGATCGTATCCCTGCGGTTGCTGAGACCGGTGTTGATTATATATCGGTGGGTGCGCTGACACATTCGGCTGCTTCGGTAGATATTGCTCTGGATATCGAGGGGGATTCGGGCGGATGACGAGTGATACAAATATTCTTCGCGAGCTCTATCGTGTAGGAGACGGCGGGATCTCGGGAGCTGTGCTGGCAGAGAGAATGAAGGTCAGCAGGGCGGCTGTTTGGGCTCGAATCGAAGAGTTGCGAAAAGCCGGATTTGAGATCGAGGCGAGCCCGCATCATGGCTATCGATTGTTAGTCGCTCCAGATCGATTGCTTGGAGATGATATCCGGGCTCGGTTGTCTCCCGTGAAGCGCATTGGCTGGCAGGTTCAGGTCTTCCGGGAAACGTCTTCAACCAATGAATTGGCCGACCGTCTCGGTAGGGATGGGGTGCGAGAGGGAGCCGTTGTTTTCGCTGAGTTTCAGACAAAGGGTAGAGGACGTTTAGGGCGATCGTGGTTCAGTCCCGGCGAGAAGGGCATTCTGATGTCAGTGTTGTTGCGTCCTGCGCTTCGACCAATGGAAGCCACCCGGTTGACGGTCCTCGGTGCCACGGCGGTTGCCCGGGCTATCGAACGCTGCGGCTCGGTGAGACCTGAAATCAAATGGCCGAATGACATCATGTTGGATGGGCGAAAGGTTGCTGGGATCCTAACTGAAATGAACGCGGAATTGGATCGGGTCCGCTATCTTGTTCTTGGGATCGGCCTCAACGTGAATCAGGTGAAGGGTGACTTTCCTCCTGAAATCAAAGACCTCTCGACCTCCATTCGGTTGCAGGCAGGATTGAAGATTAATCGTGCAGCATTGGCAGCTGCCATCATTGAGGAGCTCGACCGAGACTACGCGCTCGTCGTGGACGGTAAATTTAGCAGGGTCCGTGAGGAATGGGAGTCGAAGTGTTCGACGATCGGTCAGTCCGTGAGCGTTCAGGTGGGGGATAGCGTTACTCGTGGTATCGCTGAGGCCATCGATGATGAAGGGGCGTTGCTCGTTCGTTCCTCGTCAAATCAATTGCATCGTGTGATGGGGGGAGACGTGTCCCTCCACGGGGGCGGGGCTCGGGTGACAACGGGAGGCTTATGATTCTCTCTGTCGACATTGGGAACACCCACACGAATCTCGGAGTCGGGAATCTCAACGACATCTCTCGGACCGTCCAAGTTCCGACAAATGATTGGGGGACTGCTGAAATGGACGCAGACATTCGAAGGTTGATCGGACGGCGCCGAATTGACGGGGTTGCGATCGCAAGCGTGGTTCCTGTCGCTACCGCTCACGCGACGACATCACTGAGGCAGATTCTTGGACTTGAGCCGGTTCTGCTGAGTCATAAGAACGTTGTTGGATTGGGAATTGACTATCCAAAACCGAGTAGCATCGGTGCTGACCGTCTCGCGAATGCGATGGCAGCCGTGAAAGCCTTTGGAGCTCCCGTGGTCGTGGTGGATTTCGGTACGGCTGTAACCTTTGATGTGGTCGATAAGAGCCGGTGCTATGTGGGCGGCATCATTGCTCCGGGCTTGAGTGCGATGACGGATTACCTTCATGAGAAAACAGCGCTTCTTCCAAGGGTGCGAATTCGCGATCCGAAGCGGTGTATCGGCAAGAGTACGAAAGAGGCGATGCTGATCGGAGCGGTGAAGGGATATCGCGGGCTGATTTCGAGTTTGATTGATGATATAAAAAGTGAAATGAACGTGAGGCGGCTTCGGGTTGTCGCAACGGGAGGCTATGCCGATCTGATAGCAAAAGGGCTTCCTCAAGTGTCCTGCGTGGATCGAAATCTAACGCTCGAGGGATTGCGCCTCCTGGCCATAGATTGTTTCGGGCTATCCGAATCCGGCTGAAAACCAGCATTTAACCGAAATCACAGGAACAAGACATTGCTGTGAAAGACTGAGTATGGTAGTCGTCTGCGCATGAGTTTAGCGACTGTTCCAATCGAAACCACGGATCCCATCAACGGAAAGATACTTGAAGTCTCCGAAGATCGGATTCAGGGCTTTCATCGCGATCCCTTTCAGTCCATCAGTGATGAATCAGGTATTGAGCGAGCTGTTGTCGTGGAACGAATTCAGGCGATGCTTCGGGGAGGGACCATTCGCCGCGTAAGACAGACCTTGTTGGCGACCAACCTGGCCCGTGGCGCCCTGGTTGCGTGGCAAGTGCCGGCAAATCGACTCGACGAAGCGTTCGATTACATGTTCCAGAAAGACCCCTTCTCTGGGCACGTCGTGACGAGATCCACCGACAATGTGACGGCGGGCTCAACGTACAAACTTTGGACGACTTTGAAAGTTCCCGAGGGATACTCCATGGAGAAGCATTGTGAGTATTTGTCGTCACAAACCGGGGCGGAGCATTTTCGTTTGATGCCAGCTAAGCGGTTGTTCACTTTGGGAGTGGGGCACGTTCGTCGTCGGGGGCTTCCGCCTGGAAGCAAGACGGATGAGCTCGGAAAAGCAACCGAAGTAGCTCTGGTTACACTCACGGACCACGAATGGAAGATCCTCACGGCGCTGAAACGCGAATGTGATCCTGAGGAGTTGGATGGAGACCTTTGGGCCTTGCGAGCGGAGGAGGCTGGGGTCTCAATCGAAGAGTTCTGTCGGGTCTCGGAAGATCTCAATCAGCGCAAAGTTGTGGGTCGCTTTTCAACCTTTTTGGAGCATGTGAAGACCTTGAAGACCGGGGAAAAAGTCACTCGTTTTAACGCTCTCTTTCATTGGGCTGTTCCTGAAGGCTCGGAGCTGCGAGCAGGACAAGAAGTGGGCCGGCACCACGTCATGACTCATGCTTATTGGCGAGAGGGCGGTCCTGAGTTTAAGAATGTGAACATCATGGGGGTGGCGCATGGGACTGACAAGAACCTGCTCCTGGAGCATAAGGCAGCGATTGATGCGCACCTCGAGTCCGTCGGGATTCCCGTTGGTTACACCAATGTATTCTGGGGCGGACGAAGCGAGATTAAGCCATCGGAAATCTCGCCGTTTATTTATCGAGACTGGTGTGCTTCTGTGGGAGTCGATCCTGAGTCCATGAAAGCCTAAGGCTTGGTGGGAAGTGGTTCAATCCGGAAGCCCTTCATCGATCCATGTTCGAAGTAGGGCGATCTCTCCACTGCTGAGGCGTGGCATTTTAGGTCGTTTCGAAAGAGGAGGCATCTCAAGGTCCTCGATTTGGTCGGTGACCATTCGAATGATTTCGCTCTCCTCACTCTTGCCAGAGACAATAACCGGGCTCTGAGATTGTCCCGGCTTTAAGAGGGTGGTTTTGTTTTCAATCGAGAAGCCGCCCTTTTTTCGTTTCGCATCTGATCCATGGCAATTGCCGCATGAGCGCTCAAGAAAGGGTTGAATGTCCCGACGAAAGCTTGTCGTCGCATTTTCTGGGGTGCTAGGAAGAGCGGGCTTTATACTCTGCTTCGTGTCCGAAACCTTGATCGTCCTCCAATCTTCAAACTGAACCGCTTTATTTGCAGGTAGCGTGAGCAACAAGGCCATGCTGGCCCACGCAGTGGCTCCAGCCGAGATCCATTGATCCTTCCCGTGAGGAAAGCCCGTTTCAAAGTGCGGTTGGAAGGGCCAGGATCGACTCTTAACATACCACGATCCGTCCTCAAATTGAGTGCGAAGTAAGAATTGGATGCCATTCTGGTAGGCGGCGGATTCGGTAGATAGTTCAGCTGCCAGTGCGAGTGCCACTAAGGTTTCACCTGTGGCCCAAGCGTCACTCTTCAATCCGCTTAGCGGGGACCAGCCTCCGTCCGGATTCTGTTTTTGAAGAAGCGGGGTTGTCCAACGTTTGAGGAGATCGGGAGTCTGGCCAGTCCAGTGGAGGCCGAGGACTTGAAAGACGGCTTGATTGAGCGTCTGCGCTTTAGCGCTCTGCAGATAAGATCGGGCCTGGTCTAGTTGTGTTCTCATTTGCTCTGTCATCTCATCGACTGGATATCTCTGAAGACAAGCGATGGCGAAGGCTGTGCCCTGAATGGGGCCGTCTTCCATTGGCGGGCGAAAATCGGCTGCAGGCCAGGAGCCGTCGGTCTTTTGAGTCGCGAGCAGATAGCGAACCATGGCATCGGTCAGAGCGTCCCTAGGGTGTCCTAGAGCGGAGAGGCTTAGGAGACCATAGCCGAGAAGCACCGGAGTATCAGGCTGTGGGCGAATCAATTCGTATGACTTGGCTATTTTTTCGCTTCGGCTCCAGAATTTCAGTTGGCTTTGAACCAATCTTGCTGTCGTGACATCGTTGTTGGCGAGACCTCGTTCCCTGGCCCAAGCAAAACTAAGGGCGGGCAAGGTTTGATGATGGCAAGAGACGCATTGTTGCTTCTGAACCAAGGGGCTCTGCAAGAAGCCATCCGAAGCTTGCTGGAGAAGAGCGAGTGCTTTGTTCGCCGATTCTGTAATCCCTTTAGCAAACGCGGACTCGGCTGCAAGAGGCTGCTTGTTTGGGATGGCCTTGACCTTTCTCACTTCTGGCCCCGGTTTGGCGCCAGCACGAACCAGAAGCTGTTCGAGCCGGACGTGATTTCGTTCCTTGGCCCAGTCGAGGGCACTTTCCCCCAGGGCGGTGTGTTGGTGGATTTCGACTCCCCTCTGAATCATCGCTGCGGCGACTCGGCTGTCGTTTTGCTCGTTGTAAGCAGCCCAAAGAAGCGGCGGTGTTTCGTGTTGACCGGCTGGGGAGCGGATTGTCAGGTTCGCGCCATGCTCGATGAGAGTGAGTGCGATATCGATTTGGTTTCCGTAGAGTGCGTGATTGAGTGGATGCCCGGCGAAACGGTTCCCTTGATTGACGGGAACGCCGTTGGCGAGGAACAGGTTCACAATTTCAGTGTGACCATACATGGAGGGACCGATTAGGTTGCGTGGTTTGAGTCCCTGCTCGAGCAGATGTTTGACGGTTTGAAGGTCCCCCACCTGAGCGGCGATATCGAGGGCCGAGTTGCCAGCCCCATCTTTGATTGCAGGATCTGCTCCTTTCCCTAGCAGATAGTCGACAATCGTACTGCTCTCGGGACGGCGTGCGGCTACGAGAAGAGGCGTCGACTTGAACTTTGTGACGTGGTTTACCTTGGCACCGTTCTCGACAAGGAACTGGACGAGTTCCAGTTTGCCTGTTGCATAAACGAGAGGTGTGGCCGAGACGAGATTTGTGGCGTTTACATCCGCTCCAGATCGAACGAGTGATCGAACCTGTTCGTAGTCGTTGTTGAGGCAGGCCCAGTGGATCGCCGTGTTGCCTGCTGGATTGGACTGTTGAGCGTTCGTCGCGATGGGGATCAAGCAGGCAAGCAGCTGGATCCATTGGAGACGTGGAAAGGGATGCATCGAATTAATCCTGTGATTGGGGGCTGTGAAAGGCCTTGACGATCGCGCTGTTGTCGAGCTCGCCGCAGCCAGCCTTGTTGAGAGCGCTTAGAAGCTTCTGATGCTCGGTTGAAAGGGGAAGCTGTGCGCCGTAGCGTTCACCGATTTGGAGCATTAAGTTGACGTCTTTCAAGTGCTGAGAAAGCTTGGCCTGAGGCCGGAAATCTTGGTCGAGAATCTTCTGACCTTTGTTGTCCATCACTTTGGAATAACTGGTGCCCTTTTTGAGAATCTTGAGGGCTTGTGTTGATGGGATGCCGAGTTTGTCAGCGAAGCCCAAAGCTTCGCCTAGAACGGCTCGATGCATTCCGAGAACCAGGTTGAACACGAGTTTCATTCTGGCCCCGTAACCGTTGGGTCCAAGATGAAAGGACTCTCGGGTGAAGGAGTCAAAGAACGGGCGGCATTTCTCGAAGGTTTCCATCTCACCGCCTACCAAGGCCAGAACTTCCCCGCGGCGGGTTTCATCACTGTTGCCAGCGATTGTTGCATCGAGGTAGTTCACGCCGAGGCTCTTGAGCTTCGTGCCCAGCGAGGCCATCGCATCCGGTTCGCCGGTGGAGCAATCGATGATGATTTGGCCGGGGCGAAGGGCCTCCTGATGAGCTTCAAGCGACTGACGGACTTGGTCCGTTGTCATGAGCGAAAACACGATCCAATCTGAAGCAGTAAGAACTTCTGAAGCAGTCGTGCAAGGATCGCCTCCCTCGGACCGAATCGCGGCGTTCCGATCTATGTCTCTATCGTAGCCTCGAACAGAAAACTTGGCTTGAACGGCTCTCGCCGCCAGAGCACTTCCCATGAGGCCGACTCCGATTAGACCAATGTTTGGATAATCGCGGGTTACCATTTGTGCGGAAAAGATACTTCAACAAGGGCTCTAAGTGAAAGGGTGGAGTATGGTTCAGTTCGAATCGTGGCGCCTGGGCTGAGCGTTGCAATGGGATTTGTTTTCCGGCAAGGTTCCGGGAGTTAGCAACTTGAACTGTGCGATTGGAAGATGAGTCGGGTATCAAGCCTTCAAAACGGAGATCTAAAGACGGAGAATCGTCCGAAGGTACTATTGGTGATTGGCGATGGGGCCGAGGTGATGGACACCTTGTTTCCCTTTTACCGTTTGGGTGAGTCCTTCTGTGTGGATGTCGTCGCTCCTGAGAAGCGAGTCTACAATCTTGTCATCCACGAGCTGACTGAGGGATGGGACATCACAGAGGAACGAAAGGGCTATCATCTAGAGGCGAGTCATGCTTTCGCTGATATCGATCCAGACGAATACATAGGGCTCGTACTGCCGGGAGGTCGTGCTCCTGAGTATCTGCGTTATGATGAGGATTTACTTCGGTTGACCCGTGCCTTCTTTGAACAGGAGAAGCCTGTGGCATCCATTTGCCATGGTATCGAGATTTTGGCGACTGCAGACGTCCTAAAAGGGCGAGCAGTGACGACCATTCCTAAGTGTCGATTTGACGCGACCGTCTGTGGTGCACAGTACTCCAATGAACCGGTTGTGCGCGACGGTAACTTGATTTGCTGTCGAGGGAAGAAAGACATGTCTCCATGGATGTTGGAATTTGTGGGGATGTTGGAGTCGCAGGTTGAGGGTGGCGGGAACTGATGAGACAAGATGAGGTGGGCTTCTGGGGTTCGCTCTGACGACGTCTCTCCCCCAATTATTTTCTGAAATGAGACCGACGAAACGATATTCTGTCTACGATTTGCAGCAGCTGAAGGGCAAGCGCTGTTTGACACATATTCACGTTAAATCCCCGGACGAAGCGATGGCAGCCGAAGCTGTGGGGATCGACCTCTTGAGCTGTAGTTTTGACTCTCCTGAGTCTCAGGCGAGGTTGCCTCTCTTGGTGGCCGCAGCGCCAACGAGCTTTATCTCAGGCGCGACACCGCATGGCATGGCCTCGACGGAGGATGCGATTCGTGTTGGATTCAAAGCTCTTGAGCATGGGGCGAGTTCGGTTTATTGCTCTGCCAGCCCTCGCATCGTTGAGGCGATGGCGAATGAAGGGATTCCCGTCGTGGGGCATCTCGGCCTGGTGCCGAGACACGCGACTTGGACTAACTATCGCGCTATCGGTAAGACGGTTGAAGAAGCGAAGAAGCTCTTCGAGCAAATGAAGCGATTGGAGGGGGCGGGCGCTTATGCTGCCGAACTAGAAGTTGTGCCCCACAACTTGGCGAGCTACCTCAGTTCCAAGACCTCACTGCTTCTGATGTCTTTGGGCTCAGGTAAGGGGTGTGATACGCAGTTCTTGTTTTCCGATGATATCTTGGGGGATTACGAAGAGCGCCTCCCTCGACACGCGAAAGCCTACCGAAACTTCTTACAGGAGTACCGTCGCCTACAGGAAGAGCGCATTGCTGCGTTCCAAGAATACGTCGACGAGGTCACGGAAGGTAGCTTTCCCGCTGAGGAACATCTGGTGAGTATGGATTCGGCCCTGCTCGACGAAGCTATCCGTGCGATTGAGTCTTGATGAAATGAATCTGCCAGGCGGCAGCGAGAGAGTTTTTGCAATGGGCGTTTCGTTCTCACACAGGCGAACGCTAGGTGAGGTTCAAATCAGATGGAGCCTTAGAAGCTATTGGGGGAATATGATAAAGAGACTAGTCATTTCGATCGGGTTGTTGAGTTTGGTTGATGCTGCTTTGTCTCAAACGTTATCCATTCGACCTGCAGTTCAAGTCGACGTGCCCACGCAGCCTGGGGTTTACTATCAAGTTGAGTCCTCCAGCGACCTGGCTGAGTGGCGCACGGTAGGCGATCCTTTTCGGGGAACGGGCCTTCCCGTGGCGAAGTCGTTTCTCGCTCAGCCAACGGAGCAATTCTTTCGATCGATTGTCGTCGCGCCACAACCGACGGAAGCAGAAGAAATCATCTTTCAATATTCAACGCTCGGCGCGCTGCTTGAGGGGCTCTATGAAGGAGAACTTCGTTTTGATGATCTATTGGGACGAGGTGATCTTGGCCTGGGAACCTTTCAGGGAGTCGATGGAGAACTGGTGATTTTGGATGGAGAAGCCTATCGCATCCGGGTAGACGGGATGGTTTCAGTAGTGGCCCCGGAAACTCTTACTCCATTCGCGGTGGTTACTTTCTTTGAGCCGGACCTGGTCTTCGAGTTATCCGATATAGAAGACTTCGGCGCTCTCGGGAACGCGATCGACGAACGTCTACCCAGTGACAACCTTCTCTATGCCTTGCGTGTGACCGGACTTTATGAATCTTTGACCACTCGCAGTGTTCCGGAACAAGAGCGGCCTTTTCCGCCTCTGGTTGATGTTGTGGGTGATCAGACGACGTTTGATCTTTCAGGTGCTGTCGGGACCATGGTTGGATTCCGCTTGCCAGCCTATATAGGTGAGTTGAATGCGACCGGCTACCACTTCCACTTTGTTGATGATGCCCGAACTCGTGGCGGGCACGTTCTCCAGTTGGGTGCATCGACGCTCCGAGTTGAAGTAGATATCTGTCAGCGGCTTGAAATGGCTCTACCTGAAAACGAAGATTTCCAACTCGCACCATTAGAATAGACCTCTCGAGGTTGCCATCGGACTATCCTGTGCGGCGCTCTACACTTGACGTCGCGTTGGTTTTGCTTCAGAGGTAGGGCACTCTTAAGCAATATGATTTTTTCAGATCGATTCAGTGGGCGTGTTGCGGTTGTAACTGGTGGTGGACAAGGCCTGGGTAGGGCAATTGCGACTCGGATAGTTGAGGAGGGAGGTAAGGTCATTATTTGTGATCGCGACGAGAAATTAGGCAATGCTGTTGCTTCACAGCTGTCTGCCGATGGCGCTGGTGATCGGATTGGGTTCGTCGCGATGGATATTGCTGAAGAAAGTAGCGTTCAAAAGGGGTTTCAGTCAGTAGTCGACCGCTTCGGGAGCTTGGACATTCTGATTAATGCTGCCGGAATCGTGGGCCCAAATGGTGTTCGCACTGCCGAGGTCGAGACCAAGGGATTCGAAGAGGTGATAGCCATCAATCTAGTGGGAAGTTTCCTGGTGACCAAACACGCGATTCCTCTCATGGAAAAGGGCGACTATGGCCGCATTCTGTTGATTGCATCCATTGCAGGGAAAGAGGGCAACGCTGGTATGGCTGCCTATTCGACGAGCAAGGCGGGCGTGATCGGTTTGGTCAAAAGTGCGGGAAAAGAATACGCCGAAACCAACATCACGATCAATGGACTTGCTCCAGCGGTGATCCGTACCCAGATGGTTGAGAACATGGAGCCGGCTCAAGTGAAATACATGACGGATCGCATCCCGATGAAACGCTGTGGTGATTTGAGTGAGGTTGCTGCGCTGGCAACATGGATCGTTTCGGAAGAATCAAGCTTCAACACCGGTTTCACGTTTGATCTCACCGGTGGTCGAGCTGTCTACTAAATCTCCACATGCGAATGGAGCAGAACAGCACCTTGCAAACGCGATCTCGAAGGGGGACGTTTCGAGTCCTGAGGTGGGCTCTCTTGTTCGTGCTCGGAACGGCGTCGCTTTCCTCAGCGGAGGGAGTTGAAATTCGTTTTGACGCAAACATTTCTCAGTTGCAGTTCGCTGCCGATGAGATTACGCGCGCGATTCGGACGCGTCCGAGGCGTCCAGAAGACCGACAGCTCAAAGTCGATCTGGTCGTCGCTGAGCCTGGGGGGAAGGTCCAGGTGGGGTTTGTGATCACCTCGTCGGCCACTCAGATCGAAATTCAAGGGGCCAATGCGACGGAGACGATGTACGGTGGATTGGAGCTAGCTGAGCGGATTCGGTTTGGGGAAGTCGTATTTGTTTCGGGTGAGACTCGCCAGCAACCTTATATTCAAAAGCGAGGGATCAAATTCAACATCCCGCTTGATGCACGAACTCCAAGCTATGACGACTCGGGGGATGCCGCACAGCGCAATATTGCCGAGATGTGGCGATTCGAATTTTGGGAGACCTTTCTCAATCAGCTAGCTCGTGACCGGTACAACATGCTGAGTCTTTGGAACCCACATCCTTTTCCTTCCATGATTCGTTCGGATGCGTATCCGGATGTGGCACTGGATGATGTTTGTGTGACGACCTTAACGCCCAACGGACGGGAGAATGAGTGGGGGGAACCACAGCTCGTTTCCGCCAATGTGATCGAGAATTTGAGAGTGGTCAGAAAGATCTCGATCGAAGATAAAATCAAGTTCTGGAGAAAAGTCCTGCAGCATGCCGAGAACAGGGGGATTGATGTCTATTTCATCAACTGGAACATCTGTCCTAATAGCGTTGCACAGCCGGTGCAGCCCTACTATCGCACTTACGACAATGCTATCACGACTAATGAGCCGAAAGGCAAGTACGGGGTGACTCATGAGATCGACAATCCCGATACCGTCCGATATATGCGCGATGCGGTTAAAACGTTCTTGCTGACGTATCCAACGGTGAAAGGGATTGGCGTAACGTCGGGTGAGCACATGCCGATCAGTAGCGAACGCGATCGAGAGAAGTGGATGTGGTCGGTCTACGGGGAAGGGATTCTTGATGCGAAGCGATCGGATCCCGATCGCAAGGTCCACTTCATTCATCGTGTCTGGAATACCAATCTGGGAAACATCATGAGCCGGTGGCAGGACTACCCCGATGAATTCACGCTGGGATTCAAGTATGCCAAAGCGCGTCTCTACTCATCTCCTGAGATGCCGTTTGCAGATCCGCTAGTTGAGAGTATGAAGCCATTCGGGCTCAAAGCGTGGTGGAATTTGCGAAACGATGATCTCTATGTTCATCGCTGGGGAGATCCGGATTATGTACGAGCGTTTTTAAAACGGATCAATCTGGGAGCTACAGCCGGCTACCACATGGGATCCGATGGATATGTGTGGGGAAGGGAGTTCATTAGCCGGAAACCTGAAACGCCTCGGGAACTAGAAGTCGACAAACATTGGTATGCCTTCATGCTGTGGGGACGCTTGGGATACGACCCGAGTCTTGGTCGACAATTCTTCATTGATCGCCTAGCACTCCGATTTCCAGATGTGGATGCGCCTTTGTTGTATGAAACATGGCAAACGGCTTCCCAGATTGTGCCCTTGGTGAATCAGTTCTATTGGCGCAACTGGGATCATATGTGGTCGGTAGAGAACTCCAACAGTCACGTTGAGGGCTTTCATGGGGTTGAAGCCTTCTGCCGAAATCGAACCTTGCAGGGAAGCGGCTTGCTCAGTATTGCCGATTACGTTGCTCACGTAAGTGAGGGAAGGGAATTGTCGGGTGTTTCTCCAATGGAAGTGGCGGACAGAATTGACGATCTCGCGACGATCTCTTTGAAGGGCGCGGTTCGACTTTCAACGAGTGAGTCCAGGGTTGCTGGCACGGTTGGAGACATTGAAGGTATGGCATGGTTGGGACGTTACTATGCCGCTAAGATTCGAGCAGCCGTGTCGCTGACACTCTATCGGCGTTCGAAGGAAGAAAACCACTATCATTCGGCCGTTGAAGAGATTCAGAATGCCTATGAGGCGTGCACTCGCTACGTTGATCATTCTCAGATGAGGTACTATTCACAGATGTTGGCGCGAACGGGCATGCTTGACTGGTCTATGATGCTGACATCGGCGCGAAAAGACGTTGCGATTGTAAAGGCGGCGAAATAGGCAATGACTCGTCTGCGATCGTTCAGGAGTTCAAGTGTGCGATGGGTAGGGATGCTCTCACTGGTGAGTATTCTTGAATCGTTTGGCGGAGGCGACTCATTGGCCCAAGAGGCTTCGATATCTGACAGGCATCGTTCCCCAGTTTTCGTTTCCTATGACCAGGGGCGTCGATGGCAGAGTGTGGGGGCTGGAGTGCTCCCGCCGGCTCAAGCTTCTTTTCTGAGGCGATTGGGAGGCCAGATCGTTTTGGCAACCGACGATGCGGGGCTTTTCATGAGTGAGCTGCCAGCCGCATCTTGGCTTCAGATCGGCGCGGCCTTGCCTGGTCGAAAGATTTCAGCCTTGGAAGTCTCAGGCAATGAAATCTATGTCTCCGTGTTCCGTCACGGCGCGTTTGTGAGTGACGATCGCGGGCAACATTGGCGTGTGCTCGATGAGGCGTTCAAGGATCGAACGGTTCAATCCATTCTAAAGCGGGAGCGGGATCTCTTTCTAGGAGTTGATAGCGGAATCTTTCGAAAACGTGTGGGCGAAGGGGGATGGATCAAAGTATTTCAGGGACCTCAAGTTGTCAGTCTTATTCCGTTACAGAATAGAGTGATTGCCGCGAGTGTAGGCGGAGTGCTTCGTTCCGATGAGAGCGCGACAGGATGGGATTGGGTGCATCGCGAAGGCGCGCTACATGGACTGACGGTGCAGGGGAATGATGTGTTTGCGCTCTATATCTCCGGAGACTTGTTTGTTTCACGTGACCAGGGGCTAACGTGGTTCGAGCTCGAATATGCTCCCCGCCATGGATCCTATATCTATGGGCTTTCCCGGGCCGGATCCGAATCTGGATATGTAATGAGTAACAACTATGGAGTGCATCGCTCGAAGGATGGCCAGAATTGGCAGCTTGAGGTTGCACAAGAAGATTTAGCCTTCTTCGATTTCCTTGTTTACGAAGATCGCCTCTATGCTGGAGCAAGAACTTGGCAGGAGCGCCGAGGTCGATCATTGTTGGGCGTGGAATATCCGAACTAGAAAAAACGCTGTGGGTGGCTTAACCCGTGAGCGGATAAGTCGTTAGTAGATCAGGTCAAGAGTATGAATATGGATACTGCGTTGTTTGTATTGGGAGTGCTACTGGGGGGAATGATGAGTATCGCGCAGGAGGCGCCGATTGTATCGGCTGTAAACGGTCGCGTCGTGATTGAAGCAGAGTCAGCCGTGTCGACCGGCGACTGGGTAAAGCATGGGAAAAGGGGTTCCTTCGACTGGTTGACCGGGGCCTCCGGAGAGGGCTGCTTGCAGTTCACCGGAAATTCCGAACATAGCGGGCCTCCTTCCAGTCCGTTGACGTACCGTTTCAAGATCGAAGAGGCGGGTGACTACCGTTTGATCGCGCGTGGGCTCGAAGCGCCGCTGGAGTCCAAAGAAGGAGACAAAGCCAATGATTGTTATCTCCGGCTGGTGGGTGGGCCTCAGTACAAGGGAGAGTTTACGAAGTTCGTACTCTTGGGCGATAGTTTTGAGTGGAGTTGGAATCTGAAACTGGAATCCAGCTATCATCACTTCGAGAGCCCCTACTACGCGCTTCGACAAGGCGTTTACCAGATTCAAATTGCCGGTCGATCAAAGAACCTCTTTCTTGATCGTATCGTGCTCTTTCGAGTGTCAGATGACGCCGGAGCGAGGTCGTTGGAACTCAGTCCAACTCTGTTTGATGAACCTGAGCCGGTGTCTGGTGCTTATGTCTTGAGCGCGACCAGTGATTTCAAACCTGTTAATACCGGTGAAGGTGGAAAAACCTATATTGACAAGAATCGACGAGCAATCGCGGTGAACGCCGCCAACGAAAGCCTACGAACGGTTTTTTCGAGTGTGGAGACTGCATTCAAGGGAAAGGCGGGAACTTACGATGTTGAGATCAAGACGTTGACGGAAACAGACGGTGAAAGCCCTTATCGTTTTTTCCTGAATGGCACCCGGGTCGGGAACTATAAGAATCCGGCTACTGTGATTGACTACAGTCCTTCATATCATGTTTGGGAGTCCGTTGCCCTTCGTCCGGGAGATCGCTTGCGGATTGATTGTAAGCCTCACACGAACGGGAGAATTCCAGAAGGGGACGGGACCGCATGGTCACGTGGCCGGTGGGTGAGCTTGACGCTCAGTCTCACACCTTAACGGAACGTCACGCAGTTATTTTTCCAAGCGAACTTCGATTACTTCGAAAGGGGCCCTTGCTCCCCCAGCAGGTTCGACCTTGAGTAGGGCTGAGGCCAGAGATTCCCAGCTTAGTGGCGTTGTTCTTTGACTGATCCCAGATTCGTAAGCTTCAAGAGTTGTATCTGGGACAAAGTCTTGGGAAACCAGCCGAACTGAAAGACTGCCCCGTTGCTATTCTGCCAGACCACACAGTTTTCGATTTGAGCGTTCGAGTGGGAGATCTTGAAGGCATCGTCGTCCGCATGAATGAAGGCGTTTCGAATGACCCCGTTTCTTGGTAGCAGTAGGCCGTCGTTGTTGTAGGTCCAGGAACCAACAATCTTGAAGTTGTCAAAGGTTCCTGTTGTCCTCGTATCGGCGTCGTTCATGAAGGTGAGGGTCCAATACGGAGCGTCGCAGAGCGTCACATCCGAGAGCGAAATCTTCCGGACGGGCAATTGAAGAAGCTTGATATGTGCCCAGTAATGGTCGTGTTGGTGGTAGGTGAAATCCTTCTTGAGATGCCAAGGCAATTTGCTGCCGGAAAGCACGCCGGAGCCTGAGATCTTGAAGGTTTCGCGAAGCGGCTCTTGATGCCATTTATCGCGGTAGGATTCGGTGATATCCATTTGGTCCGGCTCACGACCTGCAGGAAGAATATCGAAAGCACCGTAGACGATTGCACCCGCTTCGATGTGTGTGTGTTTGATGTGGTTTGCGACCTGCCAATAGCCAAGTTTGTGGATTCCTGGAGTGAAGACGACCACCTCCTTGCTCTCGGGTATGTTAAGGGCGCTCTTATTTGCGAGCGTTCCTGGTGAGAGGCCTACCGTTTGTTCATGGGCGTGGATTCCGGGTGGAATTTTGACGATGTTCTCCGGATTCTTTCCTGGGATTGAATGGCGTGGTTGAGGGGCGGCGAAAATCATGAGGGGATCCATAACGACTGGAATTCCGAATGGTGGCCCAGTGAAGGCGTATTCCTTGACGTTCTCAGAGAATTCAACGGATACCTTCTGGCCGGGAAGGATTTCCAATTGTAGTCGATTGTTGTCGAGAGTTTGAGACTCGATCTTCAATCGAGAAGGGCGAATGGAGTACTGGGTTATTTCATGTTGTTTGCAGGTAATCCGAAGTGTCGTCGTTTGGTCTGTATGGAAGGTCGTCCAGTTCATCGATCGTCCGGGTTCATCTTTGGCGCCGGAACCGTCCTTTCGGGCTTTGGTACAATAAACGAATGAGTTCTCCCATCCTTGTTGAGTCAGCACTTCGACTTGGTAGTGGGGGGAGGGTGGAAGTGTTCCGGGATTCGGAAACAGTCAAATATCTGCGAGCGCTGAGCCCTGAAGGCTTAGTATAAGCGCGATTTGAACTCGAAATCGTAAGCGTGTTTGGTTGATCGCCTTCATCACGTGAAAAACTGGTGGTTATCCATCGGAGAGACTAGAGCTGGATAGTGGC
Organism: uncultured Verrucomicrobiota bacterium; assembly: GCA_964342405.1. GTDB lineage: Bacteria > Verrucomicrobiota > Verrucomicrobiia > Limisphaerales > AAA164-E04 > UBA2970. The sequence goes on along the minus strand of CAYFGX010000001.1, from coordinate 402,808 downwards.
CTCGACGAGGCCGAACTGTTTCGAATTCGAGCCGCCAGTTCGTTCATCGAGACGGGTTCTCCTGCTGGCCAAGAGCTTGCCGTGTTGTCAGGTCACGGAGCCGAAACTGTTGCGAGGTGATACTCAACTCGGGCGAGAAGAAGATCGAGGATCGAACGAGCCGTGGTGCAGGTCTCCAGATCATATTGGATCGCTCCGTTGTCCTCAGCTCCGCCGCCATGGCCGGTGAGTTCGAGGAGAACCCATTTCTGTTTTTGGTCTGGCTCGATGTAGGCTGTATAGAGAAGAGACGGTTGACCGCGGTGTGGGTCAGGGAAATGCTCATTTGGGTCTGCAGCTTGATTGACTTCGACACAAAGAACGAAGGATTTGTCCTCTCCGGTGACCAGGTAATTATCGAGTGTGAAGCGATGGCTTTTCGTGGCTCCTGACACCGCGTCGACCTCGCCCTTGGGATCGATGCCGGAGACTAGCGTGTATCGATGCCGCCAGATCGGTAAGATTTGGTTTCGAGGCGTGGCCACACCGTTCCATTCTGGTGTATCCGAGTAGGAGAGGGCCTCGTTGAGGTAGAGCGTTTCAATCATCGAGCCTGAAGACGTTTCAGCCCACGCGGCGATGGCCGGCGGCGTGGGGGTGTCTTCAGAGAACTGAATGGTGAGCGAGACAGAGACATCTGATTCTTCACCGGGAACGCGTGACAGGGTGACTTCGCTGCGGGTTAACTCCAACCCGGTGAGTGGCGAACTTCGGACGATGTTTGCGCGTTGTTGGGCTTCGTAGCTGAGTTCGATGAGGTTCTGCGCGGGGCTCCAGCCTCGGAAGGAGACTAGAAGTAGGAGAAGCCAAATGCCCGCAATGCCTAGGAGTCGAAGAGGTCCGATCGATTGCTTCTTTCGAGGCGCCAGCGATCGCTTGAAGTAACCGATCCGGCCGAACAGGTGAGCGCCAACCAGGAGAAGCGTGGCGAGTCCGAAAACGATGTGTATCCGGGCCGTAACAGTCGAGAACGGTCTCAGGAAACTGAGTATTCCTGAGGCCGCCAAGGTGATGAAACTGAACAACAGCCCAAAGTTGACGATGTGATTCATTCCGAACCGGTCGCCAAAGAGTCTAGCTGATGGTCTTTTCGTAGCCGATTAGGCCTTGAAGTTCTTTGATGTGTTGACTGCCGACCTCCCGAGGCGTCATGTCATACTTGTTGCAAAGCGCCGCAGCGTAACCGGTGGCAATTCCCATTTGTCCACAAGTGTTCATCACTCGGGGCCCCGCCAATCCGATGTGAGAACAACTGAAGCAGCGGCCGGCCATCATGAGATTGGAAATGTTGCGGGAATACATCGCGCGAAAGGGGAGGTAGTAGGTGCCGCCCGGTTTGCGGAACAGCGCCTTAGAAAGGAAGTCTTGCTTAGATCCTGTTTCGGCCAACTGATAGTGGGAATCGACGCTACGGGTCTCTTCCGCGATGGTATCATGGAACTCACGTCGCTCGGTCATGTCTCGCATCGTGTAGATGTAGTCCCCCATGATCCGCCTTGACTCTCGTTTTCCGGCTATATGTGCCACCCATTTCAGGGCCACAGTGGCGTTCTTTGGATGCTTCTTTGCGTTGGCAAAGGAACCAAAGATTGCTCGGAGTACATGGTCTCGAATCTTTTCGGCATCGTGGATCTGGTGGAGATCGTTCGCCGAGTATTCCCAATACCATTCACCTTGAATGGCTTGGTGTCCGTTGGCGACGGGAAGAGCCCAGGGAACCTTCGGAAAAGGGGCTCGCTTGTTGATGCGTTCAGTATTCCAGAGAACACTCGACCCCATCACGCGATCGTCTGCTTTCTCGGGACTCCAAAGATCCCCGTGTTGTTCCCAGGCCTCACCGAACTCGGTGTGGGCTTCGCGGCCATAGCGGGTATCGGCGCCGCCCCAGTGACCCAACCAGCCGTCGCCAGTGGCATCGATAAAGACGGGTGCTCGGAATCGTCGAATCACGCCGCTTCTCACTTCGCGCGCCTCGACGCTCTCAATCTTTTCGCCCTTTTTCGAAAGCCCGATGGCGATGTGGTGTGCGTAGCGATGAACACCGGATGCTGCCATGGCTGCATCGCGTTTGGCCTGTGCTCCTTCTGCCTTTGCATCTCCGTTGGGATAGTGGGGGGTGTCCAGAGACTTTAGAATTCCTTCACCTTTGCCATGAATCCCCTCGGTGTGAACGCGGATTTCGTGGCTCGCATTGCCGCCGAAGACGGGGCGATCTTGAATGATTGCCACTCTAAGACCCTGAGATTTAGCGCTCAAGGCAGCAGCGCATCCGGACATGCCACCGCCGACAATCACGAGATCAAACTCTTCTTCTTTGATCTCGAGGGCCGCGCGTCCCGTGACCTGGTCCTTCCATGCGCTCAGTGCAGCCAGATCTTCGTTTGGTAGTTTCGGGTTTGATGATTGACTCAGGTAGATGGCGTCGCAACGGCCGTCGAAGCCAGTCAGGTCCTGCAACTCGATCGTGGTTTCACCAGCCTCTTTAACCTCTAGCTTCCCGCCAGATTGCCAATGCCATGACTCATCCTCTGCACCGAATTCTGGATCGAGAACGGCACCGTTAATACTCACTCGAAAGCGCCCAGGGGAAACCCAATCTCCAGGGCACCAATCGCGGGTTCTCACAAACACATGCCAGGTGCCTGCTTTTGGAATACGAACCTTTGTCTTCGCATTTGCGACCGGCGTGCCGATACCATGGGCGAGCAAGTAGCTCCCACCCATTTGTTGGTAGTGCTGCGTGTCGAGTTTCCACCCACCAGTTTCGGCGAAGCTTGATGCTTCTACCAGGACCCCCTTCGTGTCGAAGGAATCGGTCGAGGCACCGAAGGCATAGCGGGGAGCGATTGCTGAGGATAGGCTGACGCCGCCGACGATTCGGATAAAGGTTCTTCGATCCATAGACATTTTAGAGGGCATGATACGGGCTTTCTTTTCGGTTTCCAGGATTTTGCGGGCTCCCGAGTTCATTGCTTGTCTGAGCGAGGTATTTGTAGCCAGGCTCCAACGTGGACTCGATGTGGATAATCTCGTCGGCATCGTTGCGAGTTATGGATGTGATGACGACCGGCTTCTGGGGGTTCTCAGGAGTAACCTCGAAGAGCTCGAACACGTCCTCTGGACTGAGAGGGACGTCGTAGAGTTGGACCCGATCAATGACGCAATCCATCGGAAAGCTTTGGGTCGCAGCCCGGTGGCCGATGTTAATATGCGTGTACGGTGTTGGTTCAGAATTGGTCTGAGCCGCGATCTGTCCATTGACGTCAAGCGTGGGCTCGTCTGTAACTTGGTCAAAGGTAAAGGCTTCACATGCAACAAGTATATCTGGGTTGAGAAAACTATACATTTGAGGCGACATTGTGTACGTATCAATTTTGCGTATTGATTTTAAGAATTTGCGTCACGTATGAAGAAACCAGGACTTCGGGTTGCGGTGCTCGTTCCGACGGCAAGTCAGTGGGGGCGTGGTGTGATCGAGGGGATTCAGAACTTCGTGCGGAAGGAGGGACCGTGGGAGCTTTTTGTTGAGGCTCGAGGGGAGAACGAGGAGTTGTTTCTTCCGGAGGGATGGGACGGTGACGGAGTGATCGCGCGGATTCAGGGCGTGAAGATGGCACGGGCACTTAAACGTGCACAGCTTGCTGTTGTTAATGTTTCTCGAATCCGTTTGAGAGGGTTCGATTTCCCGCGCGTCTGTACAGACTTATCAGCCGTCGCTCGAGTCGCTGTCGATCATTTCTTGGATCGAGGATTCCGGAGTTTTGGATACTTTAGCCTCCGGAGAGCCTCGTATGTGCTCGATCATCGGAGAGCATTCTCGGCTTGCCTTCAGCAGCAAGGTCTCCAGTGTGCGGTTTACTCTGGAAATTCGGGATCCAAACAGTCTTCTGACTGGCAGTCGGATTTGGTGGGAACAGCCGCATGGCTTGAGTCATTGCCAAAACCAGTCGGTATCTTCACGTGGAATGCGAGTAGCGGTCGTCAACTGCTTCGTGGGGCCGAACGGGCAGGGCTGAACGTGCCTGAAGATGTGGCCCTGCTGAGTGGGGTGGATGATGACTTACTGTGTGAGCTTCCCGGGATCCCTATCTCAGGCATTGCGGGGGCTACTCAAACGATTGGGCACGAAGCCGCGACTGTTCTGAAACAGCTGTTTTCCAGCAAGGCTAATACGAGACGTGACTGGTTGATCCCACCCTTGGGGGTGGTGACCCGGCAGTCGACGGATACGCTGGCGATTCCAGATCAGACGCTGGCGAGTGCGGTTCGCTTTATTCGAGATCACGCCGCTCAACCCATCCAAGTTCAGGATGTTCTGAACCACGTTGCTGTGTCGCGACGCTCGCTCGAACGCATGTTTGGTCGAGTTTTGAAGAGAACGCCGGCTCAGGAGATACGTCGGGTTCACTTTGAACGAGCCAAGCACTTGCTTGAGCAGACGGATCTTTTTGAACCTGATATTGCGGCTGCCTCCGGATATGGGTCCACCGAGTACATGGTCTATGTTTTTGGCAAGGAGCTAGGGCTCACTCCGCTCCAGTACCGGAAACGGGTTAGAAGTCGTTAGATTCTGGCTTAGGCTTCACGTAGGGTTTCGCTTCTTGGCTCGAATTTTGAGAGCGAGTGCGATGACGATGATGATTCCGGCGAAGATGGAAAGCGCGATTTGAGATCGTCCGCGTAGGGTGTTGATCAGGATCAAGGCGATGGCGCAGCCCACGAGGGTTTGACTCACAATCTGGGTCGGTAGTGAATCGGAAGATGTCGATTCTGTTTCTCCGACTTGCGTCTCTTTGATCCTGCGGCAGTGTTGTTCGAGATAAATCCAGCCCTTGTTTGTTGCGGCTGTGCGCCACTCGAGGAATCCGAGGAGGCAAACCGGCAGGATGACTCCGACGATCACTTCGACATTTTTGGGGTGATTGCGTATGGCTGAAACGACGGGTTCTAACATCGCAATGTCAGTGAACCAGCCCTGTCCGATCACGCCGAACTTCAAAAAGGCTCCTAGGGAGAAGCTCGTCAGTGCGACGACCCACATCTCGCGTACGCCGATACGACGACTGAAGAGCCCCCAAAGTGTCGGAGCAAACAATGGGACAACGAGCAAGGAGTTGATAGCGATGATCAATCTTTCAGCTCCGCCCAGATAAGGAACCAGAACAGCGACCGCTACCAGGAGCGCTCCCAGAGCAAGGGTCCAGATTCGGCCGACGAATACAAGATGGGATGCGCTGGCTCGCGGGTTGAGCAATGGTTTGTAGAAGTCGAGTGTGAGTACTCCGGCGAAGACGTTGAGTTGGGAACTCACCATACTGGCCGTCGCCGAGAACATGGCCGCAAACATGAGCCCCAGCAGGCCAGCAGGGAGCACGGCCTGAGCGGACAGGATATAGGCTTGCTCGGGGTTCGCATTCGGATTGATGCCTCGATAGAGAAGCGGCGGGAGTAACCAAAAGATCGGGGTGATGAGATACATGATTCCAAAAAGATAAGCAGATTTTCTCGCGTCTTTGGGAGAGCGAACGGCGAGGAAACGCTGCACAAAAGCCCATTCAGCGCCCACCATGAAGAAATGGATCAAGACCCAGCCCATCAGGAAGAGCCAACCGTATCCTTCGGCCACAGGGGAAAAGAAGTTCGGAGGCACCGCGTCAACATATTCGCTAAGGCCGTTCCAGTTTGCGATGGTGAGGTAGGCGACGATGAGGACTACGATGGTTAAGACGACAAACTGCAAGACGTCTGTCATGAGGACTGCCCAGAGGCCTCCCAGCATGGTGTAGACCACGACGATGAGACCAAAAAAGAGGACGGCCCATGTGAAGGAAAGATTCCCTGTTATTGCGTCTCGAAAGGGAGCTCCTTCCGGCAATGGAACCAGCGTGACCAGCAGGATGCCCAGGGAGTAGAGGGATACGGAAACGCCGAGGATGCGCTTGAGTAACATCGTCCAGGTGAAAAAATGGAGGCCAGTCTTGCCGAACCTTAGCCGAACGTACTCCGCTGGGGTTTCTACGCCGAGTTGATTCCACTTCCCCGCGACAAAGTAGCCTGCGAGGAGAGCGGCAACGCCGTAGCAGGTGTTGATCATGACCGCAACAAAACCAAGCCGGTAGGCGATCCCTCCCCAGACCACGAAGGTGCCGGCTGAGAACATCGTCATGAAACTGCTGAGTCCCGATGCCCACCAGGGCGAGCGCCGTCCAGCGGAAAACATCTCGCTGCTGTTTGAAAGGCGTTTCGAGAACAGGATGCTGATTGCGAAAACCCCGATGAGGTAGATGAGGAGTGTCAGGTAATCGGGGAGTTGCATGGGGAAGAAGCGGGCTAGCGAACGCGGGTCATTCGTTGAATCATTTCCTCTGTGGGCTCTGCCCCAAGTCCAGGACCTCCCGGCGGTTCGTAGAATCCTGAAACGCAATCCATGTTGCCCTTGGTAAACGTTTTGAAGCTGTCGAAAATCGAATGCTGGTATTCGTGGTAACGGGTTCCAGGGAAGCCACTGGAAACTTGCAGGCTGGCCGCTAGGAAAATTCCTGACCCGATAGTCGCATGCGGCATCAGTTCAAGCTTGTGTTTCTCCGCATGCTGAGCGATTCGCATGAATTGTGTGATGCCGGTGTGTCCCATCTCCGGTTGGATGATCTGGCAGGCTCCGGCGTCAATGCGTTGCTGGGCATCGTGTATCGTGCTCCATTCCTCTCCGGCTGCGATCGGTGCATTCGCGTGGTGGGCGACTTGCGTGAGTCCGGTAATATCCTCTGGCGCGACGGGTGCTTCGAGGAACCAGGGGCAGGCATTCGCCATTAACCGGTCCGTGAAAAGAGCTTGTTCAGCGGAGAATGCCCAATGCAAGTCGCAGGCGATCTTCTGATTCGGTCCGAGTGCTTTCCGGAGTGCCTCTAACTCCGCGACCGGGCCGTCGTCTGCGACCGGGGCTGCAAATTTGACGGCGTCAAAGCCTTTGGATTGCCATTCGACTGCCAGTTCACATCGTTCCTGGAGCGTCTTCTTGGGAAGGCCAGAAACATAAGCGGGTATTGGTTTGGGTGGGCATCGATGAAGGAGTTCTCCAAGGCTCTGGCTCTGTTGTTTGCCGTAAATGTCCCAAAGCGCGATATCGATCGCAGCCAGTGCGTCGGAATAGTATCCACCCAAGTAGCCTCTCACCCGCATTAGATCCGCCAGTTCATCGTGAATGGTCTCGACTTCTGAAGGAACGCGGCCGATGACGAATGGAGCGAGGAGATCATCGATTATTTCGGCTGTGGCCAGCGGGGCGACAAGCCCGTATGTTTCTCCCCAACCCGTGACCCCGTCCCCCGTTCGGGCTCGTACGACGAGGGAACGGTTTTTCTCGGGGTAGACGGTCCGGTTGCCTTTGCGGACAAAGTAGCCTTTCGAGTTCACCGATTCCGATTCCCTCAAGGGCCCCAAGTAGGGCGTTGGTTGAGCGAGGTCTACCAGAAAAACCTGAATCTCTCTTACGATATCTGGCATTAGTCAAGTTGTGTCCACTCGAAGCTCTCCGACTGAAGGGAGTAGTCCCTTAGATCGTCGACCAAGGTGTCGATAAGCGCACTCGTTGAAGGGTCGATTTCCGGCAAGGCAGCCCGTACTTCGCCGGAATTCTCCACGCCTCGTTTGCGCAGGACCTGCTTTGTTAAGCGCATACGATAGATTGCTTGGAGAGTGAGGAGTGGCAGGCTTTGGCAATAGAGGCTACGCGCAAGAGCTCCTTTCTTCTGTTGATGCGCTTTAAAGATCGCCGCGTGAAGGTCCGCAAGTTCTGCCGCGGGCATTGCACCGTCGGCACCGCGATCAAGTTCGTCAATGACATGCCGTGCGCCGCCACCACCGAAGATGCCGAGGAGGTTTTGAGGAGCGTTCTCTTTGAGATGAGTGATGGTAGGGCCGGAGGGCAGTCTTTCCTCTTTGACGTATCGGATGCTCGGAACGGCTTGAATCAGGGCAATCAGCTCCTCTGCATTCAGGCCGGCACCGGTTGGGGATGGTGCGTTCTGCAGCATGATACGCAGGTCAGGAACATTCTGAGCGATGGCCCGGAAGAAGGCGATGTGTGCTTCGGCGTGTTCGCCGAGTTGGGCCGGGGCCATAATCATCGCAGTCTCGATACCATGTTGACGCAGGGTCTCGGCGTTTCGACTTGCTTCTTCAGCGGTAGGGGCGCTCGCGCCGCCGATAATGGGCAATCGAGAGTCAACCTCTCGCACCAGTTGGGTCAGCAAGGTCGTTCTTTCTGCGTCGGATAGGTAGGGTGATTCGCTGGCGACGCCGGGAAAGACGAGGCCCTGAATATTGGAGGCGAAAACGAATTCAATGACTCGCTTCTGGGCTGCCAGATCGAGGTCCCCCTGGGAATCGAACAGCGTCGGAATTACTGGAAAAATGCCGGTGTACATGTCCTGAGACTCTGAATTCATCTTTCTGATCAGAAGCCATCTCTCAAACGTGAGCTTGAGTCGTTCCTCTGAGTGCGAGGGGCGAACCAATAGCAGGGGAAACTCGTTTTGTGAAAGGGTTATTTCAAAGACATGCGTTTAATCTGCTTCGGCCACTGAATCCTGGAAAGCCGCGTGAACCTAGAGAGGCCACTCAGTGTATCTGCCGAGGAGTTTCGGCATTGGCACTTTGCTCGGCTGTCGTTTTTGGAGGCGACGAGATCAGGAGTTGAGTTCGGTCTGTGAGACTGCCAGTGTCTCGAGGACGTCATCATGCCCCCACCGTGGGCCTAACTGTTTGCGACGATGGGCAGCCCATTCGGAGGGTGTCATCCGGTGAGTAGAGTCCTTTTGATCAAGGGGCAATCCTTGCTCGATTAGGAATCGAACCATCCGTGGTTTGGCTTCCCAAGCGGCCCAATGCAGTGCACTAGCTCCTTCGATATGACACTTGAGATCGAGTCCCTCATTGGCGAGGAACTCCACGACTTCGATGCGATCACACACGCAGGCACAACGGTAAACGTCTATCAGATCCCCGTTGGGGAGCATCTGGGAGAGGGGTTCGAGAAGGCCGGCTCCGGCAGCCATTCGCGCCGAGGAAACTCTGGCTCCATGAGCAATCAAGAGGTCGATCACTTCAACCATCCCAAAGTGTACGGCGAAATCGAGTGGGGTGCCATCTGGAATGCCGGGGTAGGATGCCTGTGATTCCAGCTCGGCACCTGCTTCAATAAGGGCCCGAGCGACGCCGCATTCGCCTAAGCTGGCAGCCCCGTGGAGTGGAGTTTCGCCTGCCTTAGGCAAGCCATTGGGGGGGGCACCTGCTGACAGGAGAATCCTGGCGATCTCCTCCTGCCGCCCGTGATTCCAAAGTTGGTTGAAGGGAGCATCTGAAAGGTAGTGTAGGGGTTCCGAGCGACACCGCCTGAACAATGGGCCCCACGGAATGAGGGTCGTCGCGAGCTCCGGATTCGAGTGGACGTGCTGGCGTACGCTTTCAACATCGCCGGAATCAATCGGCTTCTTGAGTGTTCTTGGCATTCGAAGCGAGGTGGTTCTAGTCTCGTCTGAATCCTAGCTTACTGAGCCCCTGTTTGATCTCGGGTGCGGACATGAAGAGATTCCAAATCAGTCCTGTCCGAAAGTTTTCGATCATGATTGGAATGGGGCCTTGATCGATGGCCAGATACCGTTTGAGATGCCAATTGTGCTCGAGGCTGAAAGCATCGTAGGGTCCATACGGCCCAATGAATTCTGGGTGATCGTTGTAGAGTGAACGAAGAAACTGGATGCTCTGTGCCGGTGTGTAAGGAAATGAAGCCAAGGCTGCGGTAGGGGAGATGACCCCGAGATCGCGGTCTGGCCGGTGTCCGGCGTAGCCTTTCATGGAATAGCTTGAGGTCAGACCCCATAGATTTGCTCCATAGCCCTTGTAGTGATTTGGGTTCTCAACGCAATGATTGTAGTGAATCACCGCGTGATTCTGATTTAACTGCCAGTAGTCGGCGTACTGATCGACGAGTCCACGAGGATCGAGTCCCAAGTAAGAGTAGTGGGCCCAGAAGAGGGGGCCGACTAGAGCTTCATCGTGTTCGTAGTGGTCTAGGATGACCGGGATTCTGCCGCGGAATTGTTTGCTACGAATGGCACCGTTGCGGGCCCAGCCCTGATGGTAAACCTCTGCTGTGATCGTGTGAGTGGGAGATGACGCTGCGAGTAAGTAGACAATCAAACACTCGTTGTAGCCACCGATTCGGAAATTCATGTCCCAACCGAACCTTGGCGACCAATGCCAGTAGAGTGCGTTTTCATTTCCTTTCGTATAGAAATCCCATTGGACCTCTTTCCAAAGATTATCGCAGCGTTTAGCGATGGCCTGTTCGCGTGCGGAACCGTTTAAGAAGTACTGGCGAACGGTGAGTAATCCTTGAACCAGAAACGCCGTTTCTACGAGGTCTCCGCCATCGTCCTTTTTGCTGAACGGTTTGGTTTTACCACTCGGACCGTGCCACCAGTGAGGCCAAGCTCCGTGATAGCGATCTGCCGTCTCCAAGAAGTGAAGGTTTTTCTCAAAACGCTCGAGCGCGTCATGGCGAGGGATGATCCCTCGCTCAATACCAACGAGGATCGCCATGAGGCCGAAGCCTGACCCTCCAGAGGTGACAACATCTTGATCGTTTTGCGGATAGATGTTGTCGATATGGATTCGCTCGCAGGCCAAACCGGAATGCGGCTCCGCACCGCTCCAGAAATAGTCGATGGTCTGGCGCTGGATGAGATCGAGAAGCTCTTCGTCTGAGGGATTTTCGGCCCGTGTCGGGAGAACGGTGTAGAGAATCGCCAGGATTGTGAGAATGCCTGGCGTCTTGATTACGTTGCGAATTGTCGGGGACTGCATGATGTGTTTCGAGTCAGCAGGCTAGGAAGTGACCTCTTGAAGTTTTGCGATCAGAATGTCGCTCGGAGTCGGCTTGTGGAGAAGTCCAGCGAAACCGGCCCCGTCGATTCGATTGAGAATATCTTCCTCTGCGTATCCGCTGTTGAGTATCACCTTAACTTGGGGGTCGATCTTTTTGAGTTCACGAAAGGTTTCCTCCCCATCCAGGTCCGGCATGCTTAGATCTAGTAGGACGCAATCGATGCTGTCGCGGTGTTCTTGGAAGAGTTCGATAGCCCGTTTCCCGTTCTCTGCTTGGAGGGCATCGAAGCCCGAGCTGCGGAGGACTCTCGCGAGTGTGCGGCGAACTTGGTCCTCGTCATCGACAACCATCACTCTTTTGGGACGATCGGGCTCATTGGGAGACGAGCCGTTCCAATCACTGGCCGAAGGAGCATTCACGCTCGGCAACAGAACGGTGAAGGTGGTTCCTTTGCCCAGTTCGCTTTCGATGCGAATATGCCCCTTATGGCGGAGAACAATGCCCCGAACCGCAGCCATTCCCAGCCCTCGTCCGGTGAATTTGGTGGTGAAAAACGGATCGAAAAGCTTCGCAACCGTTTCGGGGCTCATTCCGGATCCGGTGTCAGCGACCTGAAACCACGCATAGCTTCCCTCAGTGCGGGCAGAGCCGATCTGAAAGCCTGCCAGCTCATCGGATGTGTATTGCTTAAGGCCTGTGCGGGTAAGGATTCTGCCTGTCGAATTGTTAAAGGATTCGGAAGCGTTGGTAATGAGATTCATGAAGACTTGCACCAGTTGAGCTTTGTCGCCATCGACATAGAGTGGCTCCGAGCTGAGTGCGTAGTCCAAAACAGCCTTCTTCGAAATGGCGACTTGGAGAAGGCTACCAAGCTCGGTCAGTAGCTCGTTGCACTCGAGTTTTTGTTTGGACATCACTCCGCGCCCGGCGTAGGCGAGCATCTGGCTGCAGAGTTCGCTGGCGCTGCGGCTGGCTGTGATGATGTCGCGGAGCATGAGATGAGTCTCACTCTCGGAGGGAACTGTCTTCATCGCCATCTCAGCATTCCCGAGAATCGAGACCAGCATGTTGTTGAAGTCGTGGGCGACGCCGCCCGCAAGGACGCCCAGTGCTTCCATCTTGGCAGCTTGATGAAGTTGATCCTCTAGCTCTGATTCGCGCTTTTGACGTGCGGCTTTAGCTTTTTCAAGGGCTTCCTCAGCGTAGGCATGTTCAATTGCCAGACCAAACATGCGTGCGGCTGAGCCCAGTCCGTCAAGCTCCTGCTGAGTGGGGACACGAGGCGTCGGGCTATAAAGGGCCGTGGCTCCAAGGACTCGACCACTCTTGGTTGTGATCGGGTGAGACCAGCAGGATGCGACGCCCGCTTGCGCTGCGATCTTTTTTAGGTTTCTCCAAAGCGGATCGCTTTGAATATCCTCAACAATCACCCGTTCGTTCCAGTAGGCGGCCGTTCCACAGGACCCAACTTCCGGTCCGATGAGCAATCCTTCAACTGCTTTGTTGTATTCTTGCGGTAGACTAGGACCGGCTCCTCCGACGATTCGCGTTCGATCCTCGTTGAGCAAGAGGACGGAGCACTTCAAGCCAGGTCTTTCGTCCTCAATGATGCGGGCCATCTCCTCAAGAATCTCGTGCATGGTCGAGGGGCGAGGCTCTGGTTCGACCGAGGGTTCCGTGTTGCTTTGATCCGTCGGGGCGTGGAGGACGCCCATGACAACGGACTGCCCTTCGTGGTGCCTGGTTTTCCAATCGAAATCAATCCATTCACCCGACTGAGTCCGGTGCCGAGCAGTCAGGCTTCCTTCACCGGCTTCAAGAAATGTCTGGAGCGAGCTGCGGTCATCAGGGTGGATCCACTCTGTCAAAGGTTTGGCCTTCAGCTCATCTGAGTCGAGCCCCATCTGTTCCAAGAAGAGGCGGCTCACACGCGTGAAATCACCGGCCTGTGCGGATCGAATAATGACGGGGAGATCGGGATGCCCTAGTTTGGAGCTTCGTTTCTTGGCGGTGCTTGTACTCGAGGCTGATGACATTGTTGATTAGTGTCTTTCGACGGCGTGAACTGATGGGCAGGAAAGATGGGTTCAATAGGTTGTTATTTCAATCTTAACCTTTGAAGCCGGGTGACTCGGACTTGCTACTTGTGACGCAGCGACCTCGCGGAAACACTGCGAAGCGTCCAGCTGCCAGGCGATTCTACATCGAGGTGCGGCTCGGGGAGTATGGTCACCGAATCTCCAGGTCTCAAGATGCCCAGATCGCTCATATTCCCATGCTGTGTTTTTGAATCGTTGTCAGCATCGATGCAGTAGGCGGGTAGGGGTGGTTTTGTTCCAACTTGAACGGTGCCGCCGCAGGATCCCCCTTCGCTGAGCAAACCGATCGATTCCAGTAGGATCGCATGGTTGAAGGACAGTCTGAGGCCGTAAGGCGCTTCGATTCGTTTGGCCGAACCTTGGCTTATTCCGAATCCATTGTTTGTGAGCTCGAGGCCTTTTGCTGGGAGAGACGTGTCTGTGCTGATGGATGTGATGGTCATCTTCAGGTCGCCGACGGATAATTGGATTTTCGTGGTGGGCGTGGCTGCCAATTGTGCTTTGAGTGACTTCAGGCCCAAGGAATCTGAGGATAGGTCAAAGAGTAGTTGCCCCGGCTCCGTGAAGGGAACGTAGCGATGTCCGGCTGAATTGCGGTGTCGGTGGGCGAGATGGGTGAGATGTTGAACCAGGCCCTTGTGTTTCGTAGCGGCGATTAAGTTGTTCGACTCTGTGGGGTCGGTCGTCAGATTGTAGAGCTCGAACGGTGCTCCGTTGCCAAATCGAGTCAACGATGCTTTGAAGAACACCTTCCACTGCCCAGGGATGGGCTGCTTGTTGACAATGGGATTGTCGACTCGCATGGCAAGGACCGCTGGATCGTTTGTTGATTCCTTGTGGTCTCCGAAGAAGAGCGGGAGCTGTCGAGTGCTTGCAGTTTCCTTGAGTGCGTGAAGAAAGCTCACACTGTCCTCAGCACCTCGTTCGCCCTCGCTTAGATTTGGGAGGGGTTTGCCGACGATCTCTGCGAACGTGGCGTATAAGTCTTGAAGGCCAATAGGAGTGAAGCGAATGGGCATCTCTGACTGAGTGTTCCCGGCTCGAAGTCCAGCTGCTGGCCAAGCTGCAATTAAAGGAACGCGATGCCCTCCTTCGTAGCAACTGCCTTTGTTGCTGCGAAAGGGGCCAGTCGCTATGTTTTCATTCTTCTCGGCTCCGTTATCGCTGGAGAAGATGACGAGGGTGTTCTCTAAAAGTGTGTGGCCCCGCCATCGGGGATCGGGAGTATTCTCTAACCAATCCATAAGTCTTCCCAGAGCCACATCGTTCTCATAGATGTAATCGTAGCGCGCGTTCATCGTGTTGCCGGATTTAGTGCGTGCTGCTTCTTTCACTTGCGCGTTTCCGATGCGTTTGTCTGGTGTGTACGGGGCGTGATTGGAGTTCGATGGGTAGTAGAGAAAAAAAGGTTGGTTTGCGAAAGATCCTCCCTGCTGATGTTGACTCAGGAATTCGATTGCATGATTCGAGTGGCGGCTTCCCAGTTCGTTTAGCCGATAGGCGTTAGGGCCAGTTGTGATGAGTTCTCGTCCCCTTCCGGAAGCACTCACGAGATGTCGACCATGAATATGCCCAGGACCGACCTGTTGATTTGGGCCATTGGCTCTTGCGGGATTCTTTGCGACTCCGCTAGGACCCGAGGTTCCGTGGGAGCGAGAGGTAAAGCGGGCGTAGTCAAATCCGTGGTCGAGAGGGGAAGTATGAAGGGGATGTTGCAGGCTAGCGTCTTCCCAAGCTGCAGCAGGTGAACCGTCCTCTTTTCGGTAACGCAGGCCGACATGCCATTTTCCGACCATGCCAGTGCGGTAGCCCGAGTTTTTCAAGAGTGTGGCGATTGTAGGACGTTCGGGCTCGATGAGAGGATCGCCCTGTGCCCCAAACAGAACCCACCACTTGAGTCTGCTGCGCCAAGGGTAGCGGCCCGTGAGTAGGCTGTATCGGGTGGGCGTGCACCTCGATCCGGGGGAATGGGCGTCCGCGAAACGCACACCCAGTCGAGCCAAGCGCTCCATATTTGGGGTATGGACCTGAACTTCATCTGGATTGCCTGTGAGATCTTGATAAGCGCTTGTGTCTCCCATTCCCATATCATCGGCCAGCATCAGGATGATGTTCGGTAGCGGCCTTAGCGTGGCGGGCTCTTGTGAAATGGCCCCGATGACGGACAGAAAGAAAAGCGCAAAGAGGCCTATCGTGGATCGATTCTCAGTTCCTTTTGGAAAGAAATCGCTACTGGGGCGAGGGAAAGTCGTCATGGGATGCACCTTTCCTAACGCGTTTTCTCTGAAAGTCGAGTCAGGATCGCTCGCCGGTGCTTCAAGGACTCGTCAACGGAGAGGAGGAGAGAGTAAGTGCACTGCGGACGGAGTGTGTCCGTCAGCGAGGACGGACCTCATTGCTGCGATATCTGCGGATTGTTTGATGCTTAACCGGAACGATCAACTGACCCGATGTTAAGCGACGGCTTGAGCCGCACTCATCGAGTCGATGTAATTGATGTATTGCGGCGGGAACTGATACTTCCTCGCCGCCTCGAGAATCCGCTCGAGATAATCCGGGCAGGGTTCCTCAGCTTGGAGGCAGTAGGAGACGTAGCAAAGGGCCGGAGTGGGTTCGCGATCATCAGTCTGAACCATGACGGCTTTTGGGAGATAGATGGCGCCGAGCTTGCCCTGGGCATGGTCGACGTAAAGACGATCGAGTTCTTTGTGGGTGAGTTGGGTCAGAATGCCGTAGGTGTCTGCACTGTTGTCTGACACCAAGTTTGCAAAGGGAGAGATTCGAAGACGGTAACCGGAAAGATGCGCGAGACGGAAAGAGCGTTCTCTGATCCCGGCTTCTGCCAAGACATCAAAGTTCATGTAGGAACCATAGAAGAATACGTTAACGGGATGATGCATGGGTGTCTCCTTTTCGATTTCGAATTAAGCCTGAATCTGCTTGATGGCGCATTTTGGGCAGTTTTCGCGTCGTGTTTGCCTAGAATGAGTTGCTGTTTGGAGCAGGATTTTAGGCTTACATTAAGTGACTGCTCGGCGGGTATTTGGGATACAAGGAATTTTGAAAAAAGGGAAAGGTATGGATAGGCCTTCGATCTTAAGGGCCTAGGTGGGGCGCTTTTCCAATTTTTCCGTCGCCTGGCGTAAGGCAAACTCCTATATTTGCGGAATGAAGATTTTTGGGGCAGCGAAGGCGATTCTCGTCTGTTTCCTTGGTGCTGGGGTGTCTTCTTCTGCGGGGGAAATCGACTTCAATCGAGATATCCGTCCGCTCATTTCAAATCAGTGTTTGATTTGTCATGGTCCGGATGAGGAAGAACGGAAGGCGGGGCTTCGCTTGGACACGCAAGCGGGTTCGCGAGCCGATTTGGGTGGCTATTTCGCTATTGTGCCAGGCAAGCCAGAAGAGAGCGAGTTGTTGCATCGATTGATCACGGAGGACGAGGATGATCGGATGCCTCCCCCAGAGGTGGGACCCGGCTTGTCCTCGGCAGAGGTGGACTTAGTCCGTCAGTGGATTGCTGAAGGGGCCGATTACGCTGAACATTGGTCCTATGTGCCGCCAAGTCGGCCCGTATTGCCTGAAGTCGAGAACCGAGAATGGGTTCGCAATCCGATCGACTACTTCGTGCTCGCTCAACTCGAATCCAAAGGCTGGTCGCCTTCGAAGGAGGCGGATCGTTGGGCTCTGGCTCGCCGGGCCGCGATTGATTTGACGGGCTTGCCTCCGCAACTCGAGGATGTCGAGGCGTTCTTGGCAGACGGAAGCGATCTCGCCTACGAACGCTACATCGACGGACTGCTGCATCACGAGTCCTTCGGAGAACGTTGGGCCCGCGTATGGTTGGATCTGGCCCGTTACGCTGACTCCGCTGGTTATGCGGACGATCCGCCCCGAACGATCTGGGCCTACCGGGACTACGTGATTCGCGCTCTCAATGACAACCTGCCTTTCGACCAGTTTACCGTGGAGCAGTTAGCCGGGGATCTCTTGCCCGAACCGACGGAAGATCAGCTTATCGCCACGGCCTTTCATCGGAACACCATGACAAATAGTGAGGGGGGAACGAATGATGAGCAGTTCCGGAATGAAGCGATCGTTGATCGGGTGAATACGACCATGCAAGTCTGGATGGGGACCACCATGGCCTGTGCGCAGTGCCATACTCACAAATACGATCCCATCACTCAGAAAGAGTATTTTGAGTTCTTCGCCTTTTTCAACAATACAGAAGATAGCGACAAGCGGAATGAAGCGCCTTTGCTATCGCTTTATTCCGAGGCCCAGCGAAAGCAGGAAGCGGCTTGGAAACTTGAGGTCTCTCAGCTCAAGACGCAAATTCAACGTCCTAATGATCTTGTCGCGGCCGAACAGAAGGCGTGGGAGTCGCAACTGTTGGAGGAGCCGACTTGGACGGACTTGAAAGCGTTGAGTGCAAAGGGAGAGACGCGAGAGCTTCGGCTGAGTGATGACGGCGGCGTTGTGGCGCAAGGGGAAGCGGTGGATAAGGACGTCTACCGAGTGTCTTTCCCCATAGACGGCCAGAAGCTGAGCGCGGTGAGGCTCAATGTCGACGCCCAGGCAAGCAACTTCGCGGTAACTCAGGTTGAGGCCAGATGGATGCCTGCTGAACGGGAGCGCGTGGAGGCTCAGTATGTGCGCATCGAGTTGCCAGGGAATCGAAAGATTCTTTCGTTGGCTGAGGTAGAAGTAATCAGCGGCGGCAAGAACATTGCCCCGGATGGAGCAGCCAAGCAGAGTTCAACGGGTTCTGGCGGAGTCGCCCAGCGCGGTATCGATGGAAACACGAACGGGGATTACAACGAAGCCCGTTCGACCACCCACACGGCCACGAGCAAGGATCCCTGGTGGGAGCTTGATTTGCAGCGAGTTACCGCAATCGAGGAACTTCGAATTTGGAATCGCACAGACGGGGGGGAGGCAATTGCAAATAGAATTTCTGGCTATCGGGTGAAGCTATTGGGCGCAGACCGAAGTTTGATTTGGGAGATCCAACCGACTGGGATCCCAGCCCCGAGCTCCTTCATCCAACCGGGCGGCGAAAGTCTTCTGGCTCTCTCTGGCGCTGAGGCTGACTATGAGCAGAAGGGCTTTTCGGCGGCTTCGGTTTTACAGGCGACATTGAATCCGAAGAAGGCATGGGCGGTCGGAGGGCAACTGAACCAGTCGCACTCTTTGAGCTTGGTGTTGGCGGAACCTCTCGAAGGGAAAAAGGGGGGGCTTGAGCTGACGATCCGGCAAGAATCACAGTATGGGAAACATCTGATCGATTCATTCTCATTCTCCTCAACGGACAGTTCTCAGATCGGAACTTGGGTAGGAACTCCCGCCCGAATTCGCAAGATGCTTAAGCTTGAGGCGTCGAAACGAACGCCCGAGCACCGTGAAGCGATTCGAGCTTATTTCCGAACGATTTCGCCGACACTGAAACCGCAACGGGACCGTCTCGCGACCCTGGAAAAGAAATTGCGCGAACACCGTCCCCTGACCACGGTTCCCATCTTCCGCGAATTGGCTGCGGACAAGCGCCGCGAAACTCATATTCAGGTCAGAGGCAATTACTTGAACAAGGAAGAGAAGGTCACTGAGGGAACGCCAGCTGCCTTCCATCCGCTACCCCGGGGCGCGAAAAAGGATCGCCTTGCCTTGGCGCGCTGGTTGGTGAGCCCTGACAATCCGTTGACAGCTCGAGTGATTGCGAACCGGCACTGGGAGCAGCTGCTGGGACGGGGAATTGTATCCACCAGCGAAGAGTTTGGATCGCAGGGAGAGTTGCCCTCACATCCAGAGTTGCTCGATTGGTTGGCGGTTGAATTGATGGACAGCGGTTGGGACATCAAGCATCTGCTCAAATTGTTGGTGACGTCTGCGACGTATCGTCAATCCAGCGTCATGACAGACGAGGCCTTGGAGTTGGACCCCGACAACGAGTTCTATGCCCGGGGACCGCGATTCCGTTTGTCGGCTGAGATGATTCGAGATCAAGCCTTGGCGATCGGAGGTTTGTTGAGCAACAAGATGTTTGGGCCGCCTGTGCGGCCTTTCCAACCTCAGTTGGGTGTGAAGGCTGCCTTTGGTTCTGGGATTGATTGGGAGCCGAGCAAAGGTGCGGATAAGTATCGACGTGGATTGTACACGAACTGGCGGCGTTCCAATCCCTATCCTTCCATGACAACCTTTGACGCGCCGACTCGTGAAGTTTGCACTGTTCGGAGGCAGCGGTCGAATACGCCGCTGCAAGCGCTGGTGACGTTGAACGATCCCGTTTACATTGAAGCAGCGCAAGGGCTGGCACGAAGGATTGCGGGTCGTTCAGGGGATGTGAGTTCAAAGCTTGATTGGGCTTTCCGGACCGCTTTGATTCGGCCGCCATCCATGGCTGAGCTTGAGCGACTCGAACAGCTTTTTGAGGATGCCAAAGACGCTTTCACCGCGGATCCCGAGCGGGCTCTGGAGATGGCGACGATCCCATTAGGTGACCTTGAGAAAGGCGCAGATGTGCCCGTGCATGCTGCCTGGACCTTGGTGAGCAATGTGCTGTTGAATTTGGACGAGATATTTCTCAAGCGATAGACGAAGATGAATCCGCGACTAGAGAGACTGCAGTTAAAGACTCGACGCCACTTCTTGAAGGAGGCAGGGGTTGGGGCCATCGCGCTTAATTCCTTGCTCTCTAAGGAGCTAGTGGGGGGGAGCCTGCCATCAAATCCCGTTGCTCCCAAAGCACCGCATTTTCCCGCTAAAGCGAAGCGAGTGATCTACTTGCATATGACGGGATCTCCGCCGCACTTGGATCTCTTTGACTACAAGCCTCAACTGGTGAAGTACGATGGCCAAGACTGTCCTGAGTCTGTATTGAAGGGGCGCACCTTCGCCTTTACGTCCGGCGTGCCAAAATTGCTGGGAACACCCCGTACCTTTACTCGACAGGGAGCAGGCGGAACGTGGATGTCGGATGCAATTCCGAATTTTCATACAATCGCTGATGAGATGGCGGTGATTAATTCCGTTCACACAGACCAGTTCAATCATGCGCCGGCAGAATTGCTGGTCTACACGGGATCGTCCCGGTCAGGCCGTCCCTCCATGGGTTCGTGGGTGACCTATGGGTTGGGAACTGAGAACGAGAATATGCCTGGCTTCGTTGTCCTCATTTCGAGTGGCGTGCAGCCGAATGGGGGGCGCAATTCCTATGGGAGCGGCTTCCTTCCCTCGGTCTATCAAGGGGTTCAGTGCCGATCGAAAGGAGATCCGGTGCTCTATGCTTCCGATCCACGAGGAATGTCCCGCTCCCTGCGAAGGCAGAGTCTCGACGCGATTCGTGATCTCAATGAGATGCAGGCCCAGGAGCTCGGAAATCCGGAGACTCTAACCCGCATTGCGCAATACGAGTTGGCTTTCCGAATGCAAACGGCTGTGCCCGAACTGATGGATATCAGTCGTGAGCCGAAGAAGACGATTGAAGCCTACGGCGCCGAGCCGGGCGCGGGAAGTTTTGCCAACAACTGTCTGCTGGCGCGTCGCTTGGTGGAATCGGGCGTTCGCTTTGTTCAGTTATTTGATTGGGGATGGGATTTTCACGGTACAGGACCTCAGGAGGGCTTGACGGATGGCTTAACCAAGAAGTGCGCAACCATGGACAAACCGATCGCTGCGCTGATCAAGGATCTGAAGGATCGAGGTCTGCTGGAAGAGACTTTGATTGTCTGGGGCGGCGAATTTGGTCGGACACCATTTCGTGAAGGCCGAACCGCTAAGAGCAATGTTCTGGGCCGAGACCATTATCCCGATTGTAATTCGATGTGGATGGCCGGTGGGGGAATTCAAGGCGGAATTCATTACGGTCAGACAGATGAATTGGGCTTCTCGATTGCTGAGAACCCCGTCCATATTCATGATCTGCAGGCAACGATCATGCACCAGCTCGGATTCGATCATAAGAAGCTGACTTATCGTTTTCAGGGGAGGGACTATCGTCTCACTGATGTGCATGGCGAAGTGATTAAGCCGATCCTTGCCTAGGGACGGACTCGGCTTTTGATTGTGGAATTCGGCAGTCGACCTGCAACAGGCGAGGCTTCTTGTCGTCGAAGCCTCAGCCGTTTCTATTTTCAATAGGCCGAAGAATTAGGCCACGCCTCTAAGCCCACGATCGGCAGGGCAAATTCGAATGTCTGCTTCCATCGGGGGGTGTCGGCGAATTTGAAACAATCGTAGATCTTCTTCTTCGGTCTCTCAGGGCGGTCTTCAAAATAGTCTCGAAGGCCGAGGTGAAGCCCTCCCTCGTGTGGGTGATCCACGTGACGATGCAGGATGAAAGCGTCGATTCCTTTGTCTTGCTCTACGATCTTGTAGGCATAGCAGTAGGCAGCTGCTTGGATGAGTTCCCCGTCCGGTGAGTCGGGGGTGTGAAATCCCTGTTCGCTTAGAATCACTCGTCGACGCTTGCCGTTGAACTTCAGATGCTTCTGGTCCAGGTATTGAGAGAGAACGGGGAGGTTCTTAAACGTGATTCTTGGTGTCGTGATCTCCGGTAACGCTGTCGTGTCTTCCCAGAATTTTGGATCGAATAGGGACTCGGGATAGGGATGGTAAGCAAGGTGCCAATCGAAATCGCCGTTCTTCTTTGCCAACTCATTGAAGTGATCCAAGAAAGGTCTTCCCGGGAAAGCTTGGCCTTCATCTGCCGGGGGATAGGCGATGCTCCAATGATGCTCGAGCGAAAGATAAACTCGGGCCCAAGAGGATTGGCTGCGGATGGATCGGTGAAAGAGGCGCACAGTCTGATGGTATTCCTCAACAAATGTTTCCAGACTGACGCGTCCCATGTTGCTCCACCACCAGTGGGAGTTGACTTCATTCCCGACGATGTACCCGACGACTCTCCCTTTGTCTTGAGCAGGGCGTGACCAACGCTCGGCGAGGAAGGAGAGGGTGGCATCCAACCAAGCTCTTCCCTCAGGAGTTGCGGTGTTGAAGGCCCCAAGTCGGTTGGGGGCCTTGGAATCGTATTTGGGGTGCAGAAGGATCTTGTTGATGGCGGGGCTGCCTGATTGATAGGCGAGCAAGATCAAATTGACCAACACACCGGCGTCGGAGAGCGGCTTGATCGAGCGGTCGAGACGCTCGACGTAGCTTGAGTTGAAGGTGAATCTACGATCGCCTGATTGCCAGGAGTCCTTTGAATGGGGGCGATCAGGGGCGATGACGCGACAGAGGTCGAGATTCAAAGCTGCATGACGAACCCCCAGTTCAAGAGCATCATCGACGATCTCGACCTGAAGCCCTTTTTTTGAAGCCGCCTCCGGATAAGCTTCGGTGTATTTAGATGGCGTTTCTGCCGCCCTCAGATGGGGGAAACCGAAGCCAAAGTGGGCTATCGTGACGAAGATGAACAAGGATGATTTTTTCATAGATTGCCTGGCAAAAGGGGGCAGTGAGGTCTTGACGTTCGGTAACCAATGATGATTACCAACGAGCCTGTTCTCTGGAGTGCTGAAAGGCCCCTTCAGCTTTCATGCAAGCGCCCATCTGAATTGGGGCGATGTTCTTCATGCCAGCCAAAGCTAGATCGGGAGATCTGAGTTCCTTCACGGGTACATCGTGACCAAAGATTTGGGCTCGAGTGCGTGCCCCGGCATCTCTTGCAAAGAATTAAAAACGCGCATCTGCTCCGGTTTTTCGATGACGGTTGCGCTCTCATCAAACACACCTGTGTCAGGATCCTTTACGCCCGTTGAATCGAGGTCGAGGTGTTTTACCATGAAGGGATACATCGCTTGTCGCTTGGGAAACTGATACCCGTGGTCTTCATTCGGGAGATGGACGTTTTCGAGCTGACCCATCGCATTGTAGCGGGAGTAGATGTTTCGAATGAATGGGTATTCCACCTTGGGTGTGTTCTTTGTCCAGTCTCCGCCTACTGAAACGAGGAGCATGGGACGGGGAGCTGCGAGGGCGGCGATCTCGGCGTTGTTGGTCTCGTAGTTGTGGGCCCGATGGATGGGGAGGCCGCTCTCACAGTTGCATCCGCCAAAGAAATGAGCGGACACCATAACGACCGGGACGGCGACTTTGACTCGATCGTCGAGTGCTGTGAGGAGGAACGTTTGGGTGCCCCCGCCGGAGCAGCCTGTAACTCCGATACGATCTTCGTCGACATCCTCCAGGGCTTGTAGAAAGTCGACGGCCCGAATGCTACTCCAGGTTTGTAGCGTGAGGGCTTGCGGGTGACTGTGTTCCCAGCCGAGGTGGCGCGAGTCTCCATAGCCGATCATGTCATAAGAAAACACGATAGCTCCCATCCGGGCGAGTGTGGCGCAGCGGTGTTGTTGATCCGCTCGATAGCGACCTCCGGCTGGTCCCGATGCATGTCCGTGGGGGCAAAGGATCCCCGGATGTTTGCCTTTGTTTTTTGATGGACGATAGAGATTGCCATACACAAAAAATCCGGGACGTGCTTCGAAGCTTGCGGATTCGACTGTGTATCCATCGTAACGTCGCTTTGAATGGATGATGGGATTAAGCGGCGTTCGCGTCGGGAGTGGATTGAGATTACCCCCAACCTGAATTTGTCGCTGAACTTGTTGCCGGCGCGCAAGCCACTCTGGACCCGTACGATGGGTTTTTAGAAGGCGTTTTATCTGTTCAATGGCAGCGGCCTCGGAATGGTAGTTGCCCTGGCAGAGCATGGACGTTGCAGTGGCGGCCACAGTTTGAACGGATAAGAGGGGGCTCAGGGCTGTGAGAGCCCCGATTGAAGCCAAGAGGAGTGTTTTCATGAGGTTATAGTGAAAGACCGCATCCGAAAACTCAACCTTTGAGAACTGGTTCCACGGCTCGGAGATTCTTGGTGGCAGGTGTCGATGCGATCCGACTGGCCGACGAAAGGAAAAAACCGTAGAGTTTGGTCCAACCATGAAGAGATTTATCGCCCTCGTTGGAACCCTTGTAGGCCTGGGAATCATGAATACGCATGCGGCCCAGCATGAGATGACCGAAGCGGATTTTAATCGAGTCCTCCGAGAGATTTCCAATTGGGGGCGTTGGGGAGTTGATGATCAATTGGGTGCTTTGAATCTGATTACACCGGCGAAGCGGATCGAAGCGGCGAAACTCGTCAGGTTGGGCGTCAGTGTGTCCATGGCACGGACACCAGAAATTGCCAAGGCCCCGGACAATCCGAATCCCTTTGAACACACGATGCTGGCCTATGGCAAGGGATCGAAAGGAATGTATGCAGCCGACCATTATTCCGTGATCTATCACGGTTTCGCGCACACTCACATGGATTCGTTGTGTCACTTCTTCTACAATGATCGCGTTTATAACGGCTTCTCGCGGGATCTTGTGACAGAAGACGGGGCTCTCAAGTTGGGGATCGAGAATCTGAAGGATGGTGTGCTATCGAGAGGCGTCTTGATGGACATTCCGCGGCTCAAAGGGAAACCCTATCTCGAGCCAGGAGAGGCGATCTATCCTGAAGATTTGGAAGCCTGGGAAAAGCAGGCCGGATTCCGTGTGTCGAGTGGTGACATCCTTTTGATTCGGACCGGACGTTGGACACGCCGAGCCGAGAAGGGGGCGTGGCCCGTCTCTGCTGGGATGCCGGGCCTCCATGGATCCTGTGGACCCTGGCTCAAGGAACGAGACATTGCGATACTAGGTAGTGATGGGGCGAGCGATGTGATGCCATCGCAAGTGCCTGGAGTGACGCAGCCCATTCACCTGTTCGCGCTTCACGCGCTGGGCGTTCATATTCTGGATAATTGTGATTTTGAAGCGGTCTCCAAAAAAGCGGCCGAATTGAAACGTTGGGAATTTATGCTCACCACTTCGCCTATCCCGGTGAAGGGGGGAACCGGGTCTCCCTTAAACCCAATCGCAACCTTTTGACGATCTCAGCTCGTCGGGCTTGCAGGCTCTGAGCGGGCGAGTAGATTGGGGGCATGGCGAGACGAAAACGCGGGCGCGGCCGCAAGGGGCAGAGAGGGATAGTCGGGTTGTTGTTGGGAACACGATGGGGACGACGCTTCGTTGGCGTGATCAACGTAGCGATCCTCGGGGTGGGAGTGCTTTGGTATTTTCAACAACCGCCATCCCGCCAAGCGGAGATCGAGCGCTTAGTCGCTAACTATCTTGAGCAGGAGAAGAATATCGAGCTCACGGAGCTCGCCTTTGATCTCTACCAATACTACTACGGCTCGGATTTTGTTGCCTCCGATTTTGACTCTAAAGATGGGCCTTTGTTTGGCGGATTGCCGCAAGCGATCGGAGATACCGGCCGAGTGCGTGTCTTGGAAAATGAGGGCTACGTGTGCGGCTATTCTGAAACGCTTCGGTCTCCACTATGGGTTGGATACCGCTTGTTTGATCTAGAGGGGACGAAAGGGAGTGGAGAACGCCCCGATGGATTCGATGTAGACGCTCGCACCCTCGCCAAGGTGAGGTCGGACGAATATACCGGAAGCGGCTACGACCGGGGGCATCTGGCACCAAACTTCGGGATTGCCCGATGTTACGGACGGGAGGCTCAAGAGAGCACGTTCTTGATGTCGAACATCATTCCGCAAAAACACGAAATGAATGCTGGACTGTGGCGTTTCTTGGAGGAACGCGCCGCGGTGAACTACTCGGGGCGATTTGGCGAAATTTGGGTGCTGACGGGCCCCATCTACGGTCAGAGTCCTAAGAAGATCGGAAAGGGTGTGCCTGTCCCAGAGGCTTGCTTCAAAATCATGATCGACGAAACGGAAGGGAAGGTACGAGCTCAGGCGTTTATTGTTCCACAAAGCGCGTCATCCACGGGTTCTCTGAACCGGTATTTAGTCAGTATCGATGAGGTTGAGAAGCGCGCAGGATTGGATTTCTTGCCTAGCTTGAATGACACGATGGAGAATCAGCTCGAGGCGATGCGAGGATCAAGACCTTGGTGATACGGGATCTTCGACCTTAGATTTTTATGATTTCATCTTTTCCCCAGCGAGTGGGAAGGACTAAGTTCTCCGGGTGATCGCATTAGTAGATTACGGATCGGGAAATATTCGGAGTGTCCACAAGGCTCTCCTTGCGGTGGGAGCCGAGGTAACGATGGTTCGCGACCCGGCCGAGCTCACCGACGAGTGCCAGGCCATGGTGCTTCCGGGCGTGGGGGCATTCGATGATTGCGTCTCCGCATTGCAGCGGCAGGAGTTGTGGGCTGCGATCAAGGGCCATATTGATTCTGGTAAGCTGTTTCTCGGGATTTGTGTTGGCTATCAGGCTCTCTTCGAGAAAAGCGAGGAGTTCAATAGTTGTGCGACTGGGTTGGAGGTTTTCTCGGGAAAGGTCGTGCGCTTTCCCTCGCAGCCAGATTTGAAGGTGCCGCAGATTGGTTGGAATCAGATTGAGGATATCCGAACGGATTGCCCGCTCTTCAAGGGAGTTGACGAGGGGAGTCACGTTTACTTTGTTCACAGTTACCATCCGAAACCGAGCGACGAGAGCGTGGTGATTTCGCATACTCACTATGGCGTGAGGTTTGCATCAGCAGTTTGGCGAGACAATGTCTACGCGACTCAGTTTCACCCGGAGAAGAGCCAAGCTGTAGGCTTGCGGATGCTGAAGAATTTTGTCGACCTGGTTGGCAAAGGGCAGTGAGAGCTGCGAAGTGTGAAATGAGAAGGTAGAAGTGAGAAGGTCCGGGTGTGCGGGAGGTGGGAAGTACGCTTCTGATTGGGGTTGCTCGTTTCTGCTCTGGTGAGTGGATAACCCGGACTTGTTCTGATTAGGGGTGGCGGGATATAAATTGGGGATGATCCGTTTCGATGTTCTGCACTTTCTCGCGCGTGCGATTTTTTGCTGCTTGATCTCAGTTGGGGCTGCCGTCTCGACCTTCGCAGGGAGCGACGAGGGCGGTGCCAAGAACGTTCTGCTGATCATGGCAGATGATGTGGGCTTCGAGTGTTTCGGGGCTTACGGGAGCAAGGAATATCGAACGCCTCGGTTGGATGCGCTCGCAAGGGAAGGGGTTCTGTTTCGGCATTGTCACTCCACGCCACTCTGCACGCCAAGTCGGGTCAATCTCTTGTCCGGGAAGTCCAACGTTTACAACTACGAAGATTTCGGAGTTTACCCGCGAGGCGAGGCGACGTTTGCGAACTATTTCAAGGAGCACGGCTATACCACAGGGATTGCGGGCAAGTGGCAATTGCTGACGAAGCAGGGCGGTATCACGCCAACAGAGGCCGGCTTTGATACCTATTGTCTCTGGAATACGCCGAAGACAGAGCGGGCTCGATACTGGAACCCATCGTACGAGCAGAACGGTTCAATTCTCGAACTACCGGAAGGGACTTATGGCCCAGACGTCATGACGTCTTTTCTTGTTCGTTTCATGGAGCAGAATCGAGATCGACCTTTCTTGGCTTACTACCCAATGAATCTCGTACACAGTCCCTTCCCGCCAACGCCTGACAGCGAGGATCCCAATGAAAAGGATGAGAAGAAGAATTTCGTGGACATGGTGGCCTACATGGACAAGTGCGTTGGTCGGCTTGTCGATGCTCTAGATGTGCTTGGTTTGAGAGAAAAGACGCTCGTCGTTTTCACCGGTGACAACGGAACCCATGACCGTTTGCGCTCCGAGCTCGACGGAAAAACCGTGCGAGGGGGCAAGGGGTTTACACATGATTACGGAACCCATGTTCCCTTGATCCTTAACTGGCCCAATACCATTCCAGCAGGACAAACGAACGATGACTTGATCTGTTTTTCTGATTTCTTCCCTACCATCGTCGAAGCGGCGGGGTTGCCGGCACGGCCTATTCGTCAAGGCGATGGATGGAGTTATTGGCCGCAGTGTTTGGGAAGTCAGGGGCGCAAGCGGGAATGGGTTTTTGGTTACTATTTTCCTCGACCCTATGCCGCCAGATTTGATGACAAATACCAACATTTTGAGGTGCGGTATGCTCGAGATAAGAACTTCAAACTGTATGACTCGGGTGAGTTGTTCAATACGGTCTTAGATGTTTTGGAGCGGAATCCGATCGATGAGGGCAAAGCGGGTAAGGACGCCCGTGCCGCTCGCCTAAAGCTGCAGGCGGCACTCGATGTCTATCCGGAACGGGGCGGCCGGATCGACTATCAAAAAATCAGAGCCAAGAAACCTTGATCAGAGACGGCGCAACCCATCCTCTGTCATTGGGTTCGGGATCTCGACATCGATTTGGTCGATTCTGGCGATTGTTTCATCATCAAGCTCCAAAGACGCTGCTTTGATAAAGTGGTCCATGTGATCAATGTGGGAAGCGCCCACGATTGTGGATGCCACGAAGTCGTGTTGCTTGCTCCACGCGGTCGCGAGGGTCGCGACTGAAACCCCAAGATCTTGCGCGATCTCCGCGCAGCGACGGGTCGTTTCAAGGGTGCGATCATTCACGAATCGAGTCGCCATTTTCTTTTGACGATCATTACCCGTTTCCAGGTAGTCGGTGAATCGCGCTCCGGGAGGGAGGCTCTCGTTGTATTTCCCGGTCAAGACGCCGCCTCCGAGGGGAGAATAGGGGAGGAGGCTCACGTCCTCTTGACGGCACACTTGGGCGAGTTCGCTCTCGCAACGGCGGTTGATCAGGCTGAAGTTGTTTTGGATCGTATCAAAGCGAGCCAACCCGTGAAGGTCGGAGGTCCAAAGGTTCTTCATGAGTCCCCAGCAGGTTTCGTTGCTCGCGCCGATGACTCGGATTTTCCCGGCGTCCACGAGTTCGGTAAGGGCTTTTAGGGTGTCTTCGTGCCGCATGCCATGATCTGGCCAGTGGGTCTGGTAGAGATCTATGTAGTCTGTTTGTAGCCGTTTGAGGCTCCCTTCGACGGCGCGCACAATCTGGTGCCGGTCGAGTGTGGTCATTCCGGATCGGACGGGCGGGACAAACCACCCGTGGCCAGCCCCGGTGATCTTCGAAGCGATGATGAGTGTCTCTCGAGGTTTAGTCTTCATCCAGCGGCCCAGGATTTCCTCGGTAACGCCGTAGGTTTCGGCCTTCGGCGGAACGGGATACATCTCAGCTGCGTCATAGAAATCGATGCCATTGTCATAAGCCTTATCTAGGATCTCGAACGAAGCCTTCTCGTCGCATTGAGCTCCAAAGGTCATGGTGCCCATGCAAATCTCCGAAACTACCAAGCCACTCTTACCTAATCGTCGTTTGTTCATCCTCTTCCTATTCGCTGAGGCGCACATTTAAACCAATCTCCACCTCAGAGCGAAGAATATTTAGAGAGACACCGCGCCCTCCCGGTTCTCATTTCTCATTTCTCATTTCTCATTTCTGACTTCCCCCCCCCGGGGGGCTTGCAGCAGAGAATAAGTTCCTTGTTTACTGGATAGAAGTCGGCTAGCTTCCCAGGCGAACCCAGTCGTTAGAATTAGTAGTTCACTCTAATAAATAACGAATTTGCTATGAGCCCTTCCTTTTCTACCCGTCGGCAGTTAGCGTTCACGCTGATTGAGCTCTTGGTCGTGATTGCCATTATTGCCATCCTCGCTGGGATGCTGTTACCGGCACTTTCCCAAGCAAAATCAAAAGGGAAGCAGGCGGCCTGCTTGAACAACATGAAGCAGATCGGGCTTGGATTTTTCCTCTATGTTGATGACAACGAGGACTACTATCCGGGGCACTGGAGGCAGCCTGGGGGGGGCGCCAATAGTTTGCACAGCGATGCGATCGTCTGGCCTGGGCGGCTCCTGACCGTGATGGGCGCGGGATTCAAATCCTTCAACTGCCCCTCTGAGAAGCCGAAATTCTGGTGGAATAACACCAACACGGTTGCCGGACGAGAGTTTCCTTGGAACTTGCGAGCGGCTAGTTCTTGTTTTACCTACGGCTACAATGACTGGGGTGTCGCGGAGTTCACTCGTAGTGAAACAGCGGTCACTTTGGGCTTGGGAGGGGATATCAAGACTCAAGCTGATTACATCAAAACATCCTCTGTCGTCGCGCCCTCGGACATGATTGGCGTTGCTGATTCTCAATCCGATTGTGTGTGGGACACGGCCGTGGATCCGGCGGATCCGGGAACCTTTCAAACACCAGCCAAGGAATGGCCGAGTCGACGTCACAGTCTTGGATCGAATATCCTGTTGATGGATGGTCACGTTGAGAATGATCGACAGATGGATCTCGTATCCAAAGATCCCAACATGCGCAAGCGTTGGAACAACGATAACTTGCCTCATTAAGGTTCATGAACGACACGGTCAAAGGAATTCTGGCGGTGGTTGTGATCATTGCAGCCATCTTTGTCTTTAAAGGGAGTTCAGAGAAGCAGG
Source organism: uncultured Verrucomicrobiota bacterium (assembly GCA_964342405.1). Classification (GTDB taxonomy): domain Bacteria; phylum Verrucomicrobiota; class Verrucomicrobiia; order Limisphaerales; family AAA164-E04; genus UBA2970. Next base: position 372,456 of record CAYFGX010000001.1, on the reverse strand, counting down.
CGCAGTCTCAGGATTTTCCCAATGGAACCTATTGGGTTTGTCTCGAGTGCAAACACCAGTTCAATATGAGTCGTGACGCCGTCGCTGACTGGAATACGGCCAATCCGGAAAAGACCGTTCCCTGTCCGGAATGCGAAAAGAATCGCAGTGTCAGTGCGAGTAAGTGTCCGCTACCGGAATGCGGCGAGCTTTATACGGGAAGCCTCGTGGAAATTGATGGCGCTGTCTGTTGTCCTGTCTGTAAGCAAGCGGTTCCTTAGGTGATCGGGAAACAACTTTAAAAAGAAAGAGCAGCCAGGAAACTGGCTGCTCTTTCTTTTTAAAGTGCTTTGGGGGCGTAACCTTAGGCAGTGGCAAGCTGATTGCTTGTCTTCAAACGTTTCTCAGCTCGGCGCCGCTCGTGTTCATCAAGAATCTTCTTTCGAAGCCGCAGATTGTTTGGTGTGGCTTCGACATACTCGTCATCCGTGATGGTCTCGATCGCTCGCTCCAAGTTTAAGATCACGGGTGGTTCGAGGAGAATGCCTTTTCCATCGCCTGAAGATCGCATGTTCGTGAGCTTCTTAACGCGACAGGGGTTTACGGGAAGATCTTTCTCGCGAGCGTTCTTACCGACGACCATTCCTGCATAAATATCGTCGCCAGGGCCGATGAAACACTTGCCTCGCTGTTGGATCGTGTCGAGAGCGTAGGCGGTAGCCTCACCGGATTCCACACTCACGAGCGAGCCCTGAGGATGAGTGTTCAGCTCCCCTCTGCTGGGACCGTATTCGTGAAAGGAATGGCTTATGATTCCCATACCTCGGGTTTGGTTGATCATCTCGGATTCGAATCCGATCAGGCCCCGGGTAGGGATAATGGCCTCGATCACAATGATATCTCCGTTGTGATCCATTGAGGTGATATCGGCTTTCCGATTCGAGAGATTCTCGAGCACTGCTCCCATCGAAGTTTGTGGGATTTCGAGGAAGAGTTTCTCGATCGGTTCCAGCAGTTTGCCATCCTCACCCTCTTTGAAAATCACTTCAGGACGCGAGATGAGGACTTCGTATCCCTCACGTCGCATCTGTTCGACGAGAACCGCGATTTGCATTTCACCTCGTGCCTCCACGTCGAAGATGTTTGGAGCATCGGTGGGAGACACTCGGAGGGAAATGTTGGTTCGAATCTCCTTCATCAATCGCTCGCGAATATGTCGAGCGGTCAGTAGGTTGCCGTCTTTACCGGCAAATGGGCCATCGTTGACGGCAAATTGCATTCGGATCGTCGGGGGATCGATAGGAACGAAAGGAAGAGCCACTCCTTCTTCGTTTCCGCAGATTGTTTCTCCAATCGAAACGGTCTCCATGCCAGCAAGCCCAATAATGTCTCCAGCGCTCGCTTCCTCCGCCTTTACGCGGTTCATGCCATCGAACTTGAAGACGGCTGAAATCTTCCCTTTCTCGCGCTCGCCGTCACCGTGTATGCAGGTGACTTGGTCGCCCACTTTGACGTGGCCAGCGACGACCTTTCCGAGGGCGATGCGTCCGAGGTAATCGGAATAGTCCAAGTTGGCGATGAGAATCTTAAAGTCGTCGCCGGACTCGACTCGGGGCGCAGGGGTGTGCTTGATGATGGCGTCACACAGGGGCTCCATATTGGTGCCTTCCTCTTCAAGCTCGTTCTTGGAAATTCCGTCCTTGGCGCTCGCATAGACCACAGGAAAGTCGAGCTGCTCATCGGTCGCATTGAGGCTGAGGAAGAGATCAAATACCTGATCCAGAACCTTGTGTGGGGCCGCGTTCTCGCGATCGATCTTATTGACCACCACGATGGGCTTGGCACCGCTTTCCAAGGCTTTGCGCAGCACAAAGCGGGTCTGTGCTTGCGGGCCCTCAACAGAGTCAACAACGAGTAGCACGCCATCGATCATGTTCATGATGCGTTCGACCTCACCACCGAAATCAGCGTGCCCTGGTGTGTCGACGATGTTGATCTGAAAATCTTTGTAGTGAAAAGTGGCGTTCTTGGATCGGATTGTGATGCCTTTCTCACGTTCGAGATCCATTGAATCCATCATCCGCTCGGCAACTTCTTGGTTCTCTCGAAAGAGACCGGACTGTGTAAGGAGGCAGTCAACGAGAGTCGTCTTCCCATGGTCGACGTGGGCGATGATAGCGATATTTCTGATTTGATCCATACTGGGAGGTCATTCGGAGCAGAACGCACCGATTGAGCGGCGTAGTGTGAGCATTTCCGACCCAACGTCAAGCTTGATGCGTGCTCGAAAATCTACCGAGACCGATCTCAAAATCGGCTTAGCAACATTCTGTGCCGGGGTCGCAACAGCTACTTGCGCTTGTTGTCAGCCTGAAGTCGCGTCCTTTTGTCTCGTGAGGCGGGCGCACCTGACCGGGTTGTCCTTTGAAGGCGACGGGATTCTCAACTGCTTTCTTGGGAGAAATCAGTTCGAAAAACTGGTTGAAAGGGGGCTTCTTGAGTCTCTTGAAGGTTCGCTCGCTGATGGCGTGCCGCTGACCGCGCTCGAACCATTGGCCTTCGTCTTCGAGCACGCGCTTAAAGGGACCGTGGTAGACGGCTGCTTGATTTTTCTCAAGGGCTGGCGTGTTCTCAGGTTTGTAGGCCTGGACGGTGACCGAGAAGAACTCGATACCCTCAACGGTTTGCCATGGTTCAGAATCTCGCTTTACGAGTTCCACTCCGTAAAAACCCGCCTCCTCAAAGGCCTCCAGAAAGGCAGTTTCCGTGAGCGCCCCGCTGATACAACCGCTCCAAAGTTCCGGATCCGCTTGCAATCGTTGGGGGACGGGTTCGTCCGAAACGATATCTGAAATAACGGCTCTTCCATTGGGGCGAATGACTCGAAAGATCTCTTGAAAGAGTTGTTTCTTGGCGCTGGATTCGACGAGATTCAACACGCAATTGGAAACGACGACGTCGATTGAATTGTCCTCAATAAGCGGCTTTTTGATCCGTAGCGACTCAGCCAGTTCTTGTGCTGCAAGGAAGGCGTTACTGCTGTCGATGGGCTTCTCTTTGAGAGCGAGATCGAGAGCCTCGAGATCCAGGGCGAGATCTTGGATGCGGCCTTTCTTGAACTCGACGTTAGAATAACCAATTCGCTCCCCGATAATCGGTGCGTTGCGTTGAGCGACTTCGAGCATGTCGTCCGTCATGTCCACTCCAATTACCTTCCCGGACGGGCCCACGACTTGAGAGGCGATGAAGCAGATCTTTCCCGTACCGCTTCCCAGATCCAGAACGGTCTCACCGGGATTCAGGAACTGCGAGGGATCACCACAACCGTAGTCTTTCTTGATGACTTCCTCAGGGATGACTTTGAGGAACTCTTGATTGTAGTCGACCGGACAGCAGAGTGCTGCCTCGCGCACTTTAGCAGCGGCTGCGTAGCGTTCTTTGACTGAAGTTTCAGTGCCTGGTGATGCGGGGTGGCTCATGGATGGCATGTGTTCTGGGAGAGCAATCTCGAGGATTCTTTGATGCTCGGTGGGCAGGATTATTCCCACGGCACTTCGCAAGTGACAAGTTCTTTGAATGTTCGAATACTGCTCATTTCGGGATTTGGAGTTGGACTGAGCCCCCCTGCCGCCCGTCGTGTTCCGCGGTTCAAGCTTACGAAAGCGGCTAATTGTTGCATTTTTGTAACAAATGGTAGTCAATAGCGGGTCTCAAGCAGGAAAACAAGCTGTGATCGCGGCCGGCATGACTCTGCTTTATTGCTGCGATCATCTTTCAAGAGGACCTTTATGAAGCTAAATCGACGTTATGGGTGGGGGATCGGAGTGGTTTGTGGCGTGCTCATGAGCCTTGGAAACCTTGGTGCCGCCTCTGGGCCAGGCGAGCGCTTTTTTGAGATTCAGAAGGCATTGATTGAAAAATTTGATCGCGACGGCGATGGCCGCCTGGGGCCGGAGGAGAGGGAGGCAATGCGTCAAGCAACTGCGGAACGAGCGGCAAAAAAGGATGGAGGCGGCCGTGGTCTGCCGGCTGAATTCCTCAAGAAGCATGACACCAATAAGAACGGTGAAATGGATGGAGAGGAATGGGGGCCTGCAATCGAAAAGGAAGTCGCCGTGATTGTGAAACGATTTGACGCCGATAAGAGTGGTAAGCTCGAGAAGACCGAAAAGGAGGCCGTCCGAGCGGCGATGAAGAAGGGCGAGTTTCAGGGTGTTTACGGCTACTTCGCCGGACGAGCCGCGGAGGATCCCAAAGAGAAGCGTCGAGGGAGAAGGCGAGGGCCGGCCTATTTGGAGAAAAGTCAGCGACTGTTGGCCTTTGACGCAGACGGCGATGGGATTGCCAGTGCAGCCGAGTTGGAAGCGATCCGGAAGAGCCGCCAGAATGCCGATAAGGAACTTGAGTAGACAACCGCTTCGCCTGATCGCGGAGCCGCGGATCATTTAGTAGGTTCGCCGAGGCCGAGTGCCCAAAGGGAGAGCCGGGATGGAACTTGCCCCTTCCGAGTCAGGCGCCAAGGTCGCTCAGCGTGCCCGTTCTTTCGAAGTCGGCGATCTGGCGAAGATACGGCTCGATGTCAATGGACTGCGCCTTCAGCCAATCGCGGTTGTAGTAAGAATCAAGGTATCTCTCCCCTGGATCGCAAAGGATGCTGACGACGCTCATGGAGCGCGATTGCTGTCGGTGCTCATTGAGTAACTGAAGAGCGCCGTAGACATTCGTCCCGGTCGATCCTCCACATTTTCGATCCAGAATCGACTCGAGCCACCAGATCGTGGCAATGGAGGCGGCGTCGGGAATCCGCATCATTCGGTCAACGACTGAAGGAAGAAACGAAGGCTCCACCCGTGGTCGTCCGATTCCCTCGATACGGGATGGTCGAGCGGCCCGCAGGCTGGAATCTCCTGTTCGATAGTAATCGAGGAAAACCGAATTCTCAGGATCGACCACGCAAAGCTGGGTCTTTTCATAAAGCTCAGGTCGGTAGCGAATATACCGCCCGAGCGTGGCCGATGTTCCTCCGGTTCCCGCACTGACCACGACCCAATCCGGAATGGGATTCTCTTCTTTGCTCATCTGCTGAAACAGACTTTCTGCGATGTTGTTGTTGCCCCGCCAATCGGTCGCTCGCTCAGCGTAGGTGAATTGGTCCATGTAATGTCCGTTCAACTCGTTGGCGAGTTGTTGGGCTGAATCATAAAGGTCGTCTGGCTCTACCCGATGACACTCCCCACCGTAGAACTCGATTTTATCAACTTTTTCCTGTGCTGTTGAATGGGGGATGACAGCGATGAATCTCAGGCCAAGCAGACGAGCAAAGTAGGCCTCCGAAATGGCCGTGCTTCCCGAGGAGGCTTCGACGATCGGCGTGTCCTTCAGGATTCTCCCGTTCGCCAGACCGTAAAGAAACAGAGAGCGAGCCAGGCGATGCTTCAAACTGCCGGTTGGATGCGTGGACTCATCCTTTAGATAAAGAGTATGAGGAGCGAAACAGGGCAGGGAAATCTTGAGCAGGTGCGTATCCGAAGACCGATTAAAATCGGCAGCGATTTTATTCATCGCCTCACACACCCAACCACGTTCCTCCTGACTAGAGAGTTTGCCCACCTCTTTCATTCAAATTTCTAATTTCTAATTTCAAACTTCTAACTTCTAACTTCTAACTTCCGACCTGTCGTCGAGGCTGCGAGAACGAAGGCCCGCCGTAAAGGCTTATTCGTTCTCGGAGTGGGGGCCGTGGGGGCAATTGAAAAAGAGTGCATCGGATCTAAGGGAGTCGTTCTGAGTGCTAGTTCGCATGGTAGGGCGAGCCTACTGGCGAGCCGTCGGCACGAAGATGGACACCATCCTGGAAAGTTCTAAGGCGCACACATATAGAACCCCCTGTTCCATAGGTTAGGCAAATGCGTTCGGTGCGCAGCGGTCGGCATTCTTCAACCGATCACACTTGTGACGACGGCTCGCCAGTAGGCTCGCCCTACCGTTTCAACACTCTCCTCCTTCGGCAGCGGGTGTGGCGGCATCTTGCCAGACTACTTTTTCATTCACACCCGTGCCGGGGTGGTGGGGTGTAAAAATGCTTGATCTTGAGAGTGTTTCCCAACAGGAATGAAGCATGAAATCCCTCATCGCAGCCTCCTGGCTTGTCGCCTTGTCTTGCCTTCTAAGCTTCAACGCGTATGGAGCCCGCAGCCTAACACTCGACGGGTTGTTTCCTACGAATCGGGTGGTCAAGGTCTCCAACAAGGTGAAGGAAAGCGATTGGGATCAACTCCGTTACCAGACTCGGGATCGCGGGCGGATCTGGGAACGCCAGTTCGGTCCGATGGAAAGCCCTTTCACTTATGTCGATGCGGATGTGACAATTGACGGCGTGACCTTCTCCAAGGTCGGGATTCGCAAGAAGGGCTTCATCGGTTCCTTGAGCCACACGCGGCCCTCACTCAAGGTGAAGCTGAACCACCACAAGGAAGGGGCCAATCTTGGTGGGCTGACGTCCTTGACTTTCAATAACAATAAACAAGATCGTGGCTTGTTGACCCAGTACATGACTTATTCGGTGTTCAACCGTGTCGGCTCGCCAGCACCCCGTTGTGCTTTTGCGCATGTCACCGTGAATGGCCGAAACTTGGGAGTCTACTCGCATGTGGAGACGGTCAGGAAACCGATTTTGAAGCGCGAGTTTGGTAGCGATCAGGGAACGCTCTATGAGGGAACCGCCGTTGATTTCGATCCAGGCTGGGAGAAGAGCCTCGAGCTGAAAACAGGTGACGATGCTCCTGGTCGTGAAAAGATTATCGCAATCACGGAAGCTCTCCAAGGACCGGGACGATACCTCGTCGATGCCAATGCGGATGCCCGGGCCTGGGTGCCGCGTTCGGCCGGGGATCAATCGGGTTGGACCGCTTTAGATTTCGATGATTCCCGTTGGATCAAAGGGAAGAACGGATTGGGCTATGAATCCCAGCGGGGCTACGAGGATTATATCGACCCTGGCCTCAATTTTGAATCCACCATGCTGGGTCGTCAGACCTCCGCTTACTTGCGAGTGCCGTTTACACTCAATGGACTTGAAGCCTTGTTGGAGGAGGGAACGCCGGCTTTAAGGATGCGCTACGACGACGGATTCGTCGCCTACCTGAATGGCGTGAAAATCCTGTCGGTGAACGCGCCCAGGAATCCCCGTTGGAACTCGGTGGCGACCGATAGCCATGAAGCATCCGGTGCGATGGATTCGTTTCCGATTGAGAAGCACGCGAAGCTTCTTCGGGAGGGGCGCAATCTCATCGCAGTTCAGGCAATGAACATTAGCGCTGGTAGTTCGGACTTTCTGCTGACAGCCGGACTACAACTCGAGTCAAAAGCGAAACTTGAAGCCCTGGCCGCCCACGTTGACATGGATTCGTTCTTCAAGTTCTGGGCCGTCGAAGGGCTGTTGGGATTTTGGGATGGCTACTCGGGGAATCGGAATAATTATTTCGTTTATCACAACCCGGCCACCGACAAGATGCATTTCATGCCGTGGGGGGCTGATTCGCTCTTCACCAATGAGAGCATGGTGCGCGACACCAGGGGGAAGCCTAAAGCGGTCAAGACGAAGGGCGCTGTGGCTGCCTACCTGTTCCGGATCCCAAGTCAGCGAAAGCGGTATGGTGAGACGATCAGCCGAATTCTCGACGAGCATTGGAACGAAGCTGAGATGTTGGCTGAGATGGACCGCCTTTCACGAATGCTTCAGCCCTACGTCAATTCCGAGCAAAGTCGTTTCCAATGGAGGCTCGCCGATATGAAACGCTTCGTGCAGGGGCGTCGGACCGAAGTCCTCCGTGAGGTGAACAACGACTTTCAGGTTAATCCCTAAGCCTTTACAACCGTCTCCATCGATTTTCGCAGATAAACAGCTAGTAGAGAATCTGCGCTAATCGGTGAAATCTGCGGTTAGGAAAAACGATTTGTGAAGAGTATTTCTTACAGCACCGAGGTGTCTGCGAATTTGATGTAGAGGGCTAGGACGCCCACAGCGATGGCAATTCCCATTGGCCAGGCTAGTTTCCAAGGGGTGAGGTCTACGTCGCCCGAGCTTTTGTGTTCCCAAGGCGTTGGGAGAGGCTTGGCTAGCCGGATGAGCTGCATGATCAGAATCAAGGAGACAAAGACGCCACCCAGGAAATGGTATTCGTGGATCTTGAAGCGCTCTAGCGCATCCGCGAAGGGGGCGAAAAAGTAACCGGCTGCGATCGATGCGAATCCCAAGATAAGGGCAATGTTGGCCGCCAGGGCAGGCACTCGGGTGGTGAACATTCCCATGAGCATGACTGAGAAAATCGGGATAAAGTAGAGGCCATTCATTTTCTGCAGATATCCGAAGATGCTCTCTTGTCCGGCAAGCATTGGCGCGATGACCATGGCGAGTATCGCGATAAAGGCCCCGCATACCTTGCCTGCAACGATCGTTTTCTTCTCATCGCCTCCCGTGAGTTTGGAGACTACTCCCAAGCTGAACAACGTTGCCGTACTGTTCAGAGCCGAGTTGAAGGAACTGAGGATGGCACCCACCATCACAGCAGCAAAGAACCCTGCTAGCGGCGCCGGCAAGACGTTGCTAACGAGTGTGCCATACGCCTTGTCGGGTGCGATGCCTTCGTTCGCCGAGTAGAGGTGGAAGGCAATGATGCCAGGAAGCACCAGAATAATTGGAGCCAGGACCTTAAAGATGCCAGCGATCAGCACACCTTTTTGGCCCTCTTTGAGGCTTTTTGCGCCGAAGGTTCGTTGGATGATCTGTTGGTTGGTCGTCCAGTAAAACAGGTTGAGGAGGAGGACCCCGGTGAAGAGTGTGGAGAAGGGGACGGAAGAGTCCGGACCTCCGAGGGTATTGAACTTTTCCGGGTGGGCTGCGTGAAGATCTTTGAGCGCCTGGGTGATGCCGGCATCGTTGACTGCGTTGAGTCCGAACCAAGCGATCAAGATACCGCCGACTAGGAGCCCAAAGCCGTTGATTGTGTCGGAGACAGCGACGGTACGGAGTCCGCCAAAGATGGCGTAGATGGATCCGACAATGCCGATGAACCACACGGTGATCCAGAGAATGGTGGTATCGCTCTGGATGCCGGTGAGCGCTTTCAAGTCCAGGATGCCGGCGAGTCCCGTCGCGCCGGTGTAGAGAATGATCGGGAGCAGGATTCCGGCGTAAGCCAGAATGAAGATCAGGCTCGTGATTGCTCGGGTGAGTCCATTGAATCGCAACTCTAAGAACTGAGGGACTGTGGCGATGCCGCTCTTGAGGTAACGAGGGAGAAAGAAGAGGGCGAGGAACACGAGCGAAAGCCCGGCGATCACTTCCCAGGCCATCACGGCGATTCCATCGGTGTATGCTGTGCCATTCAGTCCGACCAACTGCTCGGTGGAAAGATTTGTGAGGAGCAGGGATCCTGCAATAAAACCGCCGGTCAGGGTTCGTCCGGCGAGGAAGTAACCGGTGGACGTGCCATGGTCGTCCCCGCGGGTCATATAGTAGGTGATGACGCCGACCAGAGCCGTGAAAAACGCAAAGGTGATGAGTGTTAACATGGGTTGACAGGGAGCCTAGTGGATTCTTGGGGGCTTGGGAACTGAGAAGTGAGAAATTAGAAGTGAGAAGTGAGAAGTGAGAAGTGAGAAGTGAGAAGTGAGAAGTGAGAAGTGAGAGGTGAGAATCCGGAGGCGAGGGCTCTCAATCCGTGGAATCTATGGTTATCTGTGGTTGAAGACCGAACTGAGTTTGGCATGGCCAATGGTGGGGGGGATTGGGTATGACTTGAGGATGACCCGTTTGTTATTGGTTTTTGGTTCGGTTCTGGGCGCGTTGATGTTGAATGCGGAGCCGATGTTTTCTGTAGAGAACATTTTTCCTCCGCAAAGCAAACACGTACATTCGAGTAGTATTGTCGAGGCGCGGGATGGTTCGTTTTTGGTTTGCTGGTTTCATGGGAGTGGAGAGCGGTCGGCGGCGGATGTGAAAGTTCAGGGGGCGCGTCTGCAGACGGGGAGTGAGGCATGGAGTCCGGTATTCTTGATGGCGGATACGCCCGGTTTTCCTGACTGCAATCCGGTCCTGTTCGTAGACAAGCAGGAACGCTTGTGGATGTATTGGATTACGGTTCTGGCCAATCGCTGGGAGTGTAGTCAGCTTAAATTCAGAAGGGCTGGCAAAGTCGGGGGAGAGGGGGCTCCTGAGTGGGACTGGCAAGGGTTGATTCAGCTGAAACCTGGAGTGGCGTTTCATGACGTCATGAAGGAGCGATTTCAAGAGCTTCGAGTGGGGCAGGATATGTGGGCTGAATATGCTCGTCCCTACGAGCGCTTGCTTTTGGAGGCGGCCGAGGATCCCTATAAACGCCAAACGGGATGGATGACCCGGATCCATCCGCTGACACTTCCTAGTGGCCGTATTCTGTTGCCGTTGTATTCCGATGGATTCAATGCCTCTTTGATGGGAATCTCGGATGACGAAGGGGAAACTTGGCGGGCTAGTTCACCGATCATTGGGCTTGGTCCGATCCAACCTAGTGTCGTCCGTAAACGAGATGGTGAACTCGTGGCTTATTGCCGTGATTCCGGAAGCGCGCCTGGTCGCGTGATGGAATCTCACTCGAAGGACGATGGTGAAACGTGGTCGGCTGCTGTCGACTGCGCGGTTCCCAATCCGGGCTCGAGTCTCGAAGTGTTGGCGCTGCGAGATGGTCGTTGGCTGATGATTTGCAACGACACTGAGAATGGACGGCACCGGCTGAGCGTGATGTCGTCTGCTAACGAAGGGGCATCTTGGACGAAGCAGAAGACGATCGAACCCGTTGACGATCACGGCAAGGGGTTTGGTTACCCATCGGTGATTCAGTCGCGGGACGGGCTGATCCACCTGACCTATTCCTACAGCGGCGTTGAAGGAAAAACGATCCGCCACTGCGCGATGAACCCAGAGTGGATCTTCGAGTAGACTGGGTTTCGAAGCCGAGCCGAAGAATCTTCGAAGTCGGTGAAATCTGTGGTTAAGAACCTCACTGTTCAGGTGTTACCCCTTTCCTCGAGAGACAGTCACGGAGACGAGTAGCTGGCTCGACTCTCGTTCCACTCGGTGGTAGTCTTTCGGCATGTCTTCACAATCCCGCCTCTTGGTCATAATCGCGTTGATTGGCGCTCTCCGCGTTTCGCTCTTGGCGGCCGAGAGGCCAAACATCGTCTTTATTCTCGCCGATGATATGGGCTGGAACAATCTGGCCTGTTACGGCAGTGACCTCCACGAGACCCCGAACCTGGATCGCTTGGCCGAACAGGGCGTGCGTTTTACGGATGCTTACTCTGCGAGTCCCGTTTGTTCTCCGACTCGAGCGGCGCTTCTCACGGGGAAATCACCAGCCCGCCTCCAGATGACGATCTGGCGTGAAGGGGCCGCTCAGGGCCAAGGAAATCGGCCGCTTAGCGTTAAAGCGCTCGATTCCTTGCCGATCGAACATCAGACCATTGCCGAAGTGTTGCGGGACGCGGGCTACTACACGGCTCACGTCGGGAAGTGGCATGTCGGTCGTCCAGAGGGGTATCCTCAAACTCATGGATTTCGCGTCAATGTTGGTGGCACCTTGTGGGGGGCTCCGGAGACGTATTTCTATCCTTACAGCGAGGAGTTGGCTGATTATTTTGAATCTTGGCGTTATGTCCCGGATTTGGAGCCGGGAAAAAAAGGGGATTACCTGACTGATCGATTAACGGATAAGGCGCTGGAGATTATTGACGCCCACCAAGACCGTCCTTTTTTCCTCAACCTTTGGTATCACTCCGTCCACACGCCGGTTGAAGGGAAGCCGGAGTTCGTTGAAAAGTATCAGAACAAGATCCAAGAGACGAACCCTTCGGTTCATCGCAACCCGTATCTGGCCGCGATGGTAGAAAGTATGGACCAGAATGTCGGTCGGATCATGGATCGGTTGGACAGCCTTGGCTTGAGTGAGAACACGATCCTCATCTTTAACTCAGACAACGGCGGGTATATCGGAAGCGGGAAACGGCATCCCGAGATTCCGGTCACGAACAACGCGCCTCTTCGGTCGGGTAAGGGTTCGTGTTATGAGGGAGGGATTCGGGTGCCGCTGATCGTACGTGCTCCTGGAGTGGCCAAGGGAGAGGTGTGTCGGACCCCGGTCTACAGCTGTGATTTCTTTCCAACTCTATTGGGAATGTGTGGGCTTTCTGATCAAGCTACTCAAGCGATCGATGGAGTGGATATCACTCCTGCTCTGCGTGATCCGACCGAAACCCTTGCCCGAGATGCGCTCCATTTCTACTACCCACACTACTATTCAACCACCAAACCCGTCAGCTCGATCAGAGAAGGGGATTGGAAATTGTTGCACTACTTCGAGGACAAGAAGCTAGAGCTCTATCGATTAGGAGAAGATCTTTCCGAGTCCAAGGAATGTTCTCAAGTCTACCCTGCGGTAGCTGCTCGCCTTCGTGAGCGGCTTCAGACCTGGTTGCTCGACGTCGGAGCGCAACTGCCGTATCCCTCGACCCACTAGGGCGTTACTTTTTCCAAGAACTTGAATAGTTCCTTGGTCGCATCGTCCGTGGGATCTCCGAGATCGTTGTTGAGTTGGCGATGATTGCTGTCTCGCTTGCCAAAGGTGCGGGACGAGATGCCCGCTGCTTGTAGGACCTGATGCAAACGCTGGGCCTGAGCGCGGGTGTCGGGGTTGCCGGTGAAGTAGAGCAATAGGAAGGGAGGGATCCCTTTGTCGGGTTCAACGTGGGTGACCGCTGAAAATTCGACATGCTTTTCGGGATCGTTGCCGAATTTCTGGCGATGTCCGAACGTAAACATTTTGCCGCCGTAGAGCGCTTGGCGATACTCCGCGGTCATGATGATTTTGGGGATGTCGTAGGTGTCGCCATCGACCGGAATGCATCCTTTGATCACATCGAGTGGGATATTGTGCTTTTCCAGGTAGCGGTGATCTGTGCAAAGGATGGCCGCAAGTTGCGCGCCTGCGGAATGGCCTCCAACGATGATGTGTTTAGGATTCCCGCCGTAGTTTTCGATGATTTGGTGAAGTGTTGCGAACGAACGTGCAATGTCGCCGATGAGCTCGTCCATGGTGACCTCAGGCAGGAGTCTGTAGTTTGTCGAAACGAAGATATAACCTCTTTCTGTAAGGGCCTTGGGTTTTAGTCCGACGTCGCTCTTGTCGCCCACAACCCAACCTCCGCCGTGTATCCAAAAGATCACGGGCAGGAGTTCATTTAAGTTGCTCTCGGGAGTGTAGATGTCAAAGACTTGACGGGCATGGCCCGGGTGGGAGTAAGGTACATTGGAGTGCAGTGTTTGTCCGAGACAAAGACTGGACGCGAGGACGAGAGGGGCGAGCAACGCAATTTGTATACAGGCTTTCATGACGTTGACTGATAGTAGGTGTGACGGCATGCAGGGCAAGATTCCATTTTCTGCACGCAGTGAGTTACTCCTGATCGATAGCGTCTAGTACCATCTTGGCTAATCGAAAAGCCGATAGCTGCCCTCCTTTGGTTTGGTGATTGGACATCAGGATGACACAGAGGTTTCTAGCAGGATTCCTGAGAAAGAATGACCTGTGCCCTGGGACGCCCCCGCCGTGGTGGATCCAGCGTTCGCCGCCTTGTTTTCGGACGGTCCAGCCGTAGGCGTAATTCCGTCGCTCGGTCTGATACATGCGATGATAGGATTCTTTGGAGATGAGCTTATGTTCGGTGAGGGCTTGGTCCCAACGATTCATGTCCTCGACAGTGGAATAGAGATTCCCGCCACCGGTTAAAAGGGGCATGTAGAATCGAGGGGCGGGTCGTCTGTCGCCGCGAGGATTTACTCGGTAACCCGTTGACGCTTTGTCGGGACGATGATCTGGGTGATCGCATCCAGTATTCTTCATACCGAGTGGCTTGAAAACGTGTTCCTGTAGAAAGGCTGCGTAGGATTGGTTCGATTGTGATTCGATGATCTTGGCCAAGAGAAAATAGCCGACTCCGGAGTATTGGAAACTCGTTCCTGGTTCGAATTTGAGAGGAAGGTCATAGAAGAGCTTCAGAGTCTCGTCGAGTGAACGAGGTTTGCTTCCGTTTCGAGCGAATGCAGGGACAGACCATGAGTGGGTTAGGCCTGAAGTGTGAGTGAGCAGTTGATGGATCGTGAGCTTCTTCCAGGTGTTGGGAACACTTTTTAGGTAGCTCCCGACTTCGGCTTGAGTATCGAGCTTCCCTTGTTCTTCCAGCATCAGAATGGCCATCGCAGTGAACTGCTTGGTGATGGAGCCGATGCGATGCTGCGTGGACGGTGTGTTGGCGAGGCGCTCTTCGTGGTTGGCGAATCCGTAGCCGGCGGAGAGCAGTACGTTGCCCTCGTGGGAAACGAGCACTGAGCCATTGAACTTCGAGTGGCGAATGGTCTCTTGAAGACGGTCCTTGATTCCTTGAGATTGGCCTTGGATGGGAAGGGCGAGCCAGAACGCAAGGATTGCTATCAGACGATGTGTGGCTTTCATTGTGTTTTGGAGGCTGAACGGCTGTTATGATGATCCCTAGCGTCTTCCCGTGCGAACTCCGTCGGCGTCGATTCCAAAACGCTTTCGCGTGGCAATGATGTCCTCTTTGGTGATGAATCCGTCATTATCCTTGTCTGACATATCGAAGTTGCGAGCAGGAATTTGTCCCTTGGCTTCTTCTCGGCTCAGTTTGCCATCTTGATTCTTGTCGTTCTTGGCGAAGATCGAGTCGACCGATGCGCCTATCCGTTGCCCTCGACCTTTGGCTCGTTGTCGGCTTCTTTGGTGCTGTGTCTGCATCAAGCGGAACTCCTCTTGGGTTAGGGATTCATGAGGGGCTCGACTGGCTTGGCGAAGGAGATTGCGTACGAAGGGTTGGTGGGCTGGTTTGTTCTCCGTGGCGGTCAGTTTACCGTCGCCATTGGTGTCTAACATCGTGAAGAGCTGCTTATTTGGAGCGGGCCTGTTATAAGGCTTCGGTTCGAACGGTTTGCCTTGTTTGGCTTGGGCGCGAGCAAGCTCAATTTGAGATGGTGTGAGCGGTTTGACGCGGGTGGGTTTGCGGCCCGGACCTGCGCCCATCATCAGGTTGTTGTTCTTTTCGAAGACGGTGTGAGGGAGGCTGAGCGCGTGTCCTAACTCATGGGCAAGGATTGCTGGAACCGCGTATCCACGAGGGCTCTGGTGAGCGTAGATGACGTCGCCATGAGGCTTGGGGCGAAAGACCCCGCCAGCGCCTTTCCCCATGGACTCGACAATGAAGACATTGAAGCCCTTGGTGAGCCGTTGGTCATTGGGAAAAGAATCGACCAGTACCTTCATATCGCCCCTTCTTGGGTTGGTTTCCAGGCTTTTCTGATAAGCCCGGGCCGCGTCCGTTGGAATTGGCATTTCGCGGATGGATTCTACTGACCACTCGATATTTGCTGGCGCCCAGTTTTCATTAACGATTTTGAAACACGCGACGAGGTCTTCCTCGGTCATAGTACAATGGACTTTCTCTGAGACCTTTGATTTGACGAGAAAGACTCGGACTGGAAGCGTGATTTTCTCTGATTTGGTTGAGGGTTGAGTTTCTTCAGCCCCACTCGAGGCGAGCACCATGGATGTCGCTACGGTCATCAAGCATCGACTGAGTTGAAGGAGTGTGGGAGTGGAATTGTTCTGTCGTGTGGTCATGATTTGATGGGGGAGTTCTGTCGGTGAACCTGTGGGGGCTCTTAACGACGATTTAAGCTGGGCTAAGGAATGAGTCCCGATTACTCGAGCGTGATCGCTAGAAGGAAAGGCGCGGCTTCTTCGTTGGCTGAAATAAATCTGAAGTTGCTGATCTGGCGCTCAGGGAACGGGTTAGCCCAAGTCGTGTGAAGCACTTTGACAAACCAGCCGTCGGGTCTCTGTGTTTCAAAGGTGAAATGCGTGTTTGGATCTGTCGGCCGTTTTTGAGGGGTTTCCGTGAGCCAGTCGACGCTATTGTCGCCGACGATCAATTCGAGGGATTCGGTGGATCCGTCGGTGTAGTGAATCAGTAGCGTTCCCGCTAGATTTCCGGTGATATCCGCGTTTTGAGAAGCCGCGTGTAAGAGGTGAATCTTCTCACAGGTTTGGCCTACCAGAATTGGCCCGGCACTCTTTGGGTATTCCACCCCTCGTCCGCGTGGAGGTTCGCCACCAAGCTGAATAATGCCTCGATAGTCAAACTGAATGCCTCGCGATTCGTGGAGGGAAGACAATCCGGCGATTGGGTTGGCCGCCCTCTCAGCGAGGACCCCTGGCCAGCCTGCGTTAGGTGACACGTTGTAGTGTTTGGAAAGGTCGATGAGTTTGCTGGGGAGGTTTTCGGGGCGTTCCGGAATCGGTCCTACCGGTTCCGAGATTTTCCTGAGGGTGTTATTGGCTTCCAGTCTGAGCAGATCACAGATGAGAAACTTGGGCCACTTAGGATTTATCTTCTCTGATGGGCCCAGTTTCTGGAGATTCCTCATCGCCATAGTTTCTGCTATGCTACTACGGTCCTGTTGGCCAGCCAACTTGCTGCGAACAGAGGCGGCTCGCCAGTTCAGTGCTTTCCCCAGGGGAAAAGGGGTTGAATTGATAGCAAGGTTCAACTTTTCCGCTGATTCTTCATAACGTCCCGCCCGCATATCAGCGAGCGCTGCGTACAACGCCAGGTCAGCATTCGTTTCGTCCAGTTCGAAAGCTTTCCGACAAATTTCGATGGCCTCATCGGTTCGGCGCCACGATTCTTTGTTATCCAAGAGCAGGCCGATGTGGGCGAATCTTGCTTTGTCTGCGAGCGACTCCAGATGCTGTGACTGGTCGAGAAGTTGTTCGCAGAGATCGAAAAACGCCTTCTGGTTTCCTTGGTGGGCATGGATCAGTGCGAGTTGTGATTTGAATGTTAGATTCTCAGGCTCGTGGGCGATCAGCTGTTGCAGCGGTTCGAGGCATGCGGCGTAATCCTTCTCGGAGGCGAGCAGGGCTACCTTCGTTCGTATAATCTCATTCAGCACCGACGATTCCAGCTTTTCAAACTGGGAGTTCTCTTTTTGCTCTTGCCTGAGGTCGTTCAGAATGTGGTTCGCTTGGTCAAGGTCGCCCGCGGTCGCCGCCGCTCGAGCGTCCCAAGCCAACGCCTGAAGAGTCTCTCCTTGAGCGCGAGCCA
Source organism: uncultured Verrucomicrobiota bacterium (assembly GCA_964342405.1). Lineage (GTDB taxonomy): Bacteria > Verrucomicrobiota > Verrucomicrobiia > Limisphaerales > AAA164-E04 > UBA2970. Next base: position 355,266 of record CAYFGX010000001.1, on the reverse strand, counting down.
GTACGGCGAGTTCCGAGACTAGACGTGATCGGTCCTCAAAGGTGATCTCGTCTTCTAGGCCAGATTTGAGGACGTCAAACGCTTCCTCATCAGTATCTGCTGTTTCGTTGTTTGCCAGTATCTTTGCGAGCGAGATTCTCGCAGGAACCTTGGATGACGCTGTGGCGGGGGATTCAAGTATTTCAGTGAACAAGACCGTCGCCTCGTCAGTCTCTCCCAGCCGATCTAAGGCTATGCCTAGTCCTTCTTTAGCTCGATTGAGTTTATTGGGGGCTTCCGATTGTGATTCCGACAGAAGAGTCACTGCTTCTCGGTAGGCGCCTGCAGCCTCCTGGTGCTTGCCTGCGTTGGTTTGAGTGGCGCCGAGCGCGTTAAGCATATCCGCCAGGAGATTCTCCTTAGCGCTGGGCTGGGACCTGACAAGCTGCAGATTTCGCTCCAGTTCTCGGGTTGCTGCTGTCAATTCGCCGGCCTCCAACAGTTTGGCGTTTTGTTGAATTGCCGTTCGAGCCAGCGATTCTAAATCTTCGAGAAATGATGGCTCATCGACGCCGGAGCGAGTTAGCGACTGAAGTTCGATGAGTTTGCGCCAGGTGTCCGTCGCCACACTGGAATCGTTAAGCGCCTCAAGGCTCTTGGCCAATTCTCGCATCGAATCCAAGGTCTTGGGGTGTGCCGCCCCTAGATGGGTTGCTCGTAGCTCCGTTGCTAAATTGAAGTAGCGATGAGCAAGCGTGTGCTCGTTTCGATTGCGATAGTGGGAGGCGATCTTGAAGACGGATTCCGAGGTTTGGGGCGCCCGGCTGATGGTTTCAAGAGTCGGCGCAAGCCAACGCTTAAGCGAGCCGTCCGAACTTGAGCTGATGAGGCTTGTTCCTTCAGGGGAAAAGCGGACTCCATTGACCCACCCGTTGTGACCGCTCAAGGTTCGAGTTTCGAATCCGGTTGTTGGGTTCCATAATTTGACCGTGTGATCCCAACCCGCTGAAGCGAGGGTTTTGCCGTCAGGCGAGTAGGCTAAATCCGCCACCCAGCTGCCGTGACCTTCGAGCGTGATTTGATGCTCCCCGGTCTTGGTATTCCACAGGTCGATAGCGCCATCCACGGCGCCTCCGGCTATCTGCGTACCGTCGGGAGAAATAGCGACCGAGATGAAAGAGGATCCTGTGGTTTTGAGGCGGTGAAGCATTTCCCAGGTTTCTGTTTCCCAGATCATGACCACGCCGTTGTGACTGGAAACGACCAGTGTCTTTCCATCAGGTGAATAGCATACCTCACTGAGGGCCCAGTTGTCGGCCTCCAGTTCGATGATCTTCGATTGGGTCTCGATATCCCAGATGCTCAAGGCCGGTTCCGATCCTTGTTGACCGTTATAGAATGGGTTTCCCCGGCCCACCGCGAGATGACGATCATCCGGAGAAAAAGCGACCGACCCAACGTATGCCCTCACTTCGAGTCGACCTATTTCTTTGCCGGTGTCGACGTCAGCTAAGATGACTTTTCCCCGTTCCGGGATGGCGACGGTTCTGCTATTCGGCGAGAAGTCGATGCCTCTCCCCGTCCATTCAAGATCTCTGACACTTCCGGTTTCGGCATCAATCAGCCGGCACTTGCCTGGCCGTTGCGTGATGGCAATCCATCTGCCATTGGGACTAATGGCGTTTCGGTAGATGGACTCTCGATCGCTAAAGAGAGTCTCACCGGCGTGATCCGTCTCAAGATTCCAAACTCGCAAGCTACGGGAACCCCTAGAGCCCATCCGCGGGCCGGAAGCGATCGAGCATATTTGGTCGCCTGAGGGGCTGAATATGATGTCTATAATTGACGTTGTGTGTCCTTTGAATTGGTGGATTTGTTCCCCTTTGTGGGGATCCCATACTTTGATGACTCCGTTGCCTGCGCCGGATGCCAGCAGGGCGCCATCCTCGGAGAATGAGAGCGTTCCAACAAAGTCTCGATGGGCTTGGATCACCTGCCTGAGCTCCCATGATTCGGTTTCATAGATAAAGATTTGGCCGTTTGGATTGCCGATGGCGACAGCTTCACCGCTTGGCGACCAAGCAAAGGCGGATAGCGTTGAGGTGGCCTCCGGTTTGATCTTGATGGGTTCCTCAGGATCTGACGTTCTGATCAAGGCTGTTACCGGAGATCTTGGGCTTATGGTGATGGCTCTTTGGAAATCCGGGGCCATCGAAAACGCCGACATTCTCAGTCGAGGCTCGCCTGAGGCGAAATCAATTTGCTCTTCCTCCCCTGAGACGGGATCCCAGATTCGAATGAGACCCGGGGCTTTACGGACCAGCATGGCGAATCTGGCCGAATCGGGTGAGAATTCACCCGTGGTCGCGAATGGGCGTCCCGGCCACTTGCTAATCAAGGCTCCGGTCTCGGTGTCGTAAGCGTGCACTCGGTATCCGCGGGTGATGAGCGCGATCTTTTTGCCGTCGGGCGAGAATTGGAGAAAACGGATTTGCTCATCAAAATTTAGTTTCTGGCGTCGGATGGCCTCTCCCGATTTTAGATCCCACGTGGTCACTTCATTAGAGGCATCGCAAGTCATGAGTCTTCCTTCACCGATGAAGACAGCGCAGGCATCCTCTTGAAGTTGCTGAGTAAACTCGGCGCTAAAGTGGAGATTTCGCCATTGGTGGCGCCAGGCGAAGTCGCGAAGATCGGTTTGGTCGCCCACCGGAATGTGGGAGCTTAGCAAGCGGTCGACTGAAGCCAGAGAGCCCGCATCGTTCTCCCAGAACTGCGCGGCCAGGCGCATGTCCGCTGAATACAGTTCCTGCCGCCTCCGTTCCGCCTCTTCAACGGCCTGTTGGCGAGCAAGCGCTTCGTTCGTTCGGGCCGTTTCAGCTTCGGTTTGCCTTTGCTCCGCCAATGATTGTGCGGCTTCGGCCTTCGATTGCGCCGACTCGGCTTGCTCCCGTTGTTCGCGTTCTGCTTCGCGTGCGGCGTCCGCTCGAGTTTTCTCAGCTTGAGCGATCTCGGCTTGGCGTTGGGCTTCTTCGCGTGCGGTGATTGCTTCTTTTCGATCCGATTCGGACTGAGTATAGAGCCAACCCATTCCCACGACACCGAAGAGCAAACTAAGGAAGATGGCGGCTGCGACTGAGAACGCGCGTCGATGTTTGCGCGAGTATTTTTTGGCGAGGTAAAAGATGCTGGGCGCTGCAGCCTCGACCGGTTCGTCATTGAGGTGACGACCAATATCTCCAGCGAATGCGGCGGCGGATTCATAGCGACGTGAACGGTCTTTCTCCAAGGCCTTCATGATGATCCAGTCCAGATCGCCTCGAAGGTTTTCAGATAGCTTCCTAGGATCCACTTGGCGGTGGTCGGCCACAGAGGTCGCGGTGTCGCCCATCGTGCTGATCAGAAGGCTGGGCTTGTGGGCTTCATCCTCCTGGATCATCCGCTTCATTTCGTCGTAGCCCGCTTTCCGCAGGGAATGAGCGTCGATCGGTGTGCGCCCCGTCATGAGCTCGTAGAGCAACACGCCAAGAGAGTAGATATCGCTGCGTGTGTCGACATCGAGACCGCTCATCTCCGCTTGCTCCGGACTCATATATTGCGGCGTGCCGATCATTTGACCGTAGGCTGTGAAGAGCGACTTCTCGGTCAGCTCTTGATTGAGCGCTTTGGCGATTCCGAAGTCGATCACCTTGGGCACGGGTTGTCCGTCATGAAGTGTGATCAGGACATTGGATGGCTTGAGATCGCGATGAATGATGCCTTTTTGGTGGGCGTGCTGAATCGCAGAGCAAACGTCGAGAAAGATTTTGAGGCGAGCCTCGGTCGAGAGTTTGTTCTTATCACAGAACTCGATGATCGGAACGCCTCTTACGAGCTCCATCACAAAGAAGGGGCGACCGCTATCAGTGGTTCCGGCATCCAGGACTCGCGCGATATTGGGGTGATCCATTAAGGCCAAGGCCTGACGTTCCGCTTCGAAGCGCGCCACGACTTGTCTGGTGTCCATTCCCGGCTTGATGACCTTGAATGCCACCTTGCGCTTAATGGGTTCTCGCTGTTCGGCCATGTACACGACCCCAAACCCGCCTTCGCCGATTTCCTGGAGGAGTTTGTAGTTTTGAATGACGGTTCCCGGGCCCTCTGAAAGCATCTTGTTCGTGGGTAGCTGGCTGTCAATTGTCCCATCTTCGGCGGTGACGAGGAAGCGTTCCGCGGCCTCGTGAGCCTCAAGGAGTTCTTTCGCTTTCGCAAGGAGCACTTCATTTCCCTGGCAAGCTCGCTCCAGATACTCTTCACGTTTCTCTAGCGACCCGTGGGAGAGGGCTTCCACAAAAATGGTCTGAAGTTGTTTTTCCGGTTTCATACAGCGCATTTTGGCAGCCTTTCTGGCCGTCAATGGTGTAATGCGAATTCGTGAGCCGTTAGGGGCCAAAGAATTTTTAGGAAATCTCGGGCCCTAGTTCGACTTCAATTCATTGAAAAGCCAGGCGCGGGCGAAGGCCCAGTGTCTCTTAGCTGTTCTCTCGGAAATTCCCATGGTCGCCGCTGCCTCGACGTTTTTGAGTCCGACGAAGAATCGTAGCTTCAGGAGCTCTGCCGCCTCGGCGTTAATCTCCTGAAAACGTTCCAGGGCTTCGTTGATGGCGAGCAGCTCTTCAGATGGCGTGGATTCGGCAACGGTGATTTCATCAAAATGTAGCAATCGCTGGCCGCCACCTCGCTTTTCCGCCTTCTTCCGGCGGGCGCGATCGATGAGAATTCTGCGCATGGCCTCCGCTGCTGCACTGAAGAAGTGAGCCCGTCCATGCCACTTTTGCTCGGGCGAGTCGACCAGGCGAATCCATGCTTCATGCACCAGCGCGGTCGCCTGAAGAGTTTGTCCTGGCTGTTCTCGTGCAAGGCGTCCTGAGGCCAATCGACGAAGCTCCTCATAGACCAATGGGAGGAGTTTCTCAGCGGATTCAGTCTGGCCGGTTTCGATTGCTTGCAACAATTGAGTCACTTCCTTCATACGGTGTGTCTGAACGGAATGATGGATTCTTTGGGCAGAGGACGATCCTGGCACATTGATATGGTTCGCTATTAATTGCCCCGTGCTGGTTTGAGTTCGTGAATCTTGATGTCTTTGAATGCGATTTCCATACCGCTACCAGCTTGGAGTTGCAGCGCGATCACGCCACTAGTTGGGGCCTGCTCCCGGGATTCGATGTAACGTGCGGTGACCTGGCCGTTGAGTTTAATTTCCCCAGTCTTACCGATCATGGTGATCGTGTAGGTGTTCCAGTCGTTGGGGCGGTTCACTGTCTTGACGACGGCCTGATCTGCCGGAACCAAGGTTCCGCGGCCTTTTTCCTCGTAGAAGGTTCCTGTGTCGCCGCCGCCAATATCAGCTTGGTAACCGGTCACCAAAAAGTCTTGAGGAGAACCGATCGGAACACTGCGGAACTGGATGCCACTCGCTCCGTTTGTGAGTTTGAATTTGAGGCGTAAGACAAAATCTTTGAAGTCCCCGTCGGCGATCAAGAAAGTGTTTGTTTTCCGTCCGGCAGGTTTTGTCGTGCCGATGATGGCTCCATCGACAACTTTCCAGTGATTTGGGTCGCCCCGCCAACCGGCTAGGGTTTCGCCATCAAAGAGCGCTTGAAAATCATTGCCATCTGGGTTCGCGTTCTCGGCAGTAAGTGGAACGTTCAGTATTGTTGTGAGAGCTATTGCTAGCGAGTAGGAGAGTTGTTGGAGAATCCCTGTGCTCATGTGATAAGTGGGTGCTCGGCGGAGCTAACCTAGGGTTCATTAGGCGGATGACAAGCATCGTTTACAGCGATGTTCCTCACTAGTTGGACAGAATGAGGTTTCGTCATCACAGCCAGCTGGTGCGAATCATATTGTGCATATGGGTGAAGGGCCGGTTGGTTTGGTAGTCAACATCATCCACAACGTTAGTTACTATAAGGAGCAGGTTTTGGCGAGAGCCAGTTCGCAACTTCATTCTTGATTGCCCAGGCGGTGAAGAAGTTGCCTCGCGGGGTGTGGTGCCCAATGTAGTAGGGGGCCAAGAACGTATCGAGGTTACCCTTGAATGAAGCATAGGCGGAGGCGAAGGCGGGGCGCATGTCGATGACTGGATAGGGCTTGCTTGCGAGCTTGTCGACGAGTGTTTGGTCGAATAGTGTTTTTCCCGAAAGGGCTTCTTTCATGCGTCCGCGACCGAAGGACAAGATGAGCATCAGTTTCTTGTCATGCTGGCGAACGTAGTCTTCGGTCCACTCGATGATCTTTGAGGTGGCGAATAGGGCCGCTTCAGTGTGAATCTTCCGGATTTGATTCTTTGGTGCAGTATCGGGGATTTCTTTCTCTGGAAAGCCAAAGCTCGCGGCGATCTCCCGGACCTGACTCTCACTAATGGGGCGATCCGATTGCAGCGCCATTTTGATTCTTAGAATGGGATCCTCGGCAAAGGTTGAATCGCGGTAGTTGCCGGAGCGAAGTTTTCCGACTGAACTTCGTTCAGGAAGAAGATTCTCAACTTCCTCGCAGGTGTTTGCAGCCATGTTGACCTTGAGGTGTGGGAGCGTGAATCCGCAGTTAGATCCTGCCCCGACCCGAATGGATCGCCAGGCGTCGAGGTTTCGATAGTGGTCGTCCTCGTAGATGTTTAGGATGATATATTTGGCGCTGCGCTGAGGTTCTGTCGCTAGCATCCGGCGGTAAGCTTGGTAAACGCTGAAGCCGCCAACGCCGTAGTTCCGAATCGGCTCTTGCAGATGAGCTGCGAGATACTCTTCCCAGGTTTCGCTGTCATTGACTTGGTCGCAGTGGGTGAAGCTGTTGCCGTAGGCGTGGATACGACAGGGACGCTTGGCAAAGTGGATCAGCTTTCGCGCTCCATCGGATTCGTAACTGTAGAAGGTTTTGGAATTGTCGACGCCGTTTTGGTGCATTGCTGGACAATGGACCCAGCCTAGTTGACTGTCATAAATCCAACCGTTGCTTCTCCTCACGCTTTCCTCCGGAGACATGATTTCGGTGAACTGTTGGACCCGGGTGGCAGTCGGCGCGACTGATTGGAGATACGAGGATGCATCTTTCGACCAGTTGTCTTCGGCAGCCATCGTTCGGTTCAAAAGCTTCGGGGACAGGGCCAAGAGGCTTGTTGCACTGGCCGTTCGCCTGAGGAATTGCCGACGATTGATCCCGACTTGGAGGCTGTTAGGAGAGTTCACGATCACTAGAATATGGCGAGGAACCCGAATGAAGCGAGCCAATTTGAACCGAGTGAGGCGTGACACAATCGCTCCACTCGCTCGCTTCGTGTGCTCGATCTTCGACTACCTTAGTTCAAGTCTTGAGACCGTGTGGAGTCCGCAGCCTATTCCTCACGATCGGCGTTTTCTCGGGTGACTTCACGAACCACGCGGAACCCAGTGTAAACCGAGGCATCAGCGGCCTCAGCAAAGGCTCGAATGGATGACCGAACGGCAGCGGGTGCGCAGGTCCAGGCGCCGCCGCGGATGACACGCCAGTCGCCATATTGATCTTGGTCAGTCTTGTCGAGGAAGAGGGGATCTTTGATCAGGACATTCTTGCGATCACGATAAGAGACGCCTTCGAAATATGATCTGTAGAGGTCGGCTGACCAGCGATCTTGGCACCATTCCCAAACGTTGCCGTGCATATCGAACAGGCCCCATGCGTTGGGTTTGAATGAGGCGGTGCTTGAGGTGAAGACCGTGCCATCACCGTCTTCCGGTTTGAGTTGTACGGCGCGTTGGTAGCGTGTGGTGTTGGGGGCGGCCGCTTCCAAGGCACCGTCTGCTACATTCGCATGGGTGTAGGCGTTGTCCGGGTCGTTACCCCAAGAATACCAGGTTTCCGTGCCGGCGCGGCAGGCGTATTCCCATTCGGCTTCGGTAGGCAGGCGGTGAAGAGTGCCTTCGGTCTCCGAAAGCCATTGGCAAAAAGCCTGCGCATCATTCCACGAGACGCAAACGACCGGATGACGATCGGATTGAGCAAAGCCAGGTGTCTTCCATGTGATGCGAGAGGATCGATGAAACCGGTCGACGTAATTCTTCTCTTTCGGGAAAAAGCCGTAAGCTCCGCCGTCACGTTCGGCTTCCGTAATGTAGCCGGTTCGATCGGTAAAACGTCTGAACTGAGCTACTGTGATCTCACGGCTACTCAGCTCGAAGCTTCGAGTGATCTCTACTTTATGGGGCGGTTCTTCGGCTCGTGTGCTTTGTTGGTTGGAGAAAGGGTGAGCGAGATTGAATGCCTCGCTGCCGCCGGATTCGTGTAGGAAACCGCGGGTGAACACGCCTGGCTCTAAGCGTACGAACACCATACCGATGGTGTTCTTTTCCAGTTCCTCCGCGGTTGCGAATCGGCCGAAAAGTTGGCCGAAGAATTCGCAGAAGGCGAGGAAACCAACAAGCAGCCGGCGCAATGTCATCCGAGGAGTTCGTTGATGGTACTGCGGCTGTCTTGGAAGGTGGCTTTGAGTTCAACTCCCATTCGATCAAGCATCGTCTGCCAGAGTGAGGCGAGTGGGGTGTTCTCGGGAAGTTGGAGATGAGTTTTGTGTCGCACGCCCAGGGCACTGCCTCCGGAAAGGACGGTAGGGAGAGTGTCTTTGCTGTGGCCGATTCCCATCCCGCTGGAGAACCCAAGCAACGAATGGTCGAGCAGAGTTCCCTCTGCTTCCCGAATCGAGGCCAGTCGATTGAGGAAGTAGTTCCAGTGGTGCATGTAGATCGTGTCGACTTTAGCCAGTTCTTCGAGGTTTTTCGGGTCGTTGCCGTGATGAGTGAGCTCGTGGTAACCCTTCGAGACGCCGAACTCGGGATAAACGCCTCCCGCCAGTTCGGTGCGAACCACGTAGCTCACGACCCGAGTAGAATCAGTCTGGAAGGCGAGGGCGATCAGGTCGTACATCAGCTTGGCGTAGGTGTCGTATTGAAATCGTCCGTTACCCTCAGGGCTAGGCGCTTGATCGTAGTCCCCGTAGCCATCTAGGTTCGGATTTGGTTTGGGACGATCTGCCCAATCGATCTCCCGTTCGAGATTTCGCTCTACTTCTCGCACGGATTGAAAGTACTGATCGAGCTGATCTTGGTCGGCTCCCCCCAGCCGTCTCTTGAGCTGTCGAGCATCTTCGAGAACAGCATCCAAGACGCTACCGCGTTGACGGAACTCGTTGCTCGCGATCTCACGTTCACTAGATTGAGCGGGTCGAAAAAGCCGGTTGAAGAGAGTCTTGGGTTCATTCTCAGCCGCGAGCGGGACTCCCTGTTGGTTCCAGGAGATGGTGGCCAAGGCTTGGCTTCCGAAGCCCGTTCCTCGTTTGACGGACAGTTGCAGAGAGGGGAAACGCGTGCTTTGGCCGACAGATTCTGCGACCAGTTGATCCGGGGATATGGATTGGCGCTCGCCTCGGGGAATGGAGGTTGCGAAGGGGTAGGCGCCGTCGTGGCCGCCACCGTGCTCAAGCCAGGTGTTTGACAGCACGGTGAAGTTGCCTCGGTTTTCTTCCAGTGGATCTAGAATCCGAGACAGCTTCGCGTCATTGCCCCAGCCATCAGGGTAGAATTGACGCATGTTCATCCCGGTCCCGAAATAGAACATCCCCATTCGTGCGGGTGTTTTGGGTGCTGCGGCTTGTGCGAGACGAGGCCTCATCGCCTCCAGGGAGGGAAGGGCCAAGCAGGCGCCAATGCCGCGTAGAAAGGCGCGTCGATGAAGCGGTTTGCGGGTAGCGATGTTCATCTTTTCAGGGAGTTTACCATGCTAGGAACTGAGGGCGAGTGACAATCTGATGAATGGCATCGCGGATCGTGTCGCTGTTCTCTTGGAGATGTTGAACGGTCTGATCCAGCGACTCGTCATCCCTTGGTTCGATCGAACGTCCGAGAGCGTAAATCCATAGCTTCTCTACCAGGCCCCGCCGAAAGCGATCAGATTGTTTCAAGAGCGCTTCTCGAAAACCCGCAAAGTCCGCGAATACATCGCCATTGGGCAGCCTGCCACTGGGATCAATGGCTGGGGATCGGTGTCCCCGGAACTCTTCTCCATCCTGGCGCTCTCGCCACTCGCCGATGACGTTGAAGTTTTCGAGAGCCAGTCCGTAGGGATCGAGCTTTCGGTGGCATGCAGCGCAGGTCTCGATTTCTTGATGTTGCAGGAGGCGCTCACGGACGGTGAGTCGTTCCCCTTTGATGTTGGGTTCGACTTCGCCTGCGTTGGGTGGTGGTGGGTTGGGCGGATCGTTGAACAAGACATCGCGAACATAGACGGCTCGGCTCACGGGTTTTGTTCGGATACCGTCCGATCCTGCGAGATGAACTCCCATCATCCCAAGAAGTCCCCTGCGGGGTGAGGCTTTGTCGAGAGAGACTCGCTGGAAAACCTCACCCTTCACACCCGGAAGGTCATAGTGCTCAGCGAGGCGTTCGTTCAGCATGGCGAAGGAAGAATCTAGAAAGTTGAGCACGCTAAGATTCTTGGTCAGGACTTCTCGGAAGAAGGCCAAGGGTTCCTGGACGGCCGCATGGCCGAGGGCCTTGTCGTAGCTTCGATACAAGCGCTCGTCGGGCGCAAAGTTCAAGAAGGTAGGTGTCTTTAGCCACTGGCTTGCGAATCCCTCGATGAAACGATCGATCTTTGGATCCGCGAGCATGCGATCCACTTGTTGCCGGAGAATGTGGGGTTCGCTGAGTCGGCCTCTCGCCGCGAGGGCGAACAGTTTCTTGTCCGGCATTGAGCTCCAGAGGAAGTACGCCAGACGTGATGCGAGTTGGTAGTCATTCAAGCGAGTCGATGGATCCGAGGCATCGGGCTGCGCCTGGTAGAGAAACTTTGGTGAGACCAAGGCGGTGGTGAGACCCAGACGAATCGCATCGTGGAATGAAGCGCCGTGTGCTCGTTCTGTCTGAACGAGCTGGAGGATCGGTGTGAGCTCTTCCGAGGAGACCGGTCGCCGCCAGGCTCGGGGCAGGAAGGCGGCAAAGATGGCCTTCGTTTTCTCGGTTTCGCTCACCGCGTCTATGGCGGGTGCAAGCAAGGTTTCATGACTTAAAGGAGGCCATTGGTCGTAGAGCGGTCCCTCCACAACCAGTCTGTCGACGAACAGTCGAGGGTATTGAGTGATATCTAGCTTTTCAGGGTCCGGGGTGGAGCGATCGCCTCCCCAGCCCTCAGCGATCTTGCGTCCGGCCAAGCGAATCGTTTCAGCAAAATCGCCTGCCGCCCCAAGCTCTCGATTGCGTTGGAAAAAGTGTTCGCCGGGACGTTGGCTCATGTAGAGCCGGGTTTCGTTGACCATGGAAACGTGAAGCTCGCCTCCGAGCGTGTCCCGAGGTACGACAACCGAGTAGTCTCGGGGTGAATCCCAGGGAGCGTCGACATCCACTTCGAGGATTCGCTCCTGGTCGTCGTCCGGGTGATCGTGGGTGAGGCGCATTCGAGGAGTTTCTCCATTTGCACCCGCCACACCGCTGGCGCGAACGGTGAAGCGGTAGAAGCCATTGATTGGGGCGACGTTGTTGTCACGTCGACCAGGATAACGCAGCATGCCGTAGGAGCGCGTATCGCCCTCGATCAGTGCTAGACCGCCCTCTACCGGGTTAAGCCCGAGTCGTCCAATCAGATATCCAATGGCCCGGCTCTCAGGGATGTCTTCAAACTCAAGCACCATTCGTTCGGTGGGGTAGGACGGAGGTCCGTCGACAATCGCTCGCTCAGCAAGACGTCGAGCGACTCGGTAGTAGAGGTTGAGGAGTGACGGATCGAGGGGAAGCGCGGAGGCCACCGTGTCGAACCCTTCCGCTGTGCCGTCCGGGGGAAGGGTGTCGATGGGGCTTTCACCGGGCGGAAACTTCAAATGGAGGAGGTCGGCAACCGTGTGAACGTATTCGCGTCGATTTAGCCGGCGCAGTTGGGGGCGGCCTTTGGAGAACCGTGATTGGCGGGCGGCGCGATGGAGGCTTGCTGCGATCCACGTGGTGAGTTTCTCTGAGTCTGCGATGGGCGGGCGAGCCTCGTCGTCGGGGGGCATCTCTCCAAGGTTGATTCGATCTCGGGCTTCCTGCCACAGGGCAGCGGTTGAGAGATCTGAAAAGTCGGCTGATAATCGGTCTAAGCGTAGATCTCCCTTTTGGGTTTCAGGCCCGTGACAATCGGTGCAGTGGGTGGCGAGATAGTTCTGAGCGAAAGCTGGGAGCGGACTCTCTGTTACTGCGCTGGAACTGCTCGAAATGAAGAGTAGGAAGAGGGAGACGAACCTCATACGTTGCTTAGTCTCGAACATCGGTCAGGATTTCGATTCGAAAGCCGCTTTGAATTGCTCTTCCAACCAATCCCCAGTGGCATCAACTGCACCAACAAAAAGCGCACTTGAAAAGATCTCTCCGTCTTCGATGGTGTCCGAATTATCCGTGTCCGAACCCACATGGAAAAGGAGGAGAAAGCGTCCATATTCAGAGCCGCTCACGTCGCTGTCTGAAGGTGCCTGTGAGAAGGTGGCTGAGTTCACTCCTCCGCTTTTTGAAACGAGGGAGGAATCATTGCCAAAGCCGAGGGCAATAACAAGGTGGGTAAGGTCCGGATCCAGCCCGGTGATACCTTGTAAGAGGCCGGAGTCTGAAGCGCCCAGGTTTTTCGACTCCACGATCGAGAGCACGAGGTTGGGGACGATTGCCATTGTGGTTCCGATGCCGTTGGGAGGATCGCTGTATGCCATGTTGGGAATCTCTACCTCACCGAGGTCATTCGCTGTGGGAATTCCTCGGACCCGGTCGATACCTACTTCGGCAAGTGCATTCACAATACTCGGTGTCGCTCTGAAAAAGTGAAGGTGGCCGTCCGAGGTAGTGCGATCACCGTCCATGCCGACAAGTTCGCGAGGTAACTGAGAGAAGAATCCTCCAGCGGTCGCCGTGTGTGCCAGTGTCCCCGAAACATCGCCGACGTCGGTATCGCTCAGAGTTAGGAGATCCAGATCTTGAGGATAATCCCCGGTGACCGACTTGAAGAGTCTCACTCCGCGATCAATCGCAGAGAGATCGAAAGTAGATCGTCCCTTTGCCATGTTTTCGTCCAGGCGATTGTAGGTCATCAAACTGGCTCCCGCGACAACGACGATGATGGATAGCACGATCATTAGCTCGAGAAGGGTGAAGCCGAGCTCGCTCCTATATCGAACCTGTGATGTTCTGATCCTCATGGTTTCAATGAATGGATTGTTTTAGGCAGCCGTCCCCGTGAGAAAATAGTTGTGATCCTCCCGAGCAGGTGATGGTCGCTCAGGTCAGAGTTTTCCTTGCTGGGCTGGATTGGTCAACACGAATGAGATTCTGGGGCCAGCTCTGGGACCATCTGTCGGAAACCGGTGGTGTAATTCGTATTGAAGATCGTGAGCCACGGCCCGTCAAGCTGTCTACAATGGGAGTCTCGGATGAAGATTTCTTTTTGATCTTTTCTGAAACCGAACGGTATGGCGCCGAGTATAGTCCAATGTAACGATTAACATCAGCGAAGGATGAGCATGACAAACTTACAGTCGAAGCATTGGCGTTTCCATGAGCGAGGGATCAAGGCGAGGGGCTTTACTCTGATTGAGCTTCTTGTGGTGATTGCCATCATTGGAATTCTATCCAGCCTGCTCTTGCCTGCTTTGGCGAAAGCCAAGGGGAAGGCGAATCGAATCAAATGCGTGAGTAATATGAGGCAAATGGGGATGGCTGTGCAGATGTATGCGGGGGACTTTGATGATCAATGTCCGCCCGTAACACGCTCCTTCGAGGAGAATTGGATTTTCCAGCTAGAACCCTATTACAACGATCGCAAGATTTTAAAGTGTCCTTCGGACCGTTTCTTGGAATGGCGAAGTTACGTGATCAATGGATGGAACGATTTCTTTCGGAGCACGATGTCCCGTGAGGAATTTGATCAACTGGATCAAGGGAACGGATCCCGTTCCATGAGATTGAATCATGTCCGGTATCCGTCCGAAACCCTGTTGTTTGGTGAAAAACAAGAAGGCTCCTTTCATGTTCATATGGACTTCTATCAAGGGTCTGGCAATGACGTCGAAGAAATCGAACAGGCACGTCATCGCACCGGGAATGATAAACGGGTTGGAGGTTCGAACTATACGTTTGTCGATGGCAGTGTCCGAATGCTGAAGTATGGAGAGTCGGTCCGTCCGGTCAATTTGTGGGCCGTGACAGACGAGTGGCGGGATGCGCCCGAAGTGCCGTTGGACGGGCTTAAATAGCGAGCTTTTCAACGCGGGTAACTTGTTCTTCACGATGCAATTCGGTCAGCGAACAGTTTTGATACGGGCAGTGGGGCTCTTGTGTGTCCTGTTTGGCCAGCTTGAGACTCAGGCCAGGGTAGTTATCAATGAGATCATGTATCACCCGCCGGGAGACTCGGATCGCTTGCAATATATCGAGTTGCACAATAGCGGGACAGAAGAAGTTGCGCTGGAGGGGTGGGCTTTTGACGACGGCATCTCCTTCGCGTTCCCGAAGGGTGAGGTGATTGAGGGAGGTGGCTTTGTCGTTATCTGCCGAGACCTAGAGGCGTTCAAGGGGCACTATGGGAGTCAAATAAATGCCATCGGGGATTTCTCGGGAAAACTCAGTCATAGCGGAGAGAAGGTGAGGCTTGTCTCAGGGGACGGTGTCATCGTAGATGAGATCGCTTATGCTGACCGCGCACCTTGGCCAAAGTCTCCTGATGGCTACGGTGCTTCCCTTGAACGAATTGTTCCCAGCGAGGAGGAAGCGTCTCCGAACAACTGGGCTGGTTCGAAGATGCCGCCTGTCAAGGAGGCGACGGGAACTCCCGGGAGGCAGAATGATGCCTACTCTGTGGCGGCACTTCCAACGGTCACTCGGGTCGAATGGGCCCCGCAATGGCCTCAGCCCAAGGAGCCCGTTGTCGTCAAGATTGCCTTGGCCCCAGACCAAGCTATCAAGAAGGTAATGCTCCACTATTGGGTAGCAATGCCGGGTCGTGAAGGGGATGAATCAATTCTCCGGCTAGAGCATTCCACGACTCTTGCGGAGGGAGTGATTCCTGGCCTTGATGGCGGCTCACTTGTGCGCTTTCAAGTTCGAGTTGTGGATGAGGGAGGGGCGGAGAGAGTGTTGCCCTCGCCGGACTCGGTGCGACCAGCCTTTAGCTATTATGTTGGTGAACGGTTGGCTACGGATGAGATCGGCCATGGGCAACTCATCAACGTTGGTCGACCCGAACGCGGGGTTGATAAGTTTCACACCGATCATGGAGGACGCAGCAGCGAACCTTCTCGAGGCCGTGGAGCTTTCGTTTACTATCCTCCGGATGGGGGGGATGCAACTCTCTATGACTTTATTCGCGTGACCCGGAGGGGAGGCGGATTCAAGTTGCGTTTCCATTCGGATGCAAAGCACGACGGTACTTCCGTCCTGAATGTGCTCTATGAAGGGAAACCGCGCTATTTGCTTTCTGAGTTTCTTTCTTTTGAGCTTTTTCGCGCCCTGGGAGTGCCCACGCCGAAAGCGGGGCACATTCGGTTCACCATTGACGGTCGCAGATCTGGGTATTTCCTCACCGTCGAGCAGCCGAACCGTTCCTTTCTCAAACGGAATGAACGAGATGCCTCAGGAAATCTCTACAAGGTGCTCTGGTTTGGTCGCGGGGTTACTGATAAACATGAAAAGAAGACCAACCGTCACGAAGGGCACGACGATGTTGTCCAGACGGTTCGAAACCTGAGAAGTCTAAAGGGGGCCGACCAATGGAACTATATCCGCGAGCATTTCAACGTTGCTGAATTTGCTTCATACTATGCGGCGAACATGTGCCTATCCAACTGGGATGGCTTCTTTAACAACCACTATGTCTATCATGACGTGGGAGATTCTGGGCGATGGGAGGTTTATCCCTGGGACGAAGACAAGACTTGGGGCGACTACGATGGGGCCCCGGGCGACTATGCGTGGTATGACTTCCCGCTGACATCGGGGATGGAAGGAGATCGGGCGCCTTCGCGGCTGTTTAGTTTCTTCAATCGCGGGCCTTTTGGCGGAACGGCATGGTGGCGACCTCCGGGCTATTTTTCGGGGCCCTTGCTAGCCAACGCTTCTTTTCGGAGGCTCTTTCTTGCTCGGCTTGAGAGCGCCTGTCACGAGACCTTTAGTGAGCCCAGCTTCCTGCCAGTCATTGATGGATTGGAGAAGCGGCTCTTGCCCGAGGTGCGGCATCGAGCGCGAATCCGAGGGCGCAATCCTTCAAGTGCGGAACGTCAGTTTCGAGCGGATATCGAGTCATTTCGTCGTCAGCTGAAGCATCGACGCACTTTCATGCTTAAAGAGCTCGCCAGATTGCGGTAGAGATGCACGCATTCCTCGTGGGCGAGCTATGGGGCAGAGACTGTGTGATCATTTCGACGCAAATCCGTCCGCGCTAGTGAAAGCGACAGCTTCGCTCTCGCAGTCCATACTGCTTCGGTAGTATGAGCGTTTATTTGGATTGCGGGAGCGAAGCTGTCGCTTTCACACTCTCGCAGCTGCAGCCGGGAAAGGATTTTTACACCGCCCGCTTCCGTAGCAATTGCATCTGCGTCATCCATGCACTCTGCTTCAAACACACCCCATCGGCACTCAAATCCGCCATTTGGTTTGCTTCCTGGAATCCTTTCTTCAATAATCCTCAGAAATCGAATGGAAGCATCGGTCGAACGAAATATGGGGGTCCAACCTCTCCAAGGGATTCTTGAAGAATTGGAATTGAAGAATCATGACCTCGTGGCCGCCTCTCGCGAGTCGCTGACTCACAAGATGGTTGCGAGAGGGTGTAAGGGGCGGCGCTTGACTCGTAACGTCCAGCTCAAGGTGAGAAACGCGCTCAATTTGGCGTCGGGGAAGTCTTATCGGATCGCCGATCTCTTCAACTATTCTTAGTCGGAGGTTTCTACACATTAGAGTCTCATCGATATGGAAACTCCCAAATTAAGACCGATTCCTCCCGAGGAACTTCGCGCCCTGGCCATGGCGACGATGAAAGAGGCCAAGTTTCCGTGTCTTGCTTCGATCGATGAAGATCAGGCGCGACTTAGACCGGTTTCCCCCGTGCGTACGGATGAGTTCACGGTCTACATTGCCAATCTCAAGATGTATCATAAGACGCAAGAAATTGCGGCCAATCCGAAGGTGGAGCTTTGTTATGTGGCGGAGAACCACAACCAGGTTCGTATTACCGGTGTTGCCGAAGTGCTCACGGATCGAGAGATGCTTGAGTCGATCTGGGAAAGCAACCCACTCCTGAGAAAATACTTGGGGAGCATCGAGAACCCGGCTCTCATTGTCTACTGCGTGAAACCTAGCCAGGTTCGATACATGGAAGAGTGGGCTCTCGAATACTACGACGTGCCGCTTGCTTAACTCACCGGCAACTAAGCGCGGCTTTGGAATCTTACATTTGGATGGGCAGTCTGAGTTCCGATCAATCGGTCTAGAGCTCGGGCAGGGGAGCGTTCCGGAACTCATCCATCACTGCCCAAAGGTTTTGCGGGCTGAACGCTTGGCCGAACTTGAGGTATCGAGCGCTGCCGTCGGCGAACCCATAATTCGATCCTCCCGCCCGTTCGCGATTGTTTGACCGGTGCTTACCATGGGCGACTTCGGTAAGGTGATCACTGCCGTACTCAGCTGGCCAGATGTCCATGTAGGCGTCGCCTTTGGAGTCGGCTTTCTTTTCTCCGAGTGCGATCGTTTCAGAGGGAGAGGGGATCGCAGTCAGTTTTGGTCCAGGAAAACCGCCTGACTTGTATTCTCCGAAGAATTCATCCCAGTCGCCTTCGAATGAGTTAAAGACAAAAAAGTCGACAAACCCGTTGAGTAAGTAGCTGTTCTCTACTTGGCCCTTGTCGGATGGGCAGCGGAGAACCTTTGGATCACCATAGTAGGCGCTCAGGCGGTCGACCCAGATGGCGCCCGAGTTGTACGAGCGAGGCGGCAATCGGTCGTCAAAATTATCCGCGTAGAGCTGCAGGGCGAGTTGGATTTGCCGAACATTTGAGAGACATTGAGTACGCTTGGCCTTCGCTTTGGCATTGGCGAGCGCAGGGAGTAGCATGCCGGCGAGGATGCCAATAACGGCGATCACCACGAGGAGCTCGATGAGTGTGAATGCTTCACTGAGGCTTAGGCGAGTGGGCCAACGGAGACGATTCATTTCTTTTCTTCCGTTTTTGTTTCTTTCGGTGCTTTCCTCTTGGAGTTTTTCTTCATGGCATCCATCCATTTTTCGGCTGCCTCTTCCTCGGTGATTTCACCTTTGGCTATCTTGTCCTTCAGGTCCGTGCCGAGAGCTTTCAGTTCAGGAGCGAGTTCTTTCTTTGCCTTCTTTCTTTTGCTCTGCTTCAGTTGTTTTTGGGCTTCGGCGACCGCAACGACAGCTTCAGCCTCCGATAGATCTCCGTTCGCAATTTGCTCTTTGAGGTCGGCCCTTAGCGCGTCAAACTCCTCTTGCGTGGTGATTCTTTGCGGAGATTTCTCGCAGCCTGTCAAGATGGAGAAGACCCCAAGGAGAGTGGGCAGAATGGACCTGAGTCGGTGCATCATGGGATGGGAAATGAGGTGCCTCCCGAGAAAACTCGTTGTGAATAAAACTCTAGATCGCCTCGAAGTTCGGAGGAGTGAAGCCGAGACGGGAACGAACCTGCTGCTATTTGGATTGCAATCGTTCCCATGTCTCAGGATCGACTTGGATATAAACCGGTTCGTCGGCGGGTCGGCTAAAATCGATCTGGGACACTTTAATAATACCCAAACATGTGAGAACGGACGAGATTGCAACCAGGGCGTAGGAGACGGGTTTAATCCACTTGCGCGCCTTGGCGTGCTTCCACTTGAACTTACCACGTTGGTGTAGTTGCGTCCTGCATTCGTCGCAACGTTCGCTCGAACGGAGGTTCAGGTGGCCGCAGTGTTTGCATGAGATATAGAGGTGGCTCGCGCACTCACTGCAGCGGAAAGCGTCCATCGCGTTCTTGTGATCGCATTTCACGCAGGAAACGAACGTTGAGATAGCAGGCTGCTGGTTCGATGGATTCATGAGCGATACCGGATGGTGTCTCAGAGATCACGGGACGTCAAGTGCCGAGCAGAGATCGTCCGTGGCTATGTTGTGGTCGGGCTTCTATCTCGTCATGAGATGTTTTGTGTTTGTGCCGGCTTGTCGGATGAAATCAATGGGCGTCTTCGAGGTTGCGCCCCATTTCACTTACGCTAGGCTTTTGTGAAGTATGTTAGCCATTGTAGTGAATTTTGAAATCCAGGATGGGAAAGAGGCTGAAGCGATCGCTGCTCTGCAAGCGAATGCGGCAGGGTCGCGGACAGAGCCAGGTTGTTTAAAGTGGGAATGGTCTCGACGGGTGGATGATCCGAGCCTTTTCGCGATTTATGAACTATATGTTGATCAGTCAGCGATTGATGCTCATCGAGCAAGCCCTCACTTCCTGAAATGGCAATCGAGTCTTGATGGATTCTTGAAGGAAAAATCCTCGGGTATCTATCAGGTGGCGGGCGTGGACCCTCGCCCGGTGCCTAGTGAAGTCTAGGCTATCTACTAGTTGACGGAGACGATGCTTAGCAACGGCATCGGAATCAGAAAGATGAAGACCATTCTAAGCTTTGCGGTCGCTCAATCGTTATTGGGCTTGCGCATACGATTTGGGCGAGCCTATGTTTTCGTGCTGTTCCTCAGCCTTTCCTCCGTCGCGTATGCAGCGTCTCGTCCTAACATCTTGTTGTGTATTTCTGACGATCAAAGCTACGCCCATACTGGGGCGAACGGGGATCCAGTCGTAAAGACGCCTGCTTTCGATCGTGTCGCCCGAGAGGGACTTCGCTTTACACACGCTTTTTGTGATGCTCCGACTTGTGGCCCCTCTCGGAGTGCGCTTTTGACGGGGCAACCGATCTGGAGGCTGGAGGCAGCCGGCAATATTCACAGTACGCTCCCCGCCAAGTTTGCGACCTACACGGAACTGTTACGAGGGGAGGGCTATGCTGTTGGGTATACGGGAAAAGGCTGGGGGCCTGGCAAGCTTGAACCGGGTGGTCGAACGGAGAATCCTGCCGGTATTCCGTTTCAAGTTCAGCGGACAACTCCGCCTTACAAATCGATTCGAAGCACGGACTACGCGGAGAATTTTAAAGACTTTCTGGGCCAAGTCGAGGAGGGGCAACCCTTTTGCTTTTGGTTAGGTACAAGCGAGCCTCATCGAGGATTTGAAGCGGGTGTGGGCATTAAGACAGGAAAGGATCCCGCGCGGGCGGTTGTGCCGCCTATTTTTCCTGACTGTGATATTGTTCGGAGTGACCTCCTCGATTACTTGGTCGAAGTGGAGTATTTCGATCTCATGGCCGAGCGTGCGCTGGCGTTGTTGGAAAAGTCTGGGCGGCTGGAGAACACTCTGGTCGTCATCACGAGTGATCATGGGATGCCGTTTCCACGGGCAAAGGCGAGTTTGTACGATGCTGGCACTCGGGTGCCCTTGGCGATGCGTTGGGCGAAGGGCATTCGTTCTCGTGGGCGGGTGATTGATTCCCTGGTGAATCTGAGTGACTTAGCTCCCACCTTCCTTGAGGTTGCCGGGATTGAACCTCCTTCGATGATGACGGCGACCAGTCTTCGAGGTTATTTCGCGGGGACGCAAGAAAACAGCTCGACCGCCTATGTGGCGATGGAGCGGCACGATGGGTGTCGGCTTGGGGGCAAGGGTTACCCGTGCCGAGGTATTCGTACGCGAGACTTCTTGTACATTTATAACTTTGAGCCTTCTCGTTGGCCTGCGGGATCGCCCGATCCGTCTGTTTGTGCCCGAGCGATTCCTTATGGAGAGGTAGATAGTTCCCCGACAAAGACTTATCTGATGGAGAATCGCCTCGTGCATGGTGTGGCCCGCTTGGCTGAACTTGCCTTCGGGTTCCGTCCGGCTGAAGAGCTTTATGATTTGAGGCGAGACCCACACCAAATGGACAATGTGGCGGGGAAAGCGGGCTATCTAGAAGTGCAAGAACGTTTGAGAGATACGCTTTTTGAGCATCTGAAGAAGACTGGCGATCCTCGGCTCACCGGCGGAGACGTCAACTGGGACTACTATCCCTACTATGGTCTTCGCCGCAATCAGGACTGGGAAGTGGCAGAACGTCCTCGGTGAATTCCGAGCCTAGCAAAGTTCGTGTTAAGGCTGGGACTGACCTGTGTGCGGCTCGGTGGAGTTCGGGCTTGAGACGCATTGCTGATTCGAATTTGTAACATTTCGTCCGTTTCTTGAGTCAGAATGGGGAAAGATGAGGTGTCGCCCTCTTCCAGCACGGAGCAGGGTGAGTAGAGTCAAGATGAAGCAATCAGCAAGAAATCTGAAAACGTCCGGTGGATTCACTCTGATCGAACTCCTCGTGGTCATTGCAATTATTGCAATATTGGCCGCGATGCTTTCCCCGGCCTTGGCCCGAGCTAAAGGCAAAGCTCGTCAGGTTAAGTGCATGAATAATCTGCGGCAGCTCCAAATGGCCCTGCAGATGTATGCCGATGATTTCGGCGATGTGATTCCTCCTCGAATTTCGGGACGTGAGAACTGGTTGAGTTCCTTACAACCCTATTACGTTGATCGGAAACTCCTGGTCTGCCCGAGCGACGGTCCCAAGGCGAGGAGCAGTTATCTTATAAATGGCTTCAATGACTATTTTGCGATTCACCTCTCACCTGAAGAATTTGAGGAGTTCAAGGAGTGGCAGGGCTCGGCGACGATGAAACTGAATAGCATTCGCAACCCCTCGGAAACCATCATGTTTGGTGAGAAGTTCAAGGAATCACCCCACAATCACATGGATTTTTATCAGGGTGAAGGAAATGACTTTGAGGAGGTAGACCAGGCTAAGCACGGGGGGCGCCCGGGAAACCGGAAAGCGGGTGGTTCAAACTACGCGTTCGCCGATGGCAGTGTTCGATTCATTAAGTATGGCGGAACGATGAATCCGGAGAACCTATGGGGTGTGACGGAACAGTGGAGAGCGACACCCCCACAGTTTCAGGATCTTGGGAACTGAGATTCTTCGGTGTCCTTCGATTACTTTGAACAAATAGAATGAAGAAGACCCTATCGATTGTTGGTTTGTTGGCTGTGATCGCGGTATCCTTGGGGGTTGTCGCAAAGAACCTCTTCGTCGAAGAAGATGATGGCTACCGCTCGTCGAGAGAGCGAGCCTTGATCAAAAAGTATGACAAGGACGGTGACGGCGAACTCAATCGCGAGGAACGTCGCGCGATAGAGAAGGATCAAGAGAAGCGAAAATTTGAATACATCAAGAAATTTGATTCGGATGGCGACGGGAAGCTTAGCCGCGCGGAAAAAGAGGCGGCCGAGAAGTCGATGAGGTCACGCAAATTGGAGGGTGCTAAGAAATTAAAGAAGTCCGTCGGGGGCAAGGATGGAGTAAAGGAGTTCAGGGAACTCAAGTCCATCAAGCGCTAGCAATCGTTGAAAATCCTGATAACAAAGAAGCCCGCTGAGTTAAAACTCGGCGGGCTTCTTTGTTATTCGTTTGACTGTCGAGACCGATCGTAGTCTAGAAAAGCAGTCGCACCACGAGGGCAATGGCGCTGGAGATGGCCATGAGCCCCGAGGGCATGAACTTCTTGCTAATCACGTATTTCTTGCCGAAGAACACGAGTAAGATGGCCAGCACGATATCTGCGACCCAGCCGTGCAAGACGCCCGTAGCCGCTAGCACAAGCGGGACGGCAAAGCTAAGCGAGGCAATGAGAGAAGCCTTGCTCTTTGCCTTAACGAAGCCCATGACGCCGCCTGCGACCAGGAGTGCGATATATATCCAGAGAATGCTGAGTTCCATACGCGGCCAGCCTCGGGGAAAACAAGATGGATGCCAATGAAAAATCTGGTTGGAGAGTTATTTCGGATCACTGGTTGTCTCCTACGGCGTTTTGGGGGTGCGATGCCATTTAGATTTATAATGAGTTTTCAATTTGGTGCTGTTCGTTCATGCTTGTTTGTGTGAACCGCTTCTTTCTGAGATCTGTTTGGGTGCTTGGGGCCATACTAACCCTCTTGGTCGCTTGTCGCACTGCTCCCGATCGGATGATTCCGAATGAGAATCGCCGGACTGTCGAGTCAGTGGAAACAATGAGCCGAGTAGTTGCTCGACACCAATTGAGTTATTTGATGCAGGCACCTTCAGGTCCTGCCCCCGAAGGAGGCTGGCCTCTTCTTCTGTTCTTGCACGGCTATGGTGAGTGTGGCGACGACATTGAGAAGGTGCGGAAACATGGTCCGCCGAAATTGATTCAACGGTTTTCCCAATTGCAAGGGTGCGTGATCGTGTCGCCGCAGTGCCCTTCGGACAGTTGGTGGCGAGTGGACGCATTGCGGGCATTGGTTGACGAGGTGGTGGCTAACCGAGGGGATATTGATCGCTCTCGACTCTACGTAACGGGACTCAGTATGGGGGGCTATGGGATCTGGAGTTTCATCTCTCGCTATCCGGAATACTTTGCGGCCGCCGTGCCCATTTGTGGCGGTGGGGATCCGTTTCATTTGCCAGCGAATCGTCCGCCAGAAAAAGTCGGCGTCGTCAACGAATTCGACCCTGTGGGTTTGAGGACTGTGAGGTCGCTGCCGGTATGGTCTTTCCATGGGGCCGATGATGGCTCGGTTCCTTTGTCGGAAGGCGAAATGATGGTTTCGATTCTTCGTGATGGTGGGAATAAGTCTGTCAATTGGACGGTGTATGATGGGGTGGGCCATGTGGGGGCTTGGGAGCGAGCCTATGAGTCCCACGAACTTTGGGAATGGATTTTTGCCCAGTGATTTTTCTGTTCGTTCCGTTTCGAAATCTTCTGTGACGGATTGAGCCGTTCCCCTGCAGCGGTCTTTGGCTTCTCAGCGTTACTCGTCGCGCTACCATGGGGGAATCCTTTTCGCTGGATCGAACGGCAAAGAGGTAGCTCCAGGGAAGCATCGAGGAAGTTGTTTTTCGCTGGCCTTGATGCCTTCGAGGGGATCAAATGAAGGCTCTCAGTCTTGCGGATTGACCGTTCGAATGTGTTACTACCTATGCAACGATTAGCCTGTAGTTTAGCTTCAATTTTGGCGCTATCTTCGCTCTGTGATGTGGAGCGAGTTGTCGCCGAGGAGTTTGATTGGTCCGTGTACCTTGGCGGAAAGAAACGGGATCTGTATGCGCCACTAAAACAAATAAACCGAGCGAATGTAACACAGCTCAAGGTCGCGTGGAGATACGACACGGGTGATCAGGCGGAGTATCAAGCGAACAATCTTATCATCAAGGGAGTCCTCTACACGCCGACGCCCTCACGTAAAGTGGTCGCTTTAAATGCGGCTACAGGACAAGAGCTTTGGACATGGGATCCAGCAACCGAGGCGTCTGGGAAAGGGCGTCCTCGGCAGCGTGGGTTGTTGTATTGGGAGAATGCTCGTGGCGGTGAGGCCCGTTTGTTCACCGGCGTCCGAGGCAATCTTTTTGCTCTTGATCCGAAGACCGGAAAAGTCATTCGGAGCTTCGGGGCGAACGGTTCGATTGAACTGGGCTCAGGCCTCAACACACCCGGTGTTATTTTTAAAGATACTTTGATCTTGGGTGGGGTCGGAGGAAAGGGCGCCGTGCGAGCTTTGGATGTTCGGACGGGAAAGCAACGCTGGATTTTCCGTCTCATTCCGCACCCCGGTGAGTTCGGGCACGACACCTGGCCTGCTGAAGCGTATCGGACTGCGACGGGGGTGATGCCCTGGTGTGGTCAGTCGCTGGATGAAGAGCGTGGGATTGTTTACGTAGCGACGAAGACAGCCGAGCCGGATTTCTATGGAGGAAAGCGGCACGGCAAGAATCTGTTTGCTAATTGTTTGCTCGCTTTAGATGCCGCGACTGGCAAACGTCTTTGGCACTATCAGATCGTTCACCATGATCTCCTCGATAAGGATCTGCCTTGTCCTCCCGTCTTGTTGACGGTGCAGCACGACGGAAAGAAGATCGATGCTGTGGCTCAGGGCACAAAGCATGGGCGTCTCTTTGTCTTTAATCGAGTGACGGGTGAACCCCTTTGGCCGATTGAAGAGCGGTCTGTTCCATCGTCGACTCTAGTGGGCGAGAAGGCCTGGCCCACTCAGCCCTATCCCTCGAAACCAGCCCCATTGATGCGGCAACGCTACACGGTCGCTGATGTTTCGAACATCTCTGAGGAAAGTCGTCAATTGACTCATGATCGAATTGTTGCCTCGCCGAATTTTGGGCCTTTCCCGGCACCTAGTTTGGATGAAACGGTGATGTTTCCGGGCTTCGATGGCGGAATGGAGTGGGGAGGCGGAGCTGCAGATCCCGAAGGCAACTATTACGTGAATATCAACGAAATGCCTTGGTTGCTCCAGATGGTCACAACCCGGCGTGCGGATGGGACACCCCTGGTTCGTGGCGAACGCGATTACTTGATCTATTGCGGTGCCTGCCACGGTCTGGATCGAAAAGGCAATCTGGAAGCTGGTTTTCCATCGCTCATCGATATTGGCAAACGAAAGAGCCGGGCGGAGATCGAGCAGGTCACGCGGCAAGGTGGGGGACGGATGCCCGGCTATGCCACGATGCCGGAGGCAAGGCGGACGGCCATCTTGGACTATGTGTTAGGGGCAGCGGCTTCCGGGAAGGACTCCGGGCTAGCGAATACGAAACAAGAGGAGAACATGCCAAGCTATGCGTTTGGGGGATTTCGTCGTTGGTTGGACAGTAATGGGTATCCAGGCATCAAACCGCCATGGGGGACGCTGAACGCGGTCGACTTGAACACCGGCGAGCTCAAATGGCGTGTCGTCTTGGGCGAATACCCAGAACTGACGGCGAAAGGAATCCCTCCTACGGGCACGGAGAACTACGGGGGCCCTTTGGTCACTGCCGGAGGCTTGATATTTATTGGAGCTACGGCCGACGAGACGTTTCGGGCATTTGATAAGGAAACGGGAGAGGTCCTCTGGAAGGCTAGTCTGCCTTTTGGTGGGAATGCCACTCCGAGCACCTACATGGTGGATGGGAAGCAGTATGTTGTGATATCCGCTGGAGGGGGGAAATCAGGTCGACCTCGCGGTGGGAGTCTCGTTGCATTCGCGCTGCCTGAGTGAGACGGGCCCAGGGAAAGTCTTTCTGCTGATGCGACGTAGGCCCTCCGGACGCGAGTTTTCATTGATTTGTGACGGCGATATTCTCCAGCGTCCGGCTCTGAGCCTCGAGCTGGAGCGCTTCCGTTCCATCGGTTGCAATCCCAGTGCATCTCGCTCTCGATTTGCTTCTCTCTCAAGCCTGTGGAATGATCCCGGCACCGGCTCGATCAAAGGTCTGGCGAGACGAAATGACACCTGGCTGCTCCTACTTCTCTTCGATTGGGCGATGATTGAATCGAACCGGGTGGTAATTTCTTTCGGTTTTTCGTAACAGAACGGTGCCTTGGGCGATCATTAGGTTCGTTTGCGTTGTCGTGAGAGGCAACTGCTCTCCTTGCGGCTCGGAATTGGTCTGAGCTGAGAATTTCGTTTGGATCGGTGTTTTTATTACACGTGAAGTCATATCACTCTGTGAAAGTAAGAGAAAAGAGACAAAGAATTGCATTGTTTGCATGTTCTGCATTGACCGCTGCTTTGTTGGCGGCGTGTGGTGGGGGCGACGAGAAGAAGAGCGAAGCTAAGAGTGAGAAGGCTAAAAAAGCTTCCGCAAAGCCCGTTCTGGTCGAAATCGACACGGTAGAGCGTGGTATGATCGAAGAGGTTTTGGAGCGTTCTTCGCCTCTCGAAGCAGAGGCTCAGGTCGAAGTTCTTGCTCGAACGATGAATCCGGCGATTGATCTCTTTGTGGAGGAAGGCGATACCGTTCAACGGGGCGATGTCCTCTTGCGACTCGAGAACGATCGGCAGCAGACGGCCTATGACCAGGCACTCAGCCAACTTGATGAAGCTCAAATCGAATTTGATCGACAGGAAAGTCTCTACAAGCAGCAGCTCATTAGTGAATCCGAGTATCGGAACGCGAACTTCACATTCAACCGTGCGAAGCTGGCGGCAGAAGCTGCCAAGCGTGAGTTAGAATACACCGAGGTGAGAGCTCCGATTAAGGGAACGATCGCGAGCCGAACGGTGAAAGTGGGGGATCAGGTAACTACGGGAGCCCCGATTTTCCAGATTGTTGATCTCGACTCGACGGTCGCAATTATTCACGTCCCGGAGCAGTACTTACCCAAACTGAAACCGAACATGGAGGCACGATTGATCTCGAGCACTTATGAGGGACAGGTGTATGAGGGTTACGTGAAGCGTATTTCACCCGTCGTCGAAGCGCGAGCCGGTACGGTTAAGGTCGTCGTGGGATTGAAGGACTTAGGTCCGCTGAGACCAGGGATGTGGGTGGATGTCGAATTGGTTTTGGATTCCAAGGATGACGCGCTGTTGATTCCAAAACGAGCAATCTCGTACGACAATGATCAAACTTTCGTCTACAAGGCCTACGCGGATACAAACGGCGTGATGAGGGCCAGCCGTCATCTTGTCGTGCCCCAGAACGCGGATAAACTGAACGTAGAACCGACTGAGGGCTTTGTCGAAGGAGATCGAATCATTGTTGCCGGGCAATCCGGCCTCAAAGAAGATTCACCGATTCGTGAGCTTGCCTCCGAGCAAACGGAGGAAGGCCTGAAACCGACGTCCGTCTCCATGACCAATACGGTTTCGAACCCAATCGGTCAGTAAGCGACCCCCGATTCCTCGACTAGGGATGTGAGTAGGCTCATGAGTAAAGATCTCCAACCTGCCCGTAGCAATTTCACCACAGATCGGCCTGTCGCCGTATTGATGGTATTCGTGGCTGCAGTGGTCTTTGGCTACTTCTCCTTGGGGCAGCTTCCCGTCACCTTGATGCCCGAAATGAGCTACCCAACGCTCACGGTCCGTACGGAGTACCCCGGGGCAGCACCCGAGGAGGTGGAGAATGATATCAGCCGACGGATTGAGGAGCAGCTGGGTGTCGTGAGTGGTTTGAACGAGATCAGCAGCATCAGTCGAGCGGGAGTGAGTGATGTTGTCATGGAGTTTGTCTGGGGGACATCCATGGTGGAGGCCATTCAGAACTCTCTCGAAAAACTCGACACAGTCCGTCTTCCACGAGGAGCCGAAAAACCCTTGCTTCTTCACTATGATCCTTCGCTTGATCCCGTCATGGAATTGAGCCTCTCCGTGGCCGGGAAAGATTTGGGCGATGGTTCCGAGGTTCAGCCTCCCTTGGATAATGCTGGGGCTCGAAGGCTACGTCGAATTGCTGAACTCCAGGTCAAGCGGGCACTCGAACCGGTCACGGGCGTGGCGGCTGCTCGGGTGCGGGGTGGTTTGGAGGAGGAAGTCCATGTCTTGATTGATGCGGAGGAGCTCGAGCGGGTGAATATTTCGATCAGTCAGGTGCTGAGTCGTTTGCAGGCTGAGAATATCAATGCTGCCGGCGGACGCATTCGTGAGGGCAATGCAGAGTACATGATCCGAACCATTAATGAGTATGAGACTCTTGATGAGATCGCGAATACGATTATCTACCGACAAGACGGGCGAGAGATTCGGCTTAAGGATCTCGGCCAAGTCGTCTACGGACAGCGTGATCGCGAGATGCTGACCCGCACGAATGGAGGGGAGAGCGTTCAAATCGATATCTACAAAGAGGCGGACTCAAACATGGTTTTGGTCGGCGAGCGAATCAAGGAAGCGGTTGGCACCATCCATAGTTCCCATCGCTCGACCGTAGCGGGGAAACTATACAAGGAAGAAGAAGTCGTGCTCCAAGTCGTTGCTGATCGTTCGGTCTTTATCGATAACAGCATCAAGGAAGTGAAGAGTACTGCTGTGATGGGGGGCGTGTTGGCCATCGGGGTTCTCTTGTTATTCCTGCGTGATATCCGCACCACGTCGATTATCGCAGTCAGCATTCCTATCTCGATCTTCGTAACGTTTGCTCCTCTGAATCTCTTGGGGGTTTCACTAAACATCATGTCGCTCGGCGGCTTGGCGATGGGGATTGGCATGCTGGTGGATTCTTCCATTGTGGTTCTGGAGTCCATTTACCGATGTCGTGAGGAGGGGGATTCGATTCGAAATGCTGCCATTCGCGGCACGACTGAAGTTCGGGGTGCCGTGATTGCCTCGACTTTAACTTCGATCTGCGTGTTTTTCCCGATGGTTTTTGTCGAGGGCCTGGCAGGACAAGTGTTCGGTGATTTGGGGCTGACCGTTGTGACTTCCTTGATAGCCTCCATGATCGTGGCTGTTTTGTTCATCCCCATGCTGGCCAGTCGGCCTGGACTGAAGCTGAAGGGGGGAGCAGGAATGGTATCCCATCCTTTGGGAAGCTTCGCCGGGCGTTTTTCACCAAAGACGTTGGTCCTTCGAGTCCTCGGGCCTCTGGCGGGGCTCCTGGGAGTGATGATCGCGGTAACCCTCGCTTATACCTTTTGGAAGGAAAGCGGAAATCAGGATCCGGATCCGCAAAAACAAGTGTCTTACGTGGAAGTTGCCTGGGGCGTTGTGTGGTTCTGGGCTCGGGTCAGTACGATCCCGCTCGTGATCGCCTTGTTGAAGACTCGGTTCAGTCCTGTGGATCCGAAGGGTGAAAGCTTGGTCGAGCTGTGGGGTGCCTTTAGGGGATTTGCTCAGAGTTGCGGAACGAAGGGCCAGGCATGGATTCTTGTGGTTGTCTATGCGTCTCTACGTTTGCCGGTTTCGTTGTTCTTGGAATTGCTTGGATTGACGTTGGTGTGGATTCTCAAACTCTTGGCAGCTTGTGTGATGTTGGTGCTGAAAGGGATTCAGTTTGTCGGTCGTTGGTTTGAACGCAAGGAATCTGAGCCGAGCGGCGACGACGAAAAAGGGTGGTATCCCAGTCTCCTTCGTTGGGCCTTGGCAAATCCGCTGGCCATGATTCTCCTCGCCGCAGCGTCCATTGCCTTGACCTATTTTGTCGGTTCACGATTGCAAACGGAACTCCTTCCAGAGGTTCACCAAAGTGAATTTACGTTTGAGGTGGCGCTTCCGGTGGGAACGCCGCTGGATGAAACTGTGAATGTTCTGAGCGATGTCGAGGCACTGATTCTTGGGCGAAAGGCTGAACTTGGGATCGATACACTTCTGGTCATGTATGGTTTCGACGCCAGCAACATGAAGCGATCAGATGAAGGTGAGCATTCGGCGCAGTTTAAGGTTCTACTCGAAGCCTCCGAGGATCCCAAGGCGAAGGAAGAGCGAGTCATCGCCGCCGTGCGAGAGCTCTTCGACAATGTGCCGGACATTAATACGCGGGTGACCCGTCCAGTCTTGTTCAGTTCGAAGAAACCGGTGGTGATTCAAATCAATGGCGAAGACCTGGTCGAACTTAAGGAGTTCTCCGACAACGCGACGGTCATGCTATCGAAGTCTCCGGAACTGGCAGATGTTGAGCCGACTTTGCGGAGCGGGGCGCCGGAAGTTCAGATCACGTATGATCGTCACCAGATCATCCGACATGGGTTGAATATCAATTCGGTCGCAAACCAAGTCCGCGATATGGTGAAGGGCTCGGAGGCGACTCGACTCAATCGACGAGATCGTAGGGTGCCCATTGTGGTTCGTTTGTCTGAGTCGGACCGAGAGCAGGTCGCGGATGTTGGAAAGCTGACGATCAATCCGGGAGGGGACACTCCGATTCCGTTGAACTCAATCGCTAGCTTAACGGTTGGTGAGGGCCCGAGTGAAATTAGACGAATTGATGGCAATCGCGTGGCCTTGGTGCAGGCAAACATAGGTGGGGGATCCTTGGGGTCCGCCGTTGCTGCTGCGCGAGACCTCTTGAGTAAAGGAATTGATTGGCCAGACTATATGGACTTCTTGATTACAGGACAGAACCAGGAATGGGAACGCAGTCGTGCCAGCCTGTTTTTGGCCCTGGGTCTCAGTTTGTTTCTGGTTTATGTGATCATGGCGTCTCAGTTTGAATCCTTGGTCCAGCCATTCATTATCATGTTTACTATCCCGATGGCATTTGTGGGAACTGTTTTGGGACTAAAATGGCTCGGGATCAATCTTTCCGTTGTGGTGTTCCTCGGGTTGATCATGCTGGCGGGAATTGTGGTCAACAACGCGATCGTGTTGGTGGATTACACCAACACTTTGCGGGAGCGAGGAATGAATCTGACGGATGCGATTGTGAAAGCCGGTCACGTGAGATTAAGGCCGATTCTCATGACCACTGCAACGACGGTCCTAGGCTTGCTTCCGATGGCGATGGGGCTTGGTGAGGGGGCTGAAATTCGCACTCCCATGGCCGTGGCGGTCATCTGTGGTTTGCTGACATCGACCTTCCTCACACTTCTGATCATACCGACCATCTATTATCTGTTTGGTCTGGCTGGAGAGCGCTTCATCCAGGTAGCCGACAGTGAATAACGGAATGGAAGATCGAAATCTCGTCTCTCGAATCGCTCGGTTTTCTCTCGACCGCCGGATCACGATGTTCGTGATCTTTCTGACCATCCTTGCGGTTGGTTTGATTTCGACGAACCGGCTTCCTCTCGAGATGAATCCCCGCGGCATGGAGGGGCACTACATCGAGGTCCGAGCTTCTTGGAATGTGGGGGTGCCGCCCGAGAATATGGACAAAATTGGGCTTCCCTTGGAAGAGGAGCTTTCGACAGTTCGGGGCCTGAAACATGTCAAAACGAGTGCTTACAAGTCCGGTGCCCGCGTTCAGTTGGAGTTCAAATATGGCACGGATATGGATGTGGCCTACCGTGAAGTGCGAGACCGGGTGGAGCGTGCTCGCGCCAAGTTCCCTGAAGGAGTTGAGCGGCCCTACATTCGGAAGTATGAGCCTGGGGCTGAGCCGGTGGTGGGATTTCGGATTAGCTACGATCAAGATTCGGACTACTACGACCTGATCAATAAGTACGTAGTCATGCCCTTGCAGCGGATTGCTGGCGTCGCGGATGTTGATTTCCGAATTTACCAGCGAGAGATTCGAATCGAAGTGGATAAGAATCGAGCGGAGGCGCTCGGAGTCGATATTCGACAGCTCGGGAACACGCTGAGAGCCGATAACTTTACCCTCGCAAGTGGGAGCGTGATCGATGGTGGGAAGAAATACACGCTGAAGTCTTCAAGCGAGTTTAAGAAGATTGACCAACTTCGACATATTCCTCTCAAGCCCAACGTCTTCTTGAAAGACATCGCGACGATTTCTTACGAGCCTGAAGAGGCGGAACGATTGTATCGCTACAATTCTAAACCCGCCAATGGCATCTCTGTGAAAAAGGAAGGGGAGGCCAACACGGTTGAGGTGAGTCAGCGAATCACGGATACCATTGAAGGCGAGATTAAACAGAACCCGAAACTCGAAGGTTTCGATATCAGTATCTACGACAATCAGGGCGAGGAAATCACGGAGCGTCTCGATAGCTTGATTAGCAACGGTAACCTGGGGGCCTGTATGGCGGCCGTTGTGTTGTTTTTCTTCTTGCGACAGTTTCGAATGACCATGGTGATTGCGATGGCAATCCCACTTTGCCTGCTCATCGCGCTGACGACTCTTTTCTTTGCGGGAGAGACGCTTAATAGTTTGACGATCATGGGCCTAGTGATCTGCGTGGGATTGCTCGTAGATAATTCCGTCGTTGTGGCTGAGAACATTCATCGGCACCACCAGAACGGGCTATCCCGCAAGGAAGCGTGTTTGAAGGGGGTGAGCGAAATCGGGTTTGCGATTACGATCGCGACGCTGACCACTCTGATTGTCTTCAGTTCCGCCTTGTTGGTGGACGGAGAGATGCGCTTTATGGTGGAGAAAATCACCCTTCCCGTCATTTCGTCGATCACGGCTTCGCTGGGGATTGCGCTGATGTTCATCCCGCTCTGTGTCTTCATTACCTTGCCTCGAAAGAAACGAGACTTCAATACCACTCGTAAAACGCCCTCTGCTGTCCTTGGGGCTGTTTTCTTGTCGGTTTACCAAGCGACTTTTGAGCGGCTGAATCACGCCTACAACGGTGCCCTCAAATTCTTTCTCGGACGGCGTCTTGATATGGCAGTGATTTTGATCCTCTTACTTTCTGGGACCTACATTATGTCGGGCACGCTGAACATGAGCGAGCGAAAGGGCAAACGGATGCGTAAGGTCAGTTTTGATGTGCGGTTTCCAGACGAGTATTCCATGGAGCAACGCCTGGCCTTCATGAAAAAGGGGGAGGACTTAGCCATGAAGAACCGTGAAAAGTATGGGTTTCGCGTGCACTCGGTGGATTACGGGAAGTGGTACGGACGCTTCAATATTTACTTTGCGCACGATCGTGTTCATGAGTTGACGCGGGAAGAGGCCATTAATCAGTTTTTCGACGAGTTTCCTGAAGAACCGGGTGTTCGCGTGCGTTACAAGGGAAGGGAAGGAGAGGAAGATGATGATGACAACAAAGATATGCACTACATCCGCCTCGTCGGTGACGATCCCGAATTACTACGACAAGTGGCGGAAGATTTAAAACCGACTTTTGAGAACGTGCCCGGAGTTGTTTCGTTCCTTGAGAAGGATGCGGATGAGGCTCCGAGTGAAGTGGCTCTTTATGTGGATCGTGACAAAGCCAACTCTATTGGCGTTAATCCAAGCAATCTGGCGCGAACGATTGGCGCGGCAGTGGCTGGTGACAATCTGCCGCGCTTCAATGGTAAGAGTCGACAGATTCCTATGCGGCTTCGTTATCAGGAAGAAGATCGTTCTGAACTAGCAGACTTGGGAAATATTCAGGTGCCGGCAGAGGATGGCCGCTTAAGCACAGTCGGGGAGATGACGACGCCTGCTTTCCTGCGCAACGAGGGGATGTATATCTCTCGGCGTGATAAGAAGATCAGCGAATACTTTGGAATGAAGCTGAAGCCGGGGCCGGATTCTTGGAAAGTCAAACGGGCGATTGAAGCGCTCAAAGATAATATCAATTTGCCGGAAGGCGTTTCGTTCGATCGTTCCAAGGTGAGTTTTGGGGATGATGAACGAAAGAAGGGCTCATTGATGATCACTCTCTCGATTGTTTTCGTGTATATGTTGATGGCCTTCTTCTTTGAGAGCACGCTCATTCCACTCTCAATCATTCTCACCATTCCGCTGGCCTCTATCGGGGCGATCATTGCCTTAAAGGTGACGAATACCTATGTGGATCAGATGGTCTATACCGGCGCCATGTTCTTGGTGGGGATTGTGGTGAACAATGGGATTGTCTTGGTGGACTATGCAAACCGGCTGCGAAGCGCTGGCTCTGAGCGATCCGAAGCGCTCCTGATGGCCGCCAGACACCGGTTTCGCCCCATCGTCATGACTGCCCTCACCACGATGTGTGGGATGATCCCTCTAACCTTTGGTTCTGCCCAAGGCGCTGATGTAAACTTCAAGAGTTTCGGTTTAGTCCTTATCGGGGGAATGGCTTCGGCGACGCTCTTCACGCTCGTCGTGGTGCCGGTCTTCTACACCCTCATTGAGGATGCCCGGGATGGCGTTAGCAACATCATGGCGAGCGTCTTTGATCGGTCTACCCCTCGGCAGGTCGAAAGTTCTTCCTAGGGATTCCCTTCTGACTGAGTCGCTGCACTTCAAAGAGTTTTTCAAACAGAACTCGGTTCCCGTGGTATCAGGGAATGACGCAACGAACGAATCGATCCGGCCGGTGGCTCTCTGAGCCTGCCCGAGTCGCCTCAACTAAGTCAGAGGGCGCAACCCTGTGGAAATTTAGCGTTGCCGCGTAGTGAGGGAGAGGATCGCGGAAATGAGCGGTTGAATCTGAGGCTCGGAATCAAATATGTCTCGGTGAACTTGACAGGCCGATCTGATCGTGGAACGTCATCGGGTGATGAAGAAGTTAGCTCTTGTATTGTCGATTGTCGCGTTCAGCTTTCAATCAGTTGCTGGTGACAAAGGATTGCTCGAACATTCGGTGAACACCTTGGAAGGAAAGGCTTCTAAATTGGGTGAGCACAAGGGGAAAGTCCTGTTGGTCGTCAACGTGGCTTCTCGCTGTGGGTACACTCCCCAATACAAAGATTTGGAAGGCCTATATCAAAAGTTCAAAGATCAAGGGCTTGTTGTATGTGGGTTCCCCTGCAATCAGTTCGGTTCGCAAGAGCCTGGTTCTGCTTCGGAAATCCGGGAGTTTTGCTCGACGCGTTACAACGTGACTTTCCCGATGTATGAAAAGGTTGATGTCAAGGGAGCGAACCAGCACCCAATTTATGCGTCTCTCTCCGGAAAAGAATCGCCATTTCCAGGTGACGTTCGATGGAACTTTGGCAAGTTCTTGGTCGGGCGGGATGGGAAAGTCCTCAAGCGGTTCGGTTCATCCACGGCCCCGATGTCTGGAGAACTCGTGAAGGCGATTGAGACTGCTCTGAACTAGTTTCTGCCGCTTTAAGTTCGGCGTTCGTTTTCTTTTTCCTGGTTTTGACGAAAACGGATGCGAACTTTGGAGGGATCTTGCGTCGCTGATAGGAATGCAGGATCTCTCCTTTTTGAACCGTTGTGACGTCTGTTAGGTGCAAGAATTCTGCAGCGTCGCGAGGTCAGGGTTGCTCACGTTTTCAAGATGGGGTGAATGACCTTTCCATGAACGTCTGTAAGGCGTCGTTCGATTCCATTGTGGTAGAAGCTGAGCCTTTCATGATCGAGTCCTAGAATGTGCAGCACAGTCGCGTAGAAATCATAGACGGTGACGACGTTCTCAACCGCCCGGTATCCGAACGCGTCCGTGGCTCCGTAGCTGAATGGGGCCTTCACTCCAGCTCCGGCGAGCCAGGCAGTGAAACCTGATGGGTTGTGGTCCCGTCCACTCGCTCCTTTCTGAAACGTGGGCATGCGACCAAATTCTGTGCACCAAATCACCAGCGTGTCCTCGAGAAGGCCACGCTGTTTCAAATCTCTGATCAGGGCTGCTGTGGGTTGATCAAGGATGGGACCGTGTTTCTCATACTGCTCCTTGAGGAATTTGTGGCCGTCCCAGTTGCTCACTCCCTCGCCGCCGGTTTGATAGGCTCCGTTGAAAAGTTGAACGAAGCGGACGCCCTTTTCGATAAGGCGTCGGGCGAGGATGCAGTTGCGCGCGTAAGATGCCTTGAGGTCGCGTTCCGTGCTGCCGGCGTCATTCGCTCCATAGGATTTGAGAACGTGTGCCGGTTCAGTCGAGAGATCGCTCAGCTCAGGAACGCTGAGTTGCATTCGGGCCGCTAGTTCATAGCTCGAGATTCTTGCGCTGAGCTCTGTGTCTCCTGGATATCGTTCTAGGTGCCGTTGGTTGAGGCGTTGCAGGAAATCACGGGTTCGTCGATCGGACTGGGCCGAGATCTTGGTGGGGCGCTGAAGGTTCCTAATAGGGTTGGCCGCATTGAAATCTGTGCCTTGGAACGCTGCGGGAAGAAAGCCGGGGCCCCAGCAGTTGACGCTTGATTGAGGGTTGCCTCGAGGGTCGGGGATAGCCACGTAGGCGGGAAGCGTTTCCGCTTCGCTACCGAGTGCGTAGGTAATCCAAGAACCAGCACTCGGGAAGCCGTCGAGGGTGAACCCCGTGCACATGAAATTCTCTCCTGGACCATGGGTGTTTGTTTTGCCGGTGAGCGAATGAATGAAGCAGAGATCATCCGCTAAATCCCCGATTTCGGGAACAAGATCCGAAATCATTTTTCCACATTGGCCGCGTGGTCGGAAAGTCCAAGGGCTTTTCGTCAAGTTGCCCTGTTCGCCCTGAAACGTGATGAGCGATTCTCCACCTGGCATGGGAGTGCCATGGTATTTGATCAGATCGGGTTTGTAATCGAACGTGTCTAAGGGACTGCATGCACCCGAACAGAAAATCATCAGGACGTTGCGAGCTCGGGCGGGAAAATGTGAGGGTCTCCGAGCGTTCGGATTGGACGGGAGAATCTGAGGGCGAATCGGGCCCGTTTGAAGCGTTGCTTGTGATGCGAGACTTCTGTCTTCGCTGAGCAAGTGAGTCAAGCCGATGGCGCTCAGTGCGCTGGCACTGTGTCCTAAGAATTGGCGACGGTTTAGAAGCGGGTGAGAAGTCATGCCTTAAAACAGGAAGAGAAATTCGCTGGCATTGAAGAGAGCGCGGCAGAACGCGTTGAGCCCTTCACCTTCCACGAGTTGGACTGCTGCCTCCAGCTCAACAGAATCCGGAGTCCGGGCGAAGAGCAACTGGAAGGCGAGGGTGATTTGTTGGTCGGGAGCGGGGCCAGCCTCCTGACGAAGCCGTTTGGTGAGCTGCTCAGCCTGTTGAAGAGTGAACTGGGAATTGAAAAGGTTCAGAGCTTGTAAAGGCGTGTTTGAGCGGGAACGCCGCGGAAGGGTTTGATTGCCATCGGGACAGTCGAAGGAACCGAATATCGCGTCTTGCTCCTGGCGGATCTTAAAGAGGTAGACCATTCGTCGGAACTCTTCGGGACCAAAGGATTCTTTCGGGAAGTAATGCATCACATTCTCTACTTGGACTCGGTGGAGGTAGAACCCGGGCCCTCCTTGGCGAAGGTCGATGGATCCTGAGGCGCTCAGAATACTGTCTCTGATGGCTTCCGCTTCGAGACGACGGGGAGGAAAGCGCCAGAGGTAGGTGCTGTCAGCGTCTTGTTCCAGTGCTGGGGGACGGGGGCGGCTGGATTGTTGAAACGTTTCTGACCTGAAAATGAGGCGGTGAATATGCTTCAAAGACCAGTTGGCGCGTATCAGTTCTCCTGCGAGCCAGTCCAGAAGCTCTGGGTGACTCGGTGGGATGCCGTTCTGTCCGAGGTCGCTTGGTGTCGCGACGATGCCTTTACCAAAGCTATGTTGCCAGAGGCGATTGACCATCACACGGGCTGTTAAGGGGTTTTCCTTACTCGCGATCCAACGAGCGAGTTTGAACCGGCGTTGGGCCTCGGGTTCATCGGCCTGCATGCCGAGTGAGCCCATCACCGTCAGTCCATCCGGTGCCACAAGCTCCCGTTTCTGCAGAGGTTCACCGCGATAGAGACGATGGGTCGGGGGCGGTTTTG
This sequence comes from uncultured Verrucomicrobiota bacterium, assembly GCA_964342405.1. Lineage (GTDB taxonomy): Bacteria > Verrucomicrobiota > Verrucomicrobiia > Limisphaerales > AAA164-E04 > UBA2970. The sequence continues at coordinate 317,156 of CAYFGX010000001.1, read as the reverse complement.
AAAAATTTGCGACCCAGGCCTTTGGCCCCTCGGTAAAATCGGTGATTTGGGATTGGAGTGCTTTCTCGAGAGTGAGCAAAGAGCGAGCCGATTCGGCATCGCGGGGTGCGAGCTTTTTGATGAAGTCGAGTGGGTTTGCGTTTTCTGAAAACGGTTCTCGAGATTCGGAGTCCGCGATGGTTTGCCAGTTTTTTTTGTCCATTGAAACGGCAAAGCTGTATTGGGTGGCTAAGCGGTCTCGGAACTGTTCGAGCCGATCTCGACTCCAAACAATGCGTTCAATGGTCTGGGGCGATGAGAATTCAAGGATGATCCAGCCTTTACCTCGGGAATCGGAAATCCAGCTGCGATGGTTGCCGGTCTGACCATCATTGATGTGCTCTAATTGGTGAATCTCATAGCCAGGGAGTGTGCCGGAAGCTTCGGCTGTGGTGCCGTGTTTCGCGTGTGCCACGTTCTCGTTTTTCGTGGTGTAGACCTCAAGCTCATCGATGCACGGTTCTTGGTTGCCGGTGGTTTGACTGATATCGAGGCGTAGGAAACGGGTCTTTACGGAAGGGAAGCGTTCTTCATTTTTCTGGAAATTGACAGCAGGGCGTCGCACGGCCGGTGTGGCCTCGGTCGTTGCAGAGGCTCTCCGCTTGAGGGCTGCAAGGCGTTCTCGCGTTGTAGCGAGTCTTGCTGCCAGCCGCTGTATTCTCTTTCGAGCTTGTGTGTCACTTGGGATGGGAAGGGTCCGTTCCCCGTGCTTGACCCCTGCGAAGACAGCCTGAATCGCATAGTAATCCTTTTGGAGCAGGGGATCGAATTTGTGATTATGGCAACGAGCACATCCGAGCGTTAATCCAAGGAAGCTGGTGGCGGTCGTGCCGACCATGTCAGCGAGCTCATCTTGCCGTTGGGCGAGTGTGAGATTGATGTCGGGGCTCTTGACGATATCGTAGGGGCCCGCGACGAGGAACCCGGTCGCGACGTCTCTTCCCGTTGAGTCGCCGGCGATTTGATCGACGATGAATTGATCGTAGGGGAGATCTTGATTGAAGGCGTCGATGACATAGTCGCGGTAGCGATAGGCAGTTTTTCGTTCCCGATTAGTTTCGAAACCATTGGTGTCCGCGTAGCGAACGACATCAAGCCAGTGACGGGCCCAGCGTTCCCCATAGTGGGGACTCGCAAGAACTCGATCTACTAGGTTGAGATAGGCTGCCGGATGCTCATCCTGGACGAACGCTGCGACTTCCTCCGGAGAAGGGGGAAGGCCGAGGGCGACGAGGTAGAGTCGCCGAATCAGGTTGTTGCGGGATGTGGGTTGGCTGGGCTGAAGTCCCTGTTTGTTGAGTGAATCTTGAATAAACGCGTCGATCGCGTTTGTTCCCCAATGAGAGATCATGGACGGGGGGCGGACCACGTCGGGCGATTGGAAAGACCAGTGCTCGGTTTTGATCTCAGGCGGAGCAATGGGCTGTGATCCAAACACCGCTTCCTGGTCTATCCATTGCTTGATCAAGCTGACCTCTGTGGGGGTAAGCGGTTCGCCCTTCGGCGGCATCTGGAGATCTGCATGCGATCCCGAAACGACTTGATACAAGAGACTTTCTGCTGCCTTTCCTGGAATGAACAGTGGTTCGCCGGAGCTTCCTCCTTGCACAAGATTGGAAGCCTGGTCGAGTCGAAGCTGGCTCTTCTGTTTCTCTGGTCCGTGACACGACACGCAGTGTTTCTCCATAATTGGGGCGATATTCTCAGAGAACATCGTGGCCGCGCTCGTAGCCCCATGCACGACTCCTATTGAGAGACATGATAGGAGGAGCAGTGAGACGGATAGTGCACCTATTGGCAGACCAGGTTGCACTGGGCTCGTCATGGCATTCTTTCGTGGCACTGAAGGAGTATGCGCGGGGCGACATTGCGCGTCAATGGATCGAATTAATCCCGTGTTGCCTGCGGCCGCGCATCCATGCTGGCTTGGTTCAGTTAATTGCGGTTTGTTGCTGGTGCCAATCCGTGGTCTTTGGGTAGTCTCAAGCGCTCAAGTCATTCCTGCTCCAATGGCAGACATGCGTAATCGCTGAGCGAACGAAGCAATAAATGAAACACAGAGATAATTATTCAAGTTGGTCATTGGCGAAGTTCTTGGGACTGCTTTTGCTGCTTCTGGTGACGCGTTTGTTGACTCCTGGCGCACTCGCCGCCTCATTCGAGGGAGAACGTTCAGACTGGCAGGGGTATGTCAGAACTCAGTTTTCTGTAGACGGGCGTGCCTGCTTTGTCATTGAGCCAAGATCTCCCGCGACTGGCCGTCCTTGGGTTTGGCGCGCGCGGTTTCCTGGATATCATGCTGAGATTGACCAGCTCCTTTTGGATCAGGGGTATCACATCGCTCATATCAATACGGGGGGCATGCTTGGAAGCCCACAATCCATGAAGTATTGGGAAGCGTTCTACACGTTAATGACGAATCGCCACGGACTGAATTCTAAAGTGGTGCTCTATGGAGTGAGTCGTGGTGGCTTGTTCATCTATCGCTGGGCGAAACAGCATCCGGAATCCGTCGCCTGCATTTATGCTGACACGCCCGTTTGTGATTTCAAGAGTTGGCCGGGTGGGCGAGGGACAGGAAAAGGAGACGAGAAGACTTGGGCAAGACTCCTACGGGAGTACGGATTTCAGGACGACAACGAGGCGCTGGCGTATCAGAACAATCCGATCGACCAGCTTGAGGGGATCGCCAAGCACCAGATTCCGATTATGCATATCGTGACGGAGAATGATGAGATCGTTCCACCGTCGGAGAATACCTACCTGCTTCGGTCGAGACTCGAGTCACTTGGGCATACCCCGTTTCATGTCGTATCGATCAAAGAAGGTCCAAGACTCTTTGGGCATCATTTTGATTTGAATCACCCTGAGATTGGGGTGGCTTTCATTAAGAAGCATTCTGAGTTTGGTGAGCCACACCCGGTTTATCTGCGGAGTGGACTCGACAACAGTCGCCTCGTATTTGAACGCACTAAGCGCGGGCGGGTCGCCTTTCTTGGGGGCTCGATCACGCAGATGGAAGGCTGGAGAAATCTTGTTGCGACATCGCTCGAAGAACGGTTTCCCAAGACGAAGTTTGATTTCATCTATGCTGGGATCGGATCTACCGATTCGACCATGGGAGCGTTCCGGCTTGAGAGAGATATCTTTGCTCGGGGTACAGTTGATTTGCTGTTCATTGAGTCGGCAGTTAACGAGTTGCACAACTCCCGCAAGAAGACGGAGATGCAGCGGGCGACCGAAGGCATTATTTTGAACGCTAGGAAGCACAATCCCAATATCGATATCATCGCTCAGTATTTCTATGACCCAAGCTATGTTGAACAATGGCGTGAGGGAAGAGCTCCCTGGCAGATCGTGGCGCTGGATCGAATCGCGATGCAACATGGTGTCAATGCGATTGATCAAACTCGACGTTGCACGACACTCTTTCGAAGTGGGGCGATGACGCCGGCTGAGTTTGGAGGGGTGCATCCGAAGCCACCTGGTCATCGAGTTTACGGTGAGATGATCGACGTGCTTTTTGATAAGGCGTGGCGAGGGCGAGCTGCAAATGGGTTGGTGGCGCACAAGAGAGCTTGGCGATTCGATCCTTTCTCATACAGTCACGGACGATTTCAGAAGATCGATACGGCCGAGCTCAGTCACGGATGGAAAGTAGTCGAGAACTGGCAAGGATCATCGGGGACGGTTAGGGCGCTTGATCGCGGGCAGACCTATCTTGAGGCGCTCGAGCCCGGAGCTGTATTAAGGGTGGATTTCAAGGGGACCGCCATCGGATTGCCGATGGTGGCTGGGCCGGACGTCGGTGTGCTTGAATATCGGATTGATGATGGCGAACCCAAGCGCTTGGATCAGTTCACCCGCTGGAGCGAGCGTTTACACATTCCCTGGATTTACATGCTTGAGACGGATCTGGCTCCGGGCGCGCATACGCTTGAGCTGAGAACGACGGACCAAAAGAACGCGAAAAGCAAAGGCTTTGCTTGCCGATTTCGTTCCTTTGCAGTGAACGAGATTGGTGAACCAGTAAGAATGCCGTAGCGGGGTGGCAAGTGATTGTGTTCTCGTAGCCACCACATCAAGATTCGAACATGTCAAAGAAGAAGCGAAGGACGCAGAAACCGGTTGAATCGGAATCGGAGAAAGAACCATCTCGTCAGGACTCGGTTTCTGAGACGTCCTGGTTTGTTATCGGGTTGCTCTCCCTTGCGGCTTTGGTTGCGAGTTATTTGGGCTTTACCAGTTGGCAATCAGGATCCGTGGCGGGATGTGGTCCCGGGAGCGGTTGTGGGGATGTCTTGTCGAGCCGCTGGTCGTCTTGGTTTGGAATCCCCGTCAGTCTTCTCGCCATTCCCTTTTACTTGGGTTTGGCCGTTGCTGTCGTCAGGCTAGGGAAGTCTAAGGATTCGCGATTCCATGAGCATTGGACGAGCCTTGCTTTGTCATCGAGCTTAGTAGTCGCTTGGGCAGCTTTGTGGTTCACCTTTATCCAAGCGGGTGTTCTCGGTAGATTTTGCCCTTGGTGCCTGACGGCCCATGCAGCTGGGTTGATCGCCTCTTTGATGGTGTGCGGAAAGCTGCTCTTTCCGACCCGGGGTTCCCGCCGCTTCGGTCGTTTGACGAATAAGGCCATCCTGAATGCTGCTTGGGTTGCTTGTCTGGGCGTAGGCTTGCTCGTTGGCGGACAACTGACATACCAGCCAGACACATTTACTGTTGTGGATCTCGAGCAGGAGGAAGTGCCCGAAGCGTCTCCAGACAGCACTCCATCCGAAAAGCCGGAGTCGAGGGACTCTCTCCGACTTCATGGAGGGCGTTTTCAATTGAAGCCATCGACGCTACCAGGAATGGGGCAATCGAGTGCACCCCATGCGATGCTCAGCCTGTTTGACTATACCTGTCATCATTGCCGTTCCACTCACCAACATTTGGCTTCGTTGGTGGAGGCATTTCCAAATGATCTCTCGATCGTTTCCTTGCCGATGCCACTCAACACGGAGTGCAATCCGTTGATGCAGCGGATGGGGAGTAAGACTCCAAGGGCGCATCAGGACGCCTGCCACTATGCTGCATTGAGTCTAGCAGTCTTTCGATTGAAGCCCGAATCATGGCAGGAGTTCGATCATTGGCTGTTTACCGGAAAGAATCCTCCACCTGTCGGGTCTGCCAATTCGCGTGCAGCCCAACTTGTCGGCGATATTGAACTACTCCGCCAGACGCTGCGGGACCGATGGATCTCTGAACAAGTGGGCCTCGCGGTGGAGATTTATGAAGCTAACATGCAGGCGAATGGGCAGGGGCGGATGCCCCAAATGGTTATCGGGAGCGCCATCCTCGCTGGTGTTGTAAACGATGCATCGAAACTATTCAGCCTCGTTCGTGAGCAGTTCGGGCTAGAGGCCCCAAGCGAGCCTTAGGCAGGGTCAGTGTTCCTGCGTTACATCGCCTCCGGGGCGGGCGTCGAGTCGCATTTCTTCTTGGAACAGGATCGCCATGCCCCTGAGTTTTCGAGCAATGGCTCCATTGCGAACGATCTTGGTTTCGCCCGGGTCTGCGGCGAGATCATAGAGTTGGAGCGAGGGATTCAGGTAAAGCTTCCATTGTTTCCAACGAACCGCTGCCAGTGCTCCGTGGCTGCCGTGATAGAAGAAGGCATCATTGTATTCGTTTCGACTAATCAGGCCTTTCCATTCGCCGGGTGGATTCCATCGGCGTCTCAGGGGGACGGAGCCGTTGAGTGATCGACTTGCCGTAGGGGGCGGAACGAATTTGCTTTCGCCCCGCAGAAGCGGACTGATATCGCGCCCGTCGATAACCCTTTCCGCTGGAATTTGGATGTCGGCGAAGGTCGCAAGCGTCGGATACCAATCCATTGCCCGAATGGGAGTCGTAGAAGTGACCCCTCGTTGAAGTCCAAGACCGGGGCCCCAAGCAATGGCGGGAACTCGAATCCCACCTTCGTAGGTCGAAAGCTTTCGCCCGCGGATTTTTTGGGCCGGAGTTCGTCCCGGACCTCGACCGTTGTCTGAGGCGTAGATGACGATCGTTCGCTCGTCCAAACTGAGTTGTTTGAGTGTGGTAAAGATGCGACCGACGTGGTGATCCAGTTCTTGGATCGCATCGCCATATTCACCCCATTGGGAGCTGCCTTTAAAGCCAGGGCCAACCCCAAGAGGGTTATGCAACATGGTGTGGGGAAGGTAGAGGAAGAACGGTGTGTCTTGATTTGCCTCGATGAAGGCGAGCGCTTCGTCGGTGTAGCGCTGGGTAAGTTCGGCAGGGTCTGCAGGGCGTTTGATTTCGTTTCCGTTCCGAATAAGGGGCACGCCCCCCTGGTTTTCGAAATAGACGACCTCCACGGGGTCGAGGTTGTGCAATAGACCGAAGTAGTGATCAAAGCCCTGCTGTCGAGGAAGAAAGGGTTTCTTGAACCCGAGATGCCATTTTCCAATGCAGGCTGTTGCGTAGTCGCGGGTCTTGAAGAGTTCGGCGAGGGTGAGTTCGTTTGGGTGGAGACCGGAAGGGGAGTCCGCGCGGTGTACCCAGGTCGCGTTGCCAACTCGTCTCGGGTAGCAACCGGTCAGCAGACCTGCTCGTGAAGGGCTACAGATGGGGGCGGCAGCGTAGTAGTCGGTGAAACGAGTGCCTTCCGCGGCCATTCGATCGATGTGGGGTGTCTTTACTTCGGTGGCACCATAACAGCCGAGATCGTAGTATCCTTGATCATCGACGAAAATGAAGATGATGTTCGGACGGACCGGGTTCGTTGATGCGGAGGAGACGCTGTGAGTGAACGACATGATTGTGCCGAGAATCAGGGCGGAGAGCACGTTCAGTGATCGTGTCGCGGTGATGCTTGGCGTGGCAGCGGAGGAAAGTGTTGGCGTCATCTGCTTGATGGGGGATTCAATGTTTACGGATTGCGAATTGGGAATGTATTTGAGAGCGGTATTTCATTTCGCAGGAGACGGCCGCCTTCTCCAGTTAACCAAAGGTAGTGATCACTCGGGAGACCTTTGTAGGTGAGAAACGCCACGTCAGAGCCAACCGGTGGGTGATTTGTGCACTTGAAAATGGCGGTTGCTTCATCGACTTCATCGAACATGGCGACGTATACCATCTGAGCTCCGGATCTCTTGGCCTCGACGAACTGCGACCATAGGAATCGCCCTTCAAGTCTGGGAATGAGGTCGAGTGGTGAATCGGGCCAGAGGTCTACGGTTACATTCCCAGGGCCGAGTAAGCGATTTCTGTTCAGGGCCCAATGCGTCCAACCAAGGCCGGCACCATCGCCGGGGCAATTGAACCATCCTTGGTAGCCGGTCATGACTTTTCCCGTTAGTCCTGTGGTGCTCACGCCACTCTTGGTGGGGCCGTCGTACGGCTTGAGCGGGTCAAAAGCCTGAGCGCTCAGGGAAATATGAGCGGCAAGGCCTGTGATGAGTGCTATGAGACTGCGAACGATGATTAGCATTCGTAGAGGTGTTTTAATGACGGTAAGCTAGGGTATCTAGTCGGTCGGAACGAGGATTTTCACAGCATGTCTGGGAAGATCTTCTTAGGATTCTCAAATCTCGGCCAAGGTGCTAAGGTTCCGTCCATGAACCGTGGCGTAGTTACCTTCGTTTGGTCTATTACCGTGTCGTTGTGGACATTGCCTTTTGTGGAAGCTCAGGATCGAATCGGTTCTACCGTCTTGCTGGAATCTCCGTCGTTGAGTGTTTCAGTGCGAGACAACAGTGAATCACCTCAAGTATTGAGTGGAATTCAGTCTCTTTTTCATCGAGAAGCTTCAGCTCACTTTGACGCCTATGACCCGGATACACCGGGGGCATCCGCGGGATTAAACTTTGAACACATCATCTCGGGACATCGAAGTCCGAACAACAAATTCACGCCGCGGCACGGGAGATACCGCCTGATTCGGGAATCCGAAACTTCCACTGTCTTGGTTCGAGACGAGCAAGATAGTCCGTGGCGTGTATCGTCTCGCTTTCGCTATCAATTGGATGGTGCGGACTCGATTGACTTCGACTTCAAATGTCAATTTCACGATCCGGCTTTGTTTGGCGATCGGAACTACGCGATCTTCTTTTTTGCGAACTACATGAATGACGTGATCGATTCTGCGCTTCACTTTCGTGGGGTTGCATCCGAAGGCGGTATGGAACAATGGATTCGTGGTGATGCGCCTGCAGGGCACCCCGATTACAATGGTGGAGGGACCTATCGGCACGCGAACGCTGCGGACCTTGAATACGATGACGATGTAGAGTTTCGGCTGAACTCGTGGAGCTATGAGTATCCGCGATTCTCTCAGCCATTCTACTTTGGGAAAGCAGCGAACGGAATGTGCCTGATTCTGATGTTTGACAAAGGGCCGGAGAGAAATGAGGAAATGCGCTTCAGTCTCTTCAAGTTTAAGTTGAAACAGTTTCCTAGACCGGCCTGGGACTTTCAGTTTGTGGTTCGAGAAATTGAGGAGCTCGTCGAATACGGATTTTCGGGACGCTTGGTGTGGAAACCTTTTGTGAGCGCGGAGGACTGCGCCGCCGAATACGAACGTTGGGTTAGCACCCGTCGTTGAGATCCTTTGCGAGAAGTAGAATTCGTTTGCCGCTGGCATAAGGGTGGCCACAATGGGAAAGGAACAGAATGAAGGATTTACAGCACACGAACGTCCGCTCACTCATCATGGAATCGGGCGCTCTCGATCGTTTGGAGGCACTAGGGGATTATGTCGTCACAAGCATGGAAGTGCCGTGGAATATCGTTTGCGATCAATTGTCTGGTGAACCCGAGGGGGTCCTGTTTGCTGACTCGATGGAGCGAGATGTTGTGGAGCGTCAGATTGACGCCGCACCAGAATGCTCCACGGTCGTTGCCATTGGAGGGGGGAGAGCGATGGATTTGGGTAAGTATATGGCCCATCGTCGCGGGATTCGTCTTGTGAGTGTGCCAACTGTTTTGAGCGTGGATGCTTTTGTGACGCCAGCGGCTGGTCTGCGAGAAGAGGGGCGGGTCGTCTATGTCGGTGAGTCTCAGCCTGATCCTTTGGTTATTGATTTTGAGGTGCTTCAGACCGCTCCGCGAGAGCTGAACATCGCGGGTGTCGGTGATTTGCTCTCGATCCACACCGCCGTGTTTGATTGGCGCACTGCGGCCCGGGCCGGGAAAAGCGAATACCCTTTTTCTGAATCCGATTGTGAACGGGCGCTTCGTTTACGTGACGATGTGATGCGTTGCGCTGATGCGATCCGGAACAATGACCACGAGGGGCTGCGTGCCATTGTTGAAGGCTACCTTCGGATGAACCAGATTTGCCTCCCGGCCGGGCATTACCGAGTGGAAGAGGGTTCAGAACACTATCTCTTTTATGAACTCGAGCAACGCACTGGGCGCTCGTTTGTTCATGGTCCAATCATCGGCCTAGGCATTTATGTCATGAGCCGCATGCAGAACAATGAAGCGGACCGGATCATTGAATTCATGGATCGTGTGGGGCTTGATTACCAGCCGAAGTCTCTTGGAATCGATCGGCAAACATTGGTGGATTCGTTATCAAATCTCAAGGGGTACGTGGCCGCCCGCGATGATCTCTGGTACTCTGCCATCGATGAATGGGATCCGAGTGCGGTGAGCATTGATACACTCGTAGATGGACTACGCTTCTGATTGATTCGATTGACCGACGTAATGATGATATTTCGGTGTTTTATTCTCTTGCTTGGGTTTGTTTGCGCGACGAGCGTGAGAGCTGAAGAGCGACCCAACATCATCTTTTTGATGTTGGATGAGTGGGGCTATTTTGAGTCGTCCCACATGCAGCATCCCGATTTGCTAACGCCAAACATTGATCGGTTTGCTGCGGAAGGGATGCGATTCACCAAGGCGCTTGCCGGCGGGCCCGTTTGTGGGCCGACCCGCTGCGTCTTGATGACCGGATTACATTCTGGACACACATCGATGAGGAACAACAACGGCTTTGCCCCAATTCGAGAGGAAGAGCCGACCCTTGCGAGCATGTTAAAACGAGGCGGCTATGCGACTGGTGGTTTTGGAAAGTGGGGGATCGGGGGACGTGGAACTTCAGGTGTGCCGGAGAAGCATGGTTTTGATGTCTTCTTTGGTTACTATGACCAAGTCCATGCTCATACCTTCTATCCTCGCTATCTCATCCGCAATAGCAAGGAGGTGCCTCTGGAAGGGAACGACGGAGAGAGCTTCTATGAAGGGAAGACCCATGCGCAAAAAGCGATCTTCAGGGAATCGATGGAATTCATTAAGGAAAATCGATCGACCCCTTTTTTCTGTTACTTGCCATGGACGCCGCCACACGGATTGTGGGGGATCGATGAGGATGATCCTTCTTGGCAATTGTTTAAGGATAAGCCTTGGACAGCGGGACAGCGAACTCCGCAGGACGCCAAAGTCTATGCGGCCTTCTTACATATGGTCGATCGGCAAATCGGGGAGATTCTGGGGCTCCTCAAGCACTTAGAGTTAGACGAACGAACGGTATTCTTTCTCTGTGGTGATAATGGGGGACAAGCGTACTTTAAGACGCCTGATCGGCCCCACGGCTTCTTTGGTCCGAACCTTAATCCGGTGACCGGTGAACGCTTTCGGGCAGGGAAAGGGTCCCTCTATGAGGGTGGCTTGAAAGTTCCAATGCTAGCGCGATGGCCGGGAAAGATTGAGGCTGGGCGGGTGTCCGATCATGTCCTGTATTTTCCGGATGTTATGCCGACCTTGGCTGAGATCGCGGATGTTGAAAGTCCCAAGACGGATGGCCTGAGCTTTTGGCCCACGCTAAGCGGGACGGCAGAGCAGAAAAATCACTCGTTTTTGTATTGGGAGTACGGGAACCAAGTTGCGGTCAGGGAAGGAGACTGGAAAGCTTATCGGCGAGGCAAGGCCAAGTGGGAATTGTACCGATTGGATCGCGATCCAGAAGAATCTCTGAACGTAGCCGAACGCCATGCTGAAATCGTAGCCCGATTGGAGCAGTTTGCCCTTGAGGCTCATGAACCGATTCGTGCGGGCACGATCTACAATCGAGCTCTGACCGATAAGGACCATGCGGAAGCTCCTCATGCACGTAATCGTTCACGGCCTTAGAAGGTTTTGTAGTGCTGATGAACGATCGTTGAGAGACCTCTCTTAAGGCGATCTCCCATCTCTCCCGCTTTCGGGCCGGAGATTGCTGGCCAAGGCTAGGAGGAACGCCCATCACGGAGCACTCGCCAAAGGTCCGGGCTTTTTGACTCCTCGAAGTCGAAACAAACTTCCATCTGATCCGTGGAGCTGGGTGTGTGCAGAACGCAGATTGGGGGGGTAAAAGGACTCGTTGATTTTATCTCGATTGCTGATGTTTGGAGTGCTCGGCATACGTCAGCGGATGCCTCGCTTCCCGCGACTACGATTCGCTTGAGTGGATGGGCCTGAAGGATGCGATTGACGATGCCTCCCAGCTTGGGCCCGATCGTGCGGTGGCGCTTGAGTTGGATGTTAAGCGTCGAGAAACCGAGGGTTCGAAAAGTGGTGTCGTCCGAGTGCTGCTGAGAGTCGTTGGAATCGACTGTTCGAAGGATGGCGCTCTTTCCTTCGTCTAGGGCTTGAATCGCAGACTCAACGGCCTGGTTCAGCGCGCTTTCGGGCGTTTCGCTTCGGGCCAGTTGATCTGTTTCCACGGGGATGTCGAGGAAGCCCGATCGGACAGCAGCGTAGTGCTGTCGTTGAGCTTGTTTGGAGCGTCCGTCGTGAATCACAAGAATCTGTTCAGCTCCGGTCAGGGGGGAGGTGGCAGCTGGAGCGGCCGAACAACCCCAAGCTGAGGTCAAGGCTGCTTCGATGCTGGTGGATCCAATGGCAAAAAGAGGCCAGCCTCGTTCCACCATTTCCTCGATGAGTGAACCTAGAATTGGTAGGTGCCTGGGACCCAAGATATCGAATAGAATGCCATCGGGACTATGTGCCAGCAATGAACGCAGTTGATTATCGGGATCTTCAGAATCGAGCGCGAGTAGGTCGAAGAGCTCGATACGATGTGGTGACTGCTGACTGAGGTGAATCTTGAGATCTGCCTCAGTCATCGGTGTGACCGGATGCGAGCTCAGGGAAGGGTGATGATCAATACGGACTGGGTTTCTACTCATCGGTTCCACTGCGAATAAGTTGCCGAATGCGCAGTAGGTTCCGTGAGCAGGCGTCCCCGCGAGAATTGGAATCGTGGGACACCTGGATTGGGATCGTGCGATTTCGAGTACCTTGGCAATGGATCCAACGTGCGGGGCTGATTCGAAACTGGGGCTCGTGACGTAATGTACTATCGGTGCACCAGGGTTCTTGAGAAGTTGAAACACTGGGGGAAGATATTGCTCCATTTCTGCTGGCGTCATCGAACGGCTCTGTCCTGCTACACCAAAGGCAGAAAACCCTGAGAACTGGGCTTGCTGATCTGGATTCGGTGGACTGAGGAATAACACACTCTTAATGTTTGCGCGGTGTAGCGTGTCGAGTGCATCGATCGAAACATCAAAATCATCTCCATAAAACGCCAAGCGTGGGCGGGTGGTCAGGGTATTGTTCATGGCGATCTTTGGTCTGCCAGGTATCGGGAATCTATATTTCAGGGGATGGACCGCCTGCGCTTTCGGAACTGGGTGGCGACAAATAGAGAGGAAATAAGTTTTTGTGCTTTGGCCACTGCTTAACTTCGGATGCTGCCCGGTGGAGGAGGGAATCGATTGCTCCCCCTAGATTTCGACGTTTCTCTCCGGTTCCATTTCGACTGTTGAAGAGAGCGGCCCAGGTCATTCCATCGTGCTTGACGACTAGCAGACTAGCGGTCCCGTCAAGGAGGCCGTTGTGCCATCGATTCACGCCTCCGTTGGGAAGATGTCGAATGGACCAGCCGCAACCGTAGTAGACAATTCGCCGGCTTCCCTCTTCATCGTAGCCTGCAGGTCCACTTGGCGCGTGGTGAAGTGTATTGAGAGATGCCTGAGAAAGTGGGCTGAGGTCGGAACGAAGGAGGTATTCGCCGAACCGAACGAGTTCTGGAGCAGAGGCGATCCAGCCCCCGTGAGCATCCATCGCCTCTAGATCCCATGCCCCATACGCCAGTGGAACTCTTTCAGCGTTTTCTTCCGGGCCAAAAACAGATCGGGCCTTCTTCCCTTGGCTCGAGTAGTGAACTTCTCCAGGAGCACGACCCTTCGCCAGGGTGTTCCCGAGCTGCATGCCTGTGATCCCCAGTGGTCGCAGAATGTGTTCCTGGCAGTATTGTTGATAGCTTTGTTGAGTCGTCTCCTCGATGATTCTTCCGAGGGCATTGTAACCCACGTTTGAGTAAGCGTAGCGAGACCCAGGACTAAAATCGAGCGAACGAGCGAGCGTGTAGCGGAGAATCTCCGAAGCCGTAGGGCGTGTGTTGAGCCCCAGGGCCTGGGCAATCTGCCGTGAGCGAAACATGGGGTCGAACGAAACCTGACGGTCGAATCCTGCGGTATGGTGAAGCAGCTGCTGAATCGTGATCGCTCGAACCCGTTCATCGGCGACGAGATCGTCCGCCGGACGAGCAGATTCTGGAAGCTGATGCCAGGCTCTCGAGCTGAGATCGAGCTTGCCTTCTTGTGCCAGCTTGAGAACGGCCGCAGCAGTAATCGGTTTGGAGATGCTGGCAATTCGGAAGCGGGAATCTGGTCGAACAGCCTCGCCTTTTTTCTCATTTGCCCAGCCGAATCCACGTGCGTAGATCAATCTGCCGTTTCTTGCGATGGCGAGCGAGCCGCCTGGAACGCGACGGTCTTGTACAAATTCCGTCATTAAAGCATCGAAACTAGCAAGTCGCGAATCGGGAAGGCCCGTGATCGGCAGGGTTTCCGCCTTAATCGTAGGATAGGTAAGCAGACTGATCAGAGTGAAGGCCTGGATAAATCTGCTGAGTGAACGGCGATTAGGCGACAGAATTTGGTGTTGCTCGAACTGTTGCCCTGTCGTCGACCTCTTTTCCATACCAAGCACTATCCAAGCGAATATCTGTCGTCTTGGCCAGTGCGGAATTTAGGGGAGAGATATCGTTTTTTTGTAACATCACGATGCCTCGTAGAGACGATTGGGTAGGCAATAGTGAAGCTGTTGAATTGCGCCCTCAACTTGACGAAGTGAGCTGGAGTGTCTATAGAAAGAGTAATCTTTGTAAATCTTGGCTCATCTATGTTTTTGGCTGAAACCGGGGTTTGGGAGTGAGATGGTCATGATTGGCAAGAATACAAAAATCTTTGTTGCTGGACACCGTGGGTTTGTCGGCTCCTCCGTGGTTCGGACGCTTCGAGCTGAAGGGTTTCAAAACCTTTGCTTCTGTTCTCGGGCCCGATTGGATCTAGAGGACCGTAAGAAGACGCTCGAGTACTTCGACCGAGCCCGTCCACGCGTTGTTGTGATGTGTGCGGCAGCCAGAAAATGCGATGATTCTTGGGTAGATCCGCTGGAGATGTTTGGTGAAATGGGAATGGTTTGCAATGTGCTGGATGGCGCACAGTCGATCGATGTTGAAAAATGTGTGTTCGTGGGGGGCTCCGACTTGTATCCCAAATCGGCCAAGGATCCCTGCCAAGAATCAACGTTGTTATCTGATTCGGATATGCCGAGAACGAGCGACCTTCACCTGGGGCGACTGATGGGGATTCGACAATGCGAGGCTTTGTGGCGTCAGTCGGGTCGTTTCGTTTCTCTAATCTCGACGGAATTGTACGGTCCGGCGAAAGGGGGGGCAACTGGGGGCAATCAAGGGATTGTTTCCCTGATCTTGAAGCTTCTTCTTGCGAAGGAACGGGGCGACGGGCGTGTCGAATTATCGAGAGAACCCCTTTTCAAGACGGAACTCTTGTTCGTTGATGACTTTGCGGCTGCCTGTGTGGCGGTTCTTCTGGAAGAGCTCGAATGGCCCATACTGAATGTGGGATCTGGGGAAGGCGTTCAGATGGAAGATTTTGTCGCAACGATCGCCTCGGCCGTAGGCTTCCCGGGAAGAATTGAGTGGACGGGCAAGGAGACGCGATCCGACAAGATTCGTCGGTTAGATTGCAATCGTATTCGAAGCTTGGGTTGGAGCCCTCAGGTATCTCTTCAAGAGGGTGTGGCCCATACGGTTCGCGATCTTCAGAATCGTTTGAATTGGAGCCGGAAGCTTCGTTTGACAAAACATCGAGTTCAAGACCTCTCGGATGCTCTCGCGGCCCTTGGTAGCAGTGAAGTGTGCAAGGGTTGATCGCTCTGCGGGTTGCTTGAATATTGGCTAGATTTTTCCCTGATTCCTCAGTTTGTCTTTTAGAGCCTCCTGATAGGCTTGGTGGTCCGCCTTATTTTCCTTGGCTGCTGCATCATAGTAGATGAAGCCCAGTGCTCGCCGCTGTAGGTTAGTTGACTTGTTTTTATCGGCTCGGTGAACTGTTAAGGCATCGTGCGCGAGAAGATCCCCCGGTTGGGCTGGAACGAGGGTTTCGTGTTCTCGCTCAAAGTCGTTGGGGTAAGCTTCAATTCCCTGGCTGAATCCCAATGTGTTCGTTTGGCTATGGGGGCGGAGGCCGAAGCGATGAGAACCCGGGACATAGCGGACGCCGCCGGTCAACTGAGTTGCCGGATCGAGCGCTAGCCAGAGAGTTACGGCTCGGCAAGGTTCAAGCATGAAGTAGTATCCATCTTGATGGGGTGGTGTGGGCTGGCTCGTTCTCGGAGGTTTGTTGAAGTATTGAATGTTTCGAGGTTCGACCTCGGATCCTAGAAGGCTTCCCGCCAGGTCTGGGAGAAGCCCTTTCTGAATGAGTTCGGCGAAGAATGGCGAATAGGTCTCCAGATGTTGGAGTTGCTTCAATGTTTTCATATCCCCTTTGGATTCACAGAAAACATGCTCAGGAGGCATGTCCTGAGCCGAATGCTGGATCAAAGCTTCTGTTTGCTGGGCGATCTCATCTTGCTGGGATTGCGGGAAAAACGACTGCATAAGCAGGTAGCCATTTTGTGCAAATGATTCTTGTTGTGTGGAGGATAACATCTCTCGCTGCTCGATGATCAAGTCAGAGCTTATTCATGGATTCTGGCTGCGTCGAACGAATTGACGGTCCGAGTTTCTTTTGTCTTTGCAGCGGTGAGATCCTCGGTAGATTGATCGGGTCCATGAGAGCTGTTACCCTTCTTCCTATATTGGTGTCGACTTTGATTTTCGTTGGGGCGAAGTCCGACTTGAGCGGCGCCCAACCCTTGAAGGCCCTCATGATTGCGGGGGGCTGTTGCCATGACTATCCGAATCAGAACTTGATTCTGTCGGCAGGCGTTTCCGAGAGAGCGCGAGTGGAATGGACGTTGGTGAATCAAGGGGGAACGGCTCGCGACGTAAAGATTCCCATCTACAGTAAGCCGGACTGGGCAGACGGATATGATGTCGTCGTCCACAACGAGTGTTTCGGGGGAGTAGAGGATGCTAACTGGCTGGATCGCATCGTTGATGTCCACAAGACGAAGGGGGTTCCCGCGGTGTTCATTCATTGCTCATTGCATAGTTATCGTGCGGCTAAAACAGATGAGTGGAGGAAGCTCATGGGAGCGCGATCCATGAATCATGAACGGCGGCGACCTCTGAATGTTGTCAATCTCCAAGCGGCTCATCCAATCATGAAAACCTTTCCTCCCGTTTGGAAAACGCCGGATGGGGAGCTCTACAAGATCATGGAAACCTTCCCAAACCTTGTTCCGCTAGCGAAGGCGTTTGGTCAGGATACTCAAATGGACCATGTCTGTGTCTGGCTAAACGAATATGGTAAGGCTCGTGTTTTCACGACGACCCTGGGGCATCACAATGTTACCATGCGAGACCCGGTGTATCTTGATCTGGTGACGCGAGGAATCCTCTGGGTAACCGGTAAATTAGGGGCCGATGGGGCTCCCGTTCGTGGTTTTGCACCCGTTGAGAAATAGAGTCTTCCGGGGATAACGCTGGGCAGATGAAACGCTGGCAAAGGGCATCTCTGGTCCTTGGAATCGGTCGGTGCGATCCCTAATTGCAGTGGATTGATGGTTGCTTGCCGGTGCTGGAGATCGTAGGTTAGGCACGATGGAAGTGTGGAGGAAGCGAAGGTGCCGAGGGACCATGCTGGGTAAGCTTGGTGTTGTTGCCTTGCCTCTGGTGCTACTGGTTGCATGCGTTGCTCCCAATAACGGTCCCCGAGGCGCTCGATCAACGGTAAGCAAACCTCAGTATGAGGAACCCTTCACCGGGGTGGATTTGAATGGCTGGCTTAAACCGACCGGCGATTGGATGGTTGCGGGGCAAGTTGAAATGAAGGCTGAGAACCCCAAGGTTCTAAGCCTGGCGACTGGGGATGGGATCCTGGTGAATGGGAAAACGGGGCGAACGTCAAATCTGCATTCTGAGATGCAGCATGGGGATGTCGAAGTTCATGTGGAGTTCTTGGTGCCCGAGGGCTCGAATTCTGGGGTTTACTTGCAGGGGAGGTACGAAGTCCAGATCTTGGACAGTTGGCAAGAGTATGATCCTGGCTTCGGTGACTGTGGCGGAATTTACCAACGGTACGAGAACGGAAAAGGGTTCGGAGGTGTGGCTCCGAGGATTAACGCCTCATTGCCGCCAGGAGAATGGCAACGGTTTGACATCACATTTCGAGCTCCGCGATTTGATGCTCAAGGGCAGAAAACTCAAAACGCTCGATTTGTAAAGGTGATCCATAACGGTGTCGTGATTCATGAGAATGTCGAAGTGACCGGCCCGACTCGCGCAGCAACATTTAACGATGAAAAACCTTGGGGACCCTTGATGCTTCAAGGGGATCATGGTCCGATAGCTTATCGCGATCTTGTGGTCAGGCACTTGGTCATTCCCTAAGACCGAGACTGATGACGTTTTTTGCGGGAGTATTCTGCTTGAGCAATGTCAATGATCTGAGAAACGAACATGAGTGATCTTGAAAAAATCAATCTTGCATTGAGGAAAACGGCAGGTCGTCGCCGCTGGTTCCGTGCTTGGAATGGTTTGTTTTCCGGCCTTTTTGTGGCGGCCCTTGTTTGGTTGATGGGGACCGTCTTGTTCAAAGTTCTGCCTCTCCCGATTGAGATCTTCAGCGGATTGGCGATCTTTTCTGTGTTAGCCCTCGTGATGGGTTTTTTCTGGGGAGCACGTCGGCTCGATTCATCGCTCGAAACGGCTCGATGGGTCGATCAGCAATTAGGACTCAAAGAGAAACTGAGTGCGGCAGTTGAGTTTTCGAGCTCATCTGGAAAATGGGGGAAAGTATTAGTACAAGATGGAGTTCGGTATCTGGATCGAGTGCAGCCTGCTCGACTCTTACAGTATAAGCTTCCTGAGTTAGCGCGTTGGACCGTGCTTCTCCTATTCTTGAGTGCGACCTTGGGGTTTGTGCCCGAGTATCGGAGTGAGAAGTACCGGATGGATCAGCGAGAGGAAGCCGTGATTCAAGAGACCGGACAGCAGCTTGAGAGTTTTGCTAAACGAACCCTGAAGCAGCGTCCACCGGCAATGAAGCCGACTGAGAAAGCAATGCTTTCCGTGGAAGAACTTGGCCGGCAATTGACGAGCGCCAAGATCACGCGAGCGGATGCCTTGGACCGCATTGCGAGTGTGTCGGACAAGCTGAAGGACGAGGCGAAGAATCTGGGCGAAAACCCAGCTTTCAAACGAATGCGGCAGGAAGCGAGGCAACCATCTGGGGCTCCGGCGAGTACTGCCAAAGCGTTGCAGAAGCAGATTGAGTCGCTGCAGCAAAAGATGAAGTCTGGGGCTAATGACCCTGCCGGTCTGGAAAAGATGAAAAATCGTCTCAATCAGATTCAACGTGCTGCAGCCGGAATGAACGCCGATGACGCTGGCCTTTCGCCGGAAATGAAGCAGCAGATGGCCGAGAGTATGGCGAGCCTCTCTCAGATGGCCAAGAGCGCGGGACTCTCGATGCCGGATCTCGAAGATGCACTGTCAGCGCTCAAGAACGGGGATTTGAATCAGTTCATGAAATCGCTCGATTCAGCGCATGTGGATTTGGATAAAATGTTGGATATGGCCAAGTCGATGAAGCAATTGCAGATGGATTTGGCGAAGGCGGGGAAAGATCTCGGAGAGCAGCTCGAGAAAGGGCAGGCGCAAGCGGCCCACAATCGTTTGATGGACATGATATCGAAGTTGGACTCGGGCGAAGTGGCACCAAAAGACCTCGCCAAAATGATGGCAGAGGTTTCAGAGGCGATAAAGCCAGCCGGTGATTATGGGAATGTTCAGGACCTTTTGAAGAAGGCGCTCAGTGAAGGGCAAAAGGGCGATTCTCAGGCCACTGCAAGTTCCCTCAAGGCAGCCGCCGATGAGTTGAAGAAGCTGATGGATCAGTTCGGTGATATGGAGTCATTGATGGCAACTTTGGAAACGCTACAGAAAGCTCAGATGTGTGTGGGGAATTGCATGGGGTGGGGGCAGTGCAATTCCAAAATGGCTGGCTTCAAGCCGGGTGGCAAACCAGGCCGCGGTGTTGGAACTTGGGGTGATGAGAATTCAGGCTGGTTCTATTTTCCGCCGTCTGCGGATCGATGGGACAACTCCGGGATCGAGCAGCCGGACATGGATCCCCGTGGGCACACCGATCGCGGCCAGGCTGAGCTAGCCAATGGGATGGTCCCGACCAAAGTAAAAGGAAATTTCTCCCCGGGAGGCCCCATGCCGAGCATCACGCTGAAGGGGCTGAGTATCAAGGGAGAGAGCCGGGTGAATATTGAAGAGGCAATCACGGCGGCGCAAGGTGAAGCCCAGAGTGCGCTCAGTCAGCAAAAGGTTCCGCGGGCCTATCAGCAGTCCGTTCGCGACTACTTCGATGATTTTTCTCAGTAGCGAATTGGCTCCGGTTTAAGACATTTTCAGAATCTATCGCGATAGGAACTATGGAGGAAAAGGTTAACTCATTTCAGGACCAGTTCAATCGATTGAAGGCGGAAATCGCCAAAGTGATTGTTGGGCAAACCGATATTGTAGATGGAACTCTGATGGCGATCCTCGCCGGGGGCCACGTCCTTTTGGAAGGCGTGCCGGGTTTGGGGAAAACGTTGTTAGTACGGACCCTGAGCGAAGCCTTGAGTCTGTCCTTCAATCGCGTCCAGTTCACGCCAGATCTCATGCCGGCCGATATTCTTGGAACGAATCTAGTGGTCGAGAATCCGGATGGGAGGCGCGAGTTCCAGTTTCAACGCGGTCCCATTTTTGCCCATATTGTCCTTGCAGATGAGATCAACCGGGCGACTCCAAAAACGCAGTCGGCTATGCTCGAAGCAATGCAGGAGAAGAGTGTGACGGCTGGCGGTGAAGTTCGATCATTGACGCCTCCGTTCTTTGTATTGGCCACGCAGAACCCGATTGACCAGGAAGGGACCTATCCCCTCCCAGAAGCTCAATTGGATCGATTCTTTTTCAAGTTGCTTGTCACGTATCCCTCTGCCGAAGAGTTGTCAGAGGTGATCGAACGAACAACGCAAACGGATCAGGAAAAAGTGGAGAAGGTCATGGATCGTGAGACTTTGCTCTCGATGCAAGGGCTTGTCCGTGAGGTGCCGGTCCCATCCCATGTTAAGAGTTATGCTGTTCGTCTTGTCTTGGCGACTCACGCAGGTACGGATACGGCAGTCGATGTCACGAATCAGTACCTGAGGTTTGGGAGCAGTCCTCGCGGGGCTCAGACTATGATCCTGGCTGCAAAAGTGCGGGCCCTGACAGAGGGGCGCTTTAATGTCAGTTTCGATGACATCAAGAATGTGGCCATGGCAGCATTACGGCATCGTCTGATTCTCAATTTTGAAGCGCAAGCAGAGGCCATCACGACGGATCATATTATCGAGAAAATTCTTGAGGAGGTGCCGATCTCTGATCGCTCCACCGAAGTAACCGCCTAGATTGTGCATCACCGTGACCGCGACTTGCGGCGGGCTATTTTTTGGAGAGTTGCGCGGGCTGTTTCGTCGCCTTGCAATTCAGCCGCTTTAAGGAAGCGCGTCGCTTGATCCAAGTCCTTCGGTACTCCTCTTCCCACTAGATACATCAAGCCAAGATTCGTTTGAGCCTTCTGGTGCCCGGCCTGCGCTGCTTTTAAGAACCATTGTGCTGCAGCTTGGAAGTCACAGGGGACTCCTCGACCATCGTAGTGGCGTTCGCCTAGGTCGTAGAGAGCGTTTGGGTCTCCCTGCACGGCTTTCTCCATTGAATCCTGCAGATGCTTCTGCTGGATTCCGCTTGCCATCGATGATGCTTGCTGGACGCCCGCTTTGGTCTGCTCGACGGAGGATTTGAGCTTCATCCAGGAAGTGATGAGCGTGATGATGCGGAAGATCCAACCCATGCCGTGAGTATTCCGTTTTGCGAGCGGCTTGACAATGGTGATTCATCGTGTGGCCCTGATTTAGTCGTTTTGAAACCATTCAGAACCGAAGGAATCAGAAAACGAATCTTTCTAAATCGGATTCAATTTGAGATAGTGGTTTCAGTTCCCACGAAAACTTGTCGAATGGACAAATAATGAGTGTTTTTCATGCTGCTGATTTGGTTGCGTTTGCCCGACAACTCCTCGAGGCGAGTGGCTTGCCTCATGTGCGGGCGCTGAGTGTCGCTGAGGTTTTGGTTGAAGGAGATTTGCTCGGGCACACCACCCATGGCCTCCAGCTCCTTGCTCCCTACCTGGCAAGCTTGGAAGCAGACTGCATGGCAAAAGATACGGATGTCGAAGTCGTTGCTGATCGCGGCGCGACGGTCACGTGGGATGCGGGTTATCTACCTGGTCCCTGGGTGGTCAGTGAGGCTCGAGATTTGGCCGTAAACCGGGTGGAACGTCATGGGGTTGTTACGGTCGTGATTCGGCGGTGTCATCACATCGCCTGTTTGCAGACGTATCTCAAGAAGGCAACCGATCTGGGGTATGCGATGCTCCTGTACTCATCGGATCCATCTGTTGCCAGCGTCGCGCCTCACGGCGGGACTAAAGCCCTCTATACGCCGAATCCCTTAGCGGCCGGGTTTCCGACGGATGAGGCACCGATTCTATTGGACATTAGTATGTCAACGACCACGAACGGAATGACAATGCGGGCGAATGCGGAGGGAAAGACGCTCCCTGGTCCTTGGGTCAAGGATGCGGAGGGAAAACCGAGTTCGGATCCAGCCGTTCTGTTTGAGGAACCTCCGGGAACGATTTATCCTCTTGGAGGTGCTGACTTGGGGCACAAAGGGTTCGGTCTGGGAATCTTGGTTGAGGCACTGACTTCCGCCCTCGGTGGCTATGGTCGTGCTGATGAGCCGAAGAGCTGGGGTTCTTCGGTGATGCTTCAAGTGATCGATCCTAACGCCTTTGGTGGACGCGCGGCATTCACCAGAGAAACGAGCTGGTTTGCACGCGCCGTGAAGGAGAATCCTGTGCCTGAAGGAGAGAGTGCCCCGCGGCTGCCGGGAGAGCGGGCCTTGTTGGAACGAGATAGGCAGCTCGCGGAGGGTGTCGCTCTCTATTCCGGCATTTTGGAGAATCTGAAACCCTGGGCTGAAAAACTGCGCGTCGAGCTCCCGCCGAGTCCTTCGTCTTAGAATCGAACGACTTGCGATTGATTCTTTGCCAGTTCTGCCAGTTCGGTTAACCCGACTCTGCGGTAATCGACCTGTGCTTCTCCTTCAAGAAATGGATCTCCCGATTCGGCATAGATGGCTTTTGCATGCTCGCTCAGGAGCGGGAGATTCTGGCGAATAACGTCGCCGTCGACAAACGTATTACTGGGGCGGCTGAGAACGAGGGCGGCTGCCTCGCAAAAGCAGACTTCGAGTGGGATTGATCCGAACGAAGCAAGCCCGGCGGCTACCCTCACAGCCTCAGCAGGGCGGTGGCTTGTTCGAGGGTCCGATGCAATGACGATTAACATGGAAGTTGCCCTAGTGGCAGAAGCCGACAAACCGATCAGTCTTTGTAATCAGGTTGTTGAGTAATCCTAAGCCCCCAAAAGTGATGGAATCGTTCAATGGAAGGTTTCGCTTGCGAGCGCCGTAGGCGCACGCCATCACTTTGGCTCCAGCTGCGATGAGCGCGTTCAGTTCCGAATCCTCCATGCCATTGATGGCATCGTCCAGAAGGTAAAGATAGACTTGGATCTGGCTTCTTTGCGCCGTCGCTGCGAGCTGAATCCCATACCGAAATGAGACCTCTGACGGTCCAACTCCGAGGAGGACGCCAAGTGTTTTATCGGAAGCTCTTGGAGATGATTCAGCCATCAACAAATGGGGGCGGGCGCCTGGTCCTTGCTGTCAGCGAGGTTGGTAGTAGGGATCAAAGTACATTCGCTCAAACTCGCCTTGCTGAGCTTCGTGCACTTTTTCGTTCTTCCAAGCATCGATATGGCCGTCGATGAAACCCATGTTGATTCTACCGTTATGGGTGACAAAGCTTCCTCGGGCAGCAGTCCCTCCGGGGGTGAAGCTGGCATTGCGCATCGTTGCCGAATCCTCGTTGACAAGGAGGATTTTCCCGCTTGGTGTCGCGACCGCGCCTGCTTTGACTCCCTTGGGCCCCGTGTTCCTGCGGTTTGCGAGCCCGACGTTACGGTCGATCGCTGAGCTCATTGAAAAGTTCACTCGCTGAGCCTTCCCGAGTCTTCCCGTGCTGGGGCAACGGTAGACTTTGTATTCGTTCGTATGACTGAGATCGAGTCGATCAAGACGTTGACCGCCGGTGACGTAGTTGAAAACAGAACCAGATTCGGGATGGAAGCCGTATTGACGATTGGCCCAAGATCGTGGGGAGTTGGCAAAGGTGTCCGGCTGGCCGCCCCATACCCAGTCTGGTCGGAGATTTCGATCGACGCCTCCACTCCACGGGAAATAGTCGTCGTTGTCATCCACGTAGAGGATAATACCGAGCGTAATTTGGCGCATGTTGCTCTTGCAAGCCACGGATCGCGCGCTTTCTTTGGCTTTTCCGAGAGCAGGGAGCAGCATACCGGCGAGGATCGCGATGATCGCAATGACAACGAGCAACTCAATGAGAGTGAAAGCGTAGGTCGTCTGCGGTTTTGGTCTTGAATGAAACATTGATAGAACGTTTTCAGGTTTTGTGAATGCGAACAAGGTAATTTCGTCGCCAGGACAGGGCGTGCTTAGATTCAGTGGGTCTTCGTGGTCTCAATCCATCGATTGATCTTCTTCTCGAGGATGGTAAGCGGGAGACAACCCGATTCAAGGACCTTGTCGTGGAAGCTCCTGACATCGAAACGTGTTCCGAGCTCTTGTTCAGCCCGTGAACGAAGTTCTCTGATCTTGAGTTGTCCAATTTTGTACGAGAGCGCTTGGCCGGGCCAAGACATGTAACGCTCAATCTCAGAGATGATGCTTGCTTCGGGTTCTGCTTCGTGGTCGAGCGAATACTGAATGGCCTTCTCCCTCGACCAACCTTTGGCGTGCATGCCCACATCGACGACCAAACGAATGGCTCGGTGCATTTCCGCACTCAACATCCCAAAGTACTGATAAGGGTCTTGGTAGAGCCCGAGCTCCTTTCCGAGTGATTCGCAATAGAGGGCCCAACCCTCTCCGTAAGAACTGTACCAAAGCGGCCGACGGAACTTGGGGAGGGTATCGTTTTCCTGTTGCAGAGAGATTTGATAATGGTGACCGGGAATCGCTTCATGAAGGAAAAGGTCTTCATCAGAAAAAATATTGTATTCGCGGACGTTCGGGATCGGGACGAAGAAGACGCCCGGCCGGGTGCCATCGAGGGACCCTGGCCGATACTCGGCACTGCTTGAGGCCTCGCGGAAGGCTTCTGTTCGTCGTACCTCGAAGGCCGTCTTCGGAGTGAGTCGAAAGAGTCGGTCCACTTGCGGTTTCATCTTTTCATGAATCGCATTGAAATGCGCGATGACTTCCTGAGGATCTGTGTAGGGTGTTAGCGCGGGTGCTTGGCGCACATGTTCGAAGAAAGCTTTGAGGTCGCCTTTGAAATTGAGCTGCCTTTTCACGCTCTCCATTTCGCGAGTCAATCTTTCAACTTCGTCTTTCCCAAGCTGAAAGATCTCCTCCGGTGTCATGCTTGTGGTGGTGTAGATTTTGATCTGATGAGCGTAGTATTCTTTTCCGTGAGGGAGGGCAAAGATTCCGGATGTGTTTCGGCTGTTCGCGAGATAAGTGGTGCGTAGAAATTGTGCAAGCTCCTCGAATGCGGGGATGATCTTGCGGTCAAGGACCGCTCTGTAGTCCCGGGTTAATTTCTCTTTTTCGGATTCTGAGAAGGTCTCGGGAATGTTGTGGATTGGAGTGAAAAAGAGGTGTTCCTCAACGGGGCGCCGCGATAGGTCATTGATTTGAGGGATCACCTTTTTGACGAGTGCACGGGGGAGGACGTGCCCCTGTTGGATGCCTTGTTTCATCGCGTCGATGGCATTCGTGGGCCACGGATGAAACTGTTCTAGCCGCTTGAGCCAGTTTGAGTAGTCGAGAACGGTCTCGAATGGCTGGGCGCCGCTCCCGGCCGCGAGTTGCCCGATCGTTAGATGGAAAGACTCGAACTGATTGAGTGGCAGGAGGTAGGTCGGGAACTCGAGTTGCTTTAGGTGTACGCCACATTCCCAGAGAAGTAGGTCTTGGCTGAGCTGTTCCTCTTGAGAGAGGGATTCCTTTTTGAAGCGTCGGGCGTTCGTTTGGTATTTCGTGTAGAACTGTTTCAGTAGGTCGAGATGCTTGAGATCGAGGGGATTGGGAAGCCGGTCATTATATCGGTGGTCTCCCCTGAAACTTGCTTGAATGGGATGAAGCTCGAGATACTCTTCATCGTAGCGAGATAGCATCGCCGCGAAGGATTCGTTTGAGCCGATCGATTCGGCGTCTGCGTGGAGTGCTTTCGAGGACAACGCAAAACAAAGGACCGAGAGTTTGATCGAACTTCTTAGTCGTTTCATGGCGTGGGAAGTTAGGGGTTCTTGACTCGAAAATCAATGCTGGGGGCAACTGTGGACAATGGCTTTGACTGGTCTTCGAGCTCGTAATCGTTGGGGGCGGATCGCGTTGTTCAGTTCAGTTCGTGCTTGCTTTGGCGTGGGGTTCTATTTCTCTTAGCGGGCGTGGAGGAATCAAGTATGAACGAACAGACGGCAAGCACTGACGCACTCATGCAACTCGTTCGCTTGAGGCGGTCCCGGCGCTTTGGCCTGGGGATGGAAATTCCTAGCGGACCATTCGCATTCCGTAGCCGCTTTAAACCTGTTCCACTTACTGAAGAGGAGGAAGCCGTTCTAGCGTATGCCGCTTGCGGTTTGACTGGGGATGGAATGGGGGACTTGTGTTACGGGAAGGGAGAGGGTGGAAACATCCTGGCTAGCCTCAAAGGAAGAACCATTCCGAGCGGCGACGGGATTCAATCGGTGGCACTAATTGTGGTTAACGACAGCGGATGTCACTTGGTTCGGCGGTCGCGAGACTTTGATAACCGCGAACTCTCTGAGATCATTGCTCAGGGAAATAGAGGCCAACTGACCGAGGTGTATCGTCGAATGCGAATTCAATTTGCCGAGGATCGCAGATCGCCTTCGAATGACCCGATTCAGAATATCAACATCAACCGGTGGGCTGCCCAAGCAAAAGGTTCTTCCTACTTTTTACCCATCAACGACCTAACGCTGCTGTACATCAATGGCCTCCTAGAGATCTTCAATGAGGATACGGGCGTGTATGCCGTGGATGAGCGTAGAAACTTCCTTCCAGCCGGCTTGAAGCGGTTTGCTCGAAGCAGCGGGGGCCATTTGGACGATGATCCCCGGTTGGGTAAAATGGTGACCATACGACATATTGAGACCCTAGTGTCGGAGTTTGTTGCGATTGAACAAGGGATGATGTTGCAGAATCTTGCGTTGGCCACGGAAACATTAGGGTTGGGAGGTTATCCCAATTTTGCGAATCATGAGTTTGCCTGGTTCGAGGCTTTAGGCTTTCGTCTCGGGCACATGCCGGCGAGCCGTTATTTGGGCTGTGGCAGGCTCGTCCGGTGGGCATTGACTTTGATGGGGAAGGATCCGGCGATTCCATATCCATTGGGCCTGGAACTTGACGGCGAGGTTTTGTTGAAGCCGTTTTGCCCGCCTTACTTCGGGAGTATGAGTGACGGGGTTGAAGCCGTCGTCGATTTGAAGTTTCAGTCTTCCGAAGGCTTCCGGCCGCTTCGATGGAACACGAGTCTGCTAAATCCAGAGCGGGCCGCGCAGCGGGTAGAGCCTCTTTCTGAAAAGGCTGTCGCAGCCACCAAGGCTTATTGTGAGTATGTTTGGCAGCATTACGGTCGCTTCCCCGCGCACCTTGCTCCATTTAGAACGGTAATGGGATACCAGGTGACCCACCTGGACAAAGAGTTTTATGAGCAGTTTTACCAAGACGACGTTTTGAGCATGGCGCAGAAACGTCGTTTTGAAATGGATTCTAATGATCAGGTTTAGTCTGGCAGGCTGTATCTACTGTCCAGCTGCTGTGAACTGAGCTTGGAGATCCTCCATTGATATCACAGCAAGCAAGGTACAGCCGCTCTCGGACCAATTGACATCGTGCCGTGTGCCAGCTGCAGCGTGGTGAAAATCTCCAGGCCCGAGTTTCCGTTCTCCGATGTGGAGGTCTCCAGTGAGCATGAAGATTTCTTCACCGTGAATATGTGTGTGGGCTGGATAACGGGTCCCTGCCTCGAGCTTACCCATGACGACGGCATAGCCGCGTTCTTGATCCATCGAGAGCATTTTGACGAAGGCTCCGGCCACGGGCAGCGCCTGCCAATCTTTAATGTGTTCGGTTGAGAGGAAACTGAAGCCGTCTTCCTCGATTGTGCTTGCGAAAGCCGCGCTGAGAATTTGCTCCTTGAGTCCTTCCGATGGCTCGGTGGGGGGCGCGCACTCGGATCCGATCATGCCCGCCAAATCTTGGTAATCTGCCGACAGTTGCTGCAGCTCGGGGGCTGCTTGTGCCATTTGTGACTCCAACTCGAGACGCTCCTCGTCGGTCAACGCTCCAATAGCGTTGAGGATAATGTCTTCTTCTGTTGGATCCTGTTTCACGCGTCTATTCGGTCAATTGGCTTCCGCGAGTCTGCTTCGCAGCCGCTGCATGCCTCTTCGAATCCGAGCTTTTATGGTGCCAACCGGCTGATTCAAGTTGCTGGCAATTTCGGAATGGGTCAAGCCATGGAAATAGGCAAGGTTGATCGCTTGACGTTGTTCTTTGGGTAAATCTGACATCGCGGATTGAATCACGGTTGCCGATTCGCGGCGCTCCGTTTCCTGGCGGGTGTCGTGTTCGATTGGATGAAGATTCGATTCATCGCCTGCTTCTCGATGCAGTTCTTGCTGTCGTTTTGACGACCGAAGTCGGTCGATTGCATGATTCCGAGTCATGGTCATGATCCAACTCAGTGGTTTACCGGCTCGAGGGCTATAGGCCTGAGCCTTCGCCCAGACCTTGACCATCACTTCCTGGAGAACATCTTCAGCATCGCTTTGTGAGCGAAGTATCGACAGTGCAAGAGCGAAAACAGGCCGAGAAAAGCGATCGTAGAAGGCGGAGAAGGCAATCTGATCTCCTCGGCTGATCGCCGTGAGGAGCGCTAGCTCGTCGGAGTGTTCTGATTGTGCCTCGCCTGACATGAATGAAACTTCGTGCGGAGGGCTGCTTTCTCGATTCTGTGCATCGAGTTGCGTGCTTCTCGTCACGAACGACAGCAAGTTCGTAACGGAGAATCGGTGCATCGGCAATATGGAAATATCAACACTCATGGTGTTTTTCTTTATCAATACGAATGCCACGTGCCTTTGGATGCAATGCGAAGATAGCCGTGGGCTGCACGGTTGAAATTTTTTTATCGGTGAATGCATCCGATTCTCTGTTCGGATCGTAGTAAGGGGGTGAACGTACGAAACTATTCAATACTATGAGATCGAAACAACATGTCAGATATTGCGCGGGGGCACTGAACCTCGTCTTACTCAGTTGCCTTTCCTTGTCCGGTTCGAGTCATCGAGAGGCTCCAGCGATCACCTCATCGCCCAAGGTCGATGGCACAGATTTTTATGTGTTCAACAGTTACGAACCTGGACGAGAAGATTTCGTGACCTTCGTCGCGACGTATCAGCCTCTTCAAGAAGGAGGCGCTGGGCCGAACTATTACATGATGGATGAGGAGGCTCGGTATGAGATCCATATCGATAACGATGGAGATGCGGTCGAGGATCTGACATTTCGATTTCAGTTTCAGAACGACAGAAAAGATATCGCCTTGTCCATTGGCCCGGAGGGGAACAGTCGGGAAATTGCCGTGCCTGTCATCAATGTGGGGCCGATCGCAGCGGGTGACACGGGCGCGCTCAATGTGATTGAGAGCTACACTGTTGGACTCGTTGCCGAGGGAACGACGTCGCTCTTGACCCAGGTAGAGAATGGAGAGAGTCGGTTTGAGAAACCCGTGGACTTCATCGGTGAAAAGTCGATTCCCGATTACGACGCTTACGCTGAATCTTTTGTGTATGATGTGATGATTCCGGGCTGTGAAACGCCGGGGCGTGTTTTTGTGGGACAGCGAAAGGATCCCTTTGTGGTGAATCTCGGGGAAACCTTCGATTTGGTAAACATCAGCACAAGCCCATTAGGGCCCGAGGATGCGAACAAGGATAGTCTACGAAATAAAAATGTGACTGCGTTGGTGATCGAGTTGCCAAAGGACTGCTTGCTCGGTGCCGCTGGAAACCCCGTGATTGGGGCTTGGACGACCGCGAGTGTTCCTACCGTATCGTTGAGCGGAGGCGTGCCAGTTCCCCAGTTCAAGCAAGTTTCTCGCCTTGGGATGCCATTGGTCAATGAAGTGGTGATTGGCTTGAAGGACAAGGATCTGTGGAATGAGAGTGTGCCGGCCAATGATGGGCAATTTTTAGACTATGTGACGCATCCTTCGCTGCCAGCTATTTTGGAACTTTTGTTTGGTGAGGCTGGCGTGAAGGCCCCGACGGCCTTTCCGCGGGAAGATCTCGTTGCGGTCTTTCTCACTGGCGTTGAGGGTTTAAATCAAGATGGTTCCGTGGCGGAGGTCGTTCGATTGAACACTTCGATCGCTGCCGTGCCAGCTTCAGAACAGCATCATCTCGGCGTCCTAGGTGGAGACAATGCAGGTTTTCCAAACGGTCGCCGACCGGGAGACGACGTCGTGGATGTCGCCTTGCGAGTCGTGATGGGCGCCTTGCTTCCCGAGGAAGTGGCTCCGAACAAGTCGCTTCCATTTACGGATGGAGCGAAGGTGTCAGCGGAAATGTTTCACCATGGGTTTCCCTATCTGACACGTCCGGTGAAAGGTTCACCGAATGATCCGAGTATTACTCTGGTTGTCGAGCGGGCGGCAGATGCAGCCTCTGCGTTCCGACCGGCATCAGCGAGATTTGATTCGGAAAGCCAGCGGATTGTGACTGGTAAGGCGAGTGAAACAAGTGGGTTTTACCGTTTGCGCTCGGATCGAGAGAATGTCTCTATCCGGTCAGTCTCTGTGTCGGATGAGGATGTGCGATTGGGAATCTCGATTGAGTGATCTGACGATCTTGTAACGGGTGGGGAACTGGAGAGGGATGTCGCTGGGAGGCGGCATCCCTCTCAACTTGTTTGTTAGCGGAGCCTAAAGAATCGGGACGGGCTTTCGGACGGAATAGGGATTGGTTCCGCTCCGACCCGAGTCGTCACAAAAGGGGACCAAGCTTGAAGGTCTTCCGATTGTTCGATTTGCCCCGAAGTGTTGGCCCTTCCTTCGAGGCTAAGATGAAGGCCTTCCGCGCTTGAAGTGATGTGCAGTGAGGGGGATTCAGGAGCAAACACATAGCGTTGGGTCGTATCGCCCTGTTCCCAGTCCATTGCAATGACCTGATCTTCCGTGTTTCTGACGAACGTGGCGGTGGCTGTGATCGCTGCTTCATACAATTGGAACTGATCGGTTCGGGACGGGTAAAGAGTGAAGCGAACACCTTGGTCTTCCGAGAAGCCGGCAGTCAGGTGATCGTGGGCAATCTCAAAGGTAAAGGATGTGCCGTCGGTTTCCGCAAACATACCCACGTAATCCTCAAGGGCTTCCGGAGCGATCGTTCTCGGGCGGCGAATGGGATTGAGTGGGAAGCCCGGAATGAGGCTCCTGAAACCAAGGTCCTGCACGCCAGAGTATTGATTGATCCGGGCATTTGAGAGGACAACAACGCCAAGATTTCGGGCTTTGTTGAAACCCGCCATGGTATTGTGGCCCATGGTGGCTCCGTCGTGCATATGGATTGTGTCTGGGCCGGCAGCGATAATGAACCAGCCGAGTCCAACATCCTGTCCCGGAGCTCCGGCGCTGACTCTGGCGGTCTGTGCGTCTTCGAAGGCCGAGCTCAGGTTGGATTGCCGCAGTCCTAGCTGGTGTTCGATAAACGTTAGCATGTCGTTTGCTGTAGACAGAATCTGACCGGCCGCTCCTAGGACTTCCATTTTGAAAGGAGGTCGTTCAACGACGCCACTATAGCCCTGGGCGCGCCTGGAAGTCTGCGCAGGACTGGGATCGATGACAGTATCGAAAAGCTGAAGCGGCTCTAGGATTCGTTGTGTCAGCGCGTCTTCGAAGGTGGTGTTGAGGTGATTTGAAAGGGCATGGCCGAGGAGTCCAAGGCCGAGGTTCGAGTATTCGAATTCACGTCCTGGTGTTCGGCTGAGTTGATGTGTGTTTAAGAAGTCATAGAGTTCGGTAGCCGGGAAGGGGAAGAAGGGATTGACAGGGTTGTTCGTGGCGACATCGGGTTGGTTGACAGGTAATCCTGAGGTGTGAGTGGCGAGATGTTCCAAGGTAATGGATCTTCCTGATCGGGTTGGCACGCTGGTATCGTCCGGAAGGAATGATTGCACGGAGTCGTCGAGCTGCAGATCGCCCTGCTGGATCATGTCCGCGAGGAGGGACGTCGTGAAGACTTTCGAGATCGAACCGATCTCATACACCGTGTTCTCGTTTGGAAGTTCTTGGCTCCCAAGGCTCGTTTCGCCGTAGGCATAAAAGTCGCGACCAGATTGATCCACGACTCCAATGATGATGCCCGGATTGTATCCGTAGTCGACACGCCGCTGAATACTCGTCTTAACGGTTGATGATATGTTTGCGGCATTGAGTCGATCACTGAGAATCGAAATCCCAGCGATCAATATCAGAATGGAGGCCAGTAGTCTCATTGAGGATCTGCCTTAGTTGGAAATACGCCCTTGAGCGGAGGATTGCACGGGATATTCACGCACCATGCAATCTTTGATTCGTCTTCCGTCCGTCTTGGATGGATGGAGGCCGGTCGCTCGATCGGGATGAGGAACCCTTTTAAAGGGCTTCTCTTGAGAATTGGTCATCAAACTTGGCATTTGATGTTTGTGGGGCTTCGGACTAGGGTTTTAGCGCCGCTAAGAAGGCGTCGATATGAATTACCATCTCGAGTTCGAAAAACCCATTGCCGAGTTACAGCGAAAACTAGAGGAACTTCGTCTGGATGCAGACGGGGGGACGCTGGGAGTGAGTATCGCTGATGAGATTAACAGAATTGAAGCTAAGCTGGATGACACCCGGCGAGAGGTTTTCTCGAACCTGACCGCCATTCAGCGCGTTCAGCTTGCTCGCCATCCCCGGCGGCCGTTTACCTTGGACTACATGCAAACGGTATTCCATGATTTCTCCGAGCTGCATGGAGATCGTTTGTTTGCGGATGATGAGGCGATGGTTGGTGGCTTTGCTCGTCTAGGGGATGAGCGAGTTATGGTGATCGGAACCCAGAAGGGACGAGATACCAAGGAGAAGATTCGCCGTAATTTCGGTTCAGCCCATCCGGACGGTTACCGAAAAGCGATGCGCCTGATGAAGATGGCAGCTAAATTTCGAGTGCCAATCGTCTCTATCATTGATACGGCGGGAGCCTATCCCGGCATTGGAGCGGAGGAGCGCCATATCGCTGAGGCGATCGCGGTCAATTTGCGTGAAATGATGATGTTGGATGTCCCAGTTATCGCTTTGGTGATCGGGGAGGGCGGTTCTGGTGGTGCCCTGGGAATTGGGGTTGCAGACAAGGTATTGATTCTTGAAAACGCCTACTACTCGGTCATCAGTCCTGAGGGTTGTGCCTCAATTCTGTGGAAAGATCGAACGGCTTCAGATCGGGCGGCTGAGGCGCTAAAGATCACTGCTGGCAATTTGCTGAGTCTCGAGTTGGTTGACGAAGTGATTCCCGAACCTCTCGGTGGGGCGCATCAGGATTTGGCTCAGGTTTCAGGCGAGATTCGATCGGCACTCCTCAAGACGCTTGAAGGATTGAAGGAGCGTTCGCGAGAGGATCTGATGGAGCAGCGATACCGCAAGTTTCGAACGATCGGACGTTTTGTGGAGAGCGCGGAGTCGGCGGCATCTGCTTGAATAAGCCATTCTTTGATACGGATCGAGTTCCCAACCTAGCGTGTGATGTGAGTGGTGTGACAAAGAATCTCTATCCTTTAACGTTTGATCCAATCTTCAAGGAACGGGTCTGGGGCGGGCGAAATCTTGAGCGCCTGTTTGCAAAGAAGCTTCCGGCTGAGAAAGTCATTGGAGAATCTTGGGAAGTTTCAGACCGCCCGGACGATGAGAGTATCGTCAACAACGGTGAATTGGCAGGAATGTCTCTGAATCAGCTGATCCGCGAGCGATCAGCGGAGCTTCTTGGGGAAACGAAACTACTCGATGGGCGATTTCCCTTGTTGGTGAAGATTCTCGACGCCCAGCAGAAACTATCTCTTCAGGTCCATCCTCCATCGCAGGTTGCATCTGAGCTTCAGGGCGATCCGAAGACTGAAATGTGGTATATGGCGGATTGTACTCCAGAGGCGGATCTGTTTGTGGGCTTGAAGTCAGGCATTACGGAGGAGATTTTTGAGTCCCGCACTGCTGGCGGAGATGTTGCGAGTTGTTTTCATCGCATTCCTGTGACTGCTGGGGACGC
This sequence comes from uncultured Verrucomicrobiota bacterium, assembly GCA_964342405.1. Classification (GTDB taxonomy): domain Bacteria; phylum Verrucomicrobiota; class Verrucomicrobiia; order Limisphaerales; family AAA164-E04; genus UBA2970. Next base: position 283,052 of record CAYFGX010000001.1, on the reverse strand, counting down.
CATGTTCCTTCCTAGCGGGCGCGTTCATGCTATCGGTGCCGGGAATGTGATTTTCGAGATTCAGCAGAATTCAGATACAACCTATCGAGTCTATGACTGGGGGCGCGTCGGGCTGGATGGAGCGCCTCGAGAGCTCCACATTGAGGAGTCGATGCGAAGTATTGATTTCGCCGACTTCGAACCGTCGTTGGTGAATTCCGGCTTTGAGGTTGTTACCGAGGGTGTCAGCGGTCGTTGTTTGGTTGATTGCCCCTTGTTTCAGGTTGAGCAGATTCGAATCGATCCCGGGAAAGAGTGGATGAGTTCTGCTTCCGGAAAGGTGAGAATTATTGGTGCCCTTGCTGGATCCTCGCTGTGTGAGGGGGGAGGCATGAGCGTTCCACTCAAGCCAGGTGATTTCACGATGCTTCCAGCCACCATCGATGCCGCCATCCGATCAGAAGCTGATGCCGTGGAATGCCTCGTTGCGACCCCTGCGTAGTTCGGAATCCGACATTCAAGCGTCTGAGTCCTCAAAACCGAGCGGAACAACGGATTTACCTTTGAATCTGCTTCCGTTTTATTGTTCTATCTCGGCGTTGAACCTCTCTGCGAGTGCTAAAGCTCAAAGGGCAACGCGTTCCAATTACTGGTTATGCCACGGCAAAAACGACGAAGTCGACGGGGATTACAGGGTAAGTTAGCGAAATCAGCTGATAGCTCAAAGCTGTTGAGCCTCATGCTATCGAGTGTGTGGTTTCGGCTCGCAGTCCTTGGCATGGTCCTGGTCGTGGTGGCTCTAGGCGTGGCTTTGGTTCCGGTCTTCAAAACGTCGCCGGATGATGCTCTTGGAGTGGGGAGAGTGAGTGGTTTGGGCCTGTTACAGTCGTGGCGTCTTGTAGACAGCGCGAAGGCCACGACCGAAAAGGGCGACTATGAGGATGCGGACTATTTTTGGCGTGCTGCACTTCGAAAGAACCCGGGGGACATCGAAATTGTCAAGGGAGCTCTAGACAATGCCATGGCGGCGGATAGTCAGAGCATGGATTGGCTGGTTTCTACCCTTGGTTACGCAAACCATTTTCTCAAGCTATCGCGAACGAATGAGAGTTCGGTTGAATTCGTTTCGGACTTCTACGAGAAACGGAATTTGACCTCTATGATCTCCGAACTGCTCGAGCCGAGGCTTGAACAGCTGACGCCGCGACAGCAACAGATCCTACTCAAAGCTCATTTTCGGCAGCGTAAGTTAGTCGAGTTTCGAAATCTATGGGACCGCATGGGGGCTGAGGCTCGAGGAGACGCCGAGTCGGTGCTCTACCATGATGCCTTTGTGGCGGGCTGGGGTTCCGTTGAAGACAGTGTCGATGCCCTCGGGCGGCTGCGGAAGGTATCTAGTGATGGTGGAGAACACGAGCTACTGGCGTCGCAACTCCTATTGGCTGTCTATGGTCAAAACCGAGATTCCGAACACTATGGAGAAGAACTTGCGAAGCTGAGGCAGGCTGAGTTGGATTCCCACTTTCACCATGCTGCCTATTGGGTTCTCCTTTTTGAGTCGAGCCGGCCGAACGTGGCTCGCCATCAGGCGGAGGATTATTGGATGAATCTGGTGCGGAATCCGATTGCCTCGGCGGTCGAGCTTGCCATTGTTGGTCGCGCTTATGATCAGATCGGCTTGTCGGATAAGGCGCTTGATCTGTTCGAATCGTTCGATGAAAAGTTTGCCAATTCTTCTGAATATTGGGCGGCCTATGGCTCTGTTCTCGTCAATCTTGAGAGATGGGAGGATCTGAGAGTGCTTGCCCTGAAGATTCGCAATGAGGCCTTCTCCTCTCGCGTGATTCGAGCTTACAGTTACTACCTTGAGGGGCTTGCTGAGGCAGGGCAGGGGCGAACGTACAATGCTGGGCAGGCCTTTGACGCGGTGATCGCCGCCGAAGCGGCTCTTTCCATGGAGCAAGCGATTGGCATGGCTTGGGAGGTTTATGGAATCGGTTATCCTGAGATTGCATCAAAGCTTTTGGCCGTGCATCGAGCGGACCTCGAAAAAAACCTCAAGTATTGGGAAATTACTTTTGCTAGTGCCTATAAGCTGAAACGGGCAGATCTCATCTCGGAAGCAGCCAAGCGGATGATGGAGTTGGATCCTGAAAACGTTGTGAGTCTTAACAACTACGCTGCAGCTCTCTTGGTTCGTCGGGAAAAACCGGAGGAGGCGATTCGATACACCTTGCAGCTCTTGTCCCAGAACAGGAACAGTACGGGCTTCATTATGAATCACGGACTGGCGCTGCTGCAGAACGGACGGATATCTGAAGCCGAAGCTCACTTCCGCCGATTGTCTGCCGAATCCCTCCGGCCTGAGCTTACGACTTCGCTTGGACTAGGCTGGTTCGAACTTCACTGGGCGACCAAGGATAAGGACAAGGCTGAAACAGCTCTGTTGGATGTGAATGAAAGCCATTTATTTCCCGAGCAGAAAGACTGGCTCGAATCTGCCAAACGGGACCTTGGCATCGGTAGTTCCGAGTCTCCTAACTAGCCCCTCCTACCTATCAGGCGATCGTCGGAGCAAACCATGGGATCGCTATCGTCGGGATCGCATTTTGTCGATTATTGCGGACTACTAATTTTGTAGTTTCCCGCAAAATACGGCAATGTAGACTCAGCCTGTAATTGGATTTATTCAAAACAACCTGACGAAAGGTATTTAGCTTATGGGGATTATGGATTTTCTTCGTGGTCAAGCTCTCGAAATCATCGACTGGGAAGATGACTCGAGGGATACGCTCTCATTTCGATTTCCTGATGAGGATCGGGAGATCAAACGGGGTGCTCAACTGATCGTCCGAGAGTCGCAGAAGGTTCAGTTCGTCTACCTCGGCGAATTTGGTGACACCTTTGGCCCAGGGAAATACGAACTGACGACGGACAATATTCCCATTCTGACGACTCTGAAGTCTTGGAAGTATGGTTTCGAATCGCCCTTTAAAGCGGATGTTTACTACGTCGTAACGCGAACCTTTACCGGGAACAAATGGGGAACCTCAAATCCGGTTATGATGCGAGACCAAGATTTTGGGATCGTGCGGGCCCGAGCCTTCGGGACTTATGACTTTCGAATCACAAATCCGAGTTTGTTCCTGCGCGAAGTCGCCGGAACGGATCACCATTTTCGCCTCAATGAATTTGCCGAGACCATGCGCTCGCGAATCGTGAGTGTTTTCAGTGAAGCGCTGGCTGAATCTAATGTACCCGTTTTAGACGTTGCGACTCGATATTCGGAATTGGGCGAATCCTTGATGCCCCTAATCAATGCGGTCATGGAGGCGAAGTACGGGTTGGAATTCACTTCGTTCGTGATTGAGAATGTTTCAGTGCCACCTGAAGTTGAGGAGGCGATCGACAAACGATCGAGCATGTCAGCGATCGGTAATCTGAATGATTATGTTAAGTTTCAGATGGCAGAAGGTATGAGCCGGGGAACGAGCAGCACCGGAGGTATGGCTACGGAGATGGCGGTTGGGATGGCCTTAGCGCAGCAAATGGTGCAACAGGGGATGGCACCCGGAGCCGGTGGACATCCAGGAACAGGGGCAGCAGCGCCTGCACCCGCACCCACGGCCCCCGTCTTTGATTTAATGGGCGTTACTGAGGCGGCGCAGTTGCTTGGAGTGAGCGATGCCGATGTAGTGGCGACAATTGAAGCCGGAGACCTCAAGGCCAAGAAAATTGGTTCTACCTACCGCATTACCCGGGCCAATCTTGAGGCGTTCATCAACAGCTAAAAATGGAGGAGAATAACACCACAAAGGCTCAAGAGAAGTTTGCCTGTCCCGCTTGTGGTGGAGAGGCGCACTGGAATCCGGGTAAGCAGGCGCTTGTCTGTGCCTACTGTGGGACTGAGGCACCGGGAGAGCTTGATGAGGCCTCAGGCGAGATTCGAGAGAACGATTTGGTCACGGCTCTGCGAAACCTTGGGGACGAGGCGCGTGGCTGGAAGTCAGATCGGGTTTCCGTCAAGTGCCAGAGTTGCGATGCGATTTCGTCGTTTGCTGCGGAAACCTCCGCGAAGCAATGCGAATTTTGCGGGTCCTCACAAATCTTATCCTATGAACAGCGTAAAGCTCCGATTTCTCCGGAGAGCCTTCTACCCTTCGATGTAACGGAATCAAACGTTCGCGAAGAGATGCGTCAATGGTACGGGTCGCGTTGGTTTGCTCCGAACAAGCTGAAAAAGGGGGCGATGACCGACACCGTTAAGGGCGTCTATATCCCTTATTGGACCTTTGATGCTCAATCTCACGCGGATTGGACAGCCCAATCTGGTTACTACTACTACGTGACTGAATCATATCGAGATTCAGAAGGGAAGACCCGGACGCGGCAAGTGAGGAAGATCCGCTGGCAGAACTCGAGTGGGGACTTAGACCACTTTTTTGATGATGAATTAGTTGCTGGGACCAAGGGGGTGGACCCCAAGCTATTAACCTCAGTTGAACCGTTTCCGACCGGGAAACTGGTCCCGTACGACCCAGGTTATGTCTCCGGCTGGTTGGTTGAACAGTATCAGATTGATCTGATTGCGGCTGCCCAACATTCGAAGGATCGCATGGAGTCCAAACTGAAGTCAATGTGCGCTGGCCAGGTTCCCGGGGACACGCATCGATTTCTCCGTGTGCAGTCCAGGTTTTGGGATCAAACCTTCAAGCACATTCTCGTGCCGGTGTGGCTGCTGTCTTATCGGTACGGCAAGAACACCTATCAAGTGGTTGTGAATGGCGTAACCGGTGAAATTGCAGGGCGCTATCCTAAGAGCTTCTGGAAGATCTTTTTCTTGGTGATTTCGATCCTGCTCTTGGTGGGCGTGATTGCTTTGGTTTCGCAGTCTTAGCAGACTTTTTCTTCGAGCGGGGTGCTGAAGCGAAATATGTTTTTTGGTGTTCTTTCTTCCGCGTGTTGGGTTTGCGCGGACGCCGGATGGATTCGACGGACTTTGGCCTGGACTTGGGAATGAGGACGACTGGGCAGCCTTCGTAACCAAACGCCTTTCTCACTTCGCGCGAGAGGTATTTCTCATACTGGCTGGTGAACAGCTCCTTGCGATTGACGAAGAGAAGGAAGGTTGGCGGGGCTTGCTTCACCTGAGTGGCGTAGAAAAATTTAAGCCGTGATCCTGATTTGCTGGCGGGTTGGCGCTTGAGAATTGCGTCGTGCAGGGTTCTATTCAAGACGGCGGTGGGGATTGTTTGCTTGAGTTGTCCCGCCACGTAACGAATGGCTTCAAGCAGTCTATCCATGTGGAACCCATCGATGGCAGACGTGAAGATCACCGGAGCATAGTCCAAGAAGAACATTTGCTTCTGCACCCATTCACCGAACATCGATAGATCGTAAGTCTGGCCGTCGACGTGTTGCCTTCCCTTGGTCGTTTTTGATTTTCTCTGCTCCTCCTGGCGGGCCTGCTTGACCATGTCTGCATAGAGATCCCACTTGTTGACCACAAGGATGCAGGCTCGCTTTTCTTCGACAATGACATCGGCAATTTTTTTGTCCTGGAGTGTGACGCCTTCCTGGGCGTCGAAGACATGGACAACAATGTCAGCCCGAGCGATGGCATCTTCACTTCGGCGGACACTGAAGAATTCAATCGAGTCGTTGACGCGACGTTTCTTGCGAATTCCGGCCGTGTCTATCAGCAGATAGTCTTCGACTTCGCTGTCCGTTTCGATTGTGAATGGAATGTCGATTGAATCTCGCGTTGTTCCAGGAACCGGACTCACAATTACCCTGCCGCTCTTGTCGAATGCGTTGACGATGGATGATTTGCCGACGTTGGGGCGACCGACGAAGGCGAGCTTGATCGCTCCCTCCATGGTCTTGAGTTCGGAGTGCGCCTCGGAAACGGATTCTTCTGTTGGAGCGGGAAGTTGGCTCAGGGCCAAGTCCACCGTCGACGTGAAATCCGGCATGCCCCTCCCGTGAATCGCTGAAACGGGTAAAATGGTCTCGAATCCTAACTGTTCGAAATCGGCCTGTTCCAGGGCATCCCTCCGTTCATCCGCCTTGTTCGCCGCAACGATGACCGTCTTTCCTGACTGACGAAGCCGCTGAGCGACCTCCAGGTCAAGGGGCATGACGCCATCCTTGATGTTTACCACGAAAATGATGATTTGGGCTGAATCGATAGCAATTTGAGCTTGATCGAGGGCCGCGCCGGTAATCGTATCAACAGACTTTTCGCCGGCCAAAAGCCCGATTCCTCCCGTATCGATGAGGGTGAGCGGTCGCCCTCCCCAGTCAATAACGGCGCTGACTCGGTCCCGAGTCACACCCGGCTGGTCATGTACGATGGCAATGCGCCGGCCCGCGAGTCGATTAAACAACGCTGACTTTCCGACATTGGGCCTTCCGACGATTGCGATAACGCGATCCATTGGGACCATTCTGACGAATTGTGGCGATTGTCAGAAGCGAAATCTTTTTGGATCCACGATTCCTGCGGGGGCTCATTCTAGGTTTAGGAAATATCCTTGTAGGCGCAATGCGTGTGAGGCTGTCGGCTGGCTTGCATAATCTCTCCCAAGATAAGACATCGGCAGAAGATTGCGCGATCCGGTCTGCCAGTTTGACAATAGAGTTAGTCGCCGCTTGGCAACGGGACCAAGTCAGACTATAAGGCTTGCTTAACCGAATGAAATCGCGCCGAAAAAAAGGGGACAACTCAGTTTCCCAGAAGCCGTTTGAGAAGCTGCTTGCAGCAAACCGATCTGAAATTGCGATTCGCATCTTTCGAGCTGCTACCGAGATGCGCCTGAAAACTGTGGCTGTTTATGCTCAGGAAGACCGGTTCTGCATGCATCGGTTCAAGGCCGATGAGTCGTATCTGGTCGGCGAGGGTAAGGGGCCCGTTGCGGCTTATCTCGACATTGCGAGTATTGTCAGTCTGGCCCGTGAGAAGGGAGTGGATGCGATCCATCCTGGATATGGGTTTTTGAGCGAGAATCCAGATTTTGCCCGCGCCTGTGAGAAGGCAGGAATTACATTCGTTGGCCCCAGGGCTGAGCTGCTTGACATGATGGGGGACAAGACCGCGGCTCGCAACGTTGCGGAACGAATTGGTGTGCCCACGCTGCCAGGGACTGAAGAGGCCATCGTGGACCGTAAAAAAGCTTTGCGAGCAGCCAAGAAAATAGGCTTTCCGCTCATCATCAAGGCAGCGTTTGGTGGCGGCGGTCGGGGGATGCGCGTGGTTCGGAAAGAGGATGAGTTGCAGTCGCTGCTTGAGGAGGCCCAAGCTGAAGCGGGACGGGCGTTTGGTAACCCTGCAGTCTTTCTCGAAAAGTTCATTCCACGTGTCAAACATATCGAAGTTCAGATTTTGGGAGATCGGCATGGGAATGTCCTCCACTTGCATGAGCGAGATTGTTCCGTTCAACGACGGCATCAAAAGGTGGTTGAGGTCGCTCCCAGCTATGGATTACCGGAATCGGTAATCGGTGAACTTTGCGACGGAGCCGTTCGCCTCGCCAAAGAGATTCGCTACGACAACGCAGGTACGGTGGAGTTCCTTTACGATCTGGATGATCACAAATGGTATTTCATAGAAATGAATCCTCGCGTGCAGGTCGAGCACACGGTCACGGAGGTCGTCACGGGAATTGATATTGTTCGAAGTCAGATTTTGATTGCCCAAGGGCACTCGCTCTCATCCCCTGAGTTGGATCTGCCGTCTCAGTCAGAGATTCCAAAGAGCGGGTATGCGATCCAGACTCGGGTGACGACTGAGGATCCAGAGAATAACTTCATGCCCGACTACGGGAAAATCCTCGCCTACCGATCTCCAGGAGGATTCGGGATTCGCCTCGATGGTGGCATGGGATATACCGGCGCCGTCATTACCCCATTCTATGATTCGATGTTGGTAAAGGCGATCTCCAGTGGGCGAAATTATGAGATTGCCATGGATCGGATGCAGCGAGCGCTGTCCGAGTTTCGCATTCGAGGCGTGAAGACGAACATTCCGTTCGTCGAGAACGTGATCTCACATCCGGACTTCCGCAGTGGGCAGGCGACTACCTCGTTGATCGATAGGACTCCCGAATTGTTCGCGTTCAAAGCACGTCGGGATCGGGCTTCGAAACTACTACGTTTTCTCGGAAATGTGATTGTGAATGGCAATCCGCATGCTAAAGGCTTCAAACCAGAGCTTGCATTTCAGCCGATTAGCTCGCCGGCCTGCGAAGTCAAAGAGTCCGTGCCTAAAGGGACTCGAGATCTACTTTTGGAGCTCGGACCGAAGAAGTTTGCCGAATGGGTTAGTAAGCAGAAGCGTTTGCTGGTGACGGACACGACCTTCCGTGATGCTCATCAGTCTCTCATGGCAACGCGAATGCGGAGCTTCGACATGCTTGCTTGCGCGGATGCTGTGGCGCATCGGCTTGGCGATGCGAAGTCTGGGTTGTTCTCTCTCGAGATGTGGGGTGGGGCAACATTCGATACAGCGATGCGGTTTCTCAATGAGGATCCGTGGCAGCGTTTGCGGCAATTGCGGGAGAGAATTCCCAACATTTGTTTTCAAATGTTGTTTCGTGGAAGCAACGCTGTTGGATATTCCAACTACCCAGACAATGTCGTCGCCGGATTTGTGCGGCATTCTGCGGAAGCTGGAATGGATATTTTCCGGATCTTCGATTCGCTGAATTACCTCCCGAATCTACGGGTCGCCATGGAAGCCGTTCAGGACACCCATGCGATCTGTGAGGCTGCGATCTGCTATACAGGGAATATTCTCGATTCGCGTCGCGATAAGTACTCGCTGGAATACTACGTTCAACGTGCGAAGGAGCTCGAGAAGATGGGGGCGCATCTGCTTGCGATTAAGGATATGGCAGGGCTTTGTCGGCCACACGCGGCACGGAAGCTCGTCAAAGCGCTGCGAGATGAGATCGGTATTCCCGTCCATTTTCACACACACGACACTGCTGGAGTTCAGAGCAGTTCGATTTTGGAAGCAGCGAACGCGGGGGTTGATATCGTTGATTTGGCGATTGCGTCCATGTCTGGGAGTACGTCCCAGCCCAATCTCAATTCGGTCGCGGCGGCTCTCTCGGGTACTCGTCGAGATACGGGACTCGACGTCGATTCGCTCAATGAATTCTCTGATTATTGGGAGCTCGTTCGAGAGGTTTACGCGCCCTTTGATACGGCGCCCAAGACTGGGAGTGCAGAAGTCTATCTGCACGAAATGCCGGGGGGACAAATCACCAATCTCAAGGAGCAGGCTTCCAGTATGGGGGTCTCCCATCGATGGCCTGAGATCGCTCGAACCTACGCGGAAGTGAATGAGCTGTTCGGGGATATCGTTAAAGTCACGCCTTCCAGCAAAGTAGTGGGTGACATGGCCCTTTATCTGTTCAGTCATGGAATCAAACCGGCCGACGTAACGAATCTGGAGGAAGGAACACATGACTTTCCGGAATCTGTGCTGGATATGTTCCGGGGCGGCCTGGGCTGGCCTGAAGGGGGATGGCCAGAGCCTCTTTGGAAGATCATTCTGGGAACGGATGGGTTTAAAGAGGCTCGGAAGCGTTATCGAAGAGAGATTAAGCGGGGTCGCCCTGATAAAGTACCTCCTTTAGCCCTGGATTCGACGCGCAAGGAACTTTCTGAGAAGCTGGGACGTGAAGCCACAAACGATGATCTCTATTCCCACTTGATGTATCCAAGTGTTTTCGAGGGTTTTGATCGGCATCGAGCCGAGTACAGCAATGTCAGTGTGCTGCCGACTTCGGCATTTTTCTATGGATTGAAGCCTGGTGAGGAAATCACGGTTGCGATTGAAGATGGGAAGACGTTGATCATCCGGCTCGTGAACGTCGGGGAGCCCGACAAGGATGGAAGTCGAATCGTGACCTTCGAGTTGAATGGTATGAAACGGGAAGCTCACATCATCGATAAGAGCGTTGCCCCAGCTACGAAAGCTCGAGTGAAAGTGGATCTAAAGGATCCGATGCAGGTAGGAGCTCCGATCCCAGGCTTGATCGCGAGTGTTTTTGTTTCCGTTGGCAAGAAGGTTTCGAAGGGCGACAAACTCGTGATGATGGAAGCCATGAAGATGCAATCCACGGTCACCGCTCCCTGTGACGGAGTTGTGGAAGAGTTGGCGGTCAACTTCGGTGAAACGGTTGAGATCAAAGACCTGCTTGTCCGCTTGAGGAAGGGGAAGTAGCGGTCAGCGTTTCACCTCGATTGAGTCGATCCGAATCTGGGATCGACTTCTTCCCGGCTCCGGGAAAGCTAAGCGGCTCTTGATGCGAAGAAGCCGCTTTTTTTCTCGAATTCGACCTGTTTGATGGCGTTAGGGTGTTTGGCATGCTCCTGGCTTGATGAATATGAATTCGTGATATGAGCTATGAATGATCTCAAGGTAGCACTCCGCCAGATCCGTAAACGTCCGAGCGGAACGCTCGTTATTCTGGGGACTTTGTCCCTGGTGATAGGTGCGATGGGGCTGATTCTAGGACTGCTCCAGAGCGACCGTGCTCGGTGGATGCCTTTTCCGCAACCCGATGAAGTGGTGAAGTTCTGGCAGGTTTCGGTGAATGGGAGTCAGGACATGTTCTCCGTGGGCGCTTACCAAGCGCTGAATAAAAACTTGGAGAGTCTTGAGAGTATTGCCGCGATTGGGCGTTATGATTCGATGGTCTTGACCGGGCAGGGCGAGGCGAAACTTGTCTCAGTTCAACGGGTTTCAGAGGGAATCTTCGATGTGATCGATATCCCCCTTCAGCGAGGAAGGCCATTCTCTTCTGAGGAGGTTCGAGACGAAGCACAAGGCGTCGTCATTATTAGTGATGAGATTTGGGGGGATCTTTTTAATCGCTCTCCATCTGTCTTGGAATACGAGCTCACCCTCGACAAGCGAGTACACCGGATCATCGGAGTCATGGCTCCAGGGATGGAAAGTAACGCCGTGTTCTATGGCAATGACATCTGGCTGCCTGGTAACTATTTTTCACCTGGAAAGGACAAGGCCTACACACGAATCGTAGGAAGAAGAAAACCTACGGTCAGTTCCCAACAGCTCGACTCTGAACTTGCTGCCCTTATGGCATCCCTCGGTGAAGAATTGATTCATGGAAGTGGGTTCGGCAACGAGGAAACTTCTCTTGTAGCCCTTCGGGCCGATCAGTTACCAGGGGCACAGGTGGACGAAGAGGTTGTGTTTGGTCTCAGTATCCCATTCCTCGTGCTTGGAATAGCTGCGTTCAATGTTGCCAACATCCTCCTCGCTCGCATGTTGAATCGGAGGCACGAGTTCGCGGTGCGTTTTTCATTGGGTGCGAATCGTTGGCGAATCATTCGGCAGCTAATCATCGAAAGCACGGTGCTAGCCTTGTTGGCTGCGCTAATTGGCATGGTCTTCGCCTATGGAGTCGCTCAATGGGCTCGGGTGAGTGGCTTGGAAGCAGAGTTTGGTCCAAAGGTCTTTTTGGGTACGACTCTCTTTGCCTTGCTCGCGGGCATTGTTGTTGGTTGGTTGCCAGCTGTACGGGCGACGCGTGGCGACTTTTCTTCTGATCTGAAGGATGCTGCGGTCGCCGCGGCTGGCGGTGGTCTCTCGAAGCACCGCTTACGAAATTTTCTGGTCGTTGGACAGGTCGGCATGGCGACTGTTCTTTGCGTGGCCGCAGGCCTCATGCTCAGAAGTCAGGTTGAGAAGCGAAAGTTCGAGCCCGGGTTTAATCCCTCTCAGTTTCGCAGGATTACGGCGACGGTGGACGCTGAACAGTATCCGAACGCAGCAGACCGTGCGCTCTACAACCAATCCGTATTGGAACGAGTTGCAGGCATTCCAGGTGTTGAAGCCGTGGGGATGGCTTCTGATCGAGTCGTCGACCGCTATCCCTTTCACATGGGATTTACAATGCCCGGGGAAGACCAGTACTCCGGGAGTGCGATGGGGTTGACCGTTGTCAGTCCGAATTATTTGAGCATGCTTGATGTCCCCTTGTTGCGCGGGCGTTTCTTAGAGCCTGGAGACCGTCTGGGCAGTCCCGATGTCGTGGTCGTCAACGAGGCGTTTGCCGCTCGTTATTTCCCCAGGGACGAGGCCATTGGCGAGGAGATTGGAGTGAGAATCGGGGGCGAACCTGTATGGTTGACAATCGTTGGGGTCGTGGCAGATCGGGTGAATCTCGGGAGAAAACGAGACCTAGGGCCTGAGGCCTACGTTAGTGTCGCACAGGTGGCTCCCGAGTGGGTTTCATCGAGTTTCTTGGTCAAAATGTCTCCCGGGGTGAACGGGATGAGCGAGAGGATTCGCGAATCTGTTCAGGCAGTCAATGTGGACTTGCCACTTGGGCCGGTGATCCCGGTTTCTCGGTCTATCGAAAGAGCGATGGAGGCGAATTTGGCGGGGCTTCGCGTCATGACAGGCATTGGGGTATTTGGTCTGGCGATTGCAATGTTGGGGATCTACGGAGTCGTTGGCTATTCGGTGACCGAACGGAGGCGTGAGTTTGGGATTCGTATGGCCCTAGGCTGCTCAAAAGGCGGAATCTTGCAGCTGATTTTTCGTCAGGGCTTTTCGTTCGCCTTGGTGGGCCTGGGGATTGGATTGGTTTTGGCACTTGGTATCACGCTGTCGATGGGGGACTTTGTCTACGGTATTCGACCATTTGATGTCCCGACTTATTCGGTCGTCTTCTTCGTGCTTGCTGTCGCTGCGGGGCTTGCGACGTTGATTCCGGGAATTCGTGCGGTCAGGATCGATCCATCCTGGTCCCTTCGCCATGAATAGCACGTTTTGTTGAGTCTCGAGTGGCGGAGTTTGTTGAGCGGTGGGAGGCGGCGATCACTCGATCACTCAATCGGAGCGGCCAGGACCACGCGAAAGCCTATATCGCTGCAACGATTGTTGGGCCCATAGTCATCCCGATTGGCCGAGCGGCAATTGCTAGCCGAGTATAGCCACGAGCCTCCGCGTGCTACACGAAGCCATCCTTTGTCCGTGGCTCGAAAATCTCTCGTTTTTCCCCCAGGATAGGCATATTGCCACTGGTCGAGGCACCACTCCCAAACGTTGCCATGCATGTCGTAAAGTCCCCATGCGTTCGGTTCGAGTTGACCGACGGGGTGGGGGGTGGAATCTGAATTTTCGACATACCAAGCATAGCGACCGAGTTCGGAGTCAGTCGAATCATCGCCATAACTGAAGCGGGTATCCGTGCCGGCTCGACAGGCGTATTCCCATTCTGCTTCGGTTGGAAGACGGAAGACCATACCGCGTGGCAGCGTGCCCTCTTCGTCGGCTGTTTCTGTTAAGCGGCGGCAATAAGCCAAGGCCTCGTTCCAATTCACTTTCTCGACTGGTTGTTGAGGATCGGCAGTGAAGGTGCTCGGGTTTGATTTCATCAATGTCATGTACTCGTTTTGAGTGACTTCGTATTGGGCCATCCAGAAACCTCGTGAAAGCGTGACAAGAGTTTGGGGCCCCTCATCAGAGCCTCGGCCAAGTTCGTTGGACTCACTTCCCATGAGGAAGCGCCCTGGAGGGATCCAGACGAAGTTTGGGAAGGGCGAAGAAGGGCGATTCTCGAGGTTTGAGGGTGAAGGTTTTGGCGAGAAATATCGTTCGACTTCCCGGGGAACGAAACCGTGCCGGGAGTAGAAGGACTCAATATCCCATCTGGAGATTGAGATTGATGGACCAAGGTCTAGCTCAAATTGGATCAGGTCATTCTTGAGTCTCGCGGAACGTTCGGCTCCGTTCTTGAGCAGAACGTTTCCCGGCTCATCGGCTTCGGAAGCAAGTTGCAAGGATTCGATTTCCAAGTCCGGGATGGGGGTGACGGAGGTTTGATCTTCGAGCTTGAGTGGTTCTTTGAGTCTGCCGCTCAGCATGTCACCACCTCGAAGTAAGATATACTGTCTGTTTGGACTTTGTGTTTTCGTGGTGTCCGCCGGCTTCTGCTGGAAGACTCTGACTCGGGAAGGATGAAATGTTTCGTGGTGACCTTTGATCGATTGAAAGCGAAGTTGCTTATGGATCAGTCCGATGATGCGATTGCGATTGATGGTTTCAACAACATCCCATCCGATTGACTGCTGACGAAATTGGATTCTGGAAATCTTTGATGTAGGAAGCTCGAGGCGACCGTAGGAGGTGTGGATCTCGATTGCGGCGTTCTCAAGAATTCCAGAACGAGTGTTTCCATCGCGCAACTCGAGTTGCTGGGGGCTTGGGCTCGAACTTGAATGGGAAGGCTCGGCGCTGTGAGACAACAGAGAGTGACAAGCCAGACCGATGATCAGAGAAATCGCTATAAGCCGCTGAAGGTGCATGATCTTACTTGACCGGGTCTCGTCGCACAAAAATAGCTGCAGTGAGTGTGGCAGTGCCCAGGGTTAAGCCTACTAACCAGGCTAAGGTGACCAGCTCACTTCTGGGTGATGCAATGCCGCCCAGTACCTTGTCCATCGTTCGAACCATCTCTAAGTAGGAGAGTTCAGGCAGTCCGGCAAAGTCGAAAATGAGGTTTGAGATATGCCACAGGCCAACCGTGCCTAGGATTGCGATTAGGGAATTACGGAAGACAACGGCGATGAGTAGTGAGATGCAGACCAAGAGGGAGGCACACCCGAATACGCGGCCAATTGCGATGAGCATCCAAGGGATTGTGACGGATGTCGTTCGGCTTTCGAGATCATCTTCTCCGTGGCCTGTCAGGGCGTTCATGATCTTGTCCGCTCCGCTCAGTTTTTCCTTTCTGGGAGGGAGGACCATGCGGACGTCGGCGTTCTTGCCCAGGAGACCAAGTGTTCCATCTCCCTGAAAGCGCACGATTGCGTAGTTACTCATTCGTCCCCACCGGTCCTTTTCGGTCATGGCGCCCAAACGGTCGATGGTTCCCTTATACTCGGTATCTTGCACTGTGACGTAGGCATCAAGTCCCTCCTCAAGTCGTTTGAACTCCTCGAAATTGTAAATCGGGACCCTCAGCTCGTAGTCGTCAAGAGGAGCTACGGTGAAAAGTTGGGTTCCGAGGGAAACGTTCTGAGATGTTTGAACGAGTACTTCGGTCAGATAGCCCGTGATGGGTGCGGTGACAGTGGCCTCACTCAAATCCTTCCGTGCGGCCAAGACGCGGGCAGCGGCATTCTCGACGGCTCGCTCCGCTTTCTTGATGGCGTCTTGTTCGCCGCGCATCGCGTTTTCAGCGTCTTTGAGTTCACGCTTTCTGGTGCGAAGATCTGCTTCGCGATCTGATTGCTCGAGCTTGCTCATCAGATCTTTAGCTATCAGGGCTCGTTCGGCTCGGGTAAGGGCTTCCTCTGCTTGAGAAATGGCTCGTTTAGCATTCTCGTATCGTCGATGACTGTTATCGACCTCGTTGCGAGCGTCCTGCTCGGCTCGTCGCTCGCTCTCAAGTTTGTCGAAAAGCAGGCGGTCATCCAGGAGAGCGAGCACGTCTCCTACGTGGACTTGATCGCCGACTTCCATTTCCATCTCCAGTATCGGACCTTGAACGGCGGCAAAAATCTTCTTCGGTTCCCAAGCTTCTATGATCACGCTCTCGGCATTGGCCGACTTGTAGCCCGTCTCCGTCCGTATCAAGGCGTCTTGTCGCATCGCCCAGAAACTTGCAGGAAGCAAGATGGCGGCAATGATGAAGAGCGTGACAAAGGTGCGTGAAAGAAGCTTTGCCGCAATGTATTCACCACGGGTGATTCCCCGGCTCAGAATGGCATCGCTTAGGCACTCCTGCTCGCGCAAGAGGGCACTGCCGGCAATGAAGACGACGCCGTGCATCCAGATCAGAATGTAGGTGGAGTAGAGCGTTTCAAGCATCCGGCTGGCAGCCGCTTGGTCTCCTTGCATTCCTTTGAGCGCCAAGAGGGAGACGAGGGCGGATACTAACAGAAAACCTCTGACCAACCAGGAACGGGAGCAGGCTGAAAGATCACTCTGGATCAGGGTGCGGATGGAAGCGAAACGCGTGGGCACGATGCGACGTGCGTTTAGTGGCTCGGGAGCCTGGGGTGGCTGTGGGGATTCGAGTTCGTCCGCCATGTCACGATTCCCCGACGAGATCAAAACCTCTGAACTCATCATCGGTGATGAGTTTCAAGTAAGCATCTTCCAATTGTCTACCCGTTGAGTTGATGCCTTCAACCTCGGATTCCGTTTCGCGGGCCAAGGCCAAGAGTTCGCCGATGAGATCCCCGACGCTTTCATCCCGGCGAATCTCAAAGCGATGACGTCCGCCATCACGACAAAGATCTTTTCGGCCGAGAGATTCCTCGACGCGTTGCCGAAAGCGCTTGGAATCTCCTTGGATTCGCACTTCCAGCATGCTTTGTGGCAATCGGTTCTCCAGCTCGTGCCGGCTTCCTTGAAACAGGAGCTGTCCTTTGTTGAGGATGATCAAACGATCGCAGACTCGATCGATATCGCCGAGAATATGTGAGCTTAGAACCACGGTTTTGTTTCCGCGAAGGCTTTCGAGCAGATCAAGAGTCTGCATTCTGCTGATCGGATCGAGACCGGCTGTTGGTTCATCCCAGATCAGCATCTCGGGATCATTCATGAGCGACGCTGCCACACCAAGCCGGGTCTTCATCCCCGTTGAGTAAGTATTGATGCGCCGTCCAGCGTCGTCGTTCAAACCCACCGCTCGGAGTAACGTGCCCATTCTGGAACTTCGATCCAATTTGCTCATGCCAAAAGCCTGGCCGACAAACGTGAGATATTCGATGGCGTTGAGGTCTTTTGGGAAGATTGGATCGTCTGAGAGGTAGCCGAGACGTTGACGGAGTGCCTTGGCTCCGGGAGTCATCCGTTCACCAAAAACTTGAATGGATCCGGCTGTTGTGCTGATAAGTCCCAGGGCTGACCGGATGGTCGTCGATTTTCCTGATCCGTTGGCTCCAAGAAGTCCAATAGTTGATCCACGCGGGACATCAAAGGAGACATCAGCGAGTGCAACCTGTCGCCGCTGATAGATCTTCGTGACGCGTTCGAATTGGATAGCGCTGCTCCGCATTGGCTCTTCTTATCGGATCGACCTCAGTTTTTTAGCTTTTTTACTCAGCAGACGAAAGAGCCAATTGTCTTGAGATAGACGGATGGCTCACACATGGAAGCTGTGATTGTGATTCGTTACCTGTTGTGGTGGTGTGGGCGTTCAGCCCTGAGGCGGTTAGGATCCCAGTTGAAACCCCGTCACTCGCCTGTGTTCCGGATTCGTAAACTTGGCGTTCAGTCGTAACGAATTCGGTTTCAAGCATCCTTCACCCGTGTGTCTGAGCTGATTATTTCGTGCTGTTTTTGTTTTTCTTTGAAGGCGTGATACTAGCCCTTTTTCGGGGTTTTTAGAGCGGGTTGGGTGTTTTTTGACTCCTCTGATTGGACCGTAACAAGACCGTCTTCTTCCGCTGGCATACCCGTTGCTGAAGGTGTTTTGTTGGTCCTGGATGTAGGGAACTTCTAACAAACAAAGAGATTATTTGGATGCAAGGGAAAGAAGGTAAGTGATGAATTCGAGAAAGTGGAGTACAGGCTGGCTTGTCATTGTGATGTGCATCGCTGCTTGGTTGCCAAGTGAAGCTGCAATCGATCGGGACGGGGACCAGATCTCAGATATTTGGCAGAAGCAGTTTTCAGTGACGAGTTCTGCCGAGGATGACGAGGACGGTGATGGCGCAGACAATCGGGCTGAGTCGGAGGCAGGAACGGATCCGAGAGATTCCAACTCTTTGTTTCGAATTCTTGGCTGTCACTGGATCGGCGAATCTGGATCGGTTTGTGTGCAATGGATGGCAGTCCAAGGAAAGAGCTATCGCGTGGAGGCTCGGTGCCTGTTTGATAACGGAGCGTCGGGCTGGCTTGAGCTAGGTCAATATCATCATCGTGATCCTGATGATTCGATTGAATTGACACTAGTGGAACCGGAAGGAAGCCAGCT
The DNA here is from genome assembly GCA_964342405.1 of uncultured Verrucomicrobiota bacterium. GTDB lineage: Bacteria > Verrucomicrobiota > Verrucomicrobiia > Limisphaerales > AAA164-E04 > UBA2970. The sequence continues at coordinate 265,098 of CAYFGX010000001.1, read as the reverse complement.
TTTCGCAAGCGGCCAATGTTTCGTGAGAATTGTGGTGGAAGACCGTGATCAAGACGGGGATGGACTTAACGATTGGGAAGAGCGGGTGGTCGGTACAGATCCAGATGGAGACAGCTCTGGCAGCGATCTGAATCAAGCCATTGCCTGGCTGGATCGCGATGATTCTGATGAGGGCGAAGACGCCGTAAGCGAGTCCGAGGAGGATGCCGAAACAGATGAGTCTGAACCGGATGAGGACTCTGGAGGTTCCTCTGACGAAGATGATATGGATCTTGGCGATGACGAGTCCGGCTCTAGTGAGGACGATGAAGATGAAGCGGCCGGCGGGTCATCCGACGAAGACGATGTCGATGGTCAGGAAGGCTCTGGGAGTTCTGACGAAGATGATTTCGACCACGGCGACGATGAGTCCGGCTCTAGTGAGGACGATGAAGATGAAGCGGCCGGCGGGTCATCCGACGAAGACGATGTCGATGGCCAGGAAGGCTCTGGGAGCTCAGACGAAGATGATTTCGACTACGGCGACGATGAGTCCGGATCTAGTGAGGACGATGAAGATGAAGTGACTGGGGGATCATCTAGCGAAGACGATGTCGATGGTCAGGAGGGCTCTGGGAGTTCTGACGAAGATGATTCTGATCATGACGGCGGTGATTCTGGCTCTAGCGAGGGACACGAAGATGAAGATGGAAGCGGATCATCTGATGGAGATGAATCCGGTTCCAGTGAGTATGAAGACGAAGGTGGATCGTCCGGTGAAGGCGACTTCGATGATGAGGAGAACGACGAGGGTTCTGAAGATGACGAGCAGGATACCATCGCCGAGAATGGTTTTCCAACACTCCTAGCCAACGGCTTGAGTATTTCTCAGGGAGAAGCAGTCGTATTGTCCTCGGCAAATCTTTTGGCCACGGACCCAAATGATCGCGCTGACCGTTTGACCTATCAAGTAAGTGATGTGAACGGAGGCAGATTTGAAGTCGTTAGCAGCGGGAGTGAAGTCCGTTCGTTCACGCAGGCGGATTTGAATGCTGGAAGGATTCGATATGCCCATGACGGTGGCTTGGATGCCCCTCAGTATCGCATTTCAGTCTCGGATGGTGAGCGCCAAACCGGACCGGTAGCTGGAGCAATCCATTATCGCTCCCTTCGTGACCAGCAACGTCCGGTGATCGTTCGTAACGAGATGGCGATCATTCAGAATGAACGATTGGTGCTGGGTCCACAAAACTTTGCGGGAGCAAGTCCGATCGCTGGAGCAGGAGGGGCGCTTTCCTACACTGTGTCTGGCGTGAGTGGAGGACGCTTTGAGAACGCAAACGCAGCCGGAGTGGCCCTAACACAATGGAGTGAAGCGGAGTTGGCTCAGGGAGCGATTAGCTTCGTGCAGGATGGTAGCGATACGGCGCCGAGTTATTCATTGGTCGCAACAGATGGGCGCGAGGCTAGCTTGCCGAGCCGGGGTGTTGTGAGGTTCTATCCTGACGGTGGAACGGGAGTGAGCCCGCGAATGATCGCCAACAGCCTGACGCTTCGCCAAGGCGATCGAATCACCCTAGGCTCAGCTCATATTGACGCTCTAGACCCGGATTCTGTTCCGGAGAACTTGGTCTTCCGGGTTTCTGAGTTGACCGGAGGTCAGTTCGAGCAATCCGGCCTCACGGGCATACGCATCGATCAGTTCACCCAGGCCGAAATCAATCGCGGTAATATCCTCTTCGCGCATGACGGTACTTCGACGAAGCCCGCCTACATGCTCAGCGTAACTGACGGCGTCAATTCGGTAGAACCTATCGCTGCGAGTGTCAGCTTCTGCGATGGAAGCAAGACGTCCATGATGACTGAAAGCGAGATGTCTGCGTTTAATAAGCTCGCGCCCATTGCTAGTGCAACACACGTGGTTGCTCGGTCTGGTGCTTGGTCAGATCCTCGGGTCTGGCAAGGAGGCGTCTTGCCGGAAGACGGAGCTCGAATCCATGTGCCCACGGGGATGGCTGTCGTGGTTGATCGAATCTTGGACCCTGAGTTCAAGACGGTTCGGGTCGATGGTATGCTTCGCTTTGCTCCTTATGTATCGACTCGCTTGCAAGTGGATACACTCATCAGTACTCACTGTGCGCGGGTTGAGATTGGAACCCCTCAGATTCCTATTGCGGCGAATGCGAAAGCGGAGATTGTCTTCGCCGATGATGGGGCGATCGATACGAGTATCGACTTTGCTCAGTTAGGGCGCGGTGCCGTGCTTCTCGGGGAGTCCATCGTTCATGGTGCGTTACGAACAAGCCGTCATGCTCTTGCAGAGCATGCGCAAGCGGGCGCGCAGGAGATCGTCCTAAGCTCGATGCCCAAAGGCTGGCAGATTGGGGATGAACTCGTCGTGACGGGGACAATGCCCAACAACCCTGTTAGCGATGAAGTGCGAACGATCACTTCGATTGCGGACTTGAGAATTGGGCTGGATCGACCATTGGCAATTGACCATGTGGCTCCTCGCTCAGACTTGAATGTCTATGTTGCCAACATGACACGAAATGTCGTGCTGCGATCCGAGAATCCCGATACCGCTCGACGTGGTCACATTATGTTCATGCACACCTTGAAAGCCGATGTGCGTTACGCCCGTTTCGACCAGCTCGGGCGGACCGACAAGACGCGTTCACTGGACGACGTGACCTTCCTCTTTGACGATGATCGTTCGGGGAACAACGCCTCTGCTCCCGTCCACTTCACAACAACCCCGGGTGAGCGGACCAATATTCGCGGACGTTATCCCATCCATCTCCACCGGGGAGGCACCGATCCATCCACTCGTCCTGCTTTAATCGAGGGATCTGTTGTGGTGGGCTCGCCAGGGTGGGGCTTCGTGAGTCATTCTGCGCATGCTCGATTTGTGAACAACGTCTCGTATGCCGTTCAGGGAACAGGCTTTTACACCGAGGCTGGAGATGAGGTCGGAGAGATGGTTGGTAATATTGCGATTCGATCGGTCAATTCCAGATTCTCGTTCGATTCTCTCGGCGGAGCCATTGATCCGGACCTCGGGTTCGAGGAACAGGAATTCGGAAATGACGGGGACGGATTCTGGCTATCTGGGCATCGGGTCGCGATGCGAAACAACGTCTCTGCCGGTTCCAGTGCGCATGGCATCATTTACTGGACGGATGGATTAGTGGAGGGAGACATTCCTCGAGGTCGGGCCAGTGTGAAGGTTTCAGAGATTCCTAACGGGCACTTGATCCCTAATCGTGAAACGATCCCCGTATGGTGGGCCCCGTTGGCGGAAGTCAGTGGCAATGAATGCTACGGGTCTTCGGTGGGATTCCGAGTTCGTTATACTCACGCCCAGACATATATGGGAGAAGGGGGAAGCCCATTTCATGCAAGCCCTCCGCAGGCCTATATCGATTCACTTCGACCTGAGATTGATGGGCTGACTGTTTGGGGAAGCCGAGACGGCGTGTTGCTGAACTACACTGCCCGGATGTCCGTGAAGAACTCACTCATCGTCGGAATTGGTGCTCCGTTCGTCCTTGACGGCGGAACGGCTAATTCAGGCGTCGGTCTAGACATGGGGACGGAAGTTACCAGTGGCTTCGGTCGAGTCGAAAATGTGACGATCGAAGGTTTTGAGATGGGCTATGTCGTTCCACGGAATGATCAGTGGGTATTCGAAGATCTGACGCTTCGAAATGTGACGGATATGCTCATCGCCGAGCTGCGCCAGGGACCGCGCACCTTAACGATGAATGGAGTCGAGTTCGGTAGCTTGGAAGGGACCGCTGTCGCTGGCCGATTAGGACGAAGAAACGTGGTGTTGCAGGCCGATCTGGAATACATCGGCTTCCAGCCCTATTGGTTCGTGATGCCCGATCGGATCACCCTCAATGGACAGGGAATCTACTTCGATCAACAAGCTGCGAACTTCGTTCCGCTGAGACAGCCTTTGGAGGAGCCGCTCGTGAACGTTCCTCAGGAGTACTTCAATCAAACCAATCGGCAGCTCGCTGAGCGGTTTGGGCTTTCTTACGGCGGCGCTATCCCACCTGCCGATGCTCGTCCAGAGTCTTTCGTCGTGGGTGGTGTTGTTGGCTCAATGGCTCCGGCCGCAGTCAAATTTCCGCTCGTGCTGGATATGACGAATGACGGTTTCAGTCCCGAAGATCCCAAGGGTGGCCCAGATCCAGAGTTAACGGCGAACTACCTGACGATCCGGTCGGGGCAGACCGTAACCTTGATGGCAACGAACTTGAATGCCACTGATACGAACACGGAACTGGTCGATTTGGTATACGAAGTATCCAATGTTTCTGGGGGATACTTCGCTCATCGAGATCAACCTGACCAACCGATCACACGCTTTAATCAGGCCGATGTCAACGGAGGTGTGATTCGCTTTGTGCATGACGGCGGTAATCAGGCTCCGAGCTATCAAGTCTCGGTTACAGACGGACGCCGAACGGATGGTCCTCGTCCGGTGGACGTTAGGTTCAATTAGCGAGTTGGATCTGTCGATCGGATAGCATACCCCGAGAACTTAACGGTTCTCGGGGTGATTCGTTTTCAGGAAGAGGAGGCATGTGAAGAGCCACGGATCCGATCGGCAAACTTGGGTCATTGTGAACTGATTTGTTTTCCTGTGAGTCCTCGCGGCTGAGTAGCTAGCGTGAGCCCTGTAGGGATTCGTCGCCCGTTGCTGTCGTGGGTGCACTTTTTCGGAGCTCGTGGATGACGATCTCTGGTGGGCAGAAGAATCGAACGGGAACACCGCAGCTTCCGGTGCCTCGGGACGTGTAGCCTTTCAGCGTATTAAACTCCCAAGCCCCGTTAAGCATATCGTCTGGGCAGTTTCCAATCTTAAGAATGGCCTTTCCGTTGGGAAGGCAGATCTGGCCTCCGTGTGTATGACCGCACAGCAGCATATCAAAGCCGTAACTATTGGCTCGTGAGTAGGTTTCTGGACTGTGTGAAAGGAGGAGCTTGAGGCCATAGGCGTCCTTCTCCTGCTTCAAAGCCTCAAAATTTTCTGTTTTGTAAAAGTGAGGATCATCGATACCCGCAATGAGAATCTGAGTGCCGTTGTGGTGTAGTATCGCGGTCTCATTCAAGAGTAGTTGGATACCCATTTCTTCGAGTCCTGGAACCATTTCAATGAAGTCGTGATTGCCAAGGATGCCGATAATGGGAGGACGGAGTGCTTCGATGACTTTGCGAGTCTCGTCCAAGGCGTCGGCGTGGTTGCCCGTGCTCGAATTTCGGAAGTCCCCTGTGATGACTGCGATGTCGTATTGCAGTCTGGCGAGATTCTCAATGATCTTGGGAGTGAGGTCGGGACTCAGATCGAGGTGAAGATCGCTAAGGTGAAGGACCCGCAAACCTACGAGGGCAGAAGGGAGGTTATCGATGACGACAAGGTTCTCGTTGACTTGGAGATCCAGGAAGTTTCGGTGCCCCCACCAATACGTGCCAGAAAGCTTGAGGATCCACCGGATCAATTTGTCCATCGGGAGATATCGCTCAAGGCGAAAGATGCTTTCACCTTGGAACACCGTATCGGCCCAGTGATTTGCTTGGGTGAGAAGTCTTTGCCTCAGCATCTCTTCGCCGAGTCGCTTCCTCAGTGCCTCGTAGTCAACCGGGGCGTTTTTCTTGTCCGATTCCTCAGTCATGGCCAATTCGTGGGGCAGGGCCTGCGCTCGACAGGCGGCTGCTCCTTTCCAGTGAGATTGAATTGAAGCGAGACGAGTTTGAAATGCAACGAGATTCCTTGAGGTGAGGGGCTTCGATTACGAGGCAATGAGAGTCTAGTCGCTTGGCTGTTTTGCTCTCGTAAGTCGAGGCCTCGAAGGGTAAAAACTTTCCATGGATCGAACGGGTGTGTCTAGATTCGGATGTTTTCGAGTTGGTCTCGTGTACTTGGCTGGATTATTTGCTCTCCTTCCCGGAACAAGCAGGGCTCACGAGTTTTGGCTGGCGCCCTCGAGTCATCAGGTAGTTAAAGGAGCCAACGTGGAGGTCTATGCCATGATTGGGCATGGAGCCACGGCTGAGTCTCTGGTTAGGCGACGTGACCATTTGAAGACTTTCCTCGTCCATGAGGGGTTGGCGAGCCGTGAACTGACGGGGCGGAATCGGCGGCTTCCCACCGGAAAGTTTAGGGCCAAGGAATCGGGCCTAAACATTGTTGCTTATGAGAGTTTTCCTCAGAAGAACATTCTCCCAGGCCCAAAGTTTGACGCCTATTTGCGGAAGGAAGGTTTAGACGAAGCTCTGGAATCGCGACAGTTGGCTGCTGAGTCGAATCAGGAAGGACGGGAACTTTATTCCCGCTTCGCGAAGTGCTTGATCCAGGTTGGGAGCGAAGGGGGGGCGGATCGTGCTCTTGGATTTCCCCTGGAGATTGTGGCGGTGAACCAGGTCTCTAAGACGAGAGCCGGCGGCATGTTTGTGGTGAGAGTCTTGAGGGATGGCGAACCGATTCCTGGCTTGCTTGTGAAAGCGTTTTGTTTGGCAGCCGGGGACGAGCCGATCGGATTGAGAACCGACTTTGATGGCGTCGTAAAGGTTCCGATCGATCGAGTCGGGCGGTGGATGTTAAATGCGGTTTCGATCGAGCCGACCGAAGACTCCAGCGAAGCAGACTGGCAGAGCTTATGGGCGTCGATGACGTTTGAAGTTCCAGCACGTAACTCTGAACCTTGATCTTGACTCCGGCCATCCGGGTGTCGGTTAGAAGGTTTGGCCCCGGTATTGTCTCTTCTTCCGCATTTGTTGGTTCTTGGTGAAGTCCGGGACATCGTCGGCATGACAAAGAAAAATGAGTCGATCCTCCGGCTCCAAACGCGTCTCTGGGCTCGGGTGAAGGAGTCGTTCGCCGTCTCGACGATGTATGGCAACGACCAAGAATTGTGCCTTTGATTGTGTTTCCACCTCAGAGAGGTTCGTTCCGATGAGGGGGGAGTCTTCGGGAATGTCCATCTCTGCAATTTGAATGCCCACGCCGCCGAGCTGCGTGTCTAGGTCTCTGAGCGCGCTGTTGTCTGCCAAGAGGTTTTCTGCGCTAGGGTGGAGGATTTGATGGGCGATGCGTTCTGCCCCAATGTGTGCGGGAAGGACGACGCGGTTTGCTCCGGCTTGAAGGAGTTTTGGCTCCGTAGATGGCATCTCTCCTCGCGCGATGATTTCGATCTTAGGGTTCAGATTTCGGGCACTGAGGGTAATGAAGACGTTGGCTGCATCGTTGGGAAGAACCGTTGCTAGGATCGAGGCACGCGTGATACCCGCTCGATGTAGGATCGCTTCGTCCGTTGCGTCCCCTTCGCAGGCGAGGAGTCCGGGCGAGTCGACGTCTTCGAGCCGTTCGGTGTTGGATTCGATCACCACGAAGTCTCGTCCCGCTCTTGAGAGCTCCTCAACCAACATGCGGCCAATTCTACCCAGGCCACAGATGATGATGTGGTTTTCAAGTTTTTCTATTTCTGCCTTCATACGCCGCTTTCCGATCAATCGCTGAATCTCTCCTTCCGTTAGGGATTGTACGAAGCCTCCGATGAGGTAGACCAGCGAGGTACAACCCGAGAGGATCACGAACATGGTGAACATTCTAAGCTCGGGGGACTCCTCGCGAACCTCGCCATAGCCAACCCCGAAGATCGTGATTACAACCATAAAAACGGAATCAATCAGACTCCAGCCCGCAAGCAAGTAGCCGGCTACCCCGACGATGACCGTAAAGGCCATGATCCCAGTTCCGATTGCCAGTGCTTTGGTGGAGTTTTTCACCATCTGTCGGACGTTTAGCCTAGCAGCAAATCTCGGTTTGATTCATGAAACATTTGCATCGATCACGCTGTCGACGTGGCTCTTTTGAGCCTGGCTTGTAGGGAGCGCGAGAGGCTAGCGATACGATTCCGAAGTCGGATTAGATGCTCCGAGGGCGGAACACGTGACGTCGTGGAGGGGAAGGTTTCTACAGTGTTTTCAACTGCGCATGCTTCCTGCTAGAGCCGAATTGTCTGTGTTTAGGCAAAAAAGAATGCCTTTTGGCAATAAACTTATGTGGGCAACGTTATGATATTCGATGACTCCAAGCATCCCGAACCCCGAATACGATCGGGACAGTCTTTTTGGCGAGAGCTGGGCCCAATTGGTTTTGCCGTCCGCTAGTATGAATCCGATGGCGACGATGTGGGCCCGAGCCAAGAGTGAGTTGGAGAACTCTGCTGCCGTTGCAGATCTCTCTGACAAGCAATTGGTTCGTCGGTTCTCAGCCAGCGAAGACTTGGAGGCCGTTCAAATTCTGTTTGGGCGCTACGAATCCCCCGTTTTCGGCTATCTGGTGAGGCTCTTGAGCAACCAGCACGATGCGGAAGACTGCCTACAGGAAACATTCAGCAAGGCCCTCCAAGCGCTCGGACGATACCGGGAACAAAACACTTTCAAGAGTTGGCTTTACCGAATCGCGCACAATGAAGCCATCAACGTGATTCGGAAACGAGGGAAGGCCGTCTTGTCTGAGGACCCGATCCAGCTGAGTGAGTCTGCTGATGTCAGTGATATTCCGAGCGTTTCGGATCGATTGATCGAGGCCGAAGAGCGGCGTTCCTTGGAAGTCGCGATTCAAAAGCTTCCGGAGCTTGAGCGAGAGGTGCTTTTGTTACGCTTGAAGTCTGATCTCTCGTTCAAGAGTATAGCCGAAGTGACGGGGTGCCCTTTAAACACAGTCCTAGGCCGAATGCACAACGCCAAGAAGCGTTTGCGTCGGTTTCTTGAGGAGGGTGAGCGATGATTTCAGATGATCAGGCAAAGGACCTTTTGCTGTATGCATCGGGCGAGCTCGATCCAGAGGCGGTAAGGCGCGTTGAAGATTGGCTGCGGCGGGACATGGAGGCACAGCAGTATCTCGCGGAGTTGGATGGCTTGGCGCAGGGAATAAAAGCCATGCCAGATCCTGAACTCGAGGTATCCGCTGTGCAACGCATCGTCAACACCGAAGCGATCCGCGCTCGGATGACCCGTTGGCGTTCTCGGCAACGCGGCGCTTTGGCCTTGGCAGCTTGTCTTGCGATTCTTTTTATCGCGCGGAGTGGTATTGGAATGCTCGAGAGGGCGGAACTGAGCGAACCGACTCTGTCCCGTGAGGAAAGGAATCCCCAGCAACAAGGAGGCTTCTTCGCTCGGTATGCGGCCGGGAAGGAGACACGAACTCGGGCAGCCGTTCGAAGAGTTCGATCTTTTCGGGCGAAATACAATTCTGTTTAGAATGTACTCTATGAGGACCTGCACGGCTATCCAGTGTTTGATGACGCTCTTGTTTTTGTCGGCATGCGAGAGATCGACAGAATCCGTCGCTGAAGACGAAATCGATCATCGCTATGAGGAAGTAAAGACCTTTCTGCTTGATCGCTTCCCGGAGGCGCTGGACGAGATCAATCTGGAAGAACCTGAAGTATTTGAAGAAACGGTAAACTATGCTTACGAATTCATGGAGGAGTATCGAGCTCGCCTGGAGGACTCTGGAAGAGAGAATGCGGATCTCTGGCTCGATCTCCAACGGGGAATCTTGAAGAGTGATAGGTTGGCGGAGGATTACCACTCGGCTGACAGTGCTTCGGAGCGACAGAAAGCTCGGATCAAATTGCGGCGGGAAGTCGGGGCGACACTGGACCGTCGGCTGGAGCTTGAGAGGGCCGAGCTCGAAGCTCTCGAGCGAGAGATCGCCGATATTCGCGAGTTCATACGGGAACAAGAGAATTCGAGAGAGGATCTGCTAGACGAAGAATTAGAGGCCTACCTCTCCGATGACGAAGATGAGGAAACTGATGATCATGAGGAAGAGGACTAGTGGCTCTGAATCAAATCCGAATCTGGAATTGGGCTCGAACTCTCGATAGATCTTGGACTTAGTCAGATGAGTTTTCATTAGGACTCGTCGGGGGAAGCCGGGGAGCGAGAAGGGAGTCGTTCGCGGTAAAAGATCACGCGATTCCTTTCGGTCGGCCCGAATCTAGCTAGCAGGAACCGGGATTTCCTGTTAGACAATTCCTCGAGGCTGATGACGGCAAAACGAGTTCACGAGCAGACTAAACAGATAGGGTGGCGCTGTATCCAGGCCTGGAGCCTTGTCTTGTTGTTGTGCTTGATCCCCAACGCAGAGGCCGTCGTTTTCTTGGAGACGGGTGATCCGGAGCACAACACGGAGGCCCCAGCTGGTGAATTGACGAATAGCGGCTGGCAATACTTGGGGCAGTGGGGCGTCTTTGTCGGCACCGTCATCGGCCCGTATCACTTCATTACGGCTCGGCATGTTGGGGGAGTCGTGGGACAGGCCTTTGAGTTTCGCGGCAATGCCTACACCTCTCGAGCTCTTTATGAGTCGGGCCCCGTTGATCTCCGTATCTGGGAGGTTTGTGAGCCAATGCCAGGACCCTATGCCCCGCTGTATCTTGAGGACGATGAGTTGGGCCGGCCTCTCGTTTTCTTTGGGCGAGGTGCGCAACGTGGTGAATCCGTCTCGCTAGAAACGGGCCTTGGGCAAGAGCAGCGGGGGTGGAAGATGGGGGCAGCCGATCACCGTCTGCGGTGGGGGCAGAATTCGGTTGCAGAAATCGTGGACTACGCCGACCTCTTTGAATCCGCAGAACCGCGAGAACTGGTCTTTTTGAAGGCGTTCTTTGATCGTGACGGTGGGCCAGATGAATCTTACGTCAGCATTGGCGATTCCGGTGGCAGCGTCTTCATTGAACGAGAGGATGAATGGTACTTGGCAGGTATCCTCAGCGGCGCCAATGTCATTTTTAATGATGTTTCGGAGGGGGATGGTTTTCTGGCAACCTTGTTTGATGGTGGGGGATTCTACACCAAGAGGCTTGTAGGAGATCCCTTCCGTCGTCCTAGGGAGTCCAATATAGGATGTGACAATCTTGGCGGGACGGGTGATGAAGAATACGAATGGGTTTTTTTGGATGATACTGAAGAGGACGTTGCTAATGCATTCTTTGCTCATCGAATCTCGAACTACGCGGAATGGATTCAAGATGTCATGGCCGGCCTAGTCGAGCCGTGTTTTCAAGGGCCTTGGGCTGTCTCTTCCTCTTCAGTTGACGGCAAATTTAGATTTGATGTCACGCAGGAACACGATCCGGGTTCGCGTTCGATTCGAATACCCGTTCGCGGGAACACCCGCTTTTTTCGCATCACTGGTTGTGAGGACCGAGCCGTAACAAGTGTGGAGCTCGAAGACGAGTTCCTGATTCTCAGTTATTGAGCTTGTGAATCTCTCTTTCGAGGCCTGCGCCGGGTGATGTGATAGTTCGATAGGGGTGTGCCGCTCTAGTGTGATCGGCAATTCATTCTAGTTTGCTGTGCTCGAATTCAGTTCTTCTTTGCACGAGTCGCAGCTGTGAGGAGCTGCTGAACGATATCGGGATTGTCGTTGGCAAGGTTCTTGGATTCTCCAAGGTCATCGATCAAGTGGTAGAGCTCTGCCTCTTGTGTGCCTCGATCTAGTTCAGTCCAGTTACGAAATCTCTTCAATCCAGGGAGACGCAGTTTCCAGGGACCCCGTCGGATGGCCTGCAATTCGTCGCCGTCGTAATAGAGAAATTCGTTGCGGGCACCCTGGTCGCTCTTACCGAACCAAAGTTCTGTTTGGTCGACCCCATCGATGATCCGGTCTCTCGGAACGGCGCTGCTGGCATGGGCAAGAGACGCAAAGCTTGGCATGATATCGAGGGTGGAAACAATGGCCGGACTGGTACGGCCAGCGGGAATTTTGCCCGGCCAACGAAGAATGCCTGGCACTCGCAGACCCCCGTCCCAGGTAGAACCTTTTGCACCGCGGAGTGGTCCCGCGCTTCCCCATGGAAGTTCGGGGCCTCTCGTCCATGGGACATACTTCGCATTCTTGGCGTGTTGGCGCTTGTGATCATTCGACCACGGGCCATTGTCTGAGGTGAAGAGGACGAGCGTATTGTTAGTCAGTCCGAGATCGTCTAGGGTGCTCAGCAGGCGCCCGATCTCGAAATCAAGTTCCTCGAGCGTGTCCGCGTAGAGTCCCTTGCCGGTTCGGTTGCGAAACTCAGGCGAAGCATCAATCACGACGTGCATCATGGTATGGGCTAGATAGAGGAAGAAGGGCTCTTCGTGATGTTGTTTGAGAAACTTGATGGCTTCGTCCGTGTAGAGTTTGCTGAGTCCGGCCATATCTTCCGTCGTTTCTAGTTTCTGACGATCGCGCCAGAGGGTGACTCGGTTCCCGTCGTTCGCTCCCAATGGGCCGAAGTAGTGATCAAAGCCTTGTGCATTGGGCACCAAGTCCTCCTGGTAGCGCCGTTTTGACATATCCCACTTTCCGACGCAACCCGTTGTGTAGTCTGCGGTCTTGAGAACTTCGGCAATGGTGACTTCGTCCCCGTTCGTCGTCCAACCTCCGCCCACACGAATTGGATAACGGCCGGTCATCAACGCGCCTCGGGATGGACCACAAACTGTCTGAGCGTAGAAAGAAGTAAAGCGTGTGCCCTCTTTTGCGAGTTGATCGATGTTTGGGGTGCGCGCTTGAGTTCCTCCGTAACAGCTTAAATCGCCGTAACCCAGATCATCCGTAAAAATAATCAGAAAATTGGGACGCGCTGCGGCCGAGAGGATGATGTTCGTCAGCAAGAGGACTGAAAAAAGAAACGGGCGTTTACTCATGGTCTAGAGATTATGGTGCGAACGGGAGCTGAATGCAATGGTCGGTATCTCTGGAAGACCTGTGATTGGGAGCAGGAATCCCAGTAGTAGGGGGCTCGGAAATCTTCGGGATGTGCAAAGGGCCGATATACTGTTAGAGTTGCCGCGCTTCCCGTGGGAATAGTGATCTTCAGTTTCAATTTCAATCTCTTCAGATGGCGTCTGCTTCAGGTGCTTTTCTCTGCGTTTGCCCTTCTAGGTCCGCTACCAGCGTATGCCGAGGATGTGAGTTTCTCGGGGCTTACGAATCCCTTTCCCAGAGAAGGGCGTTCAAACTACGTCGTGAGAAGCTGGGGGCAAGCAGATGGCTTGTCTCGCAATGCCGTTCACTCGATTGCGCAAACGCCCGATGGTTTTCTGTGGCTCGGAACCTCGGCGGGCCTTGCTCGCTTTGATGGGAGCCAGTTCAAGATTTTTTCCCCCTATACGACGCCCTCTGTGCCCCCGGGAACCATCAAGGGCTTGTTTGTGGATAGCCGTGGGCGCATGTGGATTGGTTCCCTAGGAGGAAGAATTTCGATGATGGAGCATGGAGAGCTTGTTGAGATCGATGTGAGTTCGGTGAGTGCTTATGGTGTCTTACACTTCGCCGAAGACAATGGGGGCCGGATCTGGGTAGCCGCAGATGGCGGTTTGTTTTATGTCGACGGCCGAATGCTCGTGAACGATCCGGCGAAGGCAGGACCGAATGTCCGTTCGGCGACGGTTGGGATCGATTCAGATTCTGGAGACGTTTACACGTGCTATTGGGAGTCGTTGGTTCATTGGGCTGAGGGCGGCAAAACACTCGTTTACACAGATCAGCCACAGCGACGCCTTATGAGCCAGAGCATCTATCCACGAAAGGACGGGGGATTGTGGTTCCTTTCGGCCAGCCTTGATGAGAACGGTGCGGTTGCGCGCTTGCTTGAACCTGATCGTGCCACCACGCCGCAAAAATGGCCATTTCAAATCCCTCAGTATTCAATCGGGGCCTTTCTCGAGGACCGTCGACGAAATCTTTGGATATCGGTCTATGATCAGGGTGTATACAGAGTTGGACCAGATGGAGAATATGAACAGTTCAAGATTGGCAACGGGAAGGTCGTCGCTCTGTTTGAAGATCAAGATGGTTCCATCTGGGCGGGATCGTCACTCTCCGGCTTAACTCGCTTGAAGCAAGGGCTTTTTCAAAACATTTCTGCACCTGGTTCGGGGCAGGTCGGAACAGTGTCAGAAGCTCCTTTTGGAGGTATCATATTTAATCAGGGGTCTAGTAGCTTCCGGATTCAGGACGGCGAGGTGGAGCGGCTTAATATGTCGGGCCTGATTGCTGCCTACGCCTCTAAGGCGGGACATCTATGGGCCGCCATACCTGGAGGCTTGAACCAGTACTTGTGGAATGGATTGGACAAGCCACTCACACTCGGATCGGTCTCCACGATCCAGCCGGCTAAGCAGATTCGATGCTTTTACGAAGCTGAAAATGGGCAAATGTGGTTTGGGAGTTCTTATGGCGGGCTCTTGGTATCAGATGGAGAGAGCATTCGAGCCTTTCCCGAATCTCGGATGCAGGAGATTCACTCGATCACTGAAGATGATCGGGGAACGCTCTGGGCTGGAGGTCACGAGGGCGATCTCTGGTACATTCGAGAGGGACGGGCTACGCGAATGGACGTGAAGGAAGGTGTCGGGGGGCGGGCGATCGCAGCCCTCCATTTTGATGACCAAGGCGTGCTTTGGATGGGGACGAGGGGGAAGGGGCTGGTGTTCCTGAAGGGAGATGAATTTGTGGCTACCCGAGCGGTCGACGGACTGCCGAGCGATGAAGTAGCGGGCATTGTTGGAGTGGGGGCCCACCTTTGGTTGGCTACAACAGGGGGAATTGCACGTGTCAATCGCGATGAACTATATTCACGAACGGTATCCAGCGGACCTCTTTCTGAGTGCTTGGTGTTTGGTCCGGATGACGGGCTGTTGGATTTTTCTTGTTCCTCACTCTACTCGCCGAATATGCATCGAGCGCAGGACGGGCGTCTCTGGATTTCGATGGTAGAAAACCTAGTCTCAGTTGATCCCCAGGAAGTGACGAGAAGGACAAAGATTCCTCAGGTCTACATTGAAGAGGTGCGCGTGAATGACGAGGTCGCTGAGTTCTCGGAAGAGGCTCTACTGATCCCACCCGGTGCGACTCGTTTGTCGATCGCGTATACCGCCGTTATGTTAGAGGCTCCCGAGCGCACGCGGTTTCAGTACCGCCTTGATGGCCTCGATACAGATTGGGTAGAGGCGTGGGGACAACGGACGGCCAACTATAATTCACCCCCCCCGGGAGATTATCTTTTCCGTGTTCGTGCTAGCGATTCCCATGGAGCTTGGGGGGGAGAAGGGGCGACGATCAAGTTGAGCATTGATCCCCATTTCTACCAAACGTTGCTCTTCAAGGCTTCGGTGGGCACTCTGATTGGCACGATCTTCGGTGTCCTTGTATGGCTGGCTGCTCGCGTTAAGCTTTCGCGAAAACTCGCTGTGCTGGAACGTGATAATGCTGTCGAGAAGGAACGAACCCGCATTGCTAGCGAGATTCATGATAAGTTGGGGGCTCAGTTGACACAGATCCTCTTCCAGAGCCAATCATTGACGGGGCGTCTCGGAGGTGAGGCCGACGAGCAATCGGCGCAACAGGCTTCCCGGGTAAATTCCAGCGCGCAAGAGCTAGCTCGGGGACTCGATGAGGTCGTTTGGGCAACCAATCCGGCAATGGATAATCTGGAAGGTTTGGTCGCATATATTAGCGGTCACGCAGAGGAATTCTTTCGTCATACACCGATTCGACTGAGATTTGATGTGCCTCTCGTTGTCGATACGCGAGAGATGACATCTGATGTGCGTCACAACTTCTTTCTTGCTGCGAGTGAAGCGATGACCAATCTGCTGAAACACTCTCAAGCGTCCGAGGCAAGCATTCGAATGAACGCGCGTGGGAATGAGTTTGTGGTTGAAGTCAGCGATGATGGCGTGGGCTTGATCTCGCCTAACTTGCGTCGTTCCGGGAACGGTTTGCGGAACATATCAGAACGGATGCGGCGGATTGGGGGCGTGGCAGAGTTCCTTCCCCGGCAACCACGTGGGCTGACGGTTCGACTTTCGGTGGCGGTTCCCGCCTCGTTGGAAGCTTTGTCCCCCAAAAAGGGGAGTTCCGGCGAGAGCTCAGTGTCGCTAGACTAGGAAAATAGAAATGGAAGCAAGCGCTCAATCCGTCCGAGTCACGATCACAGATGACGACTCGTCGTTTTCCGAAAGTTTGGCCCTCTTGGTTGACGGCAGTCCAGGGTTCCAGTGCGTGGGGCGTTTTTCGGATGGAGAGGCTGCCTTAGCTGGGCTGCCTGATTGCAAGCCTGATGTGGCGTTGATGGATATTCAAATGCCCGGTCGAAACGGAATTGAATGCATCCGCGAGCTCAAACCTAAATTGCCCCTGACTCAGTTCGTCGTATTGACTTCTTACACGGACGATAAGCGGGTATTTGAATCTTTGAAAGCCGGTGCTACGGGCTATCTACTCAAGAGAAGCGCACCGGTGGAGATCCTTCAGGCTATTGCTGAAGTGCAATCAGGCGGCTCGCCCATGTCCGGTTACATTGCTCGCCGAGTTGTTGAATCTTTTGGTTCAGCTTCTAATGAGCCTACTCTCGAAAAACCGGATCTTCCGAAGCTAAGTCCGCGGGAGGAGTCCGTGGTTCTGTTGCTCTCCAAGGGATACCTCTACAAGGAAATCGCCGACGAACTCTCCATCGGAGTCGAAACCGTTCGTACTCACCTGCGACGGATTTACGAGAAGTTGCAGGTTCGAACTCGAACCGAGGCGGTGGTGAAGTATCTAGCCCGTTAGGGCTCTCTCGTTTTCCTTGGGAAGACTCGATTCACACTTTATGGGGACTATTCACGTTCTCGTCTCTATTCCTAGAATCTGTCTGTTCTTGCTCTGGCATTGTTGGCGAGAACTGAAGAAGAGTGCGAAACAGGAACAGTATGACGAGGAAGCCTTGTATGACGAATATATCGAGGGACGGAGAGCGGAAATGTGTGGGCAATGGTAGCGGGTGGTGGATAGTGGTTCTTGCGCTGCTGGTGTTGCCTCAGGCTGCCAACGGTATCCCGACGTCTTGCTCGAGCGATGGAGCCTGGTTCACGACGGCTAACGAGAATCGTTTGGTGGTAACGTGGAACACTCCTTTTCAGGGCTTTCCAGAGGAATTTCCCGGGCCGGATCCAGAGGGGACGGGGCCGATAGAATTTGAGCTCTCTGAGAGGAGAATTCCGAGCGACTACCTCGACTATTTAGACGCCTACATTGGGGGGCTTTCTAAGGGGCAGACTGTTCGTCTTGAGAAATTTCTCATTCGAAACGACGAGGGGATCATCGACGAGAAGGCGATCCTGATGGACAGTCGCTTGATCACGGACGGTGTCCTGCCTCTGACTGGCGAAGAGCCAAATTACAATGAGACGTTGGACTACATCGAGATTGATCAGGAAGCCGTGACGTTTCGCGATGGAGCGATTGAGACTTACTTTCCGGTGCGGGGTGGGCTTGAGTCGATTCCAGGGGAATACGTCTATCGGGTTTCCAGTCCCAAAGGATCCTTCTCGCCGAAGACCCAGCGCTTGACGATTGTTGATGCGGCTGCAGAGCAAAGATTCACGGGAAGGGTGCTGAGTGGAGGAGGGGCGGTACCTGGTGCGATTGTGGGACTCATGCAGTCTGTGGGAGGAAGTTATTCTCATCTGAAAACGACTGCGGTCGCTGATTCGGAAGGTCGCTACTCACTGGTTGTGCCCTTTGAAGACGAATTTGAAGTCGTGGCGGTCGCGCCCGGATACGTGGGGCCTTTATCGATCGGAGCCGCGGCCTACATTTCAGAGGGTGAAACGGTTGAACGCGACATAGAGCTCGTTCCGGGAAATCGTACCATTGCGGGCAAGGTCGTCGATGCGGCGACTGGTCAGTCGATTGCTGGTTTACCGATAACTTTCGTCACGGTGGATGAAGAAGCGCAACCTGACGGAAGATCCTTTACCCATGCTTGGACAAATCGAGATGGAAGCTTCTCCGTTGCGGTTTCTCCTGATCGATGGGCGATCGTGCTCAAGCCAAGCGATGTGAGTTCTCGGAGCTACTTAGCGGGGTTGACGGGTGTGTTGCAGACTCTGGACACTACCGAAGGAGATGCGATAGAAGTCGTTTTGCCGCTGACGAGGGGAGAATGTATGGTTTCCGGTTATCTTCGAAGCAAGACCCATTTTAACGAATCGGGTCAGGGCCTTCCGCTCGAAGGCGTGGAAGTGTTCGCTATTAATCCGCTTCAGAATCTGACGGCTTCTGGCGTGACCTATGAAGATGGATGGTTCAATTTGGCTGTTACGCCGGGGCATTGGATTGTCTTTCCTTTCTCCTACGACCTCGAGTCGTTAACCCATTCTGGGGCTGAGTCCTTCCCAATCCATTTCAGTGGTCCAGATCAGTCGATTCGACTCGATATGGAAGTGCCTGGAGCGAAGGGAGGAATTGAAGGGGTTGTTCAAGACTCGAACTCAGAACCGATTGGGAAACTCCGGTTGATTGCTTATAATCAGGATCGGAGCAATCGCGAATCTGCTATCCAGACGAGCTATGGTGAAGATGGATACTTTTCTCTCCTCTTGAATCCCGGAACCTGGATTGTCATGCCAGATTCAGCGGAATCCGCTCGCCGGCAGCTTCTGTTTCGAGATCTCCCGACAGTCGAGGTGACTGATGACGGAGCCTTTGATTTCTCGAAACTGCAGTCAGTCTCACTCAAGACGATTGAAGCATCTGGTTCGATTGTTGTTTCACTCAAGGATGAAGACGGTGACCCGATTCCCGGAATCAAGATGCACGCGATGCACAACCAAGAGGACGGGGGAATTCTTGATGCTTTCGGGGAAACCAATCGTGAGGGGAAGGCGCGAGTTCCAGCGGTGGATGGAAGATGGAAAGTCCATTTAAGCCTGCGAGATCTCCGAGAGAACGGAAAAAGCGAACTTCCCCTTATGACGGTAGATGTCGAAGGTGGACGAGCGGAGCTCTCTCTTTCAGCCTTCTCCTTTGCCGAGAATCCTGCCCATCTACAAGTGCCTGAATTCAGTCCCAACGGCTTCATTCAAGTTCAAGGGATGGGGGAACCGGGCCGGCAATACGAAGCGCAACGGTCCTGGACATTGGATGATTGGACAACGATTGGATTGGTTTCTGCAATCGAGGGTGGTTTTACGATCATCGACGATCCAAGCTTGGCGATTGGGGCATCAGGAACTGGTGGGCAAAGTGGTTTTTACCGAGTGGTGCCAGTCCAGTAGTCAGGTGGCATTATTGGACCGTAAGACATTCATCTTATGTGGTGCTAGTTTGGGGCTTTACCCGCTGGCACTGCACTTTTGTGGGCCGCTGGTGGTGCTCTCGCTGAGTCCGTTGATCGTGGTTTTCGCACGCTTAGAAAGGGGACGCGATGTGGCTCTCGTTAGCCTTTTATTCGGAATCTTGGCTGCCTTTTTTGTGCAGCATACCTTGTGGGTTGTCTCACTCCCAGGAACAGCCCTTCTATCTGTCTATCAGGGATTTCTATGGATTCCGATGGCATTTGCTGTTCGGTATTCACGAATTCAGTTGCGAATCCCGATGGCGATCTCTTGGCCCTTGATCTGGTGTGCTGGCGAGATTCTGAGAAGTCTTGGTCCGGTGGGTACTCCGTTCGGGGCTCTTGCTGTGCCGAAAACAACGTGCTTGTGGATGTTACAGATCGCTGACCTCGGCGGGGCGAGTATCGCTGCTTTTCCGCTTGCTGCACTACAGGGATGGTTCGCTGATATGCTTTTGCTTTGGAAGCGTCACGACATTCGGGGTTTTCGATTTCTGCGTGTGAGTTGGAGAGAGCCGGTGAAGGCTGGCGCGGCCTTTGTTGTTCTTATTTGGGGCTTTGTCGGGGCCTACGGAGTGTCTCGCCTCTCAGTGGTGGAAAGCCGTATGGAGTCGGGCCCTCAAGTGGGAATTGTCGCGACAGATGTTCTCACGCTACCGGGTGGTGAGGCAGCTTATGACGACAGGTTGTTGCTCGAAAAGCTGCAGGCACACTCGGAAGAGCTCGTTGAAGAGTCTCCTGAGATTGAGTTGATCGTATGGCCTGAGGGCATGCTGAGTACCTTGATTCCGAATCTTGCCTTCGTGGAAACCAATTTCGAACCGAGAATGGCACCTGTCATTGCCAAAAAGACTGGGCTCTCTCGCACCGATCCAGATATCAAGTTGAACTGGGATTGGATGAGGAAGAGAGCCGGTGAGGAAGCGCAACAATTTCAATCATGGGTCGACGAGCTGGGGGTTGCCGTCTTGGTAGGCATGGAGACCTGGAGTCCTGCTCCTATTGAGTTCGATGAACCGTTTCTTCTGCAGAATTCAGGCGTTCATTTTAAACCGCATGTTGGGCAAGACGCGAAAGTTCAGTCTAAGGTGCGACTCTATCCCTTGGGTGAGTACCTACCGTTCGAGAACTCGATACTTGGCCGTGCTCTTCGATTGGCGCTCGGAGAACCCAAGTCGAACTACTTCGCGGGAACAGAACGTTCTCGTTATTCCTTTGGGGATGAAGGACCGAACTACGCTGTGGCTCTTTGTAGTGAGTTGACGTTTGACCATCTGTTTGGGCTGATGCGAGAAACTCCTGCAGTCAGTAAACCCTATCAGGTCGTCATTAACTTGGCGAATGAGGGGCTATTCCAGAGAAACGGTATGCCGGAGATCTTCGCGTTTTGCGCAGTCCTAAGAGCAATCGAAAATCGAGTGACTGTCGTTCGAAGTAGCAATTCGGGAGTGTCTGGATTTTGGAGTCCGACTGGAGCTTCTTACGGGATTGTGACGAACGCGAGAGGCCAAACTCCGAGTGGAATGGGAGCAGCAGAGCGAGAGGCTGTCGCCAAAGTGATGCGATTTCGGAAACAATACCAACGCCAGATTGCCATCAACCCGGCTCTTCGTGAGACCCTGTCGCGACTCATCGATGGTGTGGATCAGATCCGCTCAGCGGCGGCTGTGGAAGGTGTTTCATCTGGTCCTGTGTATTCAGTGGTCGAACGAACGATATTTAGCTCCTATGGACACCTGGTTAAGGCAGTGTTGATCGGTATTTTGGTTCTGTTCAACTTGATGCCCTTGCTCCGATGGTGTCGCGACAGGCGAATCAGAAGGGCGTGAGAGCACTGCCGTATTTGTCTCGATTCTGGCGTTTGGAGGGTGGTTCTTACCAGGATGAAGGAGTGCTAGAGAATCAAAAAAAGCGACGGCCCCAATTCATGGATGCCGCCGCTCGAAACGAATCGATTGTCGAGTTACTCTCTAGTCGTCTGGATAGAGTTTCTTGAGCTCATCAGGAGACCAGAATCCAGCCTTCTGTTTGGTTGCTTCTCTGGCATCGCGAACTTCGGATTCTGTAACGACTGAGGATTGATTGCCGAAGGAGTTCCGAACGTAGGTGAGAACGGATGCTAGTTCCTGATCGTTCAGCAGACCTTTGAACTGTGTCATCGGCACGAAACCAGGGAACTTCTTGCCTTTGACTTCGATTGGACCGTGAAGACCATTAAGGGTGAGGCGAATCAGGCGTTCCTTGCTTCCATTGACCCATTGCGTCTCGTCCAAGGGAGGGAATCCTGCGGCTGGTAGTCCTTGGCCATTCGGTTGGTGGCAGGTGATACAATGCCCGTCACGTTTGTAGATCTCTTCACCGAGAACCCACATGGCTTGATGTTCTTCGGAAAGATGATCTGGGGCCTTGGAGATGGTCTCCTCGATGTTGGGGGTGGAACCGGTGAGATTCGCCTTGGTGGTTTCGAATGCTCGTTTGGTCCATTTGTCTATTGGGTGTTTTTCTGCCAGCTCAACGATCTCTAGTCCTTGATGATTATCGAGCCAGGATGCCGCGATGATTGCCTCGAGTCTCACGCGACCTTCGGAATCGTTGGCAGCGGTCTTTAAGAGTTCAACGTGGTCGCTGAAATCTCGGATGTTGTAGCGAAGCACCCGAACGGCTGCCGCCCTCACTTTGTAGGAGTCTGCGTTTAGCAGATTGCGCAATAGGTCGGTGTCCACTTGGTTGATACCCCATGATACCCAAAGCGCCTCAAGCAAGAGGCGTTCGTAATCGGGGGATTCCCGGTCAAGCTTGTTCGCCCAGCGACTCAATTCCTCTGCCACCTCAGCAGCGGGGTGAGCTCTCAGTTCCCGTTTTGATCGGTAGCGTGTTCGGTATTCGGGGAGTTTGAGGTTGTCCAGGAGTTCCTTGATGCTGGCGCCGGCTACTTTAGCTGGTTTGACGAGGGGTCTTTCAGGATAGGTGATTCGATAGATCCGACCGTGGGAGTGATCGCGGAGCGGATCGCGAGCGGAGTGTTGCATGTGGCCAATGAGCTGATTGTGCCAATCCACCATGTAGAGACTTCCGTCGGGAGCGAATTCAATATCTACAGGCCTGAAATTCGGGTCCGAGGAGGTGAAGAGATCCTGTCGGTGTTGGCTCTTATAGCCGGTTCCATCGTCTTCAAGAGTGTGTTGCTTCGCTCCGAGGAATCCGATGCTGTTGTTGAGAATGAAATCTCCCTGGACCTCGTCCGGGAAATGCCTGCTGGAAACGAACTCCAGACCTGAAGTAGGCCGGACTCGGTGGGCGCGTTCGATGAGGTTCTCGGTGCCCCGAGTGGAAACGCCGTATTTCGCTTTGACTTCGACAGGCAACATCCAGTGCATATCCGTTCCGGATGTGATCAGAAAGAAGTCCTGGCCCCATTCGTCGAACGCCACACCCCATGGATTGGGAATGTTAGTTTGGACAGTACGTTCGAGTCGCTGCCGCTGGGGACTGTATCGATAAAAACCTCCGTTGACGCCGCGAATGGGACCGTAGGCCGATTCTACATTCGTGTGGTGGAAGACCCCCTCACACATCATGAAGGCTCCGGAAGGATCTGCGCAGAATGCACTGATCGCGTGATGGGTGTCGTGAGTGTCGAATCCTGTGAGGAGGATATCGCGGGAATCGGCGATGCCGTCTTGGTCCGTGTCCTGGAGGAGAATCAGGTTGGGAGCCTGCGAGACATACACACCTTCAGGGGCTAGTTCGAATCCAACCGGGACGTGGAGACCATCGGCGAAGACCGTTGATTTGTCGGCTTTGCCATCGTTGTCGGTATCTTCAAGAATGAGCAGCTTGTCATTCGGTTTTGGATCGCCGGGTTTAAAGTGAGGGTAGCTTGGCATCGTTGCAACCCAGAGGCGACCGTGGTTGTCGAAGGAAAGTTGGCAGGGGTTTGCCAGGTCTGGGAATTCTCGCTCTGATGCGAAGAGCTCTATTTTGTATCCCTCGGCGAGCGTGAATTTCTCCAGCGCATCCTCACCGTAGAGGTAGTAGTTTTGCCGTCGCTCTTCCGCGTTGGTTTTAACCGGGCTGAGTTTTCGGGTCCCTCGGTCGGCGGAAGCAAGGTCGTATTCTTTACCTTCAAGGGCATCCCAGATCGCTTCGTCGCGTAGCTGGGTCATTTGCCGAAGTTTCTCGATTTCTTCGGGGTAGTTGAAATCGCCGAATGGTTTCCACCGGCGACCGTAGGAATGGACTCCGTTGAGCATTCGATAATCGTTGAACCAGGTCCAGTTCTTCTCGTTGACGGCCGCCAGCACTTTTGACCGGTAGGGCTGGGCTCCGAGATCTTTGGCTCCGTAGAGAGCATTCACGAGTTCGGGAGCAAGTTTGCGGTAGCCTTGGTCGTTGAGGTGAGCGCCGTTGACGGTTAATCTTTCTTGAGTCTCTGCGAACCAACTCGTCGTGGCTTCGAATAGATCGACGAAGTGGATGTCGTATTCCGAGGCGACTTCTTTCATCGTTCCGGCGTAAAGAGCAAGGTTGGCGTTTTCTTCGACGCCATCAGGTAAGTCCAATTGTTTTGATAGATCCTGAAAGGCTACAGGGGAGACGAGAACGAGCTTTGGTGCCGTCGCTCCGTTGTATTTTTGGCTGAGAGTGTGTTCGACGAAGGCCCGAAGCTCGGCTTTGAATTTATCAATGCCTTCCGGCCCCTCAAAGGATTCGTTGAAGCCGAAGAAGGCAATGATAGTATCCGCTTTCAAAGTTGTGAGCCATTCGTCTGGTTGAGGGTAATGACCGACTCCGCTGTGGATCTTGTATTCTGGGCGGAGCTCTTCCGCACCTGGAAACGCCCATTGTGATTTTCGTGAAGGATGCGGACGGAATGCTGGGGTGAAGGCAGGGTGGCACATGTTTCGGATGACGAGCTTTTGATTGGGAAATCTGAGTTGGAGCTCCGTCTCGAGGTAGCCGTATTGCAGCATTCGCTCGCCAAGTCCGTTTCCGAGCAGAACGATTCTCTCGCCGGAACCGGGGGCTGGGATTGTCTGGCTGGCAGCCGCTCGTTGTCGTTCCAAAGCCTGGAGCTCTGCTTCAGGGAGAATGGATCTCCCGGAGGAACCGAGGCGAAAATCTGACACGAAGAGTTGGCGGCGGACAAAGTAGTCTTTTTTCTGAAAACCGTAGAATGAGGGATCCCAAGGATCGATGGGTTCGACGTCGGCGCGTTCCGGCACTTTTTGCTCAGTCAAATGGTAGGCTGCATTGACAAAGAGTCTTCGGAGGTCTTCCCAGCGGAGGTCGACGCCGGCTCCGGCGGTGGTGGCAAAGCAGTGCCCGGTGTTTCGCCCGTCTGGAGAGGGATAGGTCTTCAGCCAAGCCAAGGGCATCATGGGATCGTTCTTTTCTCCGGCAATGGGAAGTGAAGCCGGATCCAAGGTTTCCGTTACAGCCCCTCGCAAAAGGACAACGGCATCGTCTTGATTGAGATACTCAATTCCGTAGATGTCGGAGGGGGTAAAGATGTCGGCAACGCCATTGAGAACTGGGTGATCTGAATGTTCCGGAACGATGACCGCCCGGCCGCCCTGAACTTTGTGCCGGCCGTGATGGCTGAGCCAGTTTTCGCCGACGACGGCTTTTCCAAAATTCTGCCAATCATAGCCGCCGTAGCGATCGGAATTGTTAAATGCGTGGGTTGCCGTTCGGAAGGCGATAATGGGCTTTGCTTCGTTCAAGTAGTCGAGAATCGGTTGCAGTTGTTGCCCAGGAAGTTTTCGCCAACGAGTCCCGAGGATCATCAAGTCCGCGGTCTTCAGGGCATCGGTGTGGGGAATATTGGAGATCTCGTTTGGGTTGATACATCCAGTTTCCTTATCGATGGCAAAGAGTACTGTGCACTTAAACCCGTGGGTCTGGCTCAGTATCTTGGCGAGCATCGGGCATGATTCCTCGGAGCGGTATTCTTCATCGCCAGAGATCAGGACGATATGTTTGCCGTTCGATTCTCCTGGTTTCGGTTCAAATACCAGGTGGTCGACTGGTTCTGCTGCCAGCGCCGAGTAAAGTCCGAGCGCCAGACCAATGCAAAGGCTCAAAATAGGTCGTTTCATGCTAATTGTCGGAGGCTAAAGACGGGCGCGTGCCGTTGTAAAGGAAGAACCCTTTGGGGAATCGGTGGGGGACACGACGAAGTTCCGTGAAATTAGATGGATCAGAGAGACGCGTGCTTGAATGTTGGGTTAGAGTCCCGTTAGCTATGGCTCAAGGTTGTAGTGTGGGGAGATCAAATCTGAACTCGTTAGCATCGATGCGACAGGGATTCGCCGAGAAGATTGTCAAATCTCTAGATCCCTGGCGTCGTCCCTGCGCGTGGAGTTTGCTGGCTCTGATCGTCGGAGGCCTCGGGATGGTTCAATCGCGGGCGGATCAGGTGGTCATCAGTGAGATGATGCATGCACCTGAGGTTGGAGGTGTCGCGTGGGTAGAGATTCAGAATCTCACTGCAACTCCCTTTGACATCGCGGAATGGCGCTTTGAGGGAAAGAACCTGAGGCACGTGTTTCCGTCGTTTTCGAAGGAAAATCCTCAGCGGAGCTTTTTACGTCCCTTTGAACGAATCCTTCTTTCTTCGGAAGATCCAGGTGATTTGAGCCAACGCCTAGGGCTTGCGTCCACAGTGCGCGTGTATGGTCCCTGGGAGGGGGCGTTGGGAAAGGAGAGGGATGACCTGAGATTGATCGACAAAAATGGCGTCGGGCTTTGTCGTCTACGCTATGGAGTCCGAGGAGATTGGCCACTCGAAAGCCATGGGACGGGGCATAGCTTGGTGTTACAGGATGCCGATGCACTGATCGACGATGCGTCGAACTGGGCGAGTAGCTTGAGGTTAGGAGGCACTCCTGGATCCGAATCCGTTCCAGCGAGTGGGATTCCAGTCGATCTGACCACCGGTCCAAGTTACGCCGCGACACAGATTTTTGGGCTTAATTCGAAGTGGCGATTTCGGGGAGAGGGCCGAGAACTAGACCCTAGTTGGAGACGTTTGGATTTTGACGACCGTGACTGGAGTGAGGGAGAGGCTCTGTTTGGCTTTGAGGAAAGCCCCTTGCCTGATCCTGGCTTGCAAACGCCCCTGCGCCGAGGTCATGTGGCCTACTATTTCAGAAAGGAGTTTCAGTATTCCGGAGGGCTTGAAGGTGCCCGTGTTGTTATTGATCAGGTTGTGGATGATGGGGCTATCTATTATCTCAACGGAAAGCGACTGGGCCGGATTCGAATGCGTGCCAGCCTACCGGCCCAGAGTCAGTATGCCACTGAAACCGTCACCGACGCCCGGTTGGAAGCAGGCGTCTTGAGTCTGGAGACGGAGGCGCTTCGAAGAGGAAAGAATGTTCTGGCTGTCCAAGTGCATCAGGCAAACCGGAATAGCTCCGACTTGGTCTTTGGTTGTCGCCTTAACATTCTGCAACCGATTGAAGGGAGTCTGCAATTGAATCGCGTGAGCTCGGATACGGGTGGGCAGGCGGACATCGAAGTCTTTAATCGCTCCGATCGACCCATCGACTTGGAGACGTTGAAGATTCTCGTTTCGGGCTTAAATAAAACGGAGTCAGTCTTGTCAGGTCGCGGTAGGATTGAACCGGGATCTTCTGCTCAAATTGATCTGGGCATGCTTGAGGGGGTGAGCAAGCCAATCCAAAGTATAGCCATGATGAGTGCAGATGAAGGCGTTCTTTGGGATCAAGTTTCTGTTGTGGGGCTGCAGGAGGGGTGGACTCAGTTTCGAGATTTGGATCGGGCAGGAAAATGGTTTCGCAAGCCCTTGGAGTCAGACTCAATCGATCCGAGAATGCCGCGTCCTGCTACGGGGCAGGTCCACATAACGGAAATTGAGTTTGGGGGCTCGCCTGGCGCTTCTTGGCTGGAACTCTCGAATCAGGGGCCCGAACCAATTCCCGAGAACTTTCTTCGAGTTGTCTTTGATCGCTCTGACGAACCCGTTGTGATCTCGCGAACTCTCGAACCTGGGGATTATGTTCAAATTGATTTCGAACTTAGTTTCGATGAGGGGACCGAGCGGGTGTTTCTCAAGAACGCCCTCGGTGAGACGCTTGCAGCTCATGAATTTGAGTTGTTCAATGGGACGTCCCATTTCTGTCGCTATCCGGAAACGAGCGATGAGTGGTATCTGGGTGTAGCGAGGACTAAAGGAACGCCTAATGTCGCTCCCAAACGCCCTCTGATTGCGATCAACGAGCTGATGATGGAACCGGCCTTTGGCAATGATCAGGGAGAGTTCTTGGAACTCGTGAACTATGGAGAGAAAGCAGTGGACCTTTCTGGCGCTCGATTTGTTCGGGGGATAGATTTCGAATTCGCTACGGGCACGATCCTTGACCCCGGAGCCTATCTCGTATTGGCCGAGGATGTTGAATGGATGCAGGAGAGCTACCCTTACCTTTCGAGTGTCTTCGAATATCGGGGAGCACTGAAAAACGATGGTGAGTGGGTGAGGCTCGAGGATCGGTTTGGCAATCTCATCGACGAGGTTTGCTATCAAGTTGAGGGAGACTGGCCGGCGTTGAGTGCGGGGCGGGGGAGTAGTCTGGAGGCGATTCATCCTGCCTTGGAGCGCAAGCGATCATCGGCGTGGGCCGCAAGCCGAGTTCAGCGGGTCTCCGATTTTCGGCGTTATGAGTTTACCGGTACCTATGGTGAAGTGGCGCAGATGGGAAGGGTGAGTGATTACCGGGAGCTTCACTTTTACTTGGTGGGCGAAAGCCACGTGGTGCTTCGAAATATCGCACTGCAAGCGAAGTCGGGCGGCCGCAATTTGATCACGAGTTTGCCCGGATCAGGAACCGGTGAATGGTTGATTCAGGGAAATCACGCCGACAGCTTTTTCGAGGGTGGAAGGCTCCATCTCATCGCTCATGGCCATGGAGACAATCGTGCAAACCGGGCAGAGATCGATGTTCCGGGTTTAAGAGAGGGGCAGGCGTATACTTTGAGCTTTGAGGCACGTTGGGTGTCAGGAGGACCGCGGCTGATCGCCCATACCTGGGATAACAGTTTTGCCCACTCCTTCCGTATCGACATCCCGCGTGAACTGGGAACCCCGGGGAGGCAGAACTCTCGTTATCGTTCAAATCCAGGTCCGCAGGTAGATGATTTGCGGCAAAGCCCGGCCGTTCCGGCACCAGGAGACTCAGTGGAGATCACAGTGGACGTTCATGGTGATTCGAGTCAGAACGTTGCCATGTATCATCGCGTGGTGGACCGTGATGGGGATGAAACCTGGACTGTCTCGGCGATGAGTCCGGTGGATCCGAGTGGAGATCATGGCTCCGGGACTCGGTATCGGGGTCAGTTGCTTCTGGAAAGCCAGCACGGGACAATCGTTGAGTACTATGTGAAGGCGTTCAACGCCGACGGAGTAAGTGGCTACCTTCCTCGGGAAGGACAGGATGAACCGGGGTTGGTTATTTTCGACCAGCGACAGATTGCGTCGGATTTGAGAACAGTTCGAATGATTGTTCATCCGAGGGATATCGAGCGTTTGCTCGGTTGGAACACGGTGAGCAATGAGAAGTATCCTCGGCTCTCGAATCAGTATTTTAACGCTACCTTCGTCTCGGACGAGGCTAAAGTATATCACGGTGCTGAGATTAGAAGGAGTGGAAGCCCTTGGACTCGTCGAGGTGGGCTGACTCGTGGGAAGTGGAAACTGCCGAAGGATCGTGAGTTTCGGGGGCACGGAAAGTTTAGTTTTGACGATGATCCTGAAAAATGGACTCGGCACCATAATCGAATCACCCGTTACTTGCTGTATCTCATGGGGCATCCAGTTTCAGAGAACGAGTTTGTTCGAGTGATTGTGAACACAGATCCGGTTATGCTTCGGGAAGATGTGGAACCGGTGGATGCAGATTTTCTAAACCGGAATTTTCAGAATGGGAATGATGGCGAGCTGTATCGAATCGACGACCAGTGGTGGTTCACTGATAATTGGCGCCAAGCGCATCGCGATGCCTCCTGGGACTTCGTTGGCTCGAAGAATCCTTCTTGGTATCGAAACGCTTGGATGAAGCGAAGTCGTGAAGAGGAGGATGACTACTCGAATCTAGTCGAATTCTTTGAGCTCGTATCTTCTGAACGCTATTCGAGGCGCGAAATTAATCAGTGGTTGGATTCAGATCAGATTCTGAAAATGACAGCTGTGATGGGGTTTGTGGGCGATTGGGATTCGTTTACTCAGAGACGGGGAAAGAATGCCTACTTTTACCGAAGACCGAATGATGGTCGGTTCCAATTCCTGCAGTGGGACACAGACTTAGCCTTTCAGCGCTCGGGACGATCGTTCTACGGAGGGCGCCGGGCATTCGTCTCCTGGGTGCGCCGGCCTGAAAACCTATCGCGGCTGAAAGTCGCCTTGATGCAGTTGGACGATTTTTGCAACAAGAACCCGGAACGAGTACGAGCCTGGATTCAAGCAGAAGAGGAGGCGCATCCCGAGACACGGATCAATGCCCAGATGTATCTTGACTGGTTCTCCCGCCAAGAAAGGAACGTGGACCGGTTTCTCTCCCAGTAGGAATCTATCGGCGCTGATTTTTTTTGCTCAAGGTTTTTGAGCAGGTGGCGAAAAGCTGTGATGGCTATCCTGTAGGGCCGGAAAGCGCTGACGCCAAGAGACCATCTTTTCCTTGCTGATTTTTGCCTCCAAACACGCCTCTTCATTGGCGAGTGAGGCCACGGTTACTCCCTGCGGGTCCACAACGAGAGACGCTCCGTCGTATTCTAATTTCGGATCCGTCCCTGTTCGGTTCAACCCGACGACATAAGCTTGGTTTTCAATGGCTCGTGCTTGGAGCAGGGTCGTCCAGTGGTGTGTTCGAGCTGCCGGCCAATTAGCGATGACCACGAACGTGTTGGCTCCTTGGACCGCAGCGGTTCGAAAGATCTCGGGAAAACGCAAATCGTAGCAAACGAAGGGGCAGACTTGGAAATCCCCGATCGAGATGACCTTAACCTCACTCCCTGGAGCGTAAACTTTGTCTTCTCCACCGTATGAAAAGGGATGAATTTTCGTGTAGGAGCAAAGCTGTTGTCCGCTTGGCTCGTAGACGAGTGCGAGGTTGAGTCCGCGACCGTCAGATGATTTCGCGACGTGGCCAGCGATGATCCATGATTGATACCGTCTTGCGAGCGTTTCAAGAAATGGTTTCACGCCGGGCGCGTCGGCAATGGATTCTATGTTCATGCTGAATCCGGTTGCAAACAGCTCGGGTAACACGATCAAACTGCCAGGAACGATCTCTCTTTGATTCAGAAGTTCCGTGACCTTCGCGAGATTGGCTTCGGGGTCTTCCCATGCGATTTGAAACTGGCAGGCGATGATGTTCATGAGTCAGCGATTACGTTGCGCTTCATAAGAGAGGATACCGTCGACAAATCGATCGATACCTTCACTGACGGCATCTTGCTCAAGTGCGGCGTAGGCAATTCGGAGGAAACAGTTGTCATGAAGACCGAAGGCTGTTCCCGGTATGGCAGCGACGGCGTGCTTTGTGACCAGATGTCGAATGACGTCGAGAGGATCGTCATTGTGAAATAGTTTTACCAGAAAATAGAAAGCTCCTTTTGCTTCCGCAACCGAGGCATGGGGTCCCAGGCGTTCGAGCTGCTTCATGACCATGTTCCGGACAGAACTCAGTTTGTGGACTCTGGGCATCCAGTAGTCCCGGCCTGCCTGCAGAGCGCCGACGGCTGCGTATTGAGAGACGACAGGAGGACAAATGAGAATGGTATCCTGGATCTTTTTAACGGTTGGAAGCAACTGAGGGGGGATGATCATGTAGCCGATTCTCCAACTGGCAAATCCGTAGGCTTTTGAAAGTGAGAACAGAGAAATGGTATGAGAATTCGCCTGCGGTAGGGAAGCAGGCGAAAAATGCTCGGCCCCTTCGTAGGTGAAGTATTCATAGGCTTCGTCCGAGATGTGATAGATGCCGTTCTCACGGCATGCCTCGTTCACGGCTTGAAGGTCTGCCTGCGGATAAATGGCTCCGGACGGGTTGTTTGGGGAGATCGTTACGATGGCACGGGTTTTGGAATTGATAGCAGCGAAAAGTTGATCGAGATCCAGTTGGTGGTTCTCGCGCGTTGGAACAATCCTCGGGACACAGTTAGCCATTCGAATCGCCATCTCGTGGTTGAAATAGAAGGGCGCCGGCAGAATGATTTCGTCGCCCGGATCAGCAATCGCAAGTACTGCGTTATTGAATCCCATGTTGCTCCCGGCCGTCACGACGACTTGTTCTTGTGCATCGACTTGGATGCCGTTTTCGACGGTGAGCTTTCCTTGGATTTCAGTAAGGAGCTCTGGGATGCCTTGGACAAGTTTGTATTTGTGGTTCTGAGCGTCTTGGGTGAAACGGGCGAATTGATCGATTGCCGTTTGTGGCGGGCCGTAAGAGACGACACCTTGGCCGAGAGAGATGGTTCCAGGATGCGCTTGGGTCAGCTCTCCAACGATCGGAATCACGGGCTTCTGGACGGCCTTTATGCGGGCTGATTCAGTTAGTCGATGTTCGGGAGAAACCATAGAGAGCGGCGATATCGCCTTTAGTGTGAGTCACGCGCTAAGTCTGTGTCAAAGTTCGAATCGTGTGAAGAACCGTGAACCCGGAACAGTTCCCGGACGAAGAGCAGTGCAAACGCGATCGACACACACAACCATCCGAATAGATCTCCATCGCTCACGTAGCGCGTGGTGCTTTTATCTGGATCGTTTTCGGGTAGGGGAACATTGACGACCTTGAAGCTTGATTTGTAGACATCTTCCGGTGTTTCGAGGTCTCCAAGATTCATTCGTCCGTAGGGGTCGATCCAGCAGGTGATCCCGTTGTTGGAGCAACGTACCAATGGCAGTCCGGTTTCAATTGCTCGGAAGGCTGCCACTTTGGCGTGTTGCCATTGAGCGAGGCTTCGTCCAAACCACGCATCGTTGGTGAGATTGACCAGCAAATCAGGTTTTTCCCGAGCGAGGTCTCGAGCTAAGGATGGAAATGCATCTTCGAAGCAGACGAGCAAGCCAATGCTCAACGACGGTTGCTGGAGTTCCAGAATGCCGGGTTCAGTGCCTGAGCTGAGGCTGGATCCGATTGGGCTCAGCGAGTCGAGGACTGGAAACTGTTTGGCGAAGGGAGTGTATTCTCCGAACATGACGAGGTGGCGCTTTCGGGCACTGCCGACGAGTTGCCCACGACCATTCACGAGGAAAACGGAATTGAAGTAGAGAGGTGTTTCTGGATCTTTGGTTTCCTCGATTTCGAGATCATTAAAGATCAGCGGAATGCCGTTTTCAGATGTGAAACGAGTGACGATGTTCTGCGAATCCCGAGACGCGGGCAAAGCACTTTCAGGCCAAACGAGGAGGTGAGGTTTGTGTGTGAGGGCTTGTTCTGATAGTCGAAGAAGTTCTTCAGTTCGCTCTTCCGCGAAGGTTCCTTCCCAGATGACTGTCTGATCCACGCTGGGTTGCACCAAGGCGAGTCGGAGGTTTCGGCTCGGTTTCGGAGCGGATTGAATCCGGTGAAATCCAACACTTGCGATGATCACCAGGACCAATCCAGCTGGTAGAATCTCTCGACTCCAGGCAAAAGGTTGACCTGGGATGTTGGCGATCTGACCAATGGCGAGGAGCAGCGAAATTGAAACCCAACAGACGAGGAACGAGACGCCGTAAACTCCTGTGATCGAGGCCAGCTGAATGACGGGAATCATTTCTATTTGCGATACAGCGAGAAGGTTCCAGGGAAAACCTGTGAAGAGGTGGGATTGCAACATTTCGACAGCTACCCAACCGGCGGCTCCCGTGAGAGCCCAGAGTTGTCGCTGAAGCCAATTCATGGCCACGAGGCGACAGAAGAGTTGATTGAGTGGCGATGGAGCAAGTTTCGAAGGGCGGACCGATGGGAGCATGCGCCAGCAGAAGAGGGCCCAGGCTGCTGGGAACAGCGCGCAGTAGGCGCTCAGACAGAGCCAGGATAGAATTCCGGCTCCGAAGACAGGCATATTTAAGAACCAGTAGAGTGCTGCTAGATTGAAGTATAGTCCGGAAAGATACCCCATCTGGAATGGGTTGAGTCGATTTGATGAGCCTGCGATCAAGACCAGTAGCGCGGGACAGAACCACGCCAAGCCGGCCATGAGCGGGAGCAGATAGGGAAGGGCCCAGAGAATGCCCACGATTCCAGCGAGGCTTACGGGAACCACGTATTTTTTGATGGAGCCTTTCCGTAGCAAGAGGGCGCTACCTTGCCGAAGAATAACCCCTTCACGCAAGGCAAGAGAGTGGCAACAGTGGACGTGATCGGGCAGGCCGAGGGGTGAATGTTCCTTCTGACCATGCGAAAAAACGTATTCACATCTGCCGCGATAATCGGTAGATCTTGCGTGACGAGCGGGAGCTCGGTCCTTTGCCGAGTCTGATTAAGCGTGTTGTGAAACCAAACGACCTACGAGGTATCCTTCATTACATTCCTCGATTCCGAGGGGAGATCTTCGTGATCGCGGTGGATGGAGCGGTCGTCGCAGAGGAAAATTTTGCGAATGTCTTATTGGATATCGCCGTCCTGCGATCGCTCAATATTCGAGTGGTTTTGGCTCATGGCGCGGCCCATCAAATTGCAGCTTTGGCCGGGCTGCAAGGAGTCGAATTGTCAGATCTAGACGGCGCTGGAAAGACCGATGATGCAACGCTCGAGCTGGCGATGACGGCGGGCAACCGACTCGCTCATGAAATCCTCCAAGGCTTCGCGGCACACGACCTTCGGGCTGCGGTCACCAATGCCATCAAAGCTCTACCGGTTGGCATCATTGGCGGCGTTCAACAGTTGAATACAGGAAAAGTGGAGCGCATTGATCGTGAGCTACTTTCTGCTCTGCTGGATCGGGGAGTGATTCCCGTTGTCCCACCTTTTGGTTTCGATGGAAGCGGCCGTACTTACCGAGTGAATTCAGATTCGGTGGCTGTCTCGGTAGCCAAGGCCCTAGGGGCTGTCAAACTGATCTTTGTGACGGGCCAAGACGGTATAGTAGTGGATGGGGAATTTATTCGTGAAATCCCGGCCAGCGATCTGGAGTCCAAACTGGAACAATCTCCCGAACTCGCCAGGAACTCGAGCGGTTCGAAAGCGCGATACGCCGTTCGAGCCTGCGAAGCAGGCGTTCAGCGCGTTCATGTGATCAATGGCCGAACTAATGAAGGTTTGCTCACTGAGGTTTTCTCCAATGAAGGGATCGGGACGCTCGTTTATGCCAATGACTACCAACAGATTCGAAGCGTAAAGAAGAAAGATATTCGCCTTTTGGTGCAACTGACCCGTGACTCTGTCTTAGCCGAAGAGCTCTCAGGTCGAACTCGACAAGAGATTGCGAAGAATCTAGACGACTATTTTATTTTCGAGATCGATCGGCATCCGATTGGCTGTGTCGCCCTGCATCTCTACCCACACGAATCAAAGGGAGAGCTTGCTTTCTTGTGTGTGTCCCGATCGCACGAGAAACAAGGGATTGGTCGTCGCCTTATTCAATTCGTAGAAGAGCGAGCTCGGAAAGCAGGAGTGAAACAGCTTTTTCTACTATCGACTCAGTCCTATACCTATTTTCAATCGAAGGCAGGTTTCTCAGAGGGCAGCGTGGACGACTTGCCGACGGCTCGTCGTGAGTCTCATTTGAGTAGCGGACGGAACTCAAAAATCCTCGTTAAGCGACTCGATGAGGCGCTGAATCGCGGATTGAGGACTTAGGCCGGCAGACAGCCGTCGTGTTGCCGAGAAAGAATCGCTTGGCCCGGAACTTCAGATGAGCGAATCCTCCTCATACCGATCCAAGCTGCCTCAGCTGTCCGGGAAGCCTTTTCTGGTTGATGGGGGGATCGAGACGTATCTCATGCATCACGCAGGCATCGATCTGCCTCATTTTGCAGCGTTCCCGTTATTGGAGTCTGAATCGTCTTTGCAAATCATTGATGAGTATTTCCGGCGCTTTCTTGAGATCGCTCAAGCAGTGGAGGCTGGGTTTGTGCTCGAAAGTTTGACCTGGCGCGCAAGTCGAGATTGGGGAGCGAAGTTGGGTTATTCGAGGGCGGCTCTGGCAGACGTGAACCGAGCTGCAGTCGCTCTATGCGTCGATCGCAGGCGTCAGTGGAGCCACTGTGTCGCTCCTATTGTGGTCAGTGGATGTGTGGGGCCTCGACATGATGCCTATCAGATGGGTGTGAGGATGACTGCTGACGACGCCCTTCGGTATCACATTGAGCAGATTGGAACCTTTGCTGCCACTGAGGTGGACGTCATTACCGCAGCGACACTCAATAACCCGGAAGAGGGACTCGGAATTGTGCACGCGGCACAGGAATGTAACGTTCCTGTCGTCCTGTCTTTCACTCTCGATGCGAATGGCGTTCTAGCGAGTGGGCAGTCTTTGGCTGCGGCGATTCGTCGGATTGACGATCAATCGGATGGGTATGTGAGTTACTACGGAATCAATTGCGTGCATCCGAGTCATTTCGAGCACCTTTTCGCTTCAAGGGATGCCTGTTTGAGTCGGGTTCGAGCCGTAAGAGGAAACGCTTCTAAGAAGAGCCATGTTGAACTTGATGGAGCGAACGTTCTCGATGAGGGCGATCCCGAGGAATTTGGCGAAGATTACTTGAGGCTCACCGGAACGGCTAATCAGCTCAACGTGCTGGGGGGCTGCTGTGGAACGGATCACCGGCATGTGGCTGCCTTGGCGGCGCGTTGTATCGCACAGCGTCTCGAATCTTAGTAAAACGAAAAAAACGGCGAACCAGATCGGTTCGCCGCTTGGGTAAGGTTTAAATGCTTGCTCAATCGTTTAGAGTTCCCAGCCGTCTCGGTAGACTTTGTGGATGTATTGATTGGCTGCCTCTGAATTGGAAAAACGGAGGTTTGGTCCGTCCCAGAGCAACTTCTTATCCGCCCTCATGGCGATATTTCCGAGCAGAATTGTTTCCGTTAGGAGTCCTGCATAATTGAAGTTAGACATCGCGGGCCGGCCTCCCTTAATGGCGGCAACCCATTCTTCCTTCATTCCTTTGTCTCCACGACCGTTTCTGGGTAGGGAAGGTGCGGGCTTTTCGTAGCCTTCGAATTGGTCTTCCGGGAGGAGTTTGTACCGAGCTCCGTAGTCATTGGGGGAATAGAGGATTCCCTTGTCCCCGACGAGAAGTGAGCCACTTCCTGGCGGCTTGTTGCCGTGGAAGAGCTCCTTAGGTGGTAGGTTTTTCTCACCATTTGGAAGTTTGCCTTCATACCAATAGAAATCGACTGGAGGCTGATAGCCTCGGGCTGGGAATTGAAATTTGACAGTCGCCCACGCGGGGTAGGTCTCAGGATTCAAGGGACCATTCTCGGCTGAAACGGAATCAGGGTAACCCAGGTCGAGAGCCATGAATGCCATGTTTGCTGTGTGGCAGGCCATATCGCCAAGCGCTCCCGTTCCGAAGTCCCACCAGCCGCGCCAGTTGAAGGGGTGATAGGCTCCGTGATAGGGGCGGTATTTGGCGGGGCCGAGGAAGGCATCCCAGTGGACGTGGGAGGGAACGGCAGGGCGTTCGGTCGGGCGAGAAACAACCTTCGGGGCCTGGGGCCAAACGGGTCTGTTGGTCCAAACGTGGGCTTCTCGAACGGGACCAATCGCTCCGGATCGGATCACTTCAACTGCCTCCCGTAGTCCGTTCTCAGCTGTGCCTTGATTGCCCATCTGAGTGGCCACTTTAAATCCTTGAGCCGTCTCTCGCATGAGCCGAGCTTCGTAGACCGTGTGGGTCAATGGTTTCTGGCAATAAACATGTTTTCCTTGTCTCATCGCCATCAAAGCAGCGGGTGCGTGCGTGTGATCTGGTGTGCTGATGGTGACGGCATCGATCGATTTATCCATTTCCTCCAGCATGATGCGGAAGTCATTATAGAGGACAGCTCGTGGGCTTTTCTGAGCGCGGCTCCGGAGCGTGTTGTCGTCGATATCGCAGAGGGCAACCATGTCGCCCAATTCTCCCGCTTGAGAGGAGTCACTGCCGCCTTTACCGCCGACGCCAATGCTGGCCATGTTCAGCCGTTCGTTGGCTCCAAAGACTCGACTCGGCAGAAACGTGAACGCAAATGCGGAAGCGGAAGCGCTCCCAATGAACTCGCGCCTGTTGTAGACTGTTCGGCTTGTTCTTCGCATAATAAATTGCTAGTGCTCGAAAGTTTTGGGTAACACATCGAGTATCGATGTGGAATTGAACGCTGCAAGAAAAATGTCTCCGGGAGCTGTGACCAGCTTGTCTATCACGCATGAATTTCGGAATTGCATTCGAGTGGTGCCAGTCTTCCATTATTGACGCTAAGGGTTCGAGCGGCAATGGTCTCCCTCCACGCGATGCGGTGATGCTGCAGTCCTGGCATAGGGGCTCGGGGGCGGAGGACTTGGGGGAACCGGGATTAACGCTATGGTGTAACCGTGATGGCTCTTTTTTTGATGGCGTTGAATGGCTGACAGAATGCGAATGAATAGAACGAAGAACGGAGCTTTCACTCTGATCGAGCTACTGGTGGTGATTGCGATCATAGCGATTCTGGCAGGAATGCTTTTGCCCGCCCTGGGCAAGGCAAAAGGACAGGCTCGCCGAATTCGGTGTGTCTCAAATCTCCGTCAGTTGGGATTGGCTATGGCTCTGTACCGGGACGATTTTGAGGGCAAATTTCCAGATCGACGGGAACTCAAAGTCTTGCTCCCGGGGGGCTACAAACCTTGGGATTCCTGGCCGCGGTCTGATCCGAGATCGGGTTGGGCAGGAGTTGTCTTCTCAAATTACACGAGTGTTCCTGATTTGTGGTCCTGCCCGAGCGTGGCGCATTCTCCGATCGGAAAGGCTGTCCAGACGGTTCAGCATATTGGATTCGAAACCAATGCGCCTTTAGCAAACTATTGGATGTGGCGATTCGATCAAGCAGGGGAAGACATCCCGTTGGATAACTTCTGGGGGAAATCTGAGGATCAAGTCGTTCAGAGCTTGAGGAAAGCGAATAATCGATTCATTGGGATTCCCGATGGTGTTTCAGACGTCGAGCTGATCGTGGATGCCTATTATCCGAATACGATCGATTCGCTAGACGATGCCATTCGTGGGCGGGCGGTTCATCCGGGGGGGCGTAACCGTCTTATGTTGGACGGCCATGTTCAGTTCCTAAAGGACAAACGAACGCGATAGAGAATCTTTGTTCGAAACTCTAGTGCCGAAGTAGTTGGTAGATTTGTTTTTTCAAATCTCGGGTCTCTTCGGAGAGACGACTAACGGTCTCATCCAGTCCTTCGAGCTCCCCGTTCTTTCCTGCTGTCTCTAGCTTAAAGGCCAATTGCTCGGCTTCTTCGGCTCCGAATTGCATGAACGAACCTTTAAGTCTGTGAGCCGAAGTTTTAAGGGTTCGGGCATCTCCATTCTTGATCGCTTGTAAGATGGCATCCCACAGTGAGGGGGTGGTTTCTAGGAAGATTTGACCGACCTTCTTGGCAACGTTGATTTCGCCTTCGAAGGCTTGGATGATCGACGATGGGTCTGCGTTAGCGGGGGTGGAGGAAACAGTCTTGGCCAAGGATTTTTTCTCGGCTCGTTCGATTGCCGATTGCAGGTTTTCTCGTTTGATCGGCTTCGTTACATAGTCATCCATGCCAGCAGCGAGGCACTCTTCTCGGTCGCCCTTCATCGCTTGGGCAGTGAGGGCGATGATCCATTGATGTTTGTCCCCGTCCTTCTCTCGTTCGCGAATGATTCGGGTTGCTTCCAAACCGGACATCTCTGGCATTTGAAGATCCATGAGGACGATGTCGAAGCTCTCATGTTCCAACGTTGAAATCGCCTCGCGTCCATTTTCAACGCAGGAGACTTCGTGGCCGAACTGTTTGATGAAGTTCATGGCGACTTCAGAGTTGATAGGGTTGTCCTCCACTACGAGAATCTTCTTGGCGGCCGCTTCTTGTGAATCTGCTCCCTTTTCTGAGGGGTGAATGAGTTGATCGAGGAGAGCGAGAAGGGCGGTTGAGGACACAGGTTTGGTGAGCGTGTGTTGCAGATCCTGAGCCTTGCATCGCTCCAACTCGAGCTCGCGGTTTGGTGAGGACAGCAAGAGAATGACATTTGCGGCCTCCTTGAGGTGGTTTGCGATCCGCGATGGGAATTGAAAGTTCTCGTTGCCGGGGATTCGACTATCGAGGAGGCAAAGATCAAACTCTTCGTCTCGGTTGAGATCGCTCCGTAGGAAACTCTCAGCCGCTTTTGTGCTGGTGAATCCGGTGGGAGTGATTTGGCACTGAAGCAGTGTTTTGGAGAGGAACTCTAAACTGGTTTCGTTGTCGTCGACAATCAGGGCCTTGAGACCTTCAAAGTTTCGCTGGTGCTTTTCAGTGCCTACCTGAGATGCCTGTTCAAGAGCGCGCACCGGTAGGCTGAAGGAAAACCGGCTGCCGGAACCGAGTTCGCTTTCGACCGCGATCTTACCTTGCATGAGCCCTACAAGTTCTTGGGATATCGCCAAGCCCAGACCTGTGCCGCCGTATTTCTGTGGGATTGAAGTATCTGCATGGTGAAAAGCCTCGAAAATCTCCCGGCACTTCTCGGCTGGAATTCCGATCCCGGTGTCGCTCACCGAGAACAGAATGAGGGTGTTTTCTTGATCGCTGGCTGCTGCGGAGCGGGTGGCTTTTTTGTCGAGTCGGATCTCGAGGACAACCTGTCCCTGCGGTGTGAATTTGATCGCGTTGCTCAGGAGATTTGTCAGCACTTGCTGAATTCGGCTCCAGTCTGCAGAGACTCTTTGTGGTACGGCATCATCAATGTGGTATGCGAGCTCCAGGTTTTTCTCATGAGCTCGAAGAGAAAGCGTCGAAATCATGGTGCTTGTCGCTTCGCGGATGTCAAATTCCTTGGCATGGATTTCGAGTTTGCCAGCTTCGATTTTCGAGAGATCGAGGATGTCGTTGATCAGGAACATGAGTTGTTCGGAAGACCGTTTCGCAGTCACCAGGAAATGCTCTTGTTCATCTGTGAGCGTCGTTCCTAGCGCGAGTTCAATCATTCCGAGCAAACCGCCGAGTGGTGTTCTGATCTCGTGGCTCATGTGGGCTAAGAATTGAGATTTGAACTGACTGCTTTCGACAGCCTTCCGCTCTGCATTTTTGAGCTTGGTGACGTCTTGTATGTGCACGAGGGTCTGGGCTCCAGAGCCAGAGAGTGCGGTCTTTAGGCGAGAAATCCCGGTTATCGCGTGGAGGATATCTCCGTCTTTTCGGAGGTAGCGCTTCTCGATCTCGAGGTGCTCGACGTTGTCCTTTTTGAGGCTGTCGTGCATCTCTGTACTGCGGTCGAGATCATCCGGGTGTGTGACAGACTTGAAGGATCGGAGTTTGAGAGACGCTTCGTCGTACTTGAGCATCTTGCACAATGCCGGATTGACCTCGCAGAATTTGCCGTCTCGGTCGGTGAGGGCGATTCCGATATTAGCTTTCTCGAAAACGGCGCGGAAGAGTTCCTCATTTTGTTGGACCTTTTCCCGATCTTGATGCTGGTCTTCGATGTCTTGAATCGCCCCCGCCATTCGGAGTGGGCGTCCTTGGGAAGATCGAGTGGCTTGTCCTCGCGCTCGAAACCATCGATAGCTCTCGTCCTTACACTTGAGCCGGTAGGTGACGTCATAGGGGATATCGTTTTCTAGGTGCTGCTCAATGGCATCGATTGTAGCTTTGTGATCGTCAGGGTGGAGGCGCTTCTCCCAGGCTTCGAATTGATCCGGAAACTCATTCGGAGCGAAGCCTAGCAAGGACTTCATCCTCGGAGAAAACCAGACCTTGTCCTCAGCGATGTTCCAGTCCCAGAGACCGTCGCTCGTGCCGTCGATGGCGAACTTGAGGTGCTCCCGGGCGGCGTTTTGACCACTCTGAGTTGACTCCGAGTCTTGGGAACGCCTCAAGAACACAAAGCCGACGAGAGCGATAAGGGCGATCGCAAGGAGTCCGCAGTAGGCGAATCCGAGGCCAGGTTTCAAGGCATCCCATTGGGATTGACTGATGAAACTTGGGGCAAGACCGGTAAGGGTGCCGAGCGTGGCAAGTAGGGCGCCGATGACGGCGAGTGCCGTCGGAAAAGCTGGCGATTTTCGATGCCTGAATGCCGCTAGAGCCAACAGGATGGCAATGAGTCCCAGAATTGATCCGCTGATCAAACCAATCTTGGAATTGAGCTCAGTGAAGAGTGCCAGAATCGGGACGTGCATCAGTGCTTTGGTGGTCGTAGCCAGAGTTTACTCCTTGATTGGCCGGTAACCTCGGAGAAAGTTAGTCGCAATTTTGTCGGAGTTCAAGACGGATGGCTGTTCCGGAGGGGCATTTTGATTGAGATTGCAATGTGTTGCATTTGCGAGAATCCCTGATTCACTTTTGGGCATGAAGCATCGTTTGATGATCAAAATGTTGGCCGTTTGTACCTTTTTGGTGATTTTGGCGAGGGTTGGGGCCGCTGAGAAGGCAGAATGGCATTACCCGTTTGATGGAAAAACCTTTAACGGGTGGACCAAACGGGGAGGAAAAGCGACCTATGAGATCCGCGATGGGGCGATTGTGGGAACGACGGTACCCCGGTCTCGGAACACGTTCTTGTGCACCTCGCGGGATTATTCTGATTTTATTTTGGAGCTCGAGTTCAAGATTGATTCACGGATGAACTCGGGCGTTCAGATTCGAAGTGCCAGTATTCCGAGCTATCACAAAGGCGTGGTTCACGGCTACCAAGTCGAGATTGATCCCTCCGACCGAGCATGGTCTGGCGGCATCTACGATGAATCAAGACGGGGATGGATCAACAATCTGAAAGGAAACGACGCGGCGAGGGCGGCGTTTAAGAAAGATGATTGGAACCACTACCGCGTCGAAGCGATCGGGGATCACATCAAGACCTTTGTCAATGGAGTGCCGGCCGCGGATCTGCGGGATTCGTTGTCGTTATCTGGATTCATCGCGTTGCAGGTTCACGGGACGAATAGCGAAGAGCCGATGGAGATTGTGTGGCGAAATATCCGGATTCAGGATCTGGGCAAGCACACGTGGAAACCTCTGTTTGATGGCCGTTCTTTGTCGGGTTGGAAGGCCCTGCCCGGGGGCGAGTGGTCCGTTGTGGATGGGGTGATCACGGGGATCAGC
Organism: uncultured Verrucomicrobiota bacterium; assembly: GCA_964342405.1. GTDB lineage: Bacteria > Verrucomicrobiota > Verrucomicrobiia > Limisphaerales > AAA164-E04 > UBA2970. The sequence continues at coordinate 222,694 of CAYFGX010000001.1, read as the reverse complement.
GAAAAGGCGGAAAAACGTCATGGATTGTTGATGAGTGATTCAAGTTTTAGCGACTTTACGGTTCGCCTGAAGTTCCGGGTCAAGGAGGGAGATAGTGGGTTCTATTTTCGCGCTGAACCTGTCAAAGGAGCCGTCGGTGTGCATGGGTTCCAAGTCGAACTCGATACGAGCTACGAAACCGGTGGTCTTTATGAGACGGGTGGACGAGCGTGGGTGGTGCATCATCCAGCCGATAAGAAGACCCGTTGGTATAAGCAGGGAGAATGGAACGATCTCACCGTCTCGGCACATGGTCAGCGAACGGTTGTGCACATGAATGGCCGAAAGTCCGCTGAACTTGTCGACGATCCTGGTCGCCTATCGGGACGGCTGGCCTTGCAGCTTCATGGGGGACAAGACATGCATGTCGAGTTCAAGGACATAGAGCAGCTTATTGCAGGCGATAGCCACTAGGAGAATTCCTTCGTGACCGCATTGAATTGGTTGGTCAAGCGGCTGATAGATCCGGTGGCTCTGGTTTGGCTCGGTATCATCTGCTTGGCCGTCTTTCTCTGGCGACGAAAGCGGTATGCCGAGTCCTCGGTTCTGTTTGGCGTTTGCGTGATGCTGAGTCTTTTTGGTGGGAGTACGTTGCCTCATGTCTTGATTGCATCCATTGAGAAGCCCTATTTCGGAACCGAACTGTCGCAAGTTCCCGAGGCGGACGTCGTGATTGTTTTGGGCGGGCATGTCTCAATTGGTGAGGGTGAGCCGCATGGGTTTGATTCCGGGGATGCGATCGATCGAGTTCTCGCGGGCGTCGAGCTGATTCGAGCTGGAAAAGGGAAGCTCTTGCTTATGGGGGGAGGCGCGGCCGATCCCCCTCCTCACAAGTTGACCGAGTACGATGTGATTAAGCCTTGGCTTGAGCGCTGGGACTTGGTTGATACGCCGGTGAGGCACTTGCAATTATGCCGTAATACCTTCGAGGAAGCCCAGGCGGTCCGGCGGATGAAGGAAGAAGAGGACTGGGCTGAGATCATTCTCGTGACCTCTGCGATCCATATGCGCCGGGCCGAAGCAGTGTTTGAATCTGCTGGGGTGAGTGTCACTCCTGTAGCCTGCGACTTCCGCTCACTTCCGAGAAGACACAACTACTTGATTCCCAGTTCGAGCGGGCTCTTAAACCTGCGCTACTGGCTTCACGAAACGGTTGGGATTCAGACCTACCGTTGGCGCGGATGGATTAAGGATTAGTCGAAGCGACCCGGTCCTTATTTGAGCTTTTCAAACTTCTTGAGCTTGGGGCGGATCACAAAGTAGCAGTAGCCTTGATTCGGGTTCTTTCTGAAGTAGTCCTGGTGGTAGGCTTCGGCTTCGTAGAATTTCTCAAACTTAACGATTTCGGTGACGATGGGATCGTCGAAGGAACTTGCAGCGTGTGCTTTTGAAGCTTCGGCAATTTTCTTCTGCTCCTCGTTGTGGAAGAAAATGACGGATCGGTATTGGGTGCCCACATCGTTTCCCTGTCTGTTCAGAGTGGTCGGATCGTGGGCTTGCCAAAAGTAGGTGAGGAGTTGTTCGAAGCTGATAAGCTCTGGATCATACTTTACCTGAACGACTTCGGCGTGACCGGTAATTTCCGCGCAAACTTCTTTGTAGGTGGGGTTCTCTTTATGTCCCCCAGAGTAACCGGATACCACTGAGTGGACACCGTCCAGCGTTTCAAGGAGCGCTTCCGTGCACCAGAAGCAGCCTCCGCCAAAGGTTGCCGTTTCCATCGATTCAGGGGCGGGGAGAGTCTTTTTGTCCGTCACCTTATCTCCCTCTGCGTTTAGAGCGCTTGACAAGGACCAGGCTGCTAGCGCAATTAGGGTGACTCCACATAGAATTCTCATTTTGTTTTTGATAGCTTTGTCCTTTGCAATTTGAATCGTCTGATAGGTTTCGTCAACCCCATGAATGTTGTTCCCAATTTTTGTATCGAACCCTGTTCCTCTGGGGACGCTGAGATAGTCGCGTCATTGGCGAGACGTATTTGGGCAGAGGCTTATTCCGCGATAATCTCGCAAGCGCAAATTGAACACATGCTCAACCAACGGTTTGAGCGATCGGTGTTGGCACATGAGTTGGGGGGAACTCGCTCTCGGTATTGGCTTGCAAAGTGCGGCCAGGACGCAGTGGGCTACGCGTCATTGCAACTCGAGCGAGACGTCCGAGGTTTCAAGATTCAACAGTTGTATGTTTGTCAATCGGTGCAAAGGTCGGGGCTCGGAAGGGCGCTGTTGAAAACAATGATTTCCGAAATTGTGGCTAGAGGAGGACGGAAAGCCTGGCTGACTGTGAATCGGAAAAATGCGAGGGCGATTCAATTCTACGAACGCAACGGATTCGACAATGCTGGTAAGATGATCACCGACATCGGTGGTGGGTTTGTGATGGATGACTTTGTCATGGAGAAGAACCTTGTTGAAAAGTGAATGTGATGATGAGACTGAGGATCTGGAGATCTATTTTCTGCTGGAGTTTGCTGGCTGCTCTCCAATTCGGAGCGATTCCGCCAGGAGTTTATGCTGCTGACGAGGACGCATCATGGCCTCATTGGCGAGGACCGAATGAAAATGGCGTTGTTGCTAGTGGTCAGCCTCCCGTGACCTGGAGCGCGGAGAAAAATCTGGCTTGGGTGGCCTCTCTGCCGGGAACCGGCGGCGCAACCCCAATCGTTGTCGGGGGGCGGGTTTATCTTCTGAGCGCGGAGGAAACGGGGCGATTGGCTGACCCTGTTCCTGTAAAGCATCCAGATGCTCGGACCGAACCACCTAAGCATGTCTATCGATTTTGGCTGACCGCTCTAGATCTTGATTCGGGGAGGGAACTCTGGCGTCGACTCATCGTTGAAGCCTCTCCTCATGAGGGTCACCATCGGACCAATACCTATGCCGGAGGTTCGCCGGTAAGCGATGGGGAGCGTCTCTACTTTTCGCTCGGCTCCCGCGGCGTGTACGCTTTTGATCTCGATGGTCAGCAAATCTGGAAGCGAACACTGGGACAAATGCGAACCCGCAGAGGGTGGGGAGAGGCATCCACGTTGGCTCTACACGATGGGCATTTGATTCTCCCTTGGGATCAAGAAGATCAATCCAGACTCTTCAATCTCGATGCCTCTGATGGATCTACGCGATGGGAGGTCCTCCGTGATGAACCGTCCAACTGGTCGACGCCTGTCTTTGTTACTGATCGAGGGCAAACTCTTGCTGTGGTCAACGGCACGCAGCGAACGCGTGCGTACTCGCTGGATGCGGGACGTTCGGTTTGGGAGGTTGGCACGTTAAGCGTTAATGCGATTCCCACGCCCGTGTATGATGACAACTTCGTGTTTTGTATGAGCGGCTACAAGAAATCCGTTGTTTACGCGGTTCCGCGTGGCGCTCAGGGGGATCTCTCTGGCTCTGATAAGCTCGGCTGGGTCCTGAACCGGGACACGCCCTACGTTGCTTCGCCGTTACTCTACAAGGGAAGGCTGTACATGACTAAGGGACTAGGGAACCGGCTCAGTATTTTGGATGCGAAATCCGGAAGGCGCTTTGTGGAGGCAGAACCGTTGAAGGGGCTCTCGAACATCTATGCTTCTCCCGTCGGCGTAAATGGGTTGGTCTATATTGTGGATCGCGAAGGAAATACGGCCGTTTTGAGAGCGGGAGATTCTTTGAATGTCGTTTCCGTAAACCGTATCAATGACACCGTAGATGCTTCTCCGGTGGTTGTGGGCGACCGATTGCTGTTGCGTTCTTGGAGTTCTGTTTACTGTTTTCGCGAACAGTAGAATGGGCACGTCAGTCTGCTGAACCCTGGAGACGAAGCGCTCTGAAGATCGGTTCCGCTACACACGCGGGTTTGGGTTCCCCATCAATTTCGATTGTTGCTTGGAGGGTATATTGGATTCCTTGATCGATTGAAATGTAGTCTTTCAGGCTGAAGCGGGCCCTGACTTTGCTTCCCGTCTTGACCGGGTGAGGAAAGCGCACTCGGTTGAGGCCGTAGTTAAGTGCAAGATCCGCGTCGGTCAACTCGATTGTCTGATGAACGAAGTAGGAGATGAGTGAGAGGGTGAGGTATCCGTGGGCGATGGTCGTTCCGAACACGGAATCTGTCTTGGCTCGTTGTTCATCGATGTGAATCCATTGGTTGTCTTTGGTGCAGAGGCCGAACTGACGGATCTGCTCTTGAGTGATCTCAGTCCACTCTGAAACCGTCAGTTCCTGGTCTAGATACTGCCCCAGTTGCTCCATCGTGAGGCTCAACTTTCTTGAGGGGAGGGAATTGTCAGTCATCGGTTTTATCTGAGGACTCGGGGCTGAAAATGCGTTCAAAATACGAAGGCTTTGAGGATGCTTCGTGGGACGAAGTGTCAATCCCGGCCAGCGTTTTGGCGAGATGCATCTTGTAGTCGAGCTGCATTTGGCGAGCGATCTGAATCCGTTGTGCCTGAGGGGAACCTGCTCCGTGCATCGACTCGGTTAAATAACCCACAGCGTTGCGGCCGAGGGTCATGTTTTCGATGAGACGGAGGATTCTCATGCGGTCCTCGGTGGGGGCATCCGCTCGCCCCTTGAGAAACCGTTCGATCAGATCTCCAATTTCATCGCTTCTGAGGTCTGCTTCGGAGGGCATCGTTACCATGAGCCCACCCGCCAAATCTTGGGCAAGACGCGCGATTTCAAAAGGCATTCGCGTGACGTGGTGCTTGCACACATTGGCGATCATATCGTCATTGATATGACAGCCGGATTTGGTGGCTTGGCTCTGGTAGGAGGAAGCAATCCCGGTTGCGTAGATCGTTTCGTTGAGATGGGTCATTTCAACAAGTTTGTCCCGGATGTGAGATGCGTTGGGAACACCGTTGTAGTCCGCCACAGCAGCTGCTGCCCCGATTAAGACATCCCCGACGCCGCTTTTGCAAACGTAGCTTCGACGGTGGTAGCACGTGAAGCGCTCGACCAGCATGGCGGCGAATTCGACCTCTCCATCCATAAAGACTTGGTGCCACGGAATGAACACGTCTTTCAATATGACCATCGCCTCTTGGCCTCCGTATTGGGCGTTTCCTTGATCAATGGATCCGACTTCCTGGCTTCTGAGGTCACAGGACTGTCGGCCGTATATATAAGTGATCCCGGGAGCGTCTACGGGGATGGCACCGACCACGGCATAGTCTTTGTCCTGATCGCTGAGGCGGAGAGTTGGCATTACGATGAGCCAATGGGAATTGATGCAGCCCGTTTGATGGGCTTTGGCGCCGGAGACCCAAATGCCGTTCTCATTCCGTTTGACGACTCGTACGAAAAGCTCGGGGTCAGCCTGCTCGTGGGGAGGCTTGCTTCGATCCCCCTTCACATCTGTCATGGCGCCACCGATGACCAGGTTCTCTTCGTGGGTGAGCGTGATGAATTGCTTCAGTCTTTCGTGGTAGTTGGTTCCTTTCGCCTCGTCGATCTCGAAGGTGACAGAAAAGAGAGCGTTTAACGCGTCCATCCCGACGCAGCGCTGGAAACATGTGCCCGTGAGTTGACCGAGCTTGCGTTGCATTTTGTTCTGTTGAACCAGGTCGCCTCTGGAGGTTGCAATGTGAAGGAATCGATTGATCGGCTCTCCCGTGAACGGCGAGTTTGTCATCGCTAGTTCGGGATGCGTCATTGCAAGGTCATACGTTGCGGCGACTGCGTTGATCGAAGGTCGAATGACCGGATGATCGACATAGTCGGCAATTTTCTGACCGAGATAGTAGAGATTGAGATCCCGGCCCCTTAGGCTATCGATGTAATCGGAGCCTGTAACGAGCTTCGCTTTTGGTCTGCTATCAGGCATGGGAATAAAATAAGTTCTAGGCTAGTCGGTGGTGGCGTTAGTTATCGATGGCGATCTCCAGCTTTCTGTCCAGTTTCTGTGCTGGTGTGACGAAGCTCACCACAATGAATGTGACCAATGAAGCCAACAACGCAACAGCGCCAATACTCACAGATCCGGGAATCTTGTAGAGGGGCGCTTCCTGGGGATATTTGCTGAGCAGATCGAGCCCCAGATTGGCGACCAGCCCGACGACTACGGAACTAGCAGCGGCTTGCCACGTTGCGCGCTTCCAGTTGAACCCGATCGAGACGACGGGAACGAATGCGGCTGCGAAAAGTCCCCAGCCAAAGGTGCCAAGGATCGCGATTAGGTCGCCGTGCTCCTTAGCCCAGAGAGCGAAAGCCGTGGCGGAGACGGCCAGAACGACGGTGGCAATCCGCGCTCCTCGGAGCTCGTTGACGAGAGTTCTCTTTAGGATGGCCCGCGGCATATCACGGACGAAGACTGCGGCCCCAATATTTAGAAAGGAATCCGCGGTGGACATGATCGCTGCGAAAAGCCCGGAAAACACAATCCCTGCGAGCCATGCCGGGGCATGGTTTAGGAGAAAGACGGGGGCTGCGTGGTCTTCGCTTCCCGTTTCAAGTGCGGGCGCTTGTCCGGTAAGAACCAAATACTTCATTGCGAAACCAACGGTCACCCACAGGAGGATGCATAGCGCGTAGGCTATTGTGATGAGCGGAAGACTCCAGCGCAGAGGCCGGTTGCTCTTGAGCATGAGATACTTGGTGATGACATGAGGTTGGCCACTCCCACCGAGCGCGAAAAGGAAAAAGAATCCCAGGCAGGCCATCGGTCCAAGTACTCCCCAGGGGCCAACGGCTTCGCCCATATCTGCTGCCCGATAGGCAGCTGTTAGATTTGCGGGACCAGCGAAGAAATCTCCCTCACCAGCTGTGCTGAGTGCGATCCAAAAAAGGGCGACCGATGCGAAGAGCATGATGAATCCCTGCACGACATCCGTGTAGAGTCCTGCAATGATTCCTCCGAAGACGGCGTAGAGAATCACGACCGCCATCCCGCCAACCGCAGCCACAGTGAAGTCAATGTTGAAGAATGTCGAAGCCACAGTTCCAAAGGCGAGAATATTGGTGCCTAAGTAGGCAATCACCCCGAGTAGAATGACAAGAGCGGTGAGAAAACGGCAAAGCTCACTCTGATAGCGAACGGCCACAGCATCCGGAAGAGTAAAGATTTCGAAGAGATCGGAGAACAGTTTGAATCGTTTTGCGACCAACAGTGCCGTCAGAGCAAACCCAATGATTGACGGACAACAGATCCAGAACGAGGAGGTGCCGAATTTGTAAACGAGTCCGGGACCGCCGATGAAGCCGAATCCACTCATCGTCGTTGAGAACGCTGCAAAACCGACTAAAATTGTTCCGATACCTTTTCCCGCGATGAAGAAGTCGCCCGATGATTTGGTGCGCCCGGCGGCCCATGCCCCGATGCCGAGGCATACGAGAAGATACGCGCCTATGATCAGAAGGATGAGAGTGCGATCGTCCATGTCTAGCGGCTAGTTGCCTTGATCGGCGTCTCTGAGTTCTTCCACAGAATGGGCCGGAAGAATGGCTTTCCCGAAGCCGAAGGTCCAAAGCCCAACGAAAGAAAAGGGCCAGATGGTGATGCCGAACACGAGGATCGCGGTGGCCGGTTCCATGCCCATGATGAGTGAATCGGAGCCTTGAAAGCGTGCGTCGGCGAGAATCAGAGAGACGAGAATTCCCGTTGATATCAGGGAGCAAATCCCGTAGATCCAACGGTATTGAGTCACCGTAAACTTTCGCGCCAGCCCGAACTGGAAGGCTAAGCCTGCGATGCACTGGAATCCGATGCCGACGACCAGAGTAGCGCCGAGTCGGGGGAGCTGATCGCTCAGGAGAATGATGATCAGGCATAGTGCGGCGACAAGCCCAATGCTCGCGATCAGTTGGTTGTGGAGTTTTTCGGAGTTTTTCAGAATGCCGATTACTTTCTAAACTTTTCTTTGGTGAGATGCTCCGACGTATGAAATCGAAATTCAAGGCTTGTTTCAATAATCGCGTGTTGATTAGCGTTTCACAGCCCGGATGGATCGTGGTGGTGGTAAAGACTGAATGCGATGAGCGAAATGTATGTGGTGCGACATGGCCAGGCTTCATTCCTCTCTGAGGATTATGATGCGCTCTCTGATCGCGGCCGGGAGCAGATGTCTCTTTTGGCTGAGAATTGGACCGAGAAGGGTCTGTCGTTCGACTCAGTATTTGTGGGGCCGCGAAAGAGGCATGCTCAGTCGTTCGAGGCGTTGCGGGAGGGCTATGATTCCAAAGGGCAGAGTTTGGTTCGTGCTCAGGTCTTGCAGGGATTGGATGAGTATCCCGTCGACCAGTATCTTGTGCCTGAGGCGTGGGAACGGAATCGAGGTCTGGATGAGCTTCGTCCGCTGAGGGATGCTTACCAATCAGCTGAGGAGCTGACTGAGAAGCAGCGAAGTTTTCACCGACTTTTTTCATCGATCGGAAGGAAGTGGATCGCTGGTGAGCTTATTGACGAAAACGTCAAGACTTGGGGAAGTTTCCGTCGGTCGGTTGTTGAAGCCTTTCATGCCATGACATCTGCCACGGGAAACGGGCGGTCGATCTTGGTGATTAGTTCGGCGGGAACCATCGGAACGCTGTTTCAGCTTGCTGTGGATTGTTCGGATGAGAAAGCCCTTGAGGTCGGCTGGCGGATTCGGAATGCGTCTTATACCAAGTTCTTGTTCGATGAATCACGGGTTAATTTGGACCTCTTCAATGTGATGGATCACCTGTCGGATGAGACGATGCGAACCTTTCGCTAGTCGGTTTTTTGGTGGGGAAGGTTTTCCGGCCTGATCAATATTTGGGTTTGGTGTGGAGGGGGACTCTGTTACCGTCTCGCTGTGATCACCCGTTTGTTTTGTCTATTGAGTGTTTGGCTTTGTGTATTAACGCAAGGCGCGACTCGAGAGTTGCTGGACCTGGAGTATGCGAATAGGCCTGAGGGGGCATTGAAAATGGATCTTTACCTCCCTGCTCAGACTGTTGGTTCGCATCCGGTTGTTGTTTTTATTCATGGGGGCGGATGGAAAGGGGGAAGTAAAGATCGTGCCAAGAAACTGGCGGCTTGGCTATGTAACGAAGGGATTGCCGTGGCTGCCATTGAGTATCGCCTGACGGATGTTGCTGGCTGGCCTGCTCAAATCAATGATTGCTATGCATCGGTTCGTTGGTTGCGTGATCATGCTCGTGAATATCGTTTAGATGGTAAGCGGATTGGCGCCTGGGGGACATCTGCTGGGGGACATCTCGCGGTCTTGCTGGGGACTCGTGAGTTTCCTGGCCATGAGACGACGTCGAGTCGAGTTCAAGCGGTATGTGATTGGTTTGGGCCGACGGATTTGCTGACGATGCCCCCGAACAATGTAGGAAATGGACGGTCCGCTGAAGATGTTGCAAACAGCAATGGCGCTAAACTTCTCAGAGCGACGGTGAGGGAAGTGCCCGGCCTTGCTCGAGACGCGAGTGGGCTCTTTCATGTGAGTAAGGATGATCCAGCGTTTCTAATCATGCATGGGGAGAAAGATCCCGGGGTGCCACTCAGTCAGAGCCAGCGTTTGCATGAGGCACTGAGGGATTCAGGAGTCGCCAGTCGGCTGGAAGTGATCCCGGGGGCGGGGCACGGAGGAAAGGAATTCAACCAGCCAGCCGTGAGGGATTTGGTGAGTCAATTCTTTAAGCGACACTTTGAAATGGGAGGGAGTTTAAAGTGAGGGGACAATCGAGGCGTCGTGCCGAGTCTCTTGTGTGTCTCTTATCGGTCGTTTGCTTATCGCTTGTTTCCGTCGATGCTCGAGAGGAGGCTTCATCTCCCAACATCTTGTTGATTGTGGCCGATGATATGGGCTACTCGGATCTCGGTTGCTATGGAGGGGAAATCCGAACGCCGAATCTAGATTCCTTAGCTGCGCGAGGCGTCCGTTTTACGAACTACTACGTCAACAATATGTGCTGGCCGACCCGGGCGAGTCTATTGACAGGCCTGTATCCCCGTACGGCTCTCGTGAACAAGGGAAATGCTCGTGGATTTCGGGATGAGGTGCGGACACTTCCCGAAGTTCTCCGTGAGCGGGGCTATGCCACGATGATGGCAGGCAAATGGCATCTTTCGGACCCTGAGCTTCACGATGGGCCTGATACTCCCCAGCGTCGGGGCTTTGATCAATTCTATGGGACGCTTCACGGGGCTTCTGACTTTTTCGCTCCGGCTGGTCTAAACTGGAATGGAAAGGTCGTGGAACATGAATGGAGAGACAATCCGCATTACTATTACACAGACGCTTTGACGAATCGCGCCTTGGGTTTTCTGGAGTCTCACTATTCTAGGCAATCCAAGGAGTCGCCGTTCTTTCTTTATCTCGCGTTCAATGCAGCGCATTGGCCTCTGCATGCAAAACCAGAGGATATTGATGCCTACAAGGGACATTTCTCTAGGGGCTGGGATCAATTGCGTCGTGAGCGATTTGCTCGGATGAAACGTTTAGGGGTGGTAAACTCAGACTGGAAGCTGTCGCCGAGAAATTCGAGTGTCCCATCATGGGAACAAGAGGCTCACAAGGCTTGGCAGGAACGTCGAATGGAGGTGTACGCGGCGCAAGTGACTTCGATGGACGAAAATATCGGGCGCGTGATTCGGTATCTGGAGGCTCGTGGAGAGCTGGACGATACGCTTGTGATTTTTCAACATGACAACGGTGGCTGCCATGTGGAGTACCTTCCGGAACGCAAGGGCTCTTGGACGAGGCCTCGGACGACAGATGGGCGCGAGATTCCTATTCGACCAGGAAATCTCCCTGGCGTCATGCCAGGACCTCAATCGAGCTTTCAGTCTTACGGGTATGGTTGGGCTAATCTTTCGAATACGCCGTTTAGACTCTATAAGCAACATGACCATGAAGGTGGAACTCGATCTCCTCTGATCGTGTCCTGGCCGCAAGGGATTTCAAAGGAACGTCAAGGAACGATCGAACCGACTCTCTGCCACGCGATTGACATGATGCCGACTTTGCTTGCTCTGTCTGGTGATTCGGATTTTGACCAGCATCCTCTCGCTCTTGAAGGAAGAGCATTCGATGGTGAGCTCCGGGGGACTGCTGAGCAGGGGGAAACAGATCGAGTGCTTTGTTGGGAACACTCCAAAGGGCGGGCTATCCGAAGTGGGGCAATGAAGTTGGTTGCTGTGGGAAAAGGTCCGTGGGAACTCTATGATTTGGTGAATGATGGAACGGAGCTTCACGATCTCGTAAGGGAGCAGCCTGATGTTGCGGCTCAATTGGAAACCCAATTCAATTCTTGGAGAACGAGAACTCGAATGTCGCGGTAGTATATGAGTAGTGTGAAAGATTTGACCAGCGATCGGCAGCTTGAGAGGACTGACCTCTATTGTCGGATTTGGAACATCATGTTCGCCTTCGTTTTTTGTGGGACGCTCCTGGCCTCGTCTAGGGCGACTAGTAAACCCAGCATTGTGGTGATCTATGCAGACGACCTCGGCTACGGGGATGTGCAATGCTACAACGAAGAGCGAGGATTGATACCGACGCCCCACATCGACTCCTTGGCGGCTCAAGGTATGCGTTTTACCGATGCTCATTCATCCTCTGCAGTCTGCTCACCCTCGCGATACACACTGTTGACTGGCCGCTATCATTGGAGGACTCGGCTGCAGAAAGGTATCGTGGGATTGTGGGGTAAACCGCTCATCAGAGAGGGACGTACGACTTTAGGACATTTGGGCCAGGAGGCGGGTTATCGGACCGTTTGTATCGGGAAATGGCACCTTGGTTGGAACTGGCCCATCTCGGCCGATGAAATGGAATATTTCCGAACAGGAGGCTATGGGGGAAAGAAGGACATACAAGCGACGAATGAGCATCGATCGGTTTGGAAACGGGTTTTTTCACAATCGCTGGGTGGTGGGCCGACAGCCGTCGGGTTCGATCGGTATTTCGGAGTAGATGTGCCGAATTGGCCCCCGTACACCTTCATTGAGAACGATCGCGTAGTGGGACTGCCCACCGAGTTTGCGGACCCTAGTCTCTTCACTCCGAACCAAGCGAGTGTTCAAGGCCCAGCGTTGGAGGGGTGGTCACTCGAGCCTGTGTTGCCGGCATTGGGCGATGAGGCGGTCGAAGTGATCGAAGCGTCAGCGCGAGAGCAGCGCCCCCTTCTTATGTATCTTTCGCTGACCTCACCTCACACGCCATTGGCAGTGAATGACGAGTGGAAGGGGAAGAGTGGACTGGGGTCTTATGCGGATCTTGTGATTGAGACCGATGCTCTCGTCGGAAAGATATTGGCGGCACTGGAACGCACGGGGAAAGACAAGGACACGCTGGTGCTCTTCACGAGCGACAATGGATGTGCTCACTACATCGGAACCGATGCCTTGGAGAAGCAGGGGCACTACCCAAGCGGCCCTTTGAGAGGCTATAAATCTGACGTTTGGGAAGGAGGGCATCGCGTGCCTTTTATTGTTCGTTGGCCAGGTGTTGTTAAGGCGGGAAGTGTGTTTGATGGCCTCGTTCATCAGGCAGATGTCTTTGCGACCGTGGCGGAAATCACGGGAATCGGTCTGTCTGACAGAGCGATGCCTGGGGGGGAAGATAGCTTTAGCTTGCTTTCGTGCCTAAAAGGGGGGCGTGGTCCGGTAAGAACTTCTGCCATCAGTTGTTCCATCAGAGGGGTGCCGAGTCTTCGGCTGGGAGATTGGAAATACATTCCACAGGGTGGCTCGGGTGGTTGGAGCAAAGGGGAAGAATCCCAAGATGCACAATTGTATCATCTCGGGTTTGATCTGGGCGAACGGATGAACCTAGCTGCAGAATACCCCAAGAAGTTGACGGAGCTTCGCGAACTGATGGAGTCCCTTATTGCCCGTGGGCGAAGCAATCCAGGGCCGAAAGTTGACAACGACGTTCAAGTGGTTCGCTATTGAGTTTGAAGACAATGCTATGACTGCCTGGAGAGTTGATTTCCTGCGTTTCATCCTAATCGGACTGGTCCTGATGGGACTCTCAGAAAGTGCGGCGTCCGAGCGCCCGAATATCCTCTATCTTTACGCGGATGATCTTGGTTGGGGGGCGATTGGCCCGAATGGTCAAGGGCAGCGGCGAGCGGAGGGGCTACCGAATGTGCTGACTCCCAATCTGGATCGCTTATCTGAACGGGGTGTCAACTTTACTCGCTCGTATGGCTGCACGGTTTGTTCTCCGGCACGTTCATCTCAGCAGACTGGTTTTCACCAAGGTCACACGTTTGCGGATCGAAATGATCCTGACAATGCTAAGAAAGCAATTCGTGCCGATGATCTCACAATGGGAGAGCTCTTGGCTAAAGCTGGTTACATTACGGGATATTGGGGGAAATGGGGCTATGGAGCTTCGAAAGATCAGCAACAGCCGCAAATCTTGAATGTCCAGACGCTCCCCACTTCCCATGGCTATCAGCACGTTCTCGCGGAGCTGCACCATGTTCGGGCTCACACTTTTTTTCAACCCAGTCTTTGGCGTGCGCCGGCAGCAGAGGGTAGTTTAGGTGGGCTGGAGTTGGTGGCGAATTCTCTCCGAGGGAAAAAGGCTGCAAAAGAATTCCCGGACTATCCTTCCTTGCTCAATCATGAGACGTATCCCGATCCTGCATACTGTGATGATTCCTATGCGCTCGCTGCCCTTGAATTTGTCCGACAGAACGCCAAGGCGTACCACGAAACCGGAAGACCCTTTTTTGGACTCTTTGCCGCCCAAATTCCTCATGCACCGTTTCAAGAGATTACGAAACTCCCTGCTTGGTCGGATGCCTATCAGGACAAGCCATGGTTTGAGTCGCTAAGCAATCAGGCGAAAGCTTGGGCTGCGATGGTGACGCGGTTGGATGGACATATTGGCAACCTTCTGGATGCCCTTGAGGATCCGAACGGGGATGGCGATCGGTCAGATTCGATTGTCGAGAATACGCTTGTTGTTTTTCAATCGGACAACGGAGGACCGCAACACGATGCCCGGGTGGCGTTTGATGCCAATGGGAAACTTCGTGGGCGTAAAGGGCAAATCTTTGAGGGGGGGATTCGAGTTCCAACGCTCATTAGCTGGCCGAAGTGGATTCATCGAGACTCGGCCTTGAAACCGGGGAGCATGAGTGAGCAGGTTATCGATGTCAGTGACTTGCTCCCGACCTTTTGCGAGCTAGCTGGGGTCGAAGCTCCCGTCGGATTGGATGGAGTATCCATCGCTCCAACTCTGTTGGGGAGGGGAATTCAGCGTGACCGTGAGTTCTTGATTCACGAAGCGGGGAAGAGCCAGTCGATCATTCGGGGGCGATACAAACTCATCCGTTCGCCGGCAGGGCTGCAATTGTTCGACCTGATTCGAGATGCCGGTGAAACGACGAATATCGCAGCCTCGCATCCAGAACGCGTGAAACGGCTCAACGCATTGTTGGTGGGAGAGCGTGTGACGGAGCCGAAAGGGTTCGCGAATACTTACCACCATTGGATTGGTCCCCGTGATGGTGATGCTGGGGAGGCTCAACATTGGTCCGATTATGTCTATGAGAATAAGGGCGTTGAGTACCAAGTGGATCAGGGCGCGCCGCGGAATTCATGGATCGCCTCATTGCGGAATACGAGCCTTCAGGATCAGATTTGTCGAGTGTCACGCGATCTCGCTTTCCTTGGTTTGAGTATTCAGGGGGCAATTGAGGGCTCGGCTCGGCAGTTCGTCGAAGTTGAAGAGAATGTGACTCTGAACGCTCGGAATGAGCTCCGAATAGGTTTCCATGGCTCGCTGCTCTTGCGAGGAGGTGCTATCGAGTCGCTGCGATGGATCGATGTTCGGAATCAAGCACGACTCGAAGGTTGGGGTGAGGTCAGAGGTCAGCTATACAACGACGGGAGAGTCTCCGTCGAAGGGGGCCCTTCGGGGATGATTGTTTCCGGTGACTACGTGGAGTCCTCCGGGGCCACCCTGTCGATTGGTGGGAGCGATGACAACTTTGGAAGACTTGGGGTGAAGGGGGCGGCTCGATTGGCTGGTCGACTTGAAGTGCAGCTGAACGCGGGTTTCGTCCCTGTAGCTGGAAAAGTGATCCCGGTCTTGTCTGCGAGTAAACTCTCGGGGCGATTCTCCAATGACAGGGATATCGTGGTCACGCCGGAGGGAGTTCGTTTTCGGATCGCCTACATCGGTAATCAAGTTCGGCTCTTCATCCTCTAAGTGCGGTCGTGGTTCGGTTCGCCGGGAAGGTCTGGCGTCGTTTGGAGTCTTCGGGACGTAGGGGGACGATAGTGGAAGTGTTGTATAGTCAGATTTTTGTCGCGTTTTCGCAAGTTAGAGCGCATGATTTTGGTAGACCGTCGATATGGCAGGCGACGAATTTCCAGATGAATCGAACTCAAGTGTGACCGAGAAGCCGGCGAATACAGCCGGAAGGGCTCGGTCGGCCTCGCTCTTGTCGCGTCGCCTTCGAGAACAGTACCGCGTGGAGCGCAAAGAGAGCTGGCGTGATGCGAAGTGCGTCGTTCTGATGCGGAAACACGGGATTCGTCTACTTGGATTGTTGCCGTTTGTTTTCTTCGAAGCACTTTCGATCTTCTTTTTCGTGAGTGGCAGTCCCTTTCCTGGCTTGTCGGTCAAGGCTTCCGTTCTCATTCCGCACGGGTTCGCTTGTGTTCTTCTCCCGATGTCATTGTATCCCTGGTTGCCGCAGAGTTATCGTAAGAATTGGGCGTTGTCATTCGGGCTCATCATGGGATTTGCCTTGACCTTGCCTGTATTTGGTCCTGCTTGCATCGTTATCATTCTCCGCCTTCTCAACAAGGTCAGTGTTTGCAAGACAGTCCGAAGTTCCTCTCCCTGGGTCGTCGGAAGCCGGGTGCCTCATGCTGCCGATTGTGATTTCGTCAATGGGGCCACCGCTGCCAATAGTATCTTGCAGGTTATGAATGGAGCCGATCCGGTAGCGCGCCGTAATCTGGTGTTGGCGACAAAACGACTGGCGCCCGCTGAAGCTGTGCCCGTTTTGCGGACGGGGCTGAGGGATAGTGATGAAGAGGTTAAACTCTACGCCCAAGGGATCCTAAGCAAGCTCGTGGAACGGTACGAGGGAATGGTGGCGGACTTGAAGAAAGATCTTGAGCGAAGTCCTCAGGACACGACGATTATGTTGCAGTTGGCGGAGCAGTATTGCGAGATTGTCGTGCTGGATCTCGTCACCGACCAGGAACTGCAACGTTTCTACCTGAAGAGTGCCATCGAGCTCTTGGAGGCCATCTTGCTGCGAGAACCCGGGAATGATCAGGTCATGATCCTGTTGGCTAAATACCAGCTCATGGTCAACGAACCTGATCGAGCCATGGTCACGCTGAAGGGGCTCCGTGCATTAGGGGTGCCCGATGAGGTGCTGGTGCCTGTTGAGGTCGAGGCCCTTTACTTGAAGCGTGCGTGGCAGGATTTTCGCGCGCGTCTATCAGAGGGGATTCGAGATCGTTTTTGCGATCCTCAGCTTCAGAGCTTAGGTGAGTTTTGGGTGCACGCTTCGGCTGGAACAGGGGGACGCGAAGAGGCCGCCATTTCAAGCCTGGGCGCCGTTTGATTCGATCTCTTCAATTCGCGTGCCCAGGAACGCCCAGAGTGATCGCGCTTCTGACTCTTCGTTTCTTGAGTATGCCCTTTTCATTAAGACTGAATCATGGACTTTAGTATTTGCAGCGACACCCAGGATCTACTTGATCAACTTCGCGAATTCGTTGCGGCGAGGGTTTGCCCTCTTGAGAAGGAGATTGGCCAGTGCTCCTTTCGGGACTTGATTCCCCAGTTGGAAGCCATCCGATCGGATGTTAAAAGGAAAGCTTGGTGGATGCCTCAAACGCCGAAGTCTCTTGGCGGAATGGGACTTGGATTCATGGAGCACGCTTTGGTAAGCGAGGTCTTAGCGATGAGCCCGCTCGGGCACTACGTCTTTAATGCTCAGGCTCCAGATGCGGGAAATATGGAGTTGCTCCGGGAATTCGGAACGCAGGAGCAGAAGGATCGTTGGCTGAAGCCGTTGCTTGAAGGGAGGATTCGAAGTTGTTTTTCAATGACGGAGAAGGATCGGCCGGGATCTAACCCTGTTTGGATGGATACGACAGCAGTCCGTGAAGGAGATCACTACGTGATTGATGGCCAGAAATGGTTCACGTCCTCTGCAGACGGTGCTGAGTTTGCGATCGTGATGGCGGTCACCGACGCGGAAGCGCCTAAACATCGGCGGGCGAGTCTCATTGTCGTTCCAACCGAATCGGTTGGGTTTCATCGTCTGCGCAACATATCCTGTATGGGACACGAGGGTGACGATTGGCTCAGCCATGCTGAGATTCGATATGACTCTTGTCGGGTGCCAGTGTCCAATCGGATTGGTGATGAAGGCGATGGCTTCTCCATTGCGCAGGCGCGCTTGGGCCCGGGGCGTATCCATCACTGTATGCGTTGGATTGGTATTGCTGAGCGCTCCTTTGAGATCATGTGCCGGCGAGCGGTAGAACGTGAAATGGCGCCGAATGAAACTTTGGCAGAGAAGCAAACGATTCAGAACTGGATCGCGGAGTCTCGAGCTGAGATTGATGCGAGCCGTTTGCTGGTGTTGCAAGCCGGTTGGAAAATCGACCGCGAAGGAAGTCGCGCGGCTCGGGTGGATATTTCTGTGATCAAGTTTACCGTTGCAGGCATGATGCTACGGGTCGTTGATCGGGCTATTCAAACCTTGGGAGCACTCGGGATCAGTGACGATACGGTGCTCTCTTTTTTCTACCGCAATGAGCGAGCAGCGCGCATTTACGATGGCGCTGATGAGGTTCACAAATCGGTGGTCGCGCGGCGAATTCTGAAGGACTTCCGTGATTCAGCCGCACGGTGATTTTGAATGGATCAGTCAACAGATCTTGAATTTTCGTTCGCCAAGCTTGTTGCGATGGGGGATTCTCTGGGGATGAGAACTTTGATGGCGACGTTTTTTCCGTGTTTGGTCGTATGCTGCTTTCTTGCAAGTGATAGTCCTCTGCGAGCGGAAAGCGAAAAAAAGCCCCTCTTCAATGGTAAGGATCTGACGGGTTGGAAAAGTGTGGGGTCGGCTGTATGGAGAGTGGTAGGGGAAAAGATTCGCGGCGGGCAGGATGGAGATCCAAAGCGAAGCGGTCTTTTGATGACCGAGACCACCTTCAAGGATTTTGAAATCGAACTTGATTTCAAAATCGACGAGCACGGAAAGTATAACAGTGGGCTCTATCTCCGACACGAGCGAGGGAAGCGACAGCGTCGCGGTTACCAGGTGAACATTGGGCGAGGAGCTGCAGAAGAATACGTTGGGCTCTATACGGACCGGTGGTTAGATAAAGGGGATGAGCATGACGCTTACAGAAAGATTCTTGAATGGAACCACTTACGCGTCAGTGCCCGGGGAAATCATATTCAGGTTTGGCTGAATGGGCACCAGATTGTCGATCATATTGACAAGAATGCGACTCCGGACCTCTTGGCCCCAGGGGTGATTGCGATTCAAACCTACGGAGCAGAAGGTCACGCAGGCTGGGTTGAATTCAAGAATATCTTCATTCGAGAATTCTGAGTCACGCAGCAACCCGGTTGCGCGGTTCGCTCCTCCTGATTCGTCGCTCAGATTTGAGTGATAAATGCCCCGAGCAGGCTAGGCCTGTTGGTTCTCTTTGATGTGGACGTAAGCATGAACGTGGGGTTCGCCTCGGAAGAAAATGAGAGCCGACGGACCTTCTATCTGCCACACGTCCCAGACGCCGTCGTTCCCTAGGTCTTTGTTCTTGTAGAAAGCCATGTGGAGGGCGTCGAATTGGTTTTCTTTGATGAGCTTTAGCGCTTCGTCCGCGTCCTTCTCTCGGAAGGGGGCCAAGACGTCACGAATGACTTTCCTGACGTGATTTTTCTGGTCCTTCGCGAGCGATCCAATCGGAATCCCCGGTAAGTTCGACGACTTGCCCGTTAGCTTGACGGTAGCCGTGCCGTTTTCCGCTCTGGGAGAGCCGAGCAAGGCCATTTCTCGCTGCTTGCCATCAAGCATCTGGAAGGCTTCGTTGGCGCGCTTGGCCTGGTACCAGTAAATATTCCCTGGGTGATGGGCCGCTTCCTCATCGTATTTTCCGGCTTGATGACCGTAGAAGATTGGGCCGCCGAACGCGGTGCCATCGACGCTATTCCCATCACAACGGCGGGTTACGTGCCGCCCTGTGAAGACAAATTCAAACTTTCCGTCACCCGGTTTCCCGAACAATGCGATTGAGCAATCCTCCAAGCCTTCCTCATCGGTATCCCAGGCGACTTGCTCGAAAACCGGTTTCTGGTATTCAGGGCTATGAAGTCCAAGGAATATCTGCTTAATGAGGTCTTGTTGGTCTGGGGTGAAGTCCTCGCCGACCCTGGCTTTGGTGATGTGCCAATTGGCGGAGACTCGAAACTGCTTTTCGTGCCCGAAAGGGAGACAGATCTTGTTGTGCTGCTCCTCTGTAAGGCTCTTGTAAAGCGTGGTCACAAGCGATTCCGAACTTGGTTGAGGCTCTTTTCGAATGGGTTCTCCGAGGGCATTGAGGATCGAGGATGAACCGAGGGTGGCGATCCCGAGAGGCAAGCCAGCAGATTTTAGGAAGGCACGGCGGTTGACCGCTCCAGAACAACATGGGTTCGCTAGTTCAGTAAAATCTCGAGGATTCATGGCGTTTCTGTTTTTCGATCCGAGGTCTCAGCGCTTGAAATCGTAGTTTTCAAACAGTCTTGACCCAAGAATTGGAGAAGAGGTTACGGGAGAAATTAAGGTTTCTCTCCCTTTTTGTCCATTTGAATCGAGGGCCTGAGTCGGGTTCTAGTCTTGCTCAGTCGCTCGGTTCCGGTCTAGATTGGCAGTGTCCAAAGCGCTATGAATCCAACCAATTCTTACAAACGTCAGGCCCAGAGTGAACACCTGTGGCAAGAGGTAGGATTCCGTCCTTAGGTTCTTTAATTACTCGGAAGAAATTTGTGAATTCAGTGAGATTCTGCGGGGGCGTAATCGAACCCTCGAAAGTGATTTGTATCGGAAGGAACTACGTCGACCATATCGCGGAACTGGGTAACGAAGTGCCCGATTCGATGGTTGTCTTCGTGAAGCCCAATTCGGCGATCTCAGAGCAGCTTCGGTCAGGTCAAGCCGAGGAGCATCACTACGAAACGGAGATCTGTTTTCTATTTGAGAAAGGAGCTTTTCGTGGCGTCGGCGTTGGGATTGATGTGACCCGTCGTGGATTGCAGAAAACACTCAAGTCAAAAGGCCTCCCTTGGGAACGGAGTAAGGCATTTGACGGTTCGGCGCTTTTCAGTGAATTTGTCCCCTATGTGGGGGAGGAAATGAACCTGGGTCTCGAATTGGTTCTTAATGGCCAGATCGCTCAACGAGCGGATGCCAATCTGATGATTCATTCTCCTGCGGCGATCTTGGAAGAAGTTCAGTCGTTCATGACGCTCGAGGAAGGGGATCTGGTGATGACTGGCACTCCAGCAGGCGTAGGAGCGTTTTTCAGCGGTGACAGACTGATGGCTAGGTTATTGTCCTCAGGAGAGGTTTTAGCGGAGCGGGAGTGGTTGGCGGCCTAGAAAATATGTTATTTCGACGACTAGGCCCCATTTATGCTTTTGAGAGCGAAGTGCGGATTTGAGAAATTCATTGATTATGGCGAATCGTTTGATTTTGGGCGCGGTCACGTTGGCGCTCCTCTCGGGCATTGAGGGCTTTGGGCAAGAAGTTCCGACGACATTTGAGTTTGTCACCGACTCTTACTTTGCGTTTGAGGATTCGGGTTCGGCGACGGTCGAAGTGCGGCGATCTGGGACCTTAGGCTTTCCTGGCTCAGTAGATTTTTTGGCTGCTGGAGGGATCGCGGAAGCGGATGTTGATTTCGTTCCGCAATCTGGGACTCTGATGTTTGCCCCCGGCGAAGACTCGAAGACCTTTTCGGTCCCCTATATCGATGATGCTGAACCGGAGGGGAGTGAGCCGATTGAGTTAACGCTCCGAAACCCTTCATCGGGGAGTTCTCTGGGCGCTCTGAGTCGTTCCAGACTCTACATTCAGGATAATGAACGTCGGGGCAGTCTTCTTGATCCGACCTTTGATGGTGCAGTTGCTAGTGACGATTTCGTTAGTGATTTGGCGCTTCTGCCAGATGGCCGGATTCTGGCAACTGGAGCTTTCTTGCGACGGGGAAACCCCATCGTTGACCGCGTTCTCCTTTTCGACTCCGACGGTTTTCGGGATGGCGACTTTGACATGGATGACGAGGTTCCCAATTCCAGTGTGTTTGCCGTAGCCCTGCAAGCGGACGGGAAGGTGTTGATCGGCGGAACCTTTACGAGTGTCGGAGATGTTGAATTGGGCGGGATCGCTCGGATCAATGCCGATGGGACAGTCGATGAGAGTTTTTCTGTGGGGAGCGGCATTGGAGGTGATTCGCCGGCCGTGTTCGAAATCACGGTCCAGACCGACGGGAAAATCCTGGTTGGGGGACCTTTCGAAACCTACAACGATGTTCAATCGCCGGCGCTGGTCCGGCTTAATTCTGATGGTTCGGTCGATACGAGCTTCGATTTGGGAACTGGGATCGCTAGCCGAGATGCCAATTTCTCAGGCGCCTGGGTTTCTCGCATTGTCGAGCAGTCTGATGGCAAGATTCTTGTATCGGGACAGTTTACCGATGTTGATGGAAACGCGTTTCGCAACCTTGTTCGCTTGAATGGAAGCGGAGGGGTTGATGCAGAATTTGACATTGGAGCAGGAGCGACGGGACCAGGTGCCAGCGTTGAGGGATTGGCGGTTCAGCCAGATGGGCGCATTCTGATCGGAGGAGATTTTTCTGAGGTTGATGGAAACCCGATCAACGGGATTGCTCGCTTGCTGGCTTCAGGTGCATTCGATTCGTCCTTTGATCCAGGCCGGGGGGTAGAAGGCGAAGATCCGAATACAGGTTTTCCTGTGCCGGGCCTGGTGAACCACATCGAAGTGTTGGACGATGGAAACATTCTCGTCGCAGGGAATTTTGAAACGATCGACGATTTTGGAAGACGAGGGATTGGGCGGTTGCTGCCGAATGGAGTTCTGGATGGGACGTTTGGACCCTACTTCGGGACCACTTATCGGAACTCAGAGGGCTACGAAGAATACGATTCCGTATCCGCTCTGGTGGTTCAGCCTGATGGAAAGGCCGTCACTGGGGCGCTCTTTGAGGGCGTTGACGGTTCGGCCCCTGCACGCCTGAGCCGCTTGTTGGCGCGCAATGAATTGGAGAACACTGTAGAGTTTGATTTTCCTCGATTTTCCGTTTCGGAAGGAGCCGGTAATGTTGATGTTCGGGTGATTCGTCGAGGACGAAGCGACGAGGCATTTTCTGTGGATTACTTTGTTCTTGGTGGGACGGCCAGCAGTGGGGAGGACTACGAGCTCAGCAATGGCAGGCTTACCTTTGATGCCTTGGTGACTGAGCAAGTTATAACGATTCCGATCATTAGCGATGACGTGCCGGAGTCGAATGAAACCATTGAGTTGGCGATTCGGAATGCCAGCAATGGTGTTGGGTTTGGCGAGCCGGTATCAACGACAATCGAAATATTAGATAGGACGAAGCCAGGAAATCTAGATCTGACCTTTGAGCGGATTCGTTTGCCGTTCACGAGCAATCCTCTGTCGTTTCGACCCGTCACGGATTTGATCATTCAGCCTGATCGAAAGATTGTTGCCTCTGGATATTTCACCTTTGTCGGAGATGACGATCGGGCTGGGCTCGTTCGATTCAATCTTGATGGAACCGTGGATCCCTCTTTCATTCCGGAGGCTCCGGCCGGCGATCTGATCGTCGAGTTTGTCCAGATGGGGTTGCAGCCCGATGGCAGCTTTGTGGGAGGGCTTCGAGCAGTGAACCAACTAAATGCTCAGGGAGCATTGTCCCCAGGCTTTACTCCGAATCTGACCTTCGCCACGACCCTGTCCGTCGGGGAGAACGGAGACTTTGTAGTGAGTGACAATTTTTTGGATGAAGCCACTGGAGGGAGCTTAAACGAAGTGGTTCGTTTCAATAGCGATGGCTCTGTTGATGCCGGTTTCATTCCGGCGGCACTCAACGATTGGGCGATTACGAGTCTGATTCAACCTGACGGAAAAGTTGTGCTCGGAGGGTGGTTTACTGACGTGAACGGAGTGGCGCAGAACCACTTGGTCCGCCTGAATGAGAATGGAT
Organism: uncultured Verrucomicrobiota bacterium; assembly: GCA_964342405.1. Taxonomy (GTDB): domain Bacteria; phylum Verrucomicrobiota; class Verrucomicrobiia; order Limisphaerales; family AAA164-E04; genus UBA2970. Next base: position 199,486 of record CAYFGX010000001.1, on the reverse strand, counting down.
CTCGCGATCGTGAGTTTGACATCGGTTTGGGAGTAGAAGGGGTGAGCCCGCCTGTCGTCATATCGCTGCTCCGTCAACCGGATGGCAAGATTCTGGTTGGTGGCGAGTTTTCCCTGGTTGATGGGTTGCCTCGAAATAACATTGCCCGCCTGAATTCGGATGGTTCCTTGGACACTAGTTTTGATCCGGGGGCAGGGCCTGATGCCTGGGTTGAGTCCATTGCGTTGCAAAGCGATGGGAAGATCCTAATTGGAGGCGGCTTTGGTGACTATGATGGTGTTTCTCGACGGGGCTTGGCTCGATTGAATCCAGATGGGAGTCTCGACGAGGGGTTCGAGTCCGAGTTGTTCTTCCCGGACGCCCGAGTGGTGTCCGCGATCGAGGTGCAGGAGGATGGACAGATTCTTGTGGGAGGCAGTTTCACGGAGGTCAATGGCTTGTCGAGGCCCGGACTTGCTCGCCTTAACGGGGACAATGCCGCCGATATTCCGCCGATCGAACCCGAGACAATACCTGCTGCTCCCGCTTCTGAGTTGAGGATCGAACTGGGGGGAGATGGCGATTCAGTCCTTATCACGTTCCAAGGGACTCCTGGCGGGCGTTATGCCATTGAGTCGACGAATCAATTGTCTGCTGGTGACAACGATTGGCAGGAACTCGCCGTTTTGGAAGCGGATTCGGAAACGGTGATGTTCAATGATGACAGTTTGAACGCGACTGCTGGGGCGCGATTCTACCGGGTTATCGTTGCAGAAACTCCTTGATGAGCGTTCTCGGGTGCCGGAGCGCTTCGCAATCCGCTTGAAAGAGGAGGGGGCAAGGGGCGATGATGAGTCCGTGGGTGCTTGGTTTGGTGTCGGTGTGATGTGCGGGTCTTCCCTCGACGGGACAGATCTTGCTTTATGCCGATACAATCGCGGTAGTGATGGTTTGTGGACTCACGATTTCATTGCCACTGAGACGATTCCTTACGAAGAGCCTTGGGGAAAACATTTACTCGAGTTGCCCCATGCAAGCGCCCAAGAACTTGCTTCATCTCATGTGGCATTCGGCCACTATCTCAGTGGACTTCTGGTTGATTTCCAAGCTCGGTTTCCAGAACCCGTTCATGTTGTCGGCGTCCACGGACACACCGTTTTTCACGATCCGGATCGAGGTTACACATTCCAGCTCGGTGATGGGGAAACGATTGCTGCCGGACTCGATTGTCCAGTCATCTCTAACTTTAGAACCAAGGATATCGCACTCGGCGGGCAGGGCGCACCGCTTGTACCGGTGGGTGAGCAACTCCTGTTCCCCGAGATAGATTGTTTTCTTAATCTGGGAGGCATCGTGAATCTGACGACTCCTGTTGGCGCCTATGACATCTGCACGGGAAACCAAGCGCTCAATGAGCTGGCAGAAAAACTCGATCCCAACTTGCGCTTTGACCCTGAGGGGCGATATGCGGCTGAAGGACGGGTGATCGAGTCCTTACTCGCTGCGCTCGAGTCGCAGGAGTATATCCTTCGTTCACCGCCGAAATCTCTAGGGCGTGAGTGGTACGAATCTCAACTGCATCCTTTACTCGCAACCAACGAGGCGTCCGTGCGGGACCTCCTCGCTACCTACACAGAACATATCGCCCGTCAGGTTGCACGTGCACTGGAAGCATACGAGGCTGGCAGTCCCAAGCTATTGGTAACGGGCGGGGGCTATTACAACACGTATCTGCTCGATCGAATCAAATCGTTGCTGGAAGTCGGAGCCACTGCTGTCGTTGATCCAGCCTCATCCGATCTCGTTCTCTTCAAGGAAGCCATGATCTTTGGTTTCTTGGGGCTATTGAATCTGCTAGGGGAAACGAATATTGATGCTTCGTTTACTGGTGCTAGGAAATCAGTAATCGGGGGGAGTATTCATCAACCTTTTTCAGGGGCTCGATGGAAGGCGCAGAATGAACGTGCAAAGCCCTTGACGATGAGCCAGCGGAATCGCACTGTGCGCTCAAGGCAAGGGAATGAGTAGTCTCATCATCATAGCAGCGGTTGTCGGGTATTTCGGCCTGCTTTACGGTATCTCGTATTATACGGGAAGGGATTCAAGCGAATCTGCGTTCTTTCGCGGCAATCGGTCGTCTCCATGGTATGTGGTGGCTTTTGGAATGATTGGAGCCTCCCTTTCCGGGGTGACCTTTATCTCGGTGCCTGGATGGGTGGGGACGAGTCAGTTTTCTTATCTGCAGATGGTTTTCGGCTACTTGATCGGTTACGTCGTGATCGCCCAATTGCTGATACCTCTGTATTATCGGGAAAATCTTACCTCGATCTATGGCTACCTCGGAAACCGCTTTGGGCCGCGAGCCTATAAGACAGGGGCCGCCTTCTTTTTGATTTCCCGAGTGATTGGGGCTTCATTTCGCCTGTTTCTGGTAGCCCTAGTATTCGGGATATTATTGCGAAAGCTGGGATATGATCTTCCGTTCTTTGTTCCCGTTATTGTTTCGATCGCATTGATCTACGTTTACACAATGCGTGGTGGCATCAAGACGGTTGTATGGACGGATACGCTGCAAACGGCCTGTTTGCTTTTGGCTGCCCTGCTCACGGTGTTCTGGATTCTAGCGAGGTTGGACATGAGTGTTCCGGATCTCTGGAGCAGTATGAGGGCGAGCCCCTTGACGCAGGTCATCGTTTGGGATTGGTCGGCGGCTAATCATCTGGTGAAACATGTTGTTTCTGGAGCCTTTGTGGCGATTGTTATGACGGGGCTCGACCAGGACATGATGCAGAAGAACTTGACCTGTCGCAGTGCTAGCGAATCCCAGAAGAATATATACTGGTTCTGTGTGGTCCTTGTATTCGCTAACGTCTTGTTCCTTGGGCTGGGATACTTACTCTATGCGTATGGCGAATCGCAAGACGTGATTCGGCTTGCCGAAGGCGGAGGGAAGCCGTTGATGATTCTTGATTCCCTCTCCGGTGAATGGATGGAAAGGGGGACAGATGAGCTCTATCCTATTTTGGCCATGGACTATCTGGGTGGCTTCGTCTTGCTCACATTTACCTTGGGCTTGATTGCGGCAGCTTATTCTAGCGCAGATTCCGCGTTGACGGCCTTGACCACATCGTTCTGTGTTGACTTCCTTGGTTTCGAATCCAGCAAGCGTTCAGAGGAAGTGAGGAAACGTATTCGACTCCAAGTTCAACTTGGGTTTTCCGTTGCCTTGGTGGTGACCATTTTGGTGTTTGAACAGATCAACGATCAATCTGTGATTTCTTCAATCTTCAAGGTGGCCGGCTACACGTACGGACCGCTCCTGGGCTTGTATTCTTTTGGACTGTTTACGCGGAAGAAGGTGAGTGATTCCTGGGTTCCGGTGGTTTGTGTGCTGGCTCCGGTTCTGACGTATCTCATTGATCGCTACGTGCCCAGCCTGGTCGGAATGCAGTTTGGATTCATGGTGCTTCCGATCAACGGAGCCTTGACCTTTGCCGGCTTGCTGTTGATCCGCCGGCCGACGCTTCAAGGGAGCGAGTAGTATCGATTGACTGATTCGACAGAGACTTGCGTTGTTTCACCCGTGAGCCACTGAATGGTCATCGACTCAACCTGGTCGTCCGTGCCGAGTCCGAAATGGGCGGTGTTCGCATGTTGGGTAAAGAACGAGTCTCCCGTAACGAATTGTCGAAGCTGGGTTCCGGATGCTGTTACGACTCGGACGGTAGCTCCGATGATGGGTTGCTTGGCATCTGCCTCGTTGAGACGAAGACCGATCCAATTGTGGGGGGTGTCGGTTGCGTTTGCCATAACGTGTAGAATCTGGGCTTTGTTGCCTTGTCCTTCCCATCTTTCTTCGACGACCAATAGGTCAACTCGCCCGTCGCCGTTGAGATCATCCGTCGCCACTGCCCGGCAGTCTTGATTGAGGGCCGTGCCAAAGAGGTGAGAGACGTTGCGGAATCCCGCTTCGCGCTGGTTCAAAAGGAGTTGATTGTGTTCGTATCCATTCCATGAGATCTGGCGATTCATGATTGGAAGCTGGGAAGTGTTGAGGATGGCTGCGATCTTTGGGTTTGGATTCGAGTCGCCGGTGTAAATGTCGTGGCACCAGAAAGTGGTGCAGTAGTCTTGCGTGGAGTCACCACTAATGAAGCCGTTGGCCACGTAGAGGTCTTGATCTCCATCATTGTCAAAGTCAAATGCGGAGGTTCCCCATGACCAACCCGTGCGTGCTGCTGTGTCGGCGTAGGGTGGGGCTTCAAAGTGATCACCCCGATTTAGGTAGAGGCGATTGCCGTAGCCCATCACCGTTCGCATGGTTCCGTGCTGGCTAAATCCTGGGCGATTGAGGTCCATGTAGTTAAGCCGGCGCATCGTCGTTGAGCTCATCCCGATCACGTAGAAGTCCAGCTTCTCATCCAGGTTGAAATCCGCGATCGCATGGGCCATTCCAAAGTTGTGCCATTGATCGATTTGTTGATCGCGGACATCTTCGAATATGCCCCGGCCGTTGTTGAGATAGTAGTCCGCTCCAGCGAAGTCGCTGATGACTAAGAGATCGAGATCGTGATCCTGATCTAGATCAGTGAAACTCGCTGAATAGGTGCGTCGGAAACGCTTGGGGGCAAGGCCTGCTTCCTGGGTGCCATCGGTGAATTTTCCGGTGCCCTCGTTGATGAGGAGGTAGGCTGGATACCCGTCATTGGCATCGTAGAATGGGGTTGGCATTTGGCCTCCCGTATAGGCCCGCCGATATTGAGTCACGTAGATGTCGAGGTCGTTGTCTCCATCAATGTCTCCAGTCGTCATGACACTCGCGTTTTGGATGGGAAAACCCGACAGCGGTCGTCCAGGTAGCGCAAAGATGCCGCCTTTTGCGCCTTGAAAGAGAACCGGAACGCGGTCTTTCACGGTGATGCACAGAAAATCTGGGATTCTGTCGCCAGTAAAATCGGCGATGATGGCTGATTCTCCAATTTCGCCACGCCATTGTTGAATCAGGGGAGCTCGACGGAATTTACCGTTGCCCAGGTTCCAGTGTACGGTGTTTACGCCGCCAAGAATCACCTCGGACAGTCCATCTCCATTGAGGTCGTGCAGAATCAATGGGTGAATCCGATGGGGGGGATCTCCAAGAGCTCGGGCATCCATCGATGCCACCTTCGCGAAACCGCTTGTCATTTCTCGTTCCATGAGTGTCACGTTTTCGGCGTGAATCTCATCGATACTCGGTGCGTCCTGATTCCCTTTTCGTTGCCATACAATTCGGAGGATGCCGCTGATCGAGTAGCGTGTTGGTGACCGATCGGAACTCAAATTGAGAACGAAAGAAACTTGGGATTGAGCCGCGCGAGAGGGGGTTGCCTCATCGAATGCTTGGTGATGCCACTCCGTGCTCTCCAACACAATTCCCGAGCTCGAGAGCTTCGCGAGTCTGGTGTTAAGGAGCTCCGGAGCCAAAGTTTGATGATCTCGATGCCAAGTCCACTGCTTGATACCATTCGCTAGGCGTTCGAAATCAGAGTGGGTCGGAAGCTTGAGAGATGAAAAAGACAGCTTGGATAAAGCTAGGAGTTTGTTGTCTGCCTCACGCAGTTGATCCCAGAACCGAGTGAAAACCCGTTCGTGTTGTTGGGCGCGAACCTCTTTGCTCCAGACAGTCCTATCGAGCGCGTCGCGGGCCGCAAGGGAGTCCGCGCTCGCACTGTTGGCTTCGTAGCTGAGGAGAACGAGGCTCATAAGAATCAATGAGATCCGATGCGAAATGATTGCTCTTGGAATGGACAGCATAGGGAACCTGGGTTGATGGATCATTGGATGGAAACAATACAAAGTCAAATATGTAGCAGCTGGGCAGCGATGGATTTCCGCCATGGAAATGCGATTCGATAGTGGAGTTGAATGAAGCTGCTGCTGAAGCCGGATTATCGTTGGCTTTAAATCACGGGAGGGGCTGACTGATGGAGTGAGGAGCCTTGTTGGTAAAACGATTCTGGTGGTTTGCTTGACTGTCATGGTCGGCGGGCACTGGGCCCTCCGGAGGGGCGTTTTGGCTTTTGGGAGGCGGGGGCTTCGGAACCAACGCTCTCCTTGGGCTCTGGCGAGCAAGGTGGCGGTCGTTTCCCCTTGAGCCAGAATGACGGCTTGTCTGGAGCGGATCCCTATGGCCATGTCCACGGAAGGCGGCTCTCAGCTTCGAGTCCGGGCATCTATCGGGTCAGCTTGCGTTTGCACGACGAGTCCGTCAATGGCCCTGATGGTGGGCCTTTGCATGAGTCATCTGATGTGATCGAAATTCAATTTGTTGCTGGAGATGGTATTCCAGTTTCAGTCCTGCAGGATGGAGACTATTCGTTGGTCATCAGTGCGGAAGGTGGAGCTCTTGCGCTTTCGGCCCGTGAAGATGACGGGCATACCGATCATGTTCACGATGGTCTCGACTTATCGAAGGCAGTCTTTGAGGTTTCGTCGAACTATCAGACGAAATGCGATTTTTTAGGTTGGCGCCGCAACACGAAGCCCATCACGCCCATGAGTGAGACCGTAATTTCAAGATTGATCTTCGGTGAGAAACGGGGAATGATGCCGGAAGCTATGAAATCGAACCGGTCGCTGAAATCTCGTGGCTTTACGCTGATCGAGTTGTTGGTTGTTATCGCCATTATCGCAATCTTGGCTGGGATGCTCTTGCCTGCTTTAGGGAAAGCGAAAGCTAAAGCTCAGGGGATCTCCTGTCTCAACAACCTCCGCACCCTCATGTTGGCTTGGAAGTTTTACGCGGACGATCATGAAGGTTGGCTAGTTTCTTCTTTGGGAACCGTTCGCGGCCGCCCGAGTTGGACGGAAGGGAGTCTCGATTACAGTGGAGCGGCGGCAAACTGGGATCCGAACCTCCATGTCGCGAAAAGCCCTCTCTTCAATTATGCAGGGAATGAAGCGTCCGTGTGGAAGTGCCCGGCTGACAAGGCGACTGTGAGAGGACCTGAAGGCCGAGTTTTGCCACGGGTCAGGAGTAACTCAATGAGTCAAAGCTTTGACAATGGCAGTTGGTTGCCCGCTCCGAAATTCAGAACCTACGACAAGGAACAATCGATTATTGACCCTAGTCCGTCCATGATGTGGGTGTTGATCGATGAACACCCCGGAAGCATCAACGACGCGGCGTTTGCCGTTCAAATGAGAAATGAGCAAGATCTCGGGCAGGCAAGGATTATTGATTTTCCTGCGAGCTATCACAACGGAGCGTGTGGTTTTTCGTTTGCTGACGGCCACTCGGAGATCAAGAAGTGGGTCGATCCACGAACGGTGGTCGCAGCAAAATATGGAACTAAGATTCCACTGAATGTTGCGAGCCCGAACAATCGAGACGTTCTTTGGATGTCGAGACGTAGCTCTTCTCTCAGAGTTCAGCGTTAGGCTTCAAACGTCATACCTAGAGTTTGCAGGCGCCGTGGTTTTGAGAGCCACGGCGTTTTGCTTGACAAGGTCGCGTTTTTGGAAAACAAGACGGTCTCACGGTCGATTGGAAACGGAAGCATCCGTGTTGTATTTATGCAGAACAATTTCTTGAAGCGCGCATTTTCTCTGTTGGCGTTTCTGTTTGTGGCAGGGATTCCGGAAGGGAAGACTGAAGACTCGAGCGGGGAGTCCAACTTGGACCTCCGGTCGCTTTCCTTTGAGGAGTTGCTAGACATTCAGGTTACGTCAGTATCGAAGAAGGAGGAGTCGATATCCGATAGCGCTGCTGCCGTTTCGGTCGTCACGCAGGAAGATATCCGACGCTCCGGTGCCATGAATCTGTCGGAAGCAATCCGTCTCGCCCCTGGTATGCAGGTGGCCGCGATTGATTCTGGGAATTGGGGGATATCTGCTCGAGGCTTCACAGATATATTTGCCAATAAACTACTGGTGATGATTGACGGACGCCCTGTTTACACTCCCTTGTTCTCTGGAGTCTTTTGGGATGCTCAGGAGACTTTCATGGAGGATATAGACCGGATCGAAATCGTTAGAGGACCTGGGGCGACGATGTGGGGGGCTAATGCGGTCAACGGAGTGATCAATGTGATTACAAAGAGCGCCGAAGAGACTGAAGGGATTTTAGCCTTCGCGACTATGGGAACTGAAATCCTGGGAAGTGCGGGGTTTCGATATGGCATCAAGTTGAAGGAAGATCTGTATCTCCGCTTTTACGGACAGTATCAAGAGCGAGATTCCTTTGCGCTGGCTGATGGAAGTGATTCCTCTGACCGCTACGAGTTGGGGCAGGGAGGATTCCGGCTTGATTGGGAACCGGACGCTCAGAATGAATTCACGTTTCAGGGGGATATCTACGGTGGAGCAAGTAGCTTTCGTGCAGATGCCTTCGTCCCAACGCCCCCATTCATGGGCACGATTGTGCGGACGCCAAATATCGGAGGGGGAAACCTGCTCGGCCGGTGGACTCACTATTTCTCTGACGAAGCACCCTTATCCTTGCAAGTCTTTTACGACCGTACGCACCGCAACAGCGATTTCATCAGTGAGGATCGAAGAACCTTCGATATTGATGTTCAGCAGCGGTTTCCCCTTGGCGAGGCATTTGAGCTCGTTGTCGGCGGGAACTATCGAAGTTCGGAGGATGAGTTGTTTGGACCAGTCGGTTTGACCGCATTGCCAACCCCCGAGGGGCTGACTCCAGCTGAAGAGCGCTTGGAGTTGCGGAGTGGTTACGTGCAGGGAGAATGGGATATTCTGGAGGATGAACTCAAACTGACGCTCGGTTCGAAGTTTGAGAATAATGACTACACGGGAACTGAGATCCAACCCTCGATTCGCCTCCGGTGGAACCCACGCGAGAAACATACCCTCTGGGGAGCTGTGTCTCGTGCGGTTAGAATCCCGTCTCGGGCAGAAAGGGCGCTTCAATTTTCTCAATTCGTACCGGCTCTTCCAGGTGTGATTAGTTTTCAAGGAGCTGACACCTATGATGCAGAGGATCTGCTCGCATATGAAATTGGCTACAGAATGCAGGTGAACGAAAAATCTTGGTGGGACATTGCTACTTTTTACAACGATTATGACGGACTCCAAACTCGGGAACTGGGCTTTCCTGTGTTTGGAGGCGGTTTGCCGGTCGTTCCCGTGACCGCGGCTAACCGAATGGACGGAGAGTCCTATGGCGTTGAACTGGCGTTGAATTGGAAAGTGAATGACTGGTGGCGCCTGCGTCCCAGCTATAGCTATCTTAATCTGGAGACGGACATAGATCCGGGTAGTACTGACTTCACCTCACAGGATGTGGAGGGTTCAAGCCCGCATCATACCGTGTCGTTATGGTCCTACATGGACCTTCCGGGAGGATTCGAATTCGATGTAGGGGCCCGGTATGTTGATGCCTTATCGGACCTTGGAATTCCCGGATACTTTGCGACGGACGTCAGACTTGGGTGGCACGTGAATGAGCATGTATCGATATCGGTCGGAGGGAAGAATCTGTTTGATGATCGGCATCCTGAGTTTTCCCCGACCTTTTTTTTTGTAGAGCAAGCTGAGGTGCAGCATAGCGCGTACGCTAAAGTCGTCGTACGATTCTAGGAGACTGCAAAAGCCCTTGAGTCGATGATAAGTCGCTTGAAATCTCAGTCATCAAGGATGGATCGAGGGGCCAGCGCGCTCCCGATTGGTTCGATCTGGCTTTTGAGTCTACTGTTGCTCCCGGTCGGTTACGAAGCCCGTGGGGCAGTCAGCGCTGCGGAAGCGAAAGCTGAGTTTGTCTTCCGAATCGTTCAGTTTGTGGATTGGGATGTCAAGTCGGGGGATAAGCAGTTTGAAATTGCCGTTCTCGAAGACGAGGGTTTCGTAAGAGTATTGAGCAAAGTCGTCCGTGGACGTGAAATCAAAGGACTCAAGATCTCAATCCGGCGGATTGAGGAGTCTGCGGATATTGGAGAAGCGCGTGTTGTTTTTGTTCCGGGGACAAATCGGCGCACAATTTCCAATTTCATTAAGGGGGACCTGAGGAAAGATCTACTGACACTTGGGGAGAGTGAAGCGTTCTTGAAGGCTGGGGGAATGGTGAGTATCGTCGTCTCCAGAGTTGGCAAGATTCGTCTTGCCTCCCATCGTGAAACTCTGGAGCGAGCTGGTTTGAAGATCAGCTCCAAACTCATGAGGATTCTAGCCCGCTAGATTTCATGCTAGAGGGACACTTCACTCAATGATCAAGTTTAGCCAGTTCTCAATTCGAAAAAAGCTCACGCTGCTTATGGTGTTCACGAGCTTTGTTTCGTTGATGCTAGCTGCCATCAGCGTGCTGGCGTTCGAAATGTATACGTTTCGGGATGGCTTGGTGGCAAGGATGCTGACGATTTCAGAGGTGGTTGGTGCGAATTCGACGGGTGCACTGAGTTTTAAGAGTGAAATGGACGCTCAAGAAGTGCTTAGTTCATTGGAGGCTGTGCCCCAGGTGGTTTCGGCCGCCATTTACAGTCAGGATGGCAACCTGTTCGCCTCTTACCCGTCTGATTCCAGTGAGTCGCAAACCGTTCCTGATATTCCATTCGGGGATGCGCGGCTTGGCGAAGGTTTAATTGAGTTACTCACGCCTGTGAAAATGGATGACGAAGAAGTCATCGGGTTTGTTTTTCTCAGAGCGAGCCTTACGGATCTGCGCAACCGGCTGATTCAATACATTTTAATCCTGAGTTTGGTTGTTCTGGTTGCAGGCATTGCCGCGATGGTCGTTGGGTTTGGTGTTCAGGGAGTTGTTTCGAGACCCATCACACAATTGGTTGAATCTGCGAGAGCCGTTGCGCGTAAGAAAGACTATTCCGTACGGGTTGAAAAAGAGAATGAGGATGAATTGGGAGGGCTGGTCGATGATTTCAATGCAATGCTCGCGGAGATTGAAATGCGAGATTCTACCCTCCGAGAGGTCAATGATGCCCTCGAGGATCGGGTTCGAGAGCGAACACGGGCTCTGCAGGAGGAAAATCAGGAACGAAAGAGAATCGAGGATAAACTTCGCGAGTCGGTGGTGCGTGCCAAGCAATTGACCTTTGAGGCGGAAGCTGCCAACCGGGCCAAAAGTGAGTTTTTAGCGACGATGAGTCATGAGATTCGGACCCCAATGAATGGAGTCATTGGAATGACGAATCTCCTCTGCGAGACTCAACTGACTGCCGAGCAGAAAGATTTCGCCAAGACAGTTCAAGCGAGTGCTGATTCTTTGCTCAGTATCATCAATGATATTCTGGATTTTACGAAAATTGAAGCCGGCCAACTTGAGTTCGAGATACTTGATGTGGACCTACGAGAGGTCGTGGAGAGTTCTGTAGAGCTCTTGGGCGAGAAAGCACGGAAGAAGGGTGTTGATCTTAACTTGTTCATACCCGCCGACGTTCCAACCCTCGTCCAAGGGGATCCGGTCAGAATCCGACAAGTGATCGTCAATTTGGTGGACAACGGTCTGAAGTTTACCTCAGAGGGGCAGGTGCTTGTGCAGGCAAGTTGCCTTGAAGAAGGAGAAAGCGAAGCTGTCATTAAGATCGAAGTCAAGGACTCTGGCATCGGGATTTCCCCAGAAGTTCAGAAGAAACTGTTCGAACCTTTTTCGCAGGCTGATGCTTCTACGACGCGGCGATTTGGGGGGACGGGATTGGGGTTAGCGATCTGTAAACAGCTGATTCGACGAATGAGTGGTGAGATCGGAGTCGAGAGTGAGCAAGGACATGGGTCTAGTTTTTGGTTCACAATGCATCTGCCTAAGCAGGCGAGGGTGCAGACCACAACAAAGACCGCTCCCTCAGGGAAAGCGTGCCTGTCTGAATGCCGAATGATCGTGGTCGATGACAATGCCACGAATCGAAAAATCCTCTCCTATCAGCTAGCGAGTTGGGGAGTGACGCATGACGCTGCACAGGATGGATTTGATGGGCTAAAATTGGTTGAAAAAGCGAGTGAGAGGCAACAGCCCTACGGAGTGGCGATCGTTGACATGCAAATGCCTGGTATGGATGGCCTCGAGTTCGTGAGGTCGATCCGAAAGAATTCTCAACTCTCCGATTTGAAGGTGATCATTATCACTTCCTCGGGTGAGCGAGTTTCCAAGCAAATTCAAAAGAGCATGGGGATCGCCGCTTGCTTATTTAAGCCTTATCGTCAGTCAGTACTTTATGATTGCTTGGTTGAAACGGCTTTTGGAGGGCCGGTTGAACAAGTTGAGGAAAGGCCAGTCAAAAAGGCTCCGGTTGCACCGCCGGTAGAGGTGGACGCAAGTCGCGCTGACGAGGCCCCCAAGCTGAGTATTCTGGTTGCTGAGGACAATCCAATTAATCAAAAACTTGCGCTTCTCATGCTGGAGAAGATGGGTTGTTCTGCGGACGTCGCAGCCAATGGGCTTGAGGTTTTGGATGCTGTGGGTTCCCACGATTACGATGTCATTCTGATGGACTGTCAAATGCCAGAAATGGATGGTTTTGATGCGACTCGCAGAATTCGATCCGGGGAGGCCGAGAAGGGGATTGGTGGTAGTGAGCGAGCGATTCAGATCATTGCGATGACGGCGAATGCGATGCGAGGCGATCGCGAAAAATGTTTGGATTCAGGCATGGACGATTACCTCAGCAAGCCAATTCGAAAGGCTGGGTTGCTTGAGGCGCTTCGAACTGCTGCTCGCAAGCGAGGACGCGAGTAGCTGAGTCTGTGACGATCACTCGATTGTGTTTTTTAGCCCCAGATACCGAAGGAATGTAGTTCAAGGCTCCTTGCTAGGGGGGCTGATGTGTCTTGGGTTTGTTCTCTTCTTGTGGTTCGTTGGACGAGATGGCGGCGGTGTAGATCGGATTCCGAGGGAGACATCCCTTGATGAATCCAGTGAATCGGTTTTGAGAAGCGAAGAAGGCGATTCTTCCGGTTCAAGTATCGTATCAATATCACCCGCTCCGGGATCCGAAGTCACTCGCTTTAGCCGAGTGCGTCTCCAATTTCTTGAACCTGTAGAGGGGGTTGAGAGAGCGGGGTTCACGAGCAACGGTCGAGAGGCTTTGCGAGTTGTTGGGGAAGGGGCTGGCCCTTACGATATCCTTTTTCCGCAGACTGATTCGGGGCCGGTTGAGTTGACTTTGGGGGCTCTCGAAGAAATTCAAACCCTCAGCGGGCGGGCGGTTGAGCTTTCATCTTCATGGCGGTATTCTGTTAATCCTGCAGGCTCTGAGCAGCTGAAGATTCATGCGTTGCGATTGAGAGCCGTCGACTCGTATCCCGAGGGGGCTAAGCTTCCCACTCAACTTGTCTCGTTGAAGAATGTGGGCACGAAACGGGTCCGAACGACCGGATGGCAGCTGCGATTCGGAGTGAATGACCGAACGAGGATTTCTCTGCCGGAGAAAGAGCTCGCTTCCGGTGAAACCGTCGGCATCGATTTAGATTCATTTGATGGTCTCTTCGGGGAATCGAATCCTTATCCAGAGGCTTCGATCGGCACAGTGGGCCTCTTCAACTCGAATCTACCAAGGCGAGAGATTGATCGGGTTGCCTATGAGTTCTCTCCCGCTGGACTGAACCAAGCTATGGTTCGGGAGGGAGAGGATTGGGGATTCCGAATCGCTGGACCGAATCAGCAGGACAAGGGGTCCGTGCTCAATCGCCTTCCTGAATCGCCCATGCCCAATCGTCCTCCGGGGAACTATTCACGGCCCTTTGCTCTGGAGCTCTCATCGTTAGGTTCGGATGACGAAATCTATTACACGATTGACGGAACCTCTCCGTGGGATGGGGTTGCGACTCGCTACGAGGAGCCGATACCAATTGAAAGGGGAACGATTGTAAAATCGGTGACCAAGCGGAAGGGGCTTGTTTCTCCGGTTGCAAGTCTCACGTACTCGCTCAGAGATAAGAGCTCGTTTCGAGCGGAATATACGATTGCCATTTCCGTCGCTAAGAGCTCTGCGGCGGACCCCAAGGTGGGCCAGATCGCGTCGCCGAAACCTGTGGGCACAAGTGTTGAGTTCTGGAGGGATGAACGTGAGATTGGAAAAGGGCTCGGTTTGATATCCAGCCTTTCAGCAGGTCTGCTAAGTGACCGCGTTAAAGGGCGAGGATTCAAATTAAGTGTGCATCAAACGTCTGAAAAACACCTGAGCGCTCTTCCCTTGGAGCTTGGCCTAGTTGAGTCGGGAGGTCGTTGTGAGTTCTGGCTGATCCCAGCAGAAGGGAGTGACAGATCTGAATCAGTCGATTGGATTGTTGACCGCGTCTCGGGGTTTGAGAGAAAGCGCGAATCGAAACTGTCATTCGTGAATTTGCTCGTTAACGGAAAGAAGGCTGGACTGTATCGCTTGATCCCCGCAATACCAAACTGGAGAGAGCGCATTTCCTTTCCTTCCGGAGAGCTCTCCATTTCGGGCAATGCTGAGGATTGGCAGGATCTTTTTCGTGAGCTTCGCGCCATGCGATTCGACCTCTCTGACGACCTGGAGAGCGTCGCGGTGCGGCTCGATCTAACGTCGTTTATCGACTATTGCCTCTTTGCTTTGTTTTGGGGGGATAAGTCCTGGCCCTTGAAGGGTGAGGAAGTTGTCCAAAACCCGAAGGACGGGCGATGGTCTTTCCGATTCACCGATATGGGAGGTGCGGGATCTCTGTGGGATCGAGGTGACTTTGACGCGCAGCTGACTCGTCGGTCAAGCTCAGGATTGATCTATGACTCCCTCCTGCGATCGGCCCGATTTAGACGAATGGTTTCTGAGCGTGGGTACGCGCTCTTCAAAACCAATCGCTCGAAACTCGTTGAAGAAATAATCGGGAGTGCGGAAATCGTTTCTCGGATCACTCGTGGAGGCTCGTCACGCCTGGCTCGCTTTTCGAGGGCGGAACAGATTTCTCAGCGGGCGGAGGCGCTTTGGGGCTATCTCCAAGAGTCGGGGTTGCCTCGAATGGAGGAGCTGCCCGCTGAAGTGAATGAAGGTGAAGTGACTGAACGTCCCGTGGTTGAGGATTGGGACTTCGTATTGGCTGAGTCCGAATCCGTTGACTTCGATAGAGATTCTTGGCTGATCCCGCCTGGAACTGAGAAGCGTGTCTGGATTCCAACGAGTAATCGTGATGCAGAGGTTTGGAACAGGGTCGAATTCGACGATGGCGATTGGTTCAAGGTCTCGGGGTTGTTTGGTTTCGATAGGGATGGGCTCAGTGGTGAAACCTTGCAGTCTCGATTCTTTGAGTTGATCTACAACCGAAGTTCAGGAGCTTATGTCAGGATCCCGTTCACGGTCGCCTTGGCAGCGTTGCAGTCAGTGGATCGATTGACGCTGCGCTGCCGCGTGAACGACGGATTTGTAGCATTCTTGAATGGAAAAGAGGTTCGGCGTCATAACGTGCCGCCCGAAGTCACATGGAATTCGCGGGCGTCCTTCGATGTTCGGGGCACGGGTTGGAGATTCTATGAGTATGATTTGACGCCATTTAAGAAAGACCTGAGAGCTGGACGCAACGTTCTGGGTATCCATGCCGTGAATTCGATGCTTAATGGACCCTCGTTTTTTGTGGATGCCGAGCTGGTTGGGCATCGTCACTTTCGGGGTGAGCCGAAGGCGGAGGCAGAGACATGGGGCTCTGAAAAATTGTCGCCAGGGCGCAAGGCGGCGCGAGGAAGAAAAAGGAATGGAGAGCGATGGAGTGCGCCCTTTGACGTGTTGCCGAGGAAAAAGCAGTCGCCTCAGTTCGTGGTGAGTGAACTCTTTTCTGGAGCCGGTCCGGATGCTGAATTGGAGTATGTGAAGCTCGAGAATAGAGGGGCGCATCCAATTGACTTGGATCGTGTGACCTTTGTTCAACAGCTCGAAGGCGTTCCGCTGAGTGGGGTCTTGGATCCTGGTGATTCGGCCTTTATGGTTAGTGCAGGTGGGCTGGCACGTTTTCGGCGACGCCAACCAGGCGCCAACGTGCAGGGGATCCTTCTCCATAAACTTGCCGAGCTTGAAGAGCTCGAGCTTTGGTGGGATCAAAGTCGGGTTGATACGGTGGATGCTCGTTGGGTGATCGAGTCTTTTCATTCTTGGGACAGCGAAAACCTACTTCTCCGGCGAACCGCGAGTGGTTCGGGGCAGAGCTTGTGGAATATCCATCGTCCGTTTTCCTCTGACAATTCGGGGTTGGAACAGGTCCACCTTCGTAGCGTTCGATGGGAGGGGGGGGATGGACGCCTTATCCTTAGCGTTGTTGGACAGGAGTCGCTTGGTGAAGAAGGAGGATTTGTTGTCGTTCTCGCCGATGGGGTTGCCCTCACAAGAGAGATTGCTTCGTCCGCAAAGAAGGCGACTACGGTGGAGTTCACGCTTGGAAAGGAGGGCTTGCGCTGGCCTCTCAAAGTTTGTCTTCAGAACAAGCGAGGGGATTGGTTGGATAGTTTGGAATTGGTTCTGCCGAGCAACGCCGTGGAGATTGAGAGGGCAAAACCCTTGGATGGATGGAAGGTTGTCGGGCATTCCGCTCCTCCGACTGCGGGGGAGGATGCGGTCGTTCTAAACGAACTGAGCATGGCTAATGGCGTTCGGAAGGGAGCTTGGATCGAGATTTATAACCCGGGTGTTGGCTTGGTTCATTTAAAAAATCGCCCCAAGCTTCTCTTGGCTGACTACCAGTGGACTGTCTCGGAACCAATCATGGTGCCATCCAAAGGCTATTCCATTGTCCCGATCCCGGCATGGGTTTCGAATGCAATATCTGATGGCAAGCCCATGACTCAGATCGAACTCCAAGTTGGTGGCCAAACAGTGGATTCTCTCGGTCTATCTACTCACGAATTGAATCTGTCCGGAAGCATAGGCCGCTGGCCTAATGGGGAGGGAGGGGCTGTCTATTTCGGTGAGAACGCCACATTGGGGGCAGCCAATTTCTTGAGTGTGCCAGCCGGACGTGCGAATCCGCTCAGTCTGAGCGAGGTCGTGGCGATCAACCAGTCGAGCTATCGCGGTAAGGGGGATTGGATTGAGCTGCACAATGCGAGCGAACGGCAGATTCTGTTGGGTGGGATGAGTCTGAGTGTCGGGAGTCCGGTGCCGGGCGAGTGGCTGTTTCCCGCTGGGGCACGGCTTCTTCCAAAGTCTTATCTATTCATTCGCTGTAACGGTGATGAAGCTGCGTCGCTGAGCTTTCAATCGCGAATGAATCTCGGTGTGTCATTGCGGGATGAGGGCGATCGTGTCTTTCTCTTTGACCGAGAACAAAGACTGATCGATAGCTTGGCGTTTGGGCCTCAATTGGAGGATCGCTCTCTGGTTCGTGTGAGTGCCGAGAAATGGGCGCTTTCTACGAGAGCATCAGTTGGGGCCCGCAACAAACCACCGGTCGGAAAAAAGACCGGTGGCAGACTGTTGCTTGAATCTGTGAGTGATGAGGAAGACGGCTTGAGAGCTGTTTTTAGGAATGGAGCTCAGGATGTGTTGGACATCAGCGCTTGGCGGGTTGAAATTTGTCTTGGGGATCAAGTGGTCGATACCCATACTTTTGAAAACCATTCGTATCTGGCTCCTTCCGGACAGCTTGAGCTTTCCTTCGAAAAACCATTGCCGGTAAGAATTCAGTCGCAGAGTAAGAACGTTCGTATTTTTGATTCAGTGGGACTCTTGATCTCTCGAAGACTCTTGCCGAATGCTTTGGAATCCTCGCCACCGAGTGGCATGTAGCTTGGAGAAAATGTTCAGGAGAGACACATTTGGTGGCGTTTCGCGTTGGCTCGAGAGTTGGCGAGGATTGACTCTCAGTGAAGGGCTGCGCCGGGCGCACCGGTTGCTCGGTGATGTTGTTGCCGTCAGTAGCGTGGCCATGATTGTTTTTCTGACTTTTTGTCTCGTTCTCGTTGCTTTCCTGGGTGAGCGACATTGGGTGCTGGCGATATCGCTCTATCTTCCAGGTTTGTTTTGGCTTCTCCCGATGTTTCTTTTTCTTCCCTTCTGCCTTCTATTCTGCGCTCGCGTATCGATCTTGTGGGTGTGCTACGGTGCTGCTGTTGTCTATTTCTACATGGGGTTTCAAATTGGAGAAGCGCCGTTTTCCAATGAGAAGCCTGATCTCACGATCGTGTCGAATAACGTGGGAAATAACGCGCGGACGACGGTTGATGCATTTGCCGCCGGAAAAGATCCTGACATCCTGTTGTTTCAGGAGGCGGGCCCTCCGAGATACTACCGGGAAAAATACGCCGGTTTACATTGGCGCTCACACGGAGAGTTTGCTGTGGTTGCGAAGCGCCCCATTCTGGAAGCCGGGCATCTTGAAAATCCGCGTTGGGGAGTGGATCCCATTGCTGCACGTTATGTGATAGAGTTGGATTCGGGGAAACGGGTCGTGATCTACAATGTTCACTTTCCGACTCGGCGGTTCATCATGAGTGGGGTTAAAGGGAAAGGAATGTTTGCGGCCGTACTGGGTGTTTCGGGGGGATACGGAAGTTTGGTGAGACGTCAGAATCGCGATTTTTTTGACGGCCAGATCCTTCTGGTGCAAGAACTCATTGCTCAAGCGCAGGCGGAAGAGTTGCCTGTCATCTTATGTGGTGACTTCAATGTTCCGGGCCAGGGACACTTGTACCGGCTCTTGGCAGGCGCATTCAAGGATGCTCATGTCGCGTCAGGATCTGGTTTTGGGTTTACGTTTCCGGGTAAGACAAGAAACCCTCTTGCTCTATTTCGCCCCTGGCTTCGCATCGATCACGTTTTTGCTGGCCAGGGCGTGATCCCTTTGGCGATGGAGGTCGAATCTGATCGTCCATCGCAACATCGGGCCGTCTACGTCGCCTGTCGCCTAATGGATTAGGCCCTACGGAGGGCTCTAAGGGGTGAATTTGGCTGATTTCGCGACGAGAATCAGAATTGCTGAGCTATTTTACTTTCATGGACGGGTTTTGGAGCATAGTTTTTGGCTAAAATTTCCGCTGAAGAATTCGACATGAGTGTACAAGAGCCAAGGGATCAGGCAGATGAGGAAGTTGAGCTTTCATTCGTGTTTCCCTGCCTAAACGAAGAAGCCACACTGGGGCAGTGTATCAAATGGGTGCATGGGGCGCTGGAGAATTCGGGAGTCCGTTACGAAATCATTGTTGCCGATAATGGGAGCACGGACCGATCTATCGAGATTGCGGAATCGTTGAATGCCCGGGTGGAGCATGTCGAGCGCCGAGGCTATGGAGCCGCGTTGCAAGGTGGGATCGGCTCAGCTCGTGGTGAGTATGTGGCTTTTGCTGATGCCGACAGTACTTACTTGGTTGAAAATGTTCTCGAGCTCTATCAGACGGCTGTGCGTGAGGGAGCCGATATGACCAGTGCTTCGCGACTTCGTGGAGATATAGAGCCCGGGGCGATGCCTTTTCTCCATCGTTATCTGGGAACGCCGGTCATCACGATGTTGATCAATCTCTTTTTCGGTGGTCATTTCTCAGATTCTAACTCGGGGTTTCGATGTCTTAAGAAGTCGTCATACGATCGGTGGAATGTGCGAGCGGATGGCATGGAGTTTATCGGAGAGCTCCTCATCAAGGCTTTAAAGGCTAAGGCAAAGATCGTCGAAATTCGTTCCGGACTCCGCTGTGGTCCAAAGGACCGTGTGGCGCACCTGCGCACCTGGAGGGACGGGATGCGAAATCTTCTTTTCATCTTTTCAGAGCGGCCAGAACTGTTTGAGGTCACCGGGTTGGTCTTGCTGGTCGGTAGCACGCTGTTGCAGTGTTTGGCTTTCTTGATGGGGCCAACTGCTATTGGTCCTCTGAATCTATTCGATCTCCATTCACAGGCACTGCTTCTTCTCGCTGGTTTAGGCGGAGCGCAGTTTTATTTGTTCAGTTGGTATCTCTATCTGGGATGTGACGCCGTTCCGCTTCCTTTCACTCGGGAAGTTCTTCAATTGGAAGAGGACCTATTGTTCTTTATCTTGGTCGGCCTCGGCTTTGCAGGTACCGTTGTCGTGGGAGGAATGTTCTGGCAATGGGCGAGCGCTTCCTTTCGCGATCTTAATCTCATCAATTACTTGCTGTTCCTGATCCATTCTTTGAGCGTTCCTGGGATTTTGGCGATCGGTTTGCTCGGGATCCACGTGTTCAAGAAGAGCGAGGTTAAACATCACTTGAGAAAATAGCATTGGGGACCGCTGATGCATATAATTGAGGGATAGCGTTGGGAAACGAAGCGGGTCGAGTGTGCGGGGGAAGTTCGCTTTTGCTCCGTTGATGACCAGTGATCGCACCTTAAATCATGGATCAAAGACCTGCCAACAGAAGCTCTCGTGCGCAGCAGATAGGTATACTTGCTCTTCTAGCATTGCTGTTCTGGGGGGTGTCCTACGGACTCTTGATGCAAGGGGATGCACTCGACTGCGAGTTTGGTGGGCACCCTGATGAGGCATCTCACTATGTGTCAGGCCTAATGGTCTATGACTATTTGAGTGGGCATCTTGGTGAACATCCATTGGCTTTTGCAGAAACCTACTACGACTTCTATCCTAAGGTAGCGATCGGCCACTTTCCTCCTGGCTTTTACTTGTTTGAGGCACTTTGGTTTTTCGTTTCATCTGGGTCGGTAGCGTCCGTCTTATCTTTTCAATGTTTTGTGTGTGGCGGGATCGCGGCCCTGTTGGCGTTTGTCGTCTACATTGGGGGAGGGGGGCGGATTGTTAGTCTTGGCGCCGGAATCGTTTTTTGTTCGCTTCCCTTGATTCAGCGTTATTCCGGGATGGTAATGTCCGATCTTCTGCTAGGACTGTTCTGCCTGCTTTCGTGTCTGGCCTTTGCCTGGTATCTCCAGCGGCCAAGTATATGGTCGTCTTTTCTGTTTGGTTGTCTCGCGGCCATGTCGATCATGGTCAAGGGGTCTGGACTGATGCTGGCCTTCGTTCCTCCTATCTCTCTGATCTTGAGCCGCCGATATGAACTCTTTAGGGCGAAGTCGTTCTGGGTGGCTGTCCTTCCCGTCTTAGTCATCTGCCTTCCGTGGATGTTGTTAACCTACAAGATCACTGAAGAGGGGATGGTTCAGGAGTGGTCACCGAAATACGTGGCGGAGGCATTGCCGTATTTCGCTAAACAGATGTATCGCACATTTGGGCTTGTCTTAGTGGTCCTCCTGGGATTCGGGCTGCGTCGTTCGCTCAAGGGACGTGTCGCTGCGGGGTGTATTCCGGAGTTGAGCGCTGTCATGTTGGCGCTACCGATTGGTCTGATTTTGACTTATATTCTAATCCCTGTTGGCTTCGAACAGAGGTATCTTGTGCCGGCTGTCGCGCCCTCATTGTTCTTTATGGCAATCGGTCTTGGGCACTTTCATCGCTTGTTGAATGAGCGATGGGCTGAGAAATGGAAGACGCATCTTGTGATGGTGCTTCTTGTCGTTGGCCATGGGGTAGAGGTTTTTGATATTCCTGCGAAGAGGTTTCAGGGCTTTCAAAGCTTCGTAGATGCGATGGGGCTGAAGAGTGATTCTGAGGGGAAGAAGATTTTGATTTCTTCCGATTCTCGCGGGGAAGGAGCTGTTGTTGCTGCCGTTGCAATGATTGATGAACGGCCGAGGCATCGAGTGTTGAGAGGGAGCAAGGTCTTGTCATCGAGCGATTGGATGGGGCGTGGGTATTCATTGGCCCATACGAACGCGGCCGCCCTCGTGCAGTTTGTTAAGGAGGATGAGATTGATTGGGTGGTCGTGGATGCATCCATGCAAACATCAAAAATCATGGATCATAACCTGCAGCTTGAGAACATCGTGAATACTCATCCGGCAGTGTTTTCACTCGTTGAAGAACGAAAAATTCAACGAAAGTATTGGGGGCGGAATCGCAAGGCGGCTCTCTACAAAGTGATCAGAGACGCGGGTGCAGATGGAGAGGATGAGTCCGAGCAACATTGAGGTTCGCCGATCTGTTCGCTGTCCGGTGACGGGCTCTGAAGGGCAGCGGTTGAGATGCCGAGAAGGGGCAGAATTGGCCGCTTCGTATCGACGGCATTTTGGCCATGCTTTGCCTACCGGTATCGTTGAGACTTATTTTCAGGACGAGATTCAGGAGTATACTTCGCCCGAGTCGGACCTAAGATGGTTTAGTCCGGCACCGATCGCTGGCGAGGAGTTCTATCAGCTCATGGCGGCGACCTATCCGTGGTACTATACCGCGTCGACTTGGGATAAGCACTACGCCTGCAGGATACTGCGGGATTTGGGTGTCAGGACCTTCATCGAGGCGGGTTGTGGTGATGGGATATTCCTGGAAATGGCGGCTGCAATCGGTGTTTCTGGTAAAGGTATCGATACCAACACGAAAGCTCTCGAAACGGCGACAGCAAAGGGACTCATTGTAGGCCTTCCTGACTCGCCAAAAGTGCGGCTCAAGAATCCCGATGCATTGGTCATGCTCCAGGTGTTGGAACATGTGCCGGAGCCGCTCGAGTTCGTACGTCACTACGTGACTGAATTTCAACCCAAACGGCTCATCATCGCTGTTCCGAGCCATGAGACGCTCTTGGCCCATGTGACTGATCCGCTGGCCTGGCCCCCTCACCACGTGACGATGTGGTCTCGAAAGGCATTTGAGTGCTTGGGGGCGAAGCTTGGATACTCGCTCAATCACGTGGCCTATCCGCCGATGACCTACCAGCGATTGGTGCAGTTATTCAATAATGAAGAAGGCGATTCGACACCCTTGGGAAATCTCAGGGGGCGAGCTCAATTTGGAGAATTGGATCCAGGAAAAGCAATTGATCCTGCTGCTCGGTTTATTCGGCGAGTCGGGAGTTGGGACGCGCGCCTGCGAGAGCAGGGCCGGGAGGATGTTGTGGCCAAATTCGTCAAAAAGGTGTACCGGCAGGTGCTCAGGCCACTTGACGAGCCAGAGGATACGGAGGCCATCGGTCCATCTCTAGGCAGAATCAAGTGGGGATATCACTGCCTTAGGGGGAGAGCATGGGCCCGCCGAGATTTTTGGATGCTGGTTGTCCTGGATCGATGCGATTAGCCTTTATCACGGTTTCGGTCGGTAGATGAGTTTTGCCTCCATCAGTTTCGCCTTCCTTTTTTTAGTCGTTCTCCTGGGGCGATTGACCCTGGGGCGCGACAAACGTGGTTCCGCCTATTTTCTATTCCTGCTCAGTGCCAGCCTTGTCTTCTATTCCTGGCACATCCCAATTTATCTCGTCTTGCTCGTGGGGGTTTCGTGGTTGAATTATTTTGTCGCAGCGAGGCTTGGGGCGGCCGGATTGGACCCAGCTCGGAAAAAGCGATGGGTGCGTTTGGCATTGATAGGAAGCTTGGGGACCCTTGGTGTCTTTAAGTACCTAGATTTTTGCCTTCGTAGTGTCGGGTTCGCGGTGTCGACGCTGGGAATTGGTAGCCCGAATTGGGGTGTTGATCTTGCGCTCCCGATCGGGATTTCTTTCTACACGTTTCAATCGTTGAGCTACGTCATTGATGTCTATCGAGGTGAGCTTAAGCATCGTTCCTCTTTTTCGGAGTTTCTCTTATACGTGAGCTTTTTCCCACAACTAGTGGCCGGGCCGATTGTTCGAGCGAAGGACTTCTTTTATCAGTGGAATCGCCGTCGCCGTCTCTCGTGGCCGCTTGTCTCGGAAGCGTGTTTTCAGCTCATTTCGGGCTTCTTTTTCAAGCTCGTCATCGCCGATGGACTCGCGAATATCGTCGATGGCCATTGGGGCGAGCGATCTATTGTCAATGGTCTGTTGGGCATTGGAGGCCTGACCCTTCTTTTTGGTGGGCAAATCTTCGCCGACTTCGCGGGGTATTCGATGATTGCCAGAGGGCTGGCTTATCTGCTGGGTTTTCGATTGCCGCTTAATTTTGATGCTCCCTACATTGCGAGTTCCTTGCAGGAGTTTTGGCGGCGATGGCACATTAGTCTTTCCACCTGGTTGAGAGATTACCTGTATGTTCCGCTGGGAGGAAACCGCAATGGCAATCTTGCCACGATGCGCAATGTCTTTTTGGTGATGTTGCTTGGTGGTATCTGGCACGGAGCGGGGATGCCCTTTATTCTCTGGGGTGTAGTGCATGGATTCGGGCTTTTGATCGAGAAAGCCTTGGGGATTAGGGTTAATCATTCCGGGGCTGGGTTAGGGAAGCGGATTGGATGGTATTTGGTCACACAAACGTTCGTGTTTACAGCGTGGATGATTTTTCGGATGGAATCGTCGATGCAATTGATCGGAATGGTTCAAAGCGGTGTTCGCGACGGTTGGGGATTAAGTGGATTACTGGAGCTACAGCAGGGACTGATCTTTCTTCTACCAATCCTTGGTCTGCACTTGCGACGATTGTTTGAAGTGAGCGGCAGAATACAGCCAGCAACCCAGACTGAGAAAGCATGCTGGGCAGGCGTAATGATGGTCTTTATCCTAACAGCTTATGCGCAGGGAACGGCATTCATCTATTTTCAATTCTAGAAAGACTCCAGTCTTCGTTCCTTTGCTTGGATTCTTCGGGGCTTTCCTGCTAACAGCGGGGCTGGTGACGTGGGGCGGCAAGTTTCGATCCGGACCTGAGGACTCGTTGCTGAACCCGCCGCGTGAAATGGACTTGGGTTCTTCCTCGCTCGTTTACGACGGTTTCGAGGCCAAGGATCATGATCTGTACTACCATGACTTGAAGGGCTGCATGGATCATGTCAGAGAGGCAGATGTCGTGATCTTGGGGAATTCTCGTGTGTTGTGTGGACTTGCCTCAGATCAGTTGGCAGCCGTTACAGAGCGATCTGGGCTGAAGTTTTACAATCTGGGCTTCGGTTACGATGAAGGCGGCGAATTTGCTCTCGAACTCTTAAGACGCTTTGATCTCCGTCCTGGCGTGGTCGTGGTGAATGCAGATGCCAGTTTCTGGAAGAGGAAAACCCCTATGGCAGCAAAGGTAGCCGACAGTTGGGCGTGGAAATCTAGGGTGGGGTATGCTGAGTTCCAAGCCGCCTGGCATCTGAGACGGAACATCCATCGTTGGTTGCCTAAGATCATTTCTCCTGAGCAAGTTGCGATCTGGCGAAATCATGAGAATGGTGCGTGGTCTGTCAGGAGCAGTGATGTGAAACCGACCAACGTTGCGTATCTTGAACGAGAATCTTTGGCAACGGAGACAGAAGTCTTGATAGCCTCGGCCCATCACTGGAAAGAGCAGCTCGATCGGCTCGGAACCACCTTAGTCCTGACGCTGGTTCCTTCTCCCGAATCGAATGTGACTCTGGCGAGAAAGCTCGGGGAGGAATTGGGCGTTCCGTTGATTTTGGCTCCATCTGATGCGAGCTTTAGTACTTTCGACGGAGATCATCTCGACCGCGAGAGCTCAGAGCGTTTCACGAAACTATTTGTCGAACAATTTGAATCGTTGAATATCGAATCGCAGAAGCAGTTATGAGCAACCGAGTCGCCTTTATTTCGACGATTCCTTTTGATTGGGGAGGAAGTGAAGAGTTGTGGGCTGCTGCTGCGCTGAATCTGATTGAGCGAAACTACCAACTCGATGTTTACAAAGCCTTGCAGACGAAACGTCATCCTAAGCTTGAACATTTGTTGTCGCTTGGTTGCCGACTCAGGACTCCGAATGGATATCAGTTGCCGGCTGCAATCAGGGCTCTGAATCGTTTTTTGCCCTACCGCTACCATCGAAGCCAACAGGCCTACTACGGAGCTCTTCTTCGGAAACAGTCGCCAGATCTAGCGGTAATATCCCAGGGTTGGAACTGGGATGGCTTGGGATGGGCGAAGTCGTGTCAGGAGGCGGAGATTCCCTACGTTCTGATTTCGCATCAGGCCAGTCTTCGAGGCTGGCCAAGTGATACTGATGTGGCGGATGTGGCGGCTGCGCACCTCAATGCCAAAGGGACGTTCTACGTTGCACAGCGACTACTTGAACGCACTGAGGAAATGATTGGGGCGAAGATTCCGCATGCTGAGATTGTGAGAAATCCCTTCAACGTTAAGACTTCTCAGCCTCTCCCTTGGCCGGATGAGGCTGAGGGGTTCCGGTTGGCTTGTGTTGGTCGCTTTGAGTTCAAAGACAAGGGGCAGGACGTCCTGATCCGAGTGATGAGCCAAGACAAGTGGCGAGAACGTCCGGTGACGGTCTCATTCTTTGGTTCGGGAATGAACGAGCAGGGAATGCGGCGTTTGATCGACTTCACTGGGGCAGAGAATTGTCAGATCGCGGGCCATACAGATTCGGTCGAAGATCTATGGCGAAACCACCATGCTTTGGTTCTTTCTTCTCGTGAAGAGGGGCTTCCTCTCGTGGTTGTGGAAGCGATGATGTGCGGACGGCCTTGTATCGTGACGGATGTTGTTGGGAATTCTGAGTTGTTAGAGGAAGGCCGCTCGGGGTTCGTGTGCCCGGCACCAACAGCAGCCTTACTGGATACTACCTTGGAGAGAGCTTGGGACCAGCGTAGTAATTGGGCGGGGATGGGGAGACATGCATCGGAGAGTGTCAGAAACGTGATTCCCTCGAATCCTGGGCAAGTCTTTGCAGACCGCTTAGTCGCATTACTCAAGTGAGAGTGCAATGAGTGAAATGAAGCCATTGGTGAGTGTGGTCGTTCGCTGCTTCAATCGTGGCGATACGGTCGGGCGGGCATTGGAAAGCATCTTGAACCAGACATACAGTCGGTTAGAGATCATCCTCATTGATGACGGTTCTACGGACAATTCTCGTTCGGTCGCGGAACGGTTTTCGGGCGTCGATTATTACTACCAAGAAAACAAGGGACTCGCTGGTGCCAGGGAAGCTGGTTTGTGTCGGGCGAAAGGGAAATACGTGAGTTTCTTGGACGCTGACGATTTCTGGTCTGCGGATTTCGTGACAGAATCGGTCGCTGCCCTTGAGCAGCTGGACTGTGACTTTGTATTTTCGAACTGGAGCACTGACGGGCCAGGAAAGAGCCATCAGGAACAGCTGGAACTCGACCGTGTTTCGTATCTCGCGGATTTCCAATCCAACACGGCTGCCGGTTGGTGTCTGCTCTCCAGTGGGGAAACGCGGGCTTTATTCATGAGGCATCAGTGTGGAGTACCCAGTGCTACGATGTTTCGAAGGGAACACTTGAGTCTCGGGTGGAATCTTCAGGCGATATCGGCGGATGATTGGATCATGATTATTGGGCTCATCCTTGAACACGGTGGTGCCTGCGCCTTTCACCGTAAGAAGCGTTGGACGCGTTGGATCGATGGAAAAAATATTTGTGAAGGTACGTCGGACATGGGGCGGAGAGCTCGGAATGAGATTCACGACATGCAGTTTATTCTGACTCATTTCTCGGCCCGTTTGAGACAGGAGGAAATCAAAGGTTTCGAGTTGCTGATTGGTCAGTCAGCCTTTGACTTGGCCCATATATCCAGTCACGAAGGCAAGCTTCTGCTTGCGTTGAAATACTATGGAATTGCAGCTCGTACGAAGTCTCTAGTCACCATCGCGATGGCGGTGGCTAAGTGCCCGGTCTTGTGGTTGCGCTCATACTTTAGGTGAGGCCTCCTGCGTTGCTTGGCAGTGCTTCATGAGAAGTCCGAAGCGCATGCCTCTTGTCGAAACCCAGAGCTCCGGAATTTTGAACGCTTGCAAGAGGTGGACGAAGATAGCGACGCCGATTGGAATGATATCCGCTCGGTCCTGAGGCATGCCTGGCCAAGCCCTTCGTTCCTCGAGTCCCGTGGTCCAGAGTTCGGTGTCCAGGTGTTGAAGCTGTTCCAGAGATAAGGGGTGTGATTCGATGTTCTGAGGATGGAATTCCGTCAGCTTGTTCAACAACATAGACGCAGCGACCGCTCCTCCTCCTGCGGCGATTAGCGTTGGCCCTTGATTGCGAGGCACTTCAGCATTTGCTGCTTCAATGAGTGGGGCGTAGCGCTGTGCAAGCAGATGCGACAGCGCGCTTCTTTGCTCAGAATTGAGAGGGTCCTGGAGCTGGGCGGATTCGAGCAATCGGACACTTCCGACGTTGATGCTCTTTCGGAGTTTGATTGAGGTGCCACGGGCCACGATGAGCTCAGTACTGCCGCCCCCGACATCGACGATCATCTGATTCTCGTCATTGCTGACTGATCCGGAGCGAATTCCTGCGAAAATGAGGTCTGCTTCTTCTTCGCCCGAGATCACCCGGATTTCAATTCCGCTTGTTGCTCTCACAAGTTTAACAAATTCGCGACCGTTCGTAGCGTCTCGAACGGCGCTGGTCGCGTTGGCTACGATCTGTTGGACATCAAGCTGCTTCGACTTTTGCAAGAAAGACTGAATCGCTGCGAGAGTTTCGTCGATCGATGCTTTGGAAAGGGTCCGGGTGTCCTCAAGTCCGTTTCCCAGGCGCGTCTGGATACTGGATTGGTAGATGGGATCGACCGCGTTGCCGTCGGAATCACCGATGAGAAGTTTGACGGTGTTGGTGCCAATATCGATCGCCGCCAAGCGGATTCTCGTTGTTTCGGACCTAAGCATTGATGGAGTCGGAAGAGGAGATCGGCGGCCTCTACTCAAGGGCATTTTGCCCCTCAAGGACGCTCGTTACGCGCGCTTTGAGAGCGGAATACACCTCATCCTCGGAACGCGTGCCATCAATCATTTGAAAGCGAAACTCTTCTTGGAGTTCCATAAAGGTTTCTCGGATGAGATCCTGGTATTGGAGAAAACTATCAAACATGTCACGAGACAAACCCAGGTCCATTCCGCTTTCCCAGTAGTCTAGGGCGTAGTTCTTAGCGAATGATCGACGGATCAATTGTTGAGGGGGGACGTTGAGGTAAAAGACGGCATCCGGGATTAGGGCGATGCCGTAGAGGTTGCGAACCCATGCTGGTTCTTGCCCTCGAACGAGATCTCGCACCATCAAGGTGTAGATGTAACGGTCGGCCAACACCATAAAGCCGGCCTTCAATGCGGGAATGATTGTGTTCTCCATTTGGTCCGCAAAGTCCGTTGCATAGAACAGGCTCATCGTCGTGTTGCACAGGACATTACCTTCTTTCGCTCGTTCGAGTTCTTCTCCGATGAGACTGGATCGCTTCAAGCCCACCTGAACAGTTCCGTGTCCCGCGGCCTCAAGCCAGTTGACCAGTCGTCTGATTTGGGTCGATCGGCCTGAGCCATCAGCCCCCTCGAGCACAATTAGCTTTCCTGTCAGCTCCTCAACATTGATGCCCGGAATCCCTTTGCCGTAGAAGCTCTTTACGGCTGGAACGGGAACGAGAACCTCCTGTGTCTTGGTGTCTAGATTCATAGCGCGATCTGTCTAGCTGCGGAACTGATCGAGATCGATTCTCGAAGTGATGATTTTGCGGAGAATCGTCTGCTGCTCCTCAACTAAGCGATTAGCATCAATGACGGTGAAATCAAACTCGGTGCTCATCGAGAGATACTGTTCAAGAATTCGAGATTGAAAGATTCTAAAGCTCTCCTGAATGTCCGACGACAGCCGGAGATCCATTCCTGCTTCAAAGTACTTGAGTTGCGCTCTCCCCTGAAGAATTCGGTCGAGAGAGGTTTGAAGATGAGCTTTGAAGAAAAACACAATATCCGGCTTCGCTGCGAAATCATAAATCTCACGAACCCAATCGGGAGGGCATCCCCGGACGGTGTCCCGGGCGAACGCCGTGTAGATGTAGCGATCGCACAGAACAATGTATCCCGCTCGTAGAAGAGGGACGAGCTGTCGTTCGTAACGGTCGGCGAAATCAGTGGCGTGAATGAGGCTAAACGTGGTTGGAGTGAGGAGGGTCCTGTTCTTGCCCTTGCTCGTTGCAGACTTCACAAGAATGGAGGAATTCCATTTGCTGAAGAATACCCGAATCCCTTGCTGTTCCAGCCAACGCTTGAGTAGGTAGATCTGAGTGGATTTTCCCGAACCATCTAACCCCTCTACCGCGATCAAGCGGCCGGGGTATTGGTGGTCTGTAGCGGAGCTTGTAGCCATTGCCTGAAAGGCTATGCCAACGCCCTGGGAAGACAATGCTTTTTGGGGTCAATCCTGCGTTTTCTTATGGCCGTCAGGTGTTGCGATTATCGGTTGGGCTGGTTCGGAAAGTAGGCTTAGTGCGATGAGGGCCCATGAAGTGGTCGAGATATGTTGAGCATAGCTGACACCGCCCGTAGGGCGAGTTGTCTCGGGCCATCCACCGTCTTCTTCTTGAGTGCCAATCAAGAATGTTCGCGCTTGCTTAAGATGGTCTCTGTTTTCGTCGATGTGGCTTCTTTGACTGAGAGCGATGCTCGCGATAGCAGTGTCGAACACCTCGGAGAATCGATTAGGGAAAGGGCCCCAGCCTCCGTCTTGATTCTGAGATTTCAAGAGGTGGAGGCGCCAGGTTTTGGACCGCTGTTTCCATGGAGCCGAGTCAGCGTCTGACAGGATGAGGGCGATCGCTGCGACGTCAACGGTCGCCTTTGGCTCGAAGCCGGCGGCCCAGTGATAGCATCGCTGGATCGTCGATCCATAGATCTTGCTTGGCGCTGACTTCAAAAGGCTAATGGCTTGATAAGAAGCCAAGGCGTTTCCGTATGTGCCCGGCGATCCCACGTTGCCTTCGGGCTCAAGGTGCCAGAAGCCTGCTTCGGATTGTGTGGAGACGAGCTTTTGGAAGATCTTTGTCTCAACCTTGGGAGCGGGAAACATGATGCCAGCGTTCACGGCTTCTGCTCGCGCTGTGCCAAATTGGATATAGGTGAGAATCGGGCTCTCTCCAACGCCCTCAGAGGTGCTTTTTAACCATTCATCTGGTTGATTCAGCCACGAGAGAAGCTCACGCATCGCGTCCTTTTGGTGGGAAGCGTTCTTTGGCTGAGTGCTTAAGAGTGCTCGGACCGCATCCCCGTTGTTATGACATGAAAAACAACCATTCTCGCTGGACCATCTGGATGATTCTTTCTGGAGATACATGAATGCCGAGGTCTGGGCTTGGCTAGGTTCGGCGGCTGTTACGCCCAGGCAAGAGATCCAGAACATGCAGGAAACGGAAATGGCCCTTTTGGATCTCCCTGA
The DNA here is from genome assembly GCA_964342405.1 of uncultured Verrucomicrobiota bacterium. Taxonomy (GTDB): domain Bacteria; phylum Verrucomicrobiota; class Verrucomicrobiia; order Limisphaerales; family AAA164-E04; genus UBA2970. The sequence continues at coordinate 168,535 of CAYFGX010000001.1, read as the reverse complement.
AATGCGTCGTGCCGCAGGCATATCGAAAGTCTAGTGCTTGTGCCGACGGAGAATCCATCGAATTGTGATTCGGATTGACTTGTATCGATGCTGATTTCACTGGCAGGGTATTGGGTCTCCTAACTGCATGATTTTCAAATTGCCTGATCTAGTTTTATCGAGATTTACGAGGTTTATACGCTGGGCGTTTGGCCTGATATTGATTCTTCCGGTGGTTCAAAACGGGGATGAACCGGAGCATCGAGTGGAATTGGTTGTCGTGCGGGAGCGAAATCTATCCACCAAACTGAACAGCTTTGGTTCGATTGAGCCCTTTCGGCGGCTTGAGATGAGCGCCAAGGGCCAGGGCGTGATCGTTTCGCTTCCTGCTCTAGAGGGCGCATGGGTTGAAGAGGGGGATGTGCTTTTCGAGCTTGATCGGCGTGCAGACGAAATCGGCCAGAAAAGAGCGGAAGCAGAATTGGCCAAGGCTGAGCTTGAACTGAAGAAGCTTAAGGCTGGATCTCGTCCGGGAGAAATCGAGGAGGCTAGGCGACGCCTGGCGGCCTCCAAGGCTGTGCTACAAGCAGTTGAAGACGAATGGTTGCGCGTTCAGAACCTCGCGGAACAGGGGATCGCTGCACAAAGTGAATTGGTGAGAGCCCGATCGGAGTTTGATGTGAGTCTGGCGCAGCACTCTCAGGCCAAAGCTCGCTTGAATCTCATTGAGGAAGGAACCCGGACGGAGGAAGTCCTGATCGCTGAGGCAGAGGTTGCGATTCGTCGGGTTGCTGTTGAGGACATCGTGAGGAGGGTCAAGGACTTGACGGTGAGGGCTCCATTTTCCGGCGTGATTGCGCGTCAGATAAGGGAAGTTGGCGAATGGGTTTCTCCCGGAAGAAGCGTGCTGGAAATGATGGTGATGGATCCCATGAAACTTCGAATTTCTGTCCCGCAAAGACACATCGCCTCAATCATGCCTGGTCAAGCTGCCGAAATCTCGATTCCTGGGCTAGGCGGGGAAGACTGGAAAGGGGCCGTGAGGGCAATCATCCCCTTGGCGAGTGAAAGCTCTCGAAATTTTCCCGTACTGCTCGAATTGGAGAATCCGGATCGACGGCTTGCCGCCGGCATGTATGCCGAAGTCAAACTGACGCTGGATGATGGGCGAAATGTAACCGTCATTCCACGCACAGCTCTCCAGTATCGCGATCAAGTCATGGTGGTCTACAGGTTTCGCCCTGATAACGAGAAAGGCAGCACTGGGCTCGTCGAGGAGGTTCCGGTCGAAATCGGCCAGGAGTTAGAAGGGGAGATTGTGGTGCAGACGCCGCATGAACCGTTCCTCAAGAGTGGAGACATCATCGTTAAACTGGGCGGAAGCAAGTTGAAGGATGGGCAACGTGTGAAGGTGTTGCCGTCGGCTATCAAGGTCCCTCAGATTCGTCGGGAAGAACCGTGAGGATCATTTCGCATAGCGTTCGAAATGGCACGGCAGTCGTTGTCGGCATGATCATGATGCTCCTCTTCGGCGGAGCGGCTGTTCAGCGCATCCCGGTTCAATTGAATCCTACGATTGATCGCCCCGTAATTTCAGTCTACACGGACTATCCGGGAGCTGCTGCGATGGAGGTCGAGTCTGAGGTTACGTTGAGGCAAGAACAGAAGTTGGCGACGGTTCAGAATCTTCGTCGAATTCATTCTGAATCGGAGGAAGGTCAAGCCGAGATCCATTTAGAATTTGAATGGGGAGTTGATAAGGATGCTGCTGTGATTGATATCAACACGAAGCTTGGGAGTGTCCGCGATCTTCCTGACGAGACGGAAAAACCCGTCATCTATGCCTCTGATTCGGAGGAATACACCTCGGTGGTCCGGATGACCGTTCTGAGTGAGCTTCCAGTCAATGAGGTGCGTGAAATCATGGAAGAAACGATCGGCCCGAGATTAGAACGGATCGAGGGCGTTGGGCGGGTGCGTTGGTATGGGGGATCACGGCGTCAGATTCAAGTCTTGGTTGACCTCGTGGCGCTTGATTCGCGTCAGATCACGATCAACGAGGTGCGGCAGGCCCTTCAACGAGAGAACCAGAATCGACGAGGAGGAGATATTGAGGATGGAGCCACGCGGGTTCTTGTGAGAACGGTTGGCCAATACACGGACTTGGATCAGATCCGTCGTACGGTGATCAAGAATGGGCCTGATGGTGTCGTTCGGATTGAAGATATTGCCGATGTGGTAGATGGGTTTGAGGAGCCTGAATCAATTGGTGGAACAATGGGGAAACCCGCAGTTTCTGTGAGTATCGCTAAGGTTACCGGGGCAAACACGATTGCCGTAACTCAGAGGGTTAAAGAGGAAGCGAAAGCGATCAGTCGCGAGTTCGCCGCGTCTGGGATCGAGCTGTGGGTGAATTACGATGCCTCGACTTACATCTGGGACTCAATCTTACGAGTGACTCAGAATCTCGTGATTGGAGCACTGAGTGCGACCATTGTACTCTTCCTATTTTTGCGCTCATTTTCATCTACGATGACGATTGCTGTGACGATTCCTCTCTGCCTGATAGGAACCTTCGTGTTACTCGCTGCATTTGGTCGCAGTCTGAATGTGATTTCATTGGCGGGCTTGGCCTTTGCGGCTGGAATGGTCGTGGATAACGCGGTCGTGGTGATGGAGAATATTTTCCGTCACGCTCGACGGGGCGGAAGCAAGCTGAGAACCGTTGCGATTGAAGCAACCGAAGAAGTTTGGGCGCCGATCGTAGCGGCCTCCCTGACGACTCTGGTCGTTTTCATTCCGGTGCTTTTTATTAAGGAGCAGGCGGGGCAGTTGTTTCGGGACATCGCGTACTCGATATCCTTCGCGGTGGTGCTTTCAATGTTCACCTCAATTACTGTCATTCCGATGCTTGCGAGCCGGCTCTTAAAATCGAGCAAGAAGTTAAGCGCGGAACGGACGCCTGCGAAGTCTTGGTGGGGCAGGCTTTCGGATCGCGTTGCGGGAAGGGCTCGGGACAGTGTTGTCTCTTGTGTTTCCTTCGGACTCCGTTCCTTTCCTAGGCGACTGGTTCTCTTTTTGATCGCGTCGGGGGGCTTTGTCGGCGGGCTGCAATTGGTTCCTCCCGCAGAGTATCTTCCGCAGAGCAAGAGTGCCAACGTGTTCGGTCGAATAACCAACCCAACGGGAATGAGCCTGGAGGGCGCGCAACAGCAGATGAGAAAGGTCGAGGGCTTTATCCTGGAGAATGTTGACCATCTCTATCGGATGTTTTCTTATGCTCGTCACTCGAGTTCATTCTTTGGGTTTTACCTGGATTCGGATTTCGCGACGGCAGAGAACGCGGATCGTGCGATGAAGGATCTCGAAGAGTTTGCGGGAACCTATCTACCCTCTGATTTCCGATTTAACGTGTACCGAGTTTCGGACTTTGGTTGGCGATTTGAGGGTAAGAGCATCGAACTCGAAATCGCGGGCCCAGATTTGGACGTCTTGCAGCGGATGAGTGAAGACCTTGAATCGGACCTTCGTGGGATGCCTGAGGTGAAGGAGGTGTTTAGTTCTTTCGTGCTCGCCAATCCTGAATTGCAGGTGATTCCGAACCGTGAGCGTTTGGCTGACTTGGGATTGAGTTCAACAGACCTCGCGATGGCGGTTGAGACCATGGTCGAAGGCACAAGAGCGTCTTACTATCGTGAGGGAGGGAGAGAACACGAAATCTTACTGAAAGCTCGCGAAGGTCAAATCGTCCATGCCGATGCGATTCGGGATCTCTTGGTTGCGGTTCCCAATGGAAGTCCTGTCCGGCTGGACGAGATCGCTCATGTGAGGAAACGATTGGGACCTGTTAAGGTTGAACACGTGAATAAAGAACGGGCAATATCATTGCGGATTTCCATTCATGATGGGGTTCCGTTACAATCCTTTATTCAAGAGGCAAGAGAGAAGGTTCTCGCACCATTCTCGGCCGCCATGCAAGAGACTTACCGTGTCCCTTCAACCGCCTATCAAGCGAATTTGGCTGGGACTGCAGATGATTTGGAGCGAACCATGAGCGCCTTAAGCCGTTCTTTTCTGTTCGCGATTGTGATTTCTTACCTCTTGATGGCTGCGCTCTTTCAATCGTTCGCTTTCCCGCTCATTATCCTTTTTTCCCTTCCGCTTGCTTTAACGGGAGGCTTTCTCGGGATTTGGATAGCGGGGGCCGAGTTTAATGTGATCACGATGTTAGGGTTTGTCTTGCTGGCCGGAATCGTTGTGAACAATGCAATCCTTCTCGTAGATTTTACCTTGCGAGCCGTTCGCAGCGGCGAGGAGTTTCACGAAGCGGCTCTCAATGCAGTCCGAGTACGCTTGAGACCTATCTTCATGACTTCGTTGACAACAATGCTCGGAATGATGCCGTTGGCTCTCGGGCGGGGAGTCGGAACAGAGTTGTACAGCGGTTTAGGGGTTGCAGTCGTGGGGGGCATGGCGCTGTCGACCGTGTTTACGTTGGTGCTGATTCCCTTGGTTCTTGTTACCGCTTTAGAGGTGAAGGAGAAAGTCTTCGGAGGGAACGCAGTCTAGTGAAAAGCAGGTCTACGAGTATGAGCACGATTCAACAAAAGAAAGATTTACTGTCTCGCCGCCAGCTGATTCAGACGCTGGCGTTGGGATCCTTATCGGGGTTGGTGAGCGCGGAAGGAGCGAAGCACTCCTCGGTTCGAATTGACTGCCACCTTCATTGTTTTGCCGGGCGGGAGAATGATCGATTTCCTTACCACCCGAATGCTCCGTATCGACCTGCGGATGTCGCATCGCCGGAGCATTTGCTGAGTTGCATGGCAGGCGCTGGGGTTTCGAATGCCGTTGTTGTCCATCCTGAGCCCTATCAGGACGATCATCGGTATCTTCGACATTGCCTCGAGGTTGGCGGTGGCAAGTTGAAGGGGACCTGTCTCTTTTTTGCCAACGATCCAAACGCCTCCTCCAAGATGCGGCAACTGGCTAGGGACAGCTCACTGGTTGCGGCTAGAATTCATGCCTATGCTCCAGATCGCCTGCCTCCATTCGGAAGCGCTGAGCTGAGAGAACTGTGGTCGACGATTGCAAACCTCGGCCTCGCGGTTCAGCTCCATTTTGAGCCCCGCTACGCTCACCACTTCGAGCCGCTGATACGGGAATTTAGAGATACCAACGTAATCATCGATCATCTGGGGCGTCCGTTTCAGGGGACGATTAAGGAACATGAAACGGTTCTCCGCTGGGGACAATATCCAAACACCATCATCAAGCTCTCCGCTATCCCAGAACAACGCCAGTATCCCCACCGAAATATTCGTCCGGTCATTCGTCGACTGGTCTCAGAGTTTGGTGTTGGAAAGATGATCTACGGCGGCGGTTTTGGGGCAAGTGCAACGCCTGAGAGTTATCGGGCGGCGTTTGAGCGGGCCATTGGATATCTGGATTTTCTAAGCCCAATCGAACACTCCAAAATACTGGGCGAAAACGCGAAAGCACTGTTTGGGTGGTGACGAGTCAAGGGCGACTGTCTTGCTCAGTGCCGAGTGACGAGGCGTTCATTCCTCAACGGCAGCCTCTACAGCTGCGTAGAGCTCTTTGAGCTTGAAGGGCTTCGTGATCATACCGATCACTCGGTCTTCTTGGAGTCCGGTCAGCTCTTCTCGATTCGCTGTGGGAACGAACAGTATGAGTGGGAGATTTGCGCCACCTGGGATGCGGTCCAGCTTCGCTAAGATTTGGCTGGGCTCTTCGGGACTAGGATCGATGATCAGAAGGTTGGGGGCTGCACTGGTTTTGGATAACTCACGTTCGACAGCCAGGAAGTCTTCGCAGATACGGGCACTGAGGCTCCACGAATCGACAGCCTTCTTGAGTGCCGAACGCATCGGTTTACTTTTGCTCACGATCAGTGCGATTCGTCCTTCCAGACGTGTAGCTGGATTTATCTTTGGAGCGAGCGAGGTTTCAGTCTCGAGTGTGAGAGGAAGCTTAAAATGGAACGTGCTTCCTTCTCCCGGCGTGCTTTCAGCCCAGATTTGCCCCTTCATGAGCTCAACCAAACGAACCGTAATCGAAAGCCCCAGCCCGGTGCCTCCAAAACGACGTGTCATCGATGCGTCCCCCTGATTGAAAGGTTTGAAAATCGCTTCAAGCTTGTCTGAAGGGATGCCAATTCCAGAGTCTTGGACCGAAAACTGGATCTGAGCCGTTTTGCCTTCGACCGATTCGACGTGGGTTGTGACGACGACTTCTCCTTCGTCAGTGAACTTAATTGCATTTCCGACCAAATTGATGAGAATCTGGCGAATTCTGAGTTTGTCCCCCGCAATCATCTCGGGCAGTCGGGGATCAGCATCGTAGACAAAATCCAGGTGCTTTTGTTCAGCTCGGATTGAAAACGTTTTCAAAGTATCTCCAATCGCCTCGGCCAAATCGAAGGGGCCGATATCTAACTCCAGTTTTCCTGCCTCGATCTTGGAGAAGTCGAGAATGTCGTTGATGACCCCGAGGAGAGTCTCTCCAGAGGTTTTCGCGAGTTCCAAGTATTCTCGTTGTTCGGTGTTGATCTTGGTGTCGAGAGTGAGTGAGATCATCCCCATCATCCCGTTGAGAGGCGTCCTAATCTCATGGCTCATGTTGGCCAGGAACTCACTCTTAATTCGGTTGGCTTTGTCAGCGTTGTGCTCGGCAACGCGGCTGGCGATGACTTGATTGGAAAGTTCATCGCGGGCAGCAACAAGGCGTCGATTTCTTTGTACGATCAGGATGCTCAGCCACACCACTAAGCCGAGGGTTCCCACGAAGCTACCCCAGGCCGCCACCTGACGATAATCTTTTGTGAGCTCGATGTTGATGATTGCTGGATTTGAAATTGCGAGGTCCCGGTCGATTGCAAGGAGCTGAAAGGTGTATTTGCCCGGTGGCAGAGACTCGTACATCACGCTGCGTTTGTTGGCGATGCTCCAGTCTTCGTCGAATCCATTGAGGCGGAACTTGTAGAGCATCGACTCGGGTCGGGTTTTGTGGCTTACGCCGGAAAACGTAATGATAGTGACTCCGTTGGATGATCTCGCTTTGATGTCGGACGTTGCGGGATATTCTTTGTCGATCGTCACGGTCCGAATCAAGGCTTTCGGAGGAGTCTTATTGATGGTGTAGCGGGCCAGTCCGCCGGAGTCCATCCCGATCCAAAGATGGCCGTCTTGATCTTGGAGGATCGTCTCGACGGTGTTGTTTGGAAGCCCGTCACGTGATCGTAGTGTTTGGACTGCCTCTCCGTCGGTCCTCAAGACACCATTCCATCCTCCGAGCCAGATGTTATCCTGGTCTCGAATAATGCTCGTGATTCGAGTGTTGGCCACACTCTCGCTCCAGGGAAAGCTCGAAAATGTGCTCCCATCGAATCGAGCAAGACCTCGTTCGGTTCCCAAGATGAGGCTGAGATCCTCTTGCGGCTCGATCGACAGAATAGAGTTCCCGAAATTCACCTCATCAGGCTTGAATGACACGAAACTAGCCCCAGACTTTCGAGCGACTCCCGTAGCGGTGCCGACCCAAAGTTGCTGCTTGCTGTCTATGGCAAGACAGCGGACATCGTTGTCGGGGAGGCCATCATTAGTCGTGAAACTCTCAAAATTTTGACCATCAAAGCGACTCAGACCTTTGTCCGTTGCCGCCCAAAGGGTGTTGGTTCGTTCGTCAATGGTGAGAGACCGAATGGTGTTGCTAACCAGTCCATTCTGAGTTTGAAATTCTTGAAGGTTGCCCTCGCGGTATCCATAGAGACCTTCATCAGTTCCGATCCAAATCGTGCCGTCTTGGGATTCTGCGAATTCGAGAACGGACTTTTTAATGAGCTCGCGGAAGGCCGCTGGAGAGGTGGAGAATTCTGAGTTCCTCTCGATCAGATTCACTCCCTCGCTCGTTCCAACCCAAATGGTTCCGTCGGCACCTTCATGGAGGGCTGTGACGGTGTTGCTTCGAAGCCCATTGTGGGTGTTGAATACTCGGATTTGATTGCCGAGATATTTGACTAACCCGTCATGAGTCCCCATCCAGAGAATGCCTTCCTGTCCTTCAAACAATACGGGGACGACGTTGTGTGGGAGCCCGGTGCTGGAATTGAGGTGTTCCTGGTAGTCGCCGTTTATGCGGTAGACTCCGTCCTGGTTGCTCACCCAGAGGAAACCGAATGAGTCGAGGTGAATCGCTTCGATGAATTGGGTCTTAACTCTGTTCGGGGCCTCAAATGGCACCACGTTGTTGTAAGTGATCAGGTTGAGCCCTTCTCGCGTACCCACCCAGACTTCGTTTTCATTCCCGATTTCAATCTCGGTTATAAGATTACTGTTGAGTCCTTCTGATGAATCGATATTCGAAAAATGAAACCGATTGAAATAGCTGACTCCGCGATCCGTTCCCACCCATAGTTCGCCTCCATCGGTGGCTGCAAGACAGCGTATTCCGTTTCCTGCCAAACCTTGGTCTGTGGTGAAGTTTCGAAAATAGCCGCCATCGAAGAGCGATAGACCACTTGTTGTTCCGACCCATACTTGAGAGGGACTGCGACCTTTGGCTAGTGTCCGAATGTTGTCGTTGATCAATCCGTCTGTCCGGGTGTAGACGACAAAGTGCTCTCCCTCAAAGCGAAGGAGTCCCTTTCTCGTTCCAATCCATATGCGATCCATACCGTCGACTTCCAAGGCTTGGATGTAGTTGTCCGGTAGACCATGTTCGGTGGTGTAGGTGGTGATCTCCAGTCCGTCAAATCGGCAAAGTCCCGCCTGCGTGCCAATCCAGAGATTGCCGGTGCCGTCTTGTGCGATGCACTCAACTTGGTTCCCAATCAACCCGTCTTCAAAATTGAAGGTTTGCCACAGGCCTGTCCGATCACCCTTGCCGGCAATCTCGGTGATCGGAGTTCCGATTGGGGCGATCTCCCCGACAGCCACGGGAATTGCGAGCGCCAACTGAGCCGGGGAAGCGGTCGTTATTTCCACTTCGCGGGGGCGAAGAAGTGGACGTCCGAATAGGGGGGAGACGGTGTATTTTCCTGTCGGAATTCCTTTTGCCGCAAACTCACCGTTGACACCGCTTTCTAACTGGAAGGTGATCCCTGGATAGGTCGTCGAGGTAACTTTCAATCTGCCACCGATAAGATTGTTTTCTGTGTCGAGCCAACGAATCGTCCCGGTGATATCTGCTGGGTCCATACTGCCCGTTGTGATGATTAGGTCGCCTAGTCTTTCTGGGCTGAACGGTTTGTTGATTCCTTTTCCCCAGGCCATCCAAGAATAGCTGCCGTCTTCGTCCGCATCGTCGATTCCAATGTCAAAGGCGATCGTAGTCGGAGCGTTGATTTTGCCGTCGTCTGTTGCCCAAGTTGGCCAGCGAATTTGCCACTCATAGCGGTGGAGCCCATTCGCGTGATAAGCTGCGACGGTCACGAGCTTGCCTTCGCGAACCGCGGTTCCATCGCCGTAGTGTGGGTGCTGAACTGCATTTGAGGCAATTTCTACATGCTCACCATCAATGTAGATTTCGCAACCGTCGGAGTTGTTCCATCGCGCTGTCGCTGTGGGGGGAGTGACGATCGAATCATCCTTGACCTCCACGGCAACGTATAGGGCCTGAGTCGTGAGGTCGAATCCGGCCATGAAATGGGCCCCGAGGTCGTCGTTTGAGATCAGATTGTCTCCGTATTCAACTTGGGATATTGGGTGTTTGATTGCAGACGGGGGCCAATCATCGAAATTACCGTCGATTACGAGGTTGCGGACGGGTTCGACGACGGCAAGCGCTCCGTTGTGGGCCACTGCGGGTGAGGGCAAGGCCAAGCACAAGATGAGCAGCAAGAGACTGCTTGAGTCGGTTTTGATTTCCTTGTCGCTCACGGATTATTCGCCAGCACTGCTAGATGGCTAGCAACGCGATGCCCTCAACTTTGGAGTATGAAACTGAATGCAGGACAGCCTCGATACTCATTTGAACGGGCAGGTTAGGGGAGCTCAGCCGGATGGTCTAGTCGTAAAATGGGAAGGTTAGATGCCGGGGGCGAGTTCTTGAACGGCAGAAATTCGTGAAAACGAGCCCTAATTCATGGTCTGTGGAGGCTTGGAGTCGAGAATTTTAATGTTGCGAATGCGTGACGATCTGAGAGCATTGTTTGATCCATTACTTGAAGGGCTAGGGTGCCAGCCTTGGTGTGTACTGTGCTCAGGGGCGTGGATGCGGCGACGACAGATTTGATGTTTGACTAGACTATGAAGACCTCCATGAGACGTGTGACTTCGGCGATTGGGATGCCGGTGCGAACTGGGTTCACTTTGATTGAGCTCCTGGTTGTGATTGCAATCATCGCAATTCTTGCGGGAATGTTACTTCCCGCGCTTGGAAAAGCAAAAAGCAAAGCGAAATCCATTAACTGTGTTTCGAATTTGAAACAATGGGGTTTGGTTTGGCACTTCTACACTGAGGACAATGAAGGGAAGTTCAGTGACGGGAATACCGTTGGTTGGGCTCGTGGTGAGTGGGTCAAAGCCCTCGCAATTCACTATCGCGAGAAGCCGTTCTTGTTGCTCTGTCCTGACGCCAAGAACCGGAGAGCTAGTGGTAGCACGCGGGTTGAGAGGAAAGCGCCGATTGACGCGAGGACCGGTGTTGTTGAATACGGTGGTGCTCATACAGCCTACGACTTTCCGGTCTTTTCCGAGGATCAGTCTCCAACGCAGTTGATTAGTAGCTACGGGAATAACAATTGGATCTATAACGCCAAAGTCGATATCCAGGGCCGTCGGAAGCAAGATCACTGGGGATCATTTGATGTCTCTGGCCATCCGACGAGTGATATTCCGCTTTTTCTTGATTCGATGTGGCGAGGTGCGGGACCGGATCATCGAAACTCCGCTAAAGATCAAGCTCCAACCTATAACGGCCAGTGGATCGGCTACGGCAATGAGTCCGCTCACTTTGCAGTCGCTCGTCACGGGAAGGGAATTAATATCGTCTACTTCGATCAATCTGTGCGTTCGACTCGTTCGCCTCGCGATATTTGGAACCAGCAGTGGCATCGTGAATACGCCCGAGTGCCACGCGATCGCTCCAAGAATTTCCCTGATTGGATGCGTTAAGGCTACCGATAGCTTTCACGAAATGGCTCTCATCTTCGGGTGAGGGCCGTTTTTTTTTGCCGTTGGAGCCGTGTGTTCCTGAGGCGCTCTGTCGATCGATTCAGAAGCAATTGAACAGCCGAGAGAAATCAGGGTTTGGCTTTCATGGTTAGATTTTGCGTGCTAAGCTTCGGCACGTAGAGGGCGTGCTGATAACCGGACCAAGCCGCTGCTTGGGGCACGCAGCCCGCTCGGGATCGTACCTTCAAAGATAATCCCGGACCGGTTTAACTGTCGCGAGAATCACTCTCAGTATGAAGACCCAGGTTCCTGAAGACCGTAAGATTGCGAGAACGACAGAGCACCGAGAAGCTCAGCTTCTGATTCAATCGGCGTTTGGTCTCGCGCACCAGTTGGGCCTGCGAACTGTGATTATTCAGGCCGACGAAATGAGCGACGTTCGGCTGATCGAGAAAATGGAGGTGTCGAAGCAGCTCATCTGGTTGGTAAGGACGGATGATTTCAAGAAATCCGAAAAAATCCGGGCGAACCAGAAGATTCTATCGGTGCCTGACACCGGGCTTTCCCGCATGAGTCAGGTAAAGATCGGAATGTTTTTGGCGATCTTTAACGGCTTCATCGAGATCGAGGAGAGTGTGCTTTGCGTCTGTGGTATTGCGGGTTCGGAACGGCTCGATACGATTCTCGTCGCGAATGGAAAACGTGATTTTCCCTGGCTGAAGAGTCTTTCACTGGTTGGGCGTGAACCACTTCTCGCCACGAAAGAGTTTGGTCGTCTCGTGGATATCGCTCTCGCGATCGGGGCGGAGGGAAGGGAGGGGCGTCCGCTGGGAACGACATTTATCTTGGGGAGTCGCGCAGAGTTGAAGCCTCATCTCAGACAGCTCGTGCTAAATCCCTTTTCAGGCCATCGGGCCAAACGTCGGGACATTCACAGTTCCGAAATCCTTGATACCATCCGGGAGTTTGCGGCTCTGGACGGTGCCTTCATTGTGAACCGAAAAGGTGTCTTGCTCTCGGCGGGAACCTATCTTGAAGCGGAAAGCAATCGCGTTAAGATTCGCTCGGGTCTCGGGGCCCGGCATCGCTCGGCCGCAGCCCTCACAGCCGTTACGAATTCGGTGGCCCTGGTCGTGTCTAGTTCTTCAAGACACGTCACCGTTTTTCACCGTGGCCAAACCTTGCTGGAGCTTCAGGAAGCGACAAGCTAGATGATAGGCCCCAGGTGTTCCGGCCGATTCGTATTGCGGCTTTCTTGGGCGTTGGAGTCGGTTGGTGTTTACTCGACTGGTCGGGCACGTCGGGCTGCACCCGTCTCGTAGGCTGCTTCCATGACCGCTCGGGAGACTTGCGGGACGACTTTCTTGTCGAACGCACTGGGAATGATGTAATCCGCGCTGAGATGGTCCTCGGCGATCACGTCGGCGAGTGCCTGAGCAGCCGCAAGTTTCATTTGCTCATTGATCTCTTTTGCTCGGCAATCGAGAACGCCACGGAAGAGTGCTGGGAAACAGAGCACATTGTTGATCTGATTAGGATAGTCACTCCGCCCCGTTGCCACGATCGCAGCGTGGCGGGCCGCGATCTCGGGCATGATCTCGGGGACGGGGTTTGAGAGAGCAAAGACGATAGATTGATCGTTCATCGATTGGATATGCTCTTCTTCCAGGATCCCAGGGCCGGAGAGTCCAATAAAGACGTCGGCGCCCCGAATGAGCTCTTTGAGTGCCCCACGTTCGTTTTCCGGATTTGTGCTCTCTGCGTATTTTCGCTTCGCGTCATTGAGGTCATCGCGGTCCTTGGAGAGCGCTCCCCGCCGGTCAAAGCCGATCACATTTTTTACTCCCAAGGTCTGAATCATCTGAGTGCATGCGGTGCCGGCGGCCCCGACCCCTGCGACGACGACGCGAAGATCAGCCGCTGATTTACCCGTAATTTTGAGTGCATTGATCATTGCTGCGGTAAGCACAACAGCGGTGCCGTGCTGATCGTCATGAAAGACGGGGATATCGAGCTCCTCATTCAAGCGTCTCTCGATTTCGAAGCAGTTGGGTGCCGCGATGTCTTCCAGGTTAATGCCACCGAATACCGGTGCGATCCGTTTGACGGTCTCGACAATCTCATCAGGGTCTTTGGTGGTCAGGCAAATTGGGAACGCGTCAATACCGGCGAATTCGCTAAAGAGCATCGCTTTGCCTTCCATCACGGGGAGTGATGCCTCGGGACCAATATCGCCTAGTCCGAGTACGGCGGATCCGTCCGTGACAATACCCACGGTGTTATTCTTAATTGTGAGTGTGTGGACTTTGTCCGGTTGCTCGTGAATCGCGGTGCATACTCGCGCGACTCCGGGCGTATAGGCGATGGACAGTTGATCGCGGGTCTTGAGCGGTGCTTTGCTCTGAACATGAATCTTTCCGCCCAAATGCATGAGAAAAACTCGGTCAGACCAGTGGATGATTTCGACCCCGTCGAGGTCAGTCGCGGCGGCGATCAATTGCTTCTCGTGTACTTCGCCACTTGTGTCGATCGTGATATCGCGGATGATGCTTTCGCTACCAGGCTTCACGATGTCGATTGCGCCAATGTTGCCTCGATTGTCGGCAATTCGCTGAATCAGTCGGGCAAGAACCTCTGGTTTGTTGCGCAGTTTGACCCGAAGGGTGATCCGGTTCCCGGCGCTTGATTCGACTGGTTTGCCTGCTCCGCTTTCCATGCAAGTAGTCAAAAGGATGTGAAGGGCAAAATCGAATTCTATTTTTCGAAATGTCACACGGCTCCGCTTGCCCACTCTGGCAAAATGAAGATTTGGGGTGACTGGACGCTGAGATGCGTGACGCAGGAATTGGAAATCCCAATCCTCAGCCACGCAGCTCCAGTGCCTTAGAGGAATCCGATCGGATTTTCGGATCCCACTGTGTAAAATCGATTTAGATTCGGAAAGACGCTTGGCAGATCTCCGGGTTGGACGCCAAACCAGAGTGCGAGCTCGGCGAAGTACTCGTCGGTGGACGTCGTCGGAATGAGTCTTCCTCGTCCTGTATCCAGGGGGTTCTTAGGAGTTAGATCCGGATATTCACCGTAGACTGTGCCGCCTCTGACAGCTCCCCCCATGACCATCTGATTGCTTCCCCAGGCGTGATCAGAGCCTCGTCCATTCGAGCTGAGTGTGCGGGCGAAGTCCGATGCTGTAAATGTCGTTACCTGATTTGATACGCCCAGCTCAGTGAGCGACCGATCGAATTCACCCATAGCCTTGCTGACAACGGGAAGCATGGCTGCATGGGAGTTGAGTAATTCGTCGTGGTGATCCCATCCGCCGTACATGATGAAAAAGGTTTGCCGTTTGGTGGTGAGATTCTTTCGCGCGCCTATGGTACGGGCGACCATTTTGAGGCTCTGACTGAGTGCGGTGGGTGAGAAGGCTGTCTTGACGGAGATCTCGCTAACGGCATCGGCAAAGGATTGCGCGGCGTCGATCGATCGTGAATTGATCGTTGCGAAGGTCTTTTGGAATAGATTCTTATACTGGATATCCATCAGGCTCTTTACGGCGGTTTTGCTGATCTCTGCGTAGGTTGCGTTTCCCGGAAAACTCTCCATGACAACACTGCCGTTTCCGTCTTGAGTGATGTCGTAGCTGACCGAATTTTGGCCCGATTGAAACGTGTTGGTACCGGCTAGTGAGATATTCATCGACACGGGAGAGGTGTTATTCTCAGCGTGCAGTATGTCAGCCATTCGTCCGGCCCAGCCGTAGGGCGAACGCTGGTCTGGGATACTGGTCTGCCAATGCATGATCTGATCACTGTGAGAGAAAAGGCCGACCGGCAGGCGAGCTGAATTGTTGTTGAATCCTGCCAGATTCGTAGGCTCAACCAGTGTGCCTACATTGGCCACGAAGGCGAGTTTTTCACTGTTGTAGAGACTCTGAACCTCAGGCATTCCAGGGTGAACACCATAGTGGCCGGCACCATCTTTTCCACTGAGGGGTAGAATGCTTTCCCTTGTCAGTGCAAGATTCGAGCGCGCTGCCGTATAACCACCATAGGAACTGGCTTCAGTAGGAATGAGCATGTTGAACGAGTCGTTTCCTCCAGCGAGGAAAATGCAGACAAGAGCTCGGTAGTCTTCCCCTGGAGCAGCGGACAAGTTTCCGGCCATCTTGAGGTTAAACAGCGTAGAGAGAAGGGGGCTTGCGGTGATGGCAGCGCAGCTTGCTTGGCCTAAGAATTGCCTTCTAGAACAGCCCGTCTGTTGTTTGTTTTCTGCTTTCATGTTGAGTGTCTTTCTATTGTTTGAAGGTTGATCTAGCGGAGCACGGCAAAGTCGGGACTATTGAGGAAGAGGTAGATCGCGAAACGAACACGTTCCTCCGGGCCGGCGCCAGGCGCCCCTGATTGAAGAGCTTGAATGATCACAGCCCGAGCTTTGCTTGAAAGCTCACCGTGAGTCAGTAGAAGGTCGAGGCGATCAACCAGCGCTGGGAGGTCGTCGGCGAGTGCAATCTCATCATCGAGCGTTAGGCTTGCCGAGTTGTTGAGCAAGTCTTCGTTGAAACTCATCAGTGATTCATCCAGAGCTTGGCCCCAGAAGTTGATGGTCGCGACAGAGGTTGTCGCGGTTGTAATCTGGAACTCAGGGGCAACCAGTCCTGCTTCCGCGATCGGGCCCAGCGGTTGGTGGTCCGGCAAGAAGAAGTTGAAGACGCTGGGGGCATGCATTGGTAGTTGACCAAGCGCTTGTCCTGACGCTTCTCCGGTGTTTCGGAATGCCCCCGTTTGCGATCGGGCGTTGAATGCGCGACAGAGGTGGACATAGCGGACATAGGGCTCTCGTAGCATGCCCCAAGTGGGATCTGCCAACTTGCTTCGATCTCGCGCTTCGGGATCCAGAAGAATCGCTTTCACGACTGCCTTCATATCGCCTCGGATACCCTCTCCATTGTCATTGAATGCGGCAGCGACACGAGAGATATAGTTTGGACTGGGATTTGATGTGACCAAGCGTTGTATGAGGCGGTATCCAATGAACGGTCCGGTGTTCGGGTGGTGAAACAGGATGTCGATCGCCGCATCAAGATCTTGTTGGATGGTTCCACCAGTGATGCGTTGTCCAAGGATGGTTTTGGGACCTTGTTCATGCATCGGTTCGTAGGGCCACATCGGTTGGCTTAGATAGGCAGGTTCGACTGCAAGGTAGTCTTCCACGCTGTTGATCTCAGGGACGAGCTCGTCGTCGTCAAAGACGGGTGTGCCGTCCCTTGGGGGGATTGGGTTGAAGGTGAGACCGGTGAAGACCTTTGCCAGCTCGGTGATGTCTCGGTTGTCGTAGGTCGGGATGGCGTTTCCGGAAGCATCTGTTCTTTTCGTGCCATCTTGGTTCAGCTCGAAGAGCCCGATGCTGAAGAGCTGCATCACTTCTCGGGCATAGTTCTCGTCCGGAAATCGATTTAAAGTCAGGTCGGTGGGCTGATTCTTTGCATGACTCAACCAGTGGCCCATGACGGAGTGTTTACTGACTCTCATCAGTGTGTCTCGGTAGTTGCCGAACGCGCCGTCGATCAAGAGATCGTAGTAGCTCGCTAAAGCCCACTGACTATCCTCCAACACGTCGGTCAGATCCGACACCACCAGAATCTCACTGAGGGCGAATGCGATTCGTTGACGGAGGACGTCTGGAGACTTCATGACTTGCTCCCACCAAGTCCAGCGGTAAGGGCTGAGATCGGCGGATTCCTCTCCCTCCAACTCACGAATCTTGAGGCGCTGATTGGCTTCAAGGTGGTATCCCTTTGGGAGATCAAATTGATAGTCAATCCATGCTTCAAGTCCGGCCTTAGAGACCATCTCGATTGTTTCGTAGTCGGATCCGAGGGTGGCTTGTGTGAGGAACCGGGCGGCTTCTTTGAGTGAAACTTGCCTTTCGCTCTGTTGAGGAAGGGGTGGGATGACTGGAGGCTTGATGCCGGCTGGGAAATACACTTTTACTCCCGTTGACGGCTCACCTCCTTCTTCATCGGGGATCTCTTCGCGTGCATTTTCATCTTCCAGGCGTTGAAGCTCGGTTTCGATGTCCGCACGAGTTGTTGTTGGTAAACCTTCGACGAGGCGAATGGCCTCATCTTCCGAGCTGAGATCTTGAAACTTTCTAATGAGGCTGCCGATGGGTGAGTCAGATGGGAACTCGTTGAGGGCTTCGATGGGTTCCTCTTGAACGAAGTAGTAAAGATCGAGGTATGCTTCGAGGAGTGGATCCTCTGGATTGTCTTCCTCGTGGACGAGCTCGAGTATTTCGGAGTAGATTGGCGATTGCGGTTTGACGTTGAGTTGGTTGATGAGTTCCACAACCCGTTCTTCCTCCTCAATCGCATCGAATTGTTGAACGAGTTGTCCGAGAGCGGTCGAAGCTGGAAACTCAGCCTTTGCTTCATCGGCCTCTTCTTTCACAAAATAGAACAGGTCGAAAAGGGTGTCACTTATGACATCAGCCGAGAGTTCTTGGTCCTTGTCAATCCCGTCGCCTGGAATTGGTTCGTCATCCCCGTCTTCATCCTCTGTATGAATAACTTCTCTCGCTAGCCATGCCAGGGCTCGGTCATAATCAGGAATGGGGAGCGGCGGTGTAGGTGAGATTCCGTCCGTCGTGCCGATGACGTGCTCTTCCCACGCCGTGACTCCATCCTCATCGAGATCCAGTTCTGAAACCTGTAGGCGAAAAAAGATCGCGTTCGATAGACTCTGCGAGTCGTGTGTCCCGGAACGTACCGGTATTTCGACCCGATCGACCGGACCCTGGTGATCATACACCTTTACCTGATTCCATTCGGCGTGCGCTCTCTCTAGGTGAGAAGTTTGGTCAATGCTGTAGCGTTTTCCTGGCTGGGCCAGAAAACAGATGATGGGTTCTCCGGTGAGCGGGTCTAGTCTGCATTGGAGGATCGCAAGGTGGGATGCTGCGTCGTTTGGATTTGTTCCGGAGTGAGATTCATCTAGGTTTGAGTGTCCGTCTTGATCAGAATCTTCCAGGGGTCCTGCTTGAACACTGTACAGCTTTTCCCAGATGTCGCTCAGGCCGTTATTGTCTTGGTCTACCTGTGCCTGGGCGGTTTCGGCGAGCACTCCGAAAAGCCCTGTCAAGAGCCATAAGTATTTTAGTTTCATTTGAAATCTCCCTTGTTCTTGTCATGCATACGAGTCGCGAACGAATCGCCGCATTCCCAGATCTCACTTGATCGACCCATGGGTGAGATTGGAACTTGGCAACTCAATCGTGGCCCATTCATCAACATAACGAGGTGAGGGGGAAATTATTGTTCTGAATGATAGATTATCGAGGGGTTCTGCATGTGTTGGCTCTTTAATTACTATATTACCGCCTTGACGCCGTTATGGTGTTACGGAGTATCCGCTTGTGCGCTCTGGTCCTTGACGGAGTGAATTCGAAAATCCCATCAAGTGATCCTTGAGACGCGATGGTGTGGTATTTGAATGATTCGAATTGAGCAATTCTTGTTGATGATTGTCTCATCTAGTCAGCTGTTGGGCAGAAGGCGGTATGACTCGCGTGAGTGAGCAATGGATTTGAAATGATAAGAGCGCGTGAATTCGGTCGGAGACGAAGAATGGGCGTGATGTTGTCGCTGGGCCTCCTCGTGATTCTTGTGTTGACGGTGGCTTGGGCTCTGTTCACAAGTAGCATTCGAAGCACTAGTGAATTGCCAGATGGCTCAACGCTGAGCCTTTTTAATCTTCAGTATGGGACAGAAGTTGAGGTGACGGATGGGGCGCTGGTGTCAAGACTCCTGCAAAATGTGCTGCCGAGAGGGGGATTGCACATTGGAGGATTCCACCTCAGTGCCCCGATTGTGGAACGGTATGTTGGCAAAAACGGAAATGGCCTCTTGTTCTTGGAGCTGGATGCCTACGGAGATGAAGGGACGCTTCCGGAAATCGTGACTCCATCTCTCTTAGGCGAATTCCGTGGCGTGTTTGAAGACGCGAGCGGGTTCATCTACCCGCAAAAATTCCACGACACGAATCGGGCGCGGCGGGGTGATTTGGGGAAGTTTATTTGCTATTCCTTTCCTCGCAGAAGTGCGGACCTCAGTTTCCATATCCAGAAACTCGGCTCTGGGGAGCAAGAGTGGAAGACGCTGGCAACCTTGCCAATCAAGAATCCTGCGCCGATCGAGGACGTTCTCTGGACCCATCCAGAAGTGACGACAGTAGAAACGAACGGCTGGACGTTTAATTTGGGAGAAGTCAAAGTGATCACACACGCCCGTGCTCTGAGTGACCCCGTCGTTCCACTCGTGAAGCTGGCCCTATCCGTGGTGCGGGATGAGCGATGGCCTGCCGAGTGGTCAATTCGCAGCCTTCGAATTGAGGATCAGTTGGGCAATTCCTTTTTTCCACAAGGGGCAGTGCCGTTTGGAAATGCTGATACTGTGATAGGCGGTGAAGCGGTCCCGGATCCAAGCGTCATGTGGAAAGTAGATGTCGTTTTCAGGCGGGTTGCGCCCGTAGGTAAAGGTCGGAGTAGCGGTATTTCGGTTCAACCGCCGTCCCTTTTTCACGGCGAGGATGTGTACACTGTTGGGGGGATACCTTTGACCTTGAGACCCGAGCCCAAAGGTCGCATTCGCATTCTCGCTCCGGTGAATGGTTCCGACTTGTCTTTGAGTGTTAGAGGACTTTCGAAAGACAGTGGTCGACAGATGACAAGACAGCCTGAAGCATTCCGAGCTCTGGAAGGCCCCAACGAGGAGAACCTCGTGGAACAGGTTGTTTGGATCCCTGAAGACCGTGCCGAACACGTCTCATTGGCTTTCAGTATCGCAAACCAACCTTCCGTTCGTTTTTTTGTTCGGCCACGCTTGGTAGAGGAAGTCACAGAGTCGGCGTCTGCTCGGTGATATGAATCGGTCACTTCTTCTGAATCTCTCCTGGTCGAGCTGCTTCGGGGAGCTTGGTGGACGAATGATGAATTGGGAGAGAATCTTCGGAACGCGGGAGTTCATTTTCCCCGTTGTTGAAGGTCTTGTCGGTTCTTGAAACTTTCGCTTGATCGCTCCTGGCCCTTATTTTGTTGAAGATCGAAAACAAGAGCCGATCATTGGGTCTTATGCGAGTTCTGACCTTAGGAGTTCTTCTTTTGGCTTCGTTGTACGCTCCAAGAACCATTGGGGATGATCGGCCAAACATCCTCTTTATTGCCCTCGATGACTTGAATGATTGGGTGGGGTGCCTTGGTGGCCACCCCCAAGCGAAGACTCCGAATCTGGATCGTTTGGCTGCTTCCGGGGTGCTCTTCACGAACGCCCATTGCCCTGCTGCTGCATGCAACCCTTCACGTACGGCTATCATGACGGGATTGTCGCCGCATCGGTCCGGGCTCTACACCAACCGTCAGAAGATGCGAGAAGTGCTCCCCAATGCCGAGCTCTTACCGAAGTATTTTTCGCGGCACGGTTATTGGTCTGGAGGCTCAGGTAAGATGCTGCACTACTTTATCGATGCCGAGTCCTGGGATGAATATTATCCCGCAAAGCACACCGAGAATCCTTTTCCGCCGCATATGCCCTGGGGGCGGCGTCCAAAGTCGCTGCCTCGAGGTGGACCCTGGCAATATGTTGAGACGGACTGGCACGCCTTTGATGTGACCGATGACGAGTTTGGCGGCGATGCAAAAGTAGCGGACTGGGTTGGCGCCAAGCTGCGGGAGAAGCACGAGCAGCCATTCTTTCTTGCTTGCGGGATCTATCGTCCTCACGAACCGTGGTTCGTTCCTAAGAAGTATTTTGATCTGTTCCCAATCGAAAGCATTCAACTACCGCCTGGATATAAGGAGGATGATCTGGCTGATTTGCCACCCGAGGGGAAAAAGGCGGGGCCGAATCGGTATTTCGCTCACATTCGGAAACATGGACAGTGGAAGCAGGCGCTTCAGGCATATCTGGCGTCCATCGCTTTTGCGGATGCGATGTTGGGTCGCGTTCTCTTGGCGTTGGAAGAGGGGCCGAATCGAGAGCGAACCATCGTTGTCCTTTGGAGCGACCATGGCTGGCACTTGGGAGAGAAGGAGCACTGGCAGAAATTCACACTCTGGCGAGCTGCGACGCGAGTGCCGTTGATTGTCCGGGTGCCGAAGGACACCTCGTCCGTGATCTCCGAAGGAACGCCGGTCGGTGCTGCGTGCTCGCGCCCGGTCAACTTGCTAGATCTATTTCCAACCTTGACTGAACTTTGCGGCTTGCCTGGAAAGAACGATAACGATGGGCGTAGTCTCGTAGATTTGCTGAGAAACCCGGAAGCGTCATGGCCTCACGTATCCCTTACTTTCTCTCATCGTCCTGAAGCCTTTAGTGTCAGTGCGGAAACATGGCGATACGTTCGCTATTCAGGAGGGGATGAGGAGCTGTATAATATTGCGATAGACCCTTTCGAATGGCGGAACTTGGCTTCTTCTCCGCAATACCGTGCGCAATTGAAGGAACTGCGTGGATCTGCGCCTGAGAAATTTGCAGCGAGACCTGATGTGGGCGGAAATCAATAGTTGCCTTTTCACGCTCGCGCCCAAGGTGGGCTATCTCAGAGTGATGTGAACCAAGCGATTCTCGCGGAGCACGAATGTGAGTGATCTGTCGGGGTAGCGAAGTGTCTTTGAGCCTTGCTTCTCGCCTTCAACTACCATGAGTTTTTCTGGGGGCGTAAGAGCGGGGGCGGGTTCGCCGAAGGCATCCTGAATTTCTTGCTCGCTCGAGCCCATACCAATTCCCTCGCTCGTTTTGCCTTTGAACGCTTTGGATAGATCGCCTCCGGCCGAGTCCCCAATCATGATTGCTCCTACCGTTTCTCCATGTCCGGAGAGGACCGCAAATCCCAGTTCGAGGTATTCCATCGCGGATCCCGTCATTCGGTCCGGTTTGCCGATGATTGTGGATACTTCTTCCATGGGCATCCCTAGTTTAATAGATCCAATGCCGACGCCTGGTTGTATCTGAAGGGCCTCTGAGCTGGTGATTGCAGGGCTCGCGGGAGAGCATGCGGCTGTCCATAGGATAATAAGTAGCGCGAGCAGCAGGTTGTTCCTCAAAGACTTTGTCATAGAGTTGTTCTACTGCTTTCTGGGTAAAAATCTGCTACAAATTACCTCCGATTTTCTAGCGAAGACCTTTCAGGGAGAGACATGGGGTATGAGAGGTACTTCCGGAGATCGTAATAGACAGATCTGTCTGTTTAGCTCGAAGCTCGTTCGCGCCTGTAAATCTAGATGAGTTAGCTTCATCGGAATTGACTGAAGATTTGATGCCATCGTTTCCTAGAATCTTTCGTTTGTCATTGGTTTGGACCTTTGAATCTGCCGGCTCATTTCCTGACATTTTAGTTAGGTGGTAGGGGGGCTGCTTTCTGAGGATATTGTATTGTTTCCTTTCTTTGTTTGGCGCTAAGGTGCCGTCGTCAGATTGGAACTTAAAAACAAGATCCGGACACATCATGTTCACAAAAAACAAAATACTATGCACTGCAGCGCTTGCAGCCATGGCTCTCCCACGGCTCGCAGTCGCGAATGACATTGAACCCGGTAAGGAGTTTTACACAGCGATTAAAGCTCCTGCACCGATCGTTCTTGACGGGGATCTCTCGGAGTGGCGGGGGGCCGCACTTTTGGCAGATCCGAGGTTCTCGATTCCCAAGGGCTCCGGCGATGACGGAGATTTGGTCTTTTTCGAGCCTCACAATGGCGGTAGCTGGGACGGACCGGATGACCAAACCTCAGCCGTTCAAGTTGTCTATGACGATGAGAATGTCTACTTCGGTTTCACGGTCACGGATGAGTACCATGAAAACTCCGCTAACAGCGCTTGGAACGGTGACTCGGTGCAATTGATGATTGCGAATGAAGCCCGTGATACTCAGGTCGCTCTGTATAACTACGCTTTGGGTGGTATCGAAACCGAGCTTGGCGAAATCATCGTGAATCACGAGTCTCGAGCCGCAGGTTCGGATGAGGTTGATACCGAAGCCGTTGTCGTTCGAAACACGGACACCAAACGGACGGTCTACGAGATCAAGTTGCCGAAAGCCACGTTGGGATTGGAAGAACTCAAGGGCGGCGTACGATTCGGTCTTGGTATGGCCATTAACGATGGTGACGAAGCAACCCCTGGCCAAAAAGGTTGGGGTGGTCTCGGTGCTCACGCGATCGTCTTTGGAAAATCGCCTGAGGAAACGGCTCTCGTTACCTTGGCTAACTCGAACGATATCGAACCAGGTAAGGAATACTACACCGCGAATCCAGTTCCCGGTGAAATCGTTTTGGACGGTGAATTGGATGACTGGAAAGGAATTCCAGTTCTCTCCGATCCTCGCTTCTCGATTCCTAAAGGCAGCAAGCGAACGGGAGACCTCGTTTTGTTTGAGCCCCACAATGGTGGTTCTTGGACGGGGCCAGACGATCAGACCTCCGCTGTTCAAATCGGCTATGATGCTGACAATGTTTACTTCGGGTTTGTTGTGACTGACGAATACCATGAGAACTCCGCTAACAGTGCGTGGAACGGTGACTCAATCCAGTTGATGATCGCGAATGCGAATCAAGACACTCAAGTGGCGCTCTACAATTACGCTCTTGGTGGAATTGAATCCGAACTCGGAGAGATTATCGTGAATCATGAATCACGCGCTCCTGTGCCGGATGGTGCTGATCCCGTTGACACAGAAGCCGTTGTCCGACGTGACACCGAAACCAAACGAACCATCTACGAGATCAAACTTCCTAAAGAAACGCTTGGTCTGGATTCCCTCGAACTGGGAACACAATTCGGTCTCGGTATGGCCATCAACGATGGTGACGAAGATACTCCAGGTCAAAAAGGTTGGGGTGGTCTTGGCGCGCACGCGATCGTTTTCGGAAAGTCGCCTGAAGAAACCGCATTGGTTACCCTCGGTGTTGGCGGTGGAAACGCTGATCTTCTCTTCTTGTCAGCGGTGAATGTAGGACTCGATTTCTTCTCTTTCCGGGCAACGGATAAAGGAGATTCGATTGTTGATCCTGCCAGTGCGACGTTGACGATCAATGGCAATGTTGTTGCACTTGAAGCAGGGGACAAGAACCTCGACGCAACAGACTTCACATACACGACCGATCAGTTCGAACCAAACACAGTGATTGATTACCTGATCGAGATTCAAGACACCGAAGGAAACGTGGTCACTGATTCAGGAACGATCACTTCACCTTCGTTCGGTCTCTTGCGAGAAACGATGATCGCCAGCACGGTTGATCGATCCAAGGAAGGGTTTGTCTATCGCGTTTGGCAGAGTGATCTCTTCAATCACGGTAACTCGATCGAAGAAGTGAAGACCTTGTTGGGCGAAGCCCCTGCGGATATCGACGGAAGCACGATCAGTAACGATGCCTTCAAAGCTGAGAAGGGTCCTGGACTTGAAAACGGAAAAGATGTCGGCCACTTGGTTGAGTATGAAATCCCTTCAGTTATCAACTTGAACGCCTACCAGGGTGGTGTTGATCTGGGGAATTTCCAACCTGACGACCAGATGCCTGGTGTTCCTGGTGACTTCGATCTCTATGACGGTGTTGCCGTTGAGATCATCACCTTCATCGAGTTCCCTGAAGAAGGGCTTGTGACTATGGGGGTCAACAGCGATGACGGATTTGAGCTGTCAATCGGTCATATCGACGATCCTAGAGTGATGGTTGCTGGAAGCCACAATGGTGGCCGCGGTTCCCGTGACACGCAGTTCTTGATGGACGTTCGAGCGCCGGGTGTTTACCCCGTCCGCGTCGTTTACTTCAGCCAAGGTGGCGAAGCCAGCATTGAGCTCTTCTCTCTGAATGCTGACGGTGAGCGAGTGCTGGTTAACGACACTGCAAATGGTGGCTTGGCTGCCTTCCGGGAAGGTACCGTTCCTGAGTTTGTGCTTCCTCCTGAGCCTGAGACTCCCGAGCCAGCGACTCCTGAGATCTCCATCGCTGCATCTGCTGCGGGTGTTGTGATCACGTGGAGCGGTGGTGCCCTTCAGAGCGCTGATAGCGTGACAGGTGAGTGGACGGATGTTGCTGGAGCAACGAGCCCTCTTGAAGTGCCTGCCGAAGGAGACGCTGCCTTCTATCGCGTTCAGTAAGACCAGACTGAATCGTTAAATCGCTGAAAGGCCGGGCAATCGCCCGGCCTTTCTTGCGTTTGGGTGAGCGGCTCTCCTTGTCGTGTGCAGATGATGGAGTCATGGCATGGGCCGTTGGACTTGGACAAAATGAAGCGTTCGGCTACATTCGTAAGGGAGGCTTATCCGCATTCCAGTCTCCCATCGTCCGTTTTGAGCCGAGGGACTCGAGGTAGCTTCAATTCTCGTGCCCAAACACCCAAACTTCTTGACGAAATAAAGATTAGAGAGACACCTTAGGAACGTGAGCGTTAGCCGTTTATCAAAGTCTGCTGTTCATCATTCGCGATGCTTACGGGCGGCTTGTTTTGTCTTTCAATCTGATTGTTGGACGCGTGCTGTTCACATCCTTGGAATCCTGATCCTTTTGGTCTCGAGTGCTTGTTCCAAGTCGGAGAGGCCAGTCTCTGAGGAGCCCTCTAACGAACCTGCAGCCGAAGAAGCGGTGATCGAAGCGGTATCACCCGAGGTCCCTTCAATCGTAGCGGAGGGTAAGACGAAGGAGACCGTCAGTGATTGGAGTTCTGTGATCAAGAAAGAACTGAAGGCCCTAGCCGAATTGATTGCAGATGGATCGAAGGCGACCCGCAGCGTTCACGCATTGGGAGGTGTGGTTCGGGCATTCGATCCGACTGACCTGGAAACTCGCGAAATACATCGCGGACCAACTGTAGCAGTTTCCGAGTCCCTGTCCGCAGATCCGGGACAGACGATTGAGACGAGTTCGGCTGCATTTGTAGAAAATCTTCGAAAAGCGTTGTGGCCCGAACAGGATGTTCGAGAGCGCATCGTACGCTTCAAACTGTTTGCGATCGATCGAGACGGGGTAAATCTCACGACGCGGCAACGAATGACAAGCCAAGCCCTCGTCGATGGCGTCCAGGTGCAGACGCTTTCCGTGGTAGACGCGAGCTGGATCTTGCCCTCTGAAGGCGCCGCTGAGAAATGGCCTCAGTTGCGGGCTTGGACGATGCCGAAACTGGTTCGCAGCTCGACCTTAGTCGACGCCTCAAGGGTTGGGTTTGAAGATGTTGCTGAACGTGTTCTTGGAGAAAACCTTGCCTGGAACGAGCAAATTCAGTTCGGAATGAATACCTGGCGGCGTCACATTGAACGGTCTCTCAATCCGGATTTTTTGGGCTATCACGGTTTGGCCGTGAGAGATGTAACGGGAGACGGTTTGGAAGATCTCTATGTTTGTCAGCCCGGTGGGCTACCGAATCTACTGTTTGAGCAACAGGCGGATGGTTCGATGGTGGACATATCGGCGACAGCGGGTGTCGATTGGCTCGACAATTCGACGGGGGCATTACTGGTGGATCTCGACAATGATGGTGATGCTGACCTTGCTCTTGCGACCCGAACGGCTTTCCTAGTTATGGAGAATGACGGAAAGGGACGTTTTTCTTTGGTGCGGAGAATTTCTGAATTGGGAATGGGCTATTCCGTTTCGGCAGTAGATTACGATCGTGACGCTGACCTCGATCTGTTTGTGTTGCGCTACACGGCCGATGGCAAAGTTGGTGATTTTCCGACGCCTCATCCGTTTCACAGTGCTCGCAATGGGGGCGAGAATGTTCTCTTGCGTAATGAGGGGGCGTTCAAGTTTCAGAATGTCACCGAAGACGTTGGTTTGGGTTTAGAAAACTTCAGGTTTTCGTTTGCCGCCTCCTGGGAAGACTATGACAACGACGGGGATATGGATGTCTATATTGCCAACGATTTCGGTCCAAATCAGTTGTTTCGTAATGATGGGGCTCGGTTTGTGGATCAATCCGTAGAAAGTGGAACACAGGATTGGGGATTCGGAATGTCGGCAACCTGGGCGGACTACAATCGCGACGGCACGATGGATCTCTATGTTTCCAGCATGTTTTCTGGAGCCGGGAATCAAGTTGTTGCTCAGTCTGACTTCAATGCCAATATGCCGGAGGAGACTCGCGACAAGTATCTCAAGATGGTTCGTGGCAATACGCTGCTGAAGAACGATGGTTCGGGAACCTTTACAGACGTCACCCAACCGATGGCCGAAGGGTTTGGTCGTTGGGCCTGGGGGACAAAGTTCGCTGATTTTGACAATGATGGCTGGGAAGACTTGTACGTTGCGAATGGTTACATTTCTCAGCCGGACACAGATGACTTGTGAATGTTCTTCTGGAGGCGGGTCGCGCCTCAGATTCCCGAGGAGGGATTGTTGCAAACCGCAACGCCCGGCTACCTACGCAATTTTCGTGATCTCAATGATCAAGTGTCTCGCGGGAAATCGTTCAGTGGATACGAACGAAACTCGCTCTTCTTGAATCGTAGCGGAGAAGGATTTACCGATGTGGGAAGCATCCTGGGCGTCGATTTTGACGACGACGCGAGAGCCGTGGCTGTCGTTGATTGGGATCGTGATGGGGATTTGGATATGTGGGTGGCCAATCGATCGGCTCCCCAATTGCGTCTTCTCTTGAATCATCAGCCTGATCAAAATGCCTCGTCGATCGGGATACTCCTAGAGGGCAACGGGACGAGCAGTAACCGGGATGCGATTGGAGCGCGTCTCAAGCTGTCTTTGGGGGCAGATGGAAGCTCTGCTCAGATGCGATCATTGCGAGCTGGAGATGGATTTCTTTCTCAGTCGAGCCGGTGGATTCATTTCGGCGTAGGAATGGATAGTCATCAGGCTTTTCAGCTGGAAGTGGGTTGGCCGGACGGCAATCGGAAGGTCTACGATGGGCTCCGATCAGGGGGCAGGTATACCATCAAGCAAGGTCAGGGCGTTGTGGGCGATGGGCGATTGAACGGAGAGCCATTCTCCTTGGCGACCCTCGCAAGTAGCGATGACGATGTTGCTCCCCAGCGAAATGGATTCTGGGTTGCCAATCAGGTTCCGTTTCCTGAACTGACGTACACCGATTCTTCCGGGCAGGAGCAGACAACAACGCAATTCCTAGGCAAACCTGTGCTGATCAATTTGTGGGCGACGTGGTGTGCTCCGTGTTTGGTTGAGCTGAAGGAATTGGGGGGGCATGCTACCGATCTTGAATCGCTAGGAGCCACGGTGCTCGCCCTGAATGTGGATGGGTTGAGTGTTGATGGTGGACTTGAGAGCAAGACGCCTCCAGCCCGGGTTCTGACGCGAGCCGGTTACACGATGCCTCACGGTGTGGCGCGACAGGAGAACCTGGGAAAGATCGAGATCCTGATTGAATACTTGAGTTCGCGTCGTGCTTCTTTGTCCGTTCCAACAAGCATTTTAGTGGATGCCAAGGGCAACACCGCGGCAGTCTACTCCAAAGCGGTGCACTGGGAGCAACTTAGGGCGGATATCGAATCCCTGGAATCTTCTGCTGAGCTGACACTTGAGAGAGCGACGCCGCGCCCAGGACGCTGGTTCGCCAATCCCCGGCAGGTGAACGTGGACTCTTATCTGGGGGACTACGCAACGCTGTTCGGGATCAATGGTTTTCCCGAGGAATCGCAGCGTTTGTATGAGCTCGCCCGCCCGGAGGGGCAAGCCCTAACGGCTCAGGAGTATTTTAATCGCGCCAAATCTGCAGCTGAACAAGGAAAGGGAGCGCAGGCGATTGAGTTCTATCAGAAGGCCCTCGAATTGGATCCCCAATATGGTCGTGCGTTGACTGGTTTGGGGGCCATGTATCTCCGTCAAAAGCGAGTGGATGAAGCGGAACCTTTGTTTCAAAGAGCCATTCAGATCGATCCGAACCACGCAACTGCGTTGATTAACCTTGCGATGATTGAGCAAATGCGAGGGGACCTCGAAAGTGCTGTGGCGCGGCTTCGGAAGGTGGTTGCGCTAAATCCCGGGTATCACGAAGCGCAATTGAGCCTTGGGTCGGCATTGGCTGGCATGCAGCGGCATGACGAAGCGATCGTGCATCTTTCGAAAGCGCTGGAGTTGAAGCCGACCTCTGTTGTTGGGCAGCTCAATTTGGCTAAGCTCCACGGGGTTGTTGGAAACTCAGAAGCCGCAGAGAAAGGCTATCGAACGGTTATGCAACTCGATCCTAAGATGGCTTACCCCCACTTTGGAGTTGGAAATCTTCAGGCAGCTCGGGGAGATCATCCGAGCGCGATTGAATCCTTTGAAAAAGCCATTTCTTTAGGGGCGAATAACGCCGCCACCTACACCCGTCTCGGACAGTCTCTTGGGCTCGTTGGTAAGACCGAGGAGGGTATTGCGGCCTTGAAGAGGGCGCTTGAACTGAATCCCCAGTACGCTCGTGCCATCGCAGCGTTGCGAGAATTGGCATCGGATTCTAGGTAGCGCGAGTGATGTGACCCGTGGATTAAAGAGGTTTAGCGTCCGGGAAATCTCAGGTCGAGAGTGTGAGGGAATTCACGATTGTTCTCCGTTGGGGGGCAACTTTTCTTGCCTGGCGTGTGCCCGATAGCCTCAAAACATGCGAGACGTCGCCCGTCAGCTTCATTCTCGTTGACGGGGAATGTCTCGTAGTTGCGCCCGCCCGGATGTGCCGCGTGGTAGGTGCATCCACCAAGAGATCTTTGCTGACGGGTATCTACCAGGTCGAAAACCAAGGGGACATTCTCCGGCAGTTTTGGATGCAGGCTAGAGGGCTGAGACCAGGCTTTGAATCGGACTCCTCCAACATGGAGTCCAGTCTCTTTGGTTGGCGTGAGGGGCACTCGTCTTCCATTGCAAGTTACGATATGTCGGCTTGTGTTAATACCTGTCGCTTCAAGCTGCAGCCGCTCAACGGTGGCATCCACCGCCCGACTGACTCCGCCTCCGGATGATTCCTCGCCCATGACCGGCCAAGGTTCAAGTGCTGTGTAGAGGGACAGCGTCACCCCGTCTATTTGCATCGAACCGCACTTCGGGAAGCGGAAGTGCTTGAATGCCTCAAACCAGTCGGGTGAAAAATCAGCCCCGCGAACTCTCAAGGTGTGCAAGGCATCCTGAAAATCTTCCCAGAGATGGTAGGGGAGCATGAATTTGTCATGCAGTTGCGTGCCCCAGCGAATCAGTTTCTCTTCATAGGGCTTCTTCCAGAAAACCGCGATGCAGGCGCGAAGAAGCAGCGCTTGAAGAAGGTGCATTTGAGGGTGTGGTGGCATTTCAAATCCTCGCATCTCGAGCAGTCCTAAACGTCCCCGTTCGCTGTCAGGTGAGAAGAGTTTATCGATACAGAACTCGGCTCGGTGAGTGTTTCCGGTGAGATCGACTAACAGATTGCGGAAGAGTCGGTCGACGACCCACGGCTGAGCATCGCTCTCTTGCGCGATTTGATCGAAAGCAATCTCTAGTTCGTAGAGTGAGTCGTGTCTCGCCTCGTCAATTCTCGGAGATTGACTGGTGGGACCAATGTAGAGACCTGAGAAGAGGTACGAGAGAGAAGGGTGGTTCTGCCAAAATGTGACCATGGACCTCAATAGGTCGGGGCGGCGGAGAAATGGGCTCTTACTGGGGGAGGAAGCTCCCATGACGATATGATTGCCACCCCCGGTGCCGACCCGTCGTCCATCCATGAGAAACTTCTCGGCTGATAGTCGGGCTTCTCGAGCTTCTTCGAACACAGTTTGGCTGACGCTTTTGAGTTCTTCCCAATTGGATGCTGGTTGTACGTTGATTTCGAGCACACCAGGATCCGGAGTGACGCTGAAGCTCGTGATTCTTTCGTCCCCGGGCGGCGAGTAGCCTTCTAAAACAACCGCTGTGGCTGTTGCTTTTGCGACCTGCTCGATGTGATGAATCATTTCGAGATACCTCTCGAGATGCGAGATGGGTGGGAGAAATAGATGCAGCACGCCCGAGCGAGCCTCCGCGCAGATTGCGGTGCAGATCAGGCCATTGGGATCATCTTTGAATGCTTTGTCGTCAGGTTGTACAGGAGGCGAAGATTCTGCGGCTGATCTAGGTTCCGAAGCATAGTCGACGAGCGGTTTGCGTGCCTCGAACGGGCTGCGTTCGGGTGGAACTTCCTGTTCCGTTTCCTCAACGGTCGGCAAACTCCCGAGCGGCAATCGAAGTCCGACGGGAGAATCTCCTGTCAGCAATATCAGGTGACCGCTCTTGAATTGCCAACGGTTGCTGATCCATTGGTGTCGCCGATGAGAGTAGTGTAGCGGAAGAACATATCCCGCTGGTTCATTAAGGTCTCCATCCATCAACTGTTGGAGTCGAGTGCGTTCCGTCTTCTCATAGACATCGGCCTCCATCATCTCATCGGCGAGAGGCAGTCGGTGATCTTTCCAGAGATAGTAGGGGGTGTCCTCGCGTGCTGGGAGGACATAGGAATCAGGAATTCCGAACGATTCTGCCAGAGCCGAGAGAAATTTCTTGGCGGTTTCTGTCGAGTGCTTCTTGGATTCCTCTGGGGCCGCCAACAAGGTTTGATCTCTCCAGATCGGTTTTTCATCTAGTCTCCAGTAACAATTGAGCGCCCAGCGGGGAAGGATTTCGCCCGGATACCATTTTCCTTGGGCGTGAATGGGAAGTCCTCCCGTGGCGAAGCGTCTGGATAGCCGTTCGAAGAGTTCACGCCCCAGTTTGTTTTTGTCTCCACCAAGGGCATCGAAATGCCAGGCATCGTGCTCTCGATCATCGATCGAAACAAACGTGGGCTCTCCGCCCATTGTCAATTCGATCTCTTGCTCTTCTAGCTGGGTATCAATGGCCTTGCCCAGCTGATCGATCGCTTCCCATTGTGATTCACTGTATGGCTTTGTAACCCGGGGTGCTTCTGTGATTCGGGTCACCGTCATCGTGTGGTCGAAGCTTGCTTTGATGTTGGCCTCAAGCGTGCCGGAGACCGGCGCCGCGCTCAGGGGGCTTGGGGTGCAGCAGAGAGGAATGTGACCTTCGCCGGCAAAGAGTCCGGATGTGGGATCAAGACCGACCCATCCGGCACCAGGAAGGTAAACCTCGGTCCAGGCATGTAGGTCGGTAAAATCAACTTCAGTTCCCGAGGGTCCATCAAGAGACTTGACGTCGGGCTTTAACTGAATGAGATAGCCGGAGACGAAACGGGTCGCGAGTCCGAGATGACGGAGGGCTTGGCAGAGGAGCCATGCCATGTCCCGGCATGAACCGCTGGCTTTTGTGAGTGTTGTCTCGCAGCTCTGAACGCCTGGTTCGATTCGAACCGTGTATTGCAAGTGGGTGTTGAGCGAGCGATTGAGGTCGGCGAGGAAATCGATGGTGCCGCGAGTGGTCTGGTCGGTGGTGTGAAGCCACTCATGGAGCGCGTGTGGCGACTCTTTGATTTCGAGGTAGGGCGAGAGCTCCTCTTTCAAATCTGAACCGTAGTCGAACGGGAAATCCTTTGCCTCGTCCTCAAGGAAGAAATCGAAGGGATTGAAAGCCCGGATCTCGGTCAGCAGATCGACCTCGATTTTGAACTCGGAAACTTTATTCGGGAACACAATCTTGGCGAGAAAGTTTCCGAACGGATCTTGATGCCAATTGATGTAGTGGGGCTTGGGTTCGACCTTGAGCGAGTAGGCTTGGATGTTGGATCTGACGTGAGGGGCTGGCCGAAGCCGAATCGTCTGCATGCCGAGAACCGCGGGTTTATCGTAGTGGTAACTGCTGATGTGGTGAAGTGCGGTGATAATGCTCATAGACGGTTGCCAGGAACCGTGACAAGCTTATCCGCCTTGGAGCTGGCCGCACAGTTTTTTGCATCCCAGATCCAGGAATTAAATTCAACATCTAGGGCTTTTTGATCAATCCAACTTCTATAACCAGTGATGTCTTTGGACTGAGCCTCGACGGCCCAGCATCGCCTTCGATTGACGTCAGTCTGACGCCGCTGACCGGCGCGAGCCATGGTGACGGTTGGGGCGTGGGATGGTACCCAGAAGATCAGCAGTCTGCTCTACTCGCTAAGGATCCGAAGGCTAAGGGAGGAACCTCGCTGATGAATGCCATCAACGACTGGTCGAGTTTTCGCTCGACAGCCTTCCTGTGCAAGGTACGGGGGGCGAAGCTTGGGTATGGCCTGACAGAGACACAGCCATTTCTCCGGAGTTTTGCCGGCCGGGATTGGATCTTTATTCATAATGGATATCTGGACCTGGAGCGACTCAACCAGCTCCATGGGCGAAAACGGCGTTTGTTGGAGCCGGTTGGATCGACCGATTCTGAATTGGCGTTCTGTAATCTACTTAGTCAGCTACTCGAGGGTGATGCTCGCTCGATTTCTGATGTGGATCCCGCCGATCTGCATTCTTGGCTCTGCCGTTTGGACGAATTGGGAAGCGCCGACATGTTGCTGTCAGATGGTCAAAGCATGGTGGCGTTTCAAGGATCGCAATCGACGAAGCCCCTCGGATTTTCGCGATTGATGCCGCCAGGGAATCAGGAGCTGTTGAAGTCGAATCCCATACGGGTGGCCTTGAAAGATCCACGCGATACCTACCGGACTTCCTTCATGGTAGGATCTCTGCTGTCGGATGGTGGGAGTTGGACGCAAATGCAGTCGAGGCAGATGCTTATCGTTCGACGAGGCTCGGTCATTTGGGATAGCGATTCATCGAATCCTTTCGCGCTTAGCGGGCTGGGCCCGGTTGGTCAAAGTGATGCTATCAAGAATCCAGTTCAGACTGAGGAGGCGCCTCAATTTGATCCGCCCTCCCAAGAACAGGTGCTCAATGTTCGTGCTCAGTCGCAAACGCCTGAAGGAGTGCAGCTCGCCTATCGGCTCTTCGAGGTGAAACACACCACGCATTACCAATATCAGGAGCCGGTCGAACACAGCACTCATTATTTCCGCTTGCAACCGACGGATGATCCCATTCAAGAAGTGGTCCGATCCTCGCTCATGATCTCCTCGCCTGCGGAGCGGATTCAATACGAGGACGTGTTTGGTAATCAAGCAATTCATTGCACCATCAACACCCCCTATGATCGACTGACGGTCGAGGCGACGAGTTTGGTGAAGATTTTTGCCGCTCCGCCTGATGATCACAGCCTTTCGCGGCGTCGAACGAGTTTGCCTCTGGTCTGGATGCCTTGGCAGAGGCAGATGATGATGCCGTATTTGTTGCCAGTCGAACTTCCTGAATCCCAGTTAAGCGAGTTGACGGAGTATGCCATGAGTTTCGTTGCCCGGAATGACTCCCATTTGTTGAGAACTTTGGAGGATCTTAATCTGAGCATTTATCGAGACTACCAGTACGTTCAGGGAAGCACCTCTGTGGCAACGACCCCATTCGAAATCTACACCTCTCGTCGAGGTGTGTGCCAAGATTTTGCGAATCTTTTTATTTGTCTGGCGCGTCTTCTCAGTATTCCTGCCCGCTACCGGATGGGATACATCTACACAGGGGTGAACTATGCGAACAAGATTCAGTCCGAAGCGTCGCATGCTTGGGCGGAGGTCTACCTTCCTTACGTAGGTTGGAGGGGCTTCGATCCGACGAATGGTTGCATGGTGGGGCAAGATCATGTTCGCGTGGCTTGCGGGCGGAATTATGTCGACGCAACTCCCACATCGGGAACCATCTACAAGGGGGGCGGAGGGGAGAGCCTGAATGTCGATGTGATGGTGGCGGAGAAGAACTAGCCGGGCAGAAACTGTGGGCTCTATGCCATACGCCTTCATCCACTCGAACTTCTCGGTGAGGGTCTCCATACACTCCCTGCGAAATCACTTTTTTCAATTGGGTCACTTCGGTAGTCTAATGGCTTAATCACGTTCAAATGGGTCTGATGAAATCTTTGTTCTCACTCTACTTGTTTTTTTCCCTTTCACTTTGGGTATCGGCGGATCGCCCAAACATTGTGTGGATTGTAGTTGATGATATGTCTTCCCACTTTGGATACCAAGGTGAGCCACTAGTGAGGACACCTCATGTCGATCGGTTAGCAAGCGAGGGGATAGTATTTAGTCGAGCTTATGCCACGGCCCCCGTCTGCTCGACCTTCCGTTCAGCCATGATTACAGGCATGTATCAAACGAGCATTGGGGCACATCATCATCGAAGTGGACGTGGGCAGCTCAAGATTCATCTGCCTGAGGGCGTTCGCACAATTCCTGAGATTTTTCGTGAAGCCGGATATTTCACCACCATTGCAGACTCCAGCGGAACACGAAAGGGCAAGCAGGACTACAATTTTGCGTATGATGAAAAGGCTCTCTACGATGGAATCGACCCCTCCTTGCGGTCTGAGGGGCAGCCATTCTTCGCTCAGTATCATCTCCGAGGTGGCAAGCTCCGCAATGTCACTCAGGCTTACGCGGAAACAAAAGCAGGTGTCCCAGAGTTGGTGGATCGCAAGAAAGTTTCACTCCCTCCATACTATCCAGATCATCCAGTCGTTCGTGAGGACTGGGGGCAGTATCTGGACTCGGTCAACTACACGGATGTTGAAGTGGGACGAATCCTATCGCGACTGAAGCAGGACGAGTTGCTCGAGAATACAGTTGTTTTCTTTCTCACCGATCACGGCATTAGTCACGCAAGGGGAAAGCAGTTTCTGTATGAGGAGGGGATTTCGATTCCCTTTGTCGTCTGGGGGCCAGATGTTTTATCCGAGGTGGGTGTTCGTCGGGACTTTGTCGCTCATATTGATCTTGGTGCCACGAGCCTCGCCTTGGCCGGTTTGCGGGTCCCATCTTGGATGCAGGGACGAGCACTGCTTGGCTCGGAGGTGAAGGAACGTGAGTTTGTGGTTTCCGCTCGGGACCGTTGCGATGAAACGGTTGACCGGATTCGGAGTGTCCGGTGGGGCAATTTTAAGTACATTCGAAACTACTATCCCATGCGTCCGTACCTCCAACCTTGTCGCTACAAGGATGCGAAGCCCTTCATGCCGGTTTTGCGTGAGCTCTACGCTAAGGGCTTACTCAATGAAGCGCAGTCCCTCCAACTAGCTGAGACTCGACCGGAAGAGGAGCTCTACGACCTGAGTAGAGATCCGTGGGAGATTCGTAACATCGCCATGGATCCCGCCTACCGCGATCAGCTGGAGAAGGGACGAGGGATTCTCGCTAACTGGATCTTGGATACTGACGATCGTGGTCGCTTTCCGGAATCGGAAGCAATGTATGATAGCGATATGGAACTATATCTTGCGAAGGATCGGCGACGTGGGCCTCGAGGTGGATCGAATCAGCAGGCGAATATCTCTCTGATGAAGAAGTGGCGTTCCGAAGGAAGGTAGGGAGTCGGATTAGCGCTTCCTTGGCATTCTCCGGGAGCGCTCCTGCTATTGCTCGCCACTCCCGATTCTTACTCCAGACTCGAGATGAATCGCTAGCCGAGCGTGAGTCCCTGGTTCTTATTTTTCGATCGCCCGAAAACGTCGTCGATACTCAATCGGAGTGAGTCCAAGAATTCTGCGACAGTGGCGAGTGAAGTGACTTTGGTCGTAGAAACCGCATTGGTGAGAGATCTCGCCAATTGAGTTCTCGGTTACGGACAAGAGATGTCGAGCTTTCTCGATCCGAAGCGACAGAAGGAACTGGCGAGGAGAAGTGCGGAACATCTCTTTGAATCTTCGATTAAAGTGCGTCACCGATAATCCTGACAGATCGGCGAGCCTTTTGGTTGGAATCGATTCAGTGTAATTCTGTTCGAGATAGCGAATGGTGGGAGCCAGATCGCTGAACTGAGTTGCTCGGTCCTCTGGGGTTGCGATGGCATAGCGAATTCCGGCGAGTCCTAGAACTCGACCGTTTCGCCCGATGAGGGGGGTTTTACTTGAGCGGAACCAGCCAGAGCGTCCGGCGTGATCGATGACAAACCAGTTCTGATTCATCAAGGATGTGCCGCTCGTCATGACAGTGCGATCCTCAGCCATGTAGGCCTCAGCAAGAGCCGGTGGGTGAAAATGGATGTCGGTCCGTCCCAGTATTTCGTGCGCCTGAAGGACTTTACGGGCGGCCATCATAGCAGAGTTGACGGCCACGAATCGACTCTCGCGATCCTTGGCGTAGAAAACCACGTTGGGGGTATGCTCGAAAAGTTCGAGAATTCCCTTCAGGCCTGGTTCGCCGGAGAAAAAGGCTTTGTCGACCATTATTGGCATGGTCGTTTTATACAAAAACAGATCTTCGGGATTACAAGACAAATGGATAGATTCCTGATAACTTGCGCCTGTTTCATGAGAATCATTAGACAGTTGCTCTTTGCCCTGACGGGGTTTGTGCGCCTCTATGGCGATGAAGTGGCAATCCAGTTCAACCGAGATGTGAGGCCCATACTGAGTGAAAACTGTTTCTTTTGTCATGGCTTTGACGAAAAGAACCGGAAGGGGGGGCTTCGATTGGATACTTTCGAAGGAGCGACGGCGGATCTGGGAGGCTATCGGGCGGTGGATGTGTCGAAGCCCCATGCCTCAGAGCTCTTGAAACGGATTCATTCGAATGATCCTGAGGACCTGATGCCGCCTCCGGAATCTGAAAAGCGTTTGAGCGATCGTGATCGGCAGGTCCTGTTGCAATGGATTGAACAAGGAGCCGCTTATGAGGAGCACTGGGCGTGGAGAGCGTTACGGCGGCCGAACGGGCCGTTGGATGGGGCGGGAGGTTCAGCTGTCGATGCGTTCGTTGAGCGAACCTGGAACCGCGAAGGCGTGATGCCCGTCCAAGTTGCTCCTCCGAGGGAGCGGCTGCGACGCTTAAGTTTTGATTTGAGAGGCTTTCCTCCTTCGCCTGAAGAGGTCTCACAGTTTCAGCGAGACCCCAGCGCCCAACGATTTGAGGGTTTTCGCGAGAAGTGGATGTCTGGACTAGCCTACGCAGA
The DNA here is from genome assembly GCA_964342405.1 of uncultured Verrucomicrobiota bacterium. Taxonomy (GTDB): domain Bacteria; phylum Verrucomicrobiota; class Verrucomicrobiia; order Limisphaerales; family AAA164-E04; genus UBA2970. Next base: position 130,512 of record CAYFGX010000001.1, on the reverse strand, counting down.
GCACCAAGCTGTTCGCTGGCTCGACTTGGTTCGGTGGGCGGATACGAGTGGGTTTGTGAGCGATGAGCCGATTGCCTCCGGGGCCTATCGGGCATGGATTATTGAATCCTTTCGTAAGAACCAGCCCTTCGACGAGTTTTCGATCGAACAGCTAGCCGGGGATCTCTTGCCTGAACCGAGTGACGAACAATTGATTGCCTCCGGCTACAATCGAATTCTGAACACGAATTGTGAAGCCGGGGCGATCGAGGAGGAACAGTTATACAAACTCAAGGGAGAGCATGTGCGGGCTTTGGGGACGGTTTGGCTGGGGATGACCACGGGGTGTGCTGAATGTCATGATCACAAGTTCGATCCGCTGTCAGCAAAGGACTATTACAGTCTAGCCGGCTTTTTTGACGACTTGGTAGAGGCGGGCGTCTACACCCCTGGAGATCGTCGAGAGCCGCTCCACTATGTGCATGCTGACAAGAAGAACTCGCATCGAGACAAAACCCTCGTGAAGCAGATTGCGAGGATTCAGGAGAAGATTTCTAATGGCGATTTAATGGGCATGGATGCCTGGGTGTCTGATATGAAGGCAGGCCTAAAGGAATCGACGAACTGGCGAGAGTTTCAGTGGGTTCCCGCCCGACTGCCTGCTCCGCGGGTGTTGCAGGGGGATTTTGTGGAGACTCTGTTGGGGAAACGCCTGGTTCGAGAGACCCGGGCACAGGGTGGCGAGTTCCGGCGTCATCATGCGGCCGAGTTCATGACAGGTTTCTTCAAAGAAAGCTCAGAGGCTAGCAATCAAGAGAAAGATGCTTGGTATTTCGATGCATGGTTGGATCCGGAGAACCCACCGGACATGATCGGCGTGCAGATTTCACATGGAGATTACGGGCGTTTGGGATGGCGAACGGCGAACTACGAGACCTACTACTGGGGAGTGGACTCATCCGGGGAGTTGTCTCGACCCCATGCTTGGAGTGATCCGAAGCGGGTGAAACGAATGGGAGATCTCCCGAGCGATCGAGGCTGGACTCGATTTAAGATTCCATTTGGAGAACGAATCAAATCAGTTCCAGGGCAAACCTTTCTTGCCGTTGGGATGGCGTGGTTACAAAGCGGTGGAAGAGTGGGTTGGGGGGATTCGGGTGCCATTTTGCGCAGCGACAAAGTAGCTCGCTTGGAACTCGGCGAGACAGGGGTTCGCTGGTGGTGGGAAATGCCCTGGAATCGACAGGTCTATCAACGCCGGGTTTCCCTTGTGGCATCAGCGCTTCGAGCCGGAGAAGCACAGCGCGATAGCCTACAGGATCAACTCGTCAGTCAGGCATTTCGCGAATTTTCTCAGCCAAAACTCATGGCGCGATTGCGAAGAGCCGAGTCTGAACTGTTTCAACTCCGGGCTCGTGCCATGCCAGTATTGGTGTCGAGGCAGGCCAAATCTTGGAAGACGACTCGCGTTTTGAACCGTGGGGATTATCTCGACAAGTCTGGCCCCATTGTGCAACCGGATGTTCCGGACTTTCTCAAGCCTCTAGTGAAATCAGGCGAGAAGGCAAATCGTTTGGATCTCGCTCGGTGGCTCTTCCGTGAGAACAGCGCCTTGGTGGCTCGCGTCTATGTGAATCGCTTGTGGCATCAGTTCTTTGGCCGGGGCCTGAGCGAATCGCTGGAAGATTCGGGGACGCAAGGCGATTGGCCGTCGCATCCAGAGCTGTTGGATTGGCTTGCGGTGGAGTTTCGTGAAAGTGGATGGGATCGAAATCACATGGTGCGTTTGTTGACATCAAGCCGTGCCTATCAACTGAGCTCTACGCCCACATCCGATTTGTATGAACGTGATCCCGAGAACCGTTTGCATGCCCGCCAAGGGCGATTTCGGCTGACTGCCGAGGCGATTCGCGATTCCGCGCTCAAGGTGGCGGGTCTGTTGACGCTGGGACAAGAAGTGCCGCGAAATAGTTTCTTTCCCTATCAGCCAGATCCTTATTGGAACAGATCAGATAAGGTGATGTTTGGAAGTCGGCATATGGCTTGGAATACCAGTCCGGTGAAAGGGCAGTATCAGCGCAGTCTCTACACCTTCTGGAAACGACAGAATATTCATCCCACAATGTTGGCGTTTGATGCGCCGACACGGCAGGAGTGCACGGCCAAGCGGAATGTCACGAACACTCCGGGGCAAGCGCTTGCCTTGTTGAACGATCCCATGTTTGTTGAAGCCGCTCGAGTCTTGGCGGGGCGAATCTGTGAAGGGCCTTTTGACGATGACGCCGTTCGATTAAGGCAGGCCTTTGCGATCGCCTTGCAGCGAGACCCTTCAGTTGCTGAAACAGACATTCTGCTCCAGTTGTTGAACGATCAGCGCCGCGTCTACGAGCAGCAACCTGAGGCTGCCTGTGGGCTTCTGACGGTCGGGCAAACGCCAGCTAATGGCGTGCCTAGCGAATTGGCTGCCTGGACTGCCGTGACCCGATCGATCCTTAATCTTCATGAATTTCTGAATCGACCATGAGTGTTTCTATTCGAAAAGTCACCCGACGACATTTCTTCTCGAAGACAGCAACTGGAATCGGTGCGGCGGCCCTTGGAAGCTTGCTCGGTCGTGGGAGCGCTGCGTCCGTGAGCATGGACGGTGTCGCTCACTTTGCTCCGCGGGCGAAGCGGGTGATTTACCTCTATATGGCTGGCGGTCCCAGTCAGTTTGAAACCTTCGACGATAAACCCATGCTGCGGCGACTGCACGGAGAAGGGATTCCCTCGGAGCTGACCGACGGTGTGAAATTGGCCTTCCTCCAGTACGAGGCCCTCAAGTGCTTTGGTACGGACGTGGGATTTCAGCGATGCGGTCAGTCTGGGCAGCTCGTGTCCAATTTATTGCCTCGCCTGCAGGGAGTGGCGGATGAACTTTGCGTGGTTCGAACCTTGCAGACCGATCAAGTGAATCACGACCCAGCTCACACCTTCATGAATACCGGCTTCAGCATTGCCGGACGGCCGAGCATGGGGTCGTGGTTGTCATATGGATTGGGGTGTGAGGCCAGAGATCTTCCTAGTTTTGTGGTGATGCGCTCCGGGCCTCTTGGGCAGCCGATTCCTACGACGGCTTGGCATAATGGCTTTCTACCCGGGCGGCACCAGGGCGTCGAGTTCTACGGAAGCGAACAGCCTTTGAATTACTTGGAGTCACCTCCCGGAGTGAGTCACGCCACACAAGCGGCGACGATTCGATCCGTTCAAGAGCTCAATCGATTGCAGAACGACCTGACAGCGGATCCTGAAATTCAGACCCGAATCAACCAGTATGAGCTTGCCTTTCAGATGCAGACGAGTGTTCCAGATTTGGCGGACTTTGGTGGTGAATCGCCGTCGGTTCGAGAGCTGTACGGCGTAGGCGAAAAACCGGACGGGAGTTTTGGTTCGAATTGCCTGATGGCGCGAAGGATGGCGGAGCGGGGAGTGCGTTTCATCCAGCTCTATCATACCGGGTGGGATCATCACGGAAGTGTGGTCAAAGGGGTGACATCAAGAGCAAAGGAAACCGACCAAGGTGCTGCCGCCCTGATTCAAGATTTGAAGCAGCGTGGGCTCTTGGATGACACGTTGGTGATCTGGGGTGGAGAGTTTGGCCGTACCCCGATGTCTCAAGGTGGAACCGGACGTGATCATCATACCAAGAGTGGCGCCCTGTGGATGGCGGGCGGTGGGGTGAAAGGTGGTGTCAGTTTTGGACAGACGGATGATTTCGGCTTCACGGCTGCCAAGGATCCGTTTCATGTCCACGATTTTCACGCCACGGTTCTCCACTTGCTGGGACTCAATCACAAACGCCTCACGTATCGGTACAAGGGATTTAATTTTCGACTCACGGCTGTTCATGGTCATGTGGTTAAGGATGTGATTGCCTAAAGCGATCGAGTCCAGAAGTGCTTTATGCGGGGTCTCTTCGGTCTAGTTGCCAGCGTGCTCGTGGGCTTTAGCGCTTACGGAGCGGTGGTTTTGGATGAGGAATCAGACCAAGTCTTGGAGTGTCCCCCTCTTGAGAATGGGACGCCTAAAGCTGGTAAGAGAGTGAAAGTGACGGCTCCAGAGTTCGCTGGAACGGAGGTGTTTCATACGCTCTATCTTCCGACACGATGGACCCCCGATGGGCCTCGCTTGCCGATTATCTTTGAATACACTGGCAACTACTTTCCTCGTTCCGGTTCGACCGGACGGGTCGAAGACGCGCGTTTGGGGTTCGGTCTCTCGGGGGGGCGATTTCTCTGGGTTTCACTGCCATACGTGAATGGCAACCTTCGGGAAAACCAGGTCACTTGGTGGGGGAATGTTGAGGCAACGGTGCAATACGCCAAAACGAACGTGCCTCGAATCGTCGCCAAGTATAACGCGGACCCATCGGCTGTCTTTTTGTGCGGGTTCTCGCGGGGAGCTATCGGTGTGAATTTTTTGGGTTTGCACGACGACGTGGTGGCTTCGTTGTGGACGGGATTCATCACCCATGATCATTTTGAGGGAGTCCGTGCGTGGGGCAGAACTGACTGGGGGGATCCATTGAGTAAGTATCGAGAGGAAGCAGGACGCCGACTGCGGCGGATCAAGGGGCGGCCTTACTTGGTTTGTCAGAGCGGCAAGGAATATGGAACGAAGGCGTACCTTGAGTCTGAGCTTGTGACGATCCCTAACTTTCGTTTTCTAAATTTCGATACCGAGTCGATCCAGGGAAGTTTTCCAAATACCTATGCAAAGTCCGCTCACAATGACACGTGGGCCTACTTACCAAGCTCGGTTCGAGGAGAGACTTGGCGCTGGATGAATGAGGTTCTTGCCTCGATTCAAAATCGTTAGGTTCGTGCCTCTGGTGTTTCCCTGCTTGCTAAGAGCTTGACGTGGCTCATTCGGCCCCTTCGAATAGGAAACCTCGGTATAGCAATGAGTTCCTCTTTCCCAGTTCCGTTTCCTTCGGGAGCCCTGATGCGTGGACTTGCCATATTTGCTCTTGTGGTCAGTGTACCCGTCATCACAGCCTTTCGACTTCATGGTGCTGATCCGTTAGACAATTATCAGGATTGGGCGATCTATCGAGGGGACAAGAAGGGGAACCAGTATTCTGAATTGGCGCACATTCACGCCGGGAACGTGAATCGTCTCAAGCCTGTCTGGGAGTATCACACGAAGGACGCGGGTAAGCGGACCTCAAGCTACGCGAACCCAATTGTGATCAACGGGGTTGTGTACGTTTCCACCCCGGCACTGAATGCAGCTGCGATCGATGCTAAGACGGGAAAGGAGATCTGGTTTTTCGACGCATCTGAGTTCAATGAAGGGAAACGTCGCTTCCACGGACGCAACCGAGGCTTGGTGTATTGGAAGGGGGACGATTCAGAAAGGATCTTTGTCTTTGTTCGGCATCGAGTCTATGCGGTGGATGCTCAGACTGGGGAGTTGATTCGCGATTTCGGCCGAGGTGGATACTTGGATTTACGTTTTGATTTGGGTGTTGATCCATCCTCTGCGTCCATCGAGTGCACTTGTCCGGGGATCGTCTTCGAAGACAAGCTGATCGTGACCTCGCGTGTTCCGGAGGGATACATCTCTACTCCGGGGCATATCCGCGCCTACAATGCGAAGACGGGCGACTTTGAGTGGATCTTTCATACTATTCCTCAGCCTGGAGAATTTGGATACGAGACCTGGGAGTTCGTTGAAGGGGAGCAATACGGAGGAGCGAATCCTTGGGGAGGGTTTACCGTCGATGAAGAGCGGGGTTGGGTGTTTTGTGCGACGGGATCGCCCTCGGCAGATTTCTATGGCGGATTCCGAAAGGGCATGAATCTCTTTGGAAATTGCGTGTTGGCGTTGGACGCGCGTACGGGTGAGCGCATCTGGCATTATCAGACGGTTCATCATGATCTTTGGGATATGGATAATCCCTCCGCGCCGGTGTTGGTCACGCTTAAGGACGGGGCAGAAAGCCGCGATGCGGTCGTACAGTTTACCAAAATGGGGCTTACCTTTGTCCTTGATCGCGAGACGGGCCAACCGCTGTTCCCAACACCGGAAGTCCCTGTGCCGGCTTCAACATTGCCGGGGGAAGAAGCCTGGCCGACGCAGCCTATTCCTTCACTTCCGCCACCGCTGATTCCCTTGTCTGTATCTGAGGCGGACCTGTCTCAGATCACGCCCGAAACCCATGCATATGTTGGAAAGACCTTTGAGCGCTATGCCAAGGGACGTCTTTACACACCGCCGTCGCTACATGGTAACATCCTTGCCCCGGGAACCTTGGGGGGCGTGGAATGGCACGGCGGCTCATTTGATCCCCACCTGAACGCGATCTATGTCAACGCGCATAACTCTCCCGGTATCTTTAAGATGCGGCAAGCGGTAGAACCGGCATCCCATACCGTGAAGACTCCGCTCCAGCGAGGTCTCTTTGTTTATCAAACCTATTGTCAATCGTGCCATGGAGAGAATCGGCAAGGAGTGCCGCCGCTCTTTCCCTCTTTGCTGAATTCAAAGAAGACACGGGAAGAAATGGCCCAGGGAATCCGCAACGGCCAAGGTTTGATGCCGGCGTTTCCACAGTTAAGCAAGCGGGAGGTAGATGATGTGCTTACGTATGTGCAAAGTCCACGGGACGTGCGGGTCGAGCTTCCCGTGGCAGACAGCAAGGTTCGTTACTACTTCGAGGGGCATATTCCCTTCCGCGGGCCGCATGGGGAACCAGGAGTGAAACCCCCGTGGGGAACATTGAATGCGATTGATCTCCTAGATGGAAATATTCTGTGGCAGGTGCCGCTTGGGGAGTACCCGGAATTGGTTGCCAAAGGCATTCGGAACACGGGCGCACGCAATTTCGGCGGGGCTGTGGCAACGGCTGGCGGCCTAGTCTTCATTGCCGCAACGCCCGATGAGAAGATTCGAGCTTTTGAAAAGCATTCGGGTCGTTTGCTTTGGGAATACAAGCTGCCGGTCGCTTCCTATGCGACGCCGAGTACTTACATGATCGGTGGACGGCAATACCTGGTTGTGACCGCATGTGGGGGAGGAAAGAATGCAACCCCATCCGGGGACTCAGTCATTGCCTTTGCGTTGGACTCAGAAGTGGAAGCTTTGAAGTCGTCGAATCCAAGAAAGGAAACGAACGAATGGATCGATCTCTTTGATGGTGAATCGCTGGAGGGTTGGGTGCATTTGAATGGCGCTCATCGCTATACCGTGGAACAGGGGGCGATTGTCGGTCGCACTGTGCCGGGAAGCGTGAATTCGTTTCTGTGCACGAAACGTGAGTTCGATGATTTCGAGTTGGAGCTTGAGGTGTATGTGGACGATGTGACCAATTCCGGAATCCAAGTGAGATCTCGTGTGCGTCCGACGACGGTAGGAAAGGGATGGAGCAACACGGCCGGCCGAGTCTACGGTCCGCAGGTTGAGGTGCGGCAGAATCAAGAGGCAGGCGTGCCAAGGACGGGGATGATGTATGGCGAAGCTCTTGGAACAGGGTGGCTCTCAACGGCTCAGACCATCGAGGCTGGCCACCCATTTTACCAAAACGACGGATGGAATCAGCTTCGAATCCTTGCGGAGGGAGCGAGGTTTCGGACTTGGGTCAACGGCCAGTTGGTAGAGGATCTCACTCGTGAAGACGTTTACGAAACCCACCCGAGTGGGTTCATTGGACTCCAGGTGCATGGAATAGCGGGGCAAGGTCCGTTTGAGATGAAGTTTCGCAAGATTCGAATCCGAGAACTTTAGTGTCTTGGTCCCGAACTCCGAATAGGATCCACTCTTGAGGTAAATCTAGAGAGCTGAAAACATAGTGCAAGCACGCCGCACGGAGATCGGTGCCGAAAGAAATGGTCGAATGGTTTGGGAAGCCTACACGCTAGTGAACAAGGATTACCTTCGGATGAGTCTGATTTTGAGAAATAGAATGATGAGAAGTTTTTTTGTGTTGTGTGCCCTGATCGGAGGCGCTGTCCAGGCATGGACTGGCGAATTGCGCATTCATCGCATCGACAAGTTAGGCGAGCACTCCAAGGCATCTCCTCGCTTTGATCATGGCGCAGCTCGGGCGGAAGCGAGGACTGTGTTTGCGGAATTGGCTAAGAAGCGTGAATGGAACTTCAGTCAGGCCAGCGACAGCAAGATTTTCACAGACGAGGGGCTGAGTCAAATTGACGTGATTGTTTTCGACAACAATTCAGGTCTCCTCTTCAACGAGAGCGAGAAAGCGGCATTCGAAAGGTGGGTGACGAATGGGGGCGGTGTTGTAGGCGTTCACGGAGCTTCCCATGCGCACAAGGCGGTCTCGAGCGACAACAATGCAGCTTGGCCATTTTGGTACGGTCTATGGGGAGTGCTCCACAAGACCGGCCCCAAGAATGGGCCTCAAGGCCGAAGGGGCTATGCTGATTGGATCGTGATGAAAGGAGAGGGCGTGAAGGGATCGGATCGTTTGCCCAAACGTTGGCAGTTGGAAAAGGTGGAGTGGTATTTCTGGAACTATCATGCTGACTATGCGTCTGTTCGCGTGCTTGCAACGGCTGAGGTGAAACAGAATCAGCCTGAGCTTCCCTCTGTCTATCCTGTGACGTGGTGCCATGAATACCAGGGGGGACGGGTTTGGTACACCAACATGGGGCACTACGCAGAGAACTACCGTCAGCCCGAGTTTGTGCAGCACCTGCTGAATGGGATTCAGTGGGTTGCAGGAAAGCGCGAATAAATACGGAGCAGGATTCGTCTCGGTCTCAGCCAGGTCTTTGGTTGGAGATGATCCTTCTACGGGGTGGGTTGAGTGACTTTGCCGTAGGGTTTCCAAAGTCTGCTGTTGCCTTTCTGGTATCCGTACTCCAGGAATTTCGCCTTACTCCACGCTTCGACCCGGGCGTCGTTGTCCCACTGCTGCTTTCGGTCGGTGGGGAGTTTTGCGTGGTAGAGCTTTCCCATACCCCAAGTCTCGTAGTTCCCGCGTCGAAAGAGTTCGGGTAGAGTCTCGGCAGCCATCAATTGCTTTGATTTCCGCCAGGGATCGGAACCATTGAGATAGGCTCCTGTGTGATGAGGATACAATCCAGAAAACAGGGCTGCTCGGGAGGGACCGCAAACAGGTGAAGCGCAGTAAGCGTGAGTGAAGGTGATGGCCTCTTGCTTTAGCTTGTCCAGCGATGGAGTTAAGGCTGGAACGCCGCTGGCCTTGAAAGTGTAGTCGTTCTGGTCGTCTGCAATGATGAGCAGAATGTTAGGACGTGGCTTGTCCTGGGCTCCGAGCTCACACAGCGACGTGGCGACGCCGAGGAGAAGGGCTGCCAGATAAACGGCCTTCACTTGTTCGATTCGATCGATTGAGGTCGAATAGCGGGACTAGCGTCGACGGCGAGGCGGACGAATATAGTCTTCCTCTGGGAACTGGTTTCGTCGGCGGTTTGTCCAGACGCTTTCATCGGTATCTCCGTAGAAGCGTTTGGTTTCCCAGTAGCGCTTTTTCATAGATGCAAGCTTGGTCGCGAATTGGGATTGCTTTGCGAGATTGCGCATTTCTTGAGGATCGTTCTTGAGATCGAACAGCTCCCAAACGTTGGCTTCTTCGGCAGTGTTTCTCGGCTGATCGAAATGGAGGAGCTTGAAATTTGGGGTTCGTACGGCGCTGTGTTGGGGGACGCCGTGGCCGCCGTCGATGTAGCGGTAGTAGAGGGTATCGCGCCAGTCTGCTGGCGTGATGCCTCCGTTCTTGAGCAATGGGGCAAGACTGATTCCGTGAACTTCCCAATCCAACTTGACACCTGCTAGCTCGAGAAGGGTGGGAGCGTAGTCGATGTTCTGCACCATAGCCTGCGAGCGACTGCCTGCTTTCACTTTGCCAGGCCAACGAATAATGAGTGGCATCTTGAGCGATTCTTCGTAGGCCCAACGCTTGTCGAACCAGCCGTGTTCCCCGAGGTAGAATCCCTGGTCGGCACAGTAGACGACAATCGTATTCTCGGTGAGGTTCAACTCTTCGAGTCGATCGAGAACCCGTCCAACATTGCGATCAACTCCCGCAACACAGCGAAGGTAGTTCCGCATATAACGCTGATATTTCCATCGAACTAAGGCCTTGCCGGTTGGAGGGTTGGCGAGGAAGGCGGCGTTTTCCTTCTCGAACGCAGCAAGATAGGCTTTTCGTTGAGCGGGAGTAAATCGCCCGAGCGTACGGTCTGCTTCGTTGCCTTGGAAGAGCATGAGATCTGAACTCATGCGCATATGCTGATCGATGCCCATCTTGTGATTGGCGGCGGAGACCCTGCTTTCGTAATTATCGAAGAGGCTCGGGGGCTCGGGGAACGTAACGTCTCGGTAAAGCTCGAGTTCCTTGATGCTGGGTTTCCAGTTGCGATGAGGGGCCTTGTGCTGAATGAGCAGTGCAAAGGGTTTGGACTTGTCGCGACTATCGAGCCACTCGAGCCCTAGATCGGTGACCACGTCGGTTGAGTGTCCTTCGATTCTTCGGTTGCCGTTGGGTCCATAGAGATCCGGGTTGTAGTAGCTGCCCTGGCCGCTAAACACTTCCCAATGATCGAATCCGCTTGGCTTGGTCTTCATGTGCCACTTCCCGAACACAGCCGTCGTGTAGCCGCTCTCTTTGAGCTTTTTAGGCCAAGTCGGACGACGCGGATCAAGCGCTCCGCCGAGATTGACGATCCCGTTTTTGTGGCTATGGAGCCCTGTCATGATGGTTCCCCGCGAGGGTGTGCAGATGCTGTTTCCACAGAAGCTGTTCTCGAAGAGCATGCCTTCACGTGCCAAGCGATCGAGATTGGGCGTCGTTGGTAGCTTCATGCCGTAGTTGTAAGCCGAAATGGCCTGCGTGGTGAGATCATCGCTGAAGAGGAACACGATATTCGGGCGAACTCGGGCTGCCTGAGCCAGAGTCGTCACTGCGAATGCGAGAGCGAGGAGTCGGGATGCCTGCGAAATCATAATGCTAGTCGTGGAGTTGTGAACGGAGGAAGGATGACAGATTTCAGACTGAGAACAAGGGATCAATTAGGGCTTGCGTAGACTAGGCCTAGCTCAGGCTGTGGCATGGACATAGTCTCGTGATTGACTTTCGAGATGGAAAGGCCTCAACTGCTCTCAAAGTCAATCGAGTATCCTTAAGAATTGGACCATGAGACCTTACTTTTCCTTCGTTCGTGTAGCTACCCTCGGCAGCCTTTTCAGTGTGATCTCTGTCGTTGCAGTCGGCGAAAACCCTCATCGGGCAGCGCTCGAGGCGATTGAGCCGAGAATTCGAGCGATCTATGAGGAGGGCGCTTTTCGTGGTCGTCCCTTCAGGGGGGATTGGACAGAGGATGGATTGGGCTATGAAGTCGTGGAACGGGACGAGGACTCAGGTCGGCAGCGGAGGGTTCGCTACGATGTTTTGAGTGGGAAGCGAAGCGAGGTGGCCGACCGAGATCGAGCTGGGAGGCAGGGCCGAGACGAACTCTCTCCTGATGGACATCAGCGTCTCGTTTCTCGAGGGGGCAATGTCTACGTGCGTTCTCAAACCAGTGGAGAATCTCGGGCGCTGACGCAGAACCCCGAACAGGGAGCTGTCTCCAGTGGTAGAGCAGCATGGAGCCCAGATGGGAGTCGAGTTGTGTTCGTTCAGACGGATCGATCCGAAATTCGGTTGAGACCCATGCTGGTTCCCGGGGATCCGAGTTATCCAGAAGTACGCGAGACCCGCTTTGCTCGGGTCGGCGGCAAAATTGCCGGGCTCAAGGTTGGCGTGATTGACGTCGAGACAGGAGAGACAGCCTGGCTTCCGATCCCGTCCCCGTCGGAAGGTTTTTACTTGGGGCAGGTTGAATGGGCAGGAAATTCTTATGAGGTTCTGGTTGAGACTCTGAGCCGATTTCGGAATGAGCGGCACTTACTCATGGTGGACGTACGTTCGATGAAAGTTCGAACCCTCTTCCACGAAGCCGACCCGGCGTGGGTTGTGGCGAGTTATCGCAAAAATGCGGGGCTCCAATGGATTGACGAAGGACAGGCCTTCGTCGTGATCAGTGAAAAGGATGGTTGGCGACACGCGTATCGCTACTCTAGAGCAGGCGAAGAGGAAGCACTGCTCACCAAGGGAGAGTATGACATTATCGAGCGGGCTGGAATCGACGAGAACCGGGGCTGGTACTACTTCTATGCCTCGCCTAAAAATGGTGCGCAAAAGTATCTGTATCGTGTTCGGATTGATGGAAGCGGGAGCGAAGAACGCGTGACACCGTCGGACTCGCCAGGAACACATGACTATCGATTCTCTCCGGATGCTCGATGGGCTTTTCATACGTTCTCTAGTTTTGATTCGCCGCCCATTACTGAGCTTGTGGAATTGGAATCCCATCGCGTCATCCGTGTCTTGGAGGACAATGGTTCGCTCAGAGCGAAGGTCGCGGCCGAGGATCGGCCACTGACGGAGTTCTTCCAGATCGATATCGGAAATGATGTCGTCCTGGACGCTTGGATGCTAAAGCCCGCGGACTTTAGTCCGGAGAAGCAATACCCGCTTTTTGTTTACGTTTATGGCGAGCCTCACGCTCAGACCGTTCTGGATGCGTGGGGACGGGTGCATGCGGAATACCATCGGGCGATTGCTGACTTGGGCTACTTGGTCGTCTCGATCGATAACCGCGGAACACCGGCTCCTAAAGGTGCGGCATGGCGGCGAGCGGTCTTTGGAAGTTTGGGCCCTCTCTCAACGGAGGAGCAAGCAGAGGCGGTGAAAGTCTTGGCGCGAACACGAAGCTATGTGGACGCTTCCCGGGTTGGAGTCTGGGGGTGGAGTGGAGGCGGTTCGAACACACTAAACGCCATGTTTCGTCGGCCCGACGTTTTTCATGTTGGAATCGCGGTCGCGCCCAAACCGCAGGCCCATTTGTATAATGCATGGTTTCAGGAGATCTACATGGAAACTCGCGAGACGAATCCAGAGGGATACGAGAACGCCTCCGCGATCGGCTTCGCGGAGGGGCTAGAAGGGGACTTGCTGATCATTCACGGCACGGGAGAAACAAACACGCATCTCGAGATTGTGGAAGGTCTGGTGGACCGATTGATCGAATTGGGCAAGCCCTTCGACTACATGACTTACCCCAATCGGAATCACGGCATTCGGGAGGGCAAGGGTACGTCCGTTCATCTGCGCATGCACATGATTCGCTACCTTCTCAATCACTTGCCACCTGGACCGAGGTAAGAGCTTATGTGGCGTCAAATAACCAAGGAATTGCGGACGTGGTGGTGGGGGCGGCTCCTCAAGTTTGGGGTTCCTTTGTCTTTGTTGATGGTCGGAGTCCTTTACTGGGTGGTTTTTCATCGGACGTCAAATGCAGGAGGTGAGTTCCCTAACGTGCTACAGATTCCACCTGAGCTCAGAGGCGAACTTGTTGAGGGGGTGAAACAGTTCCGGTTGGAGGTATTACGTGGGTCGCGGGAGTTTCTCTCGGGGCGATCGACTGAAACCGCGGGCGTTAATGGAGGCTACTTAGGGCCCACGATTCGTGTGGAGCGCGGCGATCAGGTCCAGTTAGAGGTCGTGAATCAACTGGATGAAATCACCTCAATGCACTGGCATGGATTGCATGTGCCGGCTCGGATGGACGGCACGCCCCACCAGGAGATTCTTCCGGGAGACTCGTGGGTGGCCAGTTTTGAAATCGATCAACAGGCTGGCCCCATGTGGTATCATCCGCATCCCCACGGAATCACAGGTGCGCAGGTCTATCAGGGAATTGCCGGTCTGTTCTGGATCGATGATGCGAATAGTCTCAGTCTGGACTTACCGAAAGACTATGGAGTCGATGACATCCCGCTGGTAATTCAGGATCGGAGCTTCAACCGGAATGGCCAGTTCCAGTATCGGCGGGGACAGGCGCCGGCCTACGGCGACCAGATTCTCGTGAATGGAACGCTGGAACCCAATGTGGAGGTGGAATCTCGATTGATTCGTTTTCGCTTGCTCAACGGTTCGAATGCCAGGACCTACCACATCGGCTTTGAAGACAATCGTCGCTTCCATCAAATCGCGACGGATGGAGGCTTTCTGGAAACTCCTTGGGAAACCGATCGGGTGATTCTGGCATCCGGTGAGCGGGCAGAGATTGTGGTCGATTTCTCTGATGGGCAAGCGGTGAAGCTGATGAGCTTCGCTGAGGCAGGATGGTTAGAGACGATGGAATCCTTCTTCGAGGGAGAAGGGAATGGCCGTTTCGACCTCTTGTTGGTCCGACCCATTGCGGCTCAAAGATCAAGTCATGCGCTACCGGAAAGACTGAATACGATGACCCGATTGGATCCCGATTCAGCGACTATCACCCGCACGATGCGTTTGGGAGGCCCGTTTCGGCGAAATGCCCAGAACAACCGGGACGGTGAACGCGATCGTGACTTCCGCGGTGGCCCCGGAGGCGGGGGAGGCGGCGGTGGCCGTGGGCGAGGGATTCCAATCAACGGAAAGCTCATGGACATGCATCGCATTGATGAACGAGTCCGGCTGGGAGATACTGAGATCTGGGAGATTGAGAATCGAAGCGGTCAGATGCATCCGTTTCATGTCCACTTGGTTCAGTTCCAGATTCTAGATCAAAACGGACGGACTCCCACGGGCGCGGATCTTGGTTGGAAAGACACGGTTCGAGTGCCGGCCAATGAAAGTGTTCGAATCATTGCTCGGTTCTCTCGGTATGCGGACCCTGAGGTGCCCTACATGTATCACTGTCACATCATGGAGCACGAAGACGCGGGCATGATGGGGCAGTTCCTCGTGGTGGAAGAGCCGGAAGAGTTGGCTGCCCTTCGTGGTCGACCGAGTGTGGTCCTCTTCATTGCGGGCCTCTACTGTTCCCATTGCTATGAGCAGGTGGAACTCTTCGATCGAGCCCTGGTCAATCACGGTTTGAACCTCGCGATCGTGAGTCCCTTGGAGGAAGACCCTTCGCGACTGAAGATCGACGGACAACTGATTTCGGATGTCGATAAGAAATGGGCCGGCTGGTTTGGGGTTGGGCATGAGGGACATTCGCACGGGACTTTCTTGCTCGATGAGAACGCGAAACTCATTTGGAGTGAGACGGGTGACGAGCCGTTCATGAATGTAGCAGCGTTGTTGCGCCATCTCGACGTGAAGGCCGCTGATTAGTGCATCTCTCTTACGAGTAAAGCTCGCTTGCCTGAGCCCGAGAATCCCGGCAGGCTGCTGGCATGATCAAAACACCTCAGCCCTTGGCGTGTGTTCTCCATATCGCTTGTGTCCTGTTCCTGGGATTTCTTGGAGGGTCTCCTGGAAACGCGATTGAGCCAATCGTGCACGAGGACCGCAGTGTCACCTTTGCGATTGAAGCCCCGGATGCGGATCGTGTTCAGATCGATGTGAAAGGGCGAACCCATCGAGAGAACGATGGGAAGCCACTCGATCTGGAGAAGGGGGATAATGGTGTGTGGCGTTTTCGAACGCAGCCCTTAGATCCGGGCTTCCACTACTACTTTGTCCTGATCAATGGTTTTCGCTGCGCGGATTCCTCGAATCCACTCTATTTCGGATGGGGGCGCCCGACGAATGGAGTCGAGATCCCGGATCCTGATCTGGAAATCTATTTGCCGCAACGAGTCCCACGCGGAGAGATTCATATTCGGCCCTACTACTCCAAGCGAACACAGGCTTGGAGGGAAGCCTATGTCTACACGCCGCCGAGCTACAGCGAGGCATTGAACCGGAAGTTTCCCACTCTGTACCTGCAGCATGGCGCAGGCGAGAATCAAACCTCGTGGACGAAGCAAGGACGCGCTGATGTGATATTGGACAACCTGATTGCGGAACAGAAATGCCGTGAGATGGTTGTGGTTATGGATCGGGGGTATGCTTACGATCCTGATACCGACGGTCAGGGAAGGCAGGACAATCTTTTCGGCGAAGTTCTGATCCATGAGTTGATGCCGATGGTTGAATCTCATTACCGAGTGATCCCCAATCGGTGGTTTCGAGCGATTGCTGGCTTGTCGATGGGCGGCGGGCAAGCCGTTCGAATCGGTCTATCCCATCTGGATCGCTTCGCTTATATTGGGTGCTTCAGCGGGGCCATTCGCAGTTTGAATCCGAGCGACGGAAGTCGGCCCTTTCCTGAGGCGAACACGATCAATCAGCAGCTAAAACTGTTTTGGATCGGTTGTGGTACGGAAGACTTTGTGATGGAGCGGGCACGAAAGTTCCGGGGGGAGCTTGAGTCGGAGGAGATTGAGCATCAGTTCTATGAGCACCCTGGTACTCACGAGTGGCAGGCATGGCGACTCCACTTGAGCTTATTTGCTCCGCAATTGTTTCAAGACTGAAGCTAGGTTGACCCATTCGTTCGGGGGTGTGAGCTCGACAGGCTTGAGGATTCCGATTTAGATTTTGGTGCCATGCGGCTTCTTAGTTTCAGTTTGTTGAGTTCCCTTCTTTGGTCTTTCCTTTTGCTGGGGCAACCGATCGGCTTGATTGAGCGCGGTTCGGATTGGCAATTCCTTGAAGGGGACCGTGCGACGAGGGGTAGCCTTGAAGGGTGGAGGACCACTCGTGAACTGGCTTCGCCTTGGTCGCGAGGAGTGGCGCCGTTTCGCTATGGTGATGGCGAGGGAGGGACGGTGCTTTCCCGGATGCGAGGCCGTTACAGCTCGATTTACCTCCGGAAGTCCTTTGACGGGTATGGCCCGGACGAAATGTCCGCGCTGGAGCTGAAGGTGGATTATGACGATGGATTCGTGGTTTATTTGAATGGAACCATTGTGCAATCCGTGAATGCGCCGCGGAATCCAAACGCGAATTCATTCGCCACTGATTCCCACGAATCGGGACAGTTTGAGGTTTTCGAAATTGGGCGATCGAAATCGTTGCTAAGGCGGGGCCGCAATGAGTTGGCCGTTCAGGTTTTCAATGTGAACCTCTCGAGCACGGACCTGAAGTTTGATCTCGAACTGACGGGCTTTCGTCCCGATCTAGTGGCCCCTCGGTTAGTAGAAGTGCGGCCAGCGAGTGGTGAGGTGAATGACTTGTCGGAAATCACGCTGCGATTTAGTGAAGCGGTGACGGGCATTGACCTTGGGGACGTGCTACTGAGTGGACGAAAGGCGGACGAGCTCAGCGGAAACGGGGATCAGTGGACGTTTCGATTCTCTAGTTTGGAGCTGGGACACTATGAGGTGACCTTAGAGAACGATCACGGCATTACCGATTTCGGGCGACCAGCAAACCTTCTGGAGGGGATCGAGGAGTTCTTTCCGCGAGAGTTTGAGTTGGTGGATCGAATCCCTCCCGCATTGACGCGTGTGCTGCCGCCAGAAGACGCGACCGTCAGGGAGCTGAAGCGAATCAGACTCTATTTTTCAGAGCCCATCAGCGAGCTTTCGGTTGCGGATATTCGGGTCAACGGTGTGGCTCCTAAATCTGTGGTCGGTTTCTCTAATGGACCGTGGACGATTGAGCTGGAGGCAATTGCTGAAGGGCCTGTCCGTGTCTTGCTTTCTCCTCGGTCAGTTGTTACCGATCGCTCGCCAACACCAAATGCTCTCGCTAGCCAAGAATGGAACTACTTGGTGGATTCTAGCCTCTCGTTTCCGAGGATTGAGATCAGCGAGCTCGTGGCGTCTAACCAATCGGGGATGACTGACCGTAATGGGGAAACACATGATTGGATTGAAATTGTGAATCGGGGATCTGCTCCTGTGAACTTGATGGGATGGTCGATTACGGACGACTCCGATAAACCTGGAAAGTGGGTTTTTCCGGATCGGGAACTAGTGGCTGATGAGCACTTGCTGGTGTTTGCTTCCGGTGAGAATCGGCGTGAACCAGGGCTTCCTCTTCACACGAACTTTCGCTTGAGTGCTTCAGGTGGCTACATCGGTCTCTACAGCCCTGAACTCCCTCGACGATTAGTGAGTGAATTTGCCGATGGCTATCCGGAACAACGAGCGGACATGTCTTATGGAACGGATGCTGAAGGGCGTCATCGCTACTTTCCCTTCCCGACTCCGGGAGAGGCAAACCCGTCCGCTCGGATCTCGCGTGTTCTCAATCGCCCGGCGTTCGATTTGGAAGCAGGATTCTACCAGCGACCGATTGACGTGACGATACGGTCTCGTGACCCACAAACGATCATCCGCTATACCACGGATGCCTCTGAACCGAGCATCTCACACGGTAGAATCTATCAAGGTCCCATCTCGATTCGTGAGAATACGGTCCTTAGGGCCGTGGCCATTGCTGCTGCTTCATTGCCTTCAAAAGTCGCGACGGCCACCTATTTGATTGATGCCCCAGATTCGTTGCAATCCTTGCCGACGCTTTCCTTGGTTTCGGCCCGTGAGAATTTATTTGGCCGAACTGGAATCATGGAGCGCAATCCAAGAAACACGAGCCAGCGCGGGATTGCTTGGGAACGGCCCGTGTCAGCAGAATGGATTGCCTTAGATCCCAAGCATGCTTTTCAAATCGATTGTGGTCTCAGGATTCAAGGGGGCGACTATATTCGCGGCAACTACCGATATGGGGCCCCGCCGCCTCAAGGGAAATACTCCTTTCGTCTCTACTTTCGCGGGGCATACGGAAAAGGCCGTTTGGAAAAGCGTCTGATTCCGAGAACGCCTCGCCAAAGTTTCGAGCACCTCGTTCTTCGGGCCGGTATGAACGATCCGACTAATCCTTTTATCGTAGACGAACTAATCAGGCGCCTCTACGCGGATATGGGGCAGGGTTCGAGCCAAGGGATCCTTGCGAACCTTTTTCTCAACGGAGAGTATCAAGGTTACTACAACCCGGTGGAGCGCATTGACGCCAACTTTCTGCAATCTCGGCATGGAGGAGGAACGGATTGGGATATCATTGCTCAGTTTGGGGAGATTCGGCAAGGGGACGATCAGGAGTGGCGACGCTTGCTTCGATTGGGGCTGGACCAGGATATGGCTGATCCGGATGCTTATGCCGCAGTAACCCAGCTTCTCGATATCGATAACTTCATCGATTACATCATGCTGAATGTTTACGTCGACATGGACGACTGGCCAGGAAACAACTGGCGTGCTGCTCGGGAGCGGGTGGGGGGTGCCGTGTGGCGCTTTTATGTTTGGGATGGGGAACGGGCCTTCGGAAGCTCGATCAAATGGCGTCGAGGGCGAAACCGGTCTCGCTGGTCGCCGATGGAGCTTCATGAAGCGGATAATCTCACCCAAGGTCCGTTGGCGGGTTCGTCTGAAATCGCGCGTTTGTTTCGCTCCTTGTGCCGGAGTTCTGAATTTCGTCTGCGGTTCGCGGATAGAGTTCAAACTCATTACTTTGATCGAGGTGCGTTGACTGAAGAGAACGTTCTGCGCCGATATGAGGAGCTGAGAACTGAGATGCAAGGTGTGCTTCCTGACTTGAGTCGCGAGATACCTGATCTGTGGATCCCGAAGCGGCGAGCGGTCGTGATGCGACAAATGGCCTCTCTTGATTTGCAACGGTCCGACCATGCGCCTCGATTCAGTCTCGCGGGAGGTTTGGTTCCAGACGGCGCTTTGATTGGGCTGCAGTCGGAAGGCGGGAAGATCTACTTCACGACCGATGGTTCGGATCCAAGATTATTGGAACGCCGCAGTGATCATTTGTATAGGGAGGCGATCCCCATAAACGAACCGGTTTCTATTCAGGCGAGAAGCTTGGCAGATGGTCAGTGGAGTGCTCTTGCTCAAGCCAACTTCGTTCCGGAGTCCATTGGGTTTCCTCTCCGTTTCTCCGAGATCATGCCTCGGCCAATCGGGGGAAGTGAGTACGAGTTCGTTGAGCTCGTGAACACTTCGGATCTGGCGCTCAATCTTTCTTGGTATCGGGTGAAAGGGATTGACTACACCTTTGGCTTTCAGGCGCGAGCGGAACCTCGTGAACGCATTCTTCTTGCTTCCAACAAGAATCCAGCAGCCTTTCTCGCCCGGTATCCCCGGATTAAGGTGCAGGGATGGTTTAATGGGAGCCTATCCAATAAGGGCGAGACGTTAAGCCTGTTGTCGGCCGAAGGGGAGTCACTCATGACTGAGACGTATGGAGGTATCTCTGGCAGCGTGAGTGTTTCAGAAGGTCATTCTCTCGAACTGCTCGGGAAAGCGATTTCTGCCAAGACTCGGTGGCAAGTTGCGGAAACGCTGGGAGGAACTCCGGGAAGATGAAAGTCAATGGATCGACTCGCGGATGAATGAGGCGAACCCTTTTGTAACGATTTGTAGCTAGCATCGTCTCAAGGTGGTGATGAACCCGTTCTTACACGAAACTGGATCCGCCGGAGCTGTAGTTGGAGGAGGACTGTCGTGAAACCCAGAATCTTGCTGAGTCTTTTGGTAGTGGCGAATTGGATGTGGCCTTTGTCCATGTCTAGTGCGGGTGTGGTGATCAACGAGATCTTTTATCGAGCCCCCGAGGATCTGACGAATCTCGAGTATGTAGAGCTTTGGAATTCTGGGGGTTCACCGGTTGATATCAGTGGTTGGAAGCTCAAGGGGGTATCTTTGTCCATCCCAGCAGGAACGCAGCTAGAATCGAAGGCTTACTGGGTGGCTTGCAGAGATTTGGATCTCTTTCGACGGATCTATGGTTTCGATGCGGATGCTGTCTATGGAAAGTCTTTGAGTGACGGTGGGGAACGATTGAAGCTAGAGGATGCGAGCGGTGAGTTGATCGAAACCGTAAAGTATGACGATAAAAAGCCCTGGCCGCGGAGTGCCGATGGATATTCGGCGTCGTTGGAAAGAATTTCTCCTGTTGCCTCGGCCGACGATCCTCACAATTGGGCTCCCTCTGCTCTGAGTGATGCCTTCTTGACTCAGCCATCTGGGACGCCCGGCAAGGAAAACGGAGCGCTATTGCCGGGACTAGCTCCGACCATTCTTGATGTCACCCCTGCGGCTAAGGTCGTCTCCCCCGGTGAGAAGCTTCAGGTGTCAGCGCAGGTTGGAGAATCAGCTGAGCGAATCGAGTTGCTTTACTCTGTCATCTCATCTGGCCAGGCGGGTGAGGAGGTCGCGGTGAACCCCAAGAGTCGTCAGGGGCAACGATATGTGTTCGAGATACCGGCGAGCGAAAGCAATCGAATTGTGAGGTATCGCATCAAGGTATCCGATGGGGCAGGGAATAAACGATTCTCGCCTCATCCGAATGAGTTGCGCCCGGCCTTTTCGACGCTGGTGATCGATGATGTTTCTGTGGGCGCACTTCCTGTGATGGATTTCATTGGCACAACAAAAGAGGTCGCGGCGGGGTTTGAGGCGTATCGCACGAGCCATGCTCGCGCTCGGTCCTTTGGACGGGGACGATTTGGGCCGCCCCCGGAGATCTCTCGTGATGAGCAACGGCGTCGCGAGGCCTTTGATCGCCTTCGGAATGCTCCAGTGAAAAAAATATGGGCTGACCTGACACTCGTGAAAGAGCGTCCCGTGAGTGAACTGGTGCCGCTGGCCCGCGGATTCAACGAAGCAAACCGAGCGATCGAGACGCTTCAACTGGAGTTGATGCGGGCCTCAAATGTTCCCAGCTTTCTGGGAGAGCTAGAGTCATCGCTTCGAAAGGTTTACTCAGAGCTTGAAGAAAAGTGCGCTCGCGTCCTTGCGGATTCGGAGCTGGAGCCGGTGCGAGCTCTCGTTCGTGAGCCCAATTCTGAGGGGAACGCCACTCGAGGACGGAGGCCGGCCGATATCGTGAGGGTTTTCTTTAATGTTGAGGATTCCTGGTTTCGGTCCGTTGTACAGCGTCCAGCACAGGCAGAGTCTGTTTCAGAGCTTTTCTCGATACATCAAGGAGCTTTGGCAACGAGAAGAGCTCTCCTCGAGAAGGTGGAAAACGGCGGTGGATTCGATTTCCGGGAATTGCTTGGTGAGGCTCGGGAAGGGCGATCCTCGATGGATGAGAAGGTGTTGGCTCTGCTGGAGCCGGAATCTCAGCGTCGAGAGAATCCTGAACGTGTTGGTCGCGGTCGCCCGGGTGGTGATCGCGGATTTCGGGGCCGCCCCGGATTTGGTCGTCCAACCCAGGCCGTCAACGTGCCTCCTCAAGGAAAGGCCGCCCTGATCTATCGGGACCCCGAGGAAGGTGGGATTCAGTTCTTTGATTTCATCAACATCATCTCCCGGAAGAGTGGCTACAAGGTACGCCTGCAGAAGGACGAGCCCTTGAACGGTATGACCACGCTCAATGTGCTCTATGAACGGGGCGATGCCTCGACGATTAACGAGGCCATGGCGTATCCCGTTTACCGTGATGTGGGCAATGCCACGGTGGGTTCCGGGCTCGTTCGGTTGCTGATGAATGGAAAGGTTGCGGGCTATCATCTTTGGTTTGAACAGCCCAATGGGAATTTCTTTCGTCGGAATGGAATCGACGCTGACGGCAATCTATACAAAGTGATCTGGCAGAACTCGAATCGTCCGAGCGCCTTCACGCCGGAATCCGAGATGCCAGAGCGAGGAGACATTGCGTCTCGCTACGAAAAGATGTCCCATCCTCACGAGGGCTATGCGGATCTAGTGGGATTGGTTGAGGCCTTGGAGAAAGCGCAGGGCGATGACGCCGCAACCTGGAGAGTGATCGAGCAGCACTTTGATGTGGATCAGGTCATCAACTACTACGCCGTGAATCTGCTTCTTTCTCACTGGGATGGCTTTTTCAATAACTACTTTCTCTATCATGACAGTAAGGGATCGGGTAAGTGGATGCTCTTCCCGTGGGACCAAGACTCCACTTGGAGTCTCCGCGGCGGATCGCCGGATTCACTGTCTCGGATGCCACTTAATTTCGGTGGCGAGGGAGCCCGTCCTCCAGGAGCCGAGGAGTCGCCTCGTTCAGAGGGGCGGCGGTCCCGATTTGGAGGCTTCGGTGGATTCGGGCGTGGGGGCTTTGGTTGGTGGCGTGATGGCGATATGATCTCCAAACCTCTGATTGGGAACCCGACCTTCTTCGCGAGATATAAGGCAAGATTGCGAAAACTCGTGCAGGAGACCTTCACGCCAGATAGTTTGGAGCCGAAACTCGAATGGTTGAATTCTGCTGTTCGATCGGAGGCCTTGCTGCGGGCGCAAACGCATGGCGGCGACGAGAACTCGGCCGGGCGCGAGTTCGATGAGGTTGTTTCCACGCTGTCAGAGCATCTTGAGAAACGAAGGGCGTTTCTCCTCTCTGAGTTGAGTCAATAAGGCTTGTCCTGGGGAGCGCTTCAAAAAGATGACATGCATCTAGGCTTGGTATCAGCTTTAGTCTGGGACGGTTCCGGTTAGGAAGTTTCGGGTTGCGAAAGTTGCGAGGACCGGAGAAACTTTGTTTATCTCCTCAGCATGTTCTTGGAACGGTCATTGGATTCTTGGGGTCGCAAGTTCATGTTTGCGGCTGCTTTCCTTCTTGGCTTAGGGCCGCTAGTCAGGGCGGCAGATTCCGAAGGGGAGCGAATCTTCGCTACTGTCGTTCTTCCAACTTTAGAGTCTCGCTGCTACGAGTGCCATGCCGAGACGGCTGATCGAGTCAAGGGAGGGCTGCTGCTCGACCGTGCTGCCGGCTTGCTGCAAGGAGGGGAATCCGGGGCGGCTGTGATTCCAGAACAGCCGCGCACGAGTCTGCTGATCCGAGCCATTCGTCACGATGGGATCGAGATGCCTCCGAAGGGCGAACCGCTGGAAGAGTCCACCATCTCCCAGTTCGAACGTTGGATCGAGCTTGGAGCTCCAGATCCACGGAATCAACCCATGATTGAGCTTCCGTCCGGGATCGATTTTGAGGCCGGGCGTCGGCACTGGGCCTTTCAAGCGATTCGTCATGAGGCTCGAGATGAAACCGGGCAGAGGCTGGAGTGTTCGGTTGATCGATTTGTGGAACGTCGCCTTCGAGAAGAGGGATTAGACTTTGCTGAGGAGGCGCCTCGACGCGATTTGGCTCGGCGGCTTTCATTCGATCTGCTCGGTCTTCCTCCGACTCATGATGAGATCGATGCCTTTGTGAACGATGATTCGCCCGGGGCCTATCGGGCATTGGTGGATCGCCTCCTTTCGAGTCCTCATTTCGGTGAGAAGCAAAGTCAGATGTGGTTGGATGTAGTTCGTTTCGCAGAGTCAGAGGGATTTGAATATGATCGGCACTTGCCGGATGCTTGGCGCTATCGTGATTACGTCATCAACGCCTTCAACGCGGACAAGCCGTTCGACCAGTTTGTGACCGAACAGATTGCGGGGGATGAGTTTGATTCTCCGACGGAGGAAACCCTCGCGGCGGCTGTATTTCATCGTCTCGGAGCAGTCCGTCGGAATGCCGGGAATCCTGATATCGCGCTCAGTCGCAATGAGGTGCTCACCGAAAGGACTGATGTGATCGGAGCCGCCATCCTCGGACTCACGGTAGGCTGTGCGCGTTGTCACGATCACAAGTTTGATCCTATTTCCCAGCGGGACTATTACCAACTCCAAGCCTATTTGGCTGCCACCGCCGAGGACAATGTAGCGCTCGAAGACCCTGAGCGAGTGGCTGATTGGGAGGCTATGACGGAGGAGTTGGACAAGAAACTCAAAGTGTTGAATAGGCAGTTTTCCCGAGCGAAGCGGGAAGATCAGCCAGCGATCAAAGCCGAGATCGCGGCCTTAGAAGCTCAGCGGCCTCCTCCCATTCCCAAGATTCCAACCATTCGCAATGATTTTGAGAAGGTCACCAAGATGCACGTGCTCAAACGAGGTGTCTGGGAACGAAAAGGCGATCCCGTGGGAATGAAACCACTGGACGTGTTTGTCGGGCGAAGTTTTCCCGAGCATTCTCCCTCCGGTCCCAAGCCGCGAACAGAACTGGCCGCTTGGCTAACGGGAGGGCAGCAAACATTGACAGCGCGTGTGATTGTGAATCGCGTTTGGCAGAACTACTTTGGAGTAGGTTTGGTGCCAACGGCAAACGACTTTGGATTGAATGGTGGGAAGCCGAGTCATCCCCAGCTCCTCGATTTTCTGGCGAGCGAACTGATTCGTCACGAATGGCGCTTGAAGCCTATCCATCGAATGATTGTTTTGAGTCGCACTTATCGTCAATCCGCTCGAGTCGAGGCTTCTCCGATTGCTGCCAAGGTCGATCCGGATAATCGTTTGATGTGGCGTCACAATCCGCGTCGACTGACCGGGGAAGAGCTGCGAGACAGCATGCTTGCGGCTTCGGGTGTGTTGAATGATCGCATGCTGGGGACAAGTGTGCTGTTGCCGGTTGAGGAAGATCTCGTGAAGTTGCTTTATAAACCGGAACAATGGCAAGTGAGTGCCGATGTCTCCGAGCATGATCGGCGTTCCGTTTACTTGATTGCCAAACGAAACCTTCGTTTGCCGTTCATGGAGGTGTTTGATCAACCGGCCTTGCTCACAAGCTGTTATCGAAGGGAATCAAGCACTCACGCTCCACAGGCGCTCGAGCTCTTGAATGGAGTGATCTCCAACGACCTCGCTCGACGTTTCGCGGAACGATTGCGACAGGGTGGTGATCGCGACAAGTTGGCTTTGGTTGACGCCTGTTATCGCCTGGCGCTGGGCCGCCAGGCGAATGAACCTGAGCGGACGCTGGCTGCCGCATATCTGGCGAATGGCTCCCTTGTTGAGCTCGCGCTTGCGATGTTCAATTTGAACGAGTTTTCGTATGTCTTCTAGTTGTCCAGGCCATCATCCGTCAGTCTTGTCTCGGCGAGAGTTCCTTGAGAATGCCTGTTGCGGCTTTGGGGCTCTGGCTTTGACGGCCATGTCCCGAGACTCGCAACTGAAAGCAGCGACAAAGGCTGGATTGATTCCTCAATCGCCGCCCGATTTGGCGCGAGCCCGATCGGTGATCTTTTTGTTTATGGCGGGAGGACCGAGTCAGATGGAGACGTTTGATCCCAAACCTCTTCTCAATCAACTTGATGGTCAACCCCGCCCCAAGTCTTTCGGTGAAGCCAAGTATCAATTCATCAAGAGCGATGCAAAACTATTGGGGACGAAACGAAGTTTTGCTCGCTATGGGCAGTCAGGAATCGAAGTTTCAGATCTCTTTCCCCATTTGTCTCAATGTGTCGACGATATCGCTGTGCTGCGTTCTTGCTATGGGGATATGGTAGTCCACTCGGCGGCTCAATATGAGTTGTTCACGGGGCGCATTGTTCCGGGGGCTCCCAGTATGGGATCATGGGTTACCTATGGATTGGGGGCTGAGACCGATGCCTTGCCCGGCTACGTGGTGATGCCAGATCCGCTCGGCGCTTTGGAGGCGGGGCAGCCGATGTATTCGAATGGGTTTCTACCCGCCAAGTACCAGCCCACGATGTTTCGTCCGAGTGAGAAGCCAGTGCTCAATCTCTCGACTCCTGCGGGAATCTCTGCAGGCGAGCGACGACGGACGATGGATCTCATCCGCCAGTTGAATCGCTTGGCGCCTTTGCCGGAAAGTGCTGAGTTCGAAGCTCGTTTAGCAGCCTACGACCTGGCGTTCAAGATGCAGACCGAGGCTCCCCAGCTCTTTGATCTCAGCAGCGAAACTCAGGCAACGCGAGATCTCTACGGGATCGGCAAGGAACCAACCCATGACTATGGTCGCCGCTGCCTGCTTGCCCGTCGATTGGTTGAAGAGGGAGTTCGTTTTGTCAGTGTCGTCTCGGGAGGTGGACCTGGAAATATGCAGTGGGATGCTCACCGGGACATCGAGGAGAACCATTTGCGAAAAGCGCGTGAGACAGATCAGCCAGTTGCGGCACTGCTCAAGGATTTGAAACAGAGGGGACTCTTGGACTCCACACTCGTGGTTTGGGGCGGTGAGTTCGGTCGCTCGCCGGAGGCAGAATCGAGTCTTGGTCGTGATCATCACAACTTGGGCTTTTCGATGTGGATGGCGGGCGGTGGCGTGAAGGGAGGGCAAGTGGTAGGCGCAACCGATGAAATCGGACTGCGCGCCGTTGAGGATCCCTATCACTTCCGAGACATCCACACCACGATTCTTCACCAGCTCGGTCTCGATCAGCACTCATTGACCTATCCACACCTTGGCCGCGATGAGCGTTTGACTTTTGTTGAAGGTGACTTGATTCGTCAGATCATTTGAAGATGCGAGGCGAATGTGCGGCGTGTTCTCGCCGCGTCTTCGCAGGTTGTAGATCGATGCGTGATCGACCGATTCAGACCCAACTCATCGAAGGCCCGACAGGAACGATTCTCGTCGGGTTAATGTCGTCGTGAGTGTAGTAATAATGTCGCTTGATGTGGTCAAAGTCCACCGTTTCAGCAACCCCATCGAGACGGTAAACCCGCTCAAGAAAGGCTTGGAGTGCTGGGTAGTCTTGAATCTGTTTCTTGTTGCATTTGAAGTGACCGAAATAAACGGCGTCGAAGCGGACGAGGGTGCAGAAGAGTCGAAAATCCGTTTCAACAATTCTCTCGCCGAAGAGATAAGGGCCGTTATTCGCAAGCCGCTGCTCTAGTTTCTCAAGTGCATCAAACAGGGTTTGATAGGCTTTTTCGTAGGCGGCTTGTGACGATGCGAAGCCTGCTTGGTAAACGCCGTTGTTGACGGTCTCATAGATTTCGGTGCTTAGCGCGGCTTGCTCTTTCTTGATGTCATCGGGAAAGAGTTCGATCGGATGCTGAGCGAGGCTGTGGAAGACGCCGGCCCACATTTCGATTATGTCGTCCTCAGAATTGTTGACGATCCGTTTTTGCGTTCGATCCCACAGAACAGGAACGGTGACCCGGCCGACAAAACTCAGATTTGTCTTGAGGTAGGCTTCAGAAAGGTAGTCGAACCCTTCGATGGGATCGAGGTCATGACCTTCGCCTTTTCGGAATGCCCAACCGGTTTCATCGTCGCGAATGGGATCTACGAAGCTGACGCTTACCGCGTTTTGGAGACCCATCAAGTTTCTCGTGAGCCAGGCGCGATGAGCCCATGGACAGGCTTTGCAAACGTAGAGATGGTAGCGTCCTTGTTCTGGTTCCTTTACCCAATTACGGAACTCATCTGGCTGGCGCTCGAATGAGCCATCCTCGTTTGCCTCATCTGGAAATTGCGTCATGGCGGTAGTGTAGGTGCAATCGCCCGGGAACTCGAGTTAGAAGCGACCGGGGCTGACCCCATTCCTTTAGATCGTCCACTGGTTCAGCTTCTTTTTGGCTCATGCTATGATGTCGAGATTGGACGTGCTTGGTAATGAGAGCACGAGTCGCACTTGACGGAGATCGTCGCCTCTTTTCCGATACCTTCGATTTCTTTGCTTCTCCTCGAACTGTGACGTGACAGCAGCTTCTCGCGTGACGTTTTGCCTTGGATAGGTTTACTGTTACAGAAATGTATTCAGACATACTTATCGCCGCTGCGATCCTGACCTCGATTGGGGTGGTGTCCGCGAACCGGCCTGCTGTTCAGGAAACACAGTGGGTCCCGTTGAAGCCCCATAAAATCGAGTGGTCTTCTACGGGCTCTGCTGAAGTGAATGACGATCATTCGATCCGATTTCTCGGCTCCGATGAATGGCAGGAATTCACTTTGGTGCTCTCGTTGCCCGACGAGGCCAGCTTTCAACGACTCCGGTTGGAGGTGTTTCCACCTGACGCTTCCCAAATCCAATCTGGCAAGGAGCTTATCTTGTTTGACGTGAAACCAAGTCTTGAGAACGCTGAGAAGGGGAGGACGGTGATCGACTTTGAATCCTGTCAGATGCTAGGACGTCAACCCGATCCGAGCCTTGCCCATTGCATTGATGGTCTTACTGACACGGGCTGGTCGGTGCCCCGCACCCAAGGGAGTCGTGAAGCGTATTCATTGGTATTCGAGCTGGGTGAGCCTGTGCTCCTCGGCAGCGATGATCGATTAGCGATTACCCTGGATAGCGGTGGTGCCCGCAACCTTCTAACGCTCTCCCGAATTCGAATTTCGATTCCAGCGATAGAACGATGATTCCAGATGAGCATTCTAGCGTTGGCGGCAGGGTGAGCAGAATGTTCTGCTCTAATCAATCTGCGGCTAAAGATAACTCGGTCGCATAGGTCGGTGACGTAAAGAAATCGGTTTGGATGAATCCGTCAAGGGTAAGAACTTCTCGTTTCAACGGCGCGCGACGAAAGTCCAATTGGATTCATCGGCAAAGTTGACCCAGACGGCTAGGGCGGACATGCCTTCTGTAAACTCGTAGGCTTCGAAGACCTTCTTCTGGATCTCGCTGGTCTCTCCGGCTTTGACGAGGATTTCTCGGTGGCCGTCTGGCCAGCTTGAGGCGACGGTTTCGGGACGGTTGCGGTAGATTCGGATTTCTTGGCCAAGCCAGTCCGATCGCTTGCCTCCCTCCATTTCAACTGGGCTGAACGCTGCTTCAACGATGTCTTTGTTGCTTATGTTCTCCAGCTCCAACGTGAGCTCCCAGCTGTTGAATCTCGTTTTTTTGCTTTGGGCAATTCGGATCCACAGAGGGGCCTCTGCTTCCGGGAACGATAGCTCAGGGAGCTGTTTGGGTTGTCTGTGATGTTTGTCCAGTGGCACGTTTCGAAATTCGAACGGATATTCCAAGCGTTCGCCGTCTCTTCGAAAATGGACCACGATGCGGCTTGGTCGCCCCTCGACGTGAAGGCGCCCATTCGTCCGATGATCATGGTAAGAGCTTGGCAAGCGCCGCCCCTCAAGGTCGAATGCCCAGAACTGAGTTTCATCGGCTGTAACTCGGTCGAAGCGAAAGTGAATCCATGATTTGTTACTGGAGTCGGACAGTTGCAGTTTATCGATGAAGACCCATCGATCCCCGTCTCCAGCTCCGGCGCCCGCTTCGAGGAGGGGGATCTCTTGAACGATGGATTCCGCCGGCAGAGTGAGTAGCATCGCGCCATCTGTCAGGTTGAGCTGGTCCACCTCGTTGAGCAGCCCTTCTAGACGTTGGCTTGTTCTTTGATTGATCAGCTCGCCTTGTTCGATCCAACGATCACTGTCGAATCCTACCCTCGGCACAGACCTGGCGGATTCCGATGGTGAGGATTCCAATTCAAACCCCCTCAGTTCCGGCCGCCAAATGTCGGAGAAATTGACCCGCGGTTTGGGCAAGCCGGCAGAGGTCCAACTAAGGCGAATTGACCCTGACGCGTAGGGCGCCCGTTCGACGATCTCTTCTAGTTCCACCCGAAACGGGCCAGGGAAGGCGATTTCGGTCGTTCGGAAGCCAGGAGCGACGGTGACAGACCCACCCTGTGATCCATGAGGAGGCAGGACCAGCCAGGTGGCTCCGGGCTTGATTCGATTCAGAGGACTAGCGGGGAACTCAAAGTATCCATCTCGGACAATGGGACCGCGCTCGTAGATTGGGTGCAATTCCACTTTTTGGCAAATCGCTTCGATGACCTGGAATCGAGAAACTTCTGCTAGTCGGAGATTTATCCGCTGGCTTAAGCCTTTCTCTGCACCCTCAAGGCGATTCAGTCCGAGTCCCCATTCGGTCAGAATCTCCTCCAAGGCAGAGCGTGCGGTGCGATTCCGGAAATCGACGTCGACTTTCCAGGTCGTATCAAATTGGGATCGGGACATGGTCCTCATTTTAGCCATCGATTCTGATCGCTCGCGGAATCGACGTTCGCCAACCGATAGGGAGGCTTCAATCAGACGATCGTAATCTGGAGTGAAGGCAAGAGCTAAAGCAGAGGAAGGCACTCTGAGTTGCTCAAGATTGATCTGTTGCCAGCGATCTTGTTCAAGATCGTAGCGGGAGGCCGCGAATAGTTTCCAAGCGTCATCCTCTTCGCGAAAGTGAAGCTGAGCCGACACCCGCGTGTTAGAGGGCGTGCTGATTTGAACGTGATAATCGGACCGAACGCCTCCGGAACTTCTGATTACCCGATAGTCATCTGGGTGAGCGAAGGGGAGACGTTCAAGAAAGGCTGTCGCGTCTCGTCGATTGATGCGCTTCCTGGCAGCGGAGGAGAAGGAATGCCACGCTTCGTCCGATTCTACCCACGCCGGATCATGGCATTTTTTCAAAAACTCGACCGCCGTGGTTCGGCGCTCCGGTCCCGACCTCATGGCCTCCTCGAGCAAGGTGGACTGAGCGACGAGGGAAGCTCCGGTCAAGGTGAGAAGGAAGCTTGCTATTGCGAGACAAAGGCTCCCGGTGCCGGTCGAATAGCTCATAATCGTCCTTGTTTCTGATGGGGCTCTAATCGTAGCGGATTGTCCTCGATAAACAACGAATCAGCAAGGAGAAGCTGGCGGAAATCAGACGGTCACGCCACGCTGATCTTTAGCGCCTCAAGTCACTTCTAGATAGCGTCGCTGCTTCAAAATGATGCCCAGACAAGCTTTTTAGCTAACGAATGAAAAACGGGTGTCAACAACGTTTGCCCGCCTGGGGTTGCTGCTCGGTGACAGGCGGAGCGGGAGCAGGCAGTGGTTAGCCGTGACGCAGTGCTCCTCTTTTTAGTATCCTACAAGAATACAATGATTCCGTGAATTTTTCCTTTAGTGACTAGGAAACGAAGTCCAAGAGATTCGTAGTATAGACCTTCCTCAGGAGTTGGTCCGAACCAATCAGTTTTGATTTTTGAAGGTGGGCCATAGGCGTTGGTGACCTCGTCGCGTGAGCTTCCGATTCCGATTTCCTCAATGGTCGAGTGCTTGCAGTTATTCACGAGTGCCTCTTTTGGGGCATCTGAACCACAGTGAACGGATTTCAATGTTTTGGAACCGTCGGACGTCAAATGTAGAGTTAAGCCGAGCTTTGGGTAGGCTCGGCGCTGTTTTCCGCTGCCGAATGAAGGGTTCTCACTGGGGCCCAGAAGCGTTTCGATTTCGGCAAGCGTCATGCCTGCTTGTATTAATCCCACTCTTTCCTTGGGAACGATTAAGAGAGGATCAAGATCAGAAGACACGGTTGACTGGTTGCTGGTACCACACCCAATGGATGTGAGGCAGACCGGAAGAAGTAACAACGATAGAATATGACCGATTAATCTCATAGAATTCACGACGGTATATTGTCCTGAGAATCAACGCCACTTCTATTACAAAGGTTTGATTGTCTTTGTAAGGCTTCATTGCCTCCATCTCAATGTGGATGGGGCATGTCCGTATGGGCGAATCCACTCGTTCCCTAGTAAGTGGATGGCTTCCGCTTTCTCAGGACGGTAACTGAATGCTCTCGATCAATGGCTGTGTTCTTTGCCCTTGTAAATCCACCTAGGAACGGTTTTGCCAGAGGGTTCGAATCCCAGTGATTGGTAAAACTGGACGGCCCGCTGTCCAGGAAACACAGTGGGGTCCCTTTGAGGCTACAGAAAATCGAGTGGTCTTCTCCGGGCTCTGCCGAAGTTTTACACTTCCTGAATGGCATTCGATCGATCTTCTGTTCTCGGTTGTGAGCGATAGTGTGTCGTTACCCGTTTACCGTGTTTCTTTCTGCTAACCTGGGCCTGATGGTTGCGGTCGTCCGGTGAATTCGGAGTGGTCGTGGGGCTAGGAGGGGAGGCTAGGCTTGCCAATTCTTCTATCCTTTTGCCACATCAGAGCATCTTCTTTCTTAGGCAAAGACCAACTCGAACCAAAGCGTTTGGGTGAAGGCTTTTCCGAGGCGTTCTTCGCAGTGATTCCAGCACGTTTGTATCTGATGATCGTCGAAGCGGTCGATTGTCTGCATAGACGCTCAACCGGCCGAGACTCGGTTTGGGAAAATTGGATCCCTTAATGTTGTCTTCATTCGGAACGCCGACGATTCAGTCGTATCGGGAGCCCCGTCTCTGCCGGCATGAGTTCGGAGCTTCTCTTTGATGATGAAGTAGAAGCTCATGCGAAAACGCCAAAAATATGGCATGAGGGGTGCTAAATGTTTTGGGCCAGCTTGTACATACGACGAAATATAGGAGAGGTATTCATGACAAGAATCGGACAGAATATTCACTTGAAATCGATTGGAGTGGGAGCATTCGTTGTTGGCGTGCAACTAAGCCTGAACGCGTTGATGGCCGCTATCACGATCCCTGATGCCAGCCTTCGAGGGGCTATTCAGTCAGCACTCGATATTGCTGCGGACGGGGAGATTTCAGAGGAAGCATTGGCGTCAATCAAGTCACTAGACGCCCATACGCGCGAGATCCGATCTCTTGAGGGCCTAGAATCCGCGACGAACTTGGCCGTCGTAAATTTGGGCAACAATTCAGTTTCAGACATCTCCAATCTCGAGAATCTCGCCAGTCCCACCGATCTTCAGCTCAACGGAAATCCGATGGCATCTCTGACGGTTCCCGGAGGACTTAATAGTCTGGCGAATCTTGACCTCAGATTCAATGGCCTGAGCCAACTCACGTTTGCGGAACCGCTGGTAGGACTCAAGTCGCTGCTTCTTGATGGTGCCACGTTGGACAGCTTTTCCTTCTTGGAAGATTTGCCCGGGCTTGAGGCGTTACATTTGCGTGGAAACGGACTCCGCGATGTCTCCTTTCTCGGTGGCTTGTCTAACTTGAAGTATCTGGATCTTCGAGCGAATAGCCTGACCTCGTTGAGTTTTCCGGAGGGGCTTGGGTCATTGGAAACACTTTTGTTGGAAGGGAACCAGCTCATCGACGTGACGCTGCCTCATGGCATGACGGCACTGAGAACTCTGGATATTACCGGGCATCCTGCTGCCGGGCATAACCACCTTGAAGTGCTGCAGCTTCCGAATGATCTCCACCAGCTGGAGAAATTGATTCTTACAGATAATCGCTTGTCTGAGCTTGTCTTGCCTCCCGGCCTTTCACGATTGGAGAGGCTGGATCTTAGTAGGAATCGATTGCGACACCTCGAGCTGCCAGAAGACTTGGAGCAAATAACTGAACTGGATCTCAGCTTTAATTTGATCACTCATTTGACGATTCCGGCTGGCCTGAGGAGTTTAAAAGTGCTGGATCTGACGAGAAGCAAAATAAGAACATTGGAGCTGCCCGTGACGCTGGATCTCGAGGAGTTAGATCTTCGAGGTGAGGTTCGAGGCGAAATCATCTACTACGTGCCATTGAGTTTCTCACTGCGGCAGGGGAAGCTTGAACTGGAATGGGTGGACGGAATTCTCGAATCTAAGCGCCAGCTTGATGAGCCTTGGGTTGTGGTCGATAACGCTGTCAGCCCATATTGTGTCAGTGCGTCTCAACCCACCGAGTTCTTTCGCGTTGTCCTGCCGTGAATTTTTTCGAGAACGGAGAGATGTTCTCGCTGGGAGAGAAGAGGACTGCTTCGCATGGGTGATTTGCCAGGCATCCTAACGAGGGAGCCTCGTCCTTCTTTTCAGTTTATTCCATTTACATTCCCGGGCGGACTCAGTGCTCTTTACCTTGGTAGATCCACATGGGCTCGGTTTGACCAGCGCGTTCGAATCCCAAGGACTCATAGAACAGGATGGCGTCCCGATCCGCAGTCAATTGTTGTTGATGAAACCCAGCGTATGTTCCCATCAACCTCGTCATGATTCCTCTGCCAATTCCCTTTCGATGAAATTCTGGGTGCACCAGCAAGTGGGGATAATAGACCACCAGGTGCCCGTCAGAGATTGCGTTTCCAAGGCCAACGAGACGTCTGAGAACTCGTGCGCTTATCAAAGAGTGAGAATTCTCAAGCGCTCTCATAAGGGTGTCAGGCTTCTGTGCTGAAGACCAACCGTTCGCCTCGTAGAGTGAAATGACTTCTTCAGTTTCAAGCCGGTCCCTCGATTTGTAATCAACATTCATGCTGTCTGGTCCAGGTTCGTGATAGGCTTTTTGGATATGGGCGTCCGGTTTCCCTAGTGGCACGCATCGGAGATCACGTAGGGTGAAACGTTACCTCAGTTGGAACTTGATGCATTATGATCCCAGATGCACGGGCAGTTTGTCCATGCGCAAGAAGAACGAAAGGGAGCATCTTTATTCTAGTCATCTGTCTGCCAGCTTTTTCATTTGGTATTTTAGTGGGCGTCCGTTTAAGTTGCCGTGTTCCCGGGATCCAGATTGGCATGAACGCTAACGACATTGCATCGGTCATCGCGCGCTTCTCCTTGGCACGGAAGATTACCGTCTTCGTGCTGTTCCTGACGATTCTTGCTGTAGGGATCATCGCTACGAGCCGGCTGCCACTTGAAAGATATCCCAAGGGACAGGAGAAACATTCCATTACGGTCCGCACGGGTTGGAGCTCAGGCGTGGGGCAGGAAGCGCTCGAGAAGATCGGCCTCCCCATGGAAGAGGAGCTGAGTACCGTTCGCGGGATCGACTCGATTAACACCCGAGGTTCGCCTACCGCCGCTGGCGTCGAGGTGAGTTTTAAACGGGGGACCGACATGGACGTGGCTTACCGGGAGGTCCGCGATCGAATGGAGCGTGCTTCGCTACGCTTTCCGGAGGGCGCCGACGAATATCGCATCTCAAGACACGGGGGCACGAGTTCCACCGTCTGTCGTATTATCATTGGATACAGCGAGGATGCCGATCTTTACAGTGATGTGGAGCAGCATGTGGTTCGTCCGCTTCAACGAATCGACGGAGTGGCCGATGTAAGTGTTGATCTAGACCGTAAGGATGTCTTCATTGAGATCGACAAGGATCGTGCCGAAGCCTATGGGCTTAGCATTAACCGAATCGCTCGGCAGTTGCGGGGTGACAATTTTACGCTCTCGAGTGGGACGGTTCTCGAAGGAGGAAAAAAGTATCTTCTCAAATCGGTGAGTACGGTTGAGAAGATGGCGGACTTCCGATACCTCCCAATTACGGATACGGTATCCCTGCAAGATATCGCTACCATCAAATACCAATCTGAAGATCCATACGGCCATGTCGAGCGATGGAATCAACAGTTGGCGGCGACCATCGCGGTTCGAAAAGCGAGCACGGCGAACACCGTCGAGGTCAGTCGGCGGGTCGCGGAGGCAGTTGAGCAAATTAAGGCCAATCCAGCACTCGAGTCCTACAACATCAAACTCTACCTGAACTACGGCGAGATTATCGTCAATCGCCTGCTTCAGCTGGTCGAGAATGGTGTCATTGGCGCTCTGTTTGCCGGCCTGATCCTCTACTTCTTTTTGCGTCAGTTTCGCATGACCATGATCATCGCCATGGCAATTCCGCTGTGTTTGCTCATCTCGATGACCATGATGTTCTTTACCGATGATACACTGAACAGTACGACGATCCTTGGGTTGATCATTTGCGTCGGTCTGCTCGTTGATAACTCGGTAGTCGTCGCCGAGAATATTCAGCGGCACTACCAAAACGGGATGTCACGGCGGGAGGCGTGCCTGAAGGGGGTGGGGCAGATCGGTTTGGCAGTGACGACGGCTACCTTAACGACGGTCATCGTTTTCTTGCCCTCGCTATTGGTGGGGGGAGAAATGCGGTTTATGCTGTATCGGTTAGCTCTCCCTGTGGTTTCGGCTCTACTCGCTTCGCTTGGCACAGCGTTAGTGTTCATTCCTCTTTGTGTCTATCTGACGCTTGCATCCAAGCAGGAAAATCAAGCCGGGCAGCGAAGGAAACGTGATGCGATTAAGAGCCTGCTGAACACAGCCTATGATCAAACTTTTGGCCGATTCAATCGTGGTTATAACCTTGCGCTGGCCTATTACTTGAATCGCCGCTTGGACTTGGCGTTTATTCTGATCGTTCTGGTATCCAGTGCCTACTTCTACGCTTTCAAGAAAGTTGAATTCACAAGAGCGCGCAGCGATGAAATTAGTGAATTCCGTTTGTCTATTAGGTTTCCCGAATATTTCACAACAGAGGATCGAGATAGCTATTTTAAGCAAATTGAATCCATAGTGGATACCAACAAAGTGGAGTATGGGATTGCCAGCTACAGCGTGAAGTATCACAAGTGGTCTGGTTCGTTTCAGGGTAATTTTACCAAGGAAATCACCAGTGACATACCTCGCGAAGAAGTTGCGGATCGACTATTCAAAATGTTTCCCGAGTTCCCAGGCTTACGAGTTTACTATCCAGGAATGGATACAGGGGGACAGCGAAATGACCGGAAATCTCGTCACTATGTCAGGCTGATTGGTGACGACCCTCATCTACTAGAAGAAGTTGGCGAATTGCTGAAACCCGTCTTTGCCGTCCTCCCTGGTGTGGTGTCTTTGGAAGACGAGGATTCCGATCAAGCGCCCAATGAGCTGGCGCTGCTTGTCGATCGGGATCGGACGAGCTCGGTGGGCGTGAATTCAGATGACGTCGCCGGTGTGGTGAGTAGTGCTTTACGCGGGAGCAGCTTGCCCAGGCTTCAAGGGGAGGGTCGCCAGATTCAGGTGAAGATGCGTTTCAGCGAGGAGGATCGTGCTGGACTTGATGACTTGAAGAATTACCTCGTCCCGACAGACGACGGACGATTCACGTCCATTGGAGCGATCACTCGGCCGACGATGTTGAAAAGTGATCCTCATGTCCGGCGCACCAACAAGAAAGTCAGCTATACGATTGGGATGAAGTTGGAAAGCGGGAGGGAGCGCGAGGCGCGTCAAGCCATCGAGAACGCTCGACGCAATATGGATCTTCCCGAAGGTGTCTCGTTTAGTAAGATCGATGTTACTTTTGACGACGACGAAGTCTCCGCGAGTTTGGTTGCAGTCGTCCTATCGATTCTGTTCATCTACATGCTTATTGCCTTTGTGTTCGAGAGTATTCTCATGCCGCTTTCCATCGTGTTGACGATTCCCTTGGCTGCGATCGGTTCAATGTGGGCGCATCACTTGACCGGAACGAGCATGGATCAAATGGGGATTGTTGGTGGGATTCTTCTGATTGGAGTTGTGGTGAACCATGGAATTGTGCTGATCGACTACGTGAATCGGCTACGAACAAACGGCATGGAACGCACGGAAGCGCTGTTGCTTGCCGCTCGGCATCGCTTTCGCCCGATCGTCATGACATCCTTGACCACCATCGTGGGGATGATCCCGTTAACGATGGCGTCGGCGAGTGAGATGGGAATGAGCTTCAAGAGCTTCGGCTACATGTTGATTGGCGGAATGACCTCGGCCATGCTCTTCACGCTCTTGGCCGTGCCGGTATTCTATACGCTGATTGATGACGCAGTCATCGCCTTCAACAATATTCTGGCCTCCACCATGAATCCTGGTCAAAGGGCTAGATCCGACTGCTTGGTATCCGGAAAGTAGCTCAGGGCTCAATCGTTGGGTGTTGAGGAGACTGCGCCTGCTCGGCTCTCCCCAATGACGCTCCATTGGTATGACTGGAGAAGGGGAACGGCGGTATGGCAGTTTCCTCTGTTCCTCCAGGGTAAAGGATTCCAACAATTGTGCCGATATTGTATGCGACGGGTCTCGTGATCTGTTGTTGTTGGTTACGGTCGACGCTTGGAACCATGAAATAGCCTTAGCGATGCTCGATTCCATAAAGGGAAACAAATATAGGATTCTCGTCGTAGAGGATACTGAAGTCTGCTTCAAAGTCCTTCAGTTTTTGCTTGGGCAACTCGGCTGTGAAGTAGATCGGGCTGCTGATGGGCTGCGAGCCGTGGAAGCGGTTGAGAGGTCCCATTATGACTTGATAATGATGGATATCAAGTTGCCGAAGATGGATGGCTATGAGGCTACGAGAAGAATCCGGAACCTTGGGCAATCCCAGCTGAAGATCTTTGCCATGACGGCAGAGGAATGGGGTGAGTGTGCCGAATTCTGCCAAGAACATGGCTTCGATGGATACGTGCCCAAGCCTGTGAGATCAGGTGCAATTGCTGCTGTGATTGAGAGGGCTCGGTCTGCGCCGGTAGCCTCGGAGATAACGGTTGCCCCTGCGTGACAGGGTCCGAAAGTGATAGCCTAGCAGCAGCCCTCAGCCGGTGGAATCCGTTTTCATTCCCGTGGAGCATTTGATCGGCACCCTTTTCTTTGGCTTGTTTTTATGAGGAGATTCTTAAGATTCTCGAATTGGAGTGGCTTGCCCATGTGGTCGGTGAGACAGGATGTGTCGCCAAGCTTTTCCACTTGATCGCGTTCGAGAGAGGTCAAGGCAACGATATCGACCTCTTGCCCCCGAATTTCTCGGATCTTTGAACTCGCCTCTAGGCCGTTCATGTCGGGCATGTGAATATCCATTAGGATGAGATGGAATTGTTCTCTGGATGCGAGTTCCACCGCTTTGATTCCTCCATCTGAGAGGGACGGTTGGTAGCCGAGTTTTCGAAGGTAACTCTTTACTACCGTGAGGTTGATGATGTCATCGTCGACAATCAGGATATCTAACGGATAGCCAGATGAGAACTCTGTCTTCTTCATCGGTTTAAGAATGCTTCCGTTTGAGCGACGGCTGAGAAGCGGGGGCTAATTGTTGGACGGATCGAACTTCATGAAGATCTCTAGCGCTTGCCTTATTGCGAGGGTTTTTCATCTCTCCTTTCCGGAATCAGAACAAACACGGATGCGCGGGTTGAATGCCATGGAGACCCCTTTCCCTCTGTTGGAGGTTGTTCGCCAACAGGATGCTGTGAAACAAAGAGAGGGGCCCAGTCATTCTTCCTACTATACCAAGTTTTCGATCGAACTCTATCAGGAGAAAGGATGATTTTCCGGTCCTTGCATCGATGCTGACTGATTGCGCAAGGGGTTCACGTCGGGTAGCCTAAGCGGATTACTCGATGGAATCACTCGCGGGGAGGTCACGGATTGTATCTATGAATCAGGTTGCTCCGGTTTCATGATGGAATTTGCTTCTCTCTTTTGATAAATCATCAATTGGGTATGGTGACGCGCGCTTCAAACATTTCAACGATCGTGATCAGTGGATTTTTGGGCTCAATTCCTTTTGGGCGAAAATCAACGCAAGCTATTCTGATTGCTTGGTTTCTCTTCGTAGTTGGTATGCCGCAGTGCGCCCACGGATCTTCGGAGTCGATGGTGGCTTTGTTGGCTCGTCTGGCTAAGAAGTCGAACCCTATTCGCAAGATCTATCGAAGTAAGGAAAGAGCTCAGTATTTCCGTAACCGGCTTCAGCGCGCCCAAACGGATGATCAGAGGCTCAGCTTTTCCAGTCAATTGGCGATGGAACTGTTGAATGCGGGAGACACGGAAGCATCATTGAAACAGTTTCGAGAGTGGG
The DNA here is from genome assembly GCA_964342405.1 of uncultured Verrucomicrobiota bacterium. Taxonomy (GTDB): domain Bacteria; phylum Verrucomicrobiota; class Verrucomicrobiia; order Limisphaerales; family AAA164-E04; genus UBA2970. Next base: position 90,453 of record CAYFGX010000001.1, on the reverse strand, counting down.
ATGCCCTCGCTCAGAAAGTGAATCCATCGTTGTATGAATCCAATTATCATCTCTCCAAGCAATTGCAGGCTCTCTGCCATTTGCGCATAGGAGAGCAAGTCAACTGTCTCCACAATCACACCTCGGCATCTTGCATTCTCCCGATTCGAAAAGAAGGGGTACATGAATTTCCGCAAGGTTCTGAAGCCGCCATCGATGAGTTAGAAAAAATCCTGGCACGGTATCCGGAGGATCTTTCAAGCAGATGGTTGCTCAACATTGCCTACATGACGCTAGGACGGTACCCCGACGAGGTCCCGGCTCAGTGGCTCATTCCTGAATCCACCTTTGATTCTCCATTTGACATCGGCGAGTTTCGAGATGTTGCCGGACTCGCCGGTGTTGATACGAACGGGCTTTGTGGGGGCACGATTGTGGAAGACTTTAACCAGGATGGTTGGCTGGACATTCTCGTGTCTTCGTGGGGGATGAGCGATCCCTTGCACCTGCTAATCAACGAAGGGAACGGAGCATTCAAGGATCAGTCGGAGGCAGCGGGATTGGCTGGGCTCACTGGGGGGCTGAATATGATCCAAGCGGATTACGATAATGACGGAGACACGGATGTTCTCATTCTCAGGGGCGGATGGATGGGTTCTGAAGGGCGCCATCCGAATTCGTTGCTGCAAAATGATGGTCGCGGCAACTTCAATGACGTGACCCATGAAGCGGGGCTACTAAGCCTGCATCCTACTCAGACAGCTGTCTGGTGGGACTACAATAACGATGGCTGGCTTGATCTGTTCATCGGGAACGAGTCGAAAGGAAGGGAACGACACAGTTGCGAACTCTATCGGAATAATCAGGATGGAACATTCACTGAATGCGCCCGTGGATCCGGTTTGGCATTGCGCGGCTATGCCAAGGGAACGGCCGTAGCAGACATCGACCAAGATGGCTTCTTAGACTTGTATGTGTCTCTCTTGCATGAACCGAACAAACTGTTTCGGAATCTGGGAGCTCCACGGCAATCGGGAGGAGCTTGGAAATTCCAAGAAATGGCATCTCGGGCAGGAGTGTCCGGTCCCATAGGAAGTTTTCCATGCTGGTTTTTTGACTACGATAACGATGGCTGGCAGGACCTATTTGTGGCCGGCTATAGGATCAACGATGTTGGCGATGTGGCGGCTGACTACCTTGGGCAAGCGCATGGTGCGACGAAGGTTAGACTCTATCGGAATTTAGGAAACAACGCCTTCTCTGATGAAACGAAAACGCTAGGTTTGGACTTGGTCATGCACGCCATGGGGTGCAACTACGGAGATTTGGATAATGACGGGTTCCTCGATTTCTACATTGGGACGGGAGACCCGGATCTCGCAACTCTGATCCCGAATCGAATGTTTCGTAATAATCAGGGTAAGGAGTTTCAAGAAGTCACGACCTCTGGGGGATTTGGACATCTCCAGAAGGGACATGGGGTTGCCTTTGCAGATTTTGATCTCGATGGAGATCAGGACGTTTACGCCAACATGGGAGGAGCTGTCTCAGGGGATTTCTACCGCAATGTGTTGTTTGAGAATCCGGGCCACTCTCATCATTGGCTGAAGTTGAGTCTCAATGGCGTGAAGTCGAATCGACAAGGAGTAGGCGCTCGGGTCCAGGTGGTCATCAATGAGCCTGATGGAAGTCAACGTTCGATCCATCGGGTGCTTCGGTCCGGTGGCAGTTTTGGAGCCTCTCCGCTCAGGATGGAAATGGGTCTGGGCAAGGCAGTGTCGATTGAATACATGACGATCAATTGGCACGGGTCGAATACTCTACAAAGGCTCGAGGGGCCACCCCTTGATCATTACCTCCGGATCACGGAGGGAAGTCAGCAATGGGAAACGGGGACGCTAAATCGTTTCCAGTTTCACAAACATCCGGGTAAGACTCCTCACCATCTCCATCCTGGAGCCGCGACGTTCTGATCTTCGCGACAATGGGCGGTGATCACGATCTTGAGAGGGGGACATTCTCACCCCCCCGCGCGAGCTGGTGCAGTGCTCCCATTATCAGGTGGATAGAGATGAATAGGGATTAGTGAACTCCGCGAAAGCTATGATGATGCTGCGATTCGATCGAAGCTAGTTCTGGGGGAGTTTGGCTGCGTCGCTGATTGCCTCGACGAGGGGTTCGGATGTCCCCGTGTTGCCATTGAATCAGCGGTGGATCGTACCACCGGAATCGACGACTAAGATGAGGTTTCCTCAAAACGGCTCGGCACGAGTTCTTCGAGCGTTGGACTTCGGGGCAGAAAGGTTTCTCGATGAATGGGAAGGGTTCCGATTTTTCCGGTGGGGAAGTGCCAATTCTTGACGCTGTCGGAGTGTTTCTTGGCAAAGCGATTGAGGATACGAGACCTTCGGATGGAGCCCCAAGTGCTTTGCGGAACGGTGTTGGATG
>CAYFGX010000001.1:5072-87926 GCA_964342405.1 uncultured Verrucomicrobiota bacterium | reverse complement strand
TGCCCGTATGCCCGTATTGCGAAAAGGAAATCGAACAGATTCTCACGAGGAAAGCTGAATCAATGCTCGGAGTCCGATACATCCTTTACTGCAGCCTTTGTCGCAAGGTTCCTGGGCGGGAGTCGTGCACGGTATGAGCAACGTGATTCCGAGGAGTCCTGCTGCACATCTTTGAAGCAGACTAAAAGAGCATTGGGCGGTGATAGGATGTTAAGACTTTCCGCCATTCCTCGTGGCTTGGCGAGCGCATAAGGATTTGAAGCAATGGGTTGAGCGGGGCTGCTTCCGTCATTACTCAGTTCCGGAGCGTTCCTCTTAGCTCATCTGGGCGAAGCATTCCGGAGATTTGAGTCCTGGGTTTGGTTAGAATTGACCAAAGGTGTCCTGTTTTGGTCTGGTTTGATCACTGAGTTTTTGCTCCCGGAGATCATTCGAAGAAATTCCTCCTGGGTTTGAAAGCATTCCTTTGTTCATCTTTTGGATTTGCCGCGTGAATTCGAGGGTATTGGGGGGTGTTTTGCTTGTATGAAGGAATCTGTGGTTTGTCATGAACGGAATGTTCGTTGGGTTTAGGATTCCCGGTCCTCTTTCTGCTTGAGGGGCTCTCGGTAGAGAGAAATGGGATACGACACGGTCAGAGCAATGGGTGTGGGCATGGTGCTAGGTGGCATCGTGCTTCTTGGAATCGTCGTGGGCTCATATGGAGGGCAACATTTTGATGCTGAACTCACTTTCTATGCCATCGCCTCCGTTATGGCCGCGGCTGCAGTGGGATACCGCTTTACTCTTTGGTCCCAGAGGCCTCCAACTCGTCGCTATCTATCGAGGGGAATTCAGTTCTTGAAAGAGGGACGTTCTAAGCCGGCTAAAACCGCAACGAGGGCGACGAAGACGGTGGTCGAGAAATATGCGGAGCAGGGCTTCATTAGACGGCGAAGCATTTATCGATGGGTGATGCACCTTTGCTTATCGGGTGGCTGCACCTTAGCCTTCGCCGTCACCTTTCCCCTCGTTTTTGGATGGGTGCATTTTCAGCCATCTGGCGGGGATGCGAGTCTTTATGAGGTGCATGTTCTTGGGCTCACAGTCGATCGATTTGATGTTCACGGTTTCAAGGCATTCGTGATGTTCAATCTATTGAACTTCGCAGGCGGTATTGTGGTCATCGGGGTCGTGATGGCTTTGATTCGTCGTCTGACGGATGCCGGTGAGCGAGCAACACAGACTTTTGCCGAAGATTTTGTCCCCCTCATTCTGATCCTAGCCGTTGCAGTCACGGGACTAGCCCTGACGGTCAGCTACAAACTGATGGCGGGGAGTGGGCATGGGATGCTTGCGATCGTGCACCTCATTTGCGTCGTCGGACTGCTGTTCTACATCCCGTTCGGCAAGTTGTTTCATATGTTCCAACGCATCTGCTCATTTTGCGTTGCTTGGTACAAACAAGAGGGTGCAGTCGGGGTTCAAGCGGAGTGTCGGCGTTGTTCGGAGCCGTTCGCTTCGCTCATGCACGTGAATGACTTGAAGGATGTGTTGACTGAGTTGGGATTCGACTATCGCTATGGGAAATCCAAAGACGCGGGGCATTACCAAGACATCTGCCCTGCGTGCCGTCGCGGCTTGGTCGTACTGAATCAGGGGCAAATGATCGGAAGATAAAAGGGTTCAATGGCAACGCTCACTCTAAAGACTGAAGAGGACTACATCAAAAGCTTCGGGCCTACCCTGAACTACACGCCGTCTGGGGGATGGGATCGCGGGGAGCCCGATCGGACGGTCAAGACTCACTGCTGCTTTTGCGGTGTTCAGTGTGGCATTCAGCTCAAAGTCAAAGAGAACCGGGTGATCGGCTTTGAACCTTGGGAGGAATTTCCCGTCAACAAAGGGAAACTCTGTCCCAAGGGCGTCAAACGATACATGCAGAACGAACATCCCGATCGCCTCAAGGCACCCCTGATTCGCTCTGACGCCGGTTTCGAGGAAGCCTCCTGGGACTCCGTTCTCGACAAGACCGCGAGTGCCATCCGCTCGATTCAGGAGAAGTATGGCAAAGATTCCTTTGCCTTTCTTGGAGGTGCTTCGATGACCAATGAGAAGGCCTATCTCAATGGTAAGTTTGCTCGAATTGCCCTTCAGACGAAGAACATCGATTACAACGGTCGTCTCTGCATGGTGAGCGCAGGGGCAGCAAACAAGAAAGCATTTGGTATCGATCGCGCAGCGAATCCTTGGAGCGACATTCCAAAGACTGATGTCATTATCTTGGCGGGAACGAACCTGGCAGAATGTTTTCCTATCTTGACCGACTACATTTGGAAGGCACGAGATAACGGCGCAAAGATCATCGTTATCGACCCGCGAATCACCCCCATTGCGCGGACGGCGGATCTGTTCCTGCCCGTACAACCCGGTCGCGATAGCGCCCTCTGCCACGGAATCCTGCATGTAATGATTGAGAAGGGTTGGATCGATGAGTCTTTCATCGAGGCACACACAGAAGACTGGGGTGCGCTCAAAAAATTGGTGAAGAAATACACGCCAAAGTACACCGAGAAGCTGACGGGGGTTCCTGCTAGCAGTATTGTTCAGTGTGCCGAACTTTGGGGGCCAGCTAAGAAATCCATGCTTCTTCACGCCCGGGGAATCGAGCATCACACGAAAGGTGTTGAGAATGTCCTCAGCTACATCAATTTGGTGCTGGCTACCGGCCGTATTGGCAAGGAAGGATCAGGTTATGGAACCATCACGGGACAAGGCAACGGACAAGGCGGCCGAGAGCACGGCCAACGTTGCAATCAACTCCCGGGTGGCAGGGACATCAACGATCCGGATCATCGCGAACAGATCGCCAACTTTTGGGGGATTGAAGAAGCAGAGCTACCCGGTGAAGGACTGACTGCCTGCGAGATTATCGATGCCATCGAGGCCGGCGAAATCAAGGGCCTGCTTTCGATCAGTTTTAACCCGCTTGTTTCGATTCCGGATAGTGATCGAACACGGAAGGCACTTGAGAAGCTAGAGTTCTATGGCGCGATCGACTTCTTTTTGAATGAAACCGCCCGGTATGCCGACGTTGTGCTCGCGGGATCTTTGCAAGAAGAAGATCACGGAACGGTGACCAATGGGGAAGGTCGGTGCATTCGCCTGAATCAATCGGTGACGCCTCCCGGGAATGCTCGAGCGGATTGGGAGATTATCTGTGAGCTTGCGAAGCGCCTAGGGAAGGGAGATTACTTCGATTATGCCGATCCTCGGCAAATCTTTTCCGAACTGACATCGGCCAGCCGCGGCGGACCGATCGACTACAGTGGGATGGATTACGAACGAATTGAGGAGGAACATGGGATTTTCTGGCCGTGTCCTGCTCCCGATCACCCGGGAACGCCCCGCCTGTTTGAGAAGGGCAAGTTCTTCCATGCAGACGGGAAAGCGCGCTTTCATGCCTATGATTACCGAGCTCCTGCAGAGGATATTGATTCTGAGTATCCGCTCTTGTTCACCACGGGCCGTGTCGTTTCGCAATATTTGAGTGGCACCCAAACCCGACGGATCGGAGGCCTCGTCGATCAGTATCCGGAGCCTCTTTGTGAGATGCATCCGCGCTTGGCCGAGAAATTGGGCGTGAGCGACGGTGAAATCGTTCGCGTCTCTACGAGGCGAGGTGTTATGGAGGTTCCGGCTCAGGTCGTGAAGACCATTCGGCCAGACACCGTCTTTATTCCGTATCATTGGCCCGGGAAAAAGTCCGCGAATCTACTGACGAATCGCGAACTCGACCCGATCTCTAAGATCCCTGAGTTCAAAGTGTGTGCCTGTAAGGTAGAAAAAATTGCGGAAGCGCGTCAACAAAGGGGGGCCGCTTGAAGTCTATGGAATTCTTTATTGATCCATCGCGTTGCATTGGTTGCCAGGCATGTGTGCAGGCCTGCGGGGAATGTGATACCCATCGAGGGACCGCAATGATTCATCTCGAGTACGTTCACCGCCCAACCGGGGTGCAGACTGCGCCCATGGTGTGCATGCATTGTGAAGATCCGACCTGTGCCAAAGTTTGTCCGGCCGACGCGATTAAGAAAGATGATAACGATGTGGTCTTGAGCGCTGCGAAACCTCGCTGTGTTGGGTGCTCGAACTGTGTTCTTAGCTGTCCTTTCGGCGTGCCGAAAATGAAAGTCAGCATCGATCTGATGATGAAGTGTGACATGTGCTACGACCGGACAAGCGTCGGAAAGAAACCCATGTGTGCCACGGTGTGTCCGAGCGAAGCCCTTTACTTTGGCGAGCGGGAACATATTGAAGCTCATCGCCAGGAAAAAGCCGTCAACGAGTTCCAGTTCGGAAACCAAACTGTGCGGACGAAAGTCAATATGATGACCGCCCCTGAGCGAGATTCCATCTCGGTTGATATCGCCGATTTGATGGCCCCAGAAGGGGATCCGGGAGAGGACCTCTGGGAAGACAGATCAGGTGCTCCCGATGCAGCAGCAATGGCGGTATGGGATGACTGAGGAGGATAGGGAGATGAACAAAGAATCCGCATCGCAGTTGAGCTATCCGATCAAGCGGAGTGAAGAGCATCGGGTCTCTCGTCGTCAGTTTGCGGCGTTCTGTGGTTGCTCAGCGCTCGCGCTCGGGGCCGGTTTTCCGGTTCGGAAGGCTTTACTTGAATTGCCTGAAGCGACGGAGCCAATGACGGTTGCGAAAGACGACGAGTTGGTGCGTGGCGGCTACAAGTTGTTTCGTTATCCGAGTGAAGAGTATCCTTGTATTTTGATTCGTCGAGAGGATGGAGAGTACGCAGCCTTCAGTCAGAGTTGCACGCATCTGATGTGTCCTGTTCATTTTGATCCGGCCACAACCCAACTCGTCTGTCCCTGCCATAATGGCTTTTTTGATGCTCGTGACGGATCCGTCATCGCGGGACCGCCTCAGCGTCCCCTGCCTCGGTATCAAGTGAAGGTCGTCGACGGTGAGGTAATCGTTGGTCCAGCCTGGGAAGAACCCAATCAAGTGTCTACGGAATCGGTTTAGATTTATGGTTAAAGTTCCAGTCATTCCTGAATCAGCACCCTTTGGGTCTCAACAACGTGCTTGGCTGAACGGCTGGTTAGTGGGGGCGATCGCTGATGGTGAAGCCCCGTCTGGCGGAGTCGGTGACGTCGCTGAGGTGAAGACGGAGCCTTTGCTGGTGATGTATGGAAGTCAGTCAGGTAGCGCCCAGGGGATTGCGAAGTCGCTCAAGAAAGAAGCGGCAGGCAAGGGCTTCCAAGCAAAGGTGATTGAGCTGAACGACTTCACTAAAGTTGATCTTAGTAAGGAGCCGAATCTAGTTATTGTGACGAGCACCTGGGGAGACGGAGATCCCCCCGACAATGCGGTCGATTTTTGGTCTTATCTTAGTGATGACGCTGCGCCTAGACTTGAGAACCTGCGTTATTCAGTCTTGGCCTTGGGCGATTCGAACTACGCAGAGTTCTGCGGATTTGGAAAAAAAGCAGACGAACGATTGGCAAGCCTTGGAGCGACCCGGTTCCTGGAGCGAGTTGATTGTGACGTGGACTACGAGGAACCTGCCGAGGCTTGGGTGAAGTCCATGTGGTCCACACTGTCGGAATTGACCGGCGGCGAAGCAAGCTTGGAAAGCGAGGGTGGAGATGAGGCAACTGAAGGTGCCCCTGACATCGTTGCGTATTCCAAGAAAAACCCTTTTCCCGCGAAGTTGATCACCAATCGAGTGCTCAATGGGCCGGGATCAGCCAAGGAGACAAGACACTACGAAATCAGCCTCGAGGGTTCTGGCCTGGAGTATGAAGCGGGAGATGCTTTGGGTGTGCTAGGCACAAACTGCCCCGAGCTCGTGAGTGAGATCATCACTGCTCTCGGGGCTGATTCCGAAACACTGGTTCCCTTACCGAATGGGGAGGAGGCGTCGCTTCGTGAGGCCTTGTTGCACTTCTACGCGATCACGCAGCCTCCCTTGAGTTTGGTTAAAGTCATCGCTAGTAAGTCAGGGGATGAAGAGCTGAACGCTCTACTGAAGCCGGATCGAAAAAAGGATTACAACGACTGGATGTGGGGACGAGAAATCATCGATTTGCTGCTTCATTACTCCAATGCGGGGTTTGAGCCGGTAGAATTTGTCGGAGCCCTGAAGAAACTTCAGCCTCGGCTCTACTCGATTTCCTCCAGTCCAAAGGCGCATCCGGGCGAAGTCCATCTCACCGTGGCTTCCGTGCGATACCGATCTCTAGATAGGGATCGCAAAGGGGTTTGCTCCACGTTCTTGGCGGATCGGGCTGTTTTGAACGAGACTCCCGTGCCGGTGTTTGTTCACAAGTCTCCCGGGTTTCGGTTGCCAGACGACGGGAACCTTCCGGTCATTATGGTGGGGCCGGGAACGGGGATAGCACCGTTCAGGGCTTTTCTTGAAGAGCGACAGGCGAGAGGGGACAAGGGCGAGAACTGGTTGTTCTTCGGGGACCAGAAAGAGGCGTGTGATTTCATGTATCGGGACGAGCTTGAGGCCTTTGTTTCAAGTGGATTGTTGAACCGTCTCGATCTGGCCTTCTCCCGCGATCAAGAAGAGAAGATATACGTTCAGAATCGGATGACGGAAAAGGCCGTGCAGCTGTGGGAGTGGCTTGAGGCTGGGGCTCACGTTTACGTTTGCGGTGATGCGAAACGAATGGCCAAGGACGTTGATCGAGCGCTCCACGACGTGATCGAGAAACAAGGTGGGTTAACGGGTGATCAAGCGCTTGAGTACGTGAAGAAATTGAAAGCAGATAAACGATATCAGCGAGACGTCTATTGAGATGAGTCAGATTGCGATACCATTCCGCGAGATTCGCGGAGAGAAATTAAACGACGAACAAACGTCGTACTTAGAGGGGCTGTTTGCGGGATTGTTGAACCGGGGGGTGAAGTTCAATGACGTCGACTTGAATCCGGCAGCAGCTCCGGCAGTCGACGATGAGGATCTAATCTTCGAAGAACGCGTTAAGCGAGTTCTGCATCCACTGGATGCGTTCGAGTCACTCGTCGACGATGCCGAAATGAACCGCGCCCCGGCTAAAGAGAATGTGTTTCGCTACAAATGGCGTGGGCTGTTCTTCTTGTCTCCTGTTCATGAAGCATTCATGTGCCGCCTGCGAATTCCTGGCGGAGTGGTTCAATCCTTTCAGCTGCGAGAATTGGCGCACATTTCTAAGAACTTAACCTCGGGGTATATTCAGATCACCACACGAGCGAATTTTCAGCTGCGCAACATCGAGGCGAAAAACACAGTGCCATTGCTGCGACGGATTGAGGCAGTGGGCCTGACCTCGCAAGGAAGTGGGGGGGATAATATTCGCAACATCACTTGCTCTCCAACGGCCGGTATCGATCCAGAGGAGTTGATTGACTCCTTACCGCTCGCCAATGAGATCGCTGACTATATTCGGCATCATCGAGAATTCTACGACCTCCCGAGGAAATTCAATATTGCTCTTGATGGAGGGGGGGCGATCAGTTCTGCGGAGGATTCCAATGACATTGGCTGGACAGCCACGAAAGTGGGTGAGGGCGTGGAGGGAATCGAGCCAGGAATATACTTCCGAGTCGCGCTGGGAGGAGCGACGGGGCACAAGTCGTTTGCGAAGGACCTGGGGGTTGTTGTGCTCCCTGGGCATGTCGTCCGCGTGACGGCAGCATTGCTGCGGGTGTTCATTGCGAATGGCAACCGGGAGAATCGAAAGAAGGCTCGGCTGAAGCATTTGTTGGAGAAGTGGTCCCTTGAAGACTATTTGAAAGAGACAGAGGCACTCCTCGGATTTTCACTTTTACGCCTGCCGCAGCCCTCGGATTTTGAAGCGGCGGTGGAGCGTCCTGCCAAGGTGGACAGTCATCCCCAGGTGGGTGTTTTTCCGCAAAGACAAGAGGGGCTCAACTATGTCGGTGTTTCAGTCCCCGTGGGGCAATTGACTCCAAAGCAGATGATCAAGATCGCTGATCTTGCTGATCAATATGGTTCTGGCGAGGTTCGATTGACCATCTGGCAGAACTTCTTGTTGCCCAATATACCGGATGCCGATTTAGAGGTGGTCAAGAAGGCGCTGGTGAAGATGGGCTTGGATTGGCAGTCCTCGAATCTTAAAGCGGGCTTCGTCGCCTGCACGGGCAATAGTTATTGCAAATTTGCTTCAAGCAATACCAAGGCAAATGCACTCGAGTTGATGAAATACTTGGACGAACGCCATCAACTAGACCAACCGATCAATGTGCATCTGACGGGTTGCCCGCACTCGTGTGCCCAGCATTACATGGGCGACATCGGATTGCTGGCGACAAAAGTGAACCTACAGGGAGAGAGCGTCGAGGGGTACCACATTTTTGTTGGCGGAGGGTTCGGGCCGAACCAAGAACTGGGCCGACAAGTTTTCCATGGTCTCACGGTTGAGCAGGTTCGCAAAACGCTCGACATCATGATCTCAGCGTTCAAAGAGAAACGCGAAGAAGGCGAGAGCTTTCAGTCGTTCACCAACCGGCACGATCTCAATACGCTACAGGTGTTGTTCAGCGAAGGCTGAGCGAAGCTTTAGGATCGCTCGTCATTCTTCAGCGGAGCGCGTTTCGGGACTTTGCTTAAGATTCTCCTGAATGCTTTCTTGTCTGCACGAGCCGCGCGTTCCTGAATCATTTCCTCAGTAAGAATGGCCGACACTTTTTCAGTCACGGCTGTCGAGATGAGCTGGTTAATGGAGACGCCTTCACGATCGGCAATCTCCTTGATATGGCGGTGAATCGAATCGGGGAGACGGAGGCTCAGTGTGCTCATAGAATTTCCTTTAGTAGCTTCTGTGGCGTCATAACTTGGATTCCTAGATCCTCTAAATCTTTAAAGTGCTTCACGTTGTGGGTGACGACTGGCACACCTCCAGCGGCGAAGGCAAGCTCAACCAAGTGGTCATCGGCAGCATCGCGTAGTCTTGGGCGCCATAGAAAGTTGACACGCCTGCATTCGGCAGCGGCGCAGAATTGATTCAGTATGACCTCGATTTCTTCGTGACTAAGTCCAAGCATCTCCTGTTTTCTCCTGAGGATATCTTCATACTCAAACAGCAATGTGGGAGATAATACCAATTTCAGATTGCCCGAAAGCAACGCCCCCAGCGCTGCGTGCGATGCTCCGGTGGACGAGTAGAGACCAGCAATAATCACACAAGTGTCTAGAACAGCCCGATACCCACTCATATCTTGTATCCGAGATACCATATCCGGTATCGTAAGCTGGTCAATACCGAAAGAGATACTGCTCAAGTTCTAGCAAGTTCGTAATTTCCTCCGGAGGAGGCTCTGATTGGGAATGCAACGGAACGGCGCATCCCGTTTTTTCGTTGACCCGATTCGAATATCCGCGTTTTCTCCAGGGCCCTTTACCTGAGAACGGCTCTTGCTGTTGAGACTGGTAACTCGGGAGATCTGATCCATGTTAACGATTCGAAGTATCGCGAAATCATTTGCCGGAACGCCCTTATTTGAGGGTGTTTCACTGACGATAAACTATGGTGAGCAGGTGGCTTTGGTGGGGCCGAATGGCTCTGGGAAGACGACGCTTTTTTCTCTCATTCTAGGTAATGAGACTGCCGACTCGGGTGAGATTGCCCGAGATGAATGGACCACGGTCGGCTATCTGCCGCAGGAAAGTGAGGCCATCGGGGATGAGACGGTATTGGAAGTAGCCACCGGTCGTGCCGGGACGATTCCCGCCCTAGAGGCAACGCTGGGCAAGCTGGAGAAAGCGGGGAACTGTGAATGCATCGAGTATTACGAAGCTCAGGCGAAGTTTGATGCATTGAACGATCCGCAATTTGAGGCCAAAGCCAAAAAGATGCTTCATGGGCTTGGTTTCTCGGATGAGCCCCTGGAACGTCCCGCCAACGAGCTCAGTGGGGGCTGGGTCATGCGTGCTCACCTTGCTCGATTGTTGGCCATGGAGCCTGACTTGCTCATGCTCGACGAGCCGACGAATCACCTCGATTTGAGTGCCTTGCTTTGGTTTCAGGATTATCTCAAGAACCAGTCGTGTGCCGTTTTGTTGATCTCTCACGATCGGCAATTCATGGATAGTATCGTCGAGAAAGTTTTCGAGATTTCGAACAAGGAGCTGCTCTCGTGGAAGGGTAACTACTCCGAGTTTGAGGTTCAAAAGCGAGAAGCTTTTGAGCGAGCTTCTGCCGCTTACAAGAATCAACAAAAAGAGGTCTCGGCGATTAAGGAGTTTGTCAGTCGATTTCGAAACGTGAGTTCAAAGGCGGCGCAGGCTCAGAGTCGGCTCAAGATGTTGGACAAGATGGAGATGCTCGAGAAGCCGATTCCGCCGCGAAAGCCTTATCCTTTTAGGTTTCCATCCCCGGTGCGTGGGGGGCAGCGAGCCATTTCGCTGGAGAATATCCATATGGCTTACGGGAACAATAAGATCTATGAGGGACTTGATCTCGAGGTTCACCGCGGGGAACGAACGGTTCTCGTGGGACCGAATGGAGCTGGAAAATCCACCCTGCTGAAGATCCTTGCGAATGAAGTTGAATTTCAGGAAGGCACGCGAACGGAAGGCCACAACTGTCGGCTCGGCTATTTCAGCCAGCATCGTTCAGCGGCTTTGGATCCGGAGAATACTGTTCTCGAAGAAGTGCTTGAAGCATCCCCCGATATTCGTGAGGAGGAAGCCCGAGGGATCCTCGGATCATTCATGTTTCGAAAAGAAGGGATTTTTAAGAAAACCAGCGTTCTGAGCGGGGGAGAGAAAAGCCGTCTGAACCTTGTCAAGTTTCTCGTCAATCCGCCAAACCTCCTGTTGATGGATGAGCCTACGACTCACCTTGATATTCTCACCGTTGATTCTTTGATTATCGCGCTCGAGCGATACGAAGGTTCTCTGGTCTTCATTTCTCATGATGTTCACTTCATTCGCAAGCTGGCGACCAAGGTTCTGCATGTGAACCAAGGCACGGTGACACCGTATGCTGGGAACTACGACTACTTCCTCGAGAAAACGAATTCCCAGGCGAACGAGCGAGCAGCGATCACTTCCTAGTCATTCACCGGAGCAATCGGTAGCGCCAAAATCGACTCATTGGCTAATAGCGTAAGGCGAAGCAGTTGCCTGACCTTTGAAAGCAAGGATGGCGAGTTGGCCGAGGGGCGTGAGGCGATTTCAATTCGATTCTGTGAAAAATAGGAATCTGTCTGCTTTGGAATAGGCTGCGCCTTCCTCTAAGGAAACGGAATGGAGTGGTTCGCCTGGGTTAGATCAAGCCTGCAGCGATTCTAGCAACTCCAACAGAGGCGTTGCTTGATAGCGCGTCGTGTATAGCGACTCCAAGCCTTCTCGATCGAATCTTCGTCCAGGCGTGGTTCTTGGCTCCACCCCCAGCTGTGTAGACACGCTTCAGTGTTGGCGCCCCAAGCTGGTGGAGGGCGTTGTAGCCGACCTGCTCAATTTCGCTGATTCCTTCAAGCATTGCTTGGAAGAAGCTCACATCGTTTTCCGGACGAGGGGTCAAGCGGGGAGCTAAATTGGGATCGGCGATCGGAAACCGTTCGCCAGGTTGAGAGAGTGGGTAGTAATCAAGCCCGGTAGGTGCGTCCGGTTGAAGCGCGTTCTCCATCTCACTCATCTGCTCGGGAGTGAAGTGATCGAGCAAGACGCCCCCTCCCGTGTTTGACGCGCCGCCTGCGAGCCACATGTCCTTGATGCGATGACTGTAGATTCCTCGAGTAGGATCAGCGACCGGTTTGTCAGAAAGCAACTTGATCGCCAGGGTGGTTCCCAAAGAAGTGACGCCTTCACCCACTTGGGATGCTCCCGAGGCTAGGAAAGCGGCGTTACTGTCAGTAGTGCCGGCAATCACTTCTAAATCGCTTGAGAGGCCGAACTCGCTCGCGATTGTCACATCGACAACTCCGAACATTTCGCCGACGGGCTTTACCTCTGGGATCAAATCGAAACCAAAGGCGGAGAACCAATCAGGCCAGACCCGGTTCTGAACATCGAAGCCCATTTTGAGCACGTTGGTTTCATCCGAAAGTCCACCGCGTTTCATCAGCTTTGCGGCAATCCAATCGGCTTGATGGAGGGCGTATCGGGCGTTCTTCGCCTGCTTCCTCAGAAACAGAAGTCGGGCCAGGGTAGATCCGGCTCCGCGAGCCATCGAGGTCTCGGGGGCGTGCTCGGCAATCAAATCAGCTTCGGTATTGAAGTTTGCCGAGTTGTACATGTAGCCAGGAGTGAGCGGATTTAGGTCTTCGTCGGTTAGCAGCAGAGTTCCTGAGGTGCCGTCGACGGCTAAAGCTGAGATCTCGCCCGGGTGTCGATTGGTTTCACGGAGACGGGTGTCTTGGATCCGTAGACACTGACTGACGGCTTCCCACCAGAGCTTGGCATCTTGGCAGGGACGGTCATCGATGCGAATAGGCGCAGGCATCTCGACTGACGCCGATGCGATCTCGCTGCCGCATGTGTCGATGACAGACGTGCGAACTCCGGATGTTCCGAGGTCAATTCCCAGGTAGAGTGACATGGCTAGGCACTTCGTTTGGCCAAGGCCTGGCGATACTTTTCCGCATCCCAATTCAGGAGTTCCGCCTCCGCCTCTTCGCCGATTGGAGCCAAAGTCCAGTCCTCTGGAATCCGCGAAAGCACGTGGTAGATGCAGTCTAACATCGCTCGCTGGGCAGGCTTGGCATCAGACTTCAAATAGACCCCTTGACCTTCAACCAACACAGCTGGAACCGGGAACTCATCAGGATTCAGTCGTGCGAGTTCCGAAGCAGGTAGCGACGGCATTGCAGGGCCGAGGAACACAACATGGTCCGGATAGTAGGTTCCTGATGTGGCACGCTTGAATAGAAGGGGATCGGTCGCCAAGGCACAGACTTCGGGGACATATTGCCATCCCGAGCAGGTTGCGGGTGAGGCCTTTGGCTCGCCCTCCGCGAGGATCGGCAAATGAAGTCTTCGTTCGACATCATCAATCAGGTGGCTCACCTCATCGATTGTGTTTCCGACAATAATGATCCCATGGTTGTTCAGGACGACGATTTGAACTTGCTTTGTGCCCACCGCGTCCCGGATGGCTTTGCTCAGTGGGATTCCGGGTTTTCGGTAAGGAGCAGAGACCCATTGCAATCCCGATAACTTTTCGCTTAGGGCGTGCCGTCCTTCCTCCGCTATTGCGTGGCAAATGGTCGCGACGGAATGGAAGTGGAAAACGAATGGCTGATCGAACATCGCGTGAAAGGTGGTTTCGATCGAGGGACGCAATCCACAGTCCGGATCGATCAGAGCAGAACGGCAACTTCCATCGCCAGCGCCATTCAACTCCTGCTTGGCCTTCGCGGGATCGACCGCAACAAAGATGTTCTTATCCAATGCCTCAGAGAGTTTCGTGCCGGAAGCTTTGATCCACATCTCGCCACCAATTTTAACAGAGGTGTTTCCGCCGGGCCCCTGCACGAGCAAAGGTTGAGCGCCGATTTTCTGGGATAGATTGATGAAATCTGCAGGTAGCGTCATGTTCGGTGATCAGGCGAGGAATTCTAAGCTGAAGTCGGGCGGTTGAATACCGTGTAGGTCAGAGAGTGAGTGCGCGATGGCCGTGATCTGATCGTTCTCGGCGGCGTTCCGGAAATCAATTGCATGAATGCCTCCGCGAACGAGTGCCGTCTTGAAACCGATTTGTTGGCCCCCAGCAATATCGTGTTCCAAACTGTCCCCGACGACAAGGAACCGGTTTGGCGCTAGCTCGCTTCGACCGCGCATGACGGCTTTGAAAACTGGAGAGTGAGGTTTGCCATACCAAATGACTTCACCGCCCATCTCTTGGTAGCGGTCTGCCAAGGCCCCCGGCGACATCACGAATCGGTCTGCCCGGGGTGAGGTCTTGTCTGGGTTGGAGCAGACTAAGGGGATTCTGAGTTCGAGTGCCTGTTCGAAAGTCGCATCGTATTCTGACTCGCCGGCGCCATCGGGCAGGCCCATCAGTAGGATGGCATCGACCGAGGGATCGATCGAGTTGGCGATCTGGGTAGAGCTGTTGGAAGCCCAAACCTTAGGATCATCCGGATGGCCGCAGATGGGGTAGAATCTCTTTGGAACAGCTCCCGCGATTCGAAACCTGGCGTCGTGGACATCGTTCCATAGCGCTTCACCGGAGGTGACAACCTTTGAAATTGTTTCCACGGGAAGGCCCATTTTTCCGATGCGCGCAAAGTTCAAATCCGCCCGTTTGCCGGAGTTTGAGAGAATCACGATATCTTTTCCACTATCGTGTAGCGTTTTCATTGCCTCACAGGCGGAAGGGTAGCAGGTCGATCCATTGTGGAGAACACCCCATTGATCGAGCACCGCAACATCAAACGAGTCTAGAACATCGCTCAAGCTATTGATCAGAATCGTGTGGTTCATTCGTTTCCCGATTGTTCATTCATCTGGCGGCGTTTTGACAGGCAAATCTGTCATTCGTGACTGTTGGTGCCGAAGAATTCTTTGGTTCCGGCGGCTAACGCTCGTTTGCCCGGACAGGCGTGAGCGCTTTGTATCAGAGCTTGAGCGGCACGGAGGAGTTTCTACCAGGCAATTTTGGCTCGATTCGGCTTGCTCAGGTGGAGATCAGATTCAAGATCAGTGGCGACAAAGTGTACATATTCGGAACCGAAGGTTAGCAATTTGAAAATACGAACGATTCTTTTTAGCTTATTGGTCGGCTTTGCTCTTGGTCAGACGGATGAGGTCACAGCGGATTCATCGGCGACTGAGATCAAGGTTGCGGCCTACAATGTCGAGGTGAGTCGCAACGCCACGGCAGAACAAATTGGTGAGGCACTCAAGGGGTATGATTTTGATGTGGTTGCTTTTTCCGAAGCGCCGGGTGGCGATTGGACGAAACGGGTGGGGAAAGTTTTGGGACTGGACTACGTCATCGTGGGTAAATACTCGACTGCTGGGCATGACGACAAATACAAGAGTCTAGTGAGTCGAACACCTCTTTATGACTACGAAGAAATCCTGATGGCCGATACCTTGCATACGGCGACACGAGCCAAGACCAAAATCGACGAGCACGAGATTGCGCTTTACTCAGTGCACTTTCCGTTTGGCTGGCGAGATCAAGCGCATATTGACGAAACCACTGGAAAAATCACGGCCTTTGTCCGTCATCTGAAAGAAAAACAGTCTCAGGAAATCTCGGTTGTCATGGGAGATTTCAACTTCATTCCATCCCATGCGGACTATCAGAGTCAGTACTACGAAATGTTTGTCGATATTGGATTAGATGTAAGCTGGAAAGAACTCGGTATCGATGTGACGAAACGCAATACCCACAACGCCTTCAAGCCCGAGGATGAAGGAAGTGGAAAGGTGATCGATCACATCATGTATAATCCCCGAAAACTTTCGGCAACCAGGGGGCAAATCATCGAAATGAAGAAACCTCTGTCCGACCACAAACCAGTTTGGGCCAGTTTGCAGCTCAGGCGATAGACGCTGCTTGAATTTTTGGAAATATTCGGATTGCGCGTCGAACGATTCGAATCGAGTTTGTGCTGTATTTGGTACACTGCCTCCTGGGAGGAGGCAGCTAATTGATTTGCTTTAGTTCGCCCGTATAGAGTGACTAAGAGCGGGCGAATTATCTGCCAGACGACTTTGGTGCTCGTTTTCGAATCAACGGACTAGGGTTGGTAAATCAAGGGTAGGATTGTTGAGTAGACCCGTTCTGTGCCGCCGCCTCCGGGGAAGGAGATCATGACGGGGTGGGGGCCTTCCATTCCCGGTTGGTCGAATCCGGCTGCAATCGGGGCGAAATTGAACTTGATCCAATCGGTGGATGGGGTGCCGGCTTCGTCGACGCGGGAGGCTGCTGTGCCGCCGTTCGTGAGGCCATCATCCCATGTGGCGGCGATTCCTCCCACGGTGATAGCGCGTGGCTGAACGATGTTGCCGTTGTTAGGGCTGATAAGGGGAGGAAGGTTTTGCCCTTGTCCATTCGGGTTCTGTAGTTCGAAGAAGTATGTCGCTGAATTATCCTCGATCGGCTGGTCTCCAAAACCACCTCCAAGGGCGCTGTTCTTCGCCATCAAGTTGTCGAAGGCATCTTGTTGTTCGGCGTCCAGGCCGTTGGCTTGGGTGAGTAGGTCCGTTTAGTTCATCCGGATCTGCCGTGACATTGTAGAGTTCGAAGGTAGGCGTATCTGAGGTGCTTGCGGGATCATCGTAGATGATGAGTTTGAAATCGCCGTCCCGAACGGCGCGCCCAGGAGCATCGACCCCGTTGCCAAATATCTCGATGACTACACCCCCGTTTACTTGGCTTCCAGCAAACGCAGGATAGAGATCTCGTCCATCAATGATCGTTCCCGCCGGAGCGACCTCGACTGCGTCGATTCCCGCCAGCGAGAGAATCGTGGTGTAGAGATCGGCTACCTGAACGGGCCTTTCGTTGGTGCCTCGGACGACAATATCGGGTCCGGCAGCGACCAAGGTGACTCGTTTGCCTCCTTCGTAGAGAGAGCCTTCTCCATGACCGTTCGTGAACGGAGCCTGAAGAAGGTTGCCAGGTGTTCCATTGTCCCCGACGAGGATCACATTGGTTTCGTCGAGATCGACATCTTCCAATAGACGCCCGATCTCGAAATCGAGTGCCTCGACCATTTGCTCAAAGCGTTCTCGATTGTTTGCAGCTTGAGGGGTTCCATGCAGTGACAGCGTTCCCGGCCGCTTCGTCAGCATCCGTTCCGTAGAGGCGCGCGTACCGGCCAGAGATTCCGATATCCCACGGCGTCACGAGAGGTTCCGCCACATGCAAGCCTGGAATAAGAAGTAGGGCGAAATAGACCTCTCTGCAAAACCGTGTTCTATGCGTCGGACTTTTACTTTTCACCATCCGCCCCTTCCTTTCGCTGCTCGGCTGTTTTGTGACTCTTTTTTTTGAGAAATATTGGGAACTCCTATTGAAAAACAAAAAAACGAACTGCCCGGAGGCAGTCCGTTTGCTTGTCGGTTGGAGGTGAGAAAACTACGCGGCAGCTGCAGCGTTTTTCATGGTCGTAGCGAGAACTGTGTAAGTCTCTGTCCAGGCTTCTTTAACATCAGGCGTGAAGGCGTCTCCGAGGCCTTTTTCGAGAGTCCATAGTAGAGCCGCTCCGACGGTATCGTAGTGCTCATCCTTGACCCCGTAGCCCACATGCCGTTTACCAAGTTCTTCAACGGCCGGAACGATCTTTTCGAGGTCACTGAGACCCTTTACGGCCACGCTGATCATCTGCATGAGTTTCTTCCCTTGTTCTTTGATGTCGGAGGTGAAGAGGGGCTTGAGTGACGGATCGAGCTCGAAGAGTCGACCGTAGAATAGTTCGGCGGCAGTATCGGCAATTGGAACGACCTTTTCCCAGCTTGTTTGTACGAGTTCTACTTGAGTTGGTGTCATATGTTTTGTGGCGTGGTTGTGTTAAGGGTTCAGGGTTTCGGTTGCACTGAGATGGACCATGAGCTTGACCGCTGCTGTGACATCTTCGTCTGACAATTCTTCGTTGCCACCTCGGGCGGGCATTTCATTTCCAGCGGGGCTTTCGTAGCCCTCGAGCGCTCGGGAAATGAGTTGTTCCATGCCGCCCTCGATTCGGGACGTCCAATCGGGGCCGTGTCCGATGCGAGGGGCCCCCGCTTTTCCGATTCGGTGACATCGAGCGCAGGAATCCTTATAGATATCCAGTCCTCTGGCCAGGACGGAATCCGAAAAGGGCGCCAACGCGTCGACATCGATCGGCTCGAAGGGCGGGGGGCCCTCATTTTTGGCCTTCAAACTTGCCTCGGGCTCGCCACACGAAACAGCGAACACCAAGGCAAGAAAGGGTAGAGTGCGAGTCACGATCTTCGGCATGTGAGCTCGAATCTAGAGTTTACGAGGAGGGTGTTAGGAATCCATTGGGATTCGGATCACGACACCACCCATGACGTCGCCTATCTCAAAGTCCGTCCGTGGACTGTCCTTATGCTCGTTGTGGCATTTGACACAGGCGGTGACGACACCGACGTCAGCGTAGATTGCAGTGAAGTACTTGCTGTCTCCGAGAGTCTCTTCTCCGTAGAAGGGTTCAGTGCCTCCGTTCTCATCGATGAAGTCCAGTCCTTTCTTTTCCAGATCTGTGGTTGGAGCGTTCTGCTTGTTGACGGGCCATTTCGAAAGGAGGCCATAGGTGAAACCGACATCTTTGGCGGTCACCATTTCCGCTCCCATGCGAAACATCTGGGCTGGAAGCGGCAACGCTTTGTCGTCTTCCCAGTGCTCACTTGCCTTGATGACTTTCTGTTCATTCTGGAGACGGTTGACGACCTTCTTGGTGTAGACCGTTCGGTCTGATTCCATGACCGCGTGGAGAGCGTCGGCCATTTTCTTGGGAGTGATTCCGGTGCTGACCGTTGTGGTGGTAGTCGAGGAACCGCCACAGGCCGACAGGAGGACTGCCAGGGCGAGGGTTGCTCCCGTGCTAAGGATTGTTTTTGCGTTCGATTTCATTGCAGTTTCGTTGTCGAGTTCAGTCTTGGTTTTCCGTGGTTCTCTTTTTCACCAAATCGAGGCTTTCGATATGGCGGGCAGGGAGTCCCTGGAAATTGGATTGGATCAGAGCTGGATCAGCGAGCGCGTCGATGGCGAAGCCGAGTCCGTGGCAGTCGAGGCAAACCGAACGAATCATTTTTTCGTTGGGTTCGAGGTTCCAGTTCTGGTTGTGCTCTACATGGACTTCGCCATCGCTCTGCTCAACTCTGGGCAGATGGCAGGTAGCGCAGGAGACACCGGTGTTTCCTGCGTGCTGATCTTTCGCTTGTTCCTGCCAGAGGTCGTAGTGGGAAGAGCCGAAGTAGTTTTTTGAGTGATCGTCATCGTGGCATTTGATGCAGGCTTCAGCAGCCGCGTATTGAGTGTTGAAGTCATGGGCTGAATGACATGAGGTGCAACTTAACGACGCGTGTGCCATTTCGGTCTTCATCGGGAGTCGAGCCATTGAGGGAGTCATTGGTGACAGATCCTGCGCATGTCGCATCCCATGCTTGCCTTTGAGCCAACCTGAAGTCTCCGCTTTGTGGCATTTCTGACAGGTCTCGTGTGTGACCGTGTCTTTCCATTCGAGAGTCCCGCTCTGTGACGCTTGCTGATGGCACCCCGAGCAGTTGACTCCTGCCTGTGCGTGCGCAGTCGTGAACCAGTTCTCATGGTTTTCAGGGGGCAACGCGAGTTCTTGTGGTGCATCTGCCTGTCTAGCCGCGTCGGGGTTCAGGAATTTCGCGATCTCGGACTTGGCAATGCGGTCGCTCAGATTACGGGAAGCGAGGAAGGCTTCGGCCTTGAAATCAGGCTCGTCGAGGTGCTTGGCGAGGAAGTCTTCATAGAGCGCGCTATTGTCGTGGAAATTGTGGCAGCCTGCGGTCGCGCAGGAGTTGAAGGGATAGTCTTTGTGGCTTTCGCGTTCTTCGGCGATTTCCTCATGGCAATGGAAGCAATAGTCCTCGGGAAGGGTGACTCCCATGTCGTGGGTCCGGTGGGCGCGATGTTCGATATGGCAGGTGATGCATTTTCGAGCGTCGATCTTTTTGAGTTGGTCAGCTTTCCGTGGATCCGTGAACTTGCTTTTGGGGTGGGAATCGTCTGCCTCATCAAGGTCGTCTCCGTGGCAATCGAGGCACGCTTGCTCCTTGACTCCCATCATGGGTGTATGACAGGCGTTGCAGTCCAGTTCGATTTGGTAGTGACCATCAGTAGATTTTCCAGGCAGATAGATCGAGCTATCTGACGAGTCGAATCGAGTGCTAAAATAGGCAATGAGTCCCAAGGTCATAATCAACCAAATGATCCATGATAGTTTCGTGTTCACTCGTGACTCAGTAGTAGTAAGCCTTGAAGGCGTGGAAAAAAATGAGCACCGGCAGAGGCCAGAACAGGACGATATGCACCAGAGTGCCCGTTGCTCGGATCCGACGAGCCCAGGGCTCGGAAAGTCGGCTCTCGAGTGAAGTAAAGAATCCTGCCATGGCGCCCGCAATGGCAAGAGCGATGAAATTGAGCATCAGAATGAAGTTCAGATTCTGTCCCATTCGCAAACCCGTGTGAGTGATCAGTATGACGAGAGTGCTCATGCCGAGGAGGGAGTGCGCTGCTCGCCAAATTCCGTAGTTTCCCCACTGGATTCTCTTAATGCGTTTACGGAGGGAGAGAAGAAGACTCATGACCGAAAGCCCGACGAGGGTGTAGCCGGTGGCAAACTTCCAGAAGCCTTCGGTCCACAGGAAAGAAAGGGAGTCTTGAGTCACTGAGACCGGATCAGCGATTGGGGTAGCTGTGATGAGAATCAGACTGATGAGAGCACTCAGGATGGCAGCGAAACCAAGGGTCTTGTATCCCTTTGTTGGAACTGGTGCACTGGCAGTGCCGAGTAGATTCGCCAGGAGGGGTTCGCAAGAACCACAGACCGTTGACGCGCCTGTCTTTCCAGCGAGTTTCTCAACCGTGTCGCAGTGACTCGATAGAATTGCTTCGGTCAACGTGCCTCGTCGCACGTTCATGCAGTTGCAGACGAGGGCTGTTTCAGGCCACGCGTTCAGATCGAGTTCAGTCCCTCCTTTCCAGAGGCGACCGGTTCTTAAGAAACGGGATCGATTCCATTGGAAGACCCTCCTTTGGCTATCTACTGCCTCTTGAATTCGATTCAGCTCATCGCAGTCGCCGACGATTGTGGCTCCGACGATGCGATTGTAGCGAATAACGATGCGACGATAGGATTTCTTTTCCTGCTTTTGTAAGGTGTCACCGTCACCTTGATGGTCCCCAAACGTGGCGACATCGACTCCGATCAGTTTTAATCTTGCCGCGAGGAAATCGCCTTGGAATGTGACTGAGTCTCCGGCGAAGCGGGCGGCGAGGGTCTCAGCCATCTTGTAGCCGGGACCGACAAGTCCGTAGACGACCCCTCGATGATTTGCACATTCCCCGATCGCATAGATCGATTCGGTGGAAGTCTGAAGATGATCGTCGATCTCGAGGCCTCCGCGATGATGCCGCTTGAGTCCCGCTGCTGTGCCAATCCTGTCGTTGGGGCGAATTCCAGAAGCAATGACGATCATATCGACCATCAGTGCCTCCCCGTTCTGGAATTTGAGAATCTTCCCGTTCTCGGTGTGTTCGATTTCCTGAGTATTCTTGTTCAGGTGCAGGTGAAACCCTCGGCTCCGTATCTCTTGTTCGAGAATCTCGGACCCTTCTTGTGGAAGTTGCTGAGACATGAGTCCGATGTTTCGCTCAACGATGTGTGTTTCGAGGCCGAGCTTCTTCAGGGCATCGGCGGCCTCGAGTCCAAGGAGTCCCCCGCCCATCACGGCAGCCCTGCGACTCTGTTTGGCTGCATTCTGAATCTCAATCAGGTCTTCGATTGTTCGGTAAACGAAGACCCTGGGCGTGTCAGCACCCTTGATCGGTGGAACGAAGGGGTGAGAGCCTGTAGCCAGAACGAGATGGTCATAGTCTCGGCGGGTTCCGGATTTACTGATGACGCATTTTTCAGTTGGACGAATCTCAGCAATCGGATCGTTGGTCAGAAGCTCGATTGCCCGCTCGTTATACCAGTCCTTGGATGCGAGCTCGAGAGCCTGGGCAGTTTTGCTGGAAAAGAAATCGGTCAGATGAACTCGATCATATGCCGGTCTTGGTTCTCCCCCAAAGACGGTGATCTCATAGGCCTTTCCGAGCTCGTTCTTCGACAGGGCATCTAGAAAACGGAAGCCAACCATCCCGTTTCCGACCACCACAAGTCGCGAGCCTTTCGCCGCGCGACTTGGGTGATTCTGTGGATTCAAGTTGGCCTTCATGTTATCTTTAAAGATTGCACCGCTAGCTCTCGCTCGCGGTTCTCCCTGAAGGCCAGTTCGGAGGAAAACCGCGTCTGAGCGACGTGAATTGATTCTGTTTGAGATCTGTTATGCAGTCGCAGAAACGGGCTCTGCCTCGGGCTCCTTCGTCTCTGACTTGATGGGTTCCTCCGGGGTTTCTCCGGTATCGCTCCCGGCGGGGGGCGCGGTCTCTTCCACCGGGCTTGGTTTGTGGGCGTGATCTTCCAAGAAGGTTATCAGATGTTGTCGGAGCCGGTAGTATTCCGGATCTTCCATCAGCTCAGCTCGGTTTCTAGGACGTGGGAATTTGATTTCAAGAACATCTCCCACTTCGGCCTCCGGTCCGTTTGTCATCATCACGACGCGGTCTGCCAGGAAGACAGCCTCGTCGACATCATGGGTGACCATGAGCGCCGTCTTCTGATCGCGGCCCCAGAGGTCCAAGAGCACCTGTTGCAATTCGAAGCGGGTGAGGGAATCAAGCATTCCGAAAGGTTCATCCAGGAGAAGCATTTTCGGCGAGAGAGCAAACGCTCGTGCGATTCCAACCCGTTGGCGCATCCCTTGAGAAAGTTCGCCTGGGCGCTTCATCATTGAATCTGCCAGGCCGACGACGCTTAGATAGTATTCCGCAATTTGGCGTCTCTCTTCTTTGCTTGCTGTGAAGAAGACCTGATTCACTCCCAGCATGACGTTCTCGAAGGACGACAACCATGGGAGGAGACAAGGCGATTGGAAAACGATGCCTCTGTCGGGACCGGGTCCTTGGAGCTCCCTACCCGCCAGGAAGATTCCTCCGCTCGTGATTGGGTTTAGTCCGGCAAGCATTGAGAGAACGGTCGATTTACCACAGCCGGAGTGGCCGATCAGACAGACGAATTCGCCTTTCTCGATTTTGAGGTCGAAGTCCTTAACGATGATCGCCGGACCCTTTGGGGTGGGATAGATCTTTGTAAGCTTGGAAAGTTCGACGAATGCACTCATGCGGCCACCTCGATGTCTATCTTCTTCTTTTCACTGCGTCGTTTTGGTGCCCGTTTCGGTGTGAATAGTCCTGGCGAGTGAGTGAGATCTTCGGGCTCAATGTCTGGCAGCGTGAGCGACTTCTCGAGCGAATCACGCTTCTTGCCTCCCTCATCCAAAAGATAGTCAATGACTTCCTTTCGGATTCGCCGGTACTCGGGGTTATTGTTGATTTCTTTGCGATCACGGGGGCGATCGATGTTTACGGCTACTGATTTGCCCAAGGTAGCTCGTGGGCCTGCGCTTAGAGGGATGATGCGATCCGCCATCAGAATACCCTCATCGACATCATTGGTAATGAGGACAACGGTTTTCTTGTCCCGACTCCAGATATTGCAGATTTCGTCTTGGAGAACGGCCCGGGTGAGGGCGTCAAGTGCGCCCAGTGGTTCATCGAGTAGAAGGATCTTTGGATCCATTGCCAGGGCTCGTGCAACTGAAACACGTTGCCTCATCCCACCAGAGAGCTCAGCGGGTGTCTTCAGTAAGGCCGGGGTCAGGTTAACCATTTCAATGTACTTCTCGACCTGCTCTTTGCGCTTGGCCTTTGACCAATCAGGGAAGACTTGGTCGACCGCGAGCGCCACGTTTTCGTAGACGTTCAGCCAGGGTAACAACGAGTAATTCTGAAACACGATAGCCCGGTCTGGTGACGGTTCGGTCACCATTTCGTCTCCCAACATTACGGTGCCGGTATCGGGCCCCAGAAGGCCCGCGATGAGTGAGATGAGAGTGGTTTTTCCCGATCCCGAGTAGCCGACGATTGCGACGAACTCTCCCTCTTTGATATCAAGGTTGATATCGTTGAGGATTTCAGATCGTTCCGAACCAGATCCAAAGCCCTTCGCGACGTTTTTCAGTTCTAAGAATGCCATGATAATCGAGGGTTGGATCAGATCGCCTCGCCGAAACTGACGAGTTGTTGAAGGCTGAGCATGATTGTGTCGAGAGCGAATCCAATGATGCCGATCGTGAAGACAGCGACCATGATCATGGAGAGTGTCTCGCTACTCCCGTTTTGGAACATATCCCAAACGAATTTTCCAAGCCCTGGATTCTGGGCCAACATCTCGGCGGCGATTAACACCATCCACCCGACGCCAAGAGAAAGGCGGAGTCCAGTGAATACGAGGGGGAGGGCTGCCGGGAGCACAACTTTGAAGATTTTTTTGGACCAGCTGAGCTTGAGGACGCGGGCGACGTTCAAATAGTCTTTGTCCGTCGATGCGACCCCTAGTGCCGTATTGACCAATGTCGGCCAGAGCGAGCAGAGAGCTACCGTGATAGCCGAGTTAATAAAGGAGATCTCAAACATAGGATCATCCGATACATATAGAGCTCCTACGACGATCATCACGATCGGAAGCCACGCCAATGGAGATACTGGCTTAAAGATCTGAATCAAGGGGTTGAACGCATTGTTGATCGTCTTGTTGAGGCCACAGAGAACTCCGATGGGAATCGCGATGACCGATGCGATTAAGAATCCTGCAAAAACGGTCTTGAGACTGGTCATGATTTGTTGGATGTAGGTGTCCTTTCCGGGGTAAGGCTTCTCTCCAAAATTCTTGCTCATGATCTTCAGCTTGGCCTTGTTCTTGTATTTAGTACCAGCAGCTTCGTCGGCGAGAACTCGTTCGAGCTTGGCGTCCAGGATAGGTGCGAGGGCGGCTGCCTTCTTGTCGATCGATCGAAGTGCGCGCCGTGTTTGATTCGGGATAGCGGCTAGGATCTCGACGGCTTGATCGGTTGCGAGGGAGGTAATCTTCTGCCGTTCGATCAAGAGGTCTGCCTTCAGCGCAGCAAGCGATTTAGATCGATCGGATTTCAGCTCCTCTTTGCGGGCAATTTCTTCCTCGGAATCGCCTTCTGCGGGATTGTATTTTTCTCCGAGATTCCACTCCTGCTCAGCGCTTGTGTAGGCTAGCTCTTTCGGGAGTAAGGTCTCAATGACTGCTTTCGCCACTCCCTTTGAGCTATCATATGAGAACTGAGCGGCAGTCTCTTCCGCTGTTTCCGTATCGGGGGCCACAGAGATTTTGTTTGATACTTCGAGAAGTTCTTCGATCTCTCCAAAGGCTGTCGACATATTCTCGAGTGCCTTCTGATCCTCAGCGCTTGGGTTGAGATCGGGAACCTCTCCAAGATCCTCGATCACGACTCCATATTTTGAAACATAGCTCAGTCGTTTCTCGCGGAGCCGTCGGAAGTGATCCTCTTTCTTGATTTTCTCAAGACGGATTTCGTTCATGAGGCTTCCCCAGGCTGAGGTGACCTGTCGCGGGCCAGGGACGGTACCGAACTTCGTGACAATTTGTTTGGACGCGACGTTCCAGGCGAAAAGGAAGACCCCGATGGCCAGAAGGGGGACAACCACACCTGTGAGGATGGCTTTGACTTGGGTTTTAGGGTCTTCGCCTTTTGCCAGGAGGAA
This sequence comes from uncultured Verrucomicrobiota bacterium, assembly GCA_964342405.1. Classification (GTDB taxonomy): domain Bacteria; phylum Verrucomicrobiota; class Verrucomicrobiia; order Limisphaerales; family AAA164-E04; genus UBA2970. Next base: position 62,547 of record CAYFGX010000001.1, on the reverse strand, counting down.
GAATGGGATGAGCCATCCGAACCGGATCGTGCGAAGAAATCTGAGAAATCTATTGAAGGCCTCGTTACTCATTTTCTTTCTAAATGGTTTCTGTTGATCGGGGGAGCAGCAAAGTGCATCTGCTCACTTTGCTGCTCCGATAGGTGTCGTGAAGTGTGAACTAGTCTTTGATGCCGAGTTTGAAGGAATTGATGTAGTCGATCGGTTTCCGAGCATCGAAGGTTTTGCCGTCAATGAACTCGTTGGTGGGCTTGCGATACCCTTTCCATCGACTTAAGAAGGGGAACTTGGGGAGATCTTTCTTCTCCATCAATCCTTCTTCAATCAGATGTTTCGCTGCGTCTTGGTAAACGTCAGGCCGATAGATCTTCTTCGCGGTGTCGTGATACCAGCGTGCCGATTTTTCTTCAGGAATCTGCCCCCACCGACGCATTTGTGTCAGGAACCAGATACAATCGCTATACCAGGGATAGCTTGCGTTGTATTTGAAGAAGACATTGAAGTCTGGCATGGGGCGCTTGTCGGTTTTCTGAAAGTAGAAATAGCCCGTCATGCTGTTTTTAATTACCTCGTAGTCTGCCCCGACGTACTCGGATCTTGAGAGAATGCGTGCGGCTTCGTCACGATTGATTAGTTTGCCTGATGCGTCCGTTTCATCGAGCCACATGCCTGCTCGGATCAGAGCTTTCACGATAGCAATGTGAGTGTTCTCATTCTCATCCGCCCATTCCTTGGTGACGCCGAAGACCTTCTCAGGATTGTTTTTCCAGATATCATAGTTGGTTGTGACTGGGACACCGATGCCGCGGATCACAGCTTGTTGGTTCCAGGGTTCCCCAACGCAATAGCCCTCAATTGTCTTGGCTTCGAGCGTTGCGGGCATCTGGGGAGGAGGAGTGACGGATAGGAGAACATCTGCGTCGGTCGTTCCGGTTGCATCGATGGCGCCGGAGGCTCTGTCTAGGTAGAATCCCGGGCTGATGCCAGACGAAGCAAGCCAGTATCGAATCTCGTAGTTGTGAGTCGAGACAGGAAATACCATGCCCATTCGCATCGGGTCACCAGCAGCTTTTTTGTCTTGGACGATGGGAACCAGCGAGGATGCGGTGATCGGATGTTTCGGAGTCGGCGTCTGAAGGGCAGGATCATTCTCTTGCATCTGCTCCCACAAATCATTTGAGACTGTGATGCCATTCCCGTTGTAGTCGAGACTGTAGGAAGTAATAATATGAGCCTGAGTGCCAAACCCAATCGTTGCCCCGATTGGCTGGCCTGCCAGCATGTGAGCACCATCAAGTTCGCCGCTGATCACTCGGTCCAGGAGGATCTTCCAGTTGGCTTGAGCTTCGAGCTTGACCTCAAGTCCTTCGTCTTCGAAGAAAAGCTTTTCCTTAGCGATGACGAGGGGGGCGCAATCGGTTAGCTTGATAAAGCCGAATAGTAATTCGTCCTTCTCGACGTCTAGAAGCTCAGCTTGTGCCGGGGCATGATGGCTTGCAAGGGCGACGAAGGTTGCGGTTAGGATGCCTCTGAATAGTCCAGCTATTCGGGGGCGATAGGCGTCCCCAATTGGGGGAACTTCTTTTTTGTTGTATGTTATATGCATCTTTTTTGAGCTCTGTTGCAGAGATTTGTTCAGTGTGTCTACTTTTGCTTCGGCCTTGTGTTCGGTTTCCCTCCGAGTGAATCGGTGGTAAGGTCGAATGGATTGATTTTCGATTAGTGAGAGATGGGTGGGTGTTTGTTTGAGTAGAGAAGTATGCAGTTGATTGTTCATTGATCCTGTGAGCAGAGCCTCAATTCTTCTTTCTTGAGATTCTGATCGGGACAATTCGAACGACCTTGTCCGCCGTTGGTTAAGCCGTTGGTATGCCATGATCTTGAGTTTTGGCTCTCTGTAGGCGCAGTATTTTTGATGAGGTCCATGAGAGTTCTTCATCGGGACTTGTTGAACCCTGTATTTCGTGGGGATTGTTAACCGTGAAAAGCCGTGCGGGTGGTGCTTGAATCGGACAGAAGCTAGTGACGGAAGGGGAAAGTGGTCGAATTCTGAATTTGAGTTCGTCTTTTTTTTATCACCCTGGGTACTTTCAGCTCGTGTCGAGTCGGTAGAGTGAAGGGAAGCTTTTTAGGTAGGGGAGGAGAGACATACCAAAGGTGTGTATTGTGCGAACGATCCTGGAGGCACCGAATCATCATGGGGCATCACGCCATACCGTTAGATCCAACGATAAAGTATGAGTCTGCCGCAGAGATTCTCTCGATTGGATTGATTGTGTTTGTTTGCGGCTTTTTGAGATGAGGCTTCTGCTCTGCCATTGTTCCACGTTTTTCGCGGCCATTCCATGAGTCTGCTAATAGATGTCAGATGGAATTCTCCGTCCGGGAGTGAGTGATTCTCGCGTTACACTACGTGGTCACTGTTGAGAAAAGTTTCTGGAATCGATGAGCGGGATAGGTCGGCTTAGGGATGGTGAGAACGAATTCATCATCGTTTTTTGTCCACATTTGCATGAAAGGTGTCCTTTGGGTTGCTTTTTCGGTTGCTGTTCAATGGCAATACTGGCCGATCTGGGCGGTAAATGGCGCAAGGGGAATGTGAAGATTCCATTGCTTTTTGGGCTTGAAAGCCTAAGGGCTGAGTCGCAGGCTTGCCGGCCCGGTGGGTTAGTTCTAGACTTCTTTGGGACTGGGGCGGACGCCGTGCCTGATTACTAAGCTTCATGGCGAGTCCGAAAACGACGTCTCGAGTCGGAACAGCTGCTGCCAGGTAGCTTTGCTCTGGATGGTGCTCCCGTTTTGCAAATTGCACATTCTTGATCTACTTAAAGGTAGGTCTGGGATTCAGCTTCCGTTTTGTCAACGGGCGCAGTGGACAGAGAAATCCAGGCAGATTAGAGCGGAGGATTTGCGGCGTTTGAGAATGTGCGGAAATGTCCATGGTCCAAATCGTGCTGACGATCGGTATCCGTCTCGAGCGAGACGGGTCGGACGCGTTTGATCTCAATCTCTTTTAGGCCCCGGTATAAAGCGCGTGGCTCAATGCGGCCGTTTGGGAGCCGGGCTGGCTCAGTGGAATTCTGAATCGTGTATGGTGAATCGACGAAAACAAAATAGGAAAGAAGATGGCCTCTCGGATCGGTGGTTGGGAAACCAGTCCGAATCTGGAGTGGCGAAGTCTCGCCTAAAGGCAGAAGGTTCGACGGGGCTCTACGATCCGACTCTTGAACACAGTGCCTGTGGAGTTGGGTTTCTGACCCGCAAAGATGGGAAGCAGACGCACGAACTGTTGCTGAAAGGACACGAGGCGCTCTGTGCCGTGCCTCACCGAGGCGGGATGTCCTCAGAGGGAGTCGGCGACGGAGCGGGGATAACAGTTGATATCTCGCTAGAATTCTTCAGCAAACTTTGCGACCGCGATTTGGAGCTGGGCTCGTTTGGTGTGGGGAATTTCTTTTTGCCGAATGACTCACTACATCGAGGCCGTGCTGCTCATGTGGTGAGGGAGAAGTTGGTTCAGTCAGGCTTCACGGTTTTGGTTGAACGGGATCTTCCGGTAAATAATGAGGCGATTCCGGAACGCTCCGTCGGAAAGCAATTGGCCATTCGCCAGTGGGTGTTTGCCACCCCTGATGAGCTTCGGGATGCCTCACTCGACCGCGCTATTCATGAGACCCTTCTCGCTATTGAGGCGGAAGCCTACACCGATCAGAACCTGGATGGCTTGTATCCGCTTTCTCTTTCAGCTCGAATTCAGACCTTGAAGGGGCGACTGAGCTCTTGGGAGATTATTCCTTACTTCAAGGATCTGAGTGATCGCAGTCATGCGGTTCACACGATGTACTTTCATACTCGCTTTTCGACGAACACGGATCCGCATCCCTTCATGGCGCAGCCCTTTCGGTTGATGGCCCACAATGGTGAGTTGAACACCGACAAGAAGAACCGATTGAGTGAGGCGGCGATTGCTTTGGCTCGGAACAAATCGATCATTCGGCCCCGAGGTCAGTCGGACAGTTGCCGACTGGATCAAACGCTTAATTCTCGTGTGTTCGAAGATGGTGTGGACCTCGTGACGGCAGTTGTTGCGATGATGCCGCCGGCTTGGGAAAACGACCAGCGACTTTCGCCTCAGGTGCGGGCGATGTTTGAGTTTTTCTCCTTGTTTGAAGAGAAGAACGACGGACCTGCTGCCGTGATTTTTGGAGACGGAAAAGTAGTGGGAGCTCGATTGGATCGTTTGGGGTTACGTCCTTTGCGCAGTGTTGAGACGAAAGACTACTTAGCGGTCATGTCTGAAGCGGGGCAAATCGATTTTCCTCCTGAGACCGTGATTCGTCGTGGGCGCGTGGAAGCAGGTGGAATGATCTACTTTGACCACAGCTCTCGTCGGCTCTACGAGACGAACGAGGCACTCGAAGAACTAGCGTCTCAAAAAGACTACCCCAGCCTTGTTGCGGCTGCGCAAGTCGTCATCGATGAATTGTCGTTACCTGATGTGGGGCTAGATGGGAAGCCCCCTCGCTATACGGGGGATCTCCAAACGGCAGCTCGATATGTGGCATACACGCACAATCAGGAGAGTTTCAAATTCCTGATGGACCCGATGCTGCAAAATGGTGTGGAGAAAGTGTCCGCCATGGGCTACGGCAATGCGATTCATGCCTTGAATGATAGCGAAGGTGGGGTGGCAAAGTACTTTAGCCAGCGATTTGCCCAGGTGACGAACCCGCCTCTGGACTCGATTCGAGAGGCAGACGGTATGACGCTTCGAGTTGCTTTGGGGGAGAAGCCTCATTTCGGGCAGTCGCGGAGTCGACAGATCGTGTTGAACTCACCGATCTTGAGAAAGGCTGATATGCTCAAGATCCAGGCGCAGGATCAGACACCCGTGGAGACCTTCGAATTCCTGTATCAGCCAGTCTATGGGGATTCGGCAGCGAATGAAGCAGCCCTCGTTGCTGCCATGGATGGGGTTGCTGAATCCGTTCAACGTTTCGCGCGTGAGAAGGGAGGGATTGCGATTCTCTCGGATCGCCATGTTTCGCGAGCGAAGGCGGCCATGCCAACGACTTTGGTTGTGTCGGCTGTGAATCAAAGACTCATTGAGGAAGGCCTCAGGTTTAAGGTCTCTCTGATCGTTGAAAGTGGTCAAGTTTTGTCCTCTCACCACATCGCCTGTATTCTTGGTTTTGGGGGCGCTGCCGTCTATCCGCTCTCAGTGAGGCTACGCGCCGAAGAATCATATGGAGAGGAAGGGGCCGCAGATGCCTTTGATCGGTTCAAGAAGGCGGCCGAGAAGGCCTTGATGAAGACGATGGGCAAGGTGGGGCTTTGCACGGTGGAGAGCTACTCAGGCGGTGAATTCTTTGAACCGAATTTCCTCGATACCGATGATCCTGTGTTCCGGAAATACTTTCCCAACATGAAGACTCCAGTGGGAGGCGTCGGCTTCGCCACTGTAGCTCAGTCGGTCGCTGACTGGCATGAGCGTTCTCTCACCGTGCAAGGGGAGCAAGATATTCCGATTCTAGGACTGTTCAAGGAACGTTCAGAAGGGGCCGGACACAGCTACGGAGCGATTGCTGTTCGTGGCTTCGTAGATATGACTGAGGAATCTGTGCGTTTTTCTGCGCCGGCTAGCGGGGGAGATCGAGGGGAGAAGTCGAATGCCGAGGGAAATGAGGCAACGAATGGCGACTCTGCAGAAGGCGATGAAGTTGAGTCTTTTCGGTTGCTCACTTTGCGTCAACTCAATGATGCGTTTGGGATCAATGATTCGGGCTACGTCCACACGACCTTCGAAAAGCTCAGTGAGGAGCAAATCAATCAGTTTGAGATCACTTCTGGGTATCGCGCGTTTAGCCGGATGATGGCCGAAGAGCGACGAGTCCGGCCTTCGGCCTTGCGAGACGTGCTCGCTTTCGTGGCTGACATCACCCTTGCCGAGACGGTGGAAGATCTGAAGCGAGAGTTGATGCAGTTCGATCTCGTCGGGAACGTGGATTATGTCGTTCGAGGGCTCAACGCTAGAGAGGAAGAAGAGGATCGGTTCATAATTCAGTTGGAAGGCCCACAGGCAGATCAGACTGGGCGACTTGAATCGCTAGCCCGAGTGCTAGAAACCGTTTTCGGGAACGACCTTCAAGATCACTCCGTGGATGATGGAGTTTTGAATGTCAGAGCTACGGGTAGGGCTCATGAATACTTGGCACGATTGAGACCCGCACCGCCAAAGGTGTCACTCGATGAGGTGCAACCAGCCTCTGAAATCACCCCTCGACTAACCTCGGGGGCCATGTCGCACGGTGCATTGGTGGCTCCGGCCCATGAGGCAGTCGGGCACGGGACAAACATGGTGGGCGCCTTGTCCAATTCAGGTGAAGGAGGAGAACACATTTCCCGCTACAACACGATTCGCTCAAGCCGCATTAAGCAGTTTGCGAGTGGCCGTTTCGGTGTCTGGGCTGGGTATTTGGCGGACCCCAACCTGGAGGAAATCGAGATCAAGATCGGCCAGGGAGCCAAGCCTGGAGAAGGCGGACAATTACCGGCGGCAAAAGTGACGGTGGAGATTGCGGCCGCTCGCGGCGGCACGCCCGGGGTGGAGCTCATTAGCCCGCCTCCTCACCACGATACCTACTCAATTGAAGATCTGGGGCAGTTGATCCATGACGCAAAAGCAGCTCGAGTTCGAGTGATCGTCAAGTTAGTCAGCTCCGAGGGAATCGGTACGATCGCAGTCGGGGTGGCAAAGGCCGGGGCCGACTTGATTAACGTTGCCGGGAGCACTGGCGGGACGGGGGCGGCTTCCGTGACCTCTCTCAAGTACACGGGGAGGGCAGCAGAGATTGGCATCGCTGAGGTGCATCAAGCGCTTTGTGCGAATGGCATTCGGCAGAAGGTGATGCTGCGTTGCTCGGGGGCAATGCAGACGGGCTCTGACGTTGTGAAGGCCTCGTTGCTGGGAGCGGATAGCTTCGAGTTTGGAACGACTGCTCTCATGATGCTCAAGTGTGTGATGGCAAAGAATTGTAATGTCAAATGTCCGGCAGGTTTGACGACGAACGCGGAAGCTTTCGACGGGGACCCGCGGGCTTTGGGGCAATACCTTCTGAACCTCGCCCATGAGGTGCGGGAGATTCTTGCGAGTCTTGGGTTGCGCAGTTTGGATGAAGCGCGGGGGAGAGCTGATCTTCTTCATTTGATGGATCATCCGTCATCGGTCGGACAACTCCGCCTTCAGGCGATGCTTACTCGTGTTCCGGAAAACAGAGTGTCCGATCCCGTCTACCTGGAGCGGGACTATTCGGTGGATGATGATCTGCTCGAGCCCGTTCGTAATTGGTTGCAGGACGGAGGATCGGAGACGTTGCACCTTGTTCCAGGGCGACCTTTGAACACCCGGAACAAGTCCGTCGGAGGACAGCTCGCGATAGATATCGAGCGGATGTTGAATTACGAGCTGGAGAACTTGCCTCAAGCGGCCGTTCAGCGAAAGGATGGTCGACGTTACTTAAAGCCTCGAACGGTAAGAGTGAGCACCACTGGTGCGGCGGGGCAGAGTTTCGGGGCCTTTTGCAACGATGGGATGCTTCTACAGCATACCGGAACGTGCAACGACGGTGTCGGAAAAGGAGCCTGCGGAGGAGAGATCATTGTCCGAGCTCCGGCGGGAGGCGGGACAGGGGATGGGCAGAATGTGTTGATCGGAAACTTTGCGTTGTTCGGAGCCACCGGAGGGCGCGTATTCATTCAAGGTCAGGCTGGCGATCGCTTTGCAGTTCGTAATTCGGGTGCGACTGCCGTGGTCGAAGGCGTGGGTGACTTCTGTGCCGAGTACATGACGAATGGCGCCGTTTTGAATCTGGGTGGTTTTTCGAAAGGCTTTGGCAACGGGATGTCGGGCGGTTTTGCCTATCAATACGATCCAGAGGCCAAGCTTCCGGATTTCATCAGCCATGATTCCGTGTTTTCTGGGACCTTTGCCGACGGGAGCGAGCAAGCGGAGATTCACGAGACCGCGGTCAAAAAGATGTTGCAGTGGCACGTGGAAGCCACCGGGTCCGTTCGAGCGGAAGTCCTGCTTTCTGAGTGGGAGTCTACCCGGGAGAACATGTATTGGATCATGCCGAAGGCCCTGCTGCAGTACCAAGACGCCGACGCCATTCTGCAGGCTCGAACTCGGAAAGATCTGGTTGATGAGCTGGCGACGGCTCTATCCCAGCATGAAATAGGCTTGCTGAAGGCCGCCTACAAGAGCGGTCAAGCTGTCCTGGATGGCGGCATCCCTGAGTACGGCGAGACAGAAACCGATCGGATGTATCAGCTCTTAAACAGTTACACTGTTATTGAGATGGCCCAGGTAATCGTGACCAAACGTTATGGAAAGGACATACCGGAATTCGATAAGCGGGTAAGGAATCTCATTCTAACAGAAGATTTTGCACTCATGTCAGCCTTGGCAAAACATGCTCGCGAGGCGATTGCTCATTATGATGACTCTGAACTCGCTGCTCTCGTTGCGAACAAGCGAGTCAATGACTTCAAACGAACGCTCGAACTCCGAATTTCTTCCAAGATGGACACACTGGGAACGAATGCTTGGATCGATTTCCAAGACCGGAAGAATGAGGCCGTGCTAGGAGAGGTTCCTAGTTTTGATGCTCTCTTTGCTCGAGTCGCGGTCCCAGAAATTCTCGAACGCAGCAAAGCCCTGTAGTTTCATGGAAGTACCTTACATACCTAAAGATGCTCCTTTTTCAGGCGACCAACGAGCTTGGTTGGGTGGTTTTTTTGCGGGCTTGCATTCGCGCTCGATTGTTGCCGGGGAGGCTGTAGCCGCTCCGGCAAGCGAAGCAAAACCAATCGACATCTTGTTCGGTACGCAGACGGGGAATTCCGAGGAATTGGCCAACGACGCCGCTGCCCTTGCACGAACTCGCAACCTTAAGCCCCGCGTGTCAGAACTGGACGGCGTCAGCATGGAACAGTTGACGACGATGGGGACCCTGATTGTGGTCGTTTCGACGTATGGAGAGGGTGAAATGCCGGACAACGCCCAACTGTTTTGGGAGGCGCTTTCAGCCAGTACGGCACCGCGACTCGAAACGCTCGAGTTTGCTGTTCTTGCCTTGGGCGATACGAGTTATGAGTATTTTTGTCAGGCAGGAAAACTGATCGACACGCGTTTGGAGCAGCTGGGTGCAAAACGGATTGCGAAGCGCTTGGATTGTGACGTTGATTTTGAAGAGCCGGCCAAGCAGTGGCTGGATGCGACGATCCCGGCTGGCGGTAGGGAGTCATTGGTCGAGCCGGCCCCAAGTTCGGCAAAAAGTGGTTGGTCCAGGCGAAATCCCTTTGCTGCCAAGGTGGTCGACAATCGAAATCTTTCAGAACCGAAATCGGCCAAGGAGATTCGACATATTGCCTTTGATTTAGCTGATAGTGGTTTGGAGTATCAGGTGGGCGATGCACTTGGCGTGATGCCGGTCAACTCTCCGGACCTTGTGGCCGCTTGGCTGAAGCGTCTGGGAGCTCGTTCCGAGGATCGTGTTTCGGGAAAACAGGAGACTCTAGGGGAATTGCTCTCTCGATCTTTTGAGATACGGTCTCCGTCCCAAGAGTTATTGAAAGGACTGGAGCCATTGGTAGATCACGAAGAGTTTAGCCGTGTCCTGGGAGGTGGAGATCGAGAAGCAATCGATGCGTTCTTATGGGGCAAAGACACCCTTGATCTACTGAATCTGAAACCAGAGCTCGAATTAGATTTGGCTCAACTACTTGGCTGGCTGAAGCCATTGCAACATCGGGCCTACTCTATTTCTTCAAGTCCCAAGGCACACCCCGGTGAGGTTCATCTTACTGTGGCGGCTGTGCGTTGGACCAATGAAGGTCGGGAACACAAAGGGGTTTGTTCTACTTACCTCGCAGATCAGGTTCCCGAGGGCGAATCGGCAGGGATTTTTATGTTGCCGAACAAAGCCTTTCGCATTCCAGAGGACAATCGTTTGCCCATGATTATGGTGGGACCTGGAACAGGGGTTGCGCCATTTCGAGCATTTTTGGAAGAGCGACGAGAAATCGGAGCGGAAGGCCTCAATTGGTTGTTCTTTGGGGATCAGCATCGCGAGTGCGATTTCATTTATGAGTCCGAGCTTAACGAGATGAGAGAGAATGGCTTGCTGAATCGACTTGATCTCGCGTTTTCGCGGGATCAATCCGAGAAGGTCTACGTTCAGCACCGGATGTTGGAGAACGGCGCGGACCTCTATGCGTTGCTAGAAGAGGGGGCGCACTTTTATGTCTGCGGCGATGCCACCCGTATGGCCAAAGACGTGGATGCAGCCCTCCATCAGCTGATTGCAACGAATGGCAGCAAGAGCCCTGAAGCGGCGGCAGAATATGTCAACGATCTCAAGCGATCTAAGCGTTACGTTCGCGACGTGTATTAAACTGCCTTAGGTCCGGACCCGCGGCTTTGCGCCTGCAATGATGACGATCCGAATCTCTGGACGTCTCGAGCTGTTGGCCCGAATTCGCGGGATCATGTGGCGTTAGCCAAGTTGCAGCAATGGCCAGCTAGGTTGATATGCCTGCGGGTGACGCTCGGAGCCGGCTGTTCACATCCCCGACTTGATTCTTCGGTTTCTCGAGTCCCTGTTATTGAGTGGCTTTTTGGCCTTGTTGCTCCTCGTTACCTCATTCCTTCCTTGATTAGCACTGTGGTGTAGGGCACAAGTGCGGGGGGACTTAGTGAGAATGATTCTCAATCGCGAGAGTTCTCCGGCTTTGATGAATACAGATTACGATAGATTTAGAATAGCGAGCATCGTTTTGGCTCTCGTTCTTGGGCATTTCGTCGTGTCGCTGAGGGGCGCGAGTGCTATTGATGAGGCCAGGGATGCCGTGTCCCGATGGGTTGAAGTGGAGAGCTCTCTATCGGCCGAGGCCCTGGCATGGGAGGAGAAGAAAAGCTTGCTCAGTGACTTGGTCGCAGTCGCAGAAGCGGAGATTGCCTCCATGAAAACGCAGCTTTCCGAGGCCGAAACCGCAACGAATTTGGCGGAAGCAAGACGGACTGATTTGGTAGCTAAGCGAGATGAGAATCTGCGACTGAGCAGCAAGGTGATGTCTTTTCTGGAAGGCGTCGAGGGGCAGCTTCGTTCCTTCGTTCCGCGTATGCCATTCGCACTTCGAGAGAAGTTAACCCCACTGATGCAACGCCTTCCTCAGAATTCCCAAGAAACCGAACTTGGAGTGGCCGCCCGCATGCAAACGGTAATGGGAATCATCACGGAGGTTCAGCGATTCGACATGTTAGTGACAACCGGAGAAGAAATTATTGAGGGCAGCGATGGCAGTCGGCGAGAGGTCAAGACGATTCACTTTGGCTTAGGAGCAGCCTACTATGTTTCGGGTGACGGAACTGAGGCGGGAACGGGAGCCTCCTCGGGCGACGGCTGGGTGTGGGAATCATCGCCGAATTTGGCGGGCGCGATCAAAGAAGCTATTGGGCTCGCGGAAGGTAATCTCATGGAGGCCCGATTTCTAGCGTTACCCGTTTCGACTCAAAGCGAGGACCAATAGGATGGAGATGAATTTGTTGAAGTTCATTCGAGTGTGGTCTCTGGGGCTATGGCTGTCGCTGGCATGGTTGGTAAATCTGCAGGGGGTGCTGGGGCAGTCCTTGAGCCAAGTCCAGCAACGCCAACAAGCCAAACTGGAAGATGCGGTGCGTCGTCTTCAAGCTCAACGTCAGGCGATTCATGACGCCCAGGTTCCTCTCGCAGAGAAACTACGGGACCTGCGTTCCGAGGCTGGTGACTATGAGGTGAAGTTGAAGGAGCGGCGGCGGCTTCGCGACAGCGCTAGCTTGAGCTTGGAGCAGCTGGATCAACAGGTGCGCGAAGGCAGGCGTGAGTTGGACTACATTATGGGGAATCTGTTTGGGGAGTTTGCTTCGACTTTCAAGTCTGGGCTCTCTCCCGGGGAGCTCGCGACGTTTGGTGAATCGATTCGTGAGCACGATTTACTACTGGAACGAGCGGAGACCTCAGAAGACGAGAAGCTTGCGGCTTTGCTGGAGCTGCTTGAGCTCTCGATGTCTCGATTGGAAGGGCTGCTAGGCGGTAAGACTTATTCCGGTGAGGCTTTGAGCCCGAGCGGGGAGCTCGTTGGTGGTAGATTTGTTCAAGTTGGCCCCTTACTTTACTTTGCGGATTCGAAGGGAGAGACCGTAGGTTGGGTTGAGGAAACCAAATCGATGCAGGCTCGGGTGCGACACATTGAATCGGCTCAAGCTGAAGCCGTGAAAGCCGTGGCGAGTGGTGGTATCGGCGACTTGCCAGTCGATCCGACTCTGGGGGATGCGGTGGCGCTCGCTGAGACCAACGAATCCTGGAGCGAACACCTCGAAAAAGGGGGCGTTTGGGTGTTTCCGATTCTTGGATTTGCTCTGATCTCGTTGATTGTGGCCATCATCAAGTTTGTCCAAGTCTTCACGATTCGGGCGCCACAACCACTCGTGGTGCACGAGATCGTGAGATGCCTGCGTAGTGGTGATCGCCCGGGTGCAGAATCACTGGCAGCGGCTCAGCCGGAGCCCGCATCCGAGATGTTAAGAGCGGGAATCGAGTACGCTGAAGAGTCTGTGGAGCTTGTTGAAGAGGTGATGTATGAGTCAATTCTCGGTACGCAGCCAAAGTTGGAACGCTTCTTGAATGTGATTGCGGTGACCGCCGCGACTGCTCCTTTGCTTGGTCTGCTCGGAACCGTGACGGGCATCATCAAGACTTTCAAGCTGATGGAAGTCTTTGGTGCCGGGGATCCCAAACCGCTAATATCAGGCATTTCAGAGGCTCTTATTACAACGGAACTTGGGTTGATATTGGCTATTCCAGCTTTGGTTGCCCACGCGTTGCTCTCTCGCCGAGTTCAAAGTGTTCTTGCGCAGATGGAGAAACTTTCGGTCGCGATGGTGAACGGTCTCTCGCGAAAAAGCTTGGGGATCACTCGTTCGGAAAATTCGGATGGATGAGAATGATTCAGGGAGGGCCGAATGCTAACTAACGTGATGGAGACGTGGGTGAGCGGTGGCTGGCTCATGCTGCCGTTGCTTGGCCTGACGGTTTTTCTCTACTACACGGCTTTTGAGCTTTGGCTTCGCTTGGAGGCGCACTATTTGGTTCGTGGCCGCGTGTATCGGCTGAGTGATCAAGAGATTCTTTCCCGATTGGACCAAGGCCCTGTACCCTTGAGAAAGATCCTATGCCCAGATGCCTCCAACGGAGACGAAGTCCGTCGCCACTACCAGGAAGTGTCGAATGAGTATTTGCCCCTTGTAAACCGACGAATTCGTTTTCTGGGAATTGTGATTGGGATTGGTCCCCTCATGGGCTTGCTGGGAACCGTTACTGGAATGCTTTCGACCTTCGACGGCATGGTTCAGGGGCAAGGCGATAAGTTTCAAAACGTCGTTCATGGAATCTCAGAAGCGTTGATTACGACACAGACTGGATTGATTATCTCGATTCCCGCAATGGCGATTCTCTCGGTGATTGTTCAACGCAGAAACTTACTGCGCCGAGGGATTGCGCGACTCGAGCGATACAACACCCGTTTGGTCCTCCGGAGTGCGTGTCCTGTTTCGGCTTCGACAGTGGGGGGGAGCAGTGTGCAAAGGTCGACGGTAGCGAACTCTAACCCAATCGAGTCAGAAGGATGAAGAGCAGACGTCTTATATTCTCGGAATCCTCGGCAGAGAATGAAGTCAATGTATCACCTTTGATTGATATCGTCTTCATCCTGTTGATCTTCTTTATTGTGACGACGGTCTTTGTTGAGGAAACCGGGGTCGAAGTCCAGCGACCTCAGACCGCATCGGCCGAGCAGTTGGATAAGCAGTCGATTTTGATTGCGATCACTGAGGATGGAAAAATTGTATACGGAGGGAATGAGATTGGTGTTCGAGGCGTGAGAGGGGTGGTCAAACGCTTGCTCAAGCAGGATGAAATGCCGGTCATTGTTCAAGCCGACCGTAAGGCCCCAATTGACCTGTATGCCAAAGTGCACGATGAGGCGGCACTTGCTGGGGCAACGCAGATCAACTTGGCGACGCGAAACCAATGAGTAACCCATTCCCTCAGTCGAGTCTCAAAGGAGGGCGGTGGATTGCGCTGGGGGCCGCCGCTTTGGTGTCGTTGGGATTGTTTCTCGTGATTCCTTTGACGCAGTATTTGAACGAGCCTAGCAAAGAGATTCTCGACTATCGGCAAATGGTGATCGCAATGCCACCCCCACCACCGCCCATTCCGCCATCGCCACTTCTTGATGAGGTTAAAGACGCGTTCAAGCCGAAGCCTCCGAAAATGAAACAGCAGCTAACCGAAGTGCCCGTGCAGCAATTAGCACTGTCCCTTAATCCGGGAATGGGCGTAGCCCTGGCTGCTGGGGTTCCTTCCATGCCTGCAATCGGTAAGGTGGACCTAACTGCCGAGATTGAGAAGATCTTTAATTTTGACGAGCTTGCCCGAGTGCCAACCTTATTGAATGCGCGAATGATTCGTGCTGACTTCCCCCGGGAGTTGGCCCGCCAAGGCGTGAAGCAGGCACGAGTCGAACTCGAAATCTTGATCGATAAGCGAGGACGAGTTCGTGTGGATCGGGTGTTATCTTCGTCCCACTCGCATCCGAAACTGAAGGAAGCAGCTCGCAAGGCCGCGTCGCAAGCGCGATTCTCGATCACGAAAGTCGACGGACGAGCCGTCGTTGTGCGAGGACGATTCCCCATCACTTTGCAAGCTCCGAGAAGGTAATCATGCATTCGCGAATTCTTTTCCTCACGCTCCTGTTTGCTGGTCGCATTGCGGTTGGAGCGGCCATCTTTTCGCTGTCTGACTCAGATCCGAACAGCCCGGCGTTTCGCCGTCGATTCATGGCGAGTTATGGAGTCAATGAGGCGATCGAGCCAAAACTAACGCAGGCGGATCGGCCGCTTCAGGAAGCGATCATGCCGCACATCCGGACAAATCCTCGAACGGCAATCGATCTGATTGAGAAAGCTCTGGGAACGAATACCAATCCAGCCTTCTTGAGTATCTTGGGCAACCTCTACTATCAGGTGAATGACTTTGCCTCGTCGGAGCGGTATCTTCGTCAAGCCCTCGAGAAGTTTCCTGCTCTCCGCCGGGCGTGGCGGACCTTGGCTCTCACGTTTGTGCAGCGGAATCAATTTCAGGCAGCGATTGATCCTCTCCTAAAGGTCATCGAACTCGGAGGAGGAGACGCGCAATCTTACGGGCTCTTGGCTTATGGTTACCTCAATCAGGAAAAGTATGAGTCAGCTCTCGCGGCCTACCGAATGGCACGAATGTTCGAGCCCGACAGTACGGATTTCCGTCGAGGACAAGCTCAGTGTCTGTTGCAGACTGAGCAACATCGGGCAGCGATCGCATTGTTCGAGGAATTGATTTTGGAATACCCAGGCGAGAACAGCTATTGGCTTGCTCAAGCGAATTCCTTTCTAGCGCTAGGACAGAATGAGCGGGCAATTGGGAATCTTCAGATAGTGGCTGATGCTGGGCAGGGAACTTGGGAGAGTCTGACATTGTTGGGAGATCTCTACCTGAACAACGATGTGCCTGCCCTGGCATTGCAGAACTACCGCAAGGCCTTTCAGCAGAGCCCGCCTCGTGAGGGTTCGGATGCGGTTCGACCTTTAACGTACTTGGTCGGGCAGGGACTCTATTCCGAAGCCTTAGACTACCTGACTCTCATTCGGACTCAAATTGAGGGGAAGCTTGATCTACCGTCCCGGCGCGAACTTCGAATCAGCGAGGCTCGAATCGAAATGAACATTGGTAGCCATGAGAAGGCGTTTGGTTTGTTGAATGAGTTTGTGGAGAAGGATCCACTGGATGGGGAGGCGTTGATCTTGCTCGGAGAATACTACCAAAGCCGGGAGGAATTTGAAGAAGCTGAGTTTCAATTTGAGAGAGCCACGTCCTTGGAGGCACACGCCGCGGATGCATTTATCGCACTGGGCCGCTTGAATGTGGATCGAGGAGAGCTCCGATCTGCTCTGGTAGCCCTGCGAAAAGCCGTTCAATTGCGCTCAACGCCAAACCTCCAAAGTTACGTCGAAGCGGTGGAACGGGCTGTCAACGCCGGAAGCTAACGACTCTCGTTCCGGGGCAGACACTTGGGGGTATCATCGCGTCGGAATGTCCGTGTTCCTCACCCGATCTCTCGTGAGTCTTCTTACTTTCTAGTGATTCCTGGATTTGAGGCTAAGTGAGCTTGTGGTTGACTGGAATGGATCCCGGACCAGAACCGCAGTGTCTTTTCAGTTTTGTTTCGCCTGTAGAAACCAATCTAAATCGACCCTTTCCGTGGTGCTGGATTCAGTCTCGCTGTCGATTCATAAGAGTGAAACTTGGGTAGATGAGGAGAAGAGG
This sequence comes from uncultured Verrucomicrobiota bacterium, assembly GCA_964342405.1. Classification (GTDB taxonomy): domain Bacteria; phylum Verrucomicrobiota; class Verrucomicrobiia; order Limisphaerales; family AAA164-E04; genus UBA2970. Next base: position 46,090 of record CAYFGX010000001.1, on the reverse strand, counting down.
TGACCGCGGCGTTCAGGCGATCTCCGCCTGAAGGGAAAGTGTCCGACTCCCGCAATCTATCAGTCGCAAGATGGCGTCCATGGATTCATAAAAAATGAGCGAAACAGTGGATTGTGATGAATGATTTAGAGCATCCCGTTCTGTCCTAGTCTCTTTTTTAGATTCACCCCGTCTGTGGATGAGAATTCAATCGCTTCTCGACCGCCGAGAGAGTGGCTTGTCGCAAATAAACGTCCTATGACTGAAATGGTGTTTTATTGCGCAGAATAAGAATTCACAAAATGTACACGGTGTTAAATATCGTACTTCTTTTGATGAATCGATTAGGATCATTCATAGAAGTAGAAAGATATTATGAAGGTGTAAAGTGTTTGTTAGAAATAGGTTGTGACTTTTCTGTTAAGGTTTTCTGAAGCTTGGTACCTCGGTTGCTGAGGGGACTTGTCGAGGAATCTTGACCATTATGAAGAAAATCGAAGCAATCATTAAGCCTTTCAAGCTGGAGGACGTGAAGGACGCCCTCGGGGAGATTGGAGTTGAAGGAATGACAGTCACCGAAGTGCAGGGCTTTGGTCGACAGAAGGGGCACACCGAGATCTATCGAGGGAGCGAATACACCGTTGATTTCCTCCCGAAGGTGAAATTGGAGATCGTTGTTGCCGAGGAACAATGTGAAGGCGCGGTTGCAGCAGTAGTAAAGGCAGCCAAGACGGGTAAGATCGGTGACGGCAAAGTATTCGTCACACAGATTGAGCAAGCCATCCGAATTCGTACCGACGAGACCGGTGAGGAGGCCGTGTAAATCAGCTTACCCCTGAACTGAACAAATTTATGATATCGATGAAAAAACTACTGTATTCGTTTCTCGCCCTCTTTGTCTTCACTTCCTTGTTTGCTACGAGCACTCTGCAGGCACAGGAGGCTGAGGAAGAGGGTCCTGCCTACACCACCGTAGAGGAGTTCCAAGCCATGCCGTTGGAGTATCCCAAGTTCATGGTGGACAACTTGTGGATTCTGATTGCGGCCGCCTTGGTCTTCATTATGCATCTTGGCTTCTCCACTCTTGAAACGGGGCTGACCCGCCAAAAGAACACGGTGAACGTTCTCTTCAAGAATGTATTCATAATATGTCTCGGCGTGCTTTCTTATGCGATATGGGGCTTCAATGCCATGTATCCAGGTGAGATGGGCGCCGATTGGAATGGTTACTTTGCGATTGGGAGCCCGATCGGTTTTGAGGGCGATGTTGATAACTTAACTGCCACGTATGCGGATTACACCTACTGGAGTGACTTTATCTTCCAGGCCATGTTTGCTGCAACGGCAGCTACGATCGTTTCGGGTGCGGTTGCCGAACGGGTTAAACTCCCCGCGTTCATGTTGTTCGCAACGCTTTTGGTTACAATCTCTTATCCATTGACCGGTGCTTGGAAATGGGGAACGGGCTGGTTGGATGCTCAAGGGTTCTATGATTTCGCTGGATCTAGTATCGTCCATGCGGTGGGTGGATTCGCCGCTCTGGCTTGTGTCATGCTGCTTGGTCCCCGTAAAGGCAAGTATCTTGCAGACGGCAAAATGCGCCCAATTCCTGGTCACAGCATGCCTTTGGCTACAATCGGTGTGTTTCTCCTTTGGCTCGGCTGGTTTGGATTTAACGGTGGCTCAGTCTTGAGTGCCGATCCAGGTCTTGTTTCCCTCGTTTTCGTCACGACTTCGATCGCGGCTGCAGCTGGTGGTATCGGTTCGATGTTTACGTCATGGATCGTGGTTAAGAAGCCTGATCTTTCGATGGCTCTCAATGGTATCCTGGCTGGTCTCGTCGGCATCACGGCTGGCGCGGATTCTGTCTCAGTTCTGAGTTCGTTCTTCATCGGGCTTATCTCCGGTGTCATTGTGGTCTTCTCGATCATGTTCTTTGATAAGATCCGAATCGACGATCCTGTCGGGGCCATCTCAGTGCATGGTATCTGTGGTATCTGGGGAACGGTTGCAGTGGGAATTTTCGGAGATTTCTCCGTTGTCACTCAGATCATCGGAACCCTTTCGATCTCAGCTTTCACTTTCGTGTTTAGCTTGATCACCTTCGGAATCATCAAGGTTGTGATGGGTGTGAGAGTGTCAGAGGAAGAGGAAGCAGAAGGTTTGGATATTGGGGAACATGGCATCGAAGCCTATCCTAATTTCCAGAACGTCACGGAAATGTAAGATAGAGTCACTTCAATTACTGGGTAGTGTTCTTCCGGTCGCCGAGAAATCGGCGGCCGGAAGTTTTTTATTTCTAGGCGAGGTGATCCCGTGGCTTCTGCGGGAAGAGCCTCAAAAAGTCGCGACCTGGAAGAAGGCTCCTTGCGACGATTCCTCTAGCGTGATGCTGATTGGGCCAGTTTGCGGAGCGTTTTCGGTGCGCCAACGCTCGGTCCATGTCGAAGAGTTCAGTTCCGTTTTGCTGCGAATAAGGAAGCCCCGACCTGCGATCACCCCGAACGTGAGTTCGACTCCGTTGGATGTGACATTGATCTCTGAGATGCTGAGGCCGCTTTGCGCTGAACTTGGATCCGTTCCGATCAGAAATTCTTCGAGGTTGCTGAGACCGTCTTGATCGAGGTCGAAATGAGCGTCGAGTGGGCTACTCGGGTCTAGGCCATAGGTAAGTTCCCACTGATCATGGATCCCGTCTTGATCTCCATCCTCATCGTTAGTGGCTCCAGGGCTCGGGTTGCTGAGCTGAAGGATATCGGCCGATCCATCAGGGAGTCTTCCCTCCGTTTGGTTTAGAGATTGATTCCCGAAATGAATGAGATCAATCAGTGAACCGGTTGGATGGAACAAGGCAATCGATTCGCCACTAGCGGCCAGGCGAAAGCTTAAATGCGTGGCACTCTCCTCGGGATCATTGTCCGCGATGAGCTGCCGCCATGCATGGAAACCGGAGCCAAGAATGGAGTGAGGAGGGAAAACATGCTGAGTGGGATCGCCCAAATCATCTGTGATGGAGAAAGCATGGAGGTCGATCACGCCTTGGCTCGGATTGTATAGCTCCAACCAGTCGGCGCTTTCGTCACTTCTTGCGAGCCATTCGTTAATTCGAACGGAGAATGGAATGCCCCTCGGGGTCTCTTCGTTCGGTTCGTTCGGTGTTGGACGTGCAGGCACCCAGGCTCGGTCGGGCGTGCGCCGGGCGAGTGACGTATCGGGCGATTGGAAACCGAAGGCTAGGCTGTCGATGATTTCCGTCCCATTCTCACGAACGGAAAGGAGATAGAGTGTGTCGCCTGAGGATGAAAGCCCGAACCCGGTATTTGTATCGGAGACCGGGCGGCTCGAATCGAAGTCAATAAGCTGTCGATGCAGTCCGAAAAGAACGCTGCCTTTAGGGAATTGCCAAATGTCCTCTAACGGATTTCCATCGCTGAGTCCTACTTCAGAGAGGTCGATAGGCAGTGGAGTTGGATTGTAGATCTCCACCCAATCTCCCAGTGGTGCATCTGGACTTGCGGGGTAGGAGCGGTTGTCGGCCAGAATCTCGCTAATGATGAGGCTTTGCGGCTGGGCTGTCTCGAAGGTTGATCGGAGGGTTAATCCAAATACGGCATCTCGGCTTCCTGCTCGGGACTGATGAAGTTCAACCGCCAATTCGTTGACCCCGGGTTGAATAAGCTCGGGGCGAATGATGAGGATGTCGAGCCAGACAGGTGTTCCGACATCGCTAGCTGGGGTTCTGGCGTTGATCGGAAGTCTACTTGGAATGCGAACCCGGGCCACCTCAATTCCATTCAGGTAAACGATCGCGCCGTCATCGGCGAGAAGCATGAGGTTGATTTGATCGGGAGGAAAGATGCCAGGGTAGTCGAATTGCGTTCGAAAATAGGTCGTGATCGGTGTTTGCGTCAGTGGTGTTGCATCGGGTGCTAGGGCACTCGACTCTTCCCCGGCGAAGGGTCCGTTTGCGGTCGTCCAATTCGCTGCGCTGAGCGTTGTTGAGTGCCACTGGTCTCCTAAATCAAGACCTGCCTCATTGAATTGCCAAGGATGATCGACGGGTACCAAGGTTATTTCGAGAGGGGAGGCTGAGCTTGATACAGGATCGTTTGGAAACCCGGGCGAGGGTTGTGTGATTGATACGATTTCACCCGCTTGGTTGCGACCCTGGGAGATTCCGGAACGTTGCGGACTGTGCCAGATCGAATCGATGAAAGAGCCGTCAAGCGATCGAAGAGCGAGAGTAATAGGGCCAGAGCGCAGACGAATGTTGAGTGGCCACTGGGCTCGTGTTTCAGGCTCGGACTCCACCAGCGTGAGATAGGATTGAGCATCGAGGTAACTGTGCTGAGGGAAGGTAGGGTTGAGAGGAGGATGAGTTGGAATGTCGTTGAGATGCACCTTGGACAGATCGATGGGAAGGGGGCTAGGATTGTGGATCTCTATGAATTCTCCTTGTCGGTTACTCTCTGTGGGCTTCGTCAGATACTCTGTCAGTCGGAGCGATTGAGGACTCGAAAGGGCGGCGAGAAGGTTTACCGAGCCGGGAGTGGGCTGTCCCAGTGCCCAAGTTCCATCCGCGGCTCTCGACATCGTTCGGGTGTCGATTTGCCGGCCAAATTGCAGTTGATCAATGAGAAGACCGCTAGAATCGTAGAGAAAGACTGTCTCTCCATCTTCGTTAAGTCCAAAGGGTAGGGACTCTGAAGAATTCGGTGCTTCGGCGTTCTGCAAGAGGAGTAGTCCATGAGGTGGGATCACAGTGTCTGGTTCGAACTGGAATTTTGAGGGATCATCCTGGTCGTCGGACAAGGTGAAACCGCCGATTTCGACGGGTTGAGCGGTGCGGTTTGCGATCTCGATCCAATCGATTTCAGATGCTGCACTCAACTCATTGAGTCGTATGGGGAATGGTGGTTCCGTCCTCGCAAAGTTCACATTCAGTCCGCGTCTTGGCTGGCCTGTGTTGTCTATCGCCTCAATGAAGTATTCTTGAAGTTCACCTGGAGCAACGCTGAGGATCCAATCCGCTCCGTTTGGAATTGATTCGTTCGCCTGATTTCCTGATGGGGCGAGCGCTGTGATCTCGAATCTCTCAATCCCAGGCGCCCAGAGGGAGATTCGTTCTCCGATCGCGGAGGGCGAGTCTTGAAGAGCGTGGAGAATAGGGGGGAACACAGCCCCTGTGATGCCGACATGGTGTCCTCCGTATCCGTGGCCGACTAGTGGGGTCTGTTCGTGGCCTTGAATGCTGGCAGGTCTCAAGAATTCAGCAGGGAGAAGCTGTATTTCAGGACGAAGCGACGAGGTGCTGATGTTCTTCAGAAACGTAATCGATATCGGCGAGATCCCGGTGGAATGTGCTATCCACGTCTCCAGAGCAAGATGGAGATTGTTAATCCATTCTCCAGTGAGTGGTTCCGTGTCTTTCTGGAGAATGGCTGTGGTGAGTCGATTGAAGGTATTGTTGTGGCCCCGCACACGCCAGTGGCCTTCGAGTGTTAGTCCTGTCGCTGCGTCTTCAAGCGAATTTCTAGCCAAGACGAGATTGCCGACTTGTTCACTGTCACGATTCTTGAGCTCAAGAATCGTGGAAGGTTTTGAATCGCCTGGGGCATCGGCTTGGAGGCGGAATTGGTTGCCGGTGATGATGGCTGAGTGGTGGTCGATTTTTAAGGCCGGTCCGGTGCCCAGCTCGAAAGTGGACTGGCGAAGTGCGACGACCTCTTGGAAATTATCAGCCTGGCCGACTTCGATGAGGGGACTCGGAGTCTTGTTCTCCGTGAATTTGCAATGGTCGATCTGGACGTGTTGATCCGGTGCCGGACGAAGAACCTGAATCGCAGATCCCTGATCAACATGGCTGAACTCACAATGAGAGAGCTCGATGCGAGATTGGCTTGCAGCGATGCTAGTGCCGCTATTGTCTCGGAAGTGCGTGTGCCGGGCGGTTAAGGAAGCTTCATCGACGGTGATCGCGGCTCGTTCCTCGGTTGCTGTAACTTGCTGAATGACCGTGTGCTGCAGCAAGACTTCGGCTCCGGGTTTCGCCTGAATCCCCATCCAGGTTTGATTCCCTTGACCGGTCAGAAGAATCGGTGTGTTGTCGTTGCCGATTGTTGTGAGGTTTCCTTCGACGGAAATCAGGCTCCCCGGCGTAAATTCAACGACAACGCCTGCATCGATGGTGAGTTGCGAGTTGGGATTGATTGTGAGCTTCCCTGTGATACGGATTGGGGAATCCTCCTTGCTCCAGGTGTGAATTCCTTGAATCGTGTTGGTCGCTTCGGTGGAGGGTTTCGTTGGCGGGCGGAATACGGCAATCATCTTCTCTTCGACGAGATTCTCGTCGGCGTCGAAAGCTCTCACGTTGAAGGTGTTGAGTCCTGGTTCGAACTCTGGCACTAGGTAGGTCCAGCTTGCCCCGATGGGGTTCCAGTTTGCGGGATGGCTGTTGACGCTCACTCTGGTAGTCCGAGTGGCGTCAGCTTGACCGGTGATGAAAGGAAGGCTTGCCTCTGGACCCGGGGCGATGAAGACACCCTCGCTCTCCGGGAAGGGGGCGAAAAAACTCAGCTCCTGTGGAATCGTCTCAAGGAGAAACTCTGAGCGGGCACGCGCGAAATCCACGATTTGATCCTGCCTGCCCTGGGGAACTTTCGTCTCCTTGTAAAGGCGTTCTACGAGCGGTCCAATCGATTTGGGTGAAAGGGGGCCTGTGGCCAACTGGATGAGATTCGAGTAGTAGAGTGGAGTGTAGTTCGGCCAGCTGAGGAGTCGGTTGATGGCGGCACCACGAGTGGCTCGCCAGATCTGCTCCCTCGGGTCTGCTCCGGTGTCCCCTTGTCCCAGGATGGTGTCCTGGTCGTAGGGAATGAGGCGAAAGCGATCGTCCATTTCGGATCGATAGAGATAGTAATCGTCCCCAAACCCATTTCCCAGGGCAGTCTCCTGATTCGCATAAAAGGTCTCACTTGCCAGAAATCGCATCCACTGGGGGACATCGATCCACCGCTGTGTTTCAAGTTCGAAATCTTCATCCGAGGATTCGCTAAGGGCTTTCGTCAACGAAATCAGATCTGTCCAGTCGTCGTCGATTCTGTTCGTCTCCTTAAAATAGACGCGTCGATAGGGAGTGGGATCGTCTCCGAGATATTGAAAGTCCGCTTCCTCCGTGCCGCTCTTGCGAATCCCTCGATAGATGTTTGCGTTGCCCAGGTCGAATTCACGAGCGAAGTCTGAGTTCATCACATCATTCGCTGCGTAGAGTTCGTAGGTAGCGAATGAGTTTGGGGCTCTCAGGCTTTCGTTCAAATAGAGGTGAACGAATCGAGACGGAGCTGCTAGAAGGCCCAGCTCGAAGGATAGGGTGGCGCCTAAGGTCTGTAGCCACGGGAACTGGGCGTTCGCGTTGAGTTTCTCGACGCCGTTCCATAGATCGTCGCTGGCAAAGTCGATTCGAAAATTATTGGGGCTTCGTTGTCGGCTTCCGTTTCCTCGGTTTCGAATCTCCGTTCGATATCGAACGTGGTATTCGCCATCGAAGTAGGCAATGAAAGTCGCGTTGAATTTTCCATCACTGTAGATCTGATTATTCAGAGGACGATTGCCATCCGGGAGAGTGATGCGCGGACTGACCGTATTCTTGAATCGAATGTGCTCGGAAGGTGTCATGATGATGCGGTATTCGGGAAACGCGATAGATCGAGGCCGATCGTCGACTTGATAGATCGCGTTTGCATCTTGGGCCCCGTCTGGGAAGGTCGGCGGTGGCCAGGTATGAGCGGTCCTGGCCGAGTCGTTTGTTCGGACGTAAAACTCCACCACGGAGTGGTTGCTTTGAGGTGGAATGGTGGCTTGGAAGCTTTGTCGAGTTTGCGTGCCCCCTGGGATGCGGTCAATCGGTGCGGGTCTGGGCTCGGATTCATTGACTCGGTAGAGAAGCTGGACTTCCGTTTCGGGGGCATTTTCGTCCTCGATCTGGAATTGAATTCTGACGGCCTGCTGCGACGTTGGGATTGGAGGGAAGTGGTGAACGTCATGGATGATCGGGGGTAGGTTGTTAGTGAGAGCTGAATTCGAACGGCCGGGAGTGCCGTGGTTAGATAGGCTACTCGTCCAGTTTGCACCTCGGTTATTCGATAGCTGGGCCTGTCTCAATTCGAGCGATCTGCCCTTTCCGGCATGGAGCGCCTTCCATTGAATCCCTCTGACTCGGCGAAAATCGGTGCTCCATTCCTGTTCTGCGAACTCTCCTTCGTTGGCGTATTCGACGCGATCGATTGTCTCGCCGTCGGCGTTGCGAAGGCGCAAGCTTTCCCCTCGATTGCTAAGCCGACCCTCCCACGGTCCGTAGATGACACTTGTCTCAAGCTCAGGGTGAAGCGATTGGAGTCGATCGGGATCACTCGATAAGACAAGGTAGCCCCTTGGCGGTAGCGTGCTTCCGGCGGGAAAGGTGAAAGAAACGCCGCTACTCATTCGCCAGCTTGAGAGGTCGATAGGGGCGTCCGTTGAATTGTAGAACTCAATGAACTCTTCCCGGTTGTCATTACTCGCCGGGTGATAGTGAATCTCGTTGATCACCACTTGTCCAAGAGTGAACACCGGGATGCCTAGGACAAAGAGTAAGGCCCCCAATTGCTTGAAAGGCCTTCGTTGAAGCGAAAAATTCATATGCTGATGCCCTGGCTTCGGCAGAAGATCGGCTCAATAGAATGCAACGACGCGAAAATAGCCTGTCGTCCGGCGTTGCTGGACGATCAGCCTCCATTGGTTCTCGATCGTGAGAGGGAGTATTTCACGCAGCGTTGTCCATGGTCCCTCTGGAGAAGCACTCGACTGGAGTTCATATCGACGCTTGGGCTTCTGGGTGAATGCGATGGAGACTTGATCTGGTCGTGCGGTAGGCAGCATCTGGAGGCGTAAGCTATCGGTTCCATCCAGAGGGTCGGTGCCACTGAGGTATTCGGAAAGATTCGATTGTTTGTCATCGTCCAGATCTCCTCCCGGGGACACTTCAAGAATCGATGTGACTGAGCTATCTGAGATTTCTTCAATCAGATTCTCTTCCCATTCGTCCGGGAGTTGATCGAGGTCTAAATCCAAAGACGTGCCGGCGTCTAATGAGGCATCGAAGTAAAGATCGGAGCCCATAAGTGAATCATTGAACACTTGGACTGCCAGTAGATTCGATCCCGGGAGCAGGGCATCAATTACGCTTGTGTGAATCGCCCATTGTTTGCTAGCGGGGACATCCAAGGATTGGTTGGCCGTCCCAGACGAGAGAGGAAGTGAACCGGGGCTCCCTGGAATTCCCTCTCGGGCGATTTCCTGTCCGTTGATCCATGCGATGAAACCGTCGTCGAATGTGGCCCCCAGAATGAGTCGATCAATCGCTGCCAGGCTGGGGATCGAAAATGTTTTTCGTAGTAGCAGCGACGTGCTGGCTCCGGTCATTTCCGGCAAGGGCGTTTTGATTGTTGCGGGTCCAAAGCCGAGTGGACTTGGTCCGGTACTCCATTGTGCATCGTCGAATGAGGGGTAGTGCCATGCGGTGGTGTCGGGCGCCGATGGATCTGTCCCGAGAATGTAACGCCAATCCGATCCGGGGCTGCTGAGATCCTGTTGCTGGGTGAGTCCTTCTATCAGAACCTCTAGCTTGCCGAGCTTGGGATCGACGACGGCCGCGTTGACATCGACCAACTGGAGCTCGAGGACGTGTGTGACGGATGCGAGGCCAGATTGAGTGAACTGCAAGTCGAGAGTCGCCGTGGTTTGGCCAGGGGCGAAGTGGAGGGCTGGATTCGGGATGTTGACTCGTGAAGTCGTTTCCGGAGTGGCGTTCTGTATCTCGACGCGTGCAGAAACAGGTTCCGTATTGAAGCGACTTAGTCCTACCTCAATGCTTACGGTCGTGGGGGACCGTGGAGCGGTCAGTCTCTGCTGAAAGAAGCCGATTCCGGTAGGGCTCATCGGAGCTTGCAAATAGGACTCTAGGAGGCGTGGATGGTTCGGGGCTGAGAGCCAGAGCGTATTGTTTGGATGCTTCTCGATGCCCGATCCAAAGAAATTGTCGCGGGCGTTGATTCGGCTGAGATCCTCGTCCCAGAGCGTCGCAGTCAGGCCCCAGATGTCTCGATTATTGAAGATTGAGATCGAGCCCCTAGCCGTTAATGAACCGGCATGCGATCGAAAGTAGTTATCTCCGAATCGAAGGCCGACGCTGTTCCCTGTGAGGAGCGAGTCTGTAACGGTGACTCGAGGTGAGAGATAGCCGACTTCAACCCCTTGACCGTTGTTCATAAATACCGAATTGCTCGCACTGACAATCTTCTCCGAGCCGGACAACGCCATCCCCTCATGAAAACAAGCCTCGATCCAGCAGCCTTCGACCTCGACCGTTCCGGGGGCGTTTGCGCCGGCATCGATGCCATCGTCTTTTGTCCAGCCGATCAGCGTGTTCTGGATGCTATGGTCGCCAAAGGTGAAATAGAGGGCGTCATTGTCTCCGTCAACGAAGTCTGGAGAGTCGGACGGGAACTCGATGAGTGCACTTGAGCGAATGCGCACTGACCCCTCGTTGAACTGGCCAACCGTTTGGCATCGCTGAACGAGGCAATGATTCAATTCAATATCAGCATCTTCGCCATGAAGAGCCTGGCCGGCATTATCGATCATCGAAACGTGGGACAAAACGCCTTGGGTCCCCCGCCAGAAATTGAATGCAGCTTCTTCAGGCCGGTGAGAACGCCCGCCGGGATTGGCGTGGAACCAAGTCTTGTGGGCGCCACTTCCAGTGACAATGACATGCTCGAGCTGAGCTGACGCTCCGGGCGATCTGAAGTAGAATCCACCCCAAAGCGTGTTCGGACTTGCTGGGGCGATCAAGATTGGGTTGCTCGTGTCCCCCTTGAAGTGGACTGATCCATCGACGGTGATGCTGGCATTGGGTGCGACGGTGAGAATCACACCGGCCCCAAGGGTGAGCGTAGCCGACTCTGAAACGGTCAAGTCTTCGGTGATCATGACGCGGGCGTTCGTACCGAATTCTCGGTCCGCTTCGAGGACTCCGGACAGTTCCTCCCAGGTTGGAGAGGCTTCCACTTCGATTTCCCAGCTGCGATTTAGTCCTGCGATTCGGGCTGAACCGATTAAGGGGCCGGTTTCCGGAGATAGAGAGAGGAGTTGGGATCCAACACCTCGCCGAATGATCGCTTCGCTGTTTTGTACTCCCCAGTGGAGCGTCCCGTTGACTCTTCTCGTTTCGCCTCCGTCTTGCTTGATCCATCCAATCATGGGGAGTGGGAAGCCTGGCGGAATCCGTCGCGGATAGACCAATTCGATCTGAGCCCCCTCGAATTCGGCTGGCGCGGAAGGAATGATTGGGCGAGGGGTCCATGGTGCGAGTCCCCACTCACTATTGCCGCGAACAGAATCTTGGACCACGAAGCGATAGAGTCGTGTCTCTTTTTGACCAGAATTACGATTCACACGCGTGACGCTAAACTGGTGGTAACCGGGGCCGGCAAACTGCCAGAACACTGGGTTGATGCTCTCACCATCCAGGGTCGCCTCATAGTCATACTGATCCTCCAGTTCTATACGGAAGCCAACGCGATCGACATAAGTGCTCTTATCGGAGAGACTATTGACGACGATCTCGCTCCGGGTCTGCATTGAAAGAATGCCACCTAAGCAGAGCATGAAAGCGAGAGTGTGGATACGAACAATCGTGGCGCGAAGCCCGAGTTTCATCATCGATGTGCTGGAGTTTCTATCGAGAATATCAGGTCCTTTAAGATTAATCTGACACAACGTTGCCAAATTGTAATATTTGAGCAATTGTTGTGCCGTTGGGATGCGGGTTTCGCGGTGTTGAAGCGGCATTATGTGTGGCAGCAACGTGGTAAATTCAAGAATTAATTGGGGGCGAAACAGGGCGTTGCGCGGCGCTCGCATCGCCGATGATTCTTTCTTTCGAGCCATTCGTGCTCTCTTTGCTCTTAGCTTTTGCCTCGGCTTATTTGTTCCTCACGTAGGCGGGGCAGGAGTCGTCTTCAATGAACTCTATGTGCAACCCGGAAATGCTGCTGATCCCCATGAGTTCATTGAGTTGTTCAATCGCTCGAATCAAACGATAGACCTGGGTGATTGGGAAATTCGGGGTGGGATACGATTCAAATTCTCCGATGGTATTGAGTTGTCGCCCGGTTCCTTTCAGGTTGTTGCGGAGAATCCATTGGCTCTTGAAGAGGCGTTTGGAGTTGCGTCTCTTGGTCCCTTCTCCGGAAGCTTGTCCAATGAGGGCGAGAGCTTACGGCTGGAGGATTCGAATGGCGAGATAGTCGACCTTGTAGACTTCGAACTGGGCTTTCCTTGGCCCACGATTGCCGCTGGTGGCGGCAGTTCGCTCGAGCTGCTGCATCCAGATCTCGACAACAACGTGGGGTTGGCCTGGCGATCGTCGGGCTTTGGGGGGCAACCGTCATTGGATGAAGCCTTACGAAGGCTTGAAGAAGCGCCAGCCGAGAGCAGCGCTCCGACTCCAGGACAGACAAATTCCGTCTTCTCACTGCCTTGGGCTCCAAACGTCGAGCGTGTGGGGCATTCACCGCGACGCCCAAGCTCTGGTGATGTGACCGTTTTCGAGGTCCAACTTGGCGCGGAACTGGGAGTCGGGTCGGTGACTCTCTGGTTGCAAATTGTGGCTCCAGGTCGATATCAGCCCGCCTATTTGCCCCAACCGATTCAGGATCTGCGAGACCATCCCGGACGTCCCCTGGAGGTGAATCCCGCGTTTGCTTCGACTGACAGATGGGTTCCACTACCGATGCTGGATGACGGTGAGGGAGGTGATCTCCGATCTGGCGATGGAGTCTTTACGGCGCAGCTTGGACCCTTTTCAAATCGAACCCTCGTGCGCTACCGGGTCGAGATTGAAGGCAAAGAAACGGGGCAGAGCGTGAGTTTGCCGCTTGCGGACGACCCGGGAATCAACTTTGCCTTCTTCGTCTACGACGGTGTGCCTGCTTATCCAACAACGAGCAGAACTTTACTTGAGGATGGAGTTGGCTCTGCTCACTCATCCGAGGTCATGAACTCGCTTCCTGTCTACCATCTCCTCACTCGGAACGAAGACCTCTGGGTGTCGCACGGGTATACGCGTTTTAATCGAATTCCCAATACGAACATTGACGCGCGACGAGCCTTTAATTGGGAAGGTGCGCTTGTCTACGAGGGGGAAGTTTACGACCACGTGCGCTATCGATTGAGGCAGAACAATGATCGTTACAACGCTGATTGGGGGGGGAAGCGTTCGTTTCGTTTCCGCTTTAATCGTACGCGACGTTTCCGCCCGAAGAATGATTTAGGCGAACGCTACGCGGTCCCATGGCGGAGCCTGAATTTGAGCAAAATGATTGATGGAAAACGGAACCAGACCTTCGGTTTGCCTGAGGCGATGAATTCATGGTTGTGGAACCTGGTCAATATTCCTGCGCCCAAGACTCACTATGTTCAAATGCGCGTGATTGATGGCGAGGTGGAATCTCCGGCTGGCGATGAGGGGCAATATCACGGTGATTTCTGGGGAGTCTTTTTGGCTTTCGAAGACTACGACTCCGGTTTTGTGAAGGCGCATGATCTGCCGGATGGAAACCTCTACAAATTGAGATCTTCAATTCTTGATGGAAACCGTCTGAAACGGCATCAGGGAGAGCACGCTACGACGGGGGATGAGGATTTTCAGAACATCCGGATGAACCTCCGCCCTGAGAGGGACACTGAGTGGCTGCATCGTTATGTCGACTATGACCGTTGGTACCGTTACCACACGGTGAATGAAGCGATCCGACATTTCGATTACCTTCCATTGGATCGGTTTTCGAAGAATCGCGCTTGGTTTTTCGCTCCTGTACAGGGGGCTTCGATTGGTCGACTCTGGGTGCTACCCTGGGACTCGGACACTTCCTGGGGCCCCAATTGGGGCACTGGCTTGGACTATCCGAAACAGGCGATTTTTGAGGCGCCTGGCAAAGCGGATTTCAAACGTGAGTACCGCAATGTGATGCGCGAATTTACAGATCTCATTTGGACACCGGAAGTCATCGGGACGAGACTGGATGAGATTGCTGAACTTATCGGCCCCATCATTCGAGCTGACCGTGATCGATGGATCCAGGCCCCGTACGGACCGCCTCTGGCGTATGGTTCGTTGGCGGATAAAGTGGCCGAGATGAAGGCCTTCGCTTTTGAGGGATGGAGGCCCAGTTTTCCTGGGGAGGGGCCCGTTGTTCCGGAGGGCGGGCGAGCGGCTCACCTGCGGCGATTGGTGTCCGACGAAGGCGAGGACCTTCTCGTGCCGGCCCGACCAGAGTTCGCCTACCGGGGAGCCGAAGCGTTTCCTGGCGACGGTCTTCACTTTGAGTTGACGGGCGTCTTTGACCCACAAGGGCTGCAAAGCGTGCGCGGTTTTCGCTGGCGCCTGGCTGATATGAGCTACTCCGATGAAGATGCCCAGCAAGGAAGACCGAGACCGCTTGAGTGGCGGGCTGTTGCTGTATCAGAAGTGCGTCCGTTAGAAAGTCGATCGTTCTCGTTGCCAACAGGACTAGTGAAGGCAGGGAGGCAGTACCGATTGCGCATTCAGATTGTGGATGAAACGGATCGTCGAAGCGAATGGTCAGAGAGTTTTGAGTGGACGTCCGCTCCCTTTGAGAAACCTGTAGCGGAGGCAGTTTCTATCCGTGTATCGGAGATCTACTATCATCCGGTTCACGACAAGCTAGAGTTTATCGAGTTTGTTAATGTGGGAGGACAAGGGGTCTGGCTGGATGAATTGAGTTTGCATGGCGGCGTCTCTTTTCGCTGGGGAGATGCCGAGCCGCGAGCCATCGAACCAGGGGAGCGATTCTTGATCGTGCAGGATCAAGAGTCGTTCGCACAGGCGTTTCCGCGCGGATCCGTCCAAGTCATTGGTGAGTATGACGGGCAGCTTTCAAATGGCGAAGAGGAGTTTGAGCTTAGGATCGCGGGTCAGTCCATTCAGTCGGTAGCATATAGGGACGATTGGTTTCCTGAGACGGACGGTGGGGGAGCCAGCCTGGTAGCGAATTTGGATGCCGGCACAAACCTGAACTGGACCGAAAGAGAGTCTTGGGCGCCTAGTGAGGCGGTTAACGGAACGCCGGGCACGGTGAGTCGATTTGGCGATCTCGATGGGGACGGGATGCGCGATGCTTGGGAGTTGTCCGAGGGGCTTGATCCATTTGATTCCAGTGATGGGAATCGAAGGATTGAGACCGTTGGTGTCACCGCATATCAGCATTGGTTGGCCTCTCGGTGTTCGGGCAGTAACGGGATGCCATCTGGTGAAGTGGAGATCACTTTGGATCTCGGAAACCAACAGGCTTCACTTCGCTATTGTCCTCAGCAGGATGCGGGCTTGGATGACTTGAAGTTTGTTCGGATGATCCAGTTTCAGCGATCGGCTCGCTTGGGAACATCTTGGTTTCCTGTTTCGGATTGGATCGAGGACTTAGGCCTCGGTCTTTCCTCTGAGATTAATCTTGATCGTGATTGGGATCAGGCTTTTTTTCGAGCGGTGGAGAGAATCCGACCGAGACCTTAACCAGAAGGTGTCCGGTTCGGTGTCGCTTGAAACTGGGTTGAATCCTCCCCTTAGGTTAGGTTTATAACTCCTGGATGGATCTGATTGAACATTGCTGCCTGTTGCTTGACGGCCCTTCGACAGAAGAGGAAATTGGTGGTAAAGCCTTTGGCCTTCTTCAGGCAAGGCAAGGTGGGTTTTCAGTTCCCGAGACGCTAGTAATTCAACGCTCCGCACTCCGATTGGCCTTGCTCGAGTCTGGATTGTACTCATCGGTGGAAGACTATCTGCGGTCCGCCCGAGACGACGGCTTTGATGGCATCGGGGACAAGTATGAGTTCCTGAGGGCACAGCTTCAGTCGATCGACATTCCCGCCGATGTGGTCGATGAACTTTCGGACGCTGTTTCGGGATTCCCAGGTCAAGGCTCGGGCGGATTGGCCGTGCGGTCTTCAGCAGTTATGGAGGACTCGAAGGGAGCAAGTTTTGCTGGAGTCTTCGAGAGTTGGATTGGAGTTCAAACATTCGACGAACTGCTTGATCGTATACGGCAATGTTGGTCGCTGTCCTGGTCTCCCAAGGCGTTGAGATACATGAGCCGGATGGGGATACGCCCGTGTGTAGACGGAATGGCGGTGATGGTGCAGCCGGTTTGCGACGCGGTTGTGTCGGGCGTCGCGTACACTGCCAACCCGGATACTGGCAACCCTATGGAACTCGTGATTTCGGCGACGCGCGGTCTTTCAGTTGAACTGATGGATCATCATGGAGTAGGCGATCGTCTGGTCATTGATTGGATGACAGGCGACAGGATATCAGAATCGATCGTCCTGAAGGCATCAAAGTTGGTGGCTGGCCCCAACGGTATCGAACGACAACAACTGCCGCCTAAGATGGCTCGCGAAGCTGCTTTGCAAGTGGCTCAAGTAAAGGAGCTCTTCTTGCAACTTAGAAAGCTAGATGAGCGACTGGGGCTGCGAATTGATGCTGAGTTTCTTTTCGATTCTGACGGCTTGAAGATTCTCCAAGTGCGCCCCCTGACAGCACTCCCTCGTTTCTTTCTAGGTACATTATCGTCGGCCGATGAAGCCGCTGGCTGGAAGCGAATGGAGCATTTGATTCCCTTTCGCGAGGATGTTCCCAAAGGCTTCGTGACTCCTCTGTTTGCCGATCTATCGGACTCGGAATTATGGGCTCGATATCAGCCAGACGATATTACTTTGGGGGTCTATTGTCAGGCTACAAGAGATATTGGTGGATACCGCTACCAAGCGGAGGGAAAGCTGCCGATCTTCACGGATTACTTTGAGCAGACGAGCTCGATGGAAACTTGGCTGGAGCGGAACGAAGCTGCCTATCGTGCTCAGTGGGATCTTCGTCACGAGGTGTTGGATGCGATTGTGTCTCGCGCTCAGTCTTGCTTGGAGGGAGAGCGAAGTCTGAGCCGGCTTATCTCAGCGTGGCTTGAAGTTCGGGAGAAACTCTGGGATCTCAATTCGTTTGGCTGGAGCGGACCGCAGTATTTGGGATGGATGTGTCAGATGGTATTGGATGAATTCCTTCGGAGCCGTGGACTTGATGTCGAGAGTGGCAGCTTGGTGGGGGGAGCAAAGAGCGTCTCGTATAAGGTCACCTGCGGACTCCAGGACCTCGCTCGGCGTTGTTCGGATTCCCGCTTAGTGGATCTCCTGAAATCAGGACCGTTAGATCAGATGATGGACTCCGTTCGAAACAGATTCTCGGATTCGGAGTTTTTTCGTGCGTTTGAGGCTTGGGCCTGGCAGTGCGGCAAGCGCCCGCCGAGTTGGTATGGGAGGCCGAGCTTTTGGGGGAAGGGGGCAGATCACACCGAGACATTTCACACGATCCGCTCGGTCCTCAACGGAAACGCGCAAGATGTAAGGGAAACGCGACGAGCGGCTTTCGAGAAACGGGCTCTTGCTGAGCGTGGCTGTGTCGAAGTGCTTCAACGAGGGCAAGAGATAGATCGATTTCTGAGGCTTGTGGAATGGATGAGGTATTGGAGCGAGGCCCTGAACGACCGACACGAGCTCAGCGTTGGTTTGCATTGGGAATATGAACTGATTTGGGAGATCGGATCCGCTCTGCTGAAAGACCGTGTCATCGCCGCTCCAGAAGAGATTCTGGCCATGACAAAGGAGGATCTCCAGAGCCTTCAGCGTACGGGCTCAGGGCTGACGTTTAGGAAGAGCGTCCAAGAGCGGTTGACTGATTATCAGCTGCGTTTGAGAGTGAAGGCGCCCGATAAGCTGGGACGAAGCGACGGGCAAACTGCTGCTCCCTCGCCGGTGGCTGACGTTCCGGATGCCGCGTGTTTCAAGGGAAAGCAGTTGAGGGGAAGAGGGATCGGGAGTAGCGCTGCGACTGGTGAGGCTCGCTTGGTTACCGATTTGAAAGATTCAAGGCTTCTCGAGCAGCTTGGTCCTTCTGATATTCTTGTGCTTCCCGGTGCGAATGATTTCCATTATGCCGATTGGCATTCTCTCCTGACCGTGATCGGGGGGATCGTGGCGATTGCTCACCCGTCACATCATCTCGCTCAGGTCGCTCGAGAATGCGATGTGCCCGTCGTGGGGAATGTGGGGCAAGCGTCGGTTCTTCGGGACGGAGAGAAACTTCATGTGGATGCCCGTCGAGGGGTGGTCGAGATACTGGACTAGGGTGTGGCAGCCCCGTGAACCTTCATCGCACATTCGATGAATTCATGAAGCGTGGGACTGATGCCCCGTTCGCGACGCAAATTCGTTTCGCCAAGATACATTCGACGGAAACTTCGAGCCATCGCCTTGCTTCCGCGAGTGATTTCATCGAAAGTGCTTTTGCGCTCTTGAAGTAGCTTCCCGACCATAGGCGTTCTGACGGGAACACTGTTTTGCTGTGCTCTATGGAGAGCTTGAAGGTTTTCCCTGAGGTTCAATTTCCATTGGGCGAGCCAGGCAGAGCCCCGCTCTTCAACCCGAAGAGAGAGCGTTTTGAGTTGTCTTGTAGAAAAGTATTTGCAGAGCAGTTGTGCGCTCTGGATCGCTTCGCTGAAGCTTTTCTGCTGGTGGTTGGTTCGCATCGTCTGAACGGCAAGTTTGACCCATTCAGTTTGCTGACGAAGAAGTCTCGTTTTCTCGTTCAAGAATGCGCGGTGCTGCTCGGCGAACTGTTTCCAGTCTGCGTTCCTCTTAAGTACGAGGAATTTGATTTGTGAGAGTGGGAACCCGGCCGCTCGAAGTGCTCGGATTTGCTTGAGGCGTTCGAGGTCTTCTTGGGTGTAGAGCCTGTGTCCAGACGGAGTTTCATGAGACGGAACGAGGAGGCCAAGATGGTGGTAATGGTGTAGTGTCTTCACTGTAACTTCGGCGCATCGGGCAAGTTGCCCAATCTTTAAATACTCACCAAGTTCACTATGAGATGGCATGGCTCAAAGTTAGCCGCTTCGGTGCGATTCGTAAACGGCGAAGGGCGATTGGTGATTGCTCTCCGAACTTTTCCGGATCTATCATTTGAACCAGCGCGAATGAGCGTCCATTGAGAAGATTTGAACTATGGATACCAGTATTTATCACGGGTGTATTCCGGCGGTGATGACTCCTTGCACGAGCGACCGGCAACCCAACTACGATGCTCTAGTCGAAACGGCACAGGGATTGATGGAGGCCGGCATGCGGGCCGTGGTCTATTGTGGGTCGATGGGAGATTGGCCACTGCTGACGGATGAGCAGCGGCAAACCGGGGTTCAACGGCTTTGCGAAGCGGGCGTACCCGTCATTGTTGGGACCGGTGCTCAGAATCCTAAACTAGCCGCTGCACATGCTGCCCATGCACGAGGGGTCGGGGCGAAGGGGCTCATGCTCATTCCTCGGGTGCTTTCTCGCGGGACCGCTCCGGCGGCACAGCGCGCTCACTTTGCCGGAATCTTGAAGGCCGGTGGCGATCTACCTGCGATCATTTACAACAGCCCGTATTATGGTTTCGAGACCAAGGCGGATCTCTTCTTTGACCTCCAAGCGGAATTTGCTTCTTTGGTCGGCTTCAAAGAATTTGGCGGAGCCGATTCGCTGAGTTATGCCGCTGAGCATATCACTCATCGAGACAGTGGTTTGGCGCTGTTGGTTGGTGTCGATACCCAAGTCTTCCACGGCTTTATCAATTGTGGGGCGGTTGGAGCGATTACTGGGATTGGCAATGTCATCCCAAAGGAAATCTTGCATTTTGTGGCCTTGTGCCGAAAGGCGGCAAAAGGCGATCCGGAAGCTCGGCGTTTCGCGCTGGAGCTGGATCAAGCGCTTACCGTGCTGTCACGATTCGATGAGGGGCCCGATCTGGTCTTGTATTACAAGCACCTGATGGTGTTGCAGGGACATACTGCGTTTGAGGGGCATTTCAACGAAACGGATGCCTTGAGCCCAAGTCAGAAGGCTTTTGCAACCCAGCAACTGGAACTCTTCAAGAGCTGGTGGGCTGCGTGGCCGGGAGCCAATTACGCGGCTTAGACGGCTTCAATACAGAGAGCGAGCATGGAGAACTTGCGGGTCATTGATTCTCATACCGAAGGTGAGCCAACGCGCTTAATCGTCGATGGAGGGCCTGATCTAGGCAACGGATCGATGGCTGAACGGCGGGATCGGTTCGCATCAGAATTCGATTCAGTGCGGCGATCAGTCATCTTGGAGCCTCGTGGATCAGATATTCTTGTTGGTGCGCTTCTTTGCAATCCAGTGGATGCTTCGTGTGCCGCGGGCGTGATCTTCTTCAACAACGTCGGCTACCTTGGAATGTGCGGGCACGGTGCGATCGGGGTCGCTGTTTCTCTCGCCCACATGGGACGAATCGCTGAAGGAACTCATCGAATTGAAACCCCGGTCGGGGTGATTAGCGTCGAGCTCTGCGGCCCCAATGAGGTTGTGATTGAAAACGTGCCCAGCTTTCGTTTTCGAGAGGCACTAAGTTTGGATGTGCCGGGAGAAGGCCGAATAACGGGAGATATCGCATGGGGTGGGAACTGGTTCTTTTTAGTCGGGCGCCCCCCGTGTGAGCTGTCGCTCGAAAACACGCCGCGTCTTTCCGAAGCGGCGCAACGGATCAAAGATGCTCTTCGTGATCAAGAAATCACGGGAGAAGATGGGGGAGAGATTGACCACGTGGAGTTCTTCGGCTCACCGAAGGCGTCAGATGCCCGGAGTCGCAATTTTGTTCTGTGTCCCGGCAATGCCTATGATCGGTCCCCGTGTGGAACGGGAACCAGTGCTAAACTAGCCTGTCTCGCAGCATCGGGAAAGCTGGAGCCGGGTGAAACATGGGTCCAAGAAAGCATCGTGGGGAGTCGGTTTGAGGGAAGTTATGCGTCGGGAGAGAATGGGCGTATCATTCCCCGAATTCGGGGGCGTGCCTATGTCTACAGCGAGGCAAACTTATTTCGTCATCCGGCGGATCCGTTTCGTGACGGAATTGCTTAGGAGTTGCACAGGAGAATCGCATGGGGAAAGAAACGGTCATTGTCGTTGGGGGAGGAGTGATTGGGATCGCGTGTGCCCACTATCTGAGCCGAACTGGAATGGAGGTCACGGTAATCGAGAAGGACTCGATGGCTGGGGCGTGTTCTCATGGGAATTGTGGCTATGTGTGCCCGAGCCATGTGCTGCCCCTGACAGAGCCAGAGGCGATTTCCATGGCCTTAAAATCCCTCTTGAAGCCAGATGCCCCATTCCGTGTGAAACCTCGATTGAGTCCTGCCTTGTGGCGGTGGATGCTGGAATTTGCGAAACGTTGTCGCCACGAGACAATGATGTCTGCCGGGGTTGCCTTGAAGTCGATTTTGGATGCTTCGATGCAGGAATATAAGCATCTGGTGGATGAAGCCGGTGTTGAAGCAGAGTGGCAAGAGCAGGGCTTGCTCTACGTGCTGAAAAGCGATGCCGGAATGGAGTCTTTCGCTCGCACGGACGCCTTGTTGAGAGACGGATTTCAGGTCGGAGCTCAGCGAATCGAGGGACGTGATCTCCCGGAGTTTGAACCTGCGCTGCGCTCCGATGTGGCTGGAGCTTATTTTTATCCGGGTGATACACATTTGCGACCGGATGTGTTGAATCGCAACTGGGTGGAACACTTGAAGCGTACGGGAGTTAAATTCCGAGAGGGATGCGAGTTACAGCGTGTGCATCGGCGGAAAAACGAGCTGATTGGACTTCAGACGAACCAAGGAGAGCTCGAGGCAAATCGTTTTGTGTTTGCGATGGGGGCTTGGAGCCGGAACTTGGGACGAGCCCTCAAGTGCTCGATTCCGATTGAACCGGGTAAAGGCTATTCCGTTACCATGCCCCGTCCGAAACTCTCCCCGAAACATCCGATTCTTTTCCCCGAACACAAGGTTGGGGTGACGCCGTTTGAAGAGGGCTACCGACTGGGATCGATGATGGAGTTTGCTGGGTTCGATGATCGGATTCCGTCCAAACGGATCCAACAGTTGCGTGATTCTGCAGAGCCTTACCTTCTGGAACCCTACTCGGAGGGGGGATCACAAGAAACCTGGTTCGGTTGGCGGCCGATGACCTGGGACAGCCTTCCAATCATTGGACCTGTGCCGAGCGTAAAGAACGCATTCCTGGCGACGGGGCATAATATGTTGGGCCTCAGTTTGGCACCAGCGACAGGGCGCTTGTTGAGTGAAATGATCGTTGGTGAGGAGCCTCATATTGACCCCGATCCCTTTAGTCCCGGGCGGTTTTAGATGGGTGTGGTGAGATGAACTGGAATCTCAAAGAGCAGGTCCCCACGTTCCATGTGACTCGCCTGACGGTCGCGATCGATTACTACGGAAGACTAGGCTTTGGAGTTCAATGGCGTTGGCCAAGAGAGGAGCCCAGTCACATTGGCCTTCGTTGCGGAAGCTGTGCGCTCATGTTGATTCAGGGCTCCTCGTCCTCCGGGCATGGTGAGGTTTATTTCGTGGTGGATGATGTGGATGCTTGTTACCAAGCGTTTTTTGAATCCAAGCCTTGGGAGGCCGCTCGAGAACACGCCGCGGCACTTGAGAGCGACTTCCAACCCGATCCGGCTTCACTTGAATGCGTGAAGGCTCCCGAGCTGAGGGATCATGGTCACCGGGACTTTGTCATCGTGGACCCCTGGGGGCATCGACTGACTTTTGGGTGCGATGAAACTCACTCGACTTGAGAGTTGCCTTTGGCAGCTTCGGCTCCCGTCGAAAAATCGAAGTAGGTTTTCGGGAAAGGTTCGTCGGCTAATCGGAAATGCCACCATTCCTTCGAGTAATTGACGAAGCCACGACGCTCCATCACTGCCTTTAAAAGGAGTCTATTTTTTCGTTGTTCCAGGGTGTGATTTGAATCAGCCGTCCACGACTCGTGACCGAAGAAATCGAAGGGCGTACCCATGTCGAGTTCTATGGGGGGCGCCTTCTCATCGTTGGAGATTTCGACAAGAGTTAGATCGATAGAACTTCCGCGCGAGTGCCCAGACTTGTCCGATATATAGCCCTGTTTGATGAGTTGGCGTTTTTCGATATTGGGAAAGTATTCTGCTTTGTTTTTGTCGGGTCGATTGTCTGCCACCCAATCGACAAAGTGAGCCACTGCCTTCTTGGGGCGGTAGGCATCGAAGATTTTGAGCCCGAGTCCGAAGGGGCGAAGATCCGCTTGGACTTTGGCAAGTTGGGCGGCGGCGCGTCTGGTCATCCAGCACTTCTCCTTCGTATAACCGGGTACGGGTGCCCCCGTGAAATTGTTTGCCCCGTGGTAGCGGAGCTCGACAAGGATGTCAGGGATGATCTGCCTGATCTCGACGAACTCAGGCGGCGCTGAATCTGTTTGAGATGTGGGCTGCCCGATGAGAGGGCTTTGGCCTCCGGAGAAGATCAAAAGACTGGCCACAATAGGAAGCATTCCCCTGAGAGGCCGGACGCCATGTGCCTGGTAAGAATGCATGAGGGCTATGCGATTATATCGTGGACGACCCGTCCCGCGACATCCGTGAGTCTGAAATCTCTTCCGGCGTGGCGATAGGTGAGGGATTCGTGGTTGATTCCCATAAGGTGAAGGATCGTTGCGTGGAGATCATGAATGTGTACTTTGTCTTGTGTGGCGTAGTAGCCAAATTCATCGGTTTCACCGTAGCTGACGCCAGGCTTAATCCCGCCGCCAGCGAACCACCAGGTGAAAGCGTGCGGATTATGATCTCGGCCATCCTTTCCCTGGGCCGTTGGGGTTCGTCCGAATTCGCCTCCCCAAATCACGAGCGTATCATCCAAGAGTCCTGACGCTCTGAGATCTTGCAGAAGTCCGGCGATCGGCTTGTCAACTTGTTGGGCCAACTTAGCGTGGTCTTGTTTCAGCTTGGAATGCTGATCCCAATAGCCGTGAGTGCATTGAATGAAGCGGACGCCTGCACTAGCGAAACGTCTGGCCAAAAGGCATTGTCGGCCAAAATTATCGGTGCTTTCATTTCCGATTCCGTAGAGCCGTTTGGTGGCTTCGGTTTCGGAGTCCACGTTCATCACTTCAGGGGCGACCGATTGCATGCGGTAGGCCAGGTCAAAGGAATCGCTACGAGCTTGCAGGATGTCGGAAGCTCCGACGCGGTCCATTTGTAGACGATTTTGCTTTTTCAAGAATTGGAGTTGGGCCTCCTGGATTGCGAGATTTGTGTTGGGAGTGGCGAGGTTTGCGATGGAGATCTCCTTAACCTTTTGTCCACGTTTTCCAAGGCGAGTCGCTTGGTGAATGGGTGGCAGAAAGGCCGAGCCGAAATTCTGAACACCACCGTGCCCCAAGCTGGGGTTGATTGTGATGAAGCTCGGGAGGTCCGGGTTCTCAGTTCCGAGTCCATAGCTGATCCATGCGCCCATGCTGGGGCGGACGAACGTGTCTGATCCCGTGTGAATCTTCAAGAGTGCGCCGCCATGAGCTTCGTTTGAGCCATGAATCGATTTGATGAACGAGAGATGGTCTGCTTGGCTTGCGATAGAAGGGAAGAGTTCGCTGACCCAGGCACCGCTTTGTCCATGTTGTCGGAAAGACCAGGGGCTCTTGAGCAGGTTTCCTGTCTTGGCGAACTGAACGCGGGGTTTGGCGAAGGGGAGTGGCTGGCCGTTTTCTTTCTCCAGTCTTGGTTTGTAGTCAAAGGTGTCTAGATGAGATGGACCCCCATGCATGAAGAGAAAGATGATTCGCTTGGCTTTGGCAGTGTGTTGTGGGGGGAGAGCAGTCAGTGGTGACTGCTTTGCCCAGGCTTGGTCCGCGCGAGAGGCAGCGAGCATAACGGCTCCGAGCCCCGTCATTTCGAGGGCTCTTCGCCGGGATATTTTACTCGATGAAAATGAATTCATTGGTGGCAAGGAGGCTTTGAATCAGGAGTCCGAGTGAGCTGCGCTCAGAATGAGCTGGAGAGAGTTCTTCCAGCGATTCGATGAAGCGTTGAGCATTTTTGCGTTCTTGTCGATTGGGGGGGCGAAACAGAATCCGATGATAAAGATTCTCGATGAGTTGCTGGCTCCCTAAGTCCGGCGCCGAGGGGTAGATCGCAGCGAGATGTTCGGCGGTGTCGGTCACGAGTGGGGCGTTGAGCATGAAGAGGGCCTGATGGGGCACGATCGTACTGGTTCTTTTTGCCAGATGAGTGCCGGAATCGGAGTAGTCAAATGTATTGAAGAGCTCATAGCCTCTGCCGCGGATAACGGGGAGGTAGACCGCGCGGCGGAGCGAATTGAATTCTTTGCCGCTACCGCGATAGTAGGTCTCGTTGCGGTCGGCATCATCGGGGATACCCCCGATCTGGCGTCGCAGTCGCTTGCCGGTGGAAAGGATGCTATCCCGAACCCCTTCTGCTGTCATCCGTTTGGTGTTTTGCCTCCAGAGAAGCTTGTTCGCAGGGTCGATTTTTGCAGGATAGGCGCGGATCTCGCTCGCCTGCCGATAGGTGGCGGAGCAGAGAATCAGGCGATGAATATGTTTCAAGGACCACCCGGACTCAATCAGCTCGGCTGCCAGCCAGTCGAGTAGTTTGGGGTGGGAGGGTGGCGAGCCACGAAGGCCAAAGTTTGAAGGCGTCGTGACGAGAGCAGTCCCAAAGTATCCTTGCCAAATTCGGTTGGCGATGACTCTTGCGGTCAGGGGGTGGTCCGGTGCGAAAAGCCAATTGGCGAGTTCGAGTCTGCCGCTCTGTTTATTTGGAACGGGTGTGCTTCGCATGCTGGAAGCGATGTGTTGGGGAAAGCCTCTAGGAACGGACGTTTTCGCGAGATTCAGGTGGCTTCCGCGGATGTGAACCGGAAGGTCATGGGGCTCTCCGTCGGCAACGGACATCGCCTTTGGAAGATCGGGCCCTTGGTCGCGGAGCTTCTTGAGTTTTGATTTAAGTTTCTTTCGTTTGCTTGCGGACGAATCGGACTCTTCGGCTCGGGAGAGAGCCTCGATCTCAGCCTCTAGTTGCTCGACAGCTCGCTGATGTAGTGCTCTCCGTTTGGCATTGTCGCGGTCTGGGAGCACGGTCTCGGTCCAGAAGGAGACATGGTTCGTGTGCGACATGGTTTGAGTCGATCGAAAGATTCCCGCCAGAGCGTAGTAATCCCGAGCGCTGATAGGATCGAACTTATGGTCGTGGCAGCGGGCACAACCCACAGTCAGTCCCATGGTCGTTTTCGCCAGGACATCAATCTGTTCGTCGACAATGTCGATCAGCAGTTTGTCTTTGTCCTGTTCGGCTAGCATTTTCGGGCCGAGGGTGAGGAATCCGGTGGCGATGACTTGGTCTCGCTGCTGCTCGATGGAGCGGGGCTTCGGGAGGAGATCTCCCGCGATCTGCTCCGTCAGAAATTGGCTATAGGGCTTGTCTTGGTTCAGTGCACGAATCACGTAGTCTCGATAGCGCCAAGCTTGTAGATAGTTGAAGTTCTCGTCGACGCCGTTCGTGTCAGCGTACCGGGCCAGGTCGAGCCATTTTCTTCCCCAATGTTCTCCGAAATGAGGGTTTGCAAGTAGGCTGTCAACGTGGGCTGTATACCAATCACGGGGCCGTTTACTTTTGAGATCCGTGAACTCTGAATCCTCGGGCGGCAATCCCAGGGTGTCAAAGGTGCTTCGTCTTGCGAGGATGCGGTCCGTTGCCGATTGGCTCGGCTGGAGATTGTGTTGGGAAAGGCGGGCCGATACGAAGTAATCGATTGGATTGTGCGTCCAGTTGGGGAAATTGGTTGCCGGAACAATCGGTCGTTCGATCGGTTCAAACGCCCAGTGGGGTATTTGTTTACTCAATTCCGGTGGACTCTTTGCCTCCGGACGGGCATTGGATTGAAAGGACGCTGGTGTCTGGGCGCCCTGGCGAATCCAACTCTCAAAGGAGTCGAGGATCGAATGGGGCAGCTTTCCTGAGGGGGGCATCTCGAACTCCTCTTGACGGAGCGCCGAGAGCAGGAGGCTTTCCGAGGGGTGAGCGAGATTGATGGCTGGTCCGGAATCGCCCCCTTCAAGGAGTCCTTCTTTGGAATCGAGATAGAGGCCGCCTTTGAGCCGCTTTGCCTCCGCGCTGTGACATTCGAAACAGTGTTCGATTAGAGCGGGACGAATAGTCTTTTCGAAAAGGTCGAGGTTCGCTGCTTGCTCTTGAGCGCTCGACGAAGCGGCCCCAATCGAGACCAGAATGGCCAGGATGACGGGGAAGTAAGAGATTTTGAGCCCGCTGGGCATTGCTCTATTGAGATGCTTGGAAGGGCTTGAGCGATTTGAGCTCAATCTCTGGGGCCCAGATTTTAATGTCGTCGATCATCCCCGTATCGTCAAACGAGCCGAATCCGATATGCCCGCTCTGGAAGGACTTGTCCGTTGCTTCCATAATGGGCGTCTCCATATCATCGTAATAGACTTGAATGAGTCCCGTGGATGCTTTGCGCACGAGGCGTACGTGATGCCAGATTTTGGTGCCCCACTCAACGCCTTTGGTCGTTCGTTTCGAGATCTTAATTCGAGGGGCATCGTTGACGATGAAGATGTTGTGTGCGTGATCGTCTGTAGCGGTCGCCATGTGAACGTAGTAGAAGTGCGCGGGGTCCTGGTAACCAAAGAAGAGGCACATGTCACGGTGTCCGTATTCTCGTCCGGTTTGAAGGAGTTTGACGTCGAGGATGAAGTCTCCCACGAGTAAGGAATCGATATAAGCCATATTGAATGGCGATCTATGGGGTGGCTTATACTGGCTCTGCTGATGAAGCTCGAGTGTTTTAGTCGCGCCGCTCGGCGAGCTCAAAGAACCTATTCTCCATGCGTTCGAGTCGGTTGCCACAAATTGAGACTCGGCGGTGCTCCCTTCAAAGTTCTGTGAGTAGACGAGCCGGTAGTCAGAGGGAAGAGAAGGTGGCGTTTGAGCAGAAGCACTTGCCGCGAAAAAAACGAGAGTCAGCAAGAACCCGATGGGAAAGTTAAAGAGGCGTCGTTGGTGTGAGGACATAGCTTATGAATGGATTCAAAGACATGTTAAATCAGTGGCGAAAACACTTAGCGAGTCGCTTGGTAGACTTCATAGTGGCCTGAGACATCTGAAGCCGTTGTATCTCCTTGATGCATGTAAAAACGATACTTCCAGGTGACGCTTGAACCTTTAGTGACGGTGTAGTTTCCGACCCCTTTTTCTTTACGTTCGAAGTTGTGGATTCCAAATGGATTGGCAGCGAAGAGGCCATAGTTTCGAACGTGCCACCAGGTCGGATGTCGGGGATTGTCGGGATGATCGAATATGGCGACTCCGACTGTGTGGCCCCCGATTGGACCGTAGTAGTCGACCCATTTGGCTCGTTTGCCCCAGGTTTGGTCGTCTTTGACGCCTTCACTGTTCACGATGTGCCCTTGGCCAACCTCACCTTTGAGTCGCAGGGTAGGGGCCAATCGAATGGCCATGGAGCCCTCTTTTGTGTCACCGAGAACAAGCTTTCCGTGCGACGCATGAATGGTGATATTGAAATCGATCACTCGCTCGGAATCCGGGCGGTTATGAATCGTGATCTCACGGGTGTCACTGCCAACGACGGTGCCGTCTTTCGCAACCAGGTGGTTCACGGATACGATCCGGCCTTGGTCTGGCCCGGAACTGATTTCTTTAAAGTAGACATGTTGGGTTGTGCCGGCCTTATCGGATTCGGACCAGAAATCATGGCCATTGATCTCACCGTGGGCATACCAAAATGAGCGATGGTGCGGATGATCTTTGGCTTCGCCTTTTTTGAATCCCATCGGCCAGTTTCGAGTGATCGGAAGTTCGTGTGGGCCAATGACGGGGTAAAAGAAAGGGCGAGTAACATCCTCGTAGACGTAGTTTGAGAAGAACTTCCCGTTAATCTCAACTCTGAGCTTTCCTTTGTCCGGCAGGATCCTCACGCCCCGCCAATCGGACTCGGCTTGGCTCGTCAGACTCCCGAAAGCGAAGGTGCAGATGCTGGCAAGAAGCAGGCCGTAAATAGATCTATGGAACATAGAAAAACGCTAGATTGCTAGGTGCGAGAAGGCAAACAAAAAGCCCGAGACGCTGCGGGCATCTCGGGCTTTTTCAGATTATGTTTTGGTCAAGCGACTGGCCTAGTTTTCAAGCCATTGCGTGTCATAGTGACGAGGCTCTTTCGCTTGCTGCGGAGAGAAGGACTCGACGTGCCAATCGGCGAGGAGAACGTTTCCTCGACCACGGTTTCGATAGTCCTGCTCATTTGCTGGCTTCTGTCCGCGGGGAATGCGGTGTCTGGCAGCGAGCCAGTTGCCGGGCGTGAATCGTCCATCGTCAATGAATGGAATGCCGTTCTTTGGATCTCCGTTCTCATCAACAAGCACCATCTTCTGTGAAGGCAACTTGATCGCGGTTTGCTTGAACGGAAGAATAGCAGGGGGATCGAGGATAGACCCGGGGCCGTGATTCTTACCGCCTTGCAAGTGGCTCACCATCGAGTACGAGTAAATGTTGGCATCGACCGGGCGAGCCTTCCGGCGGGTTTCCCAGTCTTTATCAGACGGGCATCGAAAGAGATTTGTCGTGAAACTCCCGATGTAAGGTCCGATGGCGCTGTTTTGAGGGTTATTGATAAACTCTCGTGACATGCCGTTAGCGGCCGCTCGGTTCAGGTTCCAGAAAATCCAGTCTTCACGCTGAGGGTTGTAGGCACCGCGGGAGGCGACTCCTGGGAATGTGTCCTCATTGTCGTCGAGGTACATCGCGAAGGCGATTCCAAGCTGCTTCAGGTTGTTGATGCAGACCGTTTCATGGGCCTTTGACTTTGCTTTTGAGAGCGCGGGCAGCAGCATGCCAGCAAGGATGGCAATGATGGCAATCACCACGAGCAACTCAATCAGAGTGAAACCGCGGAGGCGGTGGCTCCAACGTTGCTTGGGAGCCCTCGTTGTCGAGTGTTTTTCTTTCATGATTGAGCAACGAAGTTAAAGGCCCGCAAGCGAGGAGTCAATGCGGTAGCTGTGATTAATGTGAGGGGCCGAGAAAAGGGTTGTATCGGTCCCATGGGGCAGGGATAAACGGACGAAAGAGAATTCGATGGAAACAGACTTTGTAATCTGGCTTCAGAACACGTGGCCAGCGTTGTTTTGGCCGATGCGGCTTGCCAGTGAATTGGGCCCTTCCACTACTTTTGGTGTGATATTGGCAGGGCTTTACTGGTGTTGGGACTACGGGATCATGTGTCGTGTTTGGTTGGCGAATATTCTCGGTATGTGGCTTACGAGTGTCCTCAAGATAGCGTGGCATACGCCTCGTCCTTATTGGGTTGAATCCGAAGTTCAGGGGCTCACCCGTGCTTCTGGATTTGGCATGCCTTCAGGTCATGCCTTGGTTTCGACGGCCGTTTGGGCGAGTCTGGCTCGAATCGTTCGAAAGCTGCGTGTTTCGTGGGTGTGCGGCTTGATTGTGCTTAGCGTCGGATTCTCAAGGCTTTACTTGGGAGTGCATACGCTGGCTCAGGTGCTTGTGGGCATTTTGCTGGGGCTGGGGCTTTGTTTTGCTCTTCCGAGAATTGAGCAGCGTTTGGGAGCGTGGTACGGATTGTGGTCCTTGCCCCGAAAGCTGATGATGATCTTCTTGACCTCTTTGGGGGCGTGTTTCGTTGCTTGGGGAGTCCGGGAATACGCTGTTCAGCAGCCCGTTCCACAAGCCTGGATCGACATGGCCCTCGAGAAGCG
This sequence comes from uncultured Verrucomicrobiota bacterium, assembly GCA_964342405.1. Taxonomy (GTDB): domain Bacteria; phylum Verrucomicrobiota; class Verrucomicrobiia; order Limisphaerales; family AAA164-E04; genus UBA2970. Next base: position 15,316 of record CAYFGX010000001.1, on the reverse strand, counting down.
CCCTCAGGACGGGGTGATCAATCCTTTCAGTTTGCACTCCGCCATCCTCAGTGCGGCGATGTTTACTGGGTTTCTTGGTGGTTACCTCATCCTGATCCACTCGAAGCAGGATCTTCGGCCTGTTGGGTGGCGTGCGCGCGGCTGGCGAATTCTGGTGGGAGGAGGAATCGTGGGACCTTATGTGTTTCTGACCCGGCGTTTGCTCCGCGGTGAAATGCTCGAGGATGAACCTTTCGCAGTCGTTGTCGGAGCGGACTATCTGTATGGTTTAGGGACGGGGATTCTCGTCTCTTTGATCGTGCCGAGAGTCTTCAATCGTCTGAAGATTTAGGGAGCGATCGTCGGCTGCCCTATGTCTCGTCTGAAGAGGAGGGGACGACGTCTTCAAGCCCCAGATGTTGGCGGACTCGAGTTCGGATGTGTTGGACAAGCGTGCGGTGTTCGGTGAGGTCGGCGAATCGAAAGCGGGGCAATCCACTCTGTTGTTGGCCGAGAAACTCTCCTGGGCCTCGGTGTTCGAGGTCATTCTCTGCAATGGAGAAACCGTCACGGTTTGATTCGAGGATCTTGAGTCGTTCCCAGGACATTTCGTTGGCCTGCTCGGACACGAGAATGCAATGAGAGTCTTCGGCTCCTCGGCCAACACGCCCACGCATTTGATGGAGCTGAGCGAGGCCGAATCTCTCTGCGTTTTCAATCAGCATGATGGTGGCGTTTGGAACGTCAACTCCGACCTCGATCATTGAAGTCGCAACCAGGATATCGAGCTCTCGCTCGCGAAATTCTTGCATGATCTGCTTGGCATCATCGCGGTCTACTCGTCCATGGAGGCACCCAATCTTGAGTTGAGGGAAACGTGCTTGAATCCGGCCCAGTTCTGAGGCCACGGACTTGACCGCCTTTTCGCTATCCTCCTCGATGCGGGGATAGATGACGTAGGCTTGCTGTCCCTCCTTTACGCGACCCTCGATGAAATCCCAGATTTTATCCAATCGATCAAAGTCTCGAAGGTGGGTGGTGATCTTGCCGCGTCCTCGCGGCGATTCATTGAGAATGGAATGATCGAGGTCGCCGTAGACAGTCAATCCCAAGGAGCGTGGAATCGGCGTTGCCGTCATGGTTAGGAGGTGAGGATAATGGCCTTTGCGGAGGAGTTTGTCCCGCTGAGTGACCCCGAAACGATGTTGCTCGTCGATGATGACGAGACCCAGATTTTGAGGTTGGTAGGCCTTCTCGATGAGGGCATGGGTGCCCACACTCAAGCGAGGACCCGGAACGGTTGCTTCGGTCTTGCAGTTTGCGGTGACGAGATCAACGTGAACATCAAGCGGCTCAAGCCACTGGGCAAGCGTTTTACGATGTTGCTCCGCGAGAAGCTCAGTGGGAACCATAAGGGCAACGTCATAATCGCTTTCGATCATCATGAGAGCGGTGAGGGCGGCTACGACTGTCTTTCCTGACCCGACATCTCCTTGAAGCAAACGCCGCATAGGGGAGCTTTGATTGAGGTCCTGGCGAATCTCTCGCATCACGGTCTCTTGGGCTCGAGTGAGTTCGAATGGAAGCTTTGCCAGGAAGGGATGAACGAGGGTGTTGGCATTGCTGCATTGGGGAGACTTGGCGCGGAGATTGAACCGGAGGCGCCGATTCTGAAGTTTGAGCTGGAAGAGAATGAGCTCCTCCTCGGCAAAATGTTGGGCGGCAAGCGACGGCTGGTCCATCGATTCGGGGAAGTGAAGCGCTTTGATGGCCGCCCATCGAGTCAGGGCGTTCTCTGAGTTTAGATCGTGAGGGGCGGGGAACATCTCCCCCGAGCTCGCTTCCAAGGTCTGCCAAATGAGGGTTCGTAAGAAATGTTGAGTGACTCCTTGTGTTAATGGGTAGACGGGGACGATTCGATTGAGATGAAGTTCCTTAGAATCATCCTCCGCAAGTATTTCGGTGTCTGGCTGATCGATCGTGATCGTCTTGCCAATCTTGGGTTTCCCATACGCGAGTAAGGTCAGTCCTTCTCTTAGATTTCGTGCGACGAAAGGTTGATTCCACCACCGGCATGTGAGTTGGCCTTCGCCGTCGTTGAGTACAACTTCTACAACCGATCCGCGCCGGTGCCGGAAGCGTTTCACTTTGACGGCTTCGACTTGCCCTTGGAAGACGCCGGCTACGCCGTCCTGTGCCTCCGGTATGGAGCAACAGTTCGTTCGATCTTCATAGCGACGTGGACGATGAAGGAGAAGATCCTCCACCGTCGATATTTTCAACTTTTCGAGAAGACTCGCTTTTTTTGCTCCGACACCTGGAAGTTCGTGAACCGGGCGCTCGGCAGGGCTGTCGGCCTTGGCATGCACGGGGGCTCGGATGGATTTTGAGCGGTAGCTCTAGGCTCTCAGCTGAAAAGCTTTCCTCAACATCTTGATCGACCGCGGTACGGCCTCAGATGCGGGATCTTTTCCTTCCATTTCGAGGGAAACGTAGCCGGAGTAATTCACGTTCTGAAGGATTCTGGCGATCCGCTGATAGTCAAGATCGAGAGTGTACCACTCGCCATCTCCGTAGTAGGTCTTGGCTTGGACAAAGATCGTTTGCGGTGCGATCGCTTCAAGTTTGGGGTAGGGATCTTCCAGAAAGTTTCCAGTATCCATCAAGACGCCAAGCCAAGGAGATTCGATTGCGTTAACGATTCTTAGCAGGCCTTCGGGCGTTCGCGTCAGTCCCCAGTGGTTTTCCAAGGCGAGGGCGACACCTAGTTTCTCGGCTTCCCCCAGGCAGCGTTCAATCCCGTCGATACACCAGTCGAAACCTTCCTTTTCGGTGTGCCCTGGGAGAATGGGTTCCTCGCCCCGAGCTGCCATCAGGTCGTCGAAGGATTTGATCGTATTCCATCGACCGGAGTTTAAGCGGATGCAGGGGATCCCCATCTCGTGAGCGAGTCTGAGGCAGTGGATTGTATGGTCGACGTTCTTCGAACGAACGGCAGGATCCGGATCGACGAAATCCTGGTGAATCGAGAGGGCGATTAGGTCGACTCCGTTTACGAAGGCATGCCGTTTGAGAGCTTGCATGTAGGAACCTGATTCGTCCTGCATTTGGCGGTGAAGGATATCCACGCCTTCAACCCCAAGCTCGGCAGCGTGATCGATCACTCTCTCGAGAGGGTATTTTTCGGTCCGAAAATGCCAGTAAGAATAGGATGAAATTCCGAGCCGAACGCGGGGGGTAGTGGGAAATGGCGTCGTTGCGCAACCCGCCGACAAGGCCGCCGCACCAATCCCTAAGTGAGTCAAAAACTGACGGCGAGAATGGCTAGAATCAGTGCGATCGGGGTCTTCTTGAGCCGCAAGGCCAACTTGGGAGATGCTACGTTTATTCATAGGTGACTTGGGAGGCATGCTAGTAGGCCTCGTAAGTAGGAGCAAGAATGGAGAGAAGAGGAGGGGGGGACGTTAAAACGGGCCTTGAGGCACACACGGTTTATCTTTCAACCTCAAGACCCGTTACCTACCCACTCGAGCAGGTGATTTTCATGAGCTAGTTCTGGGCCATTTGCACGATTTGGATGATTTTTGTCGATTGTTCACGTTTGATTTCGATCTGAGACTGTGGCGCCACCCTTCTTGACGCAATTCCCACTTGGTTGTCTCGGAATCTTGCGTGTCAGGTTCGTATGTCCTAGTGGGGTGTAAAGTATTGGATACAAGTATGTTAAGGGTGTTTACGGGGGGCGTTCTAGTAGCCCTCTACGACAGAGAAGCGTCTTTAAGTTAAGAAAAAGAAAAAAATGCTAGCTCGAAGGCCCGGATTTCGAACACAGTTGCCCTGCGTTACACGTGTTCCGATTTCGATGAAGGCAAAGATAACCATTACCCCAAAAAAAGCGGTTTTAGATCCTCAGGGAAAGGCCGTCCAAAACGCGCTCGAGCATCTGGGATATGACGGAGTCAGTGAGGTTCGAGTCGGGAAATATCTTGAGCTCGATGTTCCGAATGATTCCCCCGAGTTTCGGGCTCGAATCGACGAGGCTTGTCACCGATTCTTAAGCAATCCGGTGATCGAGGATTTTCAGGTTGAATTCGAGTGATGCCTGAGGCGTCGTTTCTATCGAAAACCTTTCGAAGGGATCATGAAATTCTCTGTTTTACAGTTTCCTGGTGGCAACAGTGATCAGGATTGTGTGCATGCAGTCCGGTCCATGGGACACGAAGCGCGGTACGTATGGCACAAGGAATCGAATCTGGGAAATCCTGATGCCGTATTGGTTCCAGGAGGTTTCTCATATGGGGACTATTTGCGTGCGGGAGCGATCGCGAGGTTTAGTCCGATCATGCAAAGTCTGGTTCAATTTGCGAATGACGGTGGCATGGTGCTTGGAATTTGCAACGGATTCCAGATTCTCTGTGAGGCTGGACTTTTGCCCGGAGCTTTGATTTTGAATCGGGAGCTTCATTTTCGTTGCGAGCACGTTTTTTTAAGTCTCGCCAACCAGGATACTGCATTCACCAAAGTGGCGCCTGAGGCAGGGGTGATGCGAGTGCCGATTGCCCATGGGGAAGGATGTTATTTCGCCGATTCCGAGACCTTGGAAAAGCTGGAAACGCGTGGGCAGATCTTGTGGCAGTACTGCGACCAGTCCGGCGCTCTCACGGAAGGGGCCAATCCGAATGGTTCGGTGAAGAACATTGCTGGTGTCTGTAACGAAGGCAAGAATGTTGCCGGCCTCATGCCTCATCCCGAACGTGCTTGCGAAGACGTGATTGGGGGCTCTGACGGCAAGATCATTCTCGAGAGCATGATCCAGGTCCTTGGTGAGAAGGATCGCAACTAAAGCTTTGTTGACCGGACCTATTGCCTGAGAAATCGCTCTATTTTCAATTCATGGTAGAACCAGAAATCACACCCGAGCTCGTCAAGAGTCATGGCTTGACCGAGGACGAGTACGAGCAGATCAAGAAACAGATTGGGCGGGCTCCAAACTACACCGAGCTGGGCGTCTTTTCGGTGATGTGGAGTGAGCATTGTTCCTACAAAAACACCCGTCCGCTGTTGAAGCAGTTTCCCACGCAGTCGGAGCGCGTGCTTGTCGGTGCAGGTGAAGAAAACGCTGGGATCTTGGACATAGGGGATGGTCTTGCGGTGGCATTCAAGATCGAGTCACACAATCATCCCAGCGCAGTTGAACCTTTTCAAGGTGCCACGACCGGGGTCGGTGGGATTTTACGGGACATCTTCACGATGGGAGCTCGACCCATCTGTGCTGCTAACTCGCTGCGATTTGGCTCTCTGGACTCTCCAGAGGTGCGGCGCTTGTTCAAAGGGGTGGTCGCAGGGATCGGCCATTATGGAAATTGCTTCGGCGTCCCGACCGTTGCCGGAGAGGTCTACTTTGATCCTTCCTATGAAGGAAACCCGCTGGTCAACGCCTTTGCTTTGGGTGTTTTAAGACATGAACAGATCGCTCGAGGCGCGGCGGAAGGCATCGGAAATCCTGTGTTCTACGTGGGGCCGGCAACCGGGCGAGACGGATTAGCCGGGGCTGCGTTTGCCTCCCAGGATTTGACGGAAGAGTCAGCGGAGCAGCAGCGGGGAGCCGTTCAGGTTGGCGATCCGTTCATGGAAAAATTGCTCTTGGAAGCCTGTCTGGAATTGCTCGCTACGGGAGCTGTGGCCGGCATCCAAGATATGGGGGCGGCCGGGTTGACCTGCTCGACCTGCGAAACAGCAGCCCGCGGAGGGACGGGAATCGAAATCGAGCTGAGTAAAGTACCGCAACGCGGTCCAAGCATGAGCCCTTATGAGATCATGCTGAGCGAATCTCAGGAACGGATGCTGATCATCGTTCACAAGGGGCGTGAGGATGAGGTGAAGCGGATCTTCGATAAGTGGGACTTGCCTTGGGCGGAGATCGGATTTGTGACGGATACAGGCCAGATGGTGGTTCGGCACCACGGAGAGGTGGTGGTGGACCTGCCGGCGAAGAAGTTGGCCGACGAAGCCCCCGTGTATCATCGGGAAAGCCGACGCCCTGCCTATTTGGATCAAACGGAAGCCTTCTCGCTGGAGGAAGTACGATTTGATAACGGTGTAGAAGCCGTCCTCCCAAAACTCCTTGCCTGGCCGACTATCGCTTCTAAGAACTGGGTTTATCGGCAATATGACTACACGGTCCGAAACGGCACTGCGCTCTTTCCTGGCTCCGATGCGGCTGTTCTCCGCGTCAAGGAAGACTCGCTACCCGAACTGTCGGAAGGGGCTCAACCAGAGAAGGCGTTCCCTGAGAAATTCCTCGCGCTCAGTCTCGATTGTAATGCGAGCTATGTGTATTTAGATCCTTATGAGGGCGGCCGTCTAGCTGTGGCCGAGGCGGCCCGTAATCTCGCTTGTTCTGGGGCGGTTCCATTGGGTTCGACCGACAACTTGAACTATGGGAATCCTCATGATCCAGAATTGTTCTGGCAGCTCAAAGAATCCGTTCGCGGCGTTGCCGAGGCGTGCGAATTCTTTAACGCGCCGGTGACCGGTGGGAATGTGAGTCTCTACAATCAGAACCCAAGTGGTGCAATTGATCCGACGCCGGTGATTGGTCTTGTCGGGCAGATTGAAGACGAGGAATCAATCACGAGTCAGTGGTTTAAGGATGAGGGAGATGTCATCTTGCTGCTGGGTGACGTTGTGGATTCGAGAGATCCTCTTCAAGGCTTAGGTGGATCAGCTTACCTGCAAGTCATGGAGAATGTGAAGTCGGGGCGACCTCCCAGAGTTTATCTCGATGAGGAAAAGAAGATCGCCGATGCCTTGCGTGGTTGGATTGGCTCCGGTGTCGTGAAGTCCGCTCATGACTGCAGTGAAGGCGGCCTCGCTGTTGCGCTGAGTGAGTGTTGTTTTTCCCGCGATTTTGCCCGCAATACACCTCGACTTCTTGGCGCGAGCATCACACTTAAGGCCGACTCTGAGGTGTCATCACACGTTGCATTGTTTGGGGAGTCCCAAGGACGGATCATCCTGACGGTTGAAAGAGCCTTCTTGCCCAAGGTCTTGGGGCAGGCAGAGATTCTAGGTGTGCCCGTTCACGAACTGGGTACGGTTGGAGGCGACAAACTCTCGATCACGCATGGAGATGATTGCTTCTCCTGGTCCGTCTCTGAGCTGCATCACGGATGGTGGTCTTCGATTGAGAGCAAGCTGGCTTAGTCTGAGATGGTTATTTATGCCGATCGCGCTTGTGGTTGCTTCTCTGAGAAATATCGTTAAGGTCCAGGTTTTCCGAAGCTGCCGAGCAATGTCCATGAATAAGGTGTGAGTTTCACACGACCCGTCGGAAGACCAAGTTGCGCCTGTTCATTTACTCGTTTCCGGAACATCGAGTGATCTCTTAACTGATGAAAAACTGGAATATTTCAGGCTCAGGCTCAGGCTCAGGCTCAGGCTTTGGAATGATGATAGCGCCCCAGGCTCTATCACTCTGTTTGTTGGATAGCAATTAGCGCACATCAAAGCGTATGAGTGAACGACGATCGTCCGACTCCCCCGGCCCAGAAGATAATTTCAATTGGGATGGGGATGAGCTGAGAGAAGAGTGTGGCGTCTTTGGGATTTTCGGTCACCCAGATGCGACAACTCTGGTGGCTCTCGGTTTACAAGCACTGCAACATCGAGGGCAGGAAGCAGCCGGTATTGTGAGTTGTGATGGGGTACAGTTCTATGCTGAACGCCGCATGGGGCTTGTGAGCGACAGCTTTACGAAGCCCTCAGTGATGAAACGACTTGCTGGCGGCAGCGCAATTGGGCACGTCCGCTATTCAACGACGGGAGAGACTGCGCTGCGCAATGTTCAGCCACTCTTTGCGGACTTGGCCGGAGGGGGGCTTGCTCTCGCCCACAATGGCAACCTGACGAATGCCTTAACTTTAAGAAAGCAGCTCGAAAAATCCGGAGCGATCTTCCAGTCGACCTCTGATACGGAAACGATCCTTCATCTGATTGCCCGAAGCTCAAAGCTCGGCACAGTTGATCGGGTGATTGATGCGCTGTATCAGATCCAGGGGGCTTATGCCCTGATTGGAATTGCGAACGACAAACTCATCGGCGTGCGTGATCCGCTGGGGATTAGGCCGCTCGTTATTGGGAAGTTAAACGATAGCTACATTTTAGCGTCCGAAACCTGCGCCCTTGATATCGTCGGCGCAGAGTTTATTCGAGAGGTGGAAAATGGGGAGGTCGTCGTCATCTCTGAAACTGGGATCGAGAGCCATAAACCGTTTCCAGAAAAGCCTGAGCGACCTTGTATTTTCGAGTACATCTACTTTGCTCGTCCGGATAGTATTGTCGGGGGCAAGAGTGTTTACGAATGCCGTAAAGGTTTTGGACATGAACTAGCAGATGAAAGTCATGTCCCTGCGGATATGGTGATCCCTGTTCCTGATTCAGGAGTGCCGTCCGCGATCGGTTATGCTGAACGGGCTGGAATACCCTTCGAGTTGGGAATCACTCGCAACCATTATGTGGGGAGAACGTTCATTCAGCCCAAGCAGTCGATTCGTTCTCTTGGCGTGCGGCTCAAGCACAACGCGAATCGAACGCTAGTCGACGGTAAACGAGTGGTTTTGATTGATGACTCCATCGTTCGTGGGACGACATCTGTGAAGATTGTTCAGATGATGAGAGAAGCGGGGGCCAAAGAGATTCATTTCAGAGTTTCGTCTCCACCGATCACGCATCCAGACTTTTACGGCATTGATACGCCCAGTAGAAGTCAGCTGTTAGCATCGTCGAAGAGTGTGGCTGAGATGTGCGATTACCTTGGTGCTGACAGTCTCGCTTTCCTATCTATCGAAGGCATCTACCGGGCACTAGGCTGCGAAGGAGGCAGAAACTCTGAATGTCCTCAATACACAGACCATTGTTTCACTGGGGACTACCCCACAGCGCTCCAGGATGAAAGCGGTGGCGAGTTGAGCAATCAACTATCCTTCCTTTCGATCTCAGAACCACAGGAACATTAGTGGTTCGTGAGCGTTCGCCTAGAATTGGGGATTGATACCTCGAATCATCCTTCAGCACTTGGACTTTTTGGCCCGGGCTTTGATTGTTTCCCGCTCGAAAACAGGAATCGATATTTCTGGTGAACGAGGAATTTTTTGAACCTAAGGAACGTTGAAGGCCTAAAAGCAACGGCCGTCTGTTGAAGTCGCCCGGTCGACAAAAACATCGACAAGAATCCAAGCCAGATCCGATGTAGCGGGGAAACAGAAGGGCCACGTTTCCGCCCCCGATTGAGGACGATGAGTTGCTGTTTGAGTAGGAGATTCTGGGCGACAACAGCCTTCAGACCATCCTTCTTTTGCAGAGGAGGGCGACGCACCGCAGGAGTTGGGCGAGCAGCTGGAGCAACAGATTCATGCGGCGGATGTTACGAAGATCCCACTAGCGCGGCAACATTGGGCAAGTTAGAATTCGCGACCCACAGGATCTGATTCTACTGAATCGTCTCTTCCTCTCAGATTCAGTAATGGAAGCGACCGATTCTGCGATTTCGACTTAGCCTACAAAGCCGACGGTTCGAGTTCTATACTAATTGCGGTCTTGCAGGTGAGTTGGGTTGCGGCTTGCATGGAATACCGCGAGTATCACGATTTGATCGGCTTCGACGATGAAATGAATGGTGTAAGGGAATCGGCGTAGAATGGCTCTTTGAGTCTGACTGGTGACTTTGGGATAGATTTCCGGATTGCGTGAAATCTGGTAGACTAGGTTCTCGACCGATTCGATGAATTGTAGTCCCAATCCAGGACATTTGTCCTCATACCAAGCTGCCGCTTCATGAAACTCAAGCTGAGCAATGGAACGGAATGTTGCTTGGAGCATTACTTACTTTCTGAGATCCGCTTGCGCGCTTCCGAAAATACCTGATCTGCAGGCACTGTATCATCGGGATTCTCTCGATGGGTCTGGAGCCGGCGTTCCAGTTCGTCGATTTGAGAACTCGGAGTTGCGGGAGTATTGCCCTCGGTGACAACACTTTCCCAGAGGGCCTCGGCCAGCTCGATTCGCTCCCTTACTGGTAGTTTTGATGCAGTCTCTAAGAGATCTGTTTGCATAGTGCAACGTTAGTAGTTTTGATTGGCCGGTGCAAGTGTGGGCTGGTTTGACTGAGAGTCGGTCTTCGTCGCGACCAACTAGTTTCGTAGCTATTGTGAACGGGAAATACACTCGAATCTCTACTTTGTTGTTCTCGATTTCTGAGATTTTGG
>CAYFGX010000001.1:1236-4972 GCA_964342405.1 uncultured Verrucomicrobiota bacterium | reverse complement strand
TTTTGGCTTTCGGCTGGGCGGCCGGTCGATATCGAAAAAGAACCTTTGGGTGGGGGCCAAGTTGCGCTCAAGGGTGATCTGTGAGATTGGTGTGTGACAAGAGGCACTCTCAGAACTTTCAAGCTATGCCTTGTGAAAGCGTCTTTTTGTAACCGCTTCTAGATTTTTTACTGTTCTGCGAAACACAAACTCACCTAGGTCGCTTCTCCACTGTGTTTCATCCAGGCGGATTCGGGGGCAGTGATCTTCAGTGAATGGTTGGGCTCTAGATGCTGGGGCTGGCTCTTCGTGCGAGGATTCCGGCAGCCAGAGTTTCAAGTGTCGCGAAGACCAGCGCAGCAATCACGATCCATTTCCAGTACTTCTGACTGCTCTCGATTTCGGCAGCTTTGAGTTTTCGCCGGGCTTCCTCAACGATGGGGTTGATGTTCTCGGCCTCGTCTGCATTACCTCTTGGGATTCCGAGGCCGGTTAAGGTTTCGTCCAGAATAGGGGCGGTGTCGCTTTCAGCCGGGTGGAGGTTGACGGCAAAACGAATGGGGGATGTTCCTGTGTTGATCGTATAGATGCCCGGAACGGAGGTTTCGTTGAATGAGTGATTCGTGTTGAGTCCCTTGGTTTCTCCGTCCGGAGTTTCGATCGACAACTCGGTAACTTCAGTGAGCGAAGTGAGATCGACCTCCTCACCCACAATGTAGTGTGACTTGACTTCATGGATCCCTTGTTCGAAGTCGAGGAGTGAGTAGAGGAATGGGACGAACTTGGTCGAAAGGGCGAATTGACTGAGTTGGGGTTGCCAACCGAACGAGGTCGCGAATAGCGCTCCTTGGCCAAGCGGGAATTGCGTGATTGCGGGAAGTTGATTGTCGAATTGAGCGATGACGCGCGCTGTCTCGTGGCCCTCGAGTTCGAGGTGTGTGTGATTCCAGAAATGAATTTTAGTGAAGTCGCTAAACCGCGGGTCCGCAAAAGAATTGAAGAGCGGGTGCTTGAAGTCGATCTCTCCAAACAGTGCGTAACGTTTGTTGTTTCCTTCAGTCAGAGTGAGGGCCGAATCTTGGGTGAGCGACCGTAAGGTGTCTTGCATCTGAACAGTATGGAGCGGCATGAGGGCTGTTGTACCGGCTTCAACAAGCTGGCGAATTTGGCCAGCGACCTGATCGGAAAGCGGGGCCCCAACCACGACGAGGCGAGTGTTTTCGAGGGTCGCTTCAAGTAAGGGCTGGTCGGGAGAGACGATTGAGACGCTTACTTCGTGGCGAAGGGTCTGCTGGAAGGCTTTCTGTAGGTAATAAAGTAGTTCGTTAGAGTCGTTGGCTGCCCCTTTGCCGAAGTAGAGTACTTGGCTTTGGCGCGCCCGGAGCGGAACTCGCCAGGCGGTGTTGTCAAAGCTATGATCATCTCCACTGATGCGCAGGATATCAGGGGTGAAGTCGGTGGGTTCTTGGGGGGCGTCAACGACGCGACTCTTGCCTGGCGGAAGGTAGATGTCCGTCTCAGAGACGACGCTCGAGTCTGTGGGAGTTTTGACCCACCCATACTTGAACGTTTCAGACTCTGATTGGGAAGTGTTCGAAATGCGGACGCGGGCTCCTTCGCTTTCGACGAGGCTTGCGTAGCCGCTAAGATTTGGAACGGCATGGATGCCGGCGTTCGAGGTCCCGTCGACTTCGATTGGATGGAATTCTACGATGCATCCTTTCGGCCACTCAAAGCCTTGGATTCCGTCGAGAAGCATTCCGGATTGGAGATCTCCAATCACGATAATTCGCCAATCCTGAGCATCCTTGTTGTAGTCACCGATACGGGTGGACTCCTCGAGGAGGTCGATGGCGGTGATCAACGCGTTGCCTAAGTGTGTGGCTTTCCAGGAGGGCTCTTTCGTTTTGGTCTGATTGATGATCTGGATGCTACGATCTGCCCTTGAGGCATTGTGCCATTGTTCGAAGGTGACAATGGGGCGGACCTGGTTATCGAAGGTGTAGGCGGCCGCAAGTGAATCTACTTCGATTTCGTTCACTTGTTCCGAAAGAAGGCTTTGTGCCCGATCCCAGGCGCCGGATCTTCGCATGCTAGCACTTGAATCGACTAGGAATAGGGTCCGTTGGGAATTCTGAAGGGTTTCAGGTGAATCCAGGGCCTGCTCGATGTACGGACGGGCGAAAGCGAAGGCGAGCAAAAGCAGAATCAGGCATCGGAGCAAAAGAAGCCAAAGATGTTCGAGTCGGCTTTTTTTTGTGAGTCGCGGAGGGGTGGGTTCAAGAAAGCGAAGCGTACTGAAGGGCACCTTCGTCTTCGTCGATCTCCGAATCAGATGGAAAACGATCGGAAGGACGACGGCGAGTCCACCGGCAAGAAATAGAGGGTAGAGAAAATTCATTGAGGGAGCCCCTTATCGGATCGAAACCTGGTTTTTCTTGATGCGCCCCTTTAGGAAGTCGAAGAGTTGAAGCTCTAAGGGTTGGTCAGTGGTCAGAAAGCGATATCCGATGCCGTTTTGCTCACAGACCGCTTTGACCTGGTCGAGATGATTCTCCAGTCGATCAAGGTAGCCTTTGCGGGCTTGCTGAGGGTCGATGTAGATTTCTTTTCCGGTTTCTACATCCTGGAAAAGGTTTGCTTGATCGAAGGTGAAGTTTCGCTCCGCCGGATCGAGAACCTGGAATACTTGGACTTCGTGCCCGCAGGCCCGGATCGAGGTGAGACGGTTTTCGAGGGCCTCTATGGGGGCGAGGAGATCGGATATGATGACCACCAGCCCTCGCTTCCTAACCAGCTCCAGAATGCGTTGAAGCGGCGTTTCCAAATCGGTGGATTTTCCCTGAGGAGCCTGCTCTAGCGAGAGCATGATTCGGCGAAGGTGACCCGTTCGATTGCGCGCCGGGAGATAGTCGTGAATCTCGTCCGAGAAGGAGAGTAAACCGACCGCATCGCCTTGTTGATAAAGAAAGTAGCTCAGCGTAGCTGCCAGCGTGTTGGTGTAGTCGAACTTGTTGTAGTCAAGGCTCCCGAACTCCATCGAACGGCTTTGATCCACGAGAAGATGGCAGCGGAGATTGGTTTCATCTTCGAATTTCTTGATGTAATAGCGGTCACTGCGAGCGAAGAGTTTCCAATCGAGATATCTCGGATCGTCGCCAGGGGAGTATTGGCGATATTCGCTGAACTCAACGGAGAAACCATGGAATGGACTTCGATGCAGTCCATTCCAGAAACCCTCCACCACGACCTTGGCTCGCAGTTCGAGGTTCTTGATCGCCATGAGAGCCTTTGGGCTCACCATGCTGTCCGATACCAATGTGCCGCTGCCGTCTTTGTCCAATGGGTAACCTGTCCTGGTTAGTCGTTAGAAATCGTGTCTCGCTACGCCTTAACGGACTCAATGAGGCGTTCGATCAATTGATCCACATCGATGTTTTCAGCCTCGGCTCGGTAGTTGACCAAAATGCGGTGTCTCAATGAGGGCTTGGCGAGGGCTTGAATATCCTCTTGGATCACGTGGGCTCGGTTTTGGAGTAGAGCCCGAACCTTCGCGCCAAGAACAAGGAACTGCGCGGCACGCAAGCCGGCTCCCCAACTGACGTATTTTTGGGCGAATTCTGGGGTGTTTTCTTGATTGGGTCTTGAGGCGGCTGCAAGGCGAACAGCGTAGCGCACGATGTCCGAGGCAATGGGGACTTTCTTGATCAATTCTTGGAAGCGCAGAACGTCTTCTCCTGTGAACAAGGGCGAAATC
>CAYFGX010000001.1:0-1136 GCA_964342405.1 uncultured Verrucomicrobiota bacterium | reverse complement strand
GCCAGACCTGGCGCGCCGGTAATCAAGCAATGGCCGCCGGCGAAGAGAGCGATCAGGATCTGTTCGATGGCCTCTTTTTGACCAATGATGACCTTGTTGAGCTCTTGCTCAATCTGGTTCCGGCCTTGAAAAATCTGTTCTACGGTCTGTTGTTCGCTGGTTCCGCTTCCTGTCGCTGCTTCCACTAGGATCCTTTCTGCGTGATTTGGTCACCAAAATTTCTCTTTGGTGAAAATGTTCGCTCTATTCGGTTAGACTGCTTTTCTCGAGAGTCGGTTACTGCTGGTTGCTCTTGTGTTAGTGAGTTAGCGCGTAGACGACAATGTTAATTCCGAGAGGATAGGCTTTCTTTTCTGAAAACTCCCGAAAGAAATACTCATTATAACCCTCCCACTCCCATCCATCGCCGAGGTCGGTATTGTGGCAAATGACTGCCATCAGTCGGTTGTTATCATCAAATATGCCTTTGTAGTGAACCTCCTTGGCGTCCCATTGTTCCCACGTGATTCCGTGGTAGCGACTTTCCATCCCAAGGCCCACGTTGGGGATTTGGGGTTTTTCGTCGAGCGGAAAGACACAGTTGAAAATGGGGTGAGAGAGCGGAAGCTCTTGCGGTTCCCGATCGGGGAAGACTCGCTTGATCTGGCGGTAGAAGTTGAACCATTCCTCTTCGCCCCAGAAGTCGTCAACCATCATGAATCCGCCACCTAAAAGATACTTGCGAAGGGATCTCACTTCATCATCGCTGAAATGAAGGTCGCCTGGCTCGATAAGGTAAACGAAGGGATGATGGAAAAGTTCGGGGTCGGTCAGTTCGAGAATCTTGCCGTTTGGATCGACCTTGAGAGAGGTCATTTCTTGGAGGCGATAGGAGAAATTGAGATCGCTTTCGGGATAATCAATGGCCCACTTGCCTCGTCGTCCCCAATAGCCACCTCCTCGACTCGAGGAGTACTTGATTCGGACAAAAGTGAAGACGTCTGTTTTGAACAGCGGACTATTTTCCCATTCGGGAACCCCGTGTCGGTCAGGGACCCAGGATTGGCCTTGGGCAGTTTGAAAGAGACAGAGGGTGAAGATGATGGTGACGACAGTAAGGCCCTGGCACATCCGGCGCGAGTGGGTGTGGGGCGTGG